>NZ_VUMZ01000028.1 GCF_009695915.1 Hornefia butyriciproducens | reverse complement strand
CATCTAAGGATGCAGCAGCGCCTGCACCACTGCCCGAAATGCGGAGCCGTCACCAGCAAGGTTCATGATTACCGGACACAACTGGTCCGGGACGTCTCCATCAGCGGCTATGATACGATCCTGCATTTGCGTAAGCGACGTCATGTCTGTCCGAAGTGCGGCAAGCGTTTTGATGAGCAGATTGACTTTCTCCCAAGATACCGTCAGTTCACGAACCGGGTAAATCTGCAGATCTTTGAACAGTTGAAGAAATGCCGAAGCATCAAGGATATTGCGACAGATAACAACATGTCCCCTCCCACGGTGGCAAAGATCATCAATGAGATCGATTTCAAGACACGAAAGCTGCCTGAAGTGCTGGCGATCGATGAGTTCAGAGGAAATGCGGAAGGCGAGCGGTTCCAGTGCATCCTGGCGGATCCCAAGAACCACAAAGTGGTCGAGATCCTTCCCAACAGAAGACATGAGATGATCCGGCACTATCTGGGAAAATTCTCTAATAAAAGGGATGTGCGGTTCGTGGTAATGGATATGACCGGTGGCTATCGCAAACTGATGAAAGAACTGTTCCCATGGGCAACGATCATCGTAGATAAGTATCACTATGTCAGACAGATCACATTCGCACTGGAACGGATCCGGGTCGAAGAACAAAAGCGGCTGTCGGATCAGTGGAGAAAGTATTTCAAACGAAGCAAATACATCCTTCTTAAAGATACCCGTAAACTAACGATGGATGACCGGATCCAGCTGGATAACATTCTTCGAATCTCAGAACCGCTGCGCAAAGCATATGAGTTGAAGCAGGAGTTTGAGCTTGTAAAAGCAAGCAGGGACCGTGAGGAGGCGTCCCGAAGGCTCAGCAGATGGATCATGAGAGCGCAGAAAAGCGGCCTGCCGGAGTTCATCAAAGTATCTTTCACATACCAGAACTGGAGCAGGGAGATCCTCAATTCCTTCGAATATCCGTATACGAATGGATATATCGAAGGCTGCAATAACCGGATCAAAGTGCTCAAACGGGTGTCGTTTGGGATGCCCCGGTTTGCAAGATTCCGTAGACGGATCATGCATATTATGCTAAATTGAGAATGATCGGTTAAAGGATGCCGCTAAAACTGAATACATCAAAAGACCACTTGAGCTACGGTGCTACACTTGAATATTGTTTTAGTGTCCGGAAAACCGATCGAAAAGAATAGATGAATTCTACAGGAAACAAATCTTGCGGGATGCTCGGTAG
>NZ_VUMZ01000027.1 GCF_009695915.1 Hornefia butyriciproducens | reverse complement strand
TTACCACAAACCCATCTTTTAGGAGCTGATCTTTTGTCTAGTATAACCTATTCCGAACGAATTAAAATCGAAACCTTTTGTGAACTAGGGCTGTCCAATATCCAAATGGGCGATCGGCTGAACCGATCACCGTCCACAATTTCTTATGAATTATCTCAATGTCAACCTTATCAGGCTGAATTAGCACAAACAGATGCCGAATACAAGCGATCACGATGTGGTCGGAAAACTAAACTGAGCGACGAATTAAAGCAAATAATTCTCAACCATTTGCGCCTAAGCTGGTCACCGGAAATGATTGCTCACGAATTTAAACTAGCTACTAAATCTATTTACAATTGGTTAAATCGGGGGAGAATTGGTTTCTCCTTGAATGATCTACCTGAACATGGCGTACGCCAACGGCGTAACGTTGACCAACGATCCAAATATAAGCAATCTTTGGGGCGATCAATTGAACAGCGTCCCATGATGATTAATCAACGTAATCGCATCGGCGATTTTGAACTAGATACAGTCGTTGGTCCTCGTGGGCATAGTAAGGCAGTTTTATTAACTTTAATCGATCGAAAATCACGGTTCCTTTGGGCATACCGGTTAAAAGATCGGACGACAGCGACTGTTAATGAAGCACTAACTAAGTTCCTAACCACTTTTAATGGTCCGGTGCACAGCTTTACTGTGGACCGTGGCACTGAGTTTAGTGGGCTAGTATCACTTGAATCACAATATGGTATTAAGACCTATTACTGCCATGCTTATACGCCAGCTGAACGTGGTAGTAATGAACGCTTTAATCGGAATTTACGTTATTTTTATCCTAAAGGGACTCGTTTTGAGCACATTAGTGCTCAAGATTTAACGACGACGTTACTCCAAATTAACCAGCGACCGCTTAAAATACTCGACTGGCAAACACCTTATCAGGTTATGCTGACAAATTTGTCCAAAAATTCGGATTAAATTTGCAATCTACAAATCTTTAAAAAATGTAAGTACAGCTATCTTCTAATCCGTATTAATACCTAACTGTTTTAAAATAAGATGGTATTCGTCCATCATCTGCATTGTCACACGGTTCAAGGCAACTTTATAAAGTTGCTGACCCTTGTCTGTCAATTTAAATTCATGTTTCCGCCGATCATCATTTCCTAATTCGCTAGTAAGATACCCTC
>NZ_VUMZ01000026.1 GCF_009695915.1 Hornefia butyriciproducens | reverse complement strand
TCACCTGTCTGCGCAATGAGGAGGTTTTTATGAGTAAAGATATCAAAAGTGACCACAAGCATCTGACACTGTCAGACCGTATCTACATCGAACAGGCTCTGATTCGCGGAGACAATTTCAGGATGATCGCCCAGGCACTTGGCAAAGACCCGACAACGATCTCGCTGGAAATCAGAAGGTTTCTTGAGTGGAACGATGGTCTTTATGCCAGGGATGGAGTCAACGACTGCGCTCACTACAGTTCCTGTGATGTCGAATACCTGTGCGGTCTATGCGAGCTTCCCTGTAAAAATTGTCTTTCGAATAAGTGTACGAAGCTCTGCCCAAGTTATGATCCGATCATCTGTGAGGATCTGAAGTCTCCACCCTACGTCTGTAATGGCTGCAGGATCCAGGAAACATGTCAGGCAACACATTACTACTACCGGGCAGAAGAAGCTCAGAAACGCTACAAGGCTCTGCTGTCTGAGTCACGGGAAGGGATCAATATGACTGAGGAACAATTGAAAGAACTGGACGATTTCATCTCCCCCCTTATCAGTAATGGACAGCCTCTCAGTCATATCTTCTCTGTGTATGGAGACAAACTCCCCTGCAGTCGCAAGACCATATACAACTATCTGGATATGGGGCTGTTCACAGTCAAAAATGTGGATCTGCCACGCAGGGTCCGCTACAAGCTCAGAAAGAAACGCAGAGGCGAAAACCCTGTAAAGTACGCTTACCGCAATCGGCGCACCTACAAAGATTTCCTCAGTTACACCGAGGCTTTCCCGGAATACGAGGTCGTGGAAATGGATACTGTGAAAGGAAGCCGCGATGCCGGCAAATGTCTCATGACTTTGCTGTTTCGTAAGTCCTCCTTCATGCTGATCTTTCTCCTGCCCTCCTGTACCCAGGCTTCTGTGAAAGCAGTCTTCGACATGCTCTATGAGAAACTGGGGCCAATCGTTTTTCGAAAGACTTTCCGGATCATACTCACTGACAATGGGCCTGAATTCAAGGATCCCTGGTCCATTGAGAAAACTCCGGACGGTAAGCGCAGGAGCCGCGTGTTCTACTGTGATCCATACAAGTCAAACCAAAAGGGGCGACTTGAAAAGAATCATGAATTTATCCGTTACATCATCCCAAAAGGCCGGAGCATGCACGACCTTACAGAGGAAACCGTCAGATTGATGACCTGTCATATCAACTCAGTCGCCCGTGACGGTCTGAATGGCAAATGCCCCTTTGATCTGGCAAAGTTATTGCTCAGTGAAAAAGCGCTGACGCGTTTAGGATTGCAGCAAGTCTCCCCAGACGAAGTAATCCTCAAGCCAGCACTTCTCAAAAAATGATCTTTAGTTGATCCAGCCGCAGACAGGTCTGATCATGACTTATTATTCCGCCTGGCCGGGCGGAACAGTTGTTCAGCGAAGCAGAATTTATTTTTACACAAATCTCTGCCCCGTCTTTTTGTCATGCAATGAACCCGTATTGGCTAATTGAATTTTACAGCATTTCAGGCCTGATTCCTATACCTGATTTTATGAAACCAGCCTCTGCCGGTCGTTTTTCTCTTAAATGTGGAAGTTACCTTTTCATTCAAGC
>NZ_VUMZ01000025.1 GCF_009695915.1 Hornefia butyriciproducens | reverse complement strand
AGTAAACCCATAGACAGCAAACGTGTCTCCCTAGAAAGGAGGTGATCCAGCCGCACCTTCCGATACGGCTACCTTGTTACGACTTCACCCCAGTCACCGGTTTTGCCTTAGGCAGCCTCTGCGACCGACTTCGGGCACCCCCGGCTTCCATGGTGTGACGGGCGGTGTGTACAAGACCCGGGAACGCATTCACCGCGGCATTCTGATCCGCGATTACTAGCAACTCCGGCTTCGTGCAGGCGGGTTTCAGCCTGCAGTCCGAACTGGGACCGCCTTTAGGGTTTCGCTCCGGCTCGCGCCTTCGCCTCCCTCTGTGACGGCCATTGTAGCACGTGTGTCGCCCAGGACATAAGGGGCATGATGATTTGACGTCATCCCCGCCTTCCTCCGGGTTGTCCCCGGCAGTCCCACTAGAGTGCCCAACTCAATGATGGCAACTAATGGCAAGGGTTGCGCTCGTTGCGGGACTTAACCCAACATCTCACGACACGAGCTGACGACAACCATGCACCACCTGTCTCCTCTGCTCCGAAGAGGGGGTCGGCATTACCCGACCTTTCAGAGGGATGTCAAGCCCTGGTAAGGTTCTTCGCGTTGCTTCGAATTAAACCACATGCTCCGCTGCTTGTGCGGGTCCCCGTCAATTCCTTTGAGTTTCACACTTGCGTGCGTACTCCCCAGGCGGAGCACTTAATGCGTTTGCTCCGGCACCGAACTCTTGCGAGCCCGACACCTAGTGCTCATCGTTTACGGCGTGGACTACCAGGGTATCTAATCCTGTTTGCTACCCACGCTTTCGTGCCTCAGTGTCAGTTACAGTCCAGAAGGCCGCCTTCGCCACTGGTGTTCCTCCTAATATCTACGCATTTCACCGCTACACTAGGAATTCCGCCTTCCCCTCCTGTACTCAAGCCTTACAGTTCGCGGGGCCAACGACAGTTGGGCTGTCGCCTTATACCCTACGCTTGCAAAGCCACCTACGCACTCTTTACGCCCAGTAATTCCGGATAACGCTCGCCCCCTACGTGTTACCGCGGCTGCTGGCACGTAGTTAGCCGGGGCTTCCTCCAAAGGTACCGTCATTCTTCTTCCCTTTGGACAGAAGTTTACGACCCGAAGGCCTTCCTCCTTCACGCGGCGTTGCTGCATCAGGCTTGCGCCCATTGTGCAATATTCCCCACTGCTGCCTCCCGTAGGAGTCTGGACCGTGTCTCAGTTCCAATGTGGCCGTTCACCCTCTCAGGCCGGCTACTGATCGTCGCCTTGGTGAGCCGCTGCCTCACCAACCAGCTAATCAGACGCGGGACCATCCCTGACCGATAATTCTTTGGCAGAATGACCATGCGGTCTCTCTGCGTTATGGGGTATTAATCGAAGTTTCCCTCGGCTGTCCCCCTGTCAAGGGCAGGTTTCCCACGCGTTACTCACCCGTCCGCCGCTTTCCATCACAGAATTCTACCGAAGCTTCCTTCTGCGATTTCTCGCTCGACTTGCATGTGTTAAGCACGCCGCCAGCGTTCATCCTGAGCCAGGATCAAACTCTTAATGAAAATTGTATATTAAGCCTTCCGGCTTACTATCTCTTTCCTTCCGTTTAATCCGGTCAGACGCTAACGTCTGTTTCTACAGTTGTTTCTGTTACCGTATTACTGTTTTAGGAAATCTTGGGGATCATTTGGTACATGATCCAAGGTTTCTCAACCTTTTTCTTTTTGTCTTGTTTGACTTTCGTTTCCTGTCTATGTGGTTTTCTAGGTCCTTCCGGAAATCCTTCATTTTTCAAGGCTTTCCGTGCTCGCGTGTGCCGCGAACATTTAATATATTACCACCTGTTTAC
>NZ_VUMZ01000024.1 GCF_009695915.1 Hornefia butyriciproducens | reverse complement strand
GAGGATTTTATTCAACTCGGCCCCGTCGCGTCTCATAACGTCCACCGCTCTGACGTCGCGTCATTGCCTGATATTATCCCGCCGGTCTTTGTTGTCGAACCGCTTTTAGAGTTTTTCGCGGCACTGTAATCCTGCAGCGTATTGAACATATTTTCCACACGCTCTTTTGTTTTGCTGCTCATCTGACCCGTTCCCGCGTTGTACACCATGATCATGCTGTACTTTCCAAACACCAGATATCCGTTCAGAGATACATTCCCCTTTGTCAGCTTAACCTTATACGCTTTGCCTCCGTCAATGGGGCTGTCTACGGCCGCTGTCTTCACGGTAACGCCGTTGTACGCACGGTTCAGATACGCCTTCAGCTGCCGCTCAAAGTCGGAGCTGGAATAATCTCCTGTTCCTCCTGAGATCATGCTGTATGCGGCCATAAGATTATCTGCCTCGGTCGCCTTTCCGTTCGGTCCGAAGACCGCCACATTCGCACTTCCTGAGGATTTGGAATAAGCGTTGTCCTTCGCCCATCCGGTCGGAATCTGAACGACAAATCCTCCAATGTACTGGCGGGTGTATTCCGGAGGATTCTTTGTATATTTATCCGCTTCCTCCTTCGCCTTCTCCTTATCCCAGTACATCTTCATGCCGTAGTAGGATTTCATCTCCTCCAGCAGTCCGCCGGTATCGTCACCGGTGCTGTCGGAATTGACCTTCACAACGCCGGAGACATAGTATTCCTTCTTTTCGACCTCGATTTTGGAAAGAAATTCTGTAATACAAACACTGTAATAACTGTTGTCGTACTTCTTCAGAACCTGAAATCCTGTAGCATATGCTGAATTCTCATCCTTGGTCTTCTTCACGCTGTTCATTTCATCGACTGCAGCGCTCAGATTCGGTGAGCTTATTGTTCCGTACTTCTGGATATATTCCTTTGCACCGCCCGCGTTATCGACGAGGGAAGAGTTAACGGTCTTCAGCGTGATACTGACCCCCTTTGCTGTCGAGGAAACGTAATTCGTCGAGCTGTACTCACTGCTTCCTTTCGGGATGAATACCTGAATTTCCTCGTCGCCTGACCCGGGCTTCAGCGTCGCATCGCTCAGATACTTGAATCCGTCGTAATCCTTCACAGTGGTTCCCAGTGTCGGCGGCTTGCCGCATCCGGAAATCAACATCACAGCGGCGATGCACAAAACCATCACGGCAAGAAGCTTCGGCCTCCGTCCCGCTCCGGCTGTCCATTCCTTTGTTCTCACGTTCTTTGCACGGTTCCGTTTGAAAATAGTCATACTTTCCCTGTTCCCTTTCATTCTTTTCAGATTCAGTTTCGTTTCCTTCTCATATATACACTTATACCGAGCAGCGCTGCAACAGAAACCGCAACTGCTGTAAGGTATACCCACAGATTTGTCCGATCTCCGGTGTCAGGGCCGCCGCCTCCCGGTTTTACCCGACAGGTGTTTGTGATAATCACATTGCCCTGATTCCGATCGTTTACGGATACGGTATATCCGGCGGACGTGCCGATCTCTTTCACAGTGTATCTGATCTTCTTTCCGTCTTTCACTGCCGGAAGATCGCTCCATGTCTTTGTCCACTTATTTCCTTTATTCAGAACGGCTTCCTGTCCCGCATCGGCTCCGTCTGCCATCAGGCGGACGCGGATCTGCTTCGGACGCTTCCCGTATTTGTCATTCTTGTCGTTCCAGTGCTTTGTCACCGTCGCACTGGCTCTGTCCGCGGCGTGTGTGTTGATGATATCATAGCCGTCAATCTCTGTGCGATATCCCGGAACCGAATCCTCGGTAACAGTGTAGACGATTTCTCTTCCGTCGTCGAATTTCGGCAGATTCCGGAAGCTGTACTTCCATCCGTCCTCTTCAGAGATCGTTTTCTCTGCGACTTCCTTTCCGTCTGCCAGCAGATTAACGGTCACACTCTTCGGTCTCACGCCGTCCCGGTTGTTTTCATCTTTCCAGGTCTTGGTTCCGGACACGGAGGTCAGAGCCTTTTTATTTGTTATCGTCTTGATCGTCGCCTCATCTTCTGTAACGGTCACCTCATAAGGCGTGCTGTCAAGCTCATAGCCCGTCGGCGCAGTCACCTCGACGATGGAGTATTTCCCCGGAACCAGTTTTCCCGAGGTCGCCTCGCCCTGCGCGTCT
>NZ_VUMZ01000023.1 GCF_009695915.1 Hornefia butyriciproducens | reverse complement strand
TGAGTATTCCGGAGTGAAATCCATCACCTGTCCGGCCATTGGAAATCACCATTCCGGTCAAACGGAAATCAGCATTCCAGAGATGGAAATCACCAATATCCTTTCTTAGAATAGTGATATGCACCTTTGGTGTAAATCTATTCTAAGGAGGTCAAAAGTATGACCCAATACCGTGAAATCCTTCGGCTAACAGCCTTAGGACTCTCGCAGCGAAACATTATGCAAAGCATCAATGTTTCGCAGAAAACCGTCGTCAAGGTCCAACGTCGGGCGAAAGAGTTAAACCTCTCATGGCCATTAGACGAGTCCTTGACTGACAGTGAGCTTGGGAAGATGATGTTTCCCAAACAGTCGAAGCAGACGCCTAAGAAGATGCCTGACTTCGATTACATCCACAAGGAACTGCTCCGCAACGGAGTCAACAAAAAGCTCCTGTGGACGGAATACCTGGAGGAATGCCGAATGTCCGGCGAAGAACCCCTCATGTATTCCCAGTTCTGCTATCACATCCAGCAGGATGAGCAGAAACGACATGCAACGATGCATATCCCCAGAAAACCCGGCGAACAGGTCGAGGTCGACTGGGCCGGTGACCCTGCCTACATCACGGATCCGGATACCGGTGAAATGATCCCCGCATGGTTGTTCGTAGGCGTGATGACCTACAGCATGTATCCGTATGTCGAAGCCTTTATCAATGAGAAGCAGCGCGCCTGGATCACGGCTCATGTACACATGTATGAGTACTTCGGAGGTGTGACCAGAATACTGATTCCGGACAATACCAAAACGGCAGTGCTCCACACTGGCGACTGGTATACGCAGGAACTCAACACTGTTTATCATGAAATGGCCGAGCATTACAACACAGCGATCCTTCCTGCCCGCGTGCGGGCTCCGAAGGACAAACCGAACGCAGAGGGATCCGTTGGGGTCATCTCCACATGGATCACCGCAGCGCTCCGCAATGAACAGTTCTTCTCGCTGGCCGAACTGAATCGTGCTATCCGTGAAAAGCTCGAAGAATTCTCTCACCGGCCCTTCCAGAAAAAAGAGGGCAGCCGGTATGAGATCTTCGTGGCGGAAGAACTGCCGTTGATGGCTAAATTACCGGCTACCCGTTATGAACTGGCCGAATGGAAGTCAGCCACTGTTCAGTTCAATTATCACATATCTGTCGACGGAATGCTATACTCTGTTCCTTACGAGTACATCAAACGCAAAGTCGACGTACGGATAACTGATCAGGTAGTCGAAATATTCTTTAACCATAACCGAATCGCCTCTCATCGCCGCAGATACGGACGCAAGGGGCAGTACAGCACCATCACGGAACATATGCCGGAGGACCATCAGAAATATCTTGAATGGAACGGCGACCGTTTCCGCAAATGGGCTGAACGCATCGGAAGCAATACGTGCAAGGTCGTCAATGCGATCCTTGCCTCCACGAGAATCGAGCAGCAATCCTATCGCAGCTGTATGGGGCTTCTGAGGCTGGCAGAGAAATACTCTCCCCAACGACTGGAAGCCGCCTGTATCAAGGCACTGTCATACACTGCGAGCCCCAGCTACAAGTCTGTGAAAAACATTCTTGTCGCCGGAAAGGACAAACCAGAAAAGGTTGATCCTAAATCGGAATCTGCTAAATCCCGTAACTCTCATGCCATCACCAGAGGTGGTGACTACTACAGGAGGTAACTGACCATGACGAACCAAAGCACTATTGATAAATTGATCGAAATGCGCCTGACATCCATGTCTGATGCATTTCTCACACAGATGGATGACCCGAAGATGAAGGATATCGCTTTTGAGGATCGTTTCGGGATGCTGGTCGATATCGAATACAGTAACCGAAAGGCCAACAGCCTCAAACGTCTCATACGCAATGCCGGTTTCGATCAGCCGGAGGCGTTCATTGCCGACATCAACTATACATCCGGGAGAAAACTCAACAGGAAACTGATCGAGCGACTCTCCACCTGTGAATATATTACGGAGCACCGGAATCTGTTCATCACCGGAGCGACCGGCAGCGGAAAGACCTACCTGGCCTGCGCCTTTGGCATGGAAGCCTGCAAACAACGCTACCGGACGAAGTATGTTCGCCTTCCGGATATGCTCCTGGAACTTGAACTTGCACGATCCGATGGAACGTACAAGAAAGTCCTTGCCAAATACGCCAATCCGGTCGTACTGATTCTGGATGAATGGCTGCTGCTGAAGCCGACTGAGGCTGAGCAGCACGACATTCTGGAACTGCTCCACAGAAGGCGGAAGAAATCATCCACCATCTTCTGTTCGCAGTATGAACCGGATGGCTGGTACGATCAGCTGGGAGGCGATGACAGCCCTCTGGCTGAGGCTATCCTGGATCGTATCAAACATGATGCCTACAAGATCAATATCGTACCTTTGGATCCCACCAACTACCGCTCCATGAGAGAGGTATATGGATTGGATCCTGAACTAAGCGAGTAAACAGGCAGCGGTTTCCCCGTTCCGGAATGGTGGTTTCCACCGCCGGAACGGCGGTGCCGTTGAACCGGAATACACGTATTTATGATTTCCACCGGCCGGACTGGTGATTTCCAGTTCACCGGATTTGCGCTTTCAGCGCACCGGAATATTCA
>NZ_VUMZ01000022.1 GCF_009695915.1 Hornefia butyriciproducens | reverse complement strand
GAAGTACCTTGAAAATCGAACAATGGAAAATGCAAACAATGCATCACAGAAAGAGATCGAGAGGAAATATCGTATAGGTATTAGCGAAGAAGCTAAGCAAATAGGGTAAGAATCTACGATTTCAACCGAGAAGCCAAGAAAGCGAAAAACAGGAAAAGTTTTTTGACAAAGAAAGCCCATACATGAGCGCCATGTATGGCAGCCAAGGAGAACCGTATGAAGCGCGAGAAGCGCGGATACAGGAAAAGGCCAAGCAAAGAAGGGCATAAGGCGGATGCCTTGGCACTGGGAGCCGAAGAAGGACGTGACAAGCTGCGAAAAGCTGCGGGGAGGAGCACATATCCGATGATCCGCAGATATCCGAATGGGGGAACCCGCCTGGGGTAATGCTCAGGCATAGTCATATGAGTAAAGTAGTATGACATAAGGAAACGCGGGGAACTGAAACATCTAAGTACCCGCAGGAAGAGAAAGCAAACGCGATTTCCCAAGTAGCGGCGAGCGAACGGGAAAGAGGCCAAACCGGGTGCTTGCACCCGGGGTTTCGGACCATCAGAAGACAGTAACATCCTAGTGGAACATGACTGGAAAGTCAGAGCGAAGAGGGTAAAACTCCCGTAGACGAAAGGATGAGCTGCAGGATGGGATCCAGAGTAGGGCCGGACACGTGAAACCCGGTCTGAAGAAGGGGGGACCACCCTCCAAGCCTAAATACTACCCAGTGACCGATAGAGAAGAGTACCGTGAGGGAAAGGTGAAAAGAACCCCGGGAGGGGAGTGAAAGAGAACCTGAAACCATATGCCTACAATCGGAGGGAGCGAAAGTGACCTCGTACTTTTTGTAGAACGGGCCAACGAGTTATGGTGTGCAGCGAGGTTAAGGTGCTGGAGCACCGGAGCCGAAGGGAAACCGAGTCTTAACCGGCCGCAGTTGCATGCTGTAGACCCGAAACCGGGTGACCTATCCATGTGCAGGTTGAAGTGTCCGTAAAAGGACATGGAGGACCGAACCCGTATCTGTTGAAAAAGGTTGGGATGACGTGTGGATAGCGGTGAAATTCCAATCGAACCCGGAGATAGCTGGTTCTCCCCGAAATAGCTTTAGGGCTAGCCTCGTGGAAAGATGCCTGGGGGTAGAGCACTGAATGTTCTAGGGGCCTTCACCGGTTACCGAAAACTATCAAACTCCGAATACCAGAGCATCATACACGGGAGTCAGACCATGTGAGATAAGTTTCATGGTCGAAAGGGAAACAGCCCAGACCGCCGGCTAAGGTCCCGAAATTCAGGTTAAGTGGAAAAGGATGTGGGGTTGCTTAGACAGCTAGGATGTTGGCTCAGAAGCAGCCATTCATTCAAAGAGTGCGTAATAGCTCACTAGTCGAGTGACCCTGCGCCGAAGATGAACGGGGCTGAAACCTGATACCGAAGCCGCGGATACTGAGAAGTATGGTAGGGGAGCATCGTGTGCAGGCAGAAGCGGAATTGAAAGAGACCGTGGACAGTACACGAGAGAGAATGTTGGCATGAGTAGCGCAAGGCAGGTGAGAATCCTGTCCACCGAAAATCCAAGGTTTCCTGAGGAAGGTTCGTCCACTCAGGGTTAGTCGGGTCCTAAGGCGAGGGCGAAAGCCGTAGTCGATGGATAACAGGCAGAGATTCCTGTACCACCGAAGGTCGCAGAGTGAAGCGGGGACACGGAAGGATAGACTGAGCGCGCCGCTGGTCGAGCGCGTCCAAGCGTTGAGGGAGCATGAGCAGGGAAGTCCGTTCATGTGGAACTGAGGCGTTAAGGGGAGGCAAGAGAGCCGGAAGCAGTTGATTTCACGCCGTCAAGAAAAGCCGCTGGCGAGACCCAAGGTGCCCGTACCGCAAACCGACACAGGTAGATGAGGAGAGAATCCTAAGGTGAGCGAGAGAACCATTGTCAAGGAACTCGGCAAAATCACCCCGTAACTTCGGGAGAAGGGGTACCACGGAGACGTGGTCGCAGTGAAAAGGCCCAGGCAACTGTTTACCAAAAACACAGGTCTCTGCGAAAGCGAAAGCTGAAGTATAGGGGCTGACGCCTGCCCGGTGCTGGAAGGTTAAGGGAAAGTGTCAGAGCAATCGAAGCACGGAACTGAAGCCCCAGTAAACGGCGGCCGTAACTATAACGGTCCTAAGGTAGCGAAATTCCTTGTCGGGTAAGTTCCGACCCGCACGAAAGGCGTAATGATCTGGGCGCTGTCTCGACAATGGACTCGGTGAAATTGTAGTGCCGGTAAAGATGCCGGCTACCCGCAGCAGGACGGAAAGACCCCATGGAGCTTCACTGCAGCCTGATATTGAGCCTCGGCGCTGCATGTACAGGATAGGTGGGAGACTGTGAATTAAGTACGCCAGTATTTAAGGAGTCATCGTTGGGATACCACCCTTGCAGCGTTGGGGTTCTAACCGTGCGTCGTAAGCCGGCGCCGGGACAGTGGCAGGCGGGCAGTTTGACTGGGGCGGTCGCCTCCTAAAGAGTAACGGAGGCGCCCAAAGGTTCCCTCAGCGCGGACGGAAATCGCGCGAAGAGTGCAAAGGCAGAAGGGAGCTTGACTGCGAGACAAACAGGTCGAGCAGGGACGAAAGTCGGGCTTAGTGATCCGGTGGTTCCGAGTGGAAGGGCCATCGCTCAACGGATAAAAGCTACCCTGGGGATAACAGGCTGATACCCCCCAAGAGTTCACATCGACGGGGGTGTTTGGCACCTCGATGTCGGCTCGTCTCATCCTGGGGCTGGAGTAGGTCCCAAGGGTTGGGCTGTTCGCCCATTAAAGAGGTACGCGAGCTGGGTTCAGAACGTCGTGAGACAGTTCGGTCCCTATCCGCTGTGGGCGTTGGAGATCTGAGTGGGGCTGTCCTTAGTACGAGAGGACCGGGACGGACTTGCCTCTGGTGCACCAGTTGTTCTGCCAAGGGCACAGCTGGGTAGCTACGCAGGGACGGGATAAGCGCTGAAAGCATCTAAGTGCGAAGCCCTCCACGAGAAGAGATCTCCCCCGCAAGGTAAGGTCCGTGGGAGACTACCACGTTGATAGGTCGGAGGTGTAAGTACGGCAACGTATTGAGCTGACCGATACTAATAGACCGAAAGCTTGGCCGGAAGGCATTCCGGTTTGTGGTGAAAGAGTATAGACCATTGTTCGGTTTTGAGGGTACCGACTCTCAGAAGAAGAACTGAATCCGGTGGCAATAGCGAGGAGGTCACACCTGTTCCCATCCCGAACACAGAAGTTAAGCTCTTCAGCGCCGATGATACTTGGCGGGTGACTGCCCGGGAAAGTAGGACGCTGCCGGTTCAG
>NZ_VUMZ01000021.1 GCF_009695915.1 Hornefia butyriciproducens | reverse complement strand
CAAATCTTCTTCCAGGTATTCCACCTGCACTTTGAGCTGCCGGTTTTCATTTTCAAGCCGCTGCCGCTCCTGGGCCTCCTTCAGCTTTTCTTTCGTCGAGGGGATTTTCTGCTGAAGCTGTTGGTTTTCTACCTTCAGCTCCCGCACCTTCTGCTCTGCCGCCGCGCCCCGGATCACCGCCGCCTTCAGCTCCTTCACCTGCTCCACCGTCACGCCCTTGACGGCCCCTGTCAGCGTCTTTTCCGGCTGTATTGCGTCCAAATCGGGCTTGACCTTCTCCACCGCTTTCAGCAGCTTCACATTCCCTTGCAGGGCCTTTCTCTGCTTTTCCAGGGCCGCGATCTCCTGCTCTGCCGCTGTCACCTGTTCCTGGATAGCTTCAAGCCGCTGGGCCGCTGCTCTGTACTCTGGCAGCTCCATATGAGGCCGACCACCGCCCAAGCTGATAATCTCAAACTCGTGCGCCTGGGCGATTTCCGTTAGGGATTCTTTCTCCCGTTCCATCCAGGCTTTCCATTCCGTCTGCTTCCGGCCCAGCCCTTCAAATCCCTGCTGCTTTAACGCTTGTTTCATTGATACCCGCGTCGAAAGGCCCCGGCTCTGCTCCGTTGCCACCGGCACGAAGTCCACATGGAGGTGGGGCGTGGCCTCGTCCATGTGCAGCACCATATTAAACACCCGCAGATGAGGGTTGCGCTCCTGGAAGGACTCTGCAAACTCTTTGAGAGCTGCCGCCGCCCGTTCCCCTCCAGGGGAGCCGCACCCGCAGTCTGTCAAGTTGCCGATCTGGAAGATAGCCTCGTGAAATAGCTTTTCCTGCTTGCTCTGCCGGATATGCTCATAGTAGTCTGGTATCTTGTCCCTGGTCTTTTTCTTTTTGGCATTGTAGGCAGCCAGGGCTTCATCGAAAAGTTCGTGGTACACCTTTTTCAAATCCTCGTTGCAAAAGGTGACATTCTGCTCCGACCTGCTCCGGTCTACATTCGCCGCTGAAAAGCTCCTGTTGTTGTGCCGGATACTTCCCCGGCCCGTCATTCCCGAAATGGTTGTACCTATAAAATCACCCGTCCCTTTCCTGCAAAAAGCCCATATCCTACTATTCCTATTTTACCATAACTGGCCGCAGGCCACAACCTCTTTGTTACTTTCTTGTGAGAAAGTAACGCAAAGGCACTTTCACACCACCGCCCCTTTGGGGCTGGCAGTATGAAAGTGCCTTTGCGCCCTGCCGGGGGCTACAAGAGTCGGTAGCTCGCTGCTGCTTTTATACTAAGTTAGAATTTATCATCCAAAAATTTGTTTTTTATTCCTGTTTCAGTTTTGTAAAACCCAAAAAACAGAAATATAATTCCAACGGCTACTCCTGCAAATACGGTAGACTGTGCGGAAATATTAAGAAAAAGTAAGGATATACACAAAACGATTTCTACCAAACCTAATGTTTTGCCAATACCAATAAAAATATTAGGCGCTATGCTTTGTGCATAATCCCAATGCTCTTGTGACTTTCGTGAGGAAGGTGTGTTGTACCCGTTGCCAGAGTTCATATCTTTTACAGGGTGCTTCTTTAAGATATATCCCACAAAAATCATCACGAACGGTATTACGAAATTCAATATAAGTAATCCATACATAAGAACATCTCCTCAAATTAGGATTTGACTATCTCTTAACTCGTTTTGATAAATGAAGTTCATTATCATCTACATATCCAAGTTTATTATATACAGTTTGTGCAACAAGATTTTCTTGTCCTGTTAGAAGTTCATATTGGTGAAGTGGATAATTCTTACTACAATAAGCCTCTGCAAAAGTAATCATCTCACTCGCTAAGCCTCTTTTTCTGTATGCTGGTTTAACATACACTTCTGTAATTTCAGGCATATATTCATCATAGCAGAACGATTTTTTAAGCTGAACACAAACAAATCCAACTAACATATCATCTTCATCAGCAACGATAACAACTTCCTGTTTATTATTCATAAGGGAATTTCTAATATTGTCTATGCTTGTTTCGCTCTCACCATTAAATTCATCATTTAAGATGTTTAATTGCTCTGCATCATTTACTGTTGCAATTCTTACCATAATTACACCTCATCAAATTCCGATTTGTCAAGTTCTCTTAACCTCGAAACAACTTGCTAAACCAGCCCCGTTTTTGCTCCGGCGCCTGGTCCTGCTGATCCGCTCCGGCCTCCCCGGTAAGAAGCTGCTGCTGGATCGTCCCCGCGTGAAGAGCCTGGGCCGCTGCCGCCGTCTGCTGGGCAGCGGCCAGC
This sequence comes from Hornefia butyriciproducens, assembly GCF_009695915.1. Lineage (GTDB taxonomy): Bacteria > Bacillota > Clostridia > Peptostreptococcales > Anaerovoracaceae > Aminicella > Aminicella butyriciproducens. The sequence goes on along the minus strand of NZ_VUMZ01000021.1, from coordinate 3,667 downwards.
GCATCAGTGAGCCGAGTAATGGTCTGAGCCTGCTGCTCGATCTGCCGGTCTTTCACTTCAAGCTGCCCTTGCAGTGTGTCGATGGTGGCCTGTAAAACGCAAACCAAATCGCCAACTTCACGGTTTTCGGTTTGCGTTTTAGTTTGCGATTGGTTTTCGATTTCAGTTTGCGTTTTTTCAAAAAAAGCCTGTTTTATCAAAGCTTCCTGGTGTTCATCAATCGCAAACTGGTTTCCGTTTTTTCGCAAACTTGATCGCAAACCCAGGTTTTCGATTTGTTTACTTACCGCTGTCTTTGATACCCCTATCTCGTCGGCTATCTGCCGGATCGTTTTCATACTTTCACGAACAGGCCCACAGGACACACACCCTTAAACCCAGGCGTAGATATGTACCAGCAAGCAGGGCCTGTCGGCTCCCAGGCTACTTCAAGGGTAATCTCGTGCCAGCCATCTGGAAACAAAGCTGTAAATCCCTCTCCTGCGTGTATGCCGCGCCCTTCCAGGAGCAGACGAGGGTGCGGATCATCGTCTGCCGGATCGGGAAGCTGTATCTGCGCGATCCTCTCTTTATCCCAGCTCATAGACCTTTCCTCCTTCCCCTAAAATAAGTCGCTATGCGATCCCGTCCGGGTAAGATATAAAATCAGCTCGTCCCCGTCCACTTCGTAGATCAGCAACCAATCCGGCGTAATGTGGCACTCACGACACCCCGCATAGTCCCCGGAAAGCTGGTGATCCCTGTTCTTCTCCGGCAACGGCTCCCCCGCAGCCAGCTTTTTAATAATATCGGTCAGCAAAGAAATATCAAAGCCGCGCTTTTTCACACGCTTCAAATCCTTCTGAAACTTTGTGGTTGGTCTTATGTTATACATCGGCAAGCAGCTCCTCCATCATCTGATCGACATTGGAATAGGTCTTGCCGAGGCTCGGATCGGCCTTCATTCTCTTTACTTCCTGGATTGCTTCGACGGTTTCTGCGTTCGGCACATCGCCGCTGATTTCAAAGGGTATTCTATACTCTCTCACCGCCTTACGAGCAAAAACATTGAACGCCGTTGTCATCGTCATTCCCATATCAGCACAGAACGCCTCAAACTGCCGCTTCAAATCTGCGTCCATACGGATGTTAATATTTGTATTCGCCATAGATAGCAACTCCTTTCGCTCTTATTATATACATTGTATCATTTTTTATTCACAATGTCAATATGCATTCCTGGTCGTTTACCCAAGCACTGGCCCTTAAACTTCCACCCTGGTATGTACGCATTTAGGGGGCAAAAAGCCTTGATTTATGCGGCTTTTCGGGCGCGGTAGCGAGGGGGCCGGTATATTTACCCTCGGAGGGCTGAAAACGGCTTCTAAAGCGTAACAGGGGCCTTTCTGGGCCTTATTCCTGGCCCCCATCGTGCAGCGCGTCCAGGAGCCAATCGCTCAACTCCTGGGAAGGGGACACCCGCACCGTTACATGCCCATTTTCAAAGCGTACCGCTGGCGGCGGGCAATCCCACCACTTACGGACGGTTTTCGGATCAAGGCCAGTTTCCCGGTGACAGTCAGCCTTGCGCCCCTCCGGGTGCTGCTGCCGCCATTCATAAACCCGCGCCTGGGCCGTCCCGCTGTCTTTAGGCCGCCCATTTCCTTCCCTCCAATCCTTTTTCCCTTGCTGTTTCGCTTTAATATCCCGAATGGCTCTTGCAATTTCAAGATGATCTGCTTGTTTTTGAAAATTACGCTTATTGACAGGCATAGTCAGGCCGGAGAGCTTCGCTATATCGTCCCTGGGGAATGTCACATAGTCCTCGTTGAACATCTCCAGGGCGCACACCACATCATCTTTTGTAAAGCGGTTTATATCCTCCACACTCATATCATCGTAGGGCCGGAGCAGTGCGAAAGCGTCCCGACGCAGCTCGTCCTCGTCTATCCCGCATTTTTTCGCATAAATCGCCAGCGTCATAATGCCATAGAAACGATGTCCCACCCGGATTTCATCGGCGATCCGGTGCAGCCACCAGTCGTAAAGGTCACGCTTGACTGTCCAGCGGCCCCGCCGCTCCTTCTTGACAATCCGCCGCTCATACCAATCCGGATACTTCTCCTTCGCCTCGGCCAGCGACAGGCGGCTCTTTCTCATAAGCCCCTCAAGCCGCTGCTGCTCCCCGTTACTGTCCGGGATATAATCAAGCAGCCGCGCCAGCTCCACCGGCCCGCCGAGCCGGAACGCCCTCACAGGGTACTCACGCCCCAACTTCGAGCCGGAGCCGACCACCCGAAAACCCTGCAAAATCCCCTGCATTTGCGGCTCCTTGATGGTGGAGGTAAACTTATTCCAAATCTGCCGGGTAAGGGCATATTTCAGCTCTTTCAAGCATTTTTGGTTGTGCGGGTACATAGGCACCGGCTCTTTCAGCACATAATACAGGTGAAGCCCCGTCCCGCTGTTTACAACAAAGGTTGCCTGGGGCAGAATATCCTTGTTCATCTGGTGCAGCGTGTCCCGAAGCTGTGGCATACCCACCCCGTCCAGGTCAAAGACCAGGGCATAGAGATACCGGGCATTTTTGCCGCACCGCCGCCGTCCAAAATAGGAGATAGGGGACATAATCGTGAAATCGGTGTCTTGCAGCTCCCGCAGCTCGTCCAGCTCGTCAGTAATGGTACAGCGTTTCGCTTTACCGTCCCCCTCAATCTGCAGGGCAATACCAGTAGCCTTGTCAACCTCACCTTTCGGCACCGTCACCGCGATCCCGTTTCCCTTCCTGTCCTCAAAATGACCCTTCCTCTCGAAAGATCCTTTCGGGAAGATCTCACGATAAAACTCATACGGCTCCACCGGCTCCAAAAACTTCCCTAAATGCTCGTTCTTTTCCCTATAAAGTTCCCGCAGCCGTTCCAGTGCTGCTTGCTGATCCGCCATTCCTTACACCTCTTTTCGTACATTCTGCAAACCCACAGGGGGAAAAGGGGGAGCCAAAGAGCGGCCCCTTCGGGGCCTTAAAGAGAAAGTCACCTCCCCCTTTTCCCCCTCGCTCTGGGGCATGGAAATGATGGAAAACCTTTCAGGTTTACCACATTCCCACACCCCGCCGCTCACCCCCATAACCCCCTCCGACTTTCTCCCTGTCCGAGAGAGAATATTTTATTATTTTTTCCCTGGCCTAAAGGCCATAGGGGGGCATATATTATCAATATATTTTATTCCCTATTTTACGACACGCTAACTTCCTGCTATCCCCTGTACCCCCATAGGGGGGCATATATTATCAATATATTTTATTCCCTATTTTTACTGTTATTATAGCCTGTCCGGGCGGCTCTTGCCAGGCCCCCTGACAGGCTTCTTTTACAGCTCCATACCACCCCAGGTGTGGCTCCGTTCCTGCTCTCTTTCCGGCTGCTGCACTTCTGGCACAGGTAGCAGCTCACGCGCCTTTTCGACCAGGGGCCGGAACTGCTCTGGCAAGTGCCGATCCAGGAAATCCAGCACCGCCCCGATCCCTTCCTGGAGCCGCGCCGAAAACCCGCGCGCCCGGCTCAAATCTTCTTCCAGGTATTCCACCTGCACTTTGAGCTGCCGGTTTTCATTTTCAAGCCGCTGCCGCTCCTGGGCCTCCTTCAGCTTTTCTTTCGTCGAGGGGATTTTCTGCTGAAGCTGTTGGTTT
>NZ_VUMZ01000020.1 GCF_009695915.1 Hornefia butyriciproducens | reverse complement strand
CTCCGGCAACCTTGCCGCTGTCCGCGCCGTTCCCGTCATAGGTCAGCTTATCATACGGCGTGAATGTCCAGGTTCCGGTCAGCGTAATGTCTTCCGCATCCACGGTGACGGTCTTTCCGGCGTCTTTCCCACCGGTCTGCCAGCCACCGAAGGTCCACGTTCCGTGATTGTTCGGATCATCAATCGTCCGGTCTGCCGGATCTGTGGATACTGTGACCGTGTCGCCCTTGTAGTATTCCTTCGTGTCTTCCGGTGCCTTCTTCACTGCTGCCGGGTATTTGTCCGCGTCCAGCTTGTCCGCTCCGCTGTAAGTCAGCTTGTAACTTACGCTGAGGGCCTTCTCCCACTGGGCGTACAGGACATCGTCCGTTCCGTCCTTCAGAGTGTAGCTGTCGCCCGGCTTATATTCTCCACCGTTCCCGCCGGCTTTGGTGTTCCAGCCGATGAAACGATATCCGCTGCGGGTAAAGCCGTTTTCAACAACAGTAACATCTGTTCCGGAAGCTGCTTCTGCTGTGGCGACTGAGCCGCTGTCCGCGCCGTTTCCGTCGTAGGTCAGCTTATCATACGGCGTAAATGTCCAGGTTCCGGTCAGCGTAATGTCTTTCGCATCCACGGTGACGGTCTTTCCGGCATCTTTCCCACCGGTCTGCCAGCCACCGAAGGTCCACGTTCCGTGATTGTTCGGATCATCAATCGTCCGGTCTGCCGGATCTGTGGATACTGTGACCGTGTCGCCCTTGTAGTATTCCTTCGTGTCTTCCGGTGCCTTCTTCACTGCTGCCGGGTATTTGTCCGCGTCCAGCTTGTCCGCTCCGCTGTAAGTCAGCTTGTAACTTACGCTGAGGGCCTTCTCCCACTGGGCGTACAGGACATCGTCCGTTCCGTCCTTCAGAGTGTAGCTGTCGCCCGGCTTATATTCTCCACCGTTCCCGCCGGCTTTGGTGTTCCAGCCGATGAAACGATATCCGCTGCGGGTAAAGCCGTTTTCAACAACAGTAACATCTGTTCCGGAAGCTGCTTCTGCTGTGGCGACTGAGCCGCTGTCCGCGCCGTTTCCGTCATAGGTCAGTTTATCATACGGCGTAAATGTCCAGGTTCCGGTCAGCTGAATATTGTCGGTTCCTATTGTCAGTTTCTCACCGGCTGCCAGCGTTCCATTCATCCAGCCTTCAAACGTCCAGGTTCCGTGATTGTCCGGGTCATCGACTGTGCGCTGCGCCGGATCTGTGGAAACCGTGACGGAATCATTCGTGTAGTAGTCTTTTGCATCCTGCGGAACTGCCGTAATCGCTGCCGGATACGCGGAAGTGTCGATTCCGTCCGCACCTTTGTAGAACAACGCATATGTCACGTGCCGAGCCTTCTCCCACTGGGCATAGAGAATATCCGTTCCCGGCGTCAGCTTGTAACGGTCAACATCAGCCAGATAACGCGTACCCTTTCCGTCCGCCTGCGTATTCCAGTGCAGGAACCGATATCCGATTCGGTTGAAGGCATTCTTCGCCACGACCACCAGATTGCCGACGAAGCCCTTCGACGGTTCCGTCTCGCCCTCATAGGCTTCTCCGTTGGTGTTCGCGTCATAGGTAAGGGAATCGGGATCCGCAACGAACTGCCATCTTCCCTCCAAGGTCAGATTGTCGTCTCCCATGGTGACGGTTCCGCTGGTTTCCTTATCGTAAAGGAACCAGCCGAGGAACTTCCATTCCCCGCCGTTCGCATCATCGCGAACAGTGATGCCCTTTGCGGGCGACTCAGCAATATTGACCTTATTCCCCTTGGAATAGGTTGCCGAGTCCGCGGGACAGGTGGGGATAGTATCCGGTGGCGTTACGCCTCCGATATAGGTGTAGGAATAACTCACTTTATGAGGGGTGCTGTATCCGTCGATAGTAACAGTTTCACTCTGCGAATCGATGGTGGCCGTCGTATCGAGAGTCGCCGCCGTTCCGTTCGCACCTTTGTACGGGAATTTATAGCTGTAATTGAAGGTCGCCTCTACCTGTGCACTCAGCTTATCCCTGGCGATGTCATCCGCCGTCAGGGTGTACTGCACTGTGCCGGTATAGGTGTCATTTCCGGAGGAGGTCACATTAGACAAAGACAGATCTACAACGCTGTCGCCGCTGCCTGTACCGATGTGGACGACAGGAGTTCCGCTCAGTGCCGCCGAATACTGGTTGAGAATATCGCCGGCTCTCAGTGTGACCGTCATCGTGATCACATCTCCCTCGTTGAGGTTCCGAGTCTTGTCCGGAGTAATCTTCGCTTCCGGAACAGGCTGGAATGCCTGTGAATTTGCATAAAGTTTGTCTCCATCTTTATTAAATCCACTGCCCCAGCCAAAGGTGGCGACATAGCCCTCGTCCTGCATCCGTTTGACATCTTCTTCCTTCAGATAACTGCCGGGGCGCCCCAGATAGTTGGCTCTCAACGGATAGATGAAGTTGTTCATATCTGCAGTATCCAGACGGGTAATCAGATAATTTGCGTCCGGCTTGACAAATACATTAACAAAATACTCCCTGGCATTTGCTGATACTGTTACGGTAACCTGTGTCGGACCTTCCAGTTTGCCTTCCGACTGCACCGTTCCGGCAGGATCAACTACCATATAATATCCTGACATATGATTGAGATTCGGTGCCAAAGTAAATGTTTTCTGCCAGATCGCATACAGTTTCACGTCCGACGAAGGCACCGTATAAGCTGCCCCCGGTTCATAGGCCGGGGTTTTGTCCCACCGTCCAGTTGACCAGCCGGCTAGACGCGCCCCCGACAGAGAAACATCCTTTGCTGTCGGTAAGGTGATGGTGCTGCCGGCAGTGGCAGAGACGGTGTTTTTATATCCGGAGGTAAATTTCCCTCCCTCGTTCGCATTATATGTCACTGTCACTCTTGCTGCAGCCGGCGCCCTTCTCGGCGCAGCCGCAGGCGTTTTATTTGTATCAGATGCGGAAGATGCAGAAGATGCAGACGTGCTGTCCTTTTCCGTATCAGACGGCACCGCGCTGCTGTCAGAGGAATCTGAGGTTCCGCTCCCGTCCGACTGTGTCGCTGCTGCTGTCGCGCCCCCGGAGGTTGAGGTGTCCGCCGCCATAGCGGGAGCTGCAGGAATCATAGAAATGATAAGCGAAAGTGACAGTACCCAAAAAAGATGTCTTGACCAGCGTTTTTTTCGCAGGTTCTGCTTCATGTCAAACATTGTCTCTCTCCTAATTCAACGTAAAATACCGGTCCTTTACAGTGGTCAAATACGTTGTGGTTACTTTAATTATAGCACACTCTTATAGTTCTTCATTTTAGACTCCACAACTTCTCCTGTCAATAAATCCCGAGCAAAAAGCCCAATTTGTACTGTACGTACACCCAAAAAGGCAGGTCAGGACATGGCTGTATTAACAAAAAGGCGATAGAAAATCAGTGTCTGCATTTTTCTTTTACGGCCAAATTTACTTTTCCATACACAGCAAAAGTACGCCGGGATTCCGGCGCACTCTTGCTGTGTGCTATTAAAGTGCCTTAAGAAAGGGACTCAATGTTACCCTTCGGTAACATTATTTTATATAAATCACTACCATAAGATAATGAAATATATAACGATTTTATGCCTCAGACATTTTCCGGCGTCCTGCAAAAAAGGCTATGCCTGTCAGCATTCCTCCCAGAAGCATCGCCGGGTATGTCCCCGGTCCTCCTGCGTTAGGCAGCGTATATGCCGGATGAGGCTCTGTTACATGAATCTCCACCAGCCCGCTTTTGGATAATTCACTTACTCCTTTTTTATTTGCAGAGCCGTTCTTCACATCCGCGGGAGTAAATGTAATCTTCAGGTGATATTTCAATGTTTCACCCACCTGACCGGTATCAGTCGCAACTTCTACCGACGGAACCGACGGCGGCTTCCGATTCTGTTCTGTAACGGACGACGCAGCAGGATTTCCTACCGGATTCCCGTTATCATCTATCCACTGATAGGTTACCGTTCCTTCCATCTGGTCATATTTTTTCAGCCATTCTTCAAATCCTTTTGTAATATTATTCTGTGCCAGTGTTGAAAGATCAACCTTGCTTCCGGCACTGACCGTCGTATCATCACCATCAGAAACCGGATAACGAATCGGAACATTTACCATCGGCGTATCTTTAAACTTCTGGGTATAGTTTTTACTCGAATCATAGATGCCCTGATATGTCAGCGTCGGAGTGCCGCTGTTCGTCTTTACATTATTGCTTCCCAGATAATTTCCCTGTGCTTTAACAGGAATCGACAGCTTTACTTTCTTGCCGTTCGGCACCTTGTCATATATACAGCGAACCGTCGTAGTTCCGTCATCGTTAGAGATGAACCGGAATGTCACGTCACTGTCCGAGAGCTCTTTTCCATCGACATACGCTCTGACACTGTCACGATCTACCTGGAATTCCTTTGTAATCGTATCTTCAATCACAACATTTCTCGCATTCCCGGTTTCCGTACTTTTCTCATAGATGTCCTTCAGCGTGTCAAAGAATTCCTGTCGGTTAACAATACTTTTGTAATATCCGCCGTTAAACTTTCCGGACTGATTTTCGTAATCCATCCAGGAAATCATATCGTTCGTCACTCCGTTCCCGGTAGGCGCATTAGTCCGGATTCCGAACTGTGCTTTTATTTTCGGATACTGTGTACCGGGGATTTTCAGCAAATACTGATGGTCTTTTAAATCCGCACTTTCGCAGCCGCCTCCGATTATAATGGAAACCGCGTTCGCCTCGTTGTATATCTTATGTCCCTCTGCATCAGTCCAGTTAGTGAAATTGGAAGCATCACCCAACGCATTACACGCATTCTCCAGTTCCTTCTTGCTGTAGTGAATATGCTCACAGTCTCCGAAACTGTCCCATCCATACAGACCGGTCAAAATCTCTGAATACATATTTGTAAAATACGGCGACGGAATCATACTGTGAGTTCCGCCGTGCTGGAAATTCGTGATACTGATCATTACATTCCCTTCACCTTCGCTTTCTGCCCACTTTATAAAATCGAGGAATCCCTTCTTCATCTCATAAAGGGAGAGCAGATCCGCCGTAACCGCCTGGCCGTTGACAAGTGACGCTCGATCGTTTGCATGCAGAAGATCAAACATCTGCCAGCTTGTCTGAATCTGAAAAACCATCAGAACCGGCTTCACCATCTTCAGTTTTGCTTTAGCCTCTAAATTGACAGTATATTCTCTTTCTGTGTTTTCATCCCCGTCATCGGGTCCTGCATTCTTCTTCAGGTCGCGGAAGGAATTTCCGTCATCCGGAGCCACCAGATTGCCGTCTCTCAAATCCATTCCTTTAACAGCAACGATCTTACCCGTCGGATTGATATGAAACGGTGATTCACCGTCCTTTGGATAAGTATGCCCTGTGGACGCAAGTAATTTGTCGGAGTAATCCGGCTTTGTCAGACTTCCTTCTGTAATCTCCAGCGCACCGCAGCCGCCGCGTTTACTGAAATTCGGATCATATAAATCATATTGATACTGACTCCAGATGCTCTTCGCATATGCTGCGCTGCTGTTTGTCAGTAGACTTTTCAGTTCAGCGGCGGAGTGGAACGGCGCTTCCGCATCATTGGCAACGCTGCCGTAATACAGCTGATCCAGACTGGTCACTCCGTCCGGAAGCGTTCCGATCACATCATTCAGCGAAGTCTTCTCTATGTGAAGAGTATATTCATCTTCGGAAAGGTTTTCATCAGTTATCTTCAATGTCACATCGTAGGAATCCGATGTCGCTTTCAATCCATTAACCGGAATTTTCATTCGAATCGTTTCAGACTCCTTTGCGACGAGTGTTCTCTGCGGCTCATCAATCCACTTAATCTGATTCGAATTCAGTGTTTCACCGTTTACCGCAAGCTGCCAGGTATATGTTTTTTCACTGAAATCATAATTCTTATACCGAAAGGAAACGTAGAGATCGCCGTTAAACACGGATCCGAGATCCTCTGCCGATGTAATGGAGATGCCTTCCAGTGCTTCTACTGAAAAGGTTGTATTGGCTGAGGTATCCTGTACATTATTCCTATTCTTCAATACCGCAGAAAATACGACATCCTCAGCCGACGGGGCGTCTTCAGACAAAACAGCCTGAAAGGTTTGCTGATAGGTACCATATTTGGGAACCTTTGTTTTATCCGGAATCCTCACGGACTCCAAATCATAGGCCAGCACATCGGATCTGCTCACTGAAGGCGTTAGCGTAAATTTGCTTATATCTACTTCTTTGTTGCTATTATTCCTTAATGTTACCGTAAGTGCAACAGTGCTGCCCGCTCTGTACGGTGAAGTTCCTACAGCCTTTACAGTCATGGTCAGCCCGGTACTCGCTGCGTATGCAGGAAATAGCAATGCCGACCCCAAGATCAGCAATAAGCTGCTGACGATTACAGAACTAATTACCGTCAGCAACGTTCTTTTTTCATTTTTTACCAATTTATTTCCTGCCTTCATAATTGCCTTTTCATCACTTCACCGTCAGCGGATTCTCTTTTACAGAATTATCGTTCCCTTCTCGGGCATTCTCCCTATATCCCATATCTTCTCTTGTACAAGGCGCTGATCGCCAGTCCTGTCAGCATTCCTCCCAGAAGCATCAATATATATATTCCCGGTCCTCCTGCGTTAGGCAATTTATACAGACGCTGGTCCTGTATCGTAAAAACCGACCCTTCCAGGCTCACGTTCACATCTGCTGATTCTAACGTAATATCGTCTCCGTTTATGCGAAACGGTACGGGTGTCTCAAGTTTCTGATATCCCTTTGGCGCCGCAGTTTCTACCAGGAGATAGGTTCTGTCCCCTGCCGGAAGACCATTCAGCGCAATTTTTCCTTTTGCGTCAGTTTCCGCCTCACGCATCAGATAATATGTTTTTCCGCCATGTTCAACAGTGTCCTGAGTTTCTCCGGCATCCTCCGGATTACCTGTATAAAGCGCAAATTTCGCACCAGTCAGTTCTGCTCTGCCGGTATCATCTGTTTTGTGTATGTTCACCGTTTTTGTCCTGTAGCGATTGTGTATAATCAGTTTCAGGTTGTCCCCTTCATTAATCTGGACATGCACTCCATTGTTAACCGCCGTAACGCCGGCTCTTCCAGCGGATACTTCACTTTCTGTCCGCGCGTACGTAAACAACTCCTCTGAGGCTCCAAGCTCCTCCTGAAGATCAAACGATCCACTGCCATTTTTCAAGAGAACTGTATAGGTTTTTACTCCTCCGTTTTTCAATTGTTCTCTGAGTTCGTCCTTTGTAACGATATTGCCGTCACTGTCCTGAAAAACCAACCGTGATGTATCATAATTCTTTAACACTATATCAAATGCGGTTTCTCTTTCTTTCACGGATCGTATATCCTCCGCGTTATCAATAGTCTTCTGAATCGTCAGTTTGGCAGACACCCATGGGCTATTGGAGATCTCTCCATTATTTCCGACCTGACTGTCCTTCAGCCAGTACTCATCGTCTTGCGGCGTCAGAATTCCGAAATTTGATGTATAACACAAGTTCCAGCTCTGCCCGCTATAGGTTTTATTATATCCATAGGGAGCCTCTGTCTCATTCAGTGAATAGCGGCCCCACGGTACGTTCTCGAAGGTCAGGTATCCGTTTTCATCTGTAACTCCATTCAAACTGTAATCTGACTTTGCAGGCGTCACCTCGCTGACGCCATAGCTCCCGTTCAATGTAAATGTTGCGCCTGCCAGAGGTTTCCCGGTCTTCTGATCAACCTTCCTCAGTTTCAGATTATATAAAGTTCCCTTCACCGTGGGCTGCGGAAATTCCAGCGAAAGATTTCCCCGCTCGTAATCCTGATAATCACTGTCTTCCCTCTCCGGACGCGGGTCATAGGTATACCGAAGCGTCGCATTCTGATTTGTCAGGTAAGTTTTCCCTGCCACAAAGTCTGCCGCAGACGCATCTAGATGCACCTTATATACCAGATCATATTCCCGGTAATAAGTGGTTTTTCCGTCAACGACATCCTTCACCAGTTTGTAGTCTTCTCCCACCGGAATCGTCCCATCATCGTCAATACTCCAGGTCAGCGTATTCCCGACGGCCGAAACAGCGGTCTTTCCGGAAACGCCCGGGATCGATGTTTTATATTTCACACTTCCAGGAATATATTGCATTCCGTTTCCCATCGCATCCGTCACGTTTTTCGCGACCGCCGCATGGTAAAGGAGATCATAGCTTTCCATTGTGGTCCCGATGGGAATGTAAAATCTGGAGGAAGACGTTATATTCTGTTTCTGTCCTCCGTGATTACCCATTCCAATCAGCGGATTGCGAAAATAGAGAAACATTTTTCCGCTGATGCTGGGGTTCACATAATAAGCCTTCCGATAGACCACCTTATACCGTCCGCTCTGCACTCCAGAGGCAACCGCATTCTCACTTGTATTATCAGGCGCATTTACATAATACACATATATTTTGACACTGTGAGTACTGGTCGGCCGGACGTTGAAATAATCCACCTTCGATGAATGGTCACTGTTTCCGTTCTGAACCCGTGCCTGCGTTCCGTCCAGTGCATCTGCCCAGCTGGCCTTGGCCCTGATTTTCAGAGCTACCTGAAATACATTTTCCGTGTCTGTCGGAATCACATTTTTTCTGACGATAACACTTCCGCTGCTGTTTCTTTTCTCAGTAGTGCTCCCCTGCCTGCCATCGAAGTAATTTCCTGACACGATCTGCCACCGGTTTGCCGCAGAACTGTCAGCATTGACCGGCGAATCCGTCGGATGCCAGGCATCCCGAAGCTCCGCAGTTCCTTCCGGTACTGCAGAA
>NZ_VUMZ01000002.1 GCF_009695915.1 Hornefia butyriciproducens | reverse complement strand
AACTGAATACAGCAAAAGACCACTTGAGCTACGGTGCTACACTTGAATATTGTTTTAGTGTCCGGAAAACCGATCGAAAAGAATAGATGAATTCTACAGGAAACAAATCTTGCGGGATGCTCGGTAGGAGCCAGTGAAAACAGTCATTTTTTCAAAAAATAAAGAGGCTCTGAAATACTTAGAGTATCCTCCACCCCAACATATTTAACAGAGCCGGAATTACACGGGTTGCGTCTTCAATTGCCTTTCTCTCGCAACCCGCCGTCCTGCGCCTCCTCTTTCAGTCGGCTTGCACCGCTCGCTGCCCGTCAGTCCACCGGACTGACAGGCTTCACGCTCGCGCCCTTCCGGGTTCGATTCCCTTTTTTTCTGTTCCACGAAAAAAAGACATCCTTTTCGGGATGTCTTTTTTCGTGGAGCGGGCGAAGGGAATCGAACCCTCAACGCAAGCTTGGGAAGCTCGAATTTTACCACTAAACTACGCCCGCATATGCGGCCGGCGGAGCCGGCCAACGATATTATACTATCTTTTGTTCAAAACTTCAACTACTTTAGCTGGAATCCTGCGGCATTTCTCTTCTGAGATGGACGCCAGTGAGACGCGCAGACCCATGGCCAGCGGCACCAGGAAGATACCCTCCGCTTCCAGTTCACGGCTGGCTGAAGCCGGATCATCACAGGGGATCGATGCGAAGAATCCGCCGTCGTAAGGAAGGATCGGCAGACCTGCTCTTTCCGCTTCCTCTTCAAAGGCGCGGCCCCGTTTCAGAAGCATGTCGCGGATCTCCTTCCTTTCCTTTGTGACCCGATCCAGAAGATCCTTATCGGCGAAAATATTGGCGATAATGCTCTGGCCGACTCTGGGGCTGTTGGACCAGGACGCGCGGGAAGAAAACTCGCAGACACGGACGAACTCGTCCGCAATCTCCTCATTCGGTGCGAGGCAGATCATTGCTCCACACCGCAGTCCGTACAGAGTAAATGTCTTAGACATGCTGAAGGCCAGAATTGGAAGGACATTCGCAGGCAATTCCTCCAGATACGGAAGGAAGCTTCTGTATTCATCTTCATCCCCAGCAAAATCAATATACGCAGTGTCCACCAGCAGTGCAATACGCTTTTCCGGAGCCTGCGATGACAGGATGCTGATCACCTTCTGCCAGTCCGCATCAGTCAGCGAATATCCCGTCGGGTTCTGCGCCGGCGTATTCAGAATGATGATTAGACGGTCCTGCTCCTCCAGCATCTCTCCGACCCGTTTGCGGAAATCCTCTGCGTTAAAGCCGTAATTCTCATTAAAAAGGCGGAAGGTCGCAATGCTTCGTCCCTGCTCAGCCGCAATGGTTTTGTAGGGAGACCAGTGCCAGTCAGTCGTCAGAATCTGATCCCCCGGACAGGAATAGTTAGCGATAGTGTTCCGCAGCGATCCGGTGCCTCCCGGCGTTGCCACCGCGCGTACCTGCCCTTTGGGCTCGTAGCTCCTCAATGCCGCTCGTATCGCCGCCTTCCGGAATTCGGGCGTTCCCCCGATGGGCGCGTACTGGGCGTATTCCACCGGCTCCAGTCCCATGAACGTATCATCCACTGAAGAAAGCACCAGAAACTCTCCTTCATCATCCAGAAGCGCGCCGATAGTCGCGTTGATGACTTTGTCCTCACCGACATCCTCCGCCATCTCCCGGGCTCTGCGGCTGATGCCGAAGATCACGTCTTCCTTAGGAATGTTTCTGCCGTTCGCGGCGGCCATAATAAAATCTGACATAGCAATTTCCCCCTGCCTATGGTTTTCTTGTACTGATTCTGTTCTATTATATTCCAATCCGCATTGGTTTACAAGCGTTCAAACGCCTTTTCAGCGACAGTTCTGCCCTGCCATATCCGATTCATCCTATCAGGCTTTCTTCAAGCGCATGAAGTTGATGCTTTTGCCTGCGGCGGAGAATTTGTCCTCATACTCCGTTGTCACATACTCCGAAGGCGCCTTCGCGACGTGCAGATCTCTCGTCACCTCTTCCACGACGAAACAACCTTGTTTCAGTACCTGCTCAAGCGAATACTCGAACAGCCCGTCATTGTCGGTCTTGAACTCCAGGATTCCTCCCGGGCTGAGAACACGGGCATATTCCTTCAGTTTCTCACCGTAGGTAAGCCTCCGCTTGGCGTGGCGTTCCTTAGGCCACGGATCACTGAAATTCAGGAATATCCAGTCCACCTCTCCGTCCGCGAATATTTCGTCCAGAGAACGGATATACTGCAGCACAAAACGGACGTTCTCACTTCCCGTTTCTCTCTCCTTCTCCAGTGCGTGAAGCGCCACGCTTCTATGTCCTTCAAACCCCAGGAACATCCAATCAGGGTGTCGCTCAGACATTCTCGTGATGAACTGGCCCTTGCCGCATCCGATCTCTATGGCGAAAGGCCTGCTCCCCGCAAACTCTTCTCTCCACCGCCCTTTGTACTCGCCGGGGCTGTCAATGCAATACTGTCGGAAGGCCTCGATTTTGCTGTCGAGATCCTTTATCCTTCTCTGCCTCAATCTGTTTCCTCCGCTAAAACATAATGCGCATTCCTATGATAACTCCCAGGAACAAAAACATACCGGCCAGGCACAGCGCGTCCGCCCGCCCCATCTTCATTCCGTTCATCCTTGTTCTTCCCGCACCGCCCCGGTAACATCGGGCCTCCATCGCCATCGCGAGATCCTGCGCAATCCGGAAAGCGCTGACAAAGAGCGGAACCAGGATCGGAATCAGCGATTTCGCCCGGGCGAAAATGTTTCCGCTCTCAAAATCCGCGCCGCGAGCCTGCTGTGCCTTAATAATTTTGTCGGTTTCCTCCATCAATGTCGGTATGAACCGAAGAGCGATGGACATCATCATGGCTATCTCATGCGTGGCGACCCCGACTTTGTTCAACGGGCTCAGAAGACGTTCAATTCCATCCGTCAGGCTTATGGGCGTCGTCGTCAGAGTCAGCAGCGACGTGCCGATGATCAGCAGAATCAGACGAATACTCATGAACACCGCCGTATACAGGCCGTTATCCGTCACACGCAGCGGACCGATATGGTACAGCACCCTGCCGTCAATCATGAAAATATTCAGGCAGAAGGTGAAAATCAGGATAATCAGAATCGGCTTGAGCCCCCTCATGATGAACCCCGGCGGCACTCTGGAGATCCCGACGACCGCCGCCAGCACACCTGCGCAGACCGCAAATCCCGGGAAATCATTTACGATAAACAGCTCGATAATATACAGAACCGCCGCTGTTATTTTCACTCTGGGGTCCAGCCGGTGCACAAAGGACTGCGCCGGATAATACTGACCCAGTGTAATATCTCGGATCATTTCGCTTTGCTTCCTCTCAGATAATCATAAATCGACTCCTCCGCCTCCCGTAGCGTCAGCGCGCCGGTATCGACGTCGATTCCTCTCTCCTTCAGCTGAAACATCATTTCTGTCACCGGCGGCACGTCCAGCGCGATCGCCGCAAGCCGGTCCCTCTGACGGAATACCTCCTTCGGCGTTCCCACCGTGATCAGCTTGCCACGATCCATAACCATCACTTTATCTGAGAGTGCGGCCACATCCTCCATATTAT
Organism: Hornefia butyriciproducens; assembly: GCF_009695915.1. GTDB lineage: Bacteria > Bacillota > Clostridia > Peptostreptococcales > Anaerovoracaceae > Aminicella > Aminicella butyriciproducens. The sequence continues at coordinate 290,471 of NZ_VUMZ01000002.1, read as the reverse complement.
GGGAAACAAAGAGGATGATATTCTGCTGTGATTCGTGTACCTTGCGGATCATCGCCATAATCTCGTCATGAGAGCCCGGATCAAGACCTGCAGTGGGTTCGTCCAGAATCAGCACCTGCGGCTTCATGGCTATGACGCCTGCGATGGCAACACGGCGTTTCTGCCCGCCGGAAAGCTCAAAGGGCGATCGCCCCGCCACTTCATCGTAGTCCAGTCCAACAAGTTCCAGCGCATCATGGACGCGTTCATCGACCTCGTCCTCCCTAAGCCCCAGATTTTTGGGACCGAAGGCCACATCCAGAGCGACGGTTTCCTCAAATAGCTGATATTCAGGATACTGAAAGACCAGACCGACTCTCCGCCGCACATCCCTCATGGAGATTCCCGGACGGGTAATGTCCGTTCCGCCGACGATGATTGTGCCTCCGCGGGGTTTCAGCAGCCCGTTCAGCTGCTGAAGCAGCGTGGATTTGCCGCTTCCCGTGTGTCCGATGATACCTGCCACCTCGCCGTCATAGATATCAAAATTGATATTGTCCAAAGCGACGGTCTCACTGGTCAGGCCTTCGTTATATATGTATGAAAGATTTCTTACCTGTATTGACATACAAACTCCACCATGTCCTCCGGCGTAATTACATCCTCCGGAACGTCAATTCCTCTGCTGCGCAGCATTGCTGCGATTTCAACCGCCACTGGCACGTCCAGACTGACCTCAAGCATTCGTTCCCGCCGGGAAAACACCTCAGCGGGAGTTCCGTCCAGGAGAACACTGCCTTTATCCATGATAATGACTCGATCCGCTCTCACCGCCTCGTCCATGAAATGAGTGATCAGGATCACGGTGATCCCTTCCTCATGCAGCTGCTGTATGATCTTCATGATGTCGCGCCGCCCCCGGGGATCCAGCATCGCAGTGGGCTCATCAAAGATAATGCATTTCGGGCGCATAGCGATGACGCCTGCGATGGCGACTCTCTGCTTCTGTCCGCCGGAAAGCTGATGGGGTGCTTTGTGCCGGTACTCGCCCATTCGCACGGACGACAAAGCCCTGTCCACCCGTTCCCGGATCAGGGACGGTTCCACTCCGAGATTCTCCGGGCCAAACGCCACATCATCCTCTACGATAGAGGAAACCAGCTGATTGTCCGGGTTCTGAAAGACCATGCCGGCGGTCTGCCTAACCTCCCATATATGCTCATCGTCGCGGGTATCCCATCCGTCTACAAGGACCGTTCCCTCCGTGGGAACAAAGAGTCCGTTCAGGTTCTTGGCCAGCGTGGATTTCCCGGATCCGTTGCGGCCGATGACAGCGACAAAACTTCCCTCTTCGATATCCAGGGTAACGCCGTCGATGGCGCGGACCGGCTCTCCGTTCTCTTCCTTCTCATATTCAAATATAAGATTTCTGATCTGTATTATACTGCTCATGTTACCTCCGGGCAGGCTGCGCATCCGCACGTTTTCTCTGTCTCTGCCCATAGATAATATATTATACTACAAAAAAGCCACGTCCCGCAAGATTTCAATTTTGCGGGACGTGCGAACGCGGTCACCTGCGGTGCTCCCGAATAATCATTCGCGATGCTCCGGGATAATCAGCCGCAGCGCGCTGGGGCAAATTTCAACCTCCAGCCCCGAAGTATCGGCAATCTCACCGTCCACACAGGTCAGAAAACTCTCACTGTCCTTCGGAACCAGGCGAACGCGGCGACATTTCTTTGTGATCAGAAGATCTCCGATATCCTTTCTCTCCAGATGCTTTCCCCGGGCGAAGTCCGGAAAAAAACGAAGGAACTGCCGCCGGCTCACATAATTGATGATGTTCAGATCCAGCATGCCGTCCACGAGACTTGCCTGGGGAGCAGACTTAATCCCGCCTCCGCAGTAGGAGCCGTTGCATACTGCGCAGAGGAGCATGCTGCCGTCGATGATTTTTTCGCCATCACCGTATACGGTGAGGCGGATGCCTTCCCTGCGCACAAACTTTTCAAACACAGCCAACATATACGCCGCGGAGCCGGCCAGAAACGGACGCTCCTTCAACTGCGCAGCTCTCGCCACCACATTGCAGTCGAATCCGTTGTTGATCATATTGACACAGAACCGATCAACGTTGATGCCGTCAATCCGGCCTCTGCACCGCAGCAGATCTATTTGCCGCGGTGTTCCCGTCAGCTGTGCCGCAACGCTGCGGAATGCTTTTTCCGGCGGCGAAAAATTCCGGATGGTATCGTTCCCCGTCCCGATGGGGATCATGCCGACAGAAATGTTCTGATAACCCGCGGCACCGTTAATCACCTCGTTAAGTGTGCCGTCGCCGCCGCAGGCGTAAAACCGAGCCTCCTCGCCCTTCAGTTCCGCCGCATAGCGGGCGGCGGTTCTCTCGGCGTCACCTCTCGCATTGGTCCGGTGGATCACCGCCTCTATCAGACGCAGCCTGGTTTCTCTCAGTATTTCCTGCCGCAGCGTTTCCAGTTCCTTTCCCTGCCCCGCGGCCGGGTTGATGATGAATATATGTTTCATATACTGTTCCTGATATCATTCGCTCCCGCGCCGTTTGCACCGTCATTCCTGCGGCGGCTCCGGAGACTCTGTGTTGCTCTTTCCCGATATGCTGTCCCTGTGAAGAATCTCCATGAATTCCTCTCCTGTGATCGTTTCCTTCTCATAGAGGAATTCGGCCAGCTCATCCAGCTTGTCTTTGTTGTCTCGGAGCATCTTCAGAGCCTTCTGATGCTGCTCCCGGATCACTTCCACGACGCGCTTGTCGATCTCCTCCTGAGTCGCGGCAGAGCAGGTCAGCGACGTATCCCCGCCGAGATACTGGTTATTCACCGTCTCCATCGCGACCATGCCGAATTCGTCGCTCATGCCGTATCGGGTGATCATGGCGCGCGCCAGGCGTGTAGCCTGTTCAATATCGTTAGACGCCCCTGTGGTGATGCGTCCGAACCTGACCTCCTCTGCGGCGCGTCCTGCAGTGAATGTGGCGATTTTGTTCTCCAGTTCTTCCTTGGACAGAAGATATTTATCTCCCTCGTCCACCTGCATCGTATAGCCAAGCGCTCCCGATGTTCTGGGAATAATGGTGATCTTCTGCACCGGTGCGGAATCAGTCTGAAGCGCTGCCAGCAGTGCGTGCCCGATTTCGTGATATGCGACAGTCCGCTTTTCATCGTCGGAGAGAATCGCGTTCTTCTTCTGGTATCCGGCGATGACGACCTCAATGCTCTCCTCCAGATCAGCCTCGCAGACTGTAGTCCGGTTGTCCCGGACAGCCCGCAGCGCCGCCTCGTTGATGATATTGGCCAGCTCCGCGCCGGAAGCTCCGGAGGCCATTCTGGCAACAGTATGAAAGTCCACGTCCTCCGCCAGGCGGACTTTCTTTCCGTGAACCTTCAGAATCGCTTCTCTTCCCGCCAGATCCGGCAGTTCTACAGGCACCCGGCGGTCGAATCTGCCCGGCCGCAGAAGCGCGGCGTCCAGAGATTCCGGACGGTTAGTCGCAGCCAGAATAATGACGCCGTTGTTGCTCTCAAATCCGTCCATTTCCGTCAGCAGCTGGTTCAGCGTCTGCTCCCGTTCATCGTTGGAGGCCAGCTGGTTTTCTCTCTTCTTTCCGATCGCGTCGATTTCATCGATGAACACGATGCAGGGCGCCTTCTCCTTGGCCTGTTTGAACAGATCTCTTACCTTGGATGCACCCATTCCCACGAACATCTCGACAAATTCAGATCCGCTGATGCTGAAGAACGGTACGTTCGCCTCGCCAGCCACAGCCTTCGCCAGCATGGTCTTTCCGGTTCCCGGCGGCCCTACCAGCAGAACGCCCTTGGGCATAGATGCGCCCACAGCAGTATACTTCTCTGGATTGTGGAGATATTCCACGATCTCCATCAGGTTCTCCTTCGCCTCGTCTTCTCCGGCCACATCGTCGAAGTGAATGCCCTCGGTGGACTGGACGTAAAGCTTGGCGTTGCTCTTGCCCATTCCAAACATCATGGAGCCCTGACCTCCTCCCGCCTTGTCCATCATTCGTTTGGACAGAACCTGTCCCAGCCAGAGGAAGATGATAATCGGCAGAATCCATCCCAGCAGAGAAATCAGCAGCGATGCGCTTCCGCTGTTCGTGATATTGGTGGTGAATTTCGCTCCGGACTTATACAGGCGCTCAGTCAGTCCTGCATCCCCCTCCATGGGTGTGGTGGAATAGTATTTACCGTTTTTGTCGGTGAAAATGATCTTGCTGCTCTGAATCTGGACCTGCTTAATCTCCCGGTCTTCCGTCATCTTCATGAACGTTCCATAGTCTACTTTGGTGATCTGGCTCTGCTGCATGGCCGGCAGAGCAAACATGTTGAACGCCAGTATCACGCAAAGGATCAGCAGATAATAAAATATCATCGGCCTTCTCGGCCTTTTGACTTCCTTCATTGGCGACATCTCCTATCTCGTTGCCGTTTCACTTATCACTCCGTTTAATACAACAAAAGACGCCCGTTGGAGCGTCTTTTGACTGGGTTCCATCTGTTACTCGATGATTTCGGTTACAACGCCGGAGCCTACGGTTCTTCCGCCTTCTCTGATAGCGAATCTCAGACCTTCCTCGATAGCGATCGGGGTGATCAGCTTGATCTCCATCACAACGTTATCTCCCGGCATGCACATCTCGGTTCCTTCCGGCAGCTTCAGGTCGCCCGTTACGTCCGTTGTTCTGAAGTAGAACTGCGGTCTGTATCCGTTGAAGAACGGCGTATGACGTCCGCCTTCTTCCTTCTTCAGTACGTACACCTGACCTTTGAACTGTGTGTGCGGGTGGATGCTTCCCGGTGCAGCCAGTACCTGTCCTCTTTCGATTTCGTTTCTCTGTACGCCTCTCAGCAGCGCTCCGATGTTGTCGCCCGTCTCTGCCTCGTCCAGAATCTTACGGAACATCTCTACGCCTGTGACGACTACCTTTCTCTTCTCATCAGACAGTCCGACGATTTCCACCTCGTCTCCGACCTTCAGCACGCCTCTCTCGACTCTTCCGGTCGCTACGGTTCCGCGTCCGGTGATGGAGAATACGTCCTCTACCGGCATCAGGAACGGCTTGTCGTTGTCTCTCTTCGGCTCAGGAATGTAGCTGTCTACTGCTTCCATCAGCTCGACGATCTTGTCTCCCCACTCTCCGGCAGGATCTTCCAGCGCTTTCAGCGCGGATCCTCTGATGATCGGCGTGTCGTCGCCCGGGAAGTCGTACTCGCTCAGCAGCTCTCTGACTTCCATCTCTACCAGATCCAGCAGCTCCTCATCGTCGACCATGTCACATTTGTTCAGGAATACGATGATGTAAGGAACGCCTACCTGTCTCGACAGCAGGATGTGCTCTCTGGTCTGCGGCATCGGTCCGTCCGTTGCAGCGACGACCAGGATCGCTCCGTCCATCTGAGCAGCTCCGGTGATCATGTTCTTTACGTAGTCCGCGTGTCCCGGGCAGTCTACGTGCGCGTAGTGTCTGTTCGGGGTCTCATATTCAACGTGTGCGGAGGAGATGGTGATTCCTCTTTCCTTCTCTTCCGGTGCTTTGTCAATCTGGTCGAACTCTACGTCCTCACCCAGACTGTATCTCTGATGCAGTACCTTGGTGATCGCAGCCGTCAGAGTAGTTTTTCCGTGGTCTACGTGACCGATGGTGCCGATATTGATATGCGGCTTGGTTCTCTCATATTTCTGTTTTGCCATTGTTATTCTCCTTTATTATTTGCTGCTGACCTTCTCTACCAGGCTGTCAGGCAGCTTCTCGAAGTGGTCGAACTGCATTACATAAATGCCCCGGCCCTGTGTTCTCGATCTCAGATCGGTAGCGTATCCGAACATCTCCGAAAGCGGTACCATTGCTCTGACCGCAACAGCTCCGTTGTTCATATCGGATCCCTCGATACGTCCCCGTCTTCCGGAAATGTCGCCGATGACATCTCCCATATATTCCTCCGGTACCGTGACTTCTACCTTGAAGACAGGCTCCAGCAGAACCGGCTTCGCCTTCTGCGCCGCTTCGCGGAACGCCATGGAGGCAGCAACCTTGAACGCCATCTCGGAGGAGTCAACCTCGTGGTAAGAACCGTCATACAGTTCTACGCCCACATCGACGACCTGATATCCCGCAACCGGTCCGACTTCCATCGCGGACTTGATTCCTTCCTCGATAGGTCCGATGTATTCCTTCGGAATCGCACCGCCGACAATCGAGTTGACGAATTCAAATCCTGAACCCGGCTCTCTCGGATAAACCTTGATCTTGACGTGACCGTACTGACCATGTCCTCCGGACTGCTTCGCATATTTGTGATCCACATCTGCGGTAGCCGTAATAGTTTCTTTGTACGATACCTGCGGTTTGCCCACGTTCGCCTCAACCTTGAACTCACGGAGCAGCCGGTCCACGATGATCTCCAGATGGAGCTCGCCCATGCCGGCGATAATTGTCTGTCCAGTATCTGCGTTGGTGTAGGTCTTGAACGTCGGATCCTCCTCCGCCAGCTTCGCCAGAGCAACACCCATCTTTTCCTGACCGGCCTTGGTCTTCGGCTCGATGGCGATCTCGATAACAGGATCCGGGAATTCCATGGACTCCAGGATTACCTCGTGATCCTCATCGCACAAAGTATCTCCCGTCGTGGTGTTCTTCAGTCCCACCGCCGCGGCGATGTCGCCGGAGTACACTCTGGAGATTTCCTGTCTCTTGTTGGCGTGCATCTGCAGGATACGTCCGACTCTCTCCTTCTGTCCCTTCGTGGAATTGTAGACGTAGGAGCCGGAATCCATCGTTCCGGAATAAACCCGGAAGAACGCCAGCTTACCGACATACGGGTCGGTCATGATCTTGAACGCCAGTGCAGAAAACGGCGCTTTGTCGTCGGAAGGTCTGTCGACCTCTTCTCCGGTATCCGGATCCACTCCCTTAATCGGCGGGATGTCGATCGGCGCCGGCATATAATCGACGATGCCGTCCAGCAGCATCTGGACGCCTTTGTTCTTATATGCGGAACCGCACATCACAGGCACCATCTCATTCGCGATCGTCTGCTTACGGATCGTCGCCTTGATCTCCTGCTCTGTCAGTTCTTCACCCTCCAGGAACTTCATCATAAGATCCTCGTCGCATTCCGCGACAGCTTCCAGCATCTTATCTCTCCACTCCTGGGCGAGTTCCAGCATATCATCCGGAATCGCCTCTTCGTCGATCTGGGTTCCCAGCTGGTCCTCATAAATTTCTGCCTTCATCGTAATCAGGTCGATGATCCCCTTAAAGGTCTCTTCCTTTCCGATCGGCAGCTGAACAGGCACAGCATTCGCCTTCAGCCTGTCCTTCACCATGTCAACGACGCGGAAGAAGTCTGCTCCCATGATGTCCATTTTGTTCACGAATATCATCCTGGGAACGCCATATCCCTCTGCCTGTCTCCAGACAGTTTCCGACTGCGGCTCTACGCCGCCCTTCGCGCAGAGAACGGTAACAGCGCCGTCCAGCACGCGGAGTGATCTCTCAACTTCAACGGTAAAATCTACGTGTCCCGGCGTATCAATGATATTGATACGGTTGCCCTTCCACTGGGCGGTCGTCGCAGCAGACGTGATGGTGATACCGCGCTCCTGCTCCTGCTCCATCCAGTCCATCTGGGAGGCTCCGTCATGAGTCTCACCGATCTTGTGGGTTTTCCCGGTGTAGAAAAGGATACGTTCTGTGGTAGTTGTCTTGCCCGCATCGATATGAGCCATGATTCCGATGTTTCTTGTTTTTTCAAGCGGAAATTCTCTACCTGCCATTGTTCCTCCGTTCCATTACCATCTGAAGTGCGCAAAAGCCTTGTTGGCCTCTGCCATCTTGTGGGTATCTTCCTTCTTCTTGACGGATGCGCCGGTGTTGTTCGCCGCGTCCATCAGCTCTTTCGCAAGACGGTCAGACATGGTTCTCTCACCTCTGAGTCTGGTGTACTTGGTCAGCCATCTCAAACCGAGAGTCTGTCTTCTTTCAGGTCTTACTTCGATCGGAACCTGGTAGTTCGCACCACCGATTCTTCTCGCTTTAACTTCTAATACCGGCATGATGTTATTCATTGCCTTCTCAAATACTTCCAGCGGCTCCTCGCCGGTCTTTTCTCTGATCGTATCGAATGCGTCATAGACGATCTTCTGGGCAACGCCCTTCTTTCCGTCGAGCATGATGCTGTTGATCAGCTTGGAGACCGTAACGCTGCCGTATACTGGATCCGGAAGTACTTCTCTTTTTGGTGTCTTACCTTTTCTTGGCACTTCTCTTCCCTCCTTGCCTGTGAATTTTCTAATTGCGCGACTGTCTTCGCCCGCAAACCGCGGGTTACTCTGCGCGGCCCGGCAATTAATGTGACCGCCCAGTCTGTCCGGGGGTACTCGACATCACTCCTTCGGATGCCGCGGTGCTCTTATATGGTACACGAATACAAACTATTCTGCAGTACATGCAGTCCCGTCGAAATATACGGCAGGACTTTAAGCGCACACTAAAGTTCCCATTTTCCTGAGTTCAGTCCGGTTTACTTTTTCTTAGGTCTCTTGGTTCCGTACTTGGAACGAGCCTGTCCTCTTTCAGCTACTCCGGCTGTATCGAGTGTTCCTCTGACGATGTGGTATCTGACGCCCGGGAGGTCTTTGACTCTTCCGCCTCTGATCAGAACGACACTGTGCTCCTGCAGATTGTGGCCAATCCCCGGAATGTATGCCGTCACTTCGATACCGTTGGTCAGACGTACTCTGGCAACCTTTCTAAGAGCGGAATTCGGCTTCTTAGGGGTAACTGTCTTGACGGAAGTGCAGACGCCTCTTTTCTGAGGGGAATTGTTGTCCGTAGCGGTGCGCTTCAGAGAATTCATTCCCTTGCCCAGGGCCGGTGCGTCGGACTTCTTGACAGAACTTGTTCTGCCCTGACGTACTAACTGATTAATAGTAGGCATTCGTTTCTCCTTTCTTCTGATATTTTATATTCACAGCCAAACTGACCCTGATACCTTTTTCAGGGTCAGAATGACCGCAACTACCGATTAGTTTATCATAACACCTCGCCGATTGCAACCGAATTTTCCATCAGTCGTCCATCTCAACAATTTCGGATTCCTCCGGAGTTTCCTCCGAGGGTGCCAGGAACTCGTCGCTGACGTATTCGTCCGCCACAGCGAAGCTGTCGTAGCGGGCCTCCGGCCGGTTGGAATCAAACCTGACGAACTCATCGTTTTCCGGTCTCCTGTCAAAGGATTCCATGTATTCCGTATTCTCGCCGTAATCGACTTTGATATTTTTATAGCGTTTCATACCGGTTCCGGCAGGGATCAGCTTACCGATGATGACGTTCTCTTTCAGTCCCTGCAGGTGGTCTCTCTTACCCTTGATAGCCGCATCGGTCAGAACACGCGTGGTCTCCTGGAAGGACGCTGCGGACAGGAAGGAGTTCGTCGCCAGTGACGCCTTTGTAATACCAAGAAGCAGCTGCTTGTAATTCGCAGGCGCTCCTCCGGCAGCCTCCGCTTCCGCGTTCGCTTCCTCAAGCTCGGTAATGCTGTACATGCCGCCCGGCAGCAGGTGGGTATCGCCTGAATCCTCTACCTTGTACTTGGACAGCATCTGGCTGACGATGATCTCAACGTGCTTGTCGTTAATATCTACACCCTGGTTCCTGTATACTCTCTGTACCTCCATCAGCAGGTAATCGTAAACGCCCTTGACGCCTTTCAGCCGGAAAATATCGTGAGGATTCAGCGGACCTCTGGTGATATTCTCTCCGGCTTCGATTTTCTCTCCGGGACGGACCACGATGGTGGCATTGTAAGGGACATCGTATTCCTTCGACTCCCCGGATTCCGCACCCAGAATCGTCACGCCGATCTTGCCGTTCGGCTTGTTCTCGACCTTCTGTACGGTGCCGTTCTCCTCGCAGATCTCTGCAAGACCCTTCGGTTTTCTGGCCTCAAACAGCTCCTCGACTCTCGGAAGACCCTGAGTGATGTCGGAACCTGCGACGCCTCCGGTATGGAAGGTTCTCATGGTCAGCTGTGTACCCGGCTCACCAATGGACTGTGCCGCGATGATTCCCACGGATTCGCCCAGATTGACTTTCTCGCCGGTAGCCAGGTTCCGTCCGTAGCATCTGGCGCAGACGCCGGTTTTGCTCTTGCAGGTCATCACCGAGCGGATCTTCACGGATTCGATTCCGCACGCCTCGATCTTCTTCGCCTGCTGATCGCTGATTTCCTCGCCGGCTGCAACGATGATCTCCTTCTCGTTCTCCGGATTCACGATGTCCTCGGCAGCTGTCCGTCCTTCAATTCTGTCCTGCAGACGCTCCAGAACTTCCTTTCCGTCCACGAATGCGGAGACTTCAACGCCGTCGGTGGTTCCGCAGTCCTCTTCTCTCACAATCACGTTGTGGGAGACGTCGACCAGTCGTCTGGTCAGGTACCCGGAGTCTGCGGTACGCAGCGCAGTATCCGCCAGCCCCTTACGGGCTCCGTTGGAGGAAATGAAGTATTCCAGAATGGAAAGTCCCTCACGGAAGTTGGCCTTAATCGGAATTTCTACGGTCTTACCGGTCGCGGTACCCATCAGTCCGCGCATTCCACCGATCTGCCGGATCTGGTTTTTACTTCCTCTGGCTCCGGAAGTTGCCATGATGTTCAGGTTGTTGTCCGGCTCCAGGGAATCCATCAGCGCGTCTCCGATGTCATCCGTAGCTTTGTTCCAGGTCTCCACCAGACGGTTCACACGTTCGTCGTTGGAGATCAGACCTCTGCGGTACGCCTTCTCATATTTGTCCACCTCAGCCTGAGCCGCATCGATGACCTCCCATTTCCCTTCCGGAATGGCCATGTCGTCGATTCCGATGGTGACGGCCGCTTTAGTGGAATATTTATATCCCATGGATTTGATGTAGTCAAGCATCAGCACGGTGCCGGTGTTCTCATGAACCTTGAAGCAGCGGTCGATGATATCGCCCAGCTTCTTCTTGCCGCAGAGCATGTTGATTTCCAGGCCGTATCTGTCTTTGCTGCGGTCAACAAAACCAAGGTCCTGCGGAATTCCCTGATTGTAGATGAACCGGCCGACGGTGGATTCCACCAGTTTCCCGGTGGTGTCACCCTCCAGGTACATTCTGACCCGGACCTTCGCGTGGATTTTCACGTTGCCGTTCTGATAGGCCATCAGCATTTCGTCGATATCTGTGAATACCTTGCCGTCGCCCTTTTCAGGGATTCGCTCAAATCCATTCTTCCGATTCGCCTCGACGATCTCCGGATCGCCGAATTCGTCCATCGTGTAGGAAACCTTTTCTTTGCCGTCGACAGTGACCACCTTCTTCGCTGTTCCCGGATAAGTCAGGTAGTACGCTCCCAGAATCATGTCCTGCGTCGGCGTGGTGATCGGCGAGCCGTCCTTCGGCGCCAGGATGTTGTTCACTGACAGCATCAGGAATCTGGCCTCTGCCTGCGCCTCAACGGAAAGCGGTACGTGAACCGCCATCTGGTCTCCGTCGAAGTCAGCGTTGAAAGCGGTGCAGGCAAGCGGATGCAGCTTGATGGCCTTGCCCTCGACCAACACCGGCTCGAACGCCTGGATGCCCAGTCTGTGCAGCGTCGGGGCACGGTTCAGCATAACCGGATGCTCCTTGATCACGCCTTCCAGCACATCCCAGACCTCCGGTCTCACCTTCTCGACCATGCGCTTCGCATTCTTGATATTATGGGCGTGACCCTGCTCAACCAGTTCCTTCATGATGAACGGTTTGAACAGCTCCAGCGCCATCTTCTTCGGCAGACCGCACTGATAGAATTTCAGCTCAGGTCCGACGACGATTACGGAACGGCCGGAATAGTCGACACGCTTGCCCAGCAGGTTCTGACGGAATCTGCCCTGCTTACCCTTCAGCATGTCGGACAGGGATTTCAGAGCCCTTCCTCCGGGTCCCGTGACAGGTCTTCCTCTTCTGCCGTTATCGATCAGAGAGTCTACCGCCTCCTGCAGCATTCTTTTCTCGTTTCTTACAATGATGTCCGGAGCGCCCAGCTCAAGCAGGCGGTTCAGACGGTTGTTCCGGTTGATGACTCTACGGTACAGATCGTTCAGGTCGGAGGTGGCGAAACGGCCGCCGTCCAGCTGCACCATCGGGCGCAGGTCGGGCGGAATAACCGGAACAACCTCCAGAATCATCCATTCCGGACGGTTTCCGGAAAGCCGCAATGCCTCCACGACCTCCAGGCGGCGGATGATGCGGACCTTCTTTTGTCCGGTGGAATTTTTCAGCTGCTCACGGAGTTTCGCGGAGAGCTCGTCCAGATCGATGCGCTCCAGGAGTTCGCGGATCGCCTCGGCGCCCATCGCCGCGCGGAATCCGTTTCCGTGCTGATCCTTCAGTTCTCTGTACTCCTGCTCAGAGAGGATCTGTTTCTCGACAAGTCCGGTTTCCTTCTCGTCTCCTGCGTCCAGTACGATGTAGGAGGCAAAATACAGAACCCTCTCCAGATTCCTGGGCGTAACGTCCAGAATCAGTCCCATCCGGGACGGAATTCCCTTGAAGTACCAGATGTGAGAGACAGGAGCCGCCAGCTTGATGTGCCCCATTCTCTCTCTTCTGACCTTGGCCTTTGTGACCTCAACGCCGCAGCGGTCGCAGATGATTCCTTTGTAGCGGATGCGCTTGTATTTACCACAGTGGCACTCCCAGTCCTTCATCGGTCCGAAGATCCGCTCGCAGAAGAGTCCGTCTGTTTCCGGCTTCAGGGTTCTGTAATTGATCGTCTCAGGCTTCTTGACTTCGCCGTAGGACCACTCCAGGATCTTTTCTGTCGAAGCAAGCTTAATCTGCAGCGATTCAAAATTGTTCAGTTCAAAATTCCCGCTGTTATTTTTGTTCTCAGGCACAGACTTACTCCCCTTTCCTACATTTCGTCATCGCCGGCAGGCATTTCCGGCGCAGCGTTCTCATTATCAGAAGAAGCTTCCGTGAATCCGCTTCCGAACAGCTTGTCCTCACTTTCCAGCTCCGATTTCATATTCATAATTCCGTCGATGGAATCGTTTCCTTCGTAATCCGACATCTCCTTCAGCTCGATCTCCCGATCGTCCTCCGACAGCACACGGATATCCAGCGCCAGGGACTGCAGTTCCTTGATCAGCACCTTGAAGGATTCCGGAATTCCCGGCTCCTGAATGTTCTCGCCCTTGACGATGGCTTCATACGTCTTGACGCGTCCGACGATGTCGTCCGACTTGACCGTCAGGATTTCCTGCAGCGTGTACGCAGCGCCGTAAGCCTCCAGCGCCCAGACTTCCATCTCTCCAAAACGCTGGCCGCCGAACTGAGCCTTTCCGCCCAGAGGCTGCTGCGTGACGAGGGAGTACGGTCCCGTACTTCTGGCGTGGATCTTGTCGTCAACCAGATGATGCAGCTTCAGCATGTACATGTATCCGACGGTAACAGGTTTATCAAAGAATTCACCGGTACGTCCGTCCCGGAGCATCAGTTTTCCGGTCTCAGAATATCCGCAGTCCACCAGGAGCTCCCGGATATCCTTTTCCGTCGCGCCATCGAATACAGGTGTGGAGATGTACCAGCCCTTTTTCTTGGCCGCCAGTCCCAGGTGAACCTCCAAAACCTGCCCGACATTCATTCGGGAAGGTACGCCCAGAGGGTTCAGCATGACCTGCAGAGCCTGTCCGTTCTCCATGAAAGGCATATCCTCCTCCGGAAGAATCCGGGAGATAACACCCTTGTTCCCGTGGCGTCCGGCCATCTTGTCTCCGACCTGGATCTTTCTCTTTGTCGCAATATAGCAACGTACCAGTTTGGTTACACCAGGCGGAAGTTCATCGCCGTTCTCTCTCGAGAACACACGAACCTCCACGACGATTCCCTGTTCGCCGTGAGGCACTCGCAGAGAGGTGTCTCTCACTTCTCTGGCCTTCTCGCCGAAAATCGCCCGCAGAAGGCGTTCCTCTGCACTCAGATCGTTTTCTCCCTTCGGAGTGACCTTTCCGACCAGAATATCAGTGGAGCTTACCTCCGCTCCGACGCGGATAATCCCTTCTTCGTCCAGGTCTCTCAGCGCGTCGTCGCCGACATTCGGAATATCGCGGGTAATCTCCTCCGGTCCCAGTTTGGTGTCTCTGGCATCGGACTCATATTCCACGATGTGAAGAGACGTCAGAACATCATTCATGATCAGTTTCTCGTTCAGGATGATTGCGTCCTCATAGTTGTAGCCTTCCCAGGTCATGAACCCGATCAGTAGATTCTTGCCCAGGGCGATTTCGCCCAGATCGGTGGACGGACCGTCCGCTATGACTTCGCCTTCTTCCACATGCTCGCCGTGGGAAACGATAGGCCGCTGGTTGATGCAGGTTCCCTGGTTGGATCTCTTGAACTTCAGCAGCTTGTATTCATCCAGGCCATTGTCGTCGTCCCGCCGTACGCGGATATGGTCCGCATCGACGAACTCGACGGTTCCTGCGCTTTTCGCCAGGATAACAACGCCGGAGTCTCTGGCCGCTTTGTATTCAATACCGGTACCGACGATAGGCGCCTCTGTCACGAGGAGTGGTACCGCCTGCCGCTGCATGTTGGATCCCATCAGCGCACGGTTCGCGTCGTCGTTCTCCAGGAACGGGATCATCGCCGTGGCGACGGAAACAACCTGCTTCGGAGAGACGTCCATCAGATCCGCCTCTTCCCGCGGGAACATGGCAATTTCTCCGCCGATGCCCCTGGCCGCGACCTTTTCGTTGACAAAGTGACCTTCCTCATCCAGCGGCTCGTTGGCCTGCGCAATGATCAGAAGTTCCTCCTCGTCTGCCGCGAAATAGCGGATCTCGTCAGTTACGATTCCTTTTTCTTTATCTACAATACGATACGGCGTCTCGATGAATCCGTACTCGTTGATGATGCCATACGTTGTGAGTGAGCCGATCAGACCAATGTTCGGACCTTCCGGCGTCTCAATCGGGCACATTCTGCCGTAATGAGACTGGTGAATATCTCTGACCTCGAACCCTGCCCTCTCTCTGGACAGACCTCCGGGTCCCAGCGCGGAAAGCCTTCTTTTGTGGGTCAGTTCTGCCAGCGGATTGTTCTGATCCATGAACTGCGACAGCTGGGAACTTCCGAAGAACTCCTTGATCGCTGCCGTTACCGGGCGGATGTTCATCAGCGCCTGAGGCGTTGACACCTCCATATCCTGAATGGTCATGCGCTCCTTCACCACGCGCTCCATTCTGGCAAGACCGATGCGGAACTGATTCTGCAGCAGCTCTCCCACCGTTCTCAGACGACGGTTGCCCAGATGGTCAATGTCATCCACATTTCCGATTCCGTAATTCAGGTTCAGAATATAGCTGATGGAAGCAATGATGTCCGGCATGATGATGTGCTTCGGCGAAAGTTCGTCCTTCCGTCTGACCAGCTCCTTCTCCAGCTCCTTCCCGGACAGTCCCTGCTCCAGGATCTCCTTGAGAACCGGATAATAGACCTTCTCCGGCAGCTTCAGTGCTTTCGCATCAACGTCCACATGCGCCGAAAGGTCGACAAACTGGTTTCCGATGATCTTCGTCTCGCTGGTCTCGTCAGTCCGGGCATATGCCATCACATACAGAACTCCCGCGTTTTCAATGGCTTTCCCCATCTCACGGGTAATTCTCTGTCCCTTTTCTGCGAGGATCTCACCGGTGTCGCTGATGACATCCATTGACGCGACAACGTCAACAAGACGGTTGGACAGGCCCAGCTTCTTGTTGTATTTATATCTCCCTACATGAGAAAGATCATATCTCTTGGGGTCATAGAACAAAGAATTCAAAAGTGACTTGGCGCTGTCCACGGTAGGCGGTTCGCCAGGTCTCAGTTTCTTGTAGATTTCTTTGAGTCCGCTCTCGTAATCGGTGGTCGTGTCCTTTTCCAGAGTCTTCATCAGCCTCGGATCTGCACCGAATGTATCGAGAATTTCCTCGTTGCTGCCCATTCCAAGCGCACGCAGAAGTGTGGTCATCGGCTGTTTTCTGGTACGGTCGACACGGACTGAGATGACCTCATTCGAATCCGTCTCGTACTCGATCCAGGCTCCGCGGTTCGGGATAAGCTGGGACGAATACAGCTTCGTTCCGGACTTGTCCGTTTCCACCGAGTAATACGGTCCCGGGGAACGTACCAGCTGCGTAACGATGACCCGTTCGGCGCCGTTGTAGATGAACGTACCCTTTTCAGTCATCAGCGGGAAATCGCCCATGAACACTTCCTGCTCCTTGACCTCACCGGTTTCGCGATTAACCAGACGTACCTTGACCTTAAGTGGAGCTGCGTACGTCACGTCTCTCTCCTTGCACTCCTCCTGCTCATACTTCGGAGGATCGTTCAGAGAATAATCGATGAACTCCAGGCTCAGGTTGCCGGCATAGTCCTTAATCGGTGAGATATCCTCAAAGACTTCCCGGAGACCTTCCCTGATGAACCAGTCGTAAGAACTCGTCTGGATATCAATCAGGTTCGGCATCTTGCCTACCTCATTGATTTTACCGAAAGACATACGTTCTTTTCTACCAACTTGGATTGGTTTTGGCATTCCTATCACTCCTTATTTCCTACTTCATTACATTCGCATGGCAGTCTAATATTATACTGCACTTTCGTCAAACGGTCAATAGTATAACAAAAAATAGCAGAAAAATGTCGGAAATTTTATTTGTTCCGGAATGCGAAAAAGACGCCGCACGGGCATCGGGAATGATGCTGCGCGCGGCGTCTCCTGCATACTATCCGGATTTTTCCGCGGCGGTACCGCGGAAGAAAAATCTCTTATTTTACCTCGACAGTAGCGCCGACTTCTTCCAGCTTCGCCTTGATCTCGTCGGCCTCTGCCTTCTCGATTCCTTCCTTGACATTCGCCGGAGCTCCGTCTACCAGAGCCTTCGCTTCCTTCAGACCCAGGCCGGTGATCTCTCTGACAGCCTTGATGACCTTGATCTTCTCTCCGCCGACTTCCGTCAGAGCAACGGTGAATTCCGTCTGCTCTTCCGCAGCGCCGCCTGCTGCCGCACCTGCAACCGCGACCGGAGCCGCAGCGGAAACGCCGAATTCTTCTTCACACGCTTTAACGAGTTCGTTCAGCTCGAGAACTGACATGTTCTTTATCGCTTCAATGATCTGATCCTTATCCATTATTTTTCTCCTTTACATTCATATTTAACATGCGTTTTGTATGCGATGTCGATTATTCAGCATCTGCCTCTGCCGGCTTCGCATCTGCGATAGCTGCCAGCGTTCTGACAAATTTGCCGACCGGTGACTGGATGCTGCCCATGAACTTGGCAATGAGCTCTTCCCTGGACGGAATGCTCGCGATCTGTTCGATGCCTTCTTTGTCATAGAAGGCTCCTTCTACAACGCCGGCCTTGAATTCCATCTTCTTGAAATCGTCGATGGCCTTCTTCAGGATCCGCGCGGGCGCCGTAGCGTCCGTCTTGCTGATCGCGATCGCGCTCGGTCCCTGCATCACCTCAGCCAGCTTTTCAAAATCTGTGCCTTCCACGGCTCTCTTCATCAGGGTATTTTTGTAAACGGTGTAATCCACATCCGCTTCGCGCATCATTTTTCTCATGGCGTCGGCTTCTGCGACAGTCGTTCCCATGTAGTCGATGATGACTGCTGACTGTGCGCCATCCAGCTTTTCTCTGATTTCATCGATGATGATCTGTTTCTGCTTTTTGGCTTCTTCAGACATTATTTCTCCTTTCTGGAATCAGTGCCCTCCGGCTCCTGATTCACGGATGGTCCGGTACTCTATAAAAAGCAAACCCTGCCTCGCAGACACGAGACAAGGTCAATATTCTTTATATTGTACCTCGGCGGGATGATTAAGCCCCAGGCCCCCGCTGTCTACGGTGTTAATTTCAAATTCAGTTTTCTGTCTTACTGTCCGAGAACTGCCGGATTCACTTTGATTCCGGGGCCCATTGTGGACGTGATGACAACGCTCTTCAGGTACTGACCTTTGGCTGCGGACGGCTTCGCCTTGATGATGGCGTCGATGAGAACTCTGAAGTTCTCCTCCAGCTTTTCCGGACCAAAGGATGCTTTCCCGATGACCGTGTGCACGATGTTCTGCTTGTCAAGACGATACTCGACTTTACCGGCTTTGATCTCTGCCAGAGCCTTCGTCAGATCCATCGTTACCGTGCCGGACTTGGGGTTCGGCATCAGGCCTTTCGGTCCCAGCACTCTTCCGAGTCTTCCTACGACTCCCATCATATCCGGGGTCGCGACGACGACATCGAAATCGAACCAGTTCTCGTTCTGGATCTTCTGCGCCAGTTCTTCCGCACCGACGTAATCCGCACCGGCCGCCTCAGCCTCTTCAGCCTTCGGACCCTTGGCGAATACCAGAACCCGGACGTCTTTTCCGGTTCCGTTCGGCAGAACGATCGCGCCGCGAACCTGCTGATCCGCATGTCTTCCATCTACGCCCAGTCTGATGTGAGCTTCAATCGTCTCGTCAAACTTCGCTTTAGAAGTCTCCGTGACGAGTTTCATTGCCTCGTCAACCTCGTGAAGTTTCGCTTTGTCAAACTTCTCAAGTGAGGCCTTGTAATTCTTTCCTTTTTTAGCCATTTAAAACCTCCTCGTGGTACATGCGAAGCTCCGCCCTGCTGTCAGGCGCCTCTTCTCCCACAAAACACTAATCTTCTACTACGATGCCCATGCTTCTCGCAGTGCCGCGGATCATCGACGCCGCCGCTTCCAGGCTTCCCGCATTGAGATCCGGCATCTTGATCTTCGCGATCTCTTCAATCTGCGCATTCGACAGGGTTGCTACCTTTGTCTTGTTCGGCTCTCCGGACGCTTTGTCCAGGCCTGCCGCTTTCTTTAACAAAACAGCTGCCGGCGGTGTCTTTGTGATAAATGAGAACGATCTGTCCGCATAAACCGTGATGACGACCGGAATGATCATGCCCGGCTGATCCTGTGTCTTCGCATTGAACTGCTTGCAGAAGTCCATGATGTTGACTCCGTGCTGACCAAGCGCAGGTCCTACCGGTGGTGCCGGAGTAGCTCCGCCCGCGGGAATCTGAAGTTTAATATAGCCTTCGACCTTCTTTGCCATTCTGACTCCTCCTTTCCTCTAATTTAATTTATCCACCTGGCTGAACTCCAGTTCAACCGGGGTGTCCCGACCGAACATCGACACCTTGACGGTCAGCACCTGCTTGTCCGGATTAACCTCCAGGACCTCACCCATCAGACTCTCAAAGGGTCCGCTGATCACACGTACTGTATCGCCGGTATTGACATCCAGGTCGATATTGACTTTTTCAATACCCATGCGCGCGACTTCCTCCGGCGTAAGGGGAATCGGCTCGGAGCCGTGTCCCACAAAACCTGTCACGCCCTGTGTATTTCTGACGAGATACCAGGATTCATTGGTTACGACCATCTTGATGATGACGTATCCGGGAAACATTTTCCTCGTCTTGATTTTTCTCTGTCCATCCTTGACTTCTACTCTGTCTTCGGTAGGTACGACGATGTCCAGAATCAAATCCTGCATTCCCCGGTTCTCGACCATCTTTTCAATATTGACTTTTACTTTATTCTCATGCCCGGAGTAGGTATGCACCACATACCACTTGGCCTGGCCGTCACCCCGGATCCCCTCGCCCTCCAGAGGCGAAAAGATATTCGTGGTGCTTTTGTTTTCAGAATCTGACATTATTGTACCCTTCTATCCTTAGCTCAAGGTAACGCCCAGGATCGCCTTCAGAATCGCCAGGAAGCCGGAATCGACTGCCCAGAAGCCCAGCGCAAACACGGCGCAGGTGCAGATGACCACCACGGTGAACGCGCCCAGCTCTTTCCTCGTCGGCCAGACGACCTTGCTCATCTCCGTTTTGACACCCTTCCAGTACTCGCGGCTGGTGATCTTATCCTTGTCTTTCCTCTGATTGGCGGCCTGTGCGGCTCGCCGCGCGCGGTCAGCCTTTACGCTTTCCGTCGTTACGGCCTTCTTCACCTTCGGTTTCTTGTTCGACATCGCAGACGCTCCTTACTTCGTCTCTTTGTGGACAGTAGATTTTCTGCAGAACGGGCAGTATTTCTTCAGCTCAATACGATCCGGATCGTTCTTCTTGTTCTTCATCGTATTGTAGTTTCTCTGCTTGCACTCTGTGCAGGCCAACGTTACCTTCACTCTCATGTTAGTCCTCCGTTTTCTAACCCAAAATCAGAGCTGCATTCTCAGCTCTGTAATATTTTTTCACATAAAGTCGCTTAATAAGTGTACAACAAAGCACTGTCAATGTCAACCCCTGTTCCGAATCAATGCACACGTTCCGAATCAGTGCACAAACCCGTTGCGAATCGAGACGCCCTGCGTTTCATTGCGAGAGCGCCGCGTTTTCAGGCGCGGCGCTCTCTGTAAAATGTAAGATGGTATTATTTGGTTTTTGCTTTCTTGGATGCGGACCAGCCGGAGTATACCGTTTTGCCGTCTACCGTCTTATACGTACGGACGCGTACATAATAGTATTTCTTCGCCTTAAGCTTGGAAATCGTCATCTTCGTGGTCTTGTACGACTTAATGGTTTTGCTCTTCGTCGACTTCTTGCTGAAGCTCTTCGAAGTGCTGTACTGCAGCTGGTATCCCTTGATTCCGGTTACCTTCTTCCACTTTGCTGTGATTTTCTTCTTGCCGGCAGTCAGCTTGCTGATCGAGCTCTTCGCCGGAGCTGCGGGCTTCGCTGCGTTCTTTGCCTTCTCAGCGGCAAGCTCCGCTTCCAGCTGGCGGATCCGCTCTTCATTTGCAGCGGTCGCCTTCTTCGCCTCATCAAGTTCCTTCTTCGCAGCATCTGCTCTGGCCTCTGCCTCCTGCTTAGCCTTCTGTGCCTCTGCAAGGTCTTTCTTCGCCTGTTCGGTTTCTGCCTTTGCGTCTGCTGTTTCTGTCTTCGCCTTCGCAAGTTCATCCTGAGCAGCCTTCAGATCAGCATTTGATTTTGTCAGCGCCTCCTGAGCGGCTTTCGCATCCGCCTCAGCCTTGGCTTTTTCTTCCTTCAGCGTCTTGACCGCATCTCCGGATGTAAGGGCTCCGTAGGTTCCATCCGCGCTTGCGATGCAGGAGAAGCCGTCCGCAAGATATTCCTCCGGGATCTCTTCTGAGAATGAGCCGCCTGAAATGCTGAATTTCTCTTTTGCGGCGTCCTTCAGTGCTTCTTCGACATCGAATTTACCGCTGAATTTACCGTTCTTGATGGTCAGTCCGGTCTTATTGTTCTCCGGGATTCCTCCCCATATGTCATACTGAACATTTCCGACGATCTCGCCGGTGGTGTCCACGGTGACCCGTGCGCCATCTGGGAAGTGCGTAGTCACGCAGACGTCGAAAGCATTCTGTCCTTCCGCCGCCTTGAGACTTGAGCTTCCCAGAATCTTAATATCGCCGTTGTTACAGCTCAATGCATAAAGGCACTTGTCGTTCATGGACGCATCCACGTTGAAGTCCTGCAGGGTCAGATCCGCATAGTTCTGGATTCCCATATTAAAGCTGGCAACCTTCAGCGTTCCGTTCTTCAGGATAATGGTCGAACCCTTTTCGAAATGCATGGCCTGAGTTTCATATCCTGGGCTTCCTACGCCTGTTCCATTAAAGGTGTAAGTATGTCCGCCGAAGTCAAAGGTCAGTTTCTTCGCATCCTTCGCCATGATTGCGACGCCGCTGCCCTCAGCGTCCTTCAGCAGAGTGACAGTATCCCCGTCCTTCGCCGCTGCGACTGCCTCCGCCAACGAAGCGAATTTCTTTGTTCCTACTGCGGCGACTGCATCTGCATCGTCCAGAACCCCGTAGGTTCCGTTCTCATTCTTTGTCAGGAAGAAACCTTCTGACACGTAATTTTCTGCAGCTGAATCTGTGAATGTTCCGCCTGAAATACTGAATTTCTCTTTTGCGGCATCCTTCAGTGCTTCTTCGACATCGAATTTGCCGTTGAATTTACCGTTCTTGATAGTCAGCCCGGTCTTGTTATTCTCCGGGATTCCTTTCCATACGTCATACTGCACATTTCCGACGATCTCGCCGGTGGTGTCCACGGTAACCCGTGCACCGTCAGGATAGTTCGTGGTCACGCAGACATCGAAGGCGTTCTTCCCTTCCGCCGCCTTGATGCTTGAGCTGCCCAGAATCTTAATATCGCCGTTGTTGCAGCTCAGCGCGTAGGTGCATTTATCATTCATGGACGCATCCACGTTGAAGTCCTGCAGCGTCAGATTGGCGTAGTTCTGGATTCCCATATTAAAGCGCTCAACCTTCAGCGTTCCGTTCTTCAGGGTAATGGTCGAACCCTTTTCGAAGTGCATGGCCTGAGTTTCATATCCCGGGCTTCCTACGCCTGTTCCATTAAAGGTGTAAGTATGTCCGCCGAAGTCAAAGGTCAGTTTCTTCGCATCCTTCGCCATGATTGCGACGCCGTTGCCTTCTGCGTCTTTCAGCAGAGTGACGGTATCCCCGTCCTTCGCCGCGGCGACTGCTTCCGGCAGAGTCGCATACTTCACGTCGCCGATCTGCGCGACAGCCGTTCCGCCTCCGTTGCCTTCTGCGGGCGCAGTGTCGTCCGCAAAAGCAAACGCCGGCATGTATGCGAAGAACATTGCCAGCGAAAGAAGCAGAGCAAAAGATTTGCTTTTGATTTTCATCTGTTCCCTCCCATAAACTCAGGCAAGCCGGATTCCCGACCCGCCAGATAATAATAAAAGATGACAGTCGTTACATTCACGGCGTCAGTATAGCATATTTCGGAATTAATTTCAATTCAATTCTGCATTTTCTCGCAAATCCCGCCAATAGTCGGTAAACGCTTACCATGTACGCAGTAACAAAAGGCTGCCACAGTAAACGCATTATCGTCTACCGCGGCAGCCGTGTGAGCCGTCTTTATTTAATGGAAACTATTTCCTGACTTTAACCGTCTTGGTCTTGGAATATTTTCCCATGTATGAGCCATTCATACCTCTTACCTTAATCTGGTACTTCTTGCTCTTCTTAGCGATTTTGATTTTGACAGACTTCTTGGATGTTGTCTTGTATTTCCAACCGCTGTATTTCTTGCTGCCCTTCTTGACATATCTGTACGCAACCTTATACTTCTTGGCCTTCTTAGCCTTTTTCCAGGTGACAGTAATCTTTTTGCCCTTTTTCTTGGCTTTCGTGATTTTCACCTTGGCAGGCGTGTACTTCTTTGCCTTGGCCTTAGCAGCCGCCACTTCAGCTTTCTTTGCCTCAACGACCTTAGCCGCCTCATCAGCAGCAGCCTTCTTCTCTTCTACTGTCTTTGCAGCTGTTGCAGCATCTGTTTCCTTTGCTTTAACAGTTTCCGCCGCCTTGTCAGAGACAGCCTTCTTTTCTTCTACTGCCTTTGCAGCCGTTGCAGCATCCGTTTCCTTTGCCTTAACAGCTTCCGCTGCCTTGTCAGAGACAGCCTTCTTTTCTTCTACTGTCTTTGCAGCTGCTTCTGCCGCTTTTTTGGCAGCGTCTGCTTTTTTCTCAGCAGTTTCGATGTTTGCTACCATATTGTCATGGTGCTCATCAGCTTTCTGTACAGCATCCTTAGTGTCGAAAACACTCTCTGCCGCTTTCTCGAAACTGTCATTGGCTTCATTTTCAGCCTTTACTGCCGCGTCCAGTTCTTTCTGAAGATTCTCCAGCGTCAAGTCATCATACGCCTTCTGTTTCTCTTCCTGGACAGCCTTAGCATCCTCTACCGCTTTCTTTGCCTTTTCGAGTTCGACCTTAGCCTCTTTTACCTGCTTCTCCACCGCAGAAATCGTGGCCTTCATTTCGTCGGCAGTTCCGTAAAGATCTTTTACCTCCCTATAGTGCTGCTCCGCCTCTTCAAAGGCTTTTCCCTTTTCCTCTGCTGCAGCATACAAGTCGTCAAGATGCTTTAATTGTTCCTCTGTTAACTTTGCGCGTTCTTCCTCAGTCAAATATCCATCATCATCAATCTTGCTGGCATATTCGCGATACTCGTTATCCGCTTTTTCGCTATCCGCCTTAGCCGCATCCATCGCCGCCTTTGCATCTTCTATCTTCTTCAGCGCGGCCTTATTTTCCTCCAAGCCATTCTCTGCGGTCTTTAATTCAGTTTCAGCTTTTTTATATGCTT
The DNA here is from genome assembly GCF_009695915.1 of Hornefia butyriciproducens. Lineage (GTDB taxonomy): Bacteria > Bacillota > Clostridia > Peptostreptococcales > Anaerovoracaceae > Aminicella > Aminicella butyriciproducens. The sequence continues at coordinate 266,267 of NZ_VUMZ01000002.1, read as the reverse complement.
TTTCTGCTTCTGCAGTCTTAGCTTTTGCTGCTTCCAGATCCGCACTTGCCTGTTTCTTTGTTTCACCAAAGTTTTCAACCCTGTCCTGGATCTGGTTTCTCTTCAGTTCTGCTGCTTTTGCCGCTGCCTCTTTCGAGTCGCGATCTTCGCGAGCTTTCTTTAACGCCCCCAATGCGTTCTCATACTCTTCCTGAGCCGTTTTCGCATCGGTTTTGGCCTTTTCTACATTTGCATTTGCTTTTGTGAGCCCTTCATCCGCCGCAGTTTTTTCTTCGTTCGCTTTTGTCAGCGCTTCATCTGCCGCAGTCTGCTCTTCCTTTGCCTTCGTCAGCGCTTCATCTGCCGCAGTCTGCTCTTCCTTTGCCTTCGTCAGCGCCGCATCCGCTGCAGCCTGCTCTTCCTTTGCTTTTGCAAGCGCCGCGTCTGCTGCAGCCTGTTCTTCCTTTGCCTTCGTCAGCGCCGCATCCGCTGCGGTTTTATCGGTTATTGCCTTCGAGAGGGATTCTTCAGCAGAGACTGTACCCCCCCTTTTCCATTTTCTGGATGGACTTGTCCGGGGACGAACTACCTGTCGTGGCTGCAAATGATGAAAGATTTCCAAATGCGAACATCACCGCAATCGCCAACAGGACAGTCGCTACCTGAGTCGCAACTCTCCTTGAAACATACTTCTTCATAACCACCCTCCTATAATTAAGTAGTCATCATAACTATCGCCAGCCGATACAGATAACAGGCTATGACAGAAAGCCCCCGGCTCACTGAGGGATTTTCTCTGCATTATACAAGATGGAATTTCACAAATATCGCAGAAAAAGCGACACACACATCTAAACACCTGCTGTTTAATACCAGCCAACACAATATCACGTAACAAATTATATCACATAATCATCACAAATTCAACCGATAAACTACTTTCCTGCAATTTTATAGGAATAATGAGCACAGCACCAGAACCGATCGAGGACAGGCAGCCGTAAAAAGTACCGCACCAGTTTTCATTCTGATGCGGTACTCGCTTCGGGAAATTTCGTTATTGTGTATTGTGGCGCCGCAGACTGCAGCCGTTACGGGATAATTCCCGGCCCGGCAGTGTGGTGCACGCCGCCGGCTCCGCCGGTGTGGATTACAGCCGTTACCGAACATTTCCCGCCATTACCGGACAGTCCCATCCATGACGCCGATGATTTTGTCCGTGGCGTTGGTCACATCGTCATCATCGGGCTTCATGACGTAGACCTGATAATCGCCGGAGGAATAACATGTTTCCAATACACTGTTCCCTTCTACATTCTGCTTTCTGATTTTCCATTTGTAGCCGCCGTTGACCTGCATCTTCACAAGCTGCTTGATCTGGGCGGCCTCCATGTTGATCTCCATATACTGCTTGCAGGAGTTCAGAATCGTAGAATACCGGGCGAGAATCGTCGTGCTCGATGTGCATTTACTGATGATCGCCGACATGACCTTCGCCTGATCCCGGTTCCGCTGCACATCACCGTCCTCAAAGGATTTCCGCTCTCTGGCAAAGGCAAGCGCCTTCTTTCCGTCCAGATGGTTTTTCCCTTTCCTGAAGGTATACTGAACCGCCATGCCGTGCGTCGTGAAGTCGTAATCCGAATAGACGTCGATGCCGCCGATGGCGTCCACAAACCTGCGGACCGTGCTGTAATTCACCTTGACATAATAGTTCATATCAATGCCCGTCAGTTTTTCCACCGCGCCTATAGTTTCCTGAATGCCGTAGATGCCCGTGTGCGTCAGCTTGTCCGTTGCGTTGTTGTAGGACGGAAGCTGAATTTCATAATCCCGGGGAATCGAAGTCAGCAGCACCACGTGCGTCTTGGGATTCACTGTAACAATCATGTTGACGTCGGAGCGGGACATCTCCCGGATGTTGCCGCTGGTATCCAGACCGCTGACGTAGATATTGAAGGAGTTCTGCGTGACGTCTACCTTCTTTGACAGATCCTTCTGCGAAACGTCGATACGGATCGTGTAGATTATCCGGGTCTTCGACTTGAAGTTGCTGACCTTCTCGCACATGGTTTTGTACTGTGCCGCGCTGACAAAGACTGATTCGTAGTCGCCCTTGAGCAGCCCGTCGTCTAGCTTGGACAGCGTCTTGATAATCTTGTAGGTAATGTTGATGTTTCCCGCCAGTTTGCTTTTTGCACTGGAATAATTGCTTTCCGTCGTAAAGTATGTTCCTGCAGTCTTTCCGTCCAGATCCTTCAGTTTCTCATAGGAACTGCTTTTCTTCACGATAAGATAGAAGTCCTCTGTCTGATTACCGACATCGGTGACTTCTCTGAAAAAGCTGGAGGTGTCGTTGAGATTCACCATGCCGTAGGCGTATCCGCCCATCAGCACCACCGACAAAACAATGGCAACGATCTTCCTGCTCCTGTGTATGTTTTTAAAGTACAGCATAGGGAAGATCAGAAGGCTCAGTGCGCCCAGCACCGTCAGAACCTTGTACAAAAGATTCGCCGGCAGCATATCCAGACGAAGAATCATTCCGACAAAGCCCGCCAGCATCAGGATGTACAGTACCGACCAGACCTTGCTGAAGCGGTTCAGATATGTCCGCCCCCGGGACTCCTTCTGTCCGGCCTCGGCACCGATCTCCGCAGTGGCGGATCGCTCGGCATTATCCGTTTTATTGCGTTTATTCCACATATCAGATCACCATTTTCAATAGATTTCATACATCTGAATGTCATGCATTCAGATGTTCCTGTCTTTTCCATTCACAGACTCCGCAGAGGCTTCGGGCATGCCGGTTTTACGGTGTCTGCGTTTCATTATACTGGTCTATTCTACTATGATGATCCTCCGGTGTCAATGAAACCACAACAAAAGACGCTCATCTGAGCGTCTTCTGATCATATTCTGATTGTAATTCACGTTTAACCGGTTCTCCGATCCTGGCAGACCGGTTCCCTGCTTCACCGTCCGATTACTCGATGATTTCGGTTACAACGCCGGAGCCTACGGTTCTTCCGCCTTCTCTGATAGCGAATCTCAGACCTTCCTCGATAGCGATCGGGGTGATCAGCTTGATCTCCATCACAACGTTATCTCCCGGCATGCACATCTCGGTTCCTTCCGGCAGCTTCAGGTCGCCCGTTACGTCCGTTGTTCTGAAGTAGAACTGCGGTCTGTATCCGTTGAAGAACGGCGTATGACGTCCGCCTTCTTCCTTCTTCAGTACGTACACCTGACCTTTGAACTGTGTGTGCGGGTGGATGCTTCCCGGTGCAGCCAGTACCTGTCCTCTTTCGATTTCGTTTCTCTGTACGCCTCTCAGCAGCGCTCCGATGTTGTCGCCCGTCTCTGCCTCGTCCAGAATCTTACGGAACATCTCTACGCCTGTGACGACTACCTTTCTCTTCTCATCAGACAGTCCGACGATTTCCACCTCGTCTCCGACCTTCAGCACGCCTCTCTCGACTCTTCCGGTCGCTACGGTTCCGCGTCCGGTGATGGAGAATACGTCCTCTACCGGCATCAGGAACGGCTTGTCGTTGTCTCTCTTCGGCTCAGGAATGTAGCTGTCTACTGCTTCCATCAGCTCGACGATCTTGTCTCCCCACTCTCCGGCAGGATCTTCCAGCGCTTTCAGCGCGGATCCTCTGATGATCGGCGTGTCGTCGCCCGGGAAGTCGTACTCGCTCAGCAGCTCTCTGACTTCCATCTCTACCAGATCCAGCAGCTCCTCATCGTCGACCATGTCACATTTGTTCAGGAATACGATGATGTAAGGAACGCCTACCTGTCTCGACAGCAGGATGTGCTCTCTGGTCTGCGGCATCGGTCCGTCCGTTGCAGCGACGACCAGGATCGCTCCGTCCATCTGAGCAGCTCCGGTGATCATGTTCTTTACGTAGTCCGCGTGTCCCGGGCAGTCTACGTGCGCGTAGTGTCTGTTCGGGGTCTCATATTCAACGTGTGCGGAGGAGATGGTGATTCCTCTTTCCTTCTCTTCCGGTGCTTTGTCAATCTGGTCGAACTCTACGTCCTCACCCAGGCTGTATCTCTGATGCAGTACCTTGGTGATCGCAGCCGTCAGAGTAGTTTTTCCGTGGTCTACATGGCCGATGGTTCCGATATTGATATGCGGCTTGGTTCTCTCATATTTCTGTTTTGCCATTTCCTTACTCCTTTTACATAACAATAATTTCTCTATTTACAAAAATTGGAGCTGTTGAGCAGATTCGAACTGCCGAACCTCATCCTTACCAAGGATGCGCTCTACCAACTGAGCTACAACAGCCTGTCACAACATTTAAATCGTACTATATTTTTCGCCGGTTGTCAATTCATTTTATGTTAAAAATCCCGCGAAAATCCCGTTAAAATTCAGCGTCGCGTCGCCTCCGGGAATCACCCCCGCAGATACGCGCTCAGTTTCTTCTTTATCCGCTGAATTGCGTTGTCGATGGACTTCGGCGTTTTCCCCAGCCGCTCCGCGATCTCCCGGTAGGAAAGGCCCTGCAGCAGCGCCGCCCAGACTTTGTTCTCCAGAGGACTGAACACACGCACGCCGTCCGCCTCCAAGCGCTCCACAAGGTCTGATGCAAGCGCAACCTTCTCCGGATCCATGTCCTCTGCCGCCGCGATCCGATCGATGAGCGGCGCACATTCTTCACCGTCCTCCGGCTCCCGGTCGTTCAGAGACAGCGCATCGTTCAGAATCTGATGTTTCTTGCGGTTGGCGCCTTCAATCGCAGAGAGAATCTGCCGCGTGACACACATGTCAGCAAATGTCCGGAAGGATGCGCCGCCGGCTCCGTCGTAATCCCGGATCGCCTTGAACAGTCCGATCATTCCCTCCTGAATCACATCCTCATTGTCGCCTCCCGCGATGAAATAACTCTTCGCCTTGTTCCGGGCAAGCGCCTTATACTTCTGTATCAGATATTCCTCCGCAGTACGGCTTCCCTCGTGTGCCATCTGCACCAGCTCCTCGTCCCGCAGAATGTTCAGATCATTTTCCATCTCGCTGCTTCCTGACCTCATACATTAAAATCGCCGCCGCATTGGATGCGTTCAGAGACGTAATTTTCCCCACCATAGGAATCGAAACTGCAAAATCGCATTTCTCCCTGGCCAGTCTGCTGATGCCGCGTCCCTCGCTGCCGATGACCAGAGCCACCGGGCCCGTCAGATCCTGCTTCCAGTACGTCTCGCCGTCCATGTCGCAGGCGTAGACCCAGATTCCTTTCTTTTTCAGATCCTCCAGCGTTCGGGGGATGTTTGTTACCCGCGCGCAGGGCAGATATTCCACCGCTCCCGCCGAGGTTCTGGCAACCGTTTCCGTCAGCCCGCCAGCCCGTCTCCGGGAGATTATCACTCCGTGAGCCCCGGCACATTCCGCTGTCCGCATTACCGCACCCAGATTGTGGGGATCCTCCAGCTCGTCCAGAACGATCAGAAATGGCGGTTCCCCCCGTTTCTCAGCCAGCGCCAGCATGTCTTCCACGCCGGCGTATTCGTGCGCAGACACAAAGGCAATCACGCCCTGATGCCGTCCGCCTCCGGCTTTTCTATCCAGAAACTCCTTCTCCTCATATTGGAGGATTACGCCCCGCTCCTTTGCCAGGGACAAAATCTTTCCCACGGAGCCTCCGGCTCCCTTCTGAATAAGGATGCGCTCCATCTCTCTGCCGCTCTTCAGCGCCTCAGCGACCGGATTTCGGCCGATGATCATATCAGTTTTCTTTTCTTTCATATTTCACGAAACGGTACCGGATTCCGTTTTCCTCCATCTCTCCGCTCTGACCGGTAACCTGAAACGCGGGATCCATGTCAAGATTCCGGAACCGGCGGTCCGCCGGGAATTCCGCGTCGATCTTTGTGACATAAACCGTATCGCACCAGGGCAGAAGCTGTTCGTAGACCTCCGCACCGCCGATGACAAAGGCGTCCGGATCGTCCTTTGTTGCCGCCCGGAGTTCCTCCAGATTATGGCACACCGCATCCACCCGCTCTGCCTCGAAATCCGGCTGTGATGTAAGCACGATGTTGCGCCGCCCCGGAAGTCCCCGTTTCCCCGGAAGGCTCTCCAGCGTCGCTCTGCCCATGATCACCGTATGCCCCAGCGTAGTCTGTTTGAAATATTTCAGATCGCCGGACAGATGGCATAGCAGCTGTCCTTTGTTGCCGATGCCCCAGTTCCTGTCCGCGGCAAGAATCATGTTCATATCGCCACCTCGATTTCGTGATGGAACTCCTCATATTCATAGCCGTCCAGCCGGAAGCTGTCACGGCTGAACCCGTAGAAGTCCTTTACCTCCGGATCGACCCACAGTTCCGGTGCTTCATGCTGCCTGCCCGCTGCCATCTCCCGGACGATCTCCACGTGCCGGTCGTAGATGTGGGCGTTGGCGATCACGTGAATCAGTTCCCCCGGCTCAAAGCCATAGGCAGATGCCATCGCATAGACGATCAGCGCGTACTGCACCACATTCCAGTTGTTTGCGGTGAGCATATCCTGGGAGCGCTGGTTGAGCACAGCGTTCAGGCGGTTTCCGATCACCGTGAAGGTCATGGAGTAGGCGCAGGGATACAGCGCCATCTCCGACAGATCATGATGATTGTACATGTTGGTCAGGATACGCCGTGAGCCCGGATCGTTCTTCAGGCACCAGATCACCCGGTCCACCTGATCCATATCTCCCTCAGGATAATGATGCTTCACACCCATCTGATAGCCGTAAGCCTTGCCGATGGAGCCGTTCTCATCCGCCCATTCGTCCCAGACGTGGCCGGACAGGTCATGGATGTTGCTGGATTTTTTCTGCCAGATCCAGGAGATCTCATCCCAGGCGCTTTTCCAGTAGGTGCGGCGCAGCGTGATGATCGGAAACTCGCGGCTCAGGTCATAGCGGTTCACCAGGCCGAACAGAGCGATGGTGTGCGCCGGAGTGCCGTCCGCCCAGTGGGGACGGACGTCCAGATCCCGGTCGGAAACGCCGTGCTCCAGAATATCGTTTATGTTCTGCACGAACACTTTGTCTGCGTAACTCATTCTCTTCCTTCCTCGATGAGACGGATGGCTCGCGCGATAACCTCGTCGCACCGTTCTTTGTTCCCGGACAGATACAGGTAGCCCACCAGCGCCTCCAGGCCGGTCGCCAGCTTGTAGTCGATGGGTGTGGAGCCCCTCGGCTTCGACGTTCTGGTGTGGTTGCGGGCGCGCTTCAGCAGCCGAAGTTCCTCCTCTGTCAGGAAATTCTCCATCAGTCCGCGGGCCGCCAGTGCCTGGGCGTCTGCTTTCACAAAGGATATCGCCATGCGGTTGATCCGGTCCACCCTGACTCCGCCGCGTTCCATCACATATTTCCGGATATATAATTCATAGACGGCGTCGCCTATGTAGGCCAGCGCCGTCGTGTTGCTCAGTTTAGGATCGACTTCCATCCTCATGACTCCCGGATGATCTGCACGCCCTGAGGGGTGTCTTTCAGCGTGATGCCGCGGGCCTTCAGTTCATCGCGGATCGCGTCTGCTCTGGCGAAATCCTTCGCCTTCCTTGCAGCCTGACGTTCATCCACCAGCTTCTGGATCTCCGGGTCGACGCTCTCATCCTCTTCTTCCTGAAGAAGTCCCAGAATGTCGCAGAACTCCATCAGAGTTTCCAGCGCTTTTCCGGCAAAGGCTCTGGTGGCGCCGCCGGAGGTCCGGGTGTTGATGGCGGTGATCAGCTCGAATACAGCACTGATACCGTCCGCGGTGTTCAGGTCATCATCCATTACGCGGATGAATTTCTGCCGGAATTCGTCAAAGCCCTCCACAGCCTTCTGCTCCTCCGGCGTCATCTCTCCCTCGCTGCCGTTTTCGCGGAGGAAAATCAGGTTTTCCTTGCAGTTGCGCATGCGCTCCAGACTCGCCCGCGCCTGCTTCATCAGATCCTCGCTGAAGTCGATGGGGCTCCTGTACTGTCCGGAGAGCAGAAAGAACCGAATTTCCTCGCCGCTGTATTCCTTGCGGATGTCTCTGACCGTAAAGAAATTCCCTTTGGATTTGGACATCTTCTGACGATCCATCGTAATATATGCATTGTGCATCCAGTAGTGTGCGAAGGGCGCGCCGTTGCAGCACTCTGACTGAGCGATCTCGTTCTCGTGATGAGGGAACTGGAGATCCTGTCCGCCCGCGTGGATGTCGATGGTGTCTCCCAGGTGTTTCTTCGCCATAGCGGAGCACTCGATGTGCCAGCCCGGTCGGCCCATGCCCCAGGGAGATTCCCAGGCAATCTCATCATCCTGCTTCTGCGCCTTCCACAAAGCAAAATCCAGCGGATCCTTCTTGACCTCGCCGACGGCGATTCTGGCTCCGGATTCCAGATCGTCAATGTTCTGTCCGGAAAGTTTCCCGTACTCAGGGAACTTCCTCGTTGAGAAATAGACATCCCCGTCCGCCTCGTAGGCGTATCCTCTGTCGATCAGCGTCTGGATGAAGCTGATGATGTCGGGAATGTGTTCGGAAACTCTCGGGTGGACGTCCGCCTTCCGGACGTTCAGCGCCTTCGTGTCCGTGAAATATTCCCGGATATATTTTTCTGCGATCTCCGGCGCGGTGCAGCCCTCCTCGCGGGCACGGTTGATAATTTTGTCGTCCACGTCTGTGAAGTTCTGCACGTATTTTACTTTGTAGCCCCGGTATTCCAGATATTTCCGCATGGTGTCGAAGACTACCAGCGGACGGGCGTTTCCGATATGAAAGAAATTATATACGGTGGGCCCGCAGACGTACATGGAGATCTCTCCCTCGCGGATGGGAACCAGTTCCTCTTTTCTTCTCGTTAATGTATTGTATACCTTCATTTGTTTCACTCCCGGAAAATTATTCTACCGTAATCGTCTTGATCACGATGGGGTCTACCGGCTTATCCATATAATCCCGCTCTGCCTTCGCGATCTCCTGAGCAACCTCCATACCCTCCAGGATCTTTCCGAAGGCCGCATACTCGCCGTCGAGATGAGGCGCATCTGCAACCATGATGAAGAACTGGGAGCCGGCCGAGTTCGGATCCATTGTTCTGGCCATGGACAGAACGCCGGTGGTGTGCTTCAGATCATTTTTAACGCCGTTGGACGCAAACTCTCCCTTGATGGTATGTCCCGGTCCTCCGGTACCGTTGCCGTTGGGGCAGCCGCCCTGGATCATGAAACCCGGAATGACCCGGTGAAATGTCAGTCCGTCGTAAAACCCGTCGACTGCCAGTTTTTCGAAGTTCTCCACCGTGATGGGCGCAATATCGTCATACAGCTCGCCCTTCATGACTCCGCCGTTTTCCATTTCAATCGTTACTGTCTTCATACTTCTCTTCCTTTCTTGTCCTTCATATATCCCTTCGGATCGTAAGGCTCTCTCAGTTTGTAATACGCACGGCCGTCCACGTCCTCTTTAAGGACATCCCAGACCTCGTCGTTAAGGAACCGCGGATACAGATGTTCCAGCGTCCCGATTTCCTCCCGGCTCATGAACCGGACCTCACGAAGGATCTGGCGGGTTTCCGGAAGTTCCGGATCCCAGCCAAGTTCCAGTTCTCCGCCGATGATTTCTCCGATCATATAGTTGACGAACCGCTGTCCCCGCTGAGGCGACACCTCTTCTACATGCCAGGCGACTCCGGTAATCCGGACATCCAGATGGGTCTCTTCCTTCACCTCGCGGACCGCCGCCTGAATGGAATTTTCTCCGTCCTCGATGGCGCCTCCCGGCACCATCCAGATATCTTTGTCCTCATGATGCTGTCTGAGCATCAGAAGTTCGTTTCTGTCATTGGCAATCAGTACTCGTACTCCGCCTACCCACATAAAAATGCTCCTATCACGCCGGCAGCCAGCACGATGATTACAGGACTGACCTTCAGTTTTCCCACCAGCACCACACTGGCAATCCCGATGAGAATCGGTACCGGCGCCAGAGAGGTGAAGGCGCTCTGTCCCATGAAAATCACGGCTGAGCCGATCAGACCCACAGTCACGGGACGGATTCCCGTAAAGGCTCCCTCGACTGCCCGGCTCTCTTTAAATTTGTTGATAAAGTAACAGCATATCAGCACCAGGATGAACGAGGGCAGCGCCGTGGCTGTCGTTGCCACCAGCGCTCCCGGTACCCCGGCGCAGTTATAGCCTACATAAGTCGCCGCATTGATGGCAAGAGGTCCCGGCGTGACCTGGGAAATGGCCACCAGATTAGAAAACTCTCCGGCGTCCATCAGCTGGAATTCCTTTGCTCCCTGATAAATCATGGGAAGCATGGCCATGCCGCCGCCAAACCCGAACAACCCGATGCGGGCGAACACACAGAACAGCTTCAGGTAAATCATTGCTCTTCACCTGCCCTTCCGTTCTTCCGTGTCTTCACCGCCTCGTACAGCAGTCCAAGGACGATTCCCGCAAGGATTGCGTAAACCGCATTGAAGCCGAAATATGCGATAGCGGCGAAGGAACCGATGGCGAGAACCCAGGCAAAGGCGTTCTTCAGAACCTGCCGTCCGACTTTGTACGCCGAATACGCAATCAGCCCGGTGGCCGCTGCCTTGATTCCGGCAAGGGCGCCGTTGACGTACTGGTTATCGCCGATGCCGTGCAGGATCTCCACAACAGCAATGATGATGCAGAAGCTGGGAAGCACCACGCCGAAGGTGGCGATGAGCGCTCCCGGCAGACCTTTTTTATAGTGTCCTATGTAGGTTGCCATATTGATGGCGATTACGCCCGGAAGACCCTGACTTACCGCAATGCAGTCCACGATCTCTTCCTCGTCCATCCAGTGTTTCTGATCCACAATGATTCCCTGCATCAGCGGAATCATCGCCATGCCGCCGCCGATGGTGAACAGTCCCAGCTTGAAAAAGGTCCAGAACAGTTCCAGATACATGCTCTTCCCGCCGGTCTCTTTTTCTTCCATCGACTTCACTATCCTCTGCGCTCCGCATTAATCAGACCGACGGCTTCTGCAATCGCATCCTGTACAGTCAGTTCTCGCCGATCCTTCTCACGGCGCAGCTTGTATTCTACTTTTCCTTCTCCCGCCAGCTTTCCGACGGTAATGCGAACCGGGATTCCCATCAGATCCGCGTCCTTGAACTTGACTCCCGGACGTTCTCTGCGGTCATCCAGCAGCGTCTCCACGCCGGCCTGCTGCAGCTCCGCGTAAATCTGCTCTGCCACAGCCGTCTGCGTCTCGTCTGCAGGCTTCACCAAAGTAACGATCACGTGGTATGGTGCGACACTCACCGGCCAGATGATCCCGTCCTCATCATGATGCTGCTCCACAATCGCAGCCAGCGTTCTCGTCACGCCGATTCCGTAGCAGCCCATCACGACAGGCTTCTCCTTCTGGTTCTCATCAACGTATCTGGCGTTCATAGACTCTGAGTATTTGGTGCCCAGCTTGAAGATCTGGCCTACCTCGATTCCTCTCGTATGTCTGACGGGCGCGCCGCAGACCGGGCAGGGATCCCCCTCCTTCAGCGTCTTCAGATCTGTGACAATATCGCCGGTGTAATCTCTTCCGTAATTGACATTAATGTAGTGATGATCCTCCTCGCAGGCTCCGGCACAGAGGTTCTTCAGCCCAGGCAGCTCGCTGTCCACCACGACGGTACAGTCATGCAGTCCGATGGGGCCGGTGAATCCGCCGACACAGCCTGTCGCCGCACCCATCTTTTCTTCATCCGCAAACTCGATCTGATGCTCCGCAATGCCCAGAGCGTTGACAAGCTTGGTCATGTTCAGTTCCCGATCGCCCCGGACAAAGGCCGCCACGTATCCGTTTTCTTTGCCTTCTTCGTCGTATGTGACAAAGAGCAGTGCCTTGATAGTCTGCGCCTCATCCAGATTCAGATATCCTGCGACATCTTCAATGGTTTTTGTTCCCGGAGTCAGCTTTTTCTCAAGTGGCAGCGCATCCACGTCCGTCTGCGCCGGCGCATCCACGCACGCCGCCCGTTCTGTCGTCGCCGCCATCCCGCATTTGTCACAGTAAGCGATCTCACTCTCGCCGATCCCGGACAGAGCCGTAAACTCATGGGAATTGCTTCCGCCGATGGCACCGGTGTCCGCCTCTACCGGGCGGCAGTCCAGCCCGCACCGCTGAAAGATCCTGGTGTAGGCGTCGTACATCAGCCCATAGCTGCGGTCCAGTCCCTCCGCGTCCGTATCGAAGGAATAGCAGTCCTTCATGATAAATTCACGGCTGCGGATCAGTCCAAAGCGCGGTCTCGCCTCATCTCTGTATTTGGTCTGAATCTGATACAGCATCAGGGGCATCTGCCGATAGGAGGAGATGTCATTGCGGATCAGATCCGTGAAAACCTCCTCATGAGTCGGTCCAAGGCAGAAGTCTCTGCCATTGCGATCCTTAATTCTCCACAGCTCCGGTCCATACGCATTCCAGCGCCCGGACTCCTCCCAGAGTTCCGCCGGCTGAATCGCCGACATGCAGATCTCCTGCGCGCCGCTGGCGTCCATCTCTTCCCGGACGATCTGTTCGATTTTCCGAACCGAGCGCCAGCCCATATTCATAAAGCCGTAGACTCCGGACACCTGTTTCCGGATCATTCCGGAACGCAGAAGCAGAATGTGACTCGGAATTTCCGCCTCATTGGGAACCTCCCTCAGTGTCCTGAGATGCATTTGTGATAGTCTCATTTTTCCTCCAGTTATAACATCTTATATTCGTTTCTGTTCTTTTCTACAAGGAGACATACAGCCTCCGCGGCGATACCCTCGCCCCGGCCGGTGAATCCCAGTTTCTCCGTGGTCGTCGCCTTGACACTGATACGGTCCGTCGGAACGCCGATTGACGATGCGATGTTCCGTCTCATTTTCTCAATATAGTCCGCCAGCTTCGGCCGCTGGCAGATCACAGTGATGTCCGCATTTCCGAGTGCATATCCCTGAGCGTCTGCGAGAGCCGTTACCCGTTTCAGGAGTTCCAGACTGGAAATCCCTTCGTATTCCGGATCTGTATCCGGGAAGTGTTTCCCGATGTCACCCAGGGCCGCCGCTCCCAAGATAGCGTCCATCAATGCGTGAATCAGGACATCTGCGTCAGAATGTCCGGCAAGTCCCCATCCGCAGGGAATTTCCACGCCTCCCAGAATCAGCTTGCGATCTGCTGCGATTCCGTGGACGTCAAAGCCTGTTCCAATTCTCATCAGCGCCTCCATTTCTGCGTTTCCGCCGTACTGCGCCATGCGTTCCGAAGACCGGAGCGCCGTGTCTCCTACAGCCTCGTCAGCCGTTTTTCAGCCGGCCGAAGATCATTCTTCCTGCCGACGTCTGCAGCACGCTGGTCACACGGATCTTCGCCGTCTTGCCGATCATTCTCCGCCCGTCTTCCGCCACAATCATGGTACCGTCGTCCAGATAGCCGATTCCCTGATGGGGATCCTTGCCCTGCTTCACCAGATCCACGGTCATCTCCTCACCCGGCAGTACCACCGGCTTCAGACAGTTTGCAAGCTTGTTGATGTTCAGCACTCCCACATCGTTAATCGCCGCCACCTTATTCAGATTGTAATCGTTCGTCACGACCTTGCCGTTCATGATCTGCGCCAGTTTCAGCAGCTTCACGTCCACTTCCGGAATCTCCTTCAGCGACTTCTCACTGTCAGTGTTGTAGATTTCCACGCCGTACTCTGTCTGAATCTTCTTCAGGATATCCAGACCGCGTCTTCCCCGCACCCGTTTCAGCGAATCCGACGAGTCAGCGATATGGCGCAGCTCAACCAGAACGAATTCCGGAATCACGATGGGTCCCTCCAGGAATCCGGTGCTCAGAATGTCCGCGATCCGTCCGTCGATGATTACGCTGGTGTCCAGGATCTTGGGAATTTCCGTGTTTTTCTTCCGCCCCCGGCTCTGTTTGGCCGGCTGCTCCTGCTGCGTCCTGCGGGCAAGCAGCGCACCGTAATACATTTCCGATCCCTTGCTGGACGCGATTACCACGCCCAGGAACCCGAACACGCCGTAGGCGATGATCACAATCACTGCGTACACATATTTGTTAACGATAAAGGTGAACATCTGCGTCAGCAGAAAAGCGATCAGAAGCCCCATGATCAGACCGACGGCACCGGCGAAAATTCTGTTGCCGGAGACGTCCTGAAGGTCGTGCTCAATGTTGCTTGCGACTTTGCTTCCCTGCCGCCCGAAGGATGGCGCCAGCTTGAAGAATAAAAGGGCGAAAATAATGGCGAATACGACGGCGATACCGATCTGCTGCGTGTCCGTGAACATCCGGTCCACATTCTGACCCGTGCTGTTCATGGCATATTTAATCAAAGCGCAGACGGCATAGCCAAAAATGGCGCCGAACATCGTCACCAGTCCTCGAAACAATTTTTTCAGCATATCTCTTCCTCCTTTCCCCCCGATTTCGGTTCCCGCGACAGCAGAACACGCTCCAACCCGCTTTCTGCGCGCACAGTTTCCGATAATAGATAGTATAATCCATGCCACCCCGAAGCGTCAAGGGTGCGAAGCGGGTTCCGACTTTAAACTTCAGTCCTTTTATGATAGAATTATTATGAAGTATTCATCAGAAATACACACATGAAATATAGTATGAAGCAAAGAATGGTTTTGGAAGCAGGAGGAGGAACTCTTATGTATAAGCTACTTGTTGTAGACGACGAGCCGAAAATCCGTGAGGTGATCCGGGAATACGCTGAATTCAACGGTTACGAAGTCACCGAGGCGGCCGACGGAATGAGCGCGGTAGGGCTGGTCAAGCTCAACGACTACGATCTGGTCATACTCGACATCATGATGCCGAAGCTGGACGGATTCTCTGCGTGCAAGGAGATAAAAAAGATCAAGGACGTCCCCGTCATCATGCTCTCCGCGCGCGGTGAGGAGTACGACAAGCTCTTCGGCTTTGAACTGGGCATCGACGACTATGTGGTGAAGCCCTTCAGTCCCAAAGAGCTGATGGCGCGCATCAATGTGGTGCTGGCCCGCAGAAACGCGGCGCCTCAGACCAGAAGCGATGTACTGAAATTCGGCGG
The DNA here is from genome assembly GCF_009695915.1 of Hornefia butyriciproducens. Taxonomy (GTDB): domain Bacteria; phylum Bacillota; class Clostridia; order Peptostreptococcales; family Anaerovoracaceae; genus Aminicella; species Aminicella butyriciproducens. The sequence goes on along the minus strand of NZ_VUMZ01000002.1, from coordinate 251,227 downwards.
TCTGGAGATTAACATTGCAGCCCGCACAGTCTCCGTCGACGGTGAGCGTATCGACCTTACGCCCAAAGAGTACGACCTCCTCTTCTACCTGATCGAAAACCGCAACATCGCTCTGTCCAGAGACAAGCTGCTTTCCGACATCTGGGGATACGACTTTTTCGGCGACGACAGAACCATCGACACCCACATCAAGAACCTGCGGAACGCTCTGGGCCCCTACCGTGACTACATCGTCACCTTGAGAGGCGTCGGCTACAAATTTGAATATGACGAATAACCTTTTCAGAAAAAAATTCGATTTTAAAAGCATTAAATTCCGGCTGTGGATCGCCTTCATCGGTTTCGCACTGATTCTGATCCTGCTGATCTGGTGCCTGCAGATCTTCTTCCTGAACACCTACTACGCGGGAATGAAGAAGGCGCAGACCACTGAGATTTTCAGCGATATCCAAGAAACCTTTGTTGCGAGCGAATACGACTCCGCAACGCTGAAGAAAAAAATCGCCGTCGAATCGGCCAGCAATGACCTGTCGATCTACGTCATCGACCTCAGTAGCGGCGAGTTCCTGATCCAGCAGGATTCCGACGAGCAGAGCGAGGAAACCCCGGGGCTTTCCATGCGCTATTCCAAAGAACTTGCAGAGCTTAACACCCGGCTTTCCCACAGCCCGCTGGACAAAGCGACGCTGGAGGCGAGCTCCTCTCATTCTTCGAGGCGGCAGATCATCGGATACGCCAGTTATCTCAAGAATTCCGACGGAGAAAACGCATACGCCATGTATATTTTCGCGCCTCTGGTTCCGGTGAGATCCACTGTTTTGATCCTTCGCTCCCAGCTGATTTACATCACGATTATTTCCATCATCTTGGCACTGGCTTTGGCACTCTATCTCTCCAACCGCATCTCCCGCCCGATCAAGGCCATCACCAGTTCCGCAGCGAAGATGGGGAAGGGCGATTACAGCGTCAAATTCCGCGGCGGACAGTATTCTGAGATCAACGAGCTGGCTGAAACACTAACCCGTGCGGAGGGTGAACTGGAAAAAACCGATATGTATCAGAAGGACCTGATCGCCAACGTATCCCACGATCTGAGGACGCCGCTGACCATGATTAAATCCTACGCAGAGATGATCCGGGATCTGTCCGGAGACAATCCGCCCAAGAGAAACGCTCATCTCAGCGTCATCATTGAGGAGACCGACCGCCTGAACAATCTGGTCAACGATATGCTGAACCTGTCGCGGATGCAGTCGCGTAAGGTGGTCCTTGACATGAGTCACTTCGACCTGCAGGAAACAGCGGAATCTCTGGTAGCCTCCTACGATATTCTCCGGGAAAGCGAAGGCTATCACATACGGTTCAAGTGTGAAGGCGGTCCCTTCCTGATTCACGGCGACGAGGCCAAGATCAAGCAGGTCATCAACAACCTGGTAAACAACGCCATCAAATACTGTGGCAAAGACAAGGTCGTGCTGATCAAACTGCGCAGGAACGGAAAATACGCCCGCTTCTCCGTCACCGATCACGGGCAGGGCATCGCTCCCGATGAGCTTCCTCACGTATGGGAGCGCTACTACAAATCCAGCACCCACCACGTCCGTTCCACCGAGGGCAGCGGTCTGGGGCTCTCCATCGTCAAGGAGATTCTCGTCCTGCACAAAGCCCGATTCGATGTGGAATCGACACCGGGCAAAGGCAGTACCTTCTGGTTCGAACTGCCTCTGGACAAATCCAAACAGTCCGCTCCTGCAGGACCAACATTAAACGACCGGCGGTAAAACCGCCGGCCAGTCCGGAGCCGCGGGCGCGGCATACACCAAAGCAAGCGGCATGCTCCTGAAATTTCAGGACATGCCGTTTGCCTCATTCCCTGAACGCCTGAACCGCCTCAGACAGGGAACGGACGCCGGAGATCCGGCAGCGCCCGGCTTCTCCCCCCTTCATCCGTCCGGCGTTCCGGGCAGGCATAATAATCTGTTCGTAGCCCAGCCGATCAGCCTCCAATGCGATTTTCTCCGCGGCAGATACGGAACGCAGATCACCGGTCAGCCCCACCTCCCCGATGGCAACAGTTCTTCTGCGGCAGGTCACGCCACGCAGGGAGGAATATACCGCAAGAGCCACTCCGAGATCCACGGATGTACTGTCCGGCCTCAAACCGCCCACTACATTAACATATACGTCCTGGTCTATCATCCTGATTCCCAGCTTCTTTTCCAGTACCGCCAGAATCATAGAAAGCCGCTGATGATCAATTCCCACTGCCGTCCGCCGGGCAAAACCGATGTTTGCCGGCGTGGTCAGCGCCTGAATTTCCAGGAACACCGGGCGGCTCCCCTCGTAAACCGCCGTGACGACGGAACCCTCTGTCTTTTCCTCGGTGCTTTCCAGGAAGCTCCCGGACAGGTTCCGGATCTCCTGAAGGCCTTCCCCTTCCATTTGAAAAGCGCCGATTTCGCTGGTTGTACCGAATCGATTTTTGTAGGCTCTGAGGATGCGTACCTCATGATCCCGTTCTCCGGAAAAATTCAGAACGCAGTCCACCAGATGCTCTACGATTTTCGGCCCCGCCAGTTCGCCGCTCTTGGTGACATGGGCGACGATGAAGACCGGAATGTTGTCGCTTTTTCCCACCTTCATCAGCAGATTTCCGCAGGCCCGGACCTGGGAAACGCTGCCGGGTACAGAATCAAGTTCCTGAGTATACATGGTCTGAATAGAATCGATGATAAGAAATCCCGGCCGGACCTTTTCGCAGGCGGCAATGATATTTTCCATGTTCGTCTCCGCCAGCACCAGCAGCGAATCGCTCATCTGCGGGCAGACACGGTCCGCCCGCATTTTAATCTGTTCCTCTGACTCCTCTCCGGATACATACAGCACAGGCTCTCCCTTCTCTGCGATATTGGCCGCCGCCTGGATAATCAGAGTGGACTTTCCTATGCCGGGCTCACCGCTGATCAGTGTCAATGAACCCTTCACCAGTCCGCCTCCAAGAACCCGGTTCAGCTCGCCGATTCCGGTATCGACCCGATGATGATCCGCCGACCCAACCTTTGTCAGAGGAGAAGGCACCGCCATTCCTCCCGCACCGGAACTGCCCCTGCGCCGTGCATCCTTCTCCGGAACCTCCTGTATTTTCTCCTCCACCATGGAATCCCATGCACCGCAGATACACCTCCCCATCCATTTGGGGCTTTCGTAACCGCATTCCTGGCAAACAAATACCGTTTTCGCTTTTTTTGCCATATTGTCACTCTTCTCCCGTTAAAGCGCGCCCATAGCGCGCTAACCCAAAAGACAAGCATCGCGAAATGCTTGTCTCTGTTGGTTGCCTTTGTTATATCGGTTTATTTCTCATTCTCGGCCTGATGCTCTGCGATAATCTTTTCTGCAAGAGCCTTCGGCACCTCCTGATAACGGTCGAACTTCATCTCGAAGGTTCCTCTGCCCTGCGTCATGGAGCGCAGTCCCAGCGCATAGTCGAATAGCTCGGACTGAGGCGCCTCTGCCAGCAGTTTCTGTTCGCCGTTGCTCTGCGGTTCCATCCCCAGAATTTTTCCGCGCCGTTTGTTCATGTCGCCCATGACGTCGCCCATGTAGTCATCCGGAACATAGATGTCCAGGTGCATGATCGGCTCCAGCAGGCACGGATTTGCCTCGACGATGCCCTTCTTAAAGGCCAGCGCCGCCGCCAGCTTGAAGGAGACCTCGTTGGAATCCACTTCATGATACGAGCCGTCATACAGCACCGCCTTGATGTTCACGCATTTGCAGCCGGCGAGGGGACCCTTCTCCATGCATTCCTGCAGTCCCTTTTCGACGGCGGGAACGTAGTTCTTCGGCACCGAACCGCCGAACAGTTCCTCTGAAAATTCCAGACCCGGCTCCTGCGAGGGAGAGAACCGGATATGGACATCGCCGTACTGACCGGCTCCGCCGGACTGTTTTTTGTGCTTGCCCTGCACGTCGGAACTGCCCTTGATGGTCTCCCTGTATGCGATCTTCTGCGGAACGGTCCGGACGGAAACGCCGAAACGATCCTTCAGCTTGGCCATGATGATGTTCAGCTGCATATCGCCCTGTCCGCCCAGCAGCGTCTGATGGGTCTCAGGATTTCTTTCCACCACGAAGGAGGGGTCTTCCTCACGCAGTCTGGCGAGACCGGTGCCCATCTTCTCCTCGTCGTTCTTGTCCTCCGCCTCGATGGCGATGAAATATGTCGGCGACGGATAATCCAGCGGCAGGTAGCGGATGATGTCGCTCTTGTCACAAAGGGTATCGCCCGATTTAGTGTACTGCAGCTTGGCAACGGCACAGATGTCGCCCGCCTCCGCATAATTCAGCTCCGTCTGCTCTTTTCCTCTCAGGAAGAACAGCTTGCCCAATTTCTCGGATTTCCCCGCTCTCTCGTTATATACCTCGGTACCGGATTCCATCTTGCCCGTCACGACCTTCATAATTGAGATCTTGCCGACGAACGGGTCGACGATTGTCTTGAATACAAAGGCCGACATGGGCGCGTCGGTGACACACATTCTCTCCACCGGCTCGTTGTTGTCGTTAAAGCCTTTATACGCGCCGTGCTGAAGCGGCGTGGGAACGTAGGTCAGCAGCAGATCCAGAAGACCTTCAACGCCCTGTCCCAGTTCAAAGGCAGAGGAGCAGACCGGAACGATCACGCCTTCGGAAATGCCTTTGACCATGCCGTTCTTGATTTCCTCGTCTGTAAAGTCCTCACCTTCAAAATATTTCTCCATCAGTTCCTCGTCCGCCGAGGCGATGGCTTCCTTCAGATCTTCATCGATTTCCGCGGACAAAGGCCAGCTCAGCGGAATCAGCGCATCCCCGAACTTCTCCTTCAGTTCGCCGAAGGTCTTGTAGAAATCGAATTCGTCTTTATCTCTCTTGTTGATGACGATGAATCTCGGCGTACTGTAACGCTCGCATGCCTTCCATGCTGCTTCCGTACCCACCTGGATTCCGGAGCCCGCGTCCACCATGATTACAGCGGCTTCCGCAGCTCTCAGCGCCGCATTGACTTCGCCGATGAAGTCGAAATATCCCGGCGTATCTATGAAATTGATCTTGCTGCCCTTCCACTCGATCGGAACGACCGAGGTGTTGATGGAAAAGCCCTTCTCGACTTCCATCTTGTCATAGTCGGATACAGTGTTCCCGTCCTCGACCTTGCCGAGCTTCTTGATGACTCCCGTCTCATAAAGCGCAGCTTCCAGGAAAGTGGTTTTCCCGCATCCGCCGTGACCCAGCAGGGCGACGTTTCTAATGGTTTCGCTCGTATAGCCTTTCATATAAGACCTCCTCGTACATATTATTCGGCGGGGCTCCCGCCGTTTCAGTCAACAAAAATATTCTAACATAAATGTGTCCTCTGTACAATGGCTTTTTGAATAGTCAGATATTCCGGGTCGTATCAAGTGCTCCACGAATTTTCTGCTCACGCAGTACCGATGATCAAAGCTGTGAAAGCGGGAAGGGAATTCCGATCAGCGGCAGTATGACTAAATATGGCGTAAACTTAAAGAGGCGCTGCATCGGGCGATTATTCATCGTTCGTGCAGCAGCCTCTTTTTTCTTCAATATCACGCCGGTTCTGCCTTCGTCTAGAATTCTGCCGTCTTGGGCGTCCTCGGGAACGGGAGCACGTCGCGGATGTTGCTCATTCCCGTAATGTACATGATAATCCGCTCGAAGCCCAGACCGTAGCCGGCGTGCTTAACGCCGCCGTATTTCCTCAGTTCCAGATACCACCAGTAATCCTTCTCGCTGAGTCCCAGCTCTTTCATCCTCGCCTGCAGCACATCCAGCCTCTCCTCACGCTGAGAGCCGCCGATAATCTCACCGACGCCCGGCACAAGCATATCGCATGCGGCGACCGTCTTTCCGTCGTCATTCAGACGCATGTAAAACGCCTTGATGTCCTTCGGATAATCTGTAACAAAGATAGGCTTTTTGAAAACGGTCTCCGTCAGGTAGCGCTCATGCTCCGTCTGCAGATCGATCCCCCACTCCACCGGATACTGGAATTTCTCACCGCAGCTCTGAAGGATTTCCACTGCCCTGGTGTAAGTGACCCTCTCAAACTCTGAGCCGGCCACGTGCTGAAGGCGATCCAGCAGGCCTTTGTCAATAAAGCGGTTGAAGAAGTCCATCTCGGCCGGAGCATGCTCCAGCACATAATTGATGATGTATTTCACCATATCCTCCGCCAGCGCCATATCGTCCGCCAGGTCTGCGAAGGCAATCTCCGGCTCGATCATCCAGAACTCGGAGGCGTGACGGGCCGTGTTGGAATTTTCAGCGCGGAAGGTCGGACCGAAGGTATAGACGTTGCGGAACGCCAGAGCGAAGATCTCCGCCTCCAGCTGACCGCTGACCGTCAGGTTGCACTCCTTGCCGAAAAAGTCTTTTGTATAGTCGATGCTCCCGTCCTCTGTCCGGGGCAGGTCGTTCAGATCCAGCGTGGTGAGCTGGAACATCTCGCCGGCACCCTCCGCATCGCTTCCGGTGATAATCGGCGTGTGGACGTATACAAACCCTCTCTCCTGGAAGAACTGATGAATTGCGTAGGCGACCAGGGAACGCACGCGGAAGACCGCCTGAAAGGTATTGGCTCTCGGCCGCAGATGAGCGATCTCCCGGAGAAATTCCATGGAATGTCTTTTGTTCTGCAAAGGATAATCCGCAGCGGAATCCGCCTCAATCGTAACCTCCTCCGCATGAATCTCGAAGGGCTGCTTGGCCTGCGGCGTCAACAGGAGACGTCCCTTCACCAGAATCCCGGCGGAGAGAGGCGCCCTGGCGATCTCTTCGAAATTGCCGAGCTCCTCCGCCTCATAGACGATCTGAACCGGGCTGAAGCAGGTTCCGTCATTCAGGGCGATGAACCCGAACCGGTTGGAGCTGCGGTTCTGGCGTACCCAGCCTCTCACCGTGACCTCCCGGTCCGCATACTGTTCAGCATGCTGCTGAAGCTCTTTCAACTCAATATCTCTGATTTCCATTTCCGGATCTTCCTCCTCACATTGTCAAATACAAATTGCGTGTTTCAGTAGTTTCCTGTCCTTATCAGTTTTTATCTGTTATTCTTCGGCTTGAAGGAACTCTTCAGGTCAACGATCCGATTGAAGACCTTCTCCCTGTCGTTCGTCAGTTTTTCATCCGCGATGTAGTACCCGTGGCGGAAGAACTGGAACCGCTCGCCGGGCTTTGCCTCTGCAAGGGACGGTTCCGCATAGCATATCTTCTCTTCCACCGAGTCGGGGTTCAGGACCTGCTCGCCCTGTTCATTTTCAACATACAGGTAATTGTAGTTCCGTACCCGGACGGGCACTGCCGTGGCGGCGTCCACAAAGTGAATCGTCCCCTTTACTTTCCGCCCCTCGAATCCGTTTCCCGAGCGGGTCTGCGGATCGTATGTGCAGTGCAGCTCCTTTATGGTCCCGTCGGGATTCTTAATGACGTCCTCACACTTGATGAAATAGGCGCCCTTCACCCGGACTTCATTTCCGGGGAAAAGGCGGAAATATTTCTTTACCGGGACCTCCATAAAGTCCGCTCCGTCGATGTATATCTCCCTGGAGAAGGGAATCTCACGGTTTCCCATCTCAGGCACGTTTCTATTGTTCTCCACCTCGACCATTTCCGTTCTGCCCTCCGGGTAGTTTGTGATGACCACCTTAATGGGGTCTTCAACTACATTCCGGTTTTCTACTTTGTCCTTCAGGTCATCTCTGACAAAGTGCTCCAGCATGGCAATATCAATCGTGCTGTTGCTTTTGGCCACGCCGATCTCCTCGCAGAAGGTCCGGATAGCCTGCGGCGTATAGCCCCTCCGCCTGAGACCCGCGATCGTCGGCATCCGGGGATCGTCCCATCCCTCCACAGTGCCGTCATCCACCAGGGCCTTCAGCAGGCGCTTGCTCATCACTGTATTGGTCAGATTCAGTCTGGCGAATTCAATCTGCTTCGGCGGATGGGGCCAGAATCCGACGTTTTTCAGGACCCAGTCGTAGAGCGGCCTGTGATCCTCAAATTCCAGGGTGCAGATGGAGTGGGTGATTCCTTCGATAGCGTCCTCGATGGGATGTGCGAAATCGTACATGGGATAAATGCACCATTTATCTCCGGTGTTATGATGATGCGTATGGGCGATTCTGTAAATGACGGGATCCCTCATATTGATGTTAGGCGATGCCATATCGATTTTCGCCCGCAGAACCCGTTCGCCGTCGGCGAATTCTCCGGCGCGCATACGCTCAAACAGAGCCGCCGCCTCTTCAGCGCTCTGGCTCCTGCATGGGCTCTCCTTTCCGGGCTCCTTCAGCGTTCCCCGATATTCCCGGATCTGGTCGGGACTCAGGTCGTCAACATAAGCCAGACCCTTGCGGATCAGCTCCATCGCCGCCTCATACATGGTGTCGAAATAATCCGAGGCCCACAGGCGTTTATCCCACGTGAACCCGAGCCACTTCACATCTTCCTCGATGGAGTCCACGTACTCCATGTCCTCCTTCACCGGATTAGTATCGTCGTACCGGAGATTCGTCCTGCCTCCGTACTTCTGTGCGGTGGTAAAGTTCAGACAGATGGATTTGGCGTGGCCGATATGAAGGTAGCCGTTGGGTTCCGGCGGAAAACGGGTATACACCTCTCCGCCGTAGGTGCCTTCCTCAATATCCTTCTCAATAATCTGATGGATGAAATTCAAAGACCTGTTTTCATTTGTTTTCTCGCTCATTTTCTTCTCCGTTCAGTTAGTTGTCTGCAGGCTAATTGTTGCCGTAAGCGATGCCCGTCTGGGAAACTATCTCATCGCTGATCGCACGGCAGGTCGCAGTCGGAACGTAGTCCGTCTGTCCGAAGGCCTGCCGGTGCAGTCTCTTGACGTTGGTATTCAGCGTCGTCGGAATCGCATACCAGACACCGTTTACGATGCCGCCGTAATAACTCTTCGGCCAGCTGATGCTCTTCTGCATGTCCATCATGGGAGCTCGCAGCATCAGCGTCGCCAGCTGCGTCTGCGTCATGTTCGTCCGAATCTCCGGCATTACTTCCTTTGAAAGCGTTGAAAGCTTTGTCGGCGAAGAGGCGGCCTTCTTCATCACTGCGCTCATGATCTTTTTGTATCTCTGCGCGCGCCCCGTATCGCCTCCTGAAGTCTTACGGATCCGGCAGTAGGTTGTCGCCTGCACGCCGTCCAGCGTCTGCACGCCGGTATGGGTGATCTTATGATATTTACTTCCTACGTTACGTCCCGTCTCGGGTCCCCATTTGTTGAGATCTGCGATCTCATTCCTTTTTACGTCCACCTCTATGCCGCCCAGGGTGTCCACTGTGTCTGCGACGGCCTGCCAGTTGAACACTACATATTCCCGGATATTCAGATCCAGGTTCCGGTTCAGGGAGCTGATGGTGTCCACTCCTCCTCCGTATGCGTGTGCGTGCGTCACCTTATCAAGCATCAGGTTGCCGCTTCCGTCACGGATCTTCAGATAGGAGTCCCTCATCACGGAAATCATGTGCGTTTCCCCGGTGGTTCTCTTGATACTGAGGATGATAATGGCGTCTGTGCGGCTTCCCGTGTAGCTTTCCCCTCTCCTGGCGTCCGAACCAAGGATAGCAATGTTGCGGTATCCTTTCAGATCTGAAGCAACCTGGTCGTTAATCGCGAAATTCTTTCCGCTGGTATCAACGCGATCCAGATTCTTTGTCAGCGAAAGTATATATGCGAATAAAGCGACTGCCAAAATCAGTGCCAGAATAATAAGGTTACGGATCAGCCGGCCCAGATGGAAACGATGTCGTTTCCGTTGCCGCGGCGCTTTAGGCTGCTTCCGGCTTCCCCGCCCAGCGCGGCGGGATACTCCGTGTTTCCCCTGCCGGGATTCTCCCCGGGCCGCCAGATAATCCTCATACGAATAACCCTGCTCCTGATAGCGAGCCGGGTCACCCTGGGAATTCCGCGAATCGTAATATCCCTCATCATAACTATAGTTCCGCTGACTTTCCGCCCGGCGCGAGGTCCTCTGCCGCCCGTGCCTTCCCCCTTTTTCTGCACGGGCCTGACGCTCATATTCTTCTGCCCGGCGGGCATATTCCGGATTCTCATATTTCCGGATCAGCTCCGGACTATAGTGTGCGTTATCTAAATCCCTTGTTTTTCTGCTCATAACTAAATTATAATACCATACAGGGGTTGCATTTGCAAATATTACAGAAGGGAAAAAACAGCCGGAAAAGCCACTTCAGAAAACGCGTCCTCGCGTCATAGTAAAGCGAAAAATCGCGGCGAAGCAAATGCTCCCGAGGCACTCATACAGGGCGGTCAACTTGCCCGACACTGTTCACCCTTCATTGGTCCAGGCCGCATTCCGGCGCAGCAGCAGCTCTCGCTCATTGGGAAGTTCCTCTTCGATCACCGCATCCAGCAGACGGTTCAATCGTTTTCCCACCTTCGGTCCCGGCGGAAGTCCCAGGTCTCGGCCTGTCACTGCAAGCTGTCTGAGACTGAAACAGTCACCGTCTGTCAGAATCCTTTCCAGCAGCGCCGTATCGTCTCCCCGGATTTCCAGTGCGCCCCGGACCGCATCCTCGCCAAACATGCGAAGCAGATGTCGGAGCTGTACGCGTGCGGGCTCCGTGCCTTCACCGCTCCGGTTCTCTTTTTTGTACAAAGGCACCGCCCGGCCGGCGCCTCCTGCGCCGTCTATGCTGTTTTCTTTGTCGCCTGCAGTTCCATCTGCGCTGTTTTCTTTGTAACCGCCGGAGAAATCCCCCAGAGCCAGAAGCGCGTTCCGGATATCACTCACAAGGCGAACCGTCCGGTTATCATATTTCAGACGCCTCGGATCCACATCCGTCATAGACGCCAGCCGCACAGGAACCGAAGCCGGCAGCCGGTCCAGATCATTCACCGCCGGAATCCGCAGCCCCGTCGCCCGGCTCAGCACGCCACGATACCGGGTCAGAATCAGATCCGCGCACTGACCCAGAATCAGCTTGCTGAACTCCACGTTAATACGTTCCACAGCCACCAGCCGGACGCGATCAGCCAGATCGTACATTGACGATTCTGTGCTTTGTTCAATGGAAAACCCCAGTACCGACGCGAAACGCAGCGCGCGCAGAATCCGCAGAGCATCCTCGCTGAAACGCCGCTCCGGCGCCCCGACACACCGGATTACCCCGTTCCGCAGATCGGCTCTGCCGCCGCAGGGATCCTGCAGACCGATCTCTTCATTATAGGCCATCGCGTTGATGGCGAAATCCCGGCGCGCCAGGTCCTCCTCCAGACTGCGAGTGAACCGGACACTGTCGGGATGCCGCCCGTCGGAATAGGTTCCATCGACACGATAGGTTGTCACCTCCACGGGCTCATGCTCCACGATCACACTGACAGTGCCGTGCTGAATGCCAGTGTCCGCCGTATGAGGAAAGCACGCCTTCACCTCCTCCGGATACGCCGATGTCGTGATATCCCAGTCAGCGGGAGTTTTGTTCAGGAGGCTGTCTCTCACGCATCCTCCTACAACAAAGGCTTCATAGCCGTGCTCGCAGAGCGTCCGCAGAACATAATTCACTTTTTCCGGTATCTGAATTTTCATGGCTCTCCTGATATTTCCGCCGTGGTTCCGCACCATCCCGTATCCGGGCATCTCGAGGACAAACGATCCGGAAGCCGCCGCGGACTCTCTAAAAATGCCGTCCCGTGCGGGACGGCAAACTCGTTGTTCGAAACTGCCGCAGACCTCCGTGCGGCGTCCATGACGCAGACGGTTGCCTGCCCCGGCGCCGTGAATCACGACGACCAGTCGGTTAAGTCAATTGCGGTTCTTACAAAACCAGTGACGGCGCGGCGTAAACTCTGCCGGCCAGTTCCTGATCCAGCATATACAGCCCTTTGGCGTCTGTACCGAACATTTCCATCTTCTTGATGAGATTGCTGGCGTTATCTTCCTCTTCAACCTGCTCCTTGACAAACCAGTCCAGGAACTGCATGGTACGGAAATCGCGAACATCGTAGGCCGCACTGTAGATATTGTTAATCAGTCCCGTCACATACTGCTCGTGCTTATACGCCTCCTGGAGCGGATCCATATGGTTATTCAGCTCTGCCACCGGCTTGTCAATCGCTTCCAGCACGATGGACTCCCCGTTCATCTGCAAATACCGGAGCATCAGCATCGCATGGTCACGCTCCTCCTGCGCCTGAACTGTATACCAGTTGTTGAATCCGCTCAGTCCCTCATCCTCATAATAGTTCGCAAACATCAGATAAAGGTAAGCGGAATAAAATTCCTTGTTGATCTGTGTGTTCAAAAGTTCTTTCACGTTCTTATCAAGCATATTCTGCACCTCCTGCCATCGCTTTAACTTCCTTTAATGGTATCACAAAATGCTTTGTGCGTCCATAGGAAAGAATCGAAGGCGGCATTCCATCACCCATAATTCAATTCGATGTTACGTCTCAGAGCAAAAGTGTTTAAACTGTCCTTAGAAGGTGATACGCTCCCCGCAGACCCGGATCATATCAGCCCGGCGAAGCCTCTGTTTTCTCCGACGGAGAGTCAAATCCAAATTTGTGTGTAAATTGCCTTTAGGTTCATTCTGGTCAGGCAACCTGTAAGAGGGAGGCCTGTTCCTCCGCAATCAGGTGGAGCCTGTTCCTTACATCTGATACAAGAAGTTTGCTGTATGTCTCCTTACTGAAGATGGACCTTCCAGCCTGACAGATACTGTTCTGCTCCAGCAGGACGGATCCAATCAGCCGGACCAGTGAGGCATCATTCGGAAAGATCCCGATGGCTTTCGATCGCCGCTTCAGTTCCCGGTTCAGCCGCTCGATGTGGTTTGATGTGCGTAAGAACCGCCGCATCCCCCAATCGGATTTTTTACAAAGTCAGCATTGATTTATGACATGATGGGGGGGTATCTATGAAACAAAAATTTCCTGCAGCATCAGCCGGGAACCGTCTGCGCCGGATTCTGCCCGTTCTGGCGCTCTGTGCTATGGTCTTTTTCTTCACTGCCTGCGGTGCTAAGTATGCGGACAGTGAATACCTCGGCACATGGAAGGCCACCACAGCGACGATGAGCGGCATCACTCTCGTATTCGAGCAGCAATAGCACATTCCGGATCATTCTGCACTGCAAACCGGAGATTCGGAATGTTGGACTGCCGACATTCTCTGCAGGCTGCGGCGCGGCAGCATCATGCGATACAGGCTTACGCCGCAGAACCGATAAGCGCTCTGCCTGAAAGAGCGCAGATCAGAGGTCAGACGGCGGCCTTTTTTTGTTTCCGGAAAAGCACCCCGGACGAAAGCGCTGTTTTCGCTGTATTCCGTTACGGCGAACGCTCTGATCTTCCCCCGGATTTGTAACGGCGAACGCACTGCCCGCACATATCTCGTTAATTTTTTATCTATTCTTGTCTGAGGTTTCCTATGCGTATATAATATATGCCGTAATGTTAAAGTATATATTGATTTGTTGTGTGGGCGCACAAAATTTGTGCTCCTGCGAAATTCCAGAGGTTAATTTATGGAAAGACTTGTAATTGAGACTCCTGAAGAGGGTCAGCAGGTATTGGAACAGATCGGCAGACGTTTCAAGAAGAGAATAAGCGCCAGCCCGCTGGGCCTGTGTCCGGTGGATATGCTGCTGAATTATCTTCGCATCTGCCACGCGCAATCCTGCGGCAAATGTTCTCCGTGCAGAATCGGGCTGTGGCATCTTACTGAAATGCTGGAAACCATCCGAAACGGCACCGGTGACATGGAAACCATCGATCTCATCGAAAAAACCGCCGACATCATTCGCGTGTCCGCGGACTGTGCCATCGGCTATGAAGCGGCGAACATGGTGCTTGAGGGGATGCAGGGCTTCCGCAAGGATATGGAAGAGCATATCAAAAGAGGCCGCTGTCTCTACGGCATCGAGCAGGCCATCCCCTGCACCGCGGTATGTCCCGCTCACGTCGATGTCCCGGGCTATATTTCGCTGGTCAAGGCCGGCCGCTATAAAGACGCGGTGCGTCTGATCCGCAAGGACAATCCGTTCCCTGCTGTCTGCGGCTACGTCTGCGAGCATCCCTGTGAGAAACGCTGCCGCCGCCAGATGGTGGATGATTCCGTCAATATCTGCGGCATCAAGCGGTACGCTGTGGATCACGCCGGAGACATTCCGGTTCCTCAGTGCGCTCCGGCCACCGGGAAAACCGTGGCGGTCATCGGCGGCGGTCCGGGAGGACTGACCGCGGCTTACTTCCTCACTGTCATGGGGCACGAGGTGACCGTTTATGAACAAAGGCATCATCTGGGCGGAATGCTCCGCTACGGCATTCCCGACTACCGGCTGCCCAACGACATTCTGGACCGGGATATCCAGTACATCCTGGACACCGGCGTCAACGTCATTCTGAACACCAATATCGGCGAGGATATGTCTATCGACGAACTGAAGGCGAAGTACGACGCCGTCTATATGTCCATCGGAGCTCACGATGACAAAAAACTGAAGCTTGCGGGCGAGGACGCCCCTAATGTATACAGCGCTGTCGAGCTTCTCCGCGCCATCGGCGAAGACGAGGCGCCGAACCTGAAGGGCAAAAAGGTCGTCGTCGTAGGCGGCGGAAATGTCGCCATGGACGCGACCCGCTCCACGCTCAGACTGGGCGCATCCTCCGTCACCTGCGTTTACCGCCGCCGTATCGCGGACATGACCGCGCTTCCGGAGGAAATCGCGGAAGCACAGGCGGAGGGAGTCAAGATCCGCACGCTTCTTGCGCCGGATCACATCGAACTCGACAAGAAAACCAAACGGGCCAAGGCTTTGTGGGTTCAGCCTCAGCTGATCTCCCTGATCGGCCAGGACGGCCGCACCTCCGTGCGCAAAGCCGAGGAGAAGGCCTTTCCCATCGAATGCGACTACATCATCGTCGCCATCGGTCAGTCCATTCATTCCCAGCCCTTTGAGGGCAGCGGCCTGAAGCTGAAACACGGCGTCATCGCCGCGGAGAGTTCAAGCTTTGTTCCCGGCAGCGGCAACGTGTTCGCCGGAGGCGATGCGGTTTCCGGACCTGCAACAGTCATCCGGGCGGTGGCGGCCGGCAAAGTGGCGGCAAACAATATCGACTATTTCCTGGGCTATAACCACGTCATCAAATCCGGAGTCGAGGTTCCGGATCCTCAGATGACCAACAACCCTCCCTGCGGCCGCGTCAATCTGACGAGCCAGATGATTGACAACATCGAGGGCAACTTCGATCTTGTCAGCATCGGAATGACCCCTCAGGGCGTCAAGCAGGAGTGCGGGCGCTGCCTGCGCTGTGACCACTTCGGATTCGGAAGCTTCAGAGGAGGGAGGAAAATACAATGGTAAAACTGACAATCAACGGCCTCCCGGTTGCCGTGGAGGACGGCACCACGATTATGGAGGCAGCAAAGGCAGCGGGGATCTCGATTCCGCATCTCTGCTACCTGAAAGGCATCAACGATATCGGCGCGTGCCGCATCTGCAGCGTCGAGGTGGAGGGCGAGCTTTCGCTGGTTCCCTCCTGCAATACGGCCGTCCGTGAGGGCATGAAGGTCACCACCAACTCTGCACGCGTCCGTTCTGCATGCCGCACCAATCTGATGCTGATCATGTCGCAGCATGAAGGACGCTGTTCCCTCTGCGATCGGAGCGGAACCTGCCAGCTGCAGAAGCTGACCAACGACTACGATTTCTTTGAAAACCTGTATGTCACCGACCTCCCCACCGACAAAGACCGGATGTGGGTCAAGGATTTCCCTCTTATCCGGGATCCGGCCAAGTGCATCAAATGTATGCGCTGTATTCAGGTCTGCGACAAGATCCAGAAGCTGGGCGTCTGGGAACTGATGTCCACCGGCGGGCGCACCCGGGTAGACGTTTCACAGCACCGCTCCATCGACAAAGCTCAGTGCAGTCTCTGCGGGCAGTGCATCGTCCACTGTCCGGTAGGCGCTCTCCGTGAGCGCAAAGACGCCACCAAGGTCATGGCAGCTCTGGATGATCCGGAAATCACGACGGTGGTCCAGATTGCTCCGGCGGTCCGCACCGCCTGGGGTGAAGCGCTGGACCTTCCGCCTGACAAAGCCACAGTCAACCAGCTGGCCGGAGCGCTGAAGCAGATGGGCTTCGACTACGTGTTTGATACCAGTTTCTCTGCGGATTTAACCATCATGGAGGAAGCGACGGAATTCCTTCATCGGCTGCAGAAGGGTGATCTGGCGAAATATCCGATGTTCACCAGCTGCTGTCCGGCCTGGATCCGGTTCCTGAAGAGCCGCCACCCGGAACTGGTTCCTCAGCTCTCCACCGCCAAAAGCCCGCAGCAGATGTTCGGGTCTGTAATCAAGAGCTATTTCGCGGAACGCATCGGCGTCCCGCCGGAAAAAATCTGCTGTATTTCCGTGATGCCCTGTGTCGCGAAGAAAGCGGAGTGTGATATTCCTGCCATGCGCGACGAATATGGCGTCAAGGACGTGGACTACGTTCTGACGACCCGGGAAATCATCCGTATGCTGCGGCTCAGCGACATCACGCCTGACAAGGTCGAGGAAAAGCCCTTTGACCGCATCATGGGCGACTATTCCGGCGCCGGCGTCATCTTCGGCACCACCGGCGGCGTCATGGAGGCCGCGCTCCGCACGGCCAGCTACATGGTCACCGGCAAAAATCCGTCCACAGGCGCATTCGGTTTTGTCCACGCAGGCAAAAAGTTCGCAGAGGGCGAATATCCCTGGCAGGAGGCCACTTACACCATCGGCGGCAGCAAAATCCGCGTCGCCGTCACCAGCGGCCTGCGCAATGCGGACAGACTCTGTAAGGCGCTGCTCCGCGGTCAGGTGAAATATGACTTTGTGGAAGTCATGGCCTGCCCCACCGGCTGCGCCGGCGGCGGCGGGCAACCCTTCCACCGTGACGACGTTGAACGCGGCGCAACCCGCGGCAAAGTACTCCGCAATCTGGACGAGCACATGCAGATGCGGTTCAGCCACGAAAACCCCGACATCCAGCGTCTCTATTCCGAGGCCCTGGGTGAACCTATGAGCGACGCCGCCGAGAAACTTCTGCACACCGACCACGAAAGCTGGCAGATGCCGGACGAGGGCGAGCCTCAGACCCCGGACATCCACGTCGTGTAACGGCACGGCGGCCGCATGCTCCCTGCCTGCGAAATGCTTACTGCTTCACAGCATTTTGCAGCGCAGGGTTTTCTTTGTAAAAAAAACCACGGACTATGTCCGCGGCTCTCTCTTTGGCCAAACCGGCCACTTCAGACGTGAGACGTCGTTGAACTGCTCATTGATATAGTATCGGATCTCCTCAATCGTAACGTTCCGGTCATATCGTTCAAAAAACTCCATCATGTTGTTTTCGATGATTTTTTTTGCGACCTTCTCGTCGGAGGGGTAAACCGCGCCTCTGAATGTTGCGTTCCTATAAGCCTTTCTCAAGATATTCTCCTTGCTCATAATAACACCTCCCCCAATGAGTAACTCGACGCCTCCTTTCTGTTGTTATATTTTACATTAGAATCAGAAAATTGTAAACTTCCAATTCGCCCTTGTTTTTTCAACAAACTCCTGCAAGACGCAGGCAGGCATTATATGCCTCGTTATACTCATGACTGATTCCAACAAAATTCCTGCACGGCGCGGGCAGCGAAATCCTCCATTTTCCAGAAAATCCTTTTGAGCCACATCGCTCGCGCCTCGCGTAACAACGACCCGAATTCCCACCTTTATCGCCAATTTACAATAGAAGATTTACGTGCAGTTTCAGATTCAACGAATCTGCCACCCTCTCTAAAAAATCTGCAGCCAGCGGCGGATATCGCATCGTAAATTAGCGATATCAAATCCCTTTAAAAGACCTTTTACCAAAAGATCTGCCACATTTCTCGAAAAAAAACAGAAATGTGGCAACCCTGAGTGCCATCTAACTCACCTCCGCCGATCCGTACCTGAACGAATCAGATTCTCAGTTGTTTTGTCGCCATTACCTTTCCAGTCGAGAAAGCAACACACCGCCGTCACAAAGAAATACCTTTACGAAAACTAAGGATAGCGATAAACTATTAAATAGCGCAGCTCATTAAGTCCCTGCCGGACTTGATGTGCCCCGGTGCTCGCTCGTCAGCAGTGCCATGGTGCTCGTAATCACTGGCAAAACACATATTAACGTAAATTTATCAGCAGAATATCAACAGGAGACAGTAATGAATCAATTTTCGCGGATGGAACTTGTTATGGGGGCAGAAGCCCTGGAGATTCTGAACAGAAGTCGCGTAGCGGTCTTCGGTGTCGGAGGCGTGGGCGGATACGTGGTGGAGGCGCTGACGCGGAGCGGAATCGGCGAACTGGACATTATTGATGACGACAAAGTGTGTCTGACCAATCTCAATCGTCAGATTATCGCAACCAGAGATACCGTTGGCAGACAGAAAGTGGACGTTTGCGAGGAACGCATCCTTTCGATCAACCCCGATGTGACCGTCCACAAGCACCAGACCTTCTATCTGCCGGAGAAAGCAGCCGAATTTGATTTTGTTCACTACGACTACATTGTAGATGCCATTGACACCGTTTCAGCGAAGCTGGATCTCGTCATGCAGGCGCAGAAACACGGCGTACCCATCATTGCCGCCATGGGTTGCGGAAACCGCGTGGACCCGGGCAGGCTGGTATGCACGGACATTTACAAAACAGAAATGGATCCGCTTTCCAAAGTCATGCGCAGAGAACTGAAAAAAAGAGGCGTTCGCGGGCTGAAGGTTGTCTATTCGACGGAACCTCCGATCAAGCCTTACATCAGCGAGGCAAATTCGTGCCACAGCCACTGCATCTGCCCGCCGGGAGTTCAGCGAACCTGCCTGCAGCGCAGAAGCGTTCCGGGGTCAACGGCTTTTGTGCCCGCCGCCGCAGGACTGATGATCGCAGCAGAAGTCGTTCGTGACCTGACGTCTTTCGACCCGAAGGGACGCGTCAAGGGAGGCCGCCAGTAGTCGTGCGAGCGTCATCGGCTTCCTCGGAGGATAGCCGCCTCGGGGGATGACCGCCAGTAGTCGTTCGGCCGTCGCCGGCTGTCTTGAGGAATAGCCGGCATTGGCCGCACGAGCATCGTCGGCTGGCTCGGGGATGGCCGCCTCGGAAAGGGAATGACCAGCAGTAGTCACAATTATATTGCAATTTCAACACAGTTTATCTATAATTGAACTATAGATTTTTTTGAACTGATATGACCGAATCTCATTACAAAGGAGGTTA
This sequence comes from Hornefia butyriciproducens, assembly GCF_009695915.1. Classification (GTDB taxonomy): domain Bacteria; phylum Bacillota; class Clostridia; order Peptostreptococcales; family Anaerovoracaceae; genus Aminicella; species Aminicella butyriciproducens. The sequence goes on along the minus strand of NZ_VUMZ01000002.1, from coordinate 231,905 downwards.
ACAATGTCGAAATACGATTGGGGAAAATTCGGGCTTCATATCCCGGAGATCATGATTCCGCGGGAGGGAACCGATTACAGCAAATGGGCTGTCGTGGCCTGTGACCAGTACACTTCCGAGCCGGAATACTGGCAGGAGGCGGAAAAAATCGTGGGTGACGCGCCTTCGACTCTGCGCCTGATGCTCCCGGAAATCTATCTGGAGAAGGAAGGCGAAGCGGAACGCATCCGTGATATCCGCAAAGCCATGGACGACTACATCGAACACGGCATCCTGAAAAAACTGCCGGCAGGCTGCATGCTGGTCAAACGGACCGCCGCAGGCCGCACCCGCCTCGGTCTGGTCATTGCCACCGATCTGGAGAGCTACGACTTCAGCAAAGGCTCCACATCTCTGACCCGTGCAACGGAAGGGACCGTGGTAGAGCGCATCCCGCCGCGCCTGCGCATCCGCGAGGGTGCACCTCTGGAAATGCCGCACATCATGATTCTGATCGATGATCCGGAAAAAACCGTCATCGAACCGCTGGTCGACGCTCCGAAAAAACGGATCTACGATACCGATCTGATGCTGGAGGGCGGCCATATCACCGGCGATTTCATTAAAGAAGCTGATCTGGAAGGCATGCGCCAGGCACTTTCGGATCTCTACGACAAGGCCGTTGAAAAATACGGCGACGGCAACGTCATCTTCCAGGCCATGGGGGACGGAAACCATTCCCTGGCTACCGCCAAAACGAACTGGGAAAACCTGAAGAAGACACTTAGCCCCGAGGAACAGAAGACACATCCTGCCCGCTATGCGCTTTGTGAGATCGAAAACATCCACGACGACGGCATCGTATTCGAACCGATTCACCGCGTGATCTTCGCCAAAAAAGGTCAGAGCGGCATGGATCTGGTCAACGAGACTGTGGAACTGCTGGCGTCTCAGAACGGCGGTGCGCATCTGGCAGAGGAAGGTGCCGAGGCGCGCGAGGGGTGCTTCGCGATTCCTTATCTGACGGCGGAGCAGAAGGGCACGATTATCGTGGAACATCCTGCGAACAAATTGGAGGTCGGCGCGCTGCAGAACGCGCTTGACGTTATCGTCAAGGAACGCGGGGATGCGGATATCGACTATATTCACGGCACAAAGGCTGTTGAGACGCTTTCCGGCAAACCCGGGAACGCCGGGTTCATGCTTCCGGCCATGGACAAATCCATGCTGTTCCCTGCGGTTGCCGCAGACGGCGCGCTGCCGCGCAAGACATTCTCCATGGGCGAAGCCAACGAGAAGAGATACTACATCGAGAGCCGCTACATCGGAAAATAGCGGAAATTCGGCACCGCATACAAAACGCGTCCGACCGGCAATCCGGCAGGTCGCGGCTTCACACTCAAAAAGAGCTGTTCACATTGAACGGCTCTTTTTTCACCTGCTTTCAACTGCGGTTTCAGTCATGACCGGTTTCTGCGAGACTCCGGACACTTTCCACACCGCATCTCTATGCATTTTCTGCGTTATTTTCCTTTGTGCTCTCAGAGGTGACATCCCGGTCGGACGGCGTCAGATGGAAACGATCCTCCTTGTTTCCCACCGGCAGCTTCCCTTCATTCGCCAGCTTCATGTCCTGTGCATTCTGCCAGCGCTTCGTCAGCTTGTCGTCGTTAAGATAGCGCTCCGCAAGCCCCGCCTTTTTCTGCCCGGTATCGCGCTCCTGCCGCTCCTTCTCAAAGTCCGCCGAGGTTTTTGAAAAATCCAGATTCTTACCGGTTATCTTTTTATAGATGCGCGTTATCAGAAACATCAGCAGTGCGAACCCTGCCAGAATCAGTATGTCAAAAAAAGCCGTTGTTATATCTATCATCTTTCTATCCCCCCTGACCACATCGCAGTTAATCCGCAACACACAACCCAACGGCAGCGTACACCGGCAGACACTGATTGATGCTTATCCCCAGCGCCCATTCAATCCGGCAAGGACTTACCGGGCAGATACTATTTACACCAATATAATGATATTTTATTCTGATAATTGTGCAGAGAATAGAATAAAAACGAACTTCCCGCTATATTCTACATACTCTTCGAGGACAGCCAGACTCCGCTGACGGTCATCGTCAATCCGATCACAGTATAGAGTCCCGCAGGATCTCCGTTTACCGTGACACCGGCGACGACACCGATGATCGTTATCATTGCAGAGGTGAGATTATTCGCGATAGAAATATCCAAAGTACAAAGAAGCTTATTGAATCCTGCGTAGCAGATTACAGAGCAGCAGATTCCCAGAAAGGCAATGCCCGCCGCCACCTGCCAATGGGTGAAAAAGGTCACATACATCTGACCCCGTCCGCCCTCCAGCAGACAGATTCCATTAAACAGAATCATTCCCATGAACGACATCATGGCCGTAATGGCCATCGGCTCATATTCCTCACCGGATTTAGAACTGAAAAAGCCGAATACAGTACCGGCCATCACCGCACCGGTCATGAACAGATAGCCCAGAGTCTGACCACCGCCGATAAACGCCGGTGAAAACACAGTAGTCACCACAACCCCGGCAAACGCCAGAAGAATGCTGAGTACGCCCATCCGACCGGGTTTTTTGTGAAAAAACAAAATCGAGACCAGCAGTGTTGCGCACGGAATCGTAGCGATAAAGATAGAGCTGATGGAAGCTGAAGAGTATTTCAGACCGTAAATCTCAAAAACTGAATAAATGCACGGCTCTGTGAGGCCCGTGAGGAGCAGGAACTTCATATTCTTCCCGCGCAGATTAATGCGGATTCGCCCTGTGCCGATCAGACATGCGAAAATAACAGACGCGAGCGTCCACCGGAGTGCCAGAATCTCCATCGTTCCCAGCCATTTCAACAGCTGTGTCAGGACAATAAACGACATTCCCCAAAATACTGAAACCACCATCACCAGTCCATATGCGACACTTTTTTTCATCCGATTATTTCTCTGACCTCCCCTGTATGCCTGTTTCAGCCGCCCGTTTGCGGTCTCCTGAGCCGTCTTCCTGCGGCCTCGTTGTCTCGAAACCATCTGTCCGGGGCTCGCCGTCTTGAAACCGTTCGCCCAACGGCGTCCCGAAATATTATAACATTTTCATCAAATTTCTGCTATACTAATGATATGAATATGAAAAATACCCGAAAAGAAATCAACGAGGACTGCGAGCGCTATATCACCGCGCATTACGATGAAGTAAAAGCAGCCTGCCTGGCGATCCGGGAAAAACTTCCGGACTCACCTTTGTACTGCAACGGTCACCTGCTGGCGCGTCCGCTGACGATGCAGAAGATCTACACTGAGGAGGATGAAAAAATCTTCGCCGATGTCGTCTCCACCATGCACAGCATCTGCCGCAAGGTCATCCACCGCTACCTTGCCGACGCCGGCTACCGTAGCCTGTTCCCCTTCAGCCGGGAGCTGGAGGAACTGATTCTGACGGACCCGGGCTACGACCAACCCCTTCCCATCGCCCGCTTTGACATCTTCTACAACGAGGACACGGGAAGCTACAAATTTTGTGAAATCAACACCGACGGCACCAGTGCCATGAACGAGGACGTCGTCTGGAACCGGCTCATGGAAGACAATCCCGCTCATATGTACATCCGGCAGAAATACGGACTGACCCAGAGAGAGCTCTTCGACTCCTGGGTATCGGCTTTCATGGACATCTACTCCGGATACAAAGACAGAGTCGCCCATCCCGCTGTCGCGGTCGTCGATTTTCTGGACACCGGGACCCTCACCGAATTTCAGGAATTCGCCCGGCACTTCCGGAAGGCCGGCTACGACTGCTGCGTCTGTGACGCACGGGAGCTTCACTACGACGGAGAACATCTGAGAACAAAAGACGGGGCGGTCATCGATGCGGTCTACCGTCGGGCGGTGACCTCCGATCTGATGGCACATTTTGATGAGATCCAGCCTCTGATAAGTGCGATACAGGACAGACACGTCTTTCTTGCCGGATCACTGCGGACCCAGGTGGTTCATAACAAAGCCTTTTTCACGATCATGCACCTTCCCCGAACACAGGAGTTTCTCAGTGACAGGGAAATAGACTTCATCAGAGAGCATATTCCCTACACCTGCGATTTCGGACCCGGGAGCATCGAACTAGATGAGGTTCTGAACAACAAAGACCGGTACATTCTGAAACCCAACGACTCCTACGGCGCCAGCGGCGTAGCCGACGGACTCGGCCACAGCCCGGAGGAATGGGAGAAAATATGCCGCGAATATTACGGCAACGGTTTCATCTGTCAGGAATACTGCCGCCCATACGAAAGCCGGAACATCGATTTCATGTTCGGCGACGGCCGGTTCCACAACTACATCAACATGACCGGACTTTACGCCTACAACGGAAAATACGCAGGCGCCTACACCCGCCTTTCCCGCGAGACTCTGATCGTCTCCTACGGAAACGAACGGAGTGTGGCAAGCTATTACATTTAGGCACCTAAATGGCGGGCAACAAAATCCGGGTAAAGTAAAAAACAGGGCTTTCGCCCTGTTTCGCGCGCCGGTGTGACGGCGCAGACATACGAATCAACCGAATCGGCACGACGCGGCGAGCGGCTTATCCCAGCAGCTCCGCCGCGTATTTTTTTGCCAGCGCCAGACCGCGGTCCTGATAATCTTCAGCGAAATCCGCCGCGACGCGGTCAACATAGCGTCCTCCCCGTACCAGTTTGGCCTTCTGATATTCCAGCGTCTTCATGACGCGCGTCCGATCCGCCTCACCCATCTCCCGTTCCAGGAAGAACCGCTGTATTTCCGCCAGCGCGCGGGCGGCGCTGTCATGAACAGACAGCCCATTGGAGAGAATCGTTCCGTCATCCATCAGTGCGGCAGTCTTCATATCCGCCAGCGCCTGCTTCTGTTCCTCTTCCGTGAATTTTCTGTCCGGTCTGAAAAGCAAATACAAAATCAAAAGGTGCAGGAAACGTACATCCTCCACACACACTCCAGTGGGCTCGAAGGGATTCGCGTCCACAGTACGGAATTCAATATGATTCACGCCATAATGCAGCAATGTATCCAGACTGTATCTCCCCATCGGCTTGATGCGTACCGGATAATAAAGCTCAGCGGGATACAGCAGCGCGCCGCTTTCCACATACTTTAAAATCGATTCCACATAAGAGCCGAGGTCCGAATAATCCAGAATCGGGTCGAAGGTGTTCCAATACCCGTCCCAGCCGCATCGGGGGCTGGCGTATCGGCTTACCACAGTTCCCGATGTTTCAATAGCGCCGGATCCCGCAGATTCATCCGATGCCCTCGGCGCTCCCGATGTTTCAATAGCGCCGGATCCCGCAGATTCATCCGATGCTCCCGGTGCTCCGTCGGCATCGGTTTTCTCAGGTCTCGCCGTTGTCCCCGGCGCTCCGCTGGCATCTCCGGCCTCCGTCCCGGTGATCCCGCGCTCATCCCGGCCGCCGGTCAGCGAGCTGTGATAGACCGGGCTGGCTGCGGTCAGGTACACGACAAGCCAGGCGTACCGTGTTCCCCAGGCGTTCAGATCCAGATACACATGATTCACGAAACTGGTCCGGTCTTCGATACCGATGCAGCACTGCTCGTAAAGAGCCTGCAGGAATTCCTCAGAAAAGGAGAAATTCACATGAACGCCGCTGTACAGCATCAGCCGGCTTCCGTATTTTCCCTTCAGATACTTCCGGTACTCTGTCTTCCAGCGTGAATCGCCGTTGAACTGCGCCACCGGATTGTCGTTGTCGCTGAAAATCTGCGGAGGATTCGAAAACGGCCACAGGTATTCCGGACCGCCGGGGTGTGCGCTGAGTTTCCGAAGCGCTCTGCGGTGAAGCTGCTCCAGTTCTTCACAGACAGCCTCCGGCGTCTGCCTGATCCCGGTAATAAACTCCGTCTGATTCTCGCTGAAATCGCGGCTGATATGACCGCTGCTGGCGAAAGGATGCGCCGACTGTGCCAGTGCTCCCTTCTCATCTATCCGCATCGTTTCCCGTTCTAGTCCAAAGTTTCCGTCAAACAAATGGCGGCTGACCGCTTTCCAGTTTTCTCTGCTGTTGTCCACTTCAGTCTCCCCGCGTTACCTCGCGCATCATACGCATTAAAATATGTTTTTGTATACCACCTTTCACGGTTCTGAAACCCGGACGGACAGATTAACCGGATTTGCCGCGTGGCAGCGCAGCGAACGGCGCTGAGAAAAACGGTGAACGACCGCGGGTCCCGAGGATGTCGCGTGCACCCGGATCAGAACGGCTGAATCGCGCCTGTTTTCAGGCACACCAGCGAGATGACGAACAGAACTCCGACCAGAAGGAACGCCGTCCAGTCTGTCTTTGTTTCAAAAATCTTCCGGTTCCGTTCCCTCTTGCTGATGTAGAACAGAATCGTGCCCGGAAAATACAGCGTGCTGGTAATCAGGATGTACTGCCATCCGCTCCCGTATAGCAGCCAGAACCCGTAAACGGTGCCGATGACGGCGGTCAGCCACATACCGAATCTGTTTTTGTTCCCCGGCTCCAGTCCCTCGCCTTTGCAGCAGAGTTTGAGATAAAAGCAGGCGGAGAATACATACGGAAACATGATCGTGCTGGCGGACAGCGCATACAGAATCTGATAGGTACTGCTGTTGAAATACATGATGATGATAAACAGCTGAACCACCAGCGACGTGCCCACAATCGACCACACCGGCGTATTGTGCCGGCTCATTTTTGTCAGAAACCGTGGGAAGATTCCCTGCTTCGCAGGTTCGTAGGAGCTGTCTGTACAAAGAATCACGTACGGGAGCATGGCTCCGATCAGGGACATGATGACCGCGATGTTGACCAGCGCGCCGCCCCAGGGACCGACCACATATTCCATAACGCCGGCCAGAGGAGGATTGCTCAGCTTCGCCAATACGTCGAAGGGAACAGCACCCATACTGAGGACGGAAATCAGAATGTACAGCGCGATCAGCGACAGGAACGAGTAGATTGTGGCCTGTCCTGCGGCTTTCGTCGTTCTGCCGCGTCCTGAGAGGACCACCGCGCCCTCAATGCCGACAAAAGTCCATACGGTAATCTGTACCGTGGATTTAATCTGCGCGAACAAAGAACCGCTGTCCGAAGCGCCCCAGAAGTTCGCCGTGAAGTTCTCCCATTTGAACGCACCTGCAAGAATGATCGCCAGGATCGCGAAAATAATCGGGATCACCTTAACGATCACGACGAACATATTCAGTCCCACCGCCGCATTCACGCCGCGGTACACAAGCCAGGTCAGCGCCCAGATGAAGGCGGAGGCAACTACAGCAGATGCCAGATTATTCCCTTCTCCGAAGACCGGAAAGAAATTCCCCAGTGCGGCGAACAGCAGCGCCACAAAGGTTACCTGTGCCAGCACCGCGCTGATCCAGTAACCCCATGCGGAGATAAACCCGATATACTGCCCGAATCCTTCTCTCGCATAGTTGGATATTCCGCTGGTCAGATCCGGTCTCACGACACTCAGCTTATAAAAGGTCATCGCCAGACCCAGCATACCGACGAGGCAGATCCCCCATCCGATCAGCACCGCACCCGCATGCGCGCCCGCTGCGGCAAAATCCCCGGAAATACTGAAAACTCCGGTCGCCAGAGTCGTGCCGATGGCGAAAAACGTCAGTTTCACGACACCAAGCTTTTTTTCTTCTTGTTCCATAAATGAATCCTCCAAAAGTCCTGATTTCACAGGAGAGGACCGCCGCACGGCGATCCTCTCCCCATCTTACATTACACCGCTGCCGAGGCGCCGGGAATGTCGGCGAACGGCCATTGCCTTCTTGCGCGGCCGTCGGGGAGAACACCGCCGAGGCGTCTCCGGTTTCGCCGCTTAAAACCGCAGAGAAAGGCAGGTCAGACTGCCGTCGATTTTGCGGAACTCACTGGTGTCTACCAGCTTAACGGTATAACCCAGGTCTTCAATATATTTCTGCGTTTTGGGATATCCCTCCGGTACGATGACGGTTCCGTTAATGTACAGGCTGTTAATCGCGTACAGTTCATCCTGCTCAACCACATAACGGTTGAAGTCTTTGAATGCCGGCTGCTCATTCATGACCGGGCTTACCAGCATGTTATTATTCTCAAGATAAATCACGAAATCCTTCAGATGCAGCCCCTCTGTCACAGGAACCGTGGAGGAAGTGTAGCCGAATTTTGTCACGATCTCGTTGAACTGTTTCGCCGCTTCCGCGTTAGTGCGCTCAGACTGCCCGATATAGAAATGATCCCCGACCCTCATCACGTCTCCGCCTTCCATTGTTCCGGGCGCTTCGATGAAGAAAATCTGATCATCGCTGTAGAATTTTTTGATCACCGGCAGAATCTCATCCTTCTCACCGTTCCTGGAATCTCTCGCCGGATTGGTGATGATGGCGCAGCGCTCCATAACCACCGCCGGATCCTCCACGAAACAGGAATCCGGATATCTCTCATCCGCGTCCAGCTCCTCCACCTCAAGTCCGAGCTCCTTCAGCGTGGCGACATAAGCGTCATGCTCCTCGACTGCCCTTTCATAAACCGGCGTCGCATCGTCATACATTGCCGTCGTGATTCCATCGATCAGCGCACGGCACGGCTTCCTTGTAATCGCTTTAGTAAACATCATAACCTCCTTATTATCTGTACTCATCTTTACAGCTTCTACGCTGCCTCTTCTACAAAATCCTGTTCGTCGGGCTCCGCCCCCCGGTGCAACGACCTCCGAGCGTTCTCCGCGCTTCGCCCCCGGTAACAGCCTCCGAACGTTCTCCGGCTATCTCGCGGAGCTCTCCAATCAAGTCTGCGGAAAGCGAATTGACTTTTTATACGTTTACTATATAATAGGCTTAGATATTCGTCAAACGCAACTTAATCATATTTTTCATGCGCTTTTCGCATAAAAAGTGCTGCATACGGATATGTTTTTCGCGCACTTTTCCGACTTTGATATAGAATACGGCCGCGAGGCACATCAGGCGCGAGCCCTCTATGCAGACCCTCGCAATCGCGCGACAGTTCGACCCCTAAGGCGGACAGTATACCGTGAATCGCAGCGGCACAACCCCTGAGATGGACAGCATACCGGGAATCAAAGCGGCACAACCCCTGAGATGGACAGCATACCGTGAATCAAAGCGGCACGAAATACGGGATAATCGGCAAGTACAGGATTCACGATGAATATTACGCAAGCATCCTGATGCAGGTCATTCAGAAGGAGGCACATATGAATATTACGCAGTATGAAGCGCTGGTTCGGGCCGTGGAAAGCGGCACCATGACTGAAGCCGCCCGCGAGCTGGGCTACTCCCAGTCCGGTCTCACGCGTGCGCTTAATTCTCTGGAGCAGGAATGGGGTGTCAAACTTCTGCTTCGCGGTCGCAGCGGGGTACGTCTGACCGCAGAGGGTCAGATTCTGATGCCGCTTATTCGAACAGTAATGAACGATCAGCTCCGACTGAATGAACGCATCGATGAAATCACCGGACTGCGGGAAGGTCTGATTCGCGTCGGCACCTTCAACAGCGTCTCCGCTCAGTGGCTTCCCGGCATCATCAAACAGTTCCGCAAAGAATATCCCGGCATACGGTTTGAACTGCTTCACGGCACTGACGAGCAAATCAACGCCTGGATCCTCGATGGGCGGGTGGATGTCGGATTTATCGCCTATCCGGGCGCACCGGAACTGGATTCTGATTTTTTATATCGGGACCCCATCGTCAGCATTTTCGCCGACAGCGATCCACATGCAAAGCTGTCCACCTTCCCCATCGCAGAGCTGCCCCGGCTCCCGTACATCGCACTGTACGAGGGCGTGGAGGATGAGATAACCGCCATCCTCGCACAAAACAGAATTCAGCCGGATACAAAATTCATGGAAAGCGACGATCACGCCGTCATCGCCATGGTCGAACAGGGCCTGGGAACAAGCCTGATGTCCATGATGATGCTTCAGGGTTTCGACCGTCGAATCACTGCAGTTCCACTGGATCCGCCCGGCCACCGGGACCTGGGCGTCGCTTGCCGCGGCCGACAGTACCTTTCCGCCGCGGCCCGGAAATTTTACGACTGCATCTGCGACTGGGTCAAAAACGAATATGCGGTACATATGACAACATGCATATGACGAGGCATCCCACCGGCAATAGAGTTATCACATTGTATCGTAAATTGGCGATATTAAATTCTTCCTAAAGCATATCGATTAGAAAATCTGTAGACTTACTACTTGTCGCTTACCCTGACTCAGAAAGTCAATTATTGAACATTGACTTCATTTCATCAGGTTCTCAAGCAGAAAAAAATGTTTTGTAACAACTTTTCTACCATGAAAACCGGAATTGATGATTGGCGGCATTTCTGATAAAATATTGTCAGAAATATTTTCTTTATAACATTCAAAATGCGACCGTACGTCGGAAGCAAAGGTGTTGTGGGGCATCACTCGCCGGTCTGTCGTGAACCTGCCGGATTGATTAGCGGTGTCGACGGTGTCAGTAGCGTCGGCGGTATCGGTAGTGTCGGTGGTATCGATGGTGTAGGCGGTGTGATGAAACAAGGATGCAGTACACATATCGGGTTTTCTTTTGTGCCTGCAGGAGAGGAGTAGAATGAACGCTGACGTTAATATTATTCAGATCAAACATGAGGTGTGGCGTGAGGTCGCGCGGCTGGCTTTTGAGGGTGTGCTGGAGGAGAAGTATGAATATCTTCCGGAACAGCTTTGTCCGGGGCCGCTGCCGGAGCACCGGTGCTGTGTTTACCGGGAACGTGAGATTACGCGGCAGAGGGTTCGGACGGCGATGGGCAAGGCGCCGGAGGAGAATGACAACGGCAACATCGTTCAGGTCATTGACCCAGCCTGTGCAGACTGCCCGATTTCCAGCTATCTGGTGACTGACAACTGCCAGAACTGCGTGGGAAAATCCTGTGTGGAAGCATGCCGGTTCGACGCGGTGATTCCGGGGAAGAACTTTACTGAAATTGACCGCTACAAATGCAAAGAATGCGGAATGTGCGCGCGGGCATGTCCGTATAACGCCATCGTCCACATCCGCCGGCCGTGTAAATCCGCATGCCCTGTGGATGCTTTGACCTATGATGAGTACGGCCTGGCAAAAATTGATACTGACAAATGCATCCAGTGCGGCCAATGTGTACACAACTGCCCTTTTGCGGCCATCACCGGGAAGAGCTCCATCGTACAGGTTATCGAAGCGATCAAATCAAAGCGTTCGGTATACGTGCTGCTGGCACCCGCGATGGAAGGCCAGTACGGGAAGGAGATCACCATCGCAAGCTGGAGAAAAGCAGCGAAGCAGCTGGGATTCGACAACCTTTTCGAGGTCGGACTGGGCGCGGATCTCACCACGGCTTCAGAGGCCGAGGAATGGAAGGACGCATTGAAGACAGGCGAATTGAAGACGACCTCCTGCTGCCCTGCTTTTGTTAATTACATACGAAAGTTCTATCCGGAACTGGCGGGCGCTATCTCCACGACGGTCAGCCCCATGTGCCAACTGTCCCGCATGATCAAGGCCAGAGAGCCCTACGCCGTCACGGTCTTTGTAGGCCCCTGCATGGCGAAGAAAGCAGAGGTTCAGTACGAGAACATTCCGGGAAATGCGGATTATGCTTTGACCTTCAATGAATTTGAGGCGATGATGCTGGCGAAGGATGTGCATTTCGAGGCGCGAGAGGATGAGTACCAGCAAAGCAGTATCTACGGAAAGCGCTATGCCTCTGCGGGAGGTGTTGCCGATGCCTGCGAGGAGTATCTGCGAGAGCAGGGTTTCGATGGCGAATTACGTATCGCACGCGTAAGCGGACACCGGGAACTGAAGAAAACGCTGGAGCTGGCGAAGCTTGGCAAACTAGACGCACAGTTCATCGAAGGTATGTTCTGCGACGGCGGGTGCTTCAACGGCCCATGCGGCTATGATTCCGGACCCAAGGCAAAGCGGGCGAGAGAGGCCCTGCTGTCGGCCAGTGACGAACGCACGATTTCCTCGAACATTGAAAACATCGACCGCTCTGCTTTCGACAGTCACCGATAGACGCGGAGCGGCCAGCCCGGAACAATTAATGAGGACGGCGCCGCGGCCATTGTACCGCAGACTATACGCCACGGTGCAACCGAAAAGGACGCGCCTCGGACTACTGTTTTTGCAGTCCGGGCAGCGTCCTTTTTTTCTTATTACTGCGTTGTCTCAATGCGTCGTTCTATGCTATTTTTCCTTCGATGACTTTTTGTTTGACTTATTTCCGGCATCTGCGGCAGCGGGAGCATCCCCGTTCTTCGCATCGTCTTCGGTTTTTGTTTCGTCTTCGGTCTTCCCATTGTCCGCAGCCTTTTCCGACTCGTCGACATTCGCTTTTTCATCTGAGGCCGTATCTTTTTCCGCAGCCTCCTTTGGCGAGTTCTGCTTATCCGAAGCTGTCGCTTTCTCCGCCGGTTTTTCGGTTTTCTCTGTCTTCGCCTTGCTTGCAGCAGCGGTCTCCGTAGCTTCTTCCGGTTTCACGGACTTCTTCGACTGAACATCTGAGGACGCCGCCCCGGATGCTGCACTCCCGGCGGGAACAATTTTGTTCACCGTGTCAAGGACCTTGCCGATACCGAAAATCAGAATCGTATACGTCAGGTACGGCGCCGCTTGCTGGAGTGTGTACTGGAATACATCACCCTTCATGCTGGAAAGTGTCGTCCCATACTGAGACGCATAGTTTGCCAGATATGAAATGGCTGAGTATACCATGTAGCAGGTCAGTGCCAGCATCAGAATCGCCAGGACATAAAAGATCCACACGATTACGCTGCTGGATTTCTTTTTTGTTGTGTTCTTGCTCATTGCATTCTCCTTGTTTTATATGATAATTCCATCTCATATTCTGGATTCCAATTATGTTGATATTGCGAAGGGATGGTGTATTGTGACTGAATGTTCCCGTGCGGTTCGCGGCGCTCGTCGACAGGTTCACATCCGCGGCGTTCGCCTACGGTGCTCTTTCCATCATCAGCCCGCAACCCGCAGCATAACGCGAAGAGACCGGGGCACCGGGGAGAGGGGTTTCGTCTCTGTATGTGAGGTCAATATTCCCTCCGATGCTTCGGTCTCTGTCACTGAAGAGTAATAACTCGGTGTCCGCTCAATGGGCGCTGTCGGGTTTGTTCGGTACCTGCAACGTCTGTCCGGCACTGTCGAACTTGTTCGGTGTTCGGTGCCTGCGGCGCCTGATGAGCGCTGTCGAACTTAATACCGCTGCCAACGGTCAGTTATTCTCTCATTTATTTATATCAATCGCATTCTGTTTTGCGCCTGTACGCCCAGAGTGCTCCCAGAGCAGCCGCAGAGGTCGCTCCCAGAAGGATCATCAGCGTCAGGTCGGAACGATCGCCGGTATCCGGGCCGTTCTTCTTTGGTTCGGGCTTCTTGTACCGGTTCGTGAATTTCGCCTTGCCGGTTCTGTTCCCGTCCTTTGTGACCTCAGCCTTCACATGAAGCCTGTTGTCGCGGCTCTCTGTCACGATGCAGGTCAGGGTGTATTCCGATGTGTCGTAGGTGTAACCGGCTGCGCGGTTGTCCTTCTCCGTCATCGTATAGACGTAGGTTCCAGGCTCTGTGAACCTGATAACTCCGAACTCGTAGGAGCCTGCTCCCCGGACAGTAATCGTCTTTGTCTGTCCGGAGGAACCCTTCGGCATCGGCAGACTGCCTGCCTCAGCCGTGGTACTCTTACCTTTCAGAACAAAGGTGAATTTTCCGTCTTTGGCCGGGTTGCCCTTCACAACCTTATGGAGCGGCGGGTCCAGATAGCACGGTGTCGGAATCGGCTTGGTGTACGTATTATTGAAGGTTATCTTCTCCCCGACTCCGCAGCTCCAGCTGACACTCATCGGCTTTCCGTCGAAGGCGTCGGTTACAGTCGCTGTAACTTTGTACTCAGCGCCGTCATAGGTCACGTGCTCTTTATCGCCCCTGACCTCGGAAACCGTGTAGGTATAGGTTCCTGCCTCAGTGAATTTCAGTTTCGAGAAGGTCACACTTCCGTCTGCCTTATTTTTCACCGTATCCACAACCCTGCCGGTCTCATCCTTCAGCCGGAAGGTGAATTCGCCCTCCGCCAGATCTCTTCCGGCCAGTTTCTTTGTGACTGAAATATCATCGGTTACCGAGGATTCTCCCGGTGTCGGCTCGTACCGGTTCGCAAAGGTGAACAGAGTTCCCTCCGGATCCGTCTTCGCCTCCAGAAGTCCATTGCCGTCGTCCTTAACAGTCACCTTGAAGGTTTTCTGGCCGTCGTTGGTCACGCCTGGCTGATTTCCGGTTTCGCTTACTGTGTAGGTGAAGGTCTTTTCGCTGCTGTCTCCCAGATCGTCCTTTGTGAACGTGATGTCTCCGAAGTTCACAACTCCGCCTTCTCCATTCTTCACCTCAGAGTTTTTCGGCATCGGCGCGTTATCCTCTCCTTTGAGAGCAAAGGTAAATTCGCCTGCCTTCAGCGGCCGGTCTCCGCTCATGGTCTTCAGACCCGACACGTTGATCACCGCATCTTTAGCCTCATAACGGTTGGTGAAATCCAGCTTCTTCGCACCGTCGCTTTCCACGCTCAACTGATTTCCGGACGGATTCACCGTAATCTTCACGCTGAAGGACTCCGTCTGAGTGTTCGGCTGCAGCGCCGCGTTCTCCGGTTCGTTTTCGGTTACTTTGTAATCGATGCTGTACACGGTTTTGCCGTTTTCGACTGACTTCTTGGCATAGCCCTTCTCCACCAGTTTCTCCAGAGAGTTGTCTCCGGCAGTGGAATACTCCAGGGCTCCGAACTGAATCGCTGCATCCTTCCCTGCCGCGTTCTGTCCGCTGAGCACCTTCGCCTGGTCGCCGTCCGCATACCGGATATCGAACGTGAAGGCTCCGGCCGTCATGCTCAGGCTTGCACCGTTTTTGCTGAGCAGCTTCTTCGTACCGGAAGGCGTAATACTGCCCGTCGCCGTATAGTAGTTCTTGAACGCCGGCTTATTTTCCGCAGCGGTCGCCACAAGCTGTCCGCCGTCGCCCTTCGTCACTTTGACGCGAACCACATGGATCTTGCTGTCATAGGTCAGGCCCGCAGACTGTCCGGCGATTTCCTTCACTGCGAACTCGTACTCGCCCTCTTCTGTGAAGGTCAGCTTTCCGAAGCTGAAGGAGGTCGGTTCCCCGTTCTTTCCTCCCGTCACAGAAGTTCTGGTCTTCTCAATCGTGATTTCTCCGCTGTCAACAGCTGCCCGGGTCACATCGTTATTTCCTTCGATGGTAAACTCGTATTTCTCCCCTTCGTGCATGTCGCGGCCATACAGTGTCTTGGTGCCGACAACCGCGGCATCGTCCTCGAGGGTCGCCGCTTTGAAACTGTTCGTAACAGTCTGGTCATTTCCGTCTACGTGTGCGATCAAATGTCCGTTATGATCATCCTCAACCGTGACCTTGATGACCTTTTCACCGTTGTCATAGGTCCAGCCGCCCTTGCTCGGTGTCGTAGTCTCCTTTACCGCAAAGGTGTATTCGCCTGCCTTGCTGATGGTCACCTTTCCGAAGCTCAGCGTCTCGCTGTGTCCGGCTTCGATGCCGTTCCCGGTAACCGCCATGTCATCACTTATTTTGACGTTCTCCGCGGCTCCGCTCTTCAGCGACAGCCGGAAGGTGAACGGTTCCACAGCCTTATGACCGTCTACCGCCTTGGTTACCTTCAGTGCGGTGTCGCCTTCCAGTACAGCAGGCTCCGCTTTATAGCTGTTGACAAATTCAGGCGTCGTATTCGCTTCTGCGTGCAGCTGTCCCTGCCCGTCATCTGTCACGGTGACGGTGATTGTCTTCGCATCAGCATCCTTATTGGCGTAGGTCCAGCCGTTCGGAGCATTCTCATTCGTCTCCTTCACTATAAACCGGTATGTCCCTGCCTTTGTGAAGGTCACATCGCCGAAGCTGACGGTCTGGCTCTTTCCGGCCTCAATCTTTCCTGTGGTCTTCGCTGTGTCGCCGTTCTGCGCGATGGAAGCTCCTCCCTGCGGATTATCCGCCGCAGGCGTCAGACTGAACCGGTACTCCTCTGCGGAATCATGTCCGGTCACCTTCTTGGTCACCTTCAGCGCGGTACCGCCGCCCAGAGTCACGGGTTTCGCTTCATAGCTGTTAGTGACGGTCGGGTTGTTGCCGGTCACCTCAGCTTTCAGCGTACCGGTTCCGTCATCCGTTACTTTAACCGTAATGGTTTTTTCCCCGTTATCATAGGTCCAGCCGCCCTTGCTCGCAGTCGTAGTCTCCTTTACCGTAAAGGTATAGATACCGACCTTTGTGAAGGTCACATCGCCGAAGCTGACGGTCTCACTGCTCCCGGCTGCGAGGCTGCTGCTCTTTGTTGTCGCGGTATCGCCTCCGTCTGCCATGACTGCACCCTCCGGGTTGTTGTCGGACGGTGTCAGTCTGAAGGTGAACGCGCTCAGAGCATCACGTCCGGTCACCTTCTTGGTCACCTTCAGCGCGGTATCGCCGCCCAGGGTCACAGGCTTCGCGGAGTAACTGTTAACGACGGTCGGATCGTTGGTATCCTTCCCGTTCGCCACGGTGGAAGCCTCCAACTGTCCTTTGCCGTTATCGGTGACGACAACGGTAATCGGATGACTGGTCTTGTCATAGCTCCATCCGGAATCCGCGGCGGGATCCGCGTTAGTTTCCCGGACATTGAATACATATGTTCCCGCCTTCGTGAATGTCACGTCACCGAAGCTGACGGTTTCACTGCTTCCCGCTGCGAGGCTGCTGCTCTTTGTTGTCGCGGTATCGCCGCCGTCTGCGATGACGGCGCCCTCCGGGTTATCGGCAGCCGGTGTCAGCCGGAAGGAGAAGGCCTCCTTCGCGTTCCAGCCGGTCACCTTCTTGGTCACCTTCAGCGCGGTGTCGCCGCCCAGTGTCACAGACTTCGCTTCATATCTGTTGGTAAAGACCGGATTGTTATCGGCCACCGCCGCAGCCAGCTGACCGTCGGCATCCTTTGTCACGGTCACCGTGACAGTCTTCGCGTCTTTTTCTCCGTTCGCGTAGGTCCAGCCCTGCGGAACTTCAGTATTGGTCTCTCTGACCACAAATTTATATGTACCTGTCCTTGTAAACGTCACATCGCCGAACTTCACAGTATCACTGGAGCCGTCTGCGATGCTGCTTCTGGTGACTGCCGTATTTCCGTCCTTCGCGATGGATGCTCCCTGCGGGTTGTCCTCTGCAGGCATCAGGCTGAACTGGAACGCTTCGGAAGCGTTTCTGCCCTCGACCTTCTTGGTCACGCTGAGCGCCTTGTCCCCGGACAGAGTAACCGGCCGGAAGATATTCGTAACCGTCAGAGAACTCTCTCCGTCGTATTTGACATCAGCTGAGAGCTTATGCGTCTCCCTGTCCTCTGTCACGATCACCAGAACCTTGTGGCTCGCCGTGGAGTACGTCACGCCCGCCAGATCGCCCTTCACCTCTGTCAGCGTGTATTCGTAGGTACCCGCCTTGCTGTAGGTAATGCTGCCGAACGCAGCCTCGGGAGAGTTCTTTGTCGCTTTCACTGTACCGGACTCCGGCATCGGCGCACCATCGGTCACCGCAGCCAGCCGGAACGTGAATTCCGCCTCCGGAAGCGCATCCCATCCGTTGAAGCTCTTCTTCACCTTCAGGTTCGCTTTGGCGTTGGTATAGCTGTTGGTCACGGTCAGCGTGTCACCGGAATAGAACACGGTATAATTGCCGTCCAGTTTTTCGCCGTCGTTCACCGCGGTGCCGCTGCTGTTCAGTTCCTTGATTGTATATTCTATCTTATTTCCGTCCACATAAGCCGGAAGTTTCTCAAATGTCCCTTTCCAGACATTGCTGTCTCCCGATGTAGCGTCATTTGCGGTCAGCGTAAGCGTCTTTCCGTCGACCTTCTGTGTCTTTCCGCCGACAGTCTGATACAGCTGCATCGTTACACTGTCCGGACGTACCTTATTTTTGTCGCCGTTATCATCCCAATTCTTGGTCACGTTCACATCGGCCGTGGTCGTCGTGTTTTCCACGGTCAGTGTGTTTCCTTCGATTTCCGGACTGAAGAGCAGGTTGTAGAACCAGTTCCAGACCTTGTTCTGTCCGTCGAATTCCACTTTGACCACGCCGCTTCTGGTTACGGTCACCTCGTAGGATTTCCCGTTCGGCTCATATCCCTCCGGCGCTGTCGTTTCTGTCAGCGTATAGGTTCCCGCCTTTGTGAATTCTATGGAAACCTTGCCGTCGGTACCGGTGGTATACGTCCTGCTGCCCTGTCCGGAGTCAGTCAGTGTGAATACCGCTCCGTTCAGTCCGTTGCCTGTGGCACTGTCCTTCTTGAACAGCGTCAGGCTGACCGGTGCGTCGATCTCCGCCTTCTTCATCGGAGTATTCGTGATATTGTAACCGTCATAAGCCGTATCAAAACCGCTGAGAGCAGTCTCTGTAACGGTATACTTTATCTCTTTTCCGTTGGAATACTTCGCCAGATTCTTCCAGCTGTATTTCCAGCCGTCGTCCGCCGTCACCTTCTTAGTGTCTGTATACACCGCCGCAGAGGAATCTCCCGCCGTACCGGTAAGCGTAACCTGAATGCTGTCGGGACGCGTATACCCGGCCTTTCCCTGATACTCGTCATCCTTCCACGTCTTGGTTCCGCTGATGTCCACCGTCTCCGGCGTATGAGTGTTGGTGAGGCTGTAGCCCTCAGTCATATTTCCGATCACGGCCGTCTTATACGTATTCGGACCGTCTGTTCCGGTAATCGTATTATCCTTTACTTCCTCTACCGTGTACTGGATTTCCTTCTCGCCGCTGTAGCGGGGAAGTCCCTTGAAGCTCGATTTCCAGCCGTTGTCTGCGGAGAGAGTAATCGTCAGGTCGTTGCCGTCTGCGTCTTTCACCGCCTCGCCGTCCGCATAAAGCTTCACGCGAACGCTGTCAGGCCGGATTCCGTCCTGATTCTGAGCATCATTCCAGGATTTCGATACGGAAACCTCTCTGACAAAATACTTGTTGGTGTATTCAACATGGTACTGCGTATCTACACAATCGATGGTTCCGCTGGCTGTCCTTCCGTCGGTTTTCGCCGCGGTCGCCTGCTTCGGCGGATTCTCCGCCTGAGTAACCGAACTTTTCAGTGTGTCGAGACGGAAGCTTCCGCCCGGAGCGGACTCCGTCACAGAATAGGTGCTTCCGACAGGCAGATCCAGCAGATTGATCGTCCAGCCTGCCTTTATTTTCACGGTAACCGTGACTCCGCTGCCCGCCTGATAGCGCCCGGTTTCTTTGCCGTCCTTCTCCTCTGGAATCGAATTGGTCGGATTTAGACCGGTGACCAGATTGCCTTTCTCGTCACGCACGCCGAACACATAATCTCTTCCGTCCTTGCAGACGGCGCTGAAGGTGTATTCAAACTGCGCTTCCGGAATCTCAGCATCAGCGTCCGAGGTCACCTTCTTTGTCACCTCCAGCGAACTCTGCCGGTAATTTGTGATATTGAAGTTTGCATTTTCCTCGCCCTCAAAGAGAACCCTGTAGACGGAAGAACCGATCCGATAGTAGGTGTCGTCTCCGGAAACGAAGTAAGTGTCGTCATCCTCCATTCCGGAGGGAACATCGCTTCCGCTCACCTTCGCCAGCGTATAAAGTTTTCCGTCGATCCTCATCGGATGAATAGTATCCGCGTCGATTTCCCAGAAATATCCAAGTGCTTTCGGCTCCTGAAGATCGTAATCATGTCCGGTATTGTATACCTTGATTCCGGTAATCTTTCCGGCATCGTCTTTGACCGTTACCGCAAGACCGTTCCCCGTATAGGTTGACGCGGACCAGCTGTTGCCGCTGTTCAGCGTCACATGGGCGCTGGGCGTCTCCGTCTTCCCATCCTGAATAACGTTCAGCTGCACCTCGCTCCCCTCCCGGGAATCCACGTCATTCACCCATTTTTTGGTAATTGTGACGCTGTCCACCGAAAGAGGCACTCCGTCCGGGTTGATATATTTCACCGGATTCTGAGTTTCATCGGTCTCTGTGCCTGTATCGTCGTAGGTCAGAGTCGCTTCTGTATTCGTAGTCAGCTTGTAATCAGAAGTGAGGTATTTCTGAACCTCGGAGGTCAGATCGTCGTAGGTCACGACGTCAGTATCCGACAGCCCGGATCTGAAATACTTTTTCATCGCCGAGGGAATCTCGCTGTACGTGCATTTGTTCTTCAGGCTGGTAATCAGGTCGTTGGTATCCTGGCTCGGATAACAAATGAAACTGACCCTGTATGTTACGCCGTTCTCCAGAAGCCCCAGATGCGTAAGATCCCACGTGACGGCGCCGTCCCTGAAGGAAGCCTCCGGCATCGGCGCTCCAACCTCCAGGATCTTTCCGCCCTTCAGTTTCACGTTTCGGGTTCCGCCGTCGATTGTGCTGATCTTTCCGTCTTTCAGAAGAATCGTGTGCTCCGTCCCGTCGGTATCTTTCAGGGTATAAACAAAGGATTTCTCGTCCACGGACAGCAGCGAGCAGATCTCACCGGAGCTGGTGGTGACCTGATTGGTGGTTCCGTCCTTTACGGTGACTTTTCCAATGCCCACCATCTCAATTTCCTGCAGAATCGCCTTCAGCGCCTTGCTCAGAGCCGTGGAATCACTCGCCGCATAGTAATATGTATCGTCGGGAATCCCGGTGTCACTGCCCGTGTAAGCATAATTTGTCAGCGACTTCATCCGGTCCACGTTTCCGAACACGCCGATCGTATATAGACGCTTGCCTTTGTTCACAAGGGCTCTTGCATCGTCCCTGGCGTGATTGTAGCAGCGCTCCACAGTTGTGTCGTTCTCGCTGCCTGTGCCGTAGACACCGTATCGGTAATAATAATCGTCATCAATGTTCCAATAATCCCCTTTCGTATTGCGGAAGGTGGGATTTCCGTCTGAACAGAAGATTACATAGGTCGGATCGTTATCTCCGAATGAGATGTTTTCCACATCCTGCAGCGCATCCTCCCAGTTCGTTCCGCCGGATGCGCTGAGCCCGTTCACCGCTCTCGAAAAGGCGGTATAGCTCGTCGTTTTGGAGATGTTGGTCGTCGCCGTTGTGGAGAATGTGACCAACGCCATCTGCACAGAATCAGGATTGGCGGAGGTGTTCTTAGACAGCAGTTCCTTCGCCAGGCCGTTCACTGCCGTCTTTCCGGCGTCAAGCCTGGTGGTGCTTCCCGCATAATTATTCATGCTCCCGGAGATGTCCATTACAACAATGACATTCGCGGAAACATCAGTGGTCGACTCTCTCGTCGTTCCCTTCACGTCCAGCGACAGCGTGTACGTTCCGTCGTGGTTGCTGGCCAGTGTCTTGGTGTGCTCCGGCTCGTCCTGTGCGGCCGCACTGCCCATCGCTGCGGACACAAAAACCGCAACCATCGCCGCGGTCAGCACCAGCAGGAGTCTGCGAAGCATACTTCTACCATTCTTTCTTTTCATAAATCATCCACCCTTAATTAATTGTCTCTTACCTTCTTAAGGCTCTTAACTCCTCAGAGATCTTCATTTCTCAAGGTCCTCAGTTCCTCAGGATCTGTGATTTCCCAAAGCCTTCCGAACTCCTTGATGTCTCAAGCTCCCCGAGCCTCTCGCAATTCCATCCGGCGTAAAATAAAAGAATCAGTCTCTGCTCATCAGGTCGGATTCTTCATTGCCGTCTGGATTTTCCGTTCCGGCGTCAGCCGTCCCGGTATCAGCACACCGGCTGCACCGGGCCCGCAAGGATTTGCAAGGATTTGCCCTGATTCCGACCGTCCCGTATCGGCACACCGGACGCATTATAATCGCAGGCATTCACCTTGATGTCGACCCTATTGGCGTCAGCCGTCTTATAGAAATGATATCATAAAATGCTTCCTTTTGCGGTGCTCCCTCGTTCCGCGATACCCGCTTCATCTGTCATAACACTTGCATTTACTTGCTTCCACGCCCTTCAAAAAAAATTAAAGAAAATTTTCTGTCAATGGCAAAATCTACCCTTTTCCGACCGTTTCTGTCATCAACGTCAATAAATTCTCATAACCGTTTTTTCGTTATTTTCTCCCGTATTTTCCTGCTGTTTTTTTCTGATTCTGATGCTCTGACCACCTTCCTCGCCGGGCCTTCGCACCGGCAATTTAACACACTATCCAATAAGTGGTCCTCTGCCTCCTGCAGCGATACTCCGGGCAATTCAGCAGCTTTATCTTTGGCCGGTGAGGTCGCAAAGGATTGCGAAGGCTGAAGACGCAACGGTTCGAGTTCACGTGAAAGTTCGAGGATGTGCAAAAGCGGCGAGAACAATTTGCCAATATTTTATAATTATGTATAGAAAATTCTCACTTTTGGTGCTATACTAAACAAGAAGGTTGGTGTTATGTTCGGCATACGCCTGCTTTGACTACTCTTTTTTCGGCTTCGTCGAACGGTCAGGCAGGAGTTGATATTGAATATTAAGAAAGTGAAGGTAAGCGATTGAAAGTTGCAATTGTTAATGCAGAACGCAAAGTTCGGGAGTATTTTGTCATGCTCCTGAAAAAATATGCGTCAGATAAACCGATTGCTGCGGACTGCACTTTGTTCGAGAGCGGCGATACATTTCTGGCGTCAGAGAACTTCGGCAGGTTCGATGTCGTTTTTCTGGACATCGGCCCGGGAGAGTCAGACAGCACCACGCAGTCAGGGCATACGACTGTGTCAGAAGGCGCAGCGCAGACAGAACATACGACCAACGCGGATGGCGCAGCGCAGACAGAACATACAGCCAGAGCGAAAAGATCAAACGGGCTGGAAACTGCGGCAACTCTGCGCAAAGCATCGGGCACCGCAATGATCGTGCTCCTGACTGAAAATCGGGATCATATTAGGGTGGCTTTTTCTCTCCATGCGTTCGATTGTCTTATAAAGCCGGTGAGCTGCCAGCGCTTTCAGAAGCTGATGGACGACCTTTGTCGTTACCTGTTCCACGATCACGGATATCTCGAATTCACTGCCGACCGGAAGCGCATCCGCCTCCCCCTCAAGTTTCTCATTTCCTGCCAGAGCTGCGGCCATTATATGACTGTCCGTGATGTCGAAAACCGTTCCTGGCGCACACGAATGACGGTGTCTCAATTGCTCGGACGGCTGGACGGCGACCCGCGTTTTCTCTCCATCAACAAAGGTATCATCGTCAATCTCGACCATGTTTCCACGATGAGAGACGGATTTTGCACCACAAAAGACGGTTGCCAATTCCCACTCAGGGTTCGGCAGAGAACCCGGCTGATTAATCACTGGCGGGAATACATTTTCCTGAAACGAATCCGGTAACGCGTATAGCCGATAAGCAGGCGATGGGACAAAACAGCAAGCAGGCGGCGAGGACGACCGCGGCATAGCGCAACAGCATAGGCCGACAGCGTGAACGACCGCAGCACAACATGACAGACGGCCGCATTCCGCCTCAGGCCTCCGAATTATATTTATGAAGCAGCCATCTGAAATCATGACACCGTATATGAATCTGACCGGGTCTTACAACCCAATCCGACTTCATAATATCCGGATCTGTCACCGTACCATAAGGATCCGCCGTCGAAATCCCGACGAATGTGGCACCGTCGGCGGCGACACCGGTCTTGGTAACCTCAGCGGTGCCGGCGGCGGCATCTGTCGCGTGGGCCATGCCAGAATCGCCGACGGAAGCACCGGTCGCGGCAGCCTCAGCATCACCGGACAGGGCAGCTTCGAGGATGCCGGTGGGGATCTGCATCAGATCCAGTAAGGGTTCGTCAGCGTCCAGCCAGATGTCCTGATCGTCATCGCCGAAGTTGAACAGCGCAATGAGCTTCTGTCCCCGGTGGTAACGGCCGATGCCAAGAACATGGTCGCTGCCGGTATTAATAATCCAGCAGTCGGCGGCAGAGTCGAATACAGGGAGGGCTGCACGGATGCCGATCAGTTTCTGAAGGGACAGGAAGATCCGGCCTTCACGGGTGGAGGGGTCACTACGCAGAGCCGCATCCTCCCAATGAAAACGGCCCCTATGGATATACCGGGAGTCGTCTCGGCGAAGGGGATCGTCATGATAGGTATAATCATTGGTCTGACCGATTTCGTCGCCGCTGTATAAGACCGGAACCCCGCTTTGTGTCAGAAGAAACGCGTGCAGCATAATGTCTCGGCGAACTGTCCAGTCGAGTTTTTCTTTGTCGCCCTCATATTCTGCCGCCTCAATGCCGCAGAGGGAAGCTGTTGTTCCGCAGAGACGCGCGTCGCCGCGGAGCTGATCGTCATTATAAAGCTCTCCGCGGGAGGGACTGCCCGGCCATTTGCCTGTCAGAAAATCGTTCAGGAATTTTTTGTGGGCTGTCTGTTCCGTACCAAACTGCGCCAGAAAGTCATAATCCAGGCCCCAGCCGATATCGTCGTGGCTGCGAAGATAATTCAGGAAGGTGAATTCCCGGGGCAGACCGTATACAATGCTCAGCTGGTGCTCCAGAAGCCGGACATCCTTTGTCGCCACAGTGTGCCAGGTCGTCGCCATCGTCGTGACATTATAGAGCATATCACACTCCGGTTTTTCGACTGTGCCGAAATAAGGCATCACCTTGCCGGGCTCCATCACCACCTCGCCCAGCAGCAGCGTTCCGGGACAGACCACTCCCGCCGCCAGACGCAGGAGCCGTACCAGACTGTGGACCTCGGGCTGGTTGCGGCAGTCAGTGCCGCGGCGTTTCCAGATATAGGGCACTGCATCCAGGCGAACGATATCCACTCCGTGATTACAAAGATTGAGCATGGCTGCGGTCATATCATTGAACACCGTCGGGTTGGCGTAGTTCAGATCCCACTGATAAGGATAGAACATCGTCATAACCACTTTTCCGGCCTCACTGCACCAGGTGAAATTCCCTGGAGCCGTCGTCGGGAAGACATCCGGAATATATGGCTCAAACTGATTGGGAATATCCCATCCGTCAAAAAAGAAATAGCGTGCCTGAGCGTCCGGATCCCCAGCCTTGGCTTTCTTTGCCCACTCGTGCTCATCGCTGGTATGATTCATCACAAAATCAAGACAGACGGCGATGCCTTTTTTGTGGCAGTCCCGCGTCAGGCGAGCCAGATCCTTCATGCTCCCCAGCCGGGGGTCCACCTCCGTAAAGTCCGAAACCGCATATCCTCCGTCGCTCTTACCCTCCGGGCTTTTCAGAAGCGGCATCAGATGGATATAATTCACCCCGCATTCCTCGATATATGGCAGATGCTCCCGGACACCCTCAAGAATTCCGGCAAAGCTGTCAACATAGAGGCACATCCCGAGCGTCCGTCCGCTTTTGTACCAGCCTGATCCTGCTCTCTGCTCATCCCATTTGTGCAGAGCGGCGCTCCGTTCTGCGTACATCCGGCGGAGCATTTCAGTGAAATAGGAAAACGCCTGCTCATCATTGTGATACAGCTCACAGTAGAGCCACTTCATCTCATCATAACAGGCGGCAAGGCGTTCCCGAAAAATCCGCTCCCGGCGCTCCGCGGCAGATTCGCGTCTGCGGGCGGACGTATTCTTTTCCGAAGTGTTCTTTGTTTTCCTGCTCATTTTCTACCCTCAACGCTTCCGCAAAGCTCCTCCACCTCTTCACGGGTCGGCATTACCCGAAGTGCTCCCCTGCGCGTCGTCACAACAGATGCAGCTGCATTGGCGAATACAAGCATGCTCCGCAGGTCTCCGACGGACAGGTCATCCAGTCCGTGCTCCAGAACAAAGTCAAGTACACAGGCGCCAAAGGTATCCCCTGCGCCGGTGGTTTCAATCGTGTTCTCATTCAAGAAAGCGGGAACCCTGAAACGAAAGCCTTTGTAGCTCGCAAGGCTCCCTTCCGGTCCCATGGAGAGGCAGATCAGACGGATTCCCGGATAATCCCTCTGCAGAATATCCAGACCGGCGTCGAAGTCCTCCTCGCCCGTGAACCACCGGATTTCATTGTCCGCAATTTTCAGGACATCACAATGCTCCAGGCCATAGGCAGTCTGACGTCTGGCCTCCTCCTCGCTCTCCCAGAGAGGCGGTCGGAGATTTGGATCGAAGGACCTGATGCAGCCGGATTCCTCCGCAACATGAACAGCTTCCCGCGTTGCACTGCGCACCGGCTCATCCGTCAGAGATAGAGTGCCAAAGTGAAAAATCCTCGCTCGCCGGATTCTGTCAATGTCCACTTCCTCAGGTAACAAAGACATATCCGCACCGGGTTTCCGATAGAATGAGAAGTCGCGATCACCGTCAGGAAGTTTTTCCACAAACGCAAGTGTGGTGTGATTTTCCGAGTCCTTCCTCAGTCCTCCGATGTCGATGCCCTGCTCGACCACAGCCTTTGTCAGCTGCCGGCCAAAAATATCGTCCCCCACCTTGCCGATAAAGGCAACCTTCCGGCCCAGCCTGGTCAGCATCGACAGGACATTGCAGGGCGCACCGCCCGGATTCGCCTCATAAGTCGGATTCCCCTGACCTGAAAACCCGCATTCTGTAAAGTCGATGAGCAGCTCGCCCAGAGCCGTCACGTCAAGATCTTTCTTTAAATTCATCACATACTCCGTTCCATCGCCAGATCAGCGTCTGCCGCACATTCCTCCCATTGTCCCGCACGCCGGATCCCAGCGGCCGGACACGTTGTATCTAGTTTATTATAGCACACTCCGCAATGGTTGGGACAGAAAATTCAGGCGAACGCAGGGCACGGGGAACCATCCCATCTTCGCCGAACCGCCGAGGCGGCAGACGCAGATGTCAGACCGCCACGCGACCGCATGCGACCCGACGACTTCCGTCCTATAATTTGTATTCCTGCACGAAAGCCTCCAGCAGATCTGCCGTCTGTATCAGGTCGGAGAGTTTTACGGTTCCAACCGGCGTGTGCATATAGCGCTGCGGAATACTGATTCCGCCGGCCAATACGCTTTTGCCAGCGAAGGCTGCGGACCAGGCGTCGGTTCCTCCGCCGGTCATTACTTCTCTCTGAAACGGAATACCGTGCTTTTTCGCGACTTCAATGATAGAGTTTGTCAGACGGCGCGGCACATTGTTTCCTGTCATTCCCAGTGCACCGTCCCAGTCATAATATTTGACCGCGGGACCCTTCCCCATCATCACCGAAAGCTGCCGCTCCTCGATTCCCGGCACGCCGCCGGTCAGCGTCACGTCCACCGCCAAATACAAATCCGGGGCAAACTCGTTTACCAGCGGCCCGCCGGAACGCATACCGACCTCCTCCTGCGTGGAGCCGGCCACAATCAGCGTATACTCCGGCGTCCTGTCCCGGAACCTCCGCAAAAGCTCCACCAGAACCGCCAGCCCGGAACGGTCATCCACCGACTTCCCAGTGTAATAATCCCCGCCGTTCAGCATATATCCCTGCCGTGCAAAGGTCATATAGCACCCGATCTCAACGCCCAGCGCGCGAGTTTCCTCCGCACTTTCTGTACCGAAATCAACATACAGTTCATCGATCGGAACCACCTTCTGATGATCCTCCTCCGTCATGATATGCGCCGGTTTCGACCCTGTCACGCCGTACACCGCGGCTCCGCTGTCTGTGATCACCACCATGTCCTGGCAGACCGCACACCGGTCGTCGTGATAGCCCACCGGCAGGAACCGCCCCATGCCGTTGGGTTCAATATAATTGATAATGAACCCGATCTCGTCCATATGTGCCGACAAAACAATCCGTTTGTCTTTGTTCCTGCCATACTTAATGAAAATCTGATTGCCGAGGGCGTTTTCTTTGTAGTCGTCGTAAAGACCCTCCATCTCCTTCCGCAGCACCGCGGCCACGGCTGTCTCGTCTCCGGAAACGCCGTATGCGTTGTCCAGGTGTGATAACGTATCCAACAAAATTTTGTTCACCATGATTATCCTCCCGCTGCATTAATCCGTGCTCAGCTGCCGAATATGCTTGAAACATCAATAATGCAAAGAGCATATTCGGCAGCCTGCCGGCGCACCCTTCCATTGGATGGTGCGCCGCAACACCGCTGACAAATTGACGTCAGCGCCCATTAAGTCCGACGGGGACTTAATGAGCAGACTCTACATTACAAAACCCGTGATGAGATAAAGCACCGCAGTTGCCGCTGCACTCATCCCTGCGTACGGCAGGGACGCAAACATCAGATCGATGGATTTGATTCCGCTGCCCTGCGCACACATAATCACACCGTCGCCGTAAAGGCAGGTATTGCTGCCGAAACACGCTCCCGAAAAGACCGCTGACGACGCTAGAATCGGATCCACTCCCATCGCATTGGCCAGAGGAATGACAATCGGCAGAATAATTGCAGCAAGATCCCAGAAGCATCCGGTAGCATACGCATAGACGCCGCAGACCAGGAATACCACCATTGGAAGGAACGCACCCTTCATCACAGGTTTTGTGACCTCGATAACAAAATTAGCCAGCCCCAGATCGACATTCACCTGCTGTACCGCAAAGGCCAGGAACGTGAGGATCATCACAAAGGTCATACTGACGATGCCATCGTAGCAGGCCTCCAAAAGCTCCCGGAAGGACATCTTCCGCTGAATCAGATACAGCACAAAGGCTGTGATGACGCCGGCCGTCGATCCGACCAGCACCTCTGTTCCCGCTGCCAGCGTCGCGGCGATCATGACCGCAAGCGGAATCAGGAAATTCCAGGGGCGAGGTCTGTCGTCTTCACCGGGCTCCGCTCTCCACATCGTCGCAGCATCAGTTCTTGCCGAAGTTTTCGCATGCCGCCAGTGTCCATACGGGCCGGCAGAAAACTATCGGGGCTGCAGCATGTTTGCAAACCGGCGGGCGGCGATCTTCGCGGTATCACGCCGGGTCAGAAGGACAACATGGCGAATCGGGATTTGTTCTTCAAGGCTAACCCGGGAGAGATGACCGCTGCGGATTGCGGCTTTTGTCATCTGCTCCGGCAGGAAACCGAGCCCCAGACCGTGCTCCACCAGCGACAAAACCTGATCTGACGAGGCCACCTCCATATCCGGACGGAAAATCAGTCCTTGTTCCAGAAACAGCTGCCTGTAAAACTCGAAGGTCATAGTCCCTTTCCCGTGTGAAATCAAAGGGTAATCCTCCAGATCCGCCAGACGGCGACATGCTTTTGCAGTGCGGCGAAACGCACCGCCGGCCACCAGCGTTTCCTGAAACTTCAACAGCCGTTTCACTTCGATGCCTTCCGCATCCGCTACCGGCGTGGTCACAACCGCAAAATCAATCTTCCCCTGGCGCAGCTGCTCCCGCGCCTGCGAAGTAGAATAGTTATGAATGTGAAGACGGATTCCCGGGTACGTTTCGTGGAACTCCTTCAGTTTTTCCGTCAGATAGAGGACCATCGCGTTTTCACTGGCGCCGATAGTCAGATAGCCGCGCTGCAGATTCAGCGTTTCTGCCAGAACACCTTCCCCCCGCGACAAAGCCTCTACCGCCGTTTCAACATACGGAAAAAGCTCAGCCCCTTCCTTTGTCAGCGATGCGCCCCGATTAGAACGACAGAGAAGCTCGCATCCGAGTTCCTCCTCAAGGCGGTTCATCGTCCGGGTAACATTCGGCTGACTGCTGTTCAGCGCTTCCGCGGCCTTAGTGAAGCTGCCACATTTGACAACAAAGTAAAATACCCGATAATGTTCATAGTTGACGTCCATATTCGCCTCCTGGCTCGCCCGGTTCAGCAGATTCACAACCGCCGGCTCCGGATCGGCATCTCGTCCGCCGGTTGAGGCATCTCATCCGCCGATCGCGGCTTCTCGACTCGCCGCGCTGACGAAACCCCGCCGATTGCCGGCTCCGGCGAAAGTTCATATCAAATTGATATATCTATTATCATAACAATTGATTTTACAGATATCAAGTTTTTCCATATAATGAATGAAGATAATGATACTTTGCGACACCTCGGGTGTATTCTGCCGGCAGATCCGCGCTCAGTCCGAACCGCAGTGCGGGGATTCTGATTTTCAGAGAAAGGAGCTGTATTGCAATGGTAATGAATTTGTTAGAGGCATTGATGATTATCTGTTTCGGGCTTTCATGGCCGATTTCGATTTACCGTTCCTATGTCTCGCGAACTGCGAAAGGAAAAAGTCTGTTTTTCGAGGTCTTCCTCTGGATCGGCTATGTTTTCGGCATCACACGCAAGATTCTGCAACTGAATGCAGGAGACAATATCAATGCCCTGTTTTATCTGGGACTGGTCTTCTATATCCTTAATATTATTGAAATAACTATCGATATGGGGCTCTACTTCAGAAACAGCCGTCTGGACCGGATCCGCGATGCGGCTCTCGAGACGGAGCTCGTAAAGGGGGAAGTCGCTGAAGACATCCTCAGCAGCATATCTGAAAACGAGGATTACGAGAGCGCAAAATAAACATTGGTAGCCTTGCGGCGCGATCCGCGGATTTGCCGCTCAGGTTTTGCCAGCGATCAGGACTCGGGCGACAAATTCCCGGCCCTCCCTGTCGTAGGTCACATCTCCGTCGTATCTTGCCACGGCGGCGTTTACATTGCTGATTCCGTGGCCGTGGGTACGTCGGTCGCCTTTGGATGTCGAGCGGACGCTCTGGCTCACATTGACGTTATCCCGGATTTCGTTTCGGACCTCGATGATGCTCCTGTTTTCGTCTGTCACAAAATACACCTCGACGGAGTCGAAACCGTTGTTCTTTGTATATTCTACCGCATTCTCCAGAAGATTCGCCAGAATGACGCATAAATCATAATCCGAGGTGAAATAAGGATCGCACAGGCGGCCGTGGCAGCGCAGCCGAACCCCACTGTTGTAAGCGGCCAGCGATTTCTCGAAAATAATCACGTCCGCAATCTTGTTCCCGGAACGGAAAATCGGCAGACCGTTCAGCTCCGGTCGTTCCCGGAACTGGGACAGGTAATCCAGCAGCTTATCGTTGTCGCGCTGCTCTGCCAGCCCGCTGATCACCTCCAGATGGTGCCGCATGTCGTGGCGGTACCGGCGATATTCGTTTTCGCGCTTTTCCAGAGCGGCCAGATAGGTATTATAGGAATCGACGTACTGATTGAGGCTCGCCTGCTCGTAGGACACTCTGCGCCGGGCGGAATCCACCAGGATGATAGCGAGACTGAAGGCAGCAATCATGATAAATCCGAGGACAAAAAGCTGCAGAAGACGCCCGCCGCCCTCCGTCGTGTTTTCCGCGGCTACCGTTACAACATATGTGAAGAACAGAGACACCGCTGTGATGCAGATTACCGACAGACGGCCAATGTAAATTCTCCAGTTTTTCTGACTCTGGAAGAATACAATCAGAAGCAGTGCCAGCGTCGCGACCAGCGCCAGAACAAAATTCGTGGACTGCGAATACTCCAGTAATGCCTTACGCCCGGTCAGGTTCAGCAGGAACAGCACAATCACGTCCAGAAACGACTGAAGGGAGTAGCACAGGCAGAACGCCAGAACACGATCCGGCAGCCTGCATCTCAGAAAACAAAACGCGAACAGGATTGCGAAGCCGGTGCTCAGAATTACCGCATTGTCCGCGACACTGAACGGAAGACTTCCGGCGAGCGCAGATTTTCCGGCCGCTCCCTTCCCGGCATCGAACAGCACGCTGGCGACGCCTGCCGCCACAAAGGCGAGTACAGCGGCGCCTGCGGGCGCAAGGATTCTGTTCCTGTTGCGCACAAAATCTCCCCGGTAGAAGATAATCAGCAGCAGCGTATATTCCGCCAGTGAAAGAAACTGCGTCATCACCTGCACCATATCAGCACCCCCATCTCTTCCTGAAACTCGACGCACAGTAGCCGGCATAGGCCCGCTTCACCGAGGTCAGCATTCTCTTCGATACCGGAAGTACGATATTATTGTCCATTGTGATCTCCTTCCAGGGTCTGGAATACCTCTGCACATGCTGAAGATTGATGATGTATGATTTGTGACACTGCACAAAGAGCCGGGGATCCAGCCGGGAAACGAGTTCCTTCAGCGACCCGGTTTCCAGTTCACTTTCTCCCGTAGAGTAATAGACGCGGTGATATCCCCGTTCTGCCTGAAAATACACGATATTGTCATCATCATTCAGCAACTGGAGCGTCGATGCAAGACGGGCAAAAAATGCCTCCTCATCCACAGGCTTTGTAATAAATCCGCATACGTTCCTGCCGTAAGCCTCCGGACCGAGCTCGCCGTGGCTGGTGACGAAGAGAATCAGCGTGCTGCTGCGATGAAGCTGCAGATATTCCATCAGATCTATGCCGGACATCCCGGTCTCCATTTCGATATCCAGCAACAGAAGATCCGGATTTCCCGGAGACATAGCCGCCTGTTCCAACAGTTCTGCGGCGCTGGTGAAAAACTGAATTCTGAACTGTCTCTTTGTACGAGACGCATACATCCGGCACAGATCAGCAAGCTCGCTGCGCGCAGCCGCATCATCGTCACATATTCCGATATTAACAAGATCCTTCATTCAATCCTTGTCCCTTCACGATTACGAAAACGTCTTTTTCCTGTTCACCTTCCTTTTACACTCCGGGTTTTCCCGCACCTGAAACACTGCCGGCCGACTCTTTCCGTTCCGCGTCTGCCTCATAATAATTCTCCCACGCCTAACGCCAACGCCGCCGGACAGAAGTATAGACCGCCGCACACTCAACATATAATTCATGATAGCATCCCCCCTTTGCATGTCAAGATTTTTCCTCTCACGATCACAAAAGATTTTTCTACCGCTGCCATGATATCTTTCCCCTCTCGCGACCGTGAAAGATACATCTCCTGCAGCCGCAATATATTTTCCTCTCATAACAGCGAAATATTCGCCCGTTAAATCAAAAAAACGCCCGTTAAATAAATATGAACTGTTTTTTTCCCTTTCGCAATAGTATGATATTGCCATGGGATAGATTTTAGTTTACTTTGACACGAAAGGGGTTTCGTTGACAGAAAGGGGGTTTTCCCATGGAATTACAAAGCTGGTGGGACTGGTGGCGCAGAATATTGAAATAACCGGCAGACACTGCAATTTGCAATTATCGAATCGGGCGCTGTAACAACTCACAGTCCTCTCCTCAGCAATAAGCCCGTAAACAGACGAAGCGACCGCTGCTTGCCCAGGCATGCGGCCGCTTTCTTTTTTATCGGAAAACACGCTGCCAAGCAATAGACACGGTAACAACGACCTCTGCGGCAGAGCGAGAAGGTCAGCCCTCGAGACTCCTGGGCAAATCGAACGGACGGCGAACACGACAGCGGACGGAAAGCATACAACAGAAGAAATCGCCGCATCTGCGGCGATTTCTTCTGATTGAGTTATTGAGTTTATTATTGAGAAAGAATGTTGAAAAGAATGTTTAGTTGTGTTGTGTCATTTCCTTTTGACGGTTCTAAGTATACTCACGGAATGTGACGATCAGCGGTGGATATTTCGTCGTTTCTGAGAACTTTTGTGAAGGAATCGTCACATTCAGGGTACAAAAATACCAAAACACAGTATCAGGTATACGGAAGGACGCGATTGACAGCAGCATCTGTCTTCTGTCAGGCAGCTGCGCCGACGACAGCCGGATCTCCGTCTCATCCGAAACCATTAATTTTATGTCCGACTTCTATTGTTATGTGTTTATCGGAGTCATCCGGCAGGATATCTCCACGCGATTCAGTTCAGACCCCGAAGAGATTCTCGCAGGCTGCCAGATTATGATGGAAAGTTCTATACAGAAATCACTTATGAAATTTGCAGCCGCAGGAAAATAATCTCCCCGCCCGCCGAAGGTCTTCGGGATTCACACTCCCGTCTCTGTGTGCATTATTTTTTCTTTCCTTTGTACTCCGAAACGCATATAAGGTAAAACTGACCTTCCGGGACAACGATTCTCACGCTATTGAAAACGGGGATCAGATCACAGTTTCATGGCCGGAGTCAAGCGCCGCAGCATACTTTGAAGGATACAACAAAACAATTCCGCTGAAGGCGAAGACGAACAGCAGCGAAATCGCAGTCGGATTCACCGGATACGGGCGATACGACCGATATGGTCCGATGGATTTCCGTCCTTTTACTGAGTGTCTCGGCTCTGTCCTTTGTTTGGTATCGGCAAAGAAAGAACAATTGATTAATGCGTGCTCAGGCAGTGTTCAGGCAATGTTCATAAGACGGTAAAATGGATGCTGAACACGCTGCCGACAGATTTACAAACAGAAACCTCTCCAACATCCCGGAATGTCGGAGAGGTTTCTTTGTATTCACTGTTTGCGGATGGCTTTGTTATTTTCCCTTCTTGCCCGCCAACATCGGGCGGATTGATTTGTAGATCACGCCGGCGTCCTCCGAACCGTATTTTTTGACCAGCGCGTTATTGATGCCCTGCTTGGTTTTGTATTTGCTGATCAGTTCCATGATCCGGTCCGCTTCATCTCTGGTTTCCGCCGGCAGAAGCTCTTTCAGTTTCTCACGCATGTGCTTCATCTGAACGCCGTTCAGATCCGCACTGCGCATGACCCGCGCGCCGCGCTTTTCCCAGAAGTCGATGGCGTAATCAAAGCCTGTATCGTTGCTGACGATGCAGTACTCAGCGTTCTCATTACGGGCAATCATATATCCCAGCCAAGTCACAAGCTGGAAATCCAACGCGTTCTTCCCGCCCGTCTTAATCGGCAGGTATTCCTTTTTCGCTCTGGAGCCCTCCAGCTTCCGGTGAACGCCGATGGAGATCGTGCTCCGCTTCTCCGAGTAAAACAGTTTAATCTCGTCCTTCTCCGTCAGGTTTTCAATTCCGTTGAAGCCTCCGTTGGACACATTTTCAAAATCGATCAGATAAATCATCATATCCCTCCTATATTTCGGGTTCATGAACCCATATTGCTTTTCTGAAATTCCGGCTGCCCTCCGGCCGCTCAGTGAACGCTGAGCAGCATTGAGACGATCGTATAAACGCCTCCCGCGACAGCGACAACGGCGCCCGGCGCCGCCAGATAATCTTTGTTATATCGCCCGGCCAGCAGCAGAGCCCCTCCGAGCAGTAACAGTGTCACGATTTCCGGATAATGCACCCCGCTCATCGCGTAAACGCCGTCACTGTTATTCGACCAGGCAGAGAGCCCAAGGTGCCGGAACACCAGATCACCCAGGCACCAGCCCCGCAGAGTGACTCCCCAGCACAGCGCGATGAAGTCCACCAGAACCGAGGCGGTTCCCAGCCCGACCGGCCGTTTCTTTCTGTTACAAAACAGTGCCGGCAGTATTCTGTAAACCACATATCCGAGCATGCACCCGAGGAAATTGGCAATCACATCATCAATGTCTGCCAGTCTCCCCGCGAAAATCATCTGTGTTACCTCAACTCCGACGGGAATGAGCACTGCCGCGGTCAGTATGTTCCGCCATGAGTTCATTCTGCGGAAAATCGCCGGAAGCAATATCCCCATCGGAAGAAAGAGCAGAACATTAAAGAAAATCATCGTGAGACTTTCATTTGTAAAAGGCGTCAGATTGAAGGAAAAATCCGGGTCGAATCGCCAGCTTTCCGGGAAGACAAGACCTGTTATAATCCCCGCCGACAAAATATAAACGAGGAAGATGAACTCCTTCAGATACAGCAGGTGAGCTGAAATCATTTTTCTGTTACCTGAAACCGCGAGAATCGCCAGGAACAAAATATACGCTGCTGTGGCGGGAACCAGAGCCTTCGCGACAAGGGCATAGCCGCTGATAACATATGTCATCATTCATACCACCTTTTCCTTAAAACCAAATAATACTCTATGCCTACCGGAAGTAGAACAATAGAAAGAAACCTGCTGATGCCAGAAGTAATCACTTCAAAATGTGCATAAAACAGTATTAAGTTCAGTATAATAGCCAACCCTGCAATAAAAGAAAATACAGCGGTTACGCACACGAACTGTTTCCATCTTACATCCACACGGGATTTAATCCGATTTACAGTACCCCTAATCAAGCTCCCTGAGAAGATGACAAAGCTAAGTAATGCTGCAAAGAACAACGCTTTTGACGCTTTATAATTCCATCCAAGCATGCTTTTATTTTCAAGCGGGATTCGCGGTACATTATACCGAAATCCTGTTTCTTTAACAATTCTCTTAATTGCCTGTACCGATTCTATATACTGTTCTTTTGAGTTATATTTTATGCACCCTTCGCATTTAATTGACATCAGTATTTTTTTGTACATAAGAGAATCTTTTCTCCCTGGAGATATTACCGGTAAAACAATATATTCATCCAAATTCATTTTATGTCCTAAAAAAGAAATCTTTTTACTTTTTTTTAGAATCCCACTTACTTTAAATCGTATTTTTTCCGTCGCATAATATGCAGTAAATTCTTCTCCAATCCTAAATTTATGTTCATACGCATTTCCAACCAACACTGGGATTGTCATATCACTACTATATTTTTTATCCGCAGGCATTTTCCCGGTTACTAGGTCAGATTTTTCAACGCCTTTTATTTTAAAAAACAAACGATCACACTGAATTGACTTTAACGGGGTTATGAATTCTCCCTTTATTTTTTGATTCCTGCTTCTCTCATCATTACCACTGATAAAGTTTCGACTCAGCTTAAATCGCCCTTCATATTCAAGATCCTGATTCGATACTTCCATATATGTGATATGCTTAATATTCTTGATCTTACGATAGGTCTTCATTAATATTTTCATCGAATCCGGATCATTCATAAAATCCCCAAAATTACTTTCCTCCCCATCATAATCGTCTGTTAATGAATATTCACCGGCATTCTCATAATACACAACCTTACTGTTGTAATTTTTTATACGTTTCATCTCAATGTAATTTGACAATGTCATCAACAAAAACATTGCTGATACATTTGTTAAAAAAACAAGTATAATTAATAAAATGCCTGTTTTTTTTACCATAACAAAACCTTATCTCCAAAAAACACAATCCTCACGTAACCGTATATTGCTTATTGCATTATAGCATCAAAACCAAAAAAATTGTATATGTAAGAGAGGCACATGCATTGGAATATACTTTCTGTATTCTACCATATAACTTTAAATATAATATTGTTTCTTGCCTGATTAAATTCATACGCAAGCAAGAAACAATATAGTCCAAGAATACAAATACTGTCAAGAGGTTATCAACATCTCACTATTTTTAAGAATTATTTAGTAAAATAATTATAATATTTTCCTATTTCGAAAAACCATAAAAAATGCTACTACCAACTGCCGCACCTGTTAAATCACAGTCATTGTAATCCCAACCTGTTTCCACAGAGACTTTTCCTGTACCCCATTTTCTACCAGAAGACTTAACAGAATCACCTAAGAAGTAAAGTTTCACATTTGCATAGTGCTTATATGTTGATGTAACGTATCCTTTTGCATAGCCTTTATAATACCCATATTTCCAATGTTTATGTTTTTTTGCATCTTCTTTTGAAATAACTCTTG
The DNA here is from genome assembly GCF_009695915.1 of Hornefia butyriciproducens. Classification (GTDB taxonomy): domain Bacteria; phylum Bacillota; class Clostridia; order Peptostreptococcales; family Anaerovoracaceae; genus Aminicella; species Aminicella butyriciproducens. The sequence continues at coordinate 194,394 of NZ_VUMZ01000002.1, read as the reverse complement.
TAACAGTTTTATGGCCTGAAGAGGAAACCCGATGATCCATCGCAAATGTAGGTACTCCCATAATAAAAAAAAAACTAAGACAAACTACAATACAAACCATCTTATAAGAATATAATTTTTTTAAATTTCAAATTTATGATACTATATATTTTTTTATCGTCAACTCTTTCCTTCCCGTCGTTTGGTCGGATTCCACAGCTGCCGCTTCGGTCTTAAAGTCTGAACGGTCGGCGCCAGACCCGTAAAACAGCCGAAGACCAGCGCTCCGGTTACGGAGCGCCGGTCTTCGGCAAAGCAATCGGCGGTCACAGTATCTCCGCCTTCTGCAGAACCTCCTTCACTTCGGAAACAGGGATAATCTCCAGCTTATCCTTTGCCTCCTGCGGAACGTCCTCCAGATCATTTACGTTTTCCGCCGGAATGAACACCGTCTCAACTCCGGCGCGCTGCGCCGCCATCAGTTTTTCAGGCAGTCCGCCGATCGGCGTGACGACGCCGCGCAGCGAAACCTCGCCGGTCATCGCAAGCTTCGGACTGACCGCGTTCCCCGTAACAAGCGACGCAAGCGCTGTTGTCAGGGTAATGCCCGCCGACGGTCCGTCCTTGGGAACCGCACCTGCCGGAACATGAACGTGCAGGTCATTTTCCTCAAACAGTTTCTCCTTATCGGGGAACAGCGACTTCACAAGGCTGACAGCGATCTGCACAGACTCCTTCATGACGTCGCCCAGCTGACCGGTAATCACAACCTTGCCATTTCCCTTTGTAAACAAAGTCTCAATGAACAGAATCTCTCCTCCGGCACTGGTCCACGCCAGACCCGTAACGATTCCGGGCTTTTTCTCCGCCAGCACATGATCGTGGGAGATTGGCGTCATATCCAGATATCTGCGCAGATCCTCCACTGCGACGACAACTCCCGGCCCCGCCGCATCGTTGGAAGATACCTCTCCGTTTGCATCGGCAGCCTCTGTCCGACTCTTCACGATTTCCACCGCTGCCACGCGGCACAAAGTATCCAGTCGTTTCTTCAGCCCGCGAACGCCGGACTCGGCAGTGTAATCATCGATAATCGCTCTCAACACGTCGTCACTGATCTTCAGATCCTCGGGACGAATTCCCATGGATTCCATCGCCTTCGGCAGAAGATGCCGCCGTGCAATCTGGAATTTGTCCGCCGCGGTGTATCCCGGAAAACGAATGACTTCCATACGGTTCAGCAGCGGCTCCGGAATCGTATCCAGCGTATTGGCCGTACAGATGAAGAACACGTCGGACAGGTCATAGGGCACGTTCATATAATGGTCGGTGAAAGTGCCGTTCTGCTCCGGATCCAATACTTCCAGAAGCGCCGACGCCGGATCGCCGTTATACGATTCGCCCAGCTTGTCCACCTCATCCAGAACCATGACCGGATTGGAAACACCGCTTTTGGCAATGCCGTCCATAATTCTGCCGGGCATTGCGCCGATGTAGGTACGGCGATGCCCGCGGATATCAGCCTCATCCCGTACTCCGCCGAGGCTGACCCGCACGTATTTTCTGTGAAGTGCCCGGGCGATGCTTTGTCCGATGCTGGTCTTGCCTGTGCCGGGAGCGCCGACGAAACAAAGAATCGATCCGGACTGTTTCTTCTGCAGATCCATAACCGCAATCTGCTGAATGATACGGTCCTTGACCCTCTTCATGCCGAAGTGATCCTCGTCCAGAATCTCCTGCGCCTCGCTGATGCGTATCGTCTCCGCCGGCTCCTTTTTCCAGGACAGGCCGGTGACAAAATCCAGATAATCATACAGCATTCCGGATTCCGCGCTGTTCTGATTTTCCTGTTTCAGACGGTTCAGCACCTTTTCCGCCTCCCGGCGGGCGTCCGGGTTCATACCGGATTCCTCGATTTTCAGTTCAAATCGTCTCGCATCGCTGACGTTCTCCGGATGCATCTCATCCAGCTGTTTCTGCAGATAATCCATCTGCTTCCGGATGGCGTTCTCCCGATATGCCTTGCGGTAGTCCTGCTCCTGTTCGTTCTCCGCCTCAGTCGTCAGCCGGGCGATTTCGATATATTCATACATCCCCTTTTCAATCAGGTCGTTTCTGGCTGACTTGCTGTCCGTCGCCAAAATCGCATATTTATCCTCCGGCGGATTGCCCATCCACTGAGACATACCTGCGGCGATCTCGTTCAGATTCCGCCACTGCATGATGTAATTGCGGGCGATGGGCCCCCACTGGAAGCCGGAGGTGTAGGCGATCAGCGCCGCCTTCAGTTTTTCCAGCCTCTCGCGTTCATCCTCCGGATCCGTATCGCTGATATCCGCCCTCGGCGTAACGTTCAGCTCAATTCTTTGTTCCTCGCCGATTCTCACCGAATCCACGTTCACCCTCGCCGTGGTCTCCACAATAAGATATCCGTTGGGGTTTACTTCCTTTATGGCGCCGGAAACGCCGATGGGATAGAAGCTGTCCGCAGTCAGTTCCTCCCGGCTCTCTTCTCTTTTCTGCACCAGGAAGATGACATGCTCTCCCTCCTCCGGACTCCTGCCCGCCAGCTGTGTAAACCGGTCGGTCTGAAAGAGGATGCGCGCCTCCGGTACGACAATAACGTTATATACAGGTACTACAAACATCCTAATTACCTCCATTTGTTCAATCTCTAATGTAATTTCCCGGATGGTTTCATCCGATACTTCTGCCTTTGTTAGCACTCATACCCATCGAGTGCCAGTATCAAACAGAAAATTTTCCGGGAGGTGAATTCATTGACATCTGCCGGTGAGGAATTTATAATATTTCACATGAGTAGAAAAGTATGCATATTGAAGGGCAGTCCGCGCTCTGAAGGGAACACCAACAGCCTTCTGAAGCCGGTCATCAGCGAGCTGACCCGGGCAGACGCTGAATGTGAAGAATTTAATCTGTATGACATGAACATCCGTCCCTGTCTCGCCTGCCGCGGATGCCAGAGGGACTGGTCCGCACCCGCCTGCGTTCTGAACGACGATATGGGCGGGATTTTCAGTTCTATGCTTTCAAGCGAACTGATTCTGCTTGCCACGCCGATCTACGTCTGGTACTGCACCGCCCCGATGAAGGCATGTCTGGACCGGGCCGCCTATGCGCTGAACAAATATTACGGCGATGAAAAAGGCCCGTCGCTGTGGACAGGTAAGAAAATCGCCTTAATCTCCACCTGCGGTTATCGGCCGGAGAAGGGCACGGATCTTCTGGAAGAAGGACTGAAAAGATACTGCAGGCATTCCGGCCTGCAGTATCTTGGAAAAATCGCCGAGCGTCACCTCGGATATAACGTGGAATTCATGGATGCAGAGAAGGAGCAGCGCGCCAGAAATTTCGGCCGCCGGCTTCTTCGGGAGCTCTGAAAGGTTCCACATGCCGGAGCCTTCGGCGGCGCTCCTGCGGAGATTTTGGTCGCCGGCTTCTTCGGGAACTCTGAAGTGTCAGATTGACAGCCTGCGCCGGAGTCTCTCCAGCAGACCCGGTCTCCGGGATTCCGCCGGTTCTGCCGGTCTTGCGGCAACCTGCGGAATCCGATGAATTGACTGTTTCATAAATTCATCCTGGCTGCTGAACCCGCCGCTTTCACTTTCATCCTGCAGCTCTGTCTGCAGAATCCACAAAAGCTGCTGACGGATATCCGGGTCATGAACCGGACAGGCCACCTCCACGCGCCGCCGCAGATTCCGTGTCATCAGATCCGCAGAGGAAATATACAGTTTTGCCTCTTCTCCGCGCCCGAAGCAGTAAATCCGGGCGTGCTCCAGATATCTTCCGACGATCCTCTTCACATGAATATTTTCTGTATATCCGGACACCTCCGGGCAAATACAGCAGATCCCCCGGATGATCAGATGAATTTCCACGCCGGCGTCCGACGCCTTCTGCAGCCGGTCGATTACATGCCTTTCCGTCACCGCGTTGGCTTTGATACAGATATAGCCATCGCTTCCTTTTTCCGTTTCCTCATCAATATGCTTCAGCACAGCCTTCCGAATGCCGGCAGGCGCCACCAACAGTTCTTTGTACGAGCCCTCCAGATTATTCACAAGCATGTTGCGAAAAAACGCAACGCCGTCCTCACCGATCTCCCGGGAAGCCGTCATCAGTGACAGATCCGTATACTGCGCGTTAGTCTTCTCATTATAGTTGCCGGTGCCGACCTGCGTGATATAACTCAGATGTCCCCGCTCCTTCAGTGTAATCAGGCAGACCTTGCTGTGACATTTGTAATTCTCAACGCCGTAAACAACCTCGCAGCCCGCCTCCTCCATCACCTTCGACCAGGCGATGTTGTTCGCCTCATCGAACCGGGCGCGGAGTTCCATCATTACCAGAACATCCTTCCCGTTTTCCGCAGCGCGGCACAGGATCCGAGCGATTCTGGACGTGGACGCCAGACGGTAGATCGTGATTTTAATCGAAAGCACATCGTCCCTGTCCGCAGCTTCGTTCAGCAGTTCCAGGAACGGATCCACTGCGTCGAAGGGAAAAAAGAGGAGATGATCGCCCGATTTCACCTGCTCTATGATGCTTCTGCCTTTCGTCAGACTTTCCGGCCAGCGTGGAGTGTATTCCGGGTACAAAAGCGGGGTCGACAGGCTTTCCGGAAGTTCGCCGATCAGCTGAAACACATATTTCATATTCAAAGGCGTCTCATCCCGGTAGACCTGACGGTTTCGGACACGGATACGTCGGGTAAGCTTTTCAAAAAACTCCCGGCTGATCTCTCGGTCGATTTCCAACCGCATGATATCCAGACTGCGGCGTTTTTTCAGCAGAGTGCTGACCCGATTACGGAAATCGGATTCCTCATCCTCAAATTTATCGTCGTCGAACTGGATATCCGCGTTTCTGGTCGCGCAGATTGTACAGCATTCATCTACATCATAGCGCCCGAACAGCTCCGGCGCGAAATGTGTGAGAATCGTCTCAATCCGAATATAACGTCCCTTTTCGGCATCCCCTTCGGCAGGAATCAGATATGCCGGCAGCGACTCCGGAATAGGAATGAATCCCAGCGACGCCTTCCCTCCGCCGTTCTTCAGCAACGCTGTAACGTACAGGGCTTTGTTCACAAAATGCGGAATCGGATGATGGGAACCCACGACCTGAGGCGAAATCACGGGATAGATGAATTGCTGGAAATATGTCTCTATCCGCGCCTGCTCCTCTTCGGTCAGGTCCTCATAGGTCAGGTCCCGAATCGAATACTGCTTCAGCTTTTCCTGTACCGACCGCCAAACCTCCTGCTTTCTGCGGATAAGCCCGGGAATAGCCTTGTAAATTTCCTTCAGCTGTTTCCCCGGCGTCATTCCGCTCTTGTTATCAATTTCGTCCGGTGAAACAGTGGAAAGGTCGAACAGACTCCCCACCCGCACCATAAAAAACTCGTCTAGATTGCTGGAGAAAATCGAGACGAATTTCAGTCGCTCCAGAGCCGGAACGGTTTCCCGTGCGCCCTCCTCAAGGACTCTCCGGTTGAAGTCCAGCCAGCTCAGTTCCCGATTCCAGGTATAGGCGAAATTATATTTTTCTACTTCAGAATTCTTTTGCACAGATATCCCTCCCTCACGCCATACCGTCCGATAGCAATCTCTTTAGCGTCGAACCTTTCAACGATATACTGCATGATAAGGTATCCCGGGATCATGGTGTGAATCCGTTCGGGTGCCACCTTCAGAATCAAATCTGCCGCCTCTTTCCGTTCAGTCAGCAGAGCCTTTCCCACAGCATCAAAATGCTTCCGTGTAATCACCCGATCCTCTGCCGGAACACCACACACTCTGCGGGCTAATTTCAGCACGGCACGGGCGGTTCCGCCTACGCAGATGATCCTCTTGATGTCTTTGTCCCGAAACGCTGCAGACGGGATCTTACTCTCCACAGTTGCCCGGATCCTCGCGATGCCGCGCTCTCCGGGAAGGATCTTGCGGACGCAGTCTTTATACAGGCGCAGCGACCCGGTTTCATAGCTCCCCGAGCGATCCACCTTCCCTCCTGCGAAGGTGACGATTTCCGTACTGGCGCCGCCGATGTCCACAAAGGCGCCGCTGGCACACTCGAACTCCTTCATCGCGCCGATATATCCGTAGTATGCCTCTTCCTTACCCGAAAGGATCTCAATGGAAAAGCCGGTGAGTTCGCTGATCCGCGTCTCCGCTTCGTCAGTGTTGCTGATGTTTCGCAGAGATGCTGTGGCAAAGACATGTACATTTTCAATTTTCAGACTTTCCAGCATGAACTTGAACTGCAGCAGTCCCACCGCCGCACAAGACATGCCCTCGTCGGTAAGACGCCCGTCCTCCACATAGCCGGCCAGACTGGCCATGACCTTTTCCTTAAACAAAATTTCGAACCCGGAATCCGTCACATCATAGACGGTGAGACGCATGGAGTTTGAGCCTATATCGATAATTGCCTGATTCATTGTCGTACCTCCGTTCACTGTGTTTGTCCGCTCTTATCAATTGGTTTTCCTCTTCTTCCTAAAAAGATTGTAAAACAGGTATGTTAAATTTCCTGTCGGGAGGGTGTTAAATTTTTGTAAACAAAAGATGACGGGCGCGGGGAGGAAATCCCTGCCAGAGAGGAAAAACGCCGCGTCGTGATGCGGTGGCTGCAGATGAAGCCCAAAACCGCCGCTTGCGACCGACGGCACAGCTGCAGATGGGTCTCGCAGCCGCTACGCACGACCGGCGGTGCGAGTGGCGCTGGCGGTCCCAGCGGCGCAGAACAAAACCGGAGCCCACCGGGGCCGCGACAAAACCGGAACTCGTGATCACAGGTTGTCAGGATTGAAAAATCTTCTGCCGTCGTCCTCAAACAGAGGATATCCGTTTCCCTTTGTACATTCTCCCTCACGCACCCTGGGAATCTCCGCATCAAAATCGATGGCGCAGCATTTCCCCTTCGCCTTCTTGCAGTGCGGATATTTCTCGCAACGGAAGATATAGCATTCCTTTTCCTCCATAGCGCTCTCACCCCCGTACAAACGGTGCATTATACTCCATGTTCAGCTCCGCAATTTCTTTCTCTCCGTCGATATACGGTCTGTAGAAATTGTCCACGATGCCGCCGCCCATGTTGTCACAACCGTTACATCCGGAGCAACTCCCGCCGCACACGGACAGCGCCTGTGTGACAATGCGGATACGTTCTTCCCGGGTCGTGTCCCGGATCAGTATTGATTTCATAAGCGTTTTCCTCCCTGATCTCTCGTCAGGCTACCTGAGTTTCCTTACGATTATTTGTTGTATAATTACCCTTCCCGGCAGAAATTAAGCGAGAAACCTTGCCACAAAAAGAAACCGCCGCATCATGCTGCGACAATAATATTGATGCAGGTTTGATGATCTCAGGTATCATCTTTTTTGTCATGGGTATTCGGAAACGAAGGGAACAGTCTTTCAGTCTGCACTGTTGACATTAGGTCGGCATACCGATATAATGAAAGTGAACAATGAGCGGGAGGTGACGACATGGACTTGCAGACTTTGCTTGACCAAAGACAGATCACAAAATACCATCTTTCAAAAGTCAGCGGTGTGCCAAAGACTACAATCATGGATATATGCGCAGGACGGAGCAAGATCGAACGCTGTTCGGCCAAAACTGTTCAGCAGCTTGCAAAGGCGTTGGATTGTACGATGGAGGACATTATGGAGCTGTCTTCCCCTTATGACAGTGCAACCGGGCTTCCGAAGGATAAGACCTATCTGGAACGCGGTCTGCCGCCATTTCTGGTGGAATCCATTGCCGCCATGAAGGCTGCGTGGGAGAAGCTGGATGGCGGAGAACCTTATCTCCGCTGGGACTGTGATTACTGTAATCTTCAGACAGACATCAATAATGCAGAGGTCAATCAGATCATCAATCCGGAACAGGCATGGTATTTACGGGAGAAATATTTGAGATTGGAAAAGGCGTAACGGTATGAACGTCATAGATTTTACAGAACTGAAAAAGCGAAAAAAGACCTACGCCGGTGCAAACGGGAATAAAATCTCCGTGATTTACGAAGGCGAACAGTATATGCTCAAGTTTCCTCCGCAGGTAAAGCTGAATAAAGACGTGAGCTACAGCAACAGTTGTTTTTCCGAAGGCAAGGAACGACAGAGACGCGAGATAACATTTCGGACATATAAATCATCTATTTAGCCGGTTGGTTTCAGCAGAAATCAGCCGGTTTTTACATAGCCGGGTGTTCTCCAACAAAGGAGCATCCGGCTTTTTCTATTTCAGAGCAGACACTAAATTAGAAGCAATTTAAAAATACAAGAGAGTTGTCAACCGAAAAACTCCACAACAAATTGACACCGCCAATTTTTCCCGGTAATTTGCACGTCGACCGTTCTGTGTGTTATTATATACTCATCTGTTTACAAAACCAACACAAACCCGTAATACAATAGAGAGCAGGAGAAAGTTGTATTATGAATTTACTGGAAAAAAAAGATATACAGCATAAGCTCAGGATCTCTGCGCCGCTTCTGGTGTTCATGGTATTCTACATGATCTGGTTTTCGGCGCTGGAGCAGAATACCGGCAGTCACTATCACGTAATCTATTCGTCGCTGGACAGTCTTATCCCATTCTGCGAATATTTCATTGTGCCGTATTTTTTATGGTTTGCTTTTGTTCCGGCAATTATGATCTATCTTCTGTTCGCAGACGAAGCGGCCTTTCGACGGACATCGCTGATTCTGATGGCCGGTATGCTGTTCTTCCTGATCACTTCCACCATCTACCCGACGATACTCTATCTTCGTCCGACTGAAATGCCGAACGACAACATCTTTTGTCAAATGGTGGCACGCCTGTATCAGACCGACACGCCGACGAATGTCGCACCGAGCATTCACGTATTCAATACGCTCGTTGTACTGGAAGCGCTGCACACCTGCCGCGGCAAGCTGGCGCGGAATCCGCTGGTTCTAATCGCAGCAAACGTGCTTTCGCTTCTCATTATACTGGCCACGATGTTCCTGAAGCAGCACTCTGTTCTGGACGTGCTGTCGGCGTGCATCATGTTCATTGCCATCGTATGGTGTGTGGATCAGTTTGATTTCTATGAGGTCAGAAAGCCTGCCCGAGTCAGAGATGACATTACCGCATAATCCCCCCGAACGGAAGGAAATTCAGTTTGAAAGAAAAAGTAATAACCTTTGCGATCCCCTGTTTTAACTCGGAAGAATATATGGAAAAGTGTGTCGAATCACTGCTCCCCGGAGGGGAAGACGTCGAAATTATCATCGTGGATGACGGTTCCACAGACCGCACTGCTGGAATCGCCGACCGATATGCGGCGCGATATCCGCAGATCGTCCGGGCCATTCATCAGAAAAACGGAGGGCACGGCGCCGCGGTGAACACCGGAATCGCCAACGCGTCCGGCCGGTTCTTCAAGGTCGTTGACAGCGATGACTGGGCAGATTCAGCGAGCTATCGAAAGGTACTCCGTTTCCTGAATCTGGTCATCGAGCAGGACCAGCCGCTGGATCTGCTGGTTTTCAACTACGTTTATGAAAAGGCGGGAGCATATCACAAAAAAGTCATGCGCCCTGCGGGCCTCCCAAAGGGTCGGTTTTTCGGCTGGAAAGACGTCGGTCATCTGCAGAAGGCCCACTACATCCTGATGCACTCCATGGTCTACCGGACGGAGCTGCTCAGGGAATGCGGGCTGAAGCTGCCGGAGCACACGTTCTACGTGGACAATATCTTCGCGTTCCAGCCGCTTCCCTTTGTAAAAACCATGTATTATATGGACGTCCCCTTCTACCGCTACTTCATCGGCCGGGAGGATCAGTCCGTCAATGAAAAAGTCATGATCCGCCGCATCGATCAGCAGATCCGCGTCAACAAAATCATGGTCGAGATCTTCTCCAATGCGAAATTCCCGCATGTCAAATGCTTCAAATACATGCGCAACTATCTGGAAATCGTGACCATGATCACCCATACGATTCTGCAGCTGGACGGCACCAAAAGAGCCTTCGCCAGGCGGGGAGCTCTGTGGCGGTATATTGAGAAAACCGATCCGGTCATCTATCATTTCCTGCGTCACAGTCTGATGGTCCGCTGCGTCGGGCTTCCCGGAAAAGTGGGGCACGAGATCGTATGTCGCGGTTATCGCGTGGTCCGCCTGATCTACGGATTCAATTAACGTCAGTTCATTGATTTCCCGTCGGACTTAATGGCGTTGACAAACGTAAAACATGCGCCAACAGCCGAAAGCAGCGCACTACCTGCAGAGCTGCTGTTCGGCCAGTGCCAGTGCGGCACCGATCACCTGGTCCATATCGTAATACCGATATTCTCCCAGACGGCCGCCGAAAATCACTTTAGGCTCGTTCTTTGCCAGTTCTCTGTATTCTTTGTACAGGGAACTGTTTTTTTCGTCGTTTACCGGATAGTACGGCTCATCTCCCGGCTTCCACTCCGCGCTGTACTCTCTGCTGATGACGGTCTTCGGCAGCGGGTTTCCGTCCCCGTCCCTGCCGAACTCGAACCATTTATGCTCGATAATCCGGGTCCACGGGGTCTCTCTGTCTGTGTAATTGACCGCGGCGTTCCCCTGGAAATTTTCCCGGTCGAGCACCTCGGTTTCAAACCGGACGGACCGGTACTCCAGGTTCCCCAGACGATATCCGAAAAATTCATCGATCGCGCCGGTATACACAACCGCTGCTGCGAGGCCGTTCAGTTCTTCTTTGTGCTCCAGATAATCCACCCCCAGACGCACCTCGACGCCCCGCAGCATATTCTCCACCATACGGGTATAACCGCCCACAGGGATCCCCTGATAGAGTGCGTTGAAGTAATTATTGTCAAAGGTGTATCGGACCGGCAGCCTGCGGATAATGAAAGCCGGAAGCTGATCGCATGGACGCCCCCACTGCTTCTCCGTGTAGCCCTTGATCAGTTTCTCATAGATATCTGTTCCGACGAGGCTGATCGCCTGCTCCTCCAGATTTTTCGGGTCCGTGATCCCCGCCTCCCGGCGCTGCCGGCGGATTTCTTCCTGCGCTTCCTGCGGCGTCACGACGCCCCACATTTTATTGAAGGTATACATATTGAAGGGTAACGAATACAGCTCGCCGTGGTAATTCGCCACGGGGGAGTTGGTGAAGCGGTTGAAATCCGCAAACTGTCCGACATAATTCCAGACGCGGGAATCGCTGGTATGAAAGATATGGGCGCCATACCGATGCACATGTATCCCTTCGATTTTTTCTGTATAGACATTGCCTGCCACCTGCGGCCTGCGGTCGATCACCAGCACGCGCTTGCCTGCCTGATGCGCCCTCTCTGCAAATACAGCGCCGAAAAGTCCGGCGCCCACGATCAGATAATCATACTGTTTCATTGCTCTCTCCGTTTCCCTGATTTGATTCGGCTGATTTCTTCTTTGCCCGCGGAATCCGCCGGTACAAAGTACGCGCAGGACGGTTCCGTCCGCGGCAGCGCCCGCTAAGTCCGATGCACCCTGCTTCCGGATTGTGCGTTGCGGCGCTGCTGACAAACTTCCGTCAGCGCCCGTCAAGTCCGACGGGGACTCAATGAGCAGCTGCTGTTATAGTTATTATAGTGGTTCAAAGGGCGGACTTCAAGAATTTCCGTTGCCTTTGTCACATTCTCCGGCGAATCTCTCTTATTGTTCCCGTTTCGGAACAGTAATCTGTTTTTCAGCAATTATGTTCTCATTTCGGAATATATATTGATTTTTTGCGTTTTGTATGCTAAAATCGAAACACTACTTGATGGAGGTGATCATCTTGGTTGAAAGGAAAGAATATCTGGAACGTCTGATTCAGTGGAAGGATGAACAGGTAATCAAAGTCGTCACCGGTATCAGGCGCTGCGGAAAATCCACCTTGCTGCTGCAATATCAGGCGTGGCTTATGGCAAAAGGGATCTCAAAGGAACAGATCGTTTCTGTCAATTTCGAAGAATTGGAATATGAGGAGCTGCAGGACTATCGAAAACTCTATGCCTTTCTCAAGGAGCATCTGCATGGAGAAAAAAAGACCTACATTTTCCTGGATGAAATCCAGAAGGTTCCATCCTTTGAAAAGGTTGTCGACAGTCTGTATGTCAAGCCGAACGCAGACATCTACATCACCGGTTCCAACGCCTGCCTGCTTTCGGGGGATCTTGCCACATTGCTGACAGGCCGTTATGTGGAAATCAAGATGCTGCCCCTGTCCTTTAAAGAATATCTGAAGATCACCGGCATGAATCCGGATCGCGGTCTTTCGGAATATATGCGTGACGGAGGCCTCCCCTATATTGCCGTTATGGACCGGACGCCGGAAAAGGTAGACACCTATTTAGAAGGCATCTACAATACCGTAATCATAAAGGACATAGAGGACCGCCAGGCCAGGAAGGAAACTGATCCTGACAAAAGAAAGATCACGGACGTTCTCCTGCTGAAGACCATAGCTAAATATCTGGCAAGTGTGACCGGAAATCCGGTCTCCATCCGGAGCATCACCAACTATCTGATCTCAAACGGAAGAAAAGTCTCCGCTAACACGGTAAGCAATTATGTTGAGGCGCTCACAGAATCCTTTATCTTCTATCCGGCAGAGCGTTTTGATATCGTGGGAAAACAGCTTCTGAAAGCGAATCAAAAGCTGTATATTGTGGACCTTGGTCTAAGGAACCATATCCTGCCGCGCATTCAATACGATCTGGGTTTTTCACTGGAGAACCTGGTTTATTTCGAGCTTCTTCGCCGAGGCTTCCGCGTTATGACAGGGAAGATCGGCAATACCGAGGTTGACTTCGTTGCAGAAAAACAGAGCACCTATACCTATTTTCAGGTTACAGCAGATATGACCGCGAAAGATACATTCGACCGCGAGTTGAAGCCGCTCTCAAATATCCGGGACAACTACGAGAAAATCGTCCTGACAGGAGATCGGCTCACTATAGGGAACTACAACGGCATCCAGGTCAGAAACCTGTCTGACTGGTTACTGGGAAAATAAAATTACATCACTTTTATGATAAATTAATTCATATTACATATCCGTTTATCAGGAAGGCAAGGACATTCATACAGTTCCCTTGACATGCGTCGGATTTTTCTGTATATTCAAATCAGGCATTTTCTACGCATATGAAAAGAAGTATCTATGAAATCACATTTAAGGCAATTCTTTTGTGCCGTTCTCACATCGGCTCTGATCGCTTCAACGGTCACCTTTTCCTTTGCGGCATCCCCTCAACCCTCAGAGGAGACCGCAGCAGATATTGAAAAGGCTTCTATTACGCTGTCTGATTACAATTACACACACTCCTTTACCGGCAGAAAAGCAATCACAGCCATTGCGGAAACCTACGGGCTGCAGAACCCCGAAGCAAGCGAGGAAATTTCCACGACGCATACCTTTTCTGCCGCCGCGGGAGTAGACGCTGACGGAAAAACAGTAAAGGCCGCCCTTAAAGCTGCATATGAATTTTCCATCACAAAGAAGCGAACGATTTCCGACGAGCAGGATGTCGTCGTGAAAAAAGGATGCAAAAGAAACGCACGCGCCTATGTAAATAACAAAATCTATTATTTCAACATCTGGAAGAAACGAATTCTTCTAAAGGATAAATACTGCGGCAAAGGTCACATAACCAGACCGGTGGGCGTAATATTCGAAATCAGAAAGAACCAGAAGAAATAGAAACCCGTTCATTCATGCGGTCAGTCTTGCCCCGCCGGATGTCCGACGAGCTTAATGCGTGCGGTCGGCTTATTCGCCGCGCCGCGGTGCACGCCACTTTAAAACCCCCGGAAATCAACCGATTCCGGGGGTTTAAAGTTTCGACAGTTCTTCTTCGGTAACTGAGACTAACGCTTCGAGAACTGGGATGCTTTACGGGCTTTCTTGAGGCCGTATTTCTTTCTTTCCTTCATTCTCGGGTCTCTGGTCAGGAACCCTGCGGCCTTCAGCGGCGCTCTGTAAGCATCCGCATCCGCCTCGCACAGCGCTCTGGAGATTCCGTGTCTCAGCGCGCCCGCCTGACCGGTCAGTCCGCCGCCGTTCACCAGCGCGATGACGTCGAACTTTCCTTCCGCTCCGGCAACACCGAAGGGTCTCACGACTTCCTGTCTCAGCAGCTCTGCCGGGAAATAATCATTCAGGTCTTTTTTGTTAATCGTTACCTTTCCGGTTCCAGGGAGCAGTCTGACTCTGGCAACGGAAGATTTTCTTCTGCCTGTTCCACGATACTGTGTCTTAGCCATATTCTATTCCTCCCTTTCCTAAAATTCCAGTGGTTCCGGCTTCTGAGCCGCATGCTTGTGCTCAGGGCCTGCGTAAACGTGTAACTTCTTGAACATCTGTCTGCCGAGCTTGCCCTCCGGGAGCATGCCCTTTACTGCATGACGGATAATTTCCTCAGGCTTCTTCGCCTGCATTTCCTCGAACGTTACTTCCTTCTTACCACCCGGGAATCCGGAATACGATACATAGGTCTTCTCTTTTCTCTTCTTTCCGGTAACGCTGACCTTTTCCGCATTGACGACAATCACGTTGTCGCCGCAGTCAACGTGCGGAGTATACGTCGGTTTGTTCTTTCCTCTCAGGACAGACGCGACCTCTGAAGCCAGTCTTCCGAGAGTTTTGCCTTCTGCATCGACAACGTACCATTTACGCTGCACTTCCGCAGGCTTAGCAATGTAAGATTTCATGTTACTTCCTTTCTGCCTACTGGGAATCCCCCCGGGATTCTGTTTCGGCCCTGCCTACTGAGATCGAACGGGTTGGGAAATCGATCCTGGTCGGCATCGCTAAAATTGATTCAGCTCGCAAGGCTTCCGGTACGCACAGTGGTTCAGTCCTGCCTGACCTGCCCGCGACAAAAACAGGCGTCTGCGTAGACGCATCATTTATTATATAGCAGCGCCGCGAAGAAATCAAGCATTTTATCACAAAGCGCAGCACAGCTTTTTTTCAAAGGCCGCCACGGATTTTTTTCACAAAGATCACTGCAGCTTTATCACAAAGATCACTGCAGCTTTGTCGCAAAGTCCATCGCAGCTTTGTCACAAAGAACGCCGCACATTCAATGACGCTTTCTCTGTCTCGCTTCCCTGCCGAAGAAGTTTTCAACAAAGGCTGTGAATTTGTAGAAATAGCGGAAGACCGCCTCGGTCGCCATCATGAACACCACCAGAAGCAGCGCGCACTGCCAGTTCACCGGGCTGATGCCGAACAGGGAATTGTGGAAAATGATCATATAGAAGAACCCCGCCACCATAACGACCATCATGCCGAGATGCAGCCGGTTCATGGGCTTCGCGACCCTCGCCAGAATCATGAACTCCACCAGCGCCACCAGGGCGGAGCTCGCAGTGGAAATCATGCTGGCCTTCAGCTCGAGCACATCGCCGAACACCAACAGACAGCTGACGGAGAGGAACAAAGTAATTCCCGCCGGCGTGGCCATCCGGAAGACGTTACCGAGGAAGCTGCCCCGTATCCTGTCTCTGTTCGGTTCCAGGGAGAGCACAAAGCTTGGAATCCCGATGGTGAACATGCTGATAAGAGTAATCTGCGAAGGCTTCAACGGATACTGCAGCACACTGATCAGGGAAAACATCGCCAGGAGCAGCGAAAAGATATTCTTGGTCAGATACAGCGTTGCGGTTTTGATGATGTTATTGACTACCCGCCGTCCCTCCGCGACGACCAGCGGCATCCGGGAAAAATCGGAATCCATCAGAACAAGCTGTGCAGCGTTAGATGCGGCCTCGCTGCCGGAGGCCATAGCGATGGAGATGTCCGCGTCCCGCAGCGCCAGAATGTCGTTCACGCCGTCGCCGGTCATGCCGACGGTCTTCCCCTGTTTCTGGAGCCCTTTGACGAACATTCGCTTCTGTTCAGGCGTAACGCGGCCGAACACCGTGTAGCGGCCGACCGCACGGTCAACGTCATCCTGAGATTTCAGTGTTCTGGCGTCCACATAATTCTGCGCATCAGCGATGCCCGCCTCCTGCGCCACATTGGAAACCGTCACCGGATTGTCTCCCGAGATAACCTTCACATCCACTCCGTTTTCTGCGAAATACTCAAAAGTGGGTTTCGCGCCTTCCCGGATGGGATTGACCAGCAGAATCAGAGCCAGCAGCCGGACCTCCTCCGTCAGCGTCTGCCCTCTGGGCTCTTCCCGGCTGCGTGCAAACGCGAGGACACGGTAGCCCTGTTCGCTGACAGACTGAATATATTCACTGTAACGGGAGAAATTTTCTCCCAGCACAAACTCCGGCGCGCCAAGAACAAAATTGCCGTCCTCATAGCTCGCGCCGCAGTATTTGTATTTCGAGGAAAATCCGCAGACATGGAAGGGCTCTCTTCCCAAACCGTCTGTGAAGTAATTCTGAAGAGCCGCCATAGTGATATTGTCGCGGCTCTGACTCTGCGCCAGATCTGCGATATAGGGGCGCAACGCCTCTTCCGAATATTCCTTTGTGGCAGATTTCAGTCCTGCCACCTGCATCTCGTTCTCCGTGATGGTTCCTGTTTTGTCCACGCACAGCACATCCACCCGCGCCAGCGTCTCAATACAGCGCATATTCTGAACCAGGACGTCGCTCTGGGCAAGGCGCATGGCGCTGACGACCATCGCGATGCTGGCCATCATATACAGACCCTCGGGAATCATCCCCAGAACAGCCGCCACCATGGCAATCACGCTGGCCCGGAAGGACAGACCCTGAATGGCGATCTGCTGGAACATCAGGATTCCACCGATGGGGATGATGGCAATGCCGATGAACATTACAAGCCGATCCAGCGATTTCACCATCTGGGACTGGTTGTCGTTCTTCTTCTGCCGGGTTGCCTCCGCCGTCAGCCGATTGATATAGGAATGCTTTCCGACCGCGGTGAGACGGGCAGCGCATTCGCCGGAAACCACAAAGCTTCCGGACATCAGCTCATCGCCGGGATGCTTTTCAATCTCGTCGGACTCTCCGGTGATCAGCGCCTCATTGACGCTGACACTTCCGTCCTCCACCCGCGCATCCGCCGGAATCTGATTGCCGGCTCCCAGAACGACCACATCGTCCAGTACCAGACGGTCGGTGTCCACCTCCTGCCGGCGTCCGTCCCGAATCGCGATACTCCTGGGCATCTTGGAGAATTTCAGGTTGTCCAGCGTATTCTTGGAGCGGATCTCCTGGTATATGCCGATGCCGGTGTTGGCGAAAATAATCAGCATGAAGGAAAGATCCTTGAATGATCCCACAACAATAAGCAGGACAGCCAGAACCGTGAATATGAGATTGAAATACGTAAAAATATTGGATTTTACAATTTCATTCACTGATCTGGTGGAGGAGGACACCTCCTCATTCACCTTGCCCTGCTTTATTCTTTCCTGTACTTCCTGTGTAGTTAATCCCGTCATATTTTCTTCTGCGCTCCTTCTGACAATACAATCATTCTAACATAATCTGATGATTGGTCAATAGGGGCAGAGAAGCCTTAACGGGTTGTTCACGTTTCCATCCGCAATCCGGTTCCGGTATTTCCCGGTCACCGCGCCGGCGGGCTCAGCGTTCCTCGCCCGGCGCATGTGCTCTCCATCACAGCCGGCTGTCGATATACCGGCGTGCGGCCTCCTCAATCTTGCAGCATTTGTCATAGCAGTCCGCAATGTCGGCCCCGCAGCAGATCATGCCATGATGAGACATGATACAGCCGGAGGCGCTACCCAGAGCAGTCAGCGTGTTTCTCGTCAGTTTCTTCGTTCCGGCCAGTCCGTACCGGGCGATTTTCAGACCGCTGCCTATATCCCTGGCCAGTTCGGGGTCTTCCACCTCCAGAGGCATTTCTGCCGCGGCGAAAATGCTGCAGTATTTGGAATGAGTATGAATCACCGCGCCCACCTCCGGCCTCGACGCGTAAATTCCGCCGTGGAGGGCTTTCTCTGACGTGGGTTTTTGCACGCCCTGCCAGTCCAGAGTTTCGATTTCCACCAGAACCATATCCTCTGGCGTCACTCTTTCGTAATCCAATCCGGACGGGGTACAGATCATGAACCGGTCATCCAGACGAACCGAGAGATTTCCCCAAGTGCCCTGAACCAGTCCTGTTTCAAGCAGTTTGTGGCCGTATTCCACAAGGAATTCCCGGCCCTCTCTTTCATCCTTCAGTATCATCCTTGTGCTCCTTCTCTGCCTTTGAATATTTTCTGCGGTAGATCTGATGCATCAGTCTGCAGTCCAGTGATCCGATGGGCTTCGCACCTCCGATAACAGCCGCCTTCAAAATCACCTCGGCGGATTTCTCCAGCACCGTCATCGCCACATAAGCCTCGTACAGATTTCTTCCACAGGTAATCGCATACCCTCCGGATTCTTCCGGCCGCACCAATGCCGCCTCCGCACTCTTCAGTGCCCGGGAAATCCCCCGGAACGTCCGCGGCACGACCCTGGCTTCCTGTCCGATAATCTGCGCCATATCATCCAGAACCGCGGGGATCCGCCGGCGGGAGGCAACACAGATACCCACATAAGGCGTTCGCGACAAAATCATCGCCCTGGCCTCCCGGGATGTCATCAGCACATCCTTCTCCACAGACGGCTGATTGGTGATATCAATAATATCCTCCTCCGTCAGCGATGAAAAATCCGCATCCTCATCCGTCGCAAGACACCGGTCGCCGATGCGCACCAGAATCTGCGGGCTTTTCCCCGTCGAATAGGGAAGTGCGTTCATCATCGACGCATACTTAACAATAACATCTTTCATTTCCATTCTTTTTCCCTGTCTTTATCTTCTCACACCTTTATTCGTTCTCGCCACATGCCGGAACACTTCCTCGAAGCGATCCAGCGCGTCATCGATCACTTCGTCTGTATCTGCCAGCGAGGTGTACAGCCGGCTTCCCGCCAGAGTAACGATACCGTTGGCCATATAGGCGGCTCCCATACGCTCCATCGATTCCTTGCGGGCGATCATTATATCTTTGTTCATAAGGAGTCCGACCGCCGACTTTCCGATGAAATAGGAAGAATAATCGTAGCTCATGGCGCCGGTGCATTCCAGATGCACGATGCTCCCCTGGTTATATGCAACGAAGGGAAGGCTGTACCGCTCTATGAGCTTCCGGAGTCCGTCCGTCAGACGGTCGCCGGCTCTTCCCGCCTTCTCGCAGGCATTGGTTTTCTCGATCTCGCAGATCGCCGTATATCCCGCCAGCGCCGACAAAGGATTGGCTGCCAGCGTTCCGCCGACATATGCTTTGTGCTTCATGGTGCCTACGCCTGCCGCCATCAGCCCGGCATATTCTTTCTTTCCGCCGACGCCCCCGGCTCCCGGGAAACCGCCTGCAACGATTTTCCCGAAGCAGGTCAGATCCGGCACCACATCGAAATATTCCTGCGCACCACCCAGCGCCACACGGAAACCTGTGACAACCTCATCGAATACCAGCAACGCGCCGTACATGTCGCACAGCCTGCGAACGCCCTGGTTGTAATCCCGCGCCACCGGTCTCGTACCGCTCTCCGGGCCCACCGGCTCAACAATCACAGCCGCTGTGCCTCCCCGCAGGCGATTGATCCGCAGGAAATTCTCCAGCATGTTCAGGTCGTTGGGACGAACCTCGTCCACATATGCGAAAATCTTGCGGGGAATTCCGTGGGATTCCATCAGATTTCTGCTGCCGGGAATCTTCAGCCCGTACACCATCTGATCGCTCCATCCGTGATAGCCTCCTCCGATCTTGATGATTCTTTTGTGCCCCGTTGCGATGCGCGAAATCCGCAGCGCCGCCATGACCGACTCTGTGCCGCTCCCCAGCATCCGGAACATCTCCACATTCGGCATACACTGATGGATCTTCCTGGCGATCATCAGCTCAGCCTCATGGAGAAGGCCCGTCACCGGGCCGCAGGTGTTCAGCAGCTCGATAGCCGCATTCCTTATCGCCGGATAGTTGCTTCCCAGGATCGTCGGTCCTCCGGCCTGCAGAAAATCAATGTAGCGGTTTCCGTCCCTGTCGTACAGATAGGCTCCCTCCGCCCTGTCAAAGCAGACTGGGAACGGCTTGTTGAAAGCGAGATTATGCTGTACGCCTCCCGGGATGTACTGTTTCGCTTCCTCGTAGATCTTCCGGGAGCCGGCGCACTTCTCATCGTAATACTTCAGAATCGTATCCTCATAATATTCGTCTGTGACCTCATAAATCGGCAGACTCGTAAGATGAGACAGTTTCCGGTTAATCTCCCTCGGATTGTCCCAACGGCTGATACCGCAGTTATTCATAATTTGTCACCTCCGCGCCGGCACTTTTCGTGTCGTCTACAAAATACTGTTCGCCATTTCGTTAAATTTTCTCTTCATCTTTCTGCGGTCGAACTCGTAGTTATTGATGAAGTAATGATTAACCAGCCCATAGTAAATTCCGGTGAGCTGGATGACCTTCTGCTCTTTTTCCCGATCCGGCATATCCGGCAGATTATCCGCAATAATCTTTTCCAGCTTAGCCAGGGACGGGCGCTCCTGCGCACTGATAATGCTGTTTGCCACGAGCTTGGCGGTCAAAACCGGATAATTACAGGTGTCGTCGATCAGCATCTCGAACATGGCGCGGATCAGGTCCTCACCTTCCTGTCTGGAATCTCCGCAATAGGAGAGAACATCGTTCACTTCCTGCTCCATAACCGCAAGCATCAGCTCGTTGATTGTGGAGAAGTGATTGAAGATCGTCGTTCTGCACATGTCCGCCCGTGTGGCAATATCGTTGAATGTTACGTGATTCAGGCCCTTCTCTTCAAACAGTTCCTTCGCCGCATGCATGATGATCATTCTGCTGCGCGCCCGTTTTCCTCTAATTTCCGGCATCTTTTTTCTTCCTTTCCTGCTGCGCTCTCTTATTCGTATTCATACTGTCCCGGTATACAAAGAACCGGTCGTACAAATACTCTGTCGTGAGATTGATGCACATTGTAAAACCCAGTACAACGTAGTCGTTCCATCCCGCTCTGTCCGTCAGCATATTCCCCCACCAGGTAGAGGCGGGCGTGAATACGCAGTAAAAGAGAAATACCTTGAACATCGCCATCGGAACATTGTTGGCGGATTTAAATGTGAATTCTCGGTTCCATGTAAAGTTCCAGAGCACTGAAAGAATCAGGGCAATCAAATAACATGGCCAGTATGTCCATCTGGTCAGCAATTTGAGAACCGTAAACGACACGGTCTCCACGATTCCCGCTGACACGGAGAACAAAAAGAATTTGAAAATCTGGATCTTCGTCTCCCGGGCATCCGGCGTATACACATCACTGCGACTCTTTTTCACACTATAACCCCCACCAGGTAAGTTGTACTTCTGT
Source organism: Hornefia butyriciproducens (assembly GCF_009695915.1). Taxonomy (GTDB): domain Bacteria; phylum Bacillota; class Clostridia; order Peptostreptococcales; family Anaerovoracaceae; genus Aminicella; species Aminicella butyriciproducens. Next base: position 173,027 of record NZ_VUMZ01000002.1, on the reverse strand, counting down.
TTAATTATCTCACTATTATACGAATAATACAATACAAAATTTTTAGTTATTTTTTCAGTCTTTTTTGTTCGGGGTTCATAAAAGTTGAAAAATAAAGACAGCAACAGAAAACCCGGGCTGCATCTTCCTCCGTTCAGACGATGATGCAGCCCGGGTCCGGTATCTCAGTCAGACGCACCCGCTAACGGAGCACGACCTTGATGAATTTTTTCTTTCCTTTCTGGATTAATATCTCGCCGTCCCGGAAATGCTCCGCCGTTATCGAAGCCCGAGCGTCTGTAATTTTCTCGCTGTTGACGGACAGACCTCCCTGCTCCACTGTTCTGCGGGCCTCACCGTTGGAGGATGCCAGCCCCAGCTCCTTCATCAGTGTCAGCAGACCTTTTCCCTCTCCGGCAAAGTCGGCCGCCGGATATTCCTTTGTCGGAATATTCTCCGTCGCAGTGCCGCCGCCGAAAGCCGCCCGCGCACCTTCCTGTGCCTTGCGCGCCTCCTCTTCACCGTGGACGAGTTTGGTGACCTCATAGGCGAGGATTTCCTTGGCTTTGTTAATCTCCGCGCCCTCCAGAGCAGACAGCCGTCTGACTTCATCCATAGGCAGGAACGTGAGCATCCGCAGGCATTTCTCCACATCAGCGTCGTCCACATTACGCCAGTACTGATAGAATTCATATGGAGAAGTCCGTTCCGGGGAAAGCCAAAGTGCTCCCTTGGCGGTTTTTCCCATCTTCTTGCCTTCGCTGTTAGTCAGCAGCGCAAAGGTCATTCCGTAGACTTCTTTACCGCACATCTTGCGGGTAAGATCGACGCCGCCGATGATATTGGACCACTGATCGTTTCCGCCAAATTCCATCTTCACATCGAAGTCCCGGGCCATGACCATAAAGTCATAGGACTGCATCAGCATATAGTTGAACTCGAAGAACGTCAGGCCGCCGGCCCGCTCCATTCTCTGCTTGAAAGCTTCCGCCCGCAGCATCTGGTTGACGTTGAAGTGAGTACCGACGGTGCGGACGAACTCCACGTAGTTCAGAGGGCGAAGCCAGTGTCCGTTGTTGACACAGATAGCCTTTCCCGGTTCGGGCGTTTTATTCTCATGTCCGGGAGCAAACACCCCGTTGTTTCCGGTGTATTCCCACTCCTCATCGAATTCAAGGAAGCGTTCGAAGAGCTTCTTGAACTGACGGCAGTTTTCATCGATGGTATTCACATCCATCAACTGCCGCATATCCGTGCGTCCCGACGGATCTCCGACCATGCCGGTTCCTCCGCCCAGCAGCACCACCGGGGTATGGCCAAATTTCTGCATATACATCATGATGATGACCTGCATGAAATGACCCACATGCAGGCAGTCCGCCGTGGGATCGAATCCGATGTAGAATTTGATCTTTTCCCGTCCCAAAAGACTGCGAACCGCATCCTCATCGGTGACCTGCTCGATGAAGCCGCGCTCCTTCAGAACGTCATAGACGTTATCATACTGGCTGATGTTATCCGGTATAAAATTTTTCATTTAAAAAGCACTCTCCTCATTAATGTTGTCTTGTTCCTCACTTTGTTCCGTACAGCCTGTCCCCGGCGTCTCCGAGGCCCGGCACGATGTAGGCGTTCTCGTCCAGCGTCTCATCCTTGGACGCGATGTAGATATCGATATCGGGGTGCGCCTTCTGCAGCGTCTCGATTCCCTGCGGCGCCGCGATCAGGCACATGAAAGTAATGTTCCGGCCGCCGCGCTTCTTGATGAAGTCGATGGCCGCCACCGCACTTCCGCCGGTGGCAAGCATGGGATCAACCACGAAAATCTGCCGTTTCTCGATGTCCTTCGGCAGTTTGCAGTAATACTCCACCGGTTCGTGAGTCTCAGGATCACGGTAAAGTCCTACATGCCCGACCTTGGCGTTGGGGACCAGAGCCAGCATTCCGTCTACAAAGCCCAGTCCGGCCCGCAGAATCGGCACGATCGCGATATCTTCACCCTTCAGCATACGGACTCTGGTCCGGCAGATCGGCGTTTCAATCTCCACCTCCTTCAGAGGCAGATTCCGAGTCGCCTCGAAGCCCATCAGCATGGCCACTTCCTTCGCCAGCTCCCGGAAATCCTTAACACTGGTGTCCTTCATGCGCATCAGCGCCACCTTGTGCTGAATCAACGGATGATCAAAAACATAAACTTTACCCATAATGTGACTCCTCTCTCCTCAGATTACATTGCGTCCAGCATATCCGTTCTTCTCTTGTGGCGCCCGCCCTGGAACTCGCTGTCCAGCCACGCGTCGGTGATGCGGATCGCCTCCTCCGTTTCCAGGATCCGGCCTCCCAGCGCCAGCACATTCGCATTGTTGTGCTGTTTCGCCAGTTCCGCCATCTCCACCGAGGTACAAAGAGCGCAGCGCACGCCCTTTACTTTGTTCGCAGCAATGGAAATTCCGATTCCGGTGCCGCAGCAGACCACGCCCAGATCCGCCTTGCCCGCCGCGACCGCCTCGCCGCAGGCCTGCCCGTAAACCGGGTAATCCACCGAATCCTCGGTATCTGTTCCAAGGTCCACAACCTTGTATCCTCGCTCAATCAGATGCTCCTTCACCGCCAGTTTCAGCTTGAATCCGCCGTGATCACTTGCTACCGCTATAACCATTTCTACACCTCTCTTACGTTAAAACCTGCTGATTTCAGCATCCTGTTCATTACGGAAAATCCGACTCCCCGCTGTGGAAGCGCCGCCGCGAGAATCACGTCCGCACCTTCCCGGTCCGCCTGACGAAGCATGGCGAATATCTCATGCGCCGCCACGGTTTCCCTGTCTTCGTCGAAGTCAATAACAAAGACCTTCTGACCGAGCGCTTCGCGCTCCGCACGCTCCTGGTCAATGGCCGCCTCCACACGGATGCGGTCTCCCTTAAAAATAATCATTTCCGCTCTGGGGGCGTAATGCCGATACTTCATCCCCGGCGCTTTGGGATGGAAATCCTCTCCCTCCCGCGGCTTTCTGTTCAGCGTCGGGTCAAGCAGAATCTCCTGACCCAGCGCCTCCTCAAAGTCTTTCTTTGTGATATACCCCGGACGCAGGATCATCGGAATCTTGCCGGTCATATCGATAACGGTAGACTCGATTCCGATCCGGCACGGCCCGCTTTGGATCACCGCGTCGATGCGTCCGTCCAGATCGTCGATAACATGCTGCGCCGTCGTCGGACTCGGCCGCCCGGAAAGATTGGCGCTAGGCGCCGCGATAGGACAACCGGACCGGCGGATCAGCTCCCTGGCCACCTCGTTTTCCGGCATTCGTACTCCGACCGTCTCCAGATTTCCGGTGGTGACGTAGGGAATATATTCGCCCCGGGGAACGATCATGGTCATCGGACCCGGCCAGAACCGGTCCATCAGTGTCTTCATGTCTTCCGTCACGAGGAACGTGACTTGCCCCAGCTCCTCCCGCTCCGCGATATGCACAATCGTCGGATTATCGGCAGGCCGCCCCTTAGCCTCGTAGATTTTCCGCACAGCATCGGCATCCATCGCGTTGGCGCCCAGACCGTAGACCGTTTCCGTCGGAAACGCCACGAGCCCGCCCTGCTCGATAATCTTCGCTGCGATGCGGATATCTTCTTCTGTATCCTTCAGTAATCTCGTCTTCATCAGAAATTGTTCATCTTCCTTGCCTGGTCATCTGTAGTCAGGGCGTCGATTATCTCGTCAATATCGCCGTCCAGAATGGAATCCAGCTTGTACAGCGTCAGTCCGATGCGGTGGTCGGTACAGCGCCCCTGAGGGAAATTGTAGGTGCGGATTCGTTCACTCCGGTCGCCGGAACCGATCTGATCCTTCCGTTCCGCCGCAATCTCCGCCGCCTGCTCCCGCTGCATCTTGTCATACAGCCTGGCCTTCAGAACCTTCATCGCCTTTTCACGATTCTTGATCTGGGATTTTTCGTCCTGGCAGGTGACCACAAGTCCTGTGGGTAGATGCGTTAGCCGAACCGCGGAATCCGTCGTGTTGACGCACTGCCCACCGTTTCCTGACGCCCGATATACGTCCACCTTGACGTCGTTGGGATCGATGTGAACCTCCACATCGTCCACCTCCGGCAGCACCGCTACGGTCGCGGCCGACGTATGAATCCGTCCGGACGCCTCCGTCTCCGGCACCCGCTGTACTCTGTGAACACCGCTCTCATACTTCAGTCTGGAGTATGCTCCCTTGCCCTTTATCAGCACTTCCGCCTCCTTGACGCCGCCGATGCCGGTGTCATTGAGATCCATAATCTCCACCTTCCAGCGTTTTCTCTCGGCATACCGGGTATACATGCGCAGCAGGTCTCCGCCGAACAAAGCAGCCTCGTCCCCGCCGGTACCGGCGCGGATCTCGAGGATGACATTGCGCTCATCGTTGGGATCCTTCGGAATCAGCAGGACCTTCAGTTCCTCCGCGATTTTGGAAATGCTGTCCTCCTGCTCCGCAATCTCCGCCTTCGCCAGATCCCGCATCTCTTCATCGCTTTCATTCTCCACGATTTCACGTGCGAAGTCCAGTTCCTCCTTTGCCTTTTTATACTCCTTATATTTCGTGACGATGGGCTCCATCTCGCCCATCTCCTTCATATGCTTCTGCCAGACACTCTGATTCGCAATGACATCCGGATCTGCAACGACCCTGGTCAGCTCATCATATTTATCGACGACAGAATCCAGTTTTTCAAACATATTCCACTTCTCTCCTTCTGTGCAGCCGCGCGGCGGTGCCGGCGCCGCAAGGCTTCTCCGATCCGTCAGCCACGATTCCCCGAAGCAGGGCTCCCTCCCCGAACCTCCGCTAATGCCGCAAATTCCTAACATAGTATTGTAGCATAGAACGATGGAGTTGTCACGGTCAGAGGCGGGAATTCTCCAATATAAGCGGAGAAAATATATCAAAAGAATTTCGAATGCGCTTTCAGAACATTTTATCCTGTTACCCTGCACAAATGCAGACACGATGGAATGCTGTTTAAACAAAAAGCAACATCTCGATGAGAGGATACATCAAAGTTGTCGCTTTCAGACGTTCCGTCCGAGGATATTACACTATAGAGAAAGGGACCACCACAATTCAACGCAGCAGCCCCTTCTTCTATGGGTTATATATGAGTACTTTTTGGCAACATTTTTCCTATCCCACGTATCCCTATGATCTGGCAAGTTCATAGGTTCTTCGGATCACCCACTCGCAGGATTCACCGTCGATGGGTCTTGGACTGAACAACGCCATAATATCTTTCTCCGCAACAGGAGTCAACCTCTTAATGGCCTCCTCTTCATCCGGTATATAGGCAGTGATATCATCAATTCCTACAGATCTATACATCCTGCGGATCTGTTCACCGGTCTTACGTGCGATCTCCCGGGTGGAATCTTCCGCATCATACGCGGTATGAAGAAGTTCTGCGATCGCACGAATCTGTTCCGGGCAGGTGTCTGAAACATATTCCAGCGATGCCGGCGTGAATATCGCACAGCATACACCGTGGGGAACATGGTACAGCGCACCCAGAGCATGAGCGAAAGCATGAGACATAGAGCATTTGGCATTTCCGATCCCGTATCCTCCGAGATTGGAGGCTAGCTGCATATCCTCTCGGGCATTGATGTCATCTCCATGCTCCACAGCCTGCTTGTAACTGCTCTCCATCAGGCGGATCGCTTCATAGGAAACCGCCTGAGTGATTCTGCAGGTCATTTTCGAAGTAATAGCATCAATGGCGTGAGCCAGTACATCAAAAGCACATGCTGCGGTGACCTTCGGAGGTACGCCCAGAGTGAGTTCCGGATCAATCAATGCCATTGCGGGAGTCGTTCCCGCCCCAATGATTACGCGTTTGATTCCGTTCACCGTATCCGTCACCACCGCGCCCTTCGATGCTTCGCTTCCGCTTCCGGAGGTTGTAGGAATAGTAATCAGCGGTATCGCCGTTTTCTGTGAATGGGAAATGTCATAAAATACTTCCAGCGGTTCATCATTGTCCAGCAGAAGTTTAACGCACTTCGCTGCATCCATGCAGCTTCCTCCTCCGATGGCGACAACGCTGTCAACTCCTGCAGCCCGCCCAAAGTCCGCTATCTTTTTTATGATCCGGTCGCTGGGATCCGATTCTACCTCATTGTTTTCTGCAACTTCCAGTCCCGCACTTTCAATTGCCTGTACAATGGGAGCCGGAAGACCCGCCGCTTCTACACCTTTCCCATGCATGACCAGAACTTTTTTACATCCCATCGCCGCCAGTTTTTCGCCTGCCTCCTTAGAACAGCCTCGTCCGAAAAATTGGGGGAATGTCATCATGAAACTGTTTGCACCCATAACTTTTCCTCCTATTCAAACATTGTTGATAAAATTTCTTCTTCTGTGATCGTCCCAAAATAATCCGACAGTCTGATTCCATCCAGGACCCCTTTGCAAGCTGCCCTAGTAAACTCCTTTCCGGTAAACAAAGGAATAATTTCCTCCATGGATTTCACTGCCAGAAAATCGCCATATATTTTGAGGGCTTCGATCCTTCCTTTTTTCATATCTCCGTAGATCTCAAGAGCACCTCCGTCCCAGTAACTCTTGTGATGCATCTGAAACTCCGGAGACCTGCCGTAATTCCATTCCCATGTATCGTACTTATCCCTCTTCAGCGCCTCTACGCCCCTCAGTTCCTCCTTTGTCAGAGAGCCCTGCACAAAGCCCTCCCCGGAAAGGGATTCCTTCAAATGCTCCCAAAACTCCCGGAGGGTCATATCTTCGTCGATATAATCCGCGATATTACCTACTCTGCTCTTCACTGACTTAGCACTCTTCGAACGGAACTTATGCGGATCAACGTTCAACGCTCCGTCAATCATCCCCGGATTAGAGCGAAACAGCAAAGTTCCATGGTGCAGTATTCTGCTTTTTTCAATACGTTGAGCCGTGCCGGAAATTTTACGCCCGTCAATGAGAATATCATTTCGGCCGGAAGCCGCCGCATGTACATGCAACTGCTCCAGAGCATTGATGACCGGTATTGTAAACTTATTTATTGTAAGCTTTTCCGGGTCCTCCAGATCTGTGATGAATGAATAGTTCAGATTCCCCAGATCGTGATACACTGCGCCCCCGCCAGTCGTCCGGCGAACCACATTGATGTGGTGCTTTTCCACAAAGGGAACATTGATTTCCTCCAACGTATTCTGATTCTGTCCGATGATCACAGAATTCTCGTTCTGCCACAGAATGAGAATATCGCCTGTGGTCCGGTGACAAAGAACATACTCCTCGAAAGCCAGATTGTATCGGGGATCAATTGATCCTGTTTCCATATATGTCACCATAATTTTCCTCCTTATAGATGGACTTCTATTGTCTGCAGCGGTCGGCACAGAATCTGGGCGTTCTTCTCCTCCGGAAGTTTTGCCAAAGCATAGTCCACTGCCGCAAGATAACGGAATTTATCATCCTCCGGCGTAGGAAGATGGTACAGAATCACATTCGACGGATTTATTTTTCCATATACATAATCAATGCCTCCCGGCGCAGTCAGCCAAGGGAAGTCCAAGATGGCCAGATTGATCTCTCTTCCTTTCACCTTCGCTGCCAGTTCCTCCGTGAAAAGTTTCCCATCGCCAGGCATCAAAATGGTTTTCCCCCCCACAGAGATCATACATCCAAAATGCGGAGTTTCCTTTGAGGGACCACCCTCATGAAGCAGCGAGAAGAAGTCGAAATCTATTCCATGGATTTTCATAGAGACATCTTCAGATAAAACAACCCTTGGGTTTCGAATGGTCTCATCCGGAGAAACAGTCTCTGGGCCAATCAGAAGGCACTCCGGATAGTTTTCCAGATATGCCTTCGTCATCCCAGCGGAATAATGATCCTTGTGGGCATGTGTGAAGAAAAGGCAGTTCGCATTTTGAAATTCCGGCGCCTCCATAACGCGGTGAAACAACTCCTGTGTCATCACAGAAATCCCTTCATCCGCCGCCTCGAAGAACGCATCCACAAGAATCTTCTTCCCCTCAATCTGTATCGAAACACCTGCATTGACGCTTAATGTTATTTTGCAATCCATATTTATCACCTTACAGGCGGCATGTTCAGGGTACGCCCCTGCAAATCAAGTGCCGCTTCTCGAACCGTTTCTGAGATAGTCGGGTGAGAGTGAATCGTTGTGATCAACTGCTCTACTGTCATGCCCATACGAATTGCCACAGCGCCCTCAGCAATCAAATCCGTCGCTCTCGGTCCGATGATATGCATACCGAGGATTTTTTCTGTCTCAGCATTTGCAATGATTTTCACCAAGCCCTCTCCACCGTTCATGATTATGGCTTTTCCATTGGCGAGCATAGGAAACTTCCCAACTTTATAGCTTCCTTCTTCAAGCTGATCCTCCCGAAGCCCCACTGCCGCCGCCTCCGGCTCCATATATACGCAGGTGGGATTGGTGGACTCATCGTACACAGAATCTATCCCCATGATATTCTCTGCAGCGACCTCACCCATACAGGAAGCCGTATGAGCAAGTTGAGCATGTCCTTCCACGCAGTCTCCAATGGCGTAGATTCCTTCCACATTCGTCCTCATATGATCATCTACGATAATCTTCCCTTTGTTGTTTTCAATACCGCCCGCCGCCAGTTTCAGAAACTCTGTATTCGCCTTCCTTCCTACAGCGACCAGGACTTTTTCCGCTTGGAAAGAAACCTCTTCCCCGTTTTTCTTCTCACATATTACACGGGCACCCTCCGTTGTCTCTTCAATGGACTTAACCGGTGTTCCCATCCGGATATCGATCCCCATGCCTTTCATGTGGCGCATGCCCACTGCCGTGATCTCTCTGTCCAACATAGGAAGTGCATGATCCATGGCCTCCACCACGGTTACCTTTGTTCCAAAGGATGCGTAGGCGCAGGCCAGTTCTAAACCGATCACACCTGCTCCAATGACCACCAGGCTCTTCGGCAGTTCCGTCAGGGAAAGCATTCCCGTCGAATCCAGACACGCTGAAGTGGAATTCACTCCGGGGATAGGAGGCGTCGCGTTGACGGAACCCGTAGCCAAAATCACCGCATCTGCTTCTACAGGCTCCGTCTCGCCATTGGCGCCCTCTATCTCCAGTTCCCCAGGAGCCACAAAACTTGCTTTCCCGTAAATCACACTGACTCCATTGGCGTGCATCAGCCCGCCTATTCCATTTACCAGTTGGGAGGATACCTTATCCTTATTTGCCATCACCTGGGGAAAGTTGATCTGCGCTCCCTCCACATCCACACCTATCTGAGGACCCTGAATCCGGATCTGCTCCAGAAGCTCTGCGCTGTGAAGCATACACTTTGTAGGAATACATCCAATATTTAGGCAGGTTCCGCCCAATTTATCCATTTCAATCACAGAGACCTCTGCACCCAACTGCGCCGCCCGAATGGCGGCAATATAGCCACCGGGACCCCCACCGATCACTGCTACTTTTTTTCTGCTCATTCTACTGCCTCCTTAAATCTGTCTCGTAGAGTTCCTCAGCATCGTCCCACAAATTAATGATCGTCGGAACCACCTTGTACAGATCCCCCACGATGCCAAAATCTGCAACCGTGAAGATGGGCGCATCCGGATCCTTGTTAATGGCTACAATGATATCCGAAGTCTGCATGCCGGCTAAGTGCTGAATTGCGCCGGAGATACCGCAGGCAAAGTAAATTTTCGGTTTCACTGTAGTTCCTGTCTGCCCAACCTGATGAGAATGATCAATCCAGCCACTATCCACCGCCGCACGGGAGGCTCCCACCACACCGCCGGTTTTCTCAGCAAATCTCCGCATAAGCTCGAAGCCCTCCGGGCCGCCCAGTCCCCGTCCGCCGGAACAGATAATATCTGCGTCCGTTAAAGAAACCATTTCCTTCGCCGACTTGATAACCTCCAAGACTTTGACCCGAATATCCTTCTCTTCCAACTGGGGCACAACCACTTCTACTTCCCCATCTGCCTGAGGATCTCGTTCCAGCCTCTGCATGACGCCAGGGCGCACTGTTGACATCTGCGGCCTTGTATTAGGGCAGATAATAGTCGCCATCAGATTCCCGCCAAACGCTGGACGGGTCATCTTCAGGCCCCCGTCATCTGATGCCGGATCAATTTTGCTAGTATCCAATGTGGTATTCTTATTTGCGTAATCAACATATTTATCCAGGTTCACATCTAGATGAGTGCAGTCTGCCGTAAGTCCGGTGTTGACACGAGCTGCGATCCGCGGCGCAAGATCTCGTCCGATATGAGTAGCTCCATAGATAACGATCTCCGGCTTGCGCTGGATGATCAACTCTGTCAGGGCTTTTGTGTAAGCATCAGTGGTGTATTGCTTCAACAAAGGATGCTGCAAGGAGATCACGCCATCTGCACCGTATTCGAAGCACTCCTTCGCCAGGGAGTCCACATCCTCTTGGGTGCCTGCCAAAATAGCATACACCTTTGTATTCCTCTCCATATCTCTGGAGAGTCGCCGTCCTTCGCCGATCAACTCCAGGGCGACATTAGCCAGTTTTCCGTCACGTTGCTCTGCAAATACCCAAATGTCTTTATATTCTTCAAAACGATTCATTTTTGTCCCCCTTAGATCACATGCTTTGCTTTCAGATTGACCAGAAGTCTGGTCGCCAGTTCCTTCTCGTCGCTCCCGTCCAGCATGATCCCTCGTCCCTTCGGTTTAGGTGTAAAGGAACGGAACACATTGGTTGGAGAAGCCTTAAGACCGACAATCGCAGGATCCAGGTTCACATCCGTGGCACTCAAGGTGATAATTTTTTCATCCATTTCTTCATCAAAAATTCCCGCATAAGTCATATATCGGGGCTCATTTAATTCCTTCACGCAAGTTAACATGCAAGGAAGGGCAACCTCGACTGTCTCGTATCCATCCTCCAGTTGCCGTTTGGCGAGAACCGTGCGACCGTCCTCTTCTATTTCCAGACCCTCTACATAAGTGACCTGAGGGATCCCCAGTTTCTCAGCGATCTGCGGTCCTACCTGCGCCGTATCCCCATCAATAGCCTGCCGACCGCCAATAAGAATATCAAAGTTCCCCAGATACTGAATCACTCCTGCCAGAGCATTGGATGTCGCCCATGTATCCGAACCACCAACTGCGCGATCCGTCAACAGGACGCCCTTATCCGCTCCCATGGCGATCGCCTCGATCAGAATATCCTTTGCCTGAGGTGGTCCCATAGTCACCACCGTGACGGTGGATCCGGGATAGCGGTCCTTCAGGGTCAAAGCACCTTCTAGCGCATTTGCATCATCAGGGTTCAATATGCTCGGAACGCCCTGACGAATCAGTGTCCCTGTTTTGGGATCGATTCTAATAACATTAGTGTCAGGTACCTGCTTGGCACATACAATAACTTTATAAGCCATCTTCTTTCCTCCTGTAACACTCTATTTAAATACCTGCCCGGCAATAATCATTTTCTGAATTTCCGATGTTCCTTCATAGATCTCGGTGATCTTCGCATCCCGCATCATCCGCTCTACCGGATAGTCCTCTGTATACCCGTATCCGCCATGCAACTGTACAGCCTTTGTGGTGACAAACATTGCCGTCTCTGCAGCATAGTATTTAGCAATAGATGCATCCATTATATAGGGAAGTCCATCATTCTTTTCCTGAGCCGCCTTATAGCAGATCATTCTGGCGCATTCTGTTCTGGCCTTCATCTCTGCAATATCAAACTGGAGTCCTTGGAATTTAGTCAGAGGTTTACCGAACTGTCTTCTTTGCTTCATATATTCAACAGTTGTTTCCAATGCTCCCTCAGCAATACCCACTGCCTCCGCAGCAACGCCGATCCGTCCGCCATCTACGATTTCCATAGCAATGTTGAAACCACGATTGTATTTCCCCAGAAGTCTGTCCTCCGGTATGCGACAATCCTGGAACACCAATTCTGCCGTCGCTGATCCCCGGATGCCCATCTTCGATTCGATCTTGCCGATGGAAAATCCCGGATCCGTATCCTCCACAATGAAGGCAGAAATACCTTTGTTTCCCAGATCCTTGTCGGTCTGAGCAATGATGACGTATACCTGAGCCTGACCACCGTTTGTGATAAAGCACTTAGTTCCGTTCAGTACCCATTCACCGTTTTCCAAAACCGCCTTGGTCTGCTGGCTTCCCGCATCGGAGCCTGCTCCCGGCTCAGTCAGTCCGAAGGCACCCAGTTTCCGTCCGGAAAAGAGTTCCGGCAGATATTTCATCTTCTGCTCCTCACTGCCAAAAGTGTAAATAGGCCAACAACAGAGAGAGTTGTGGCAGGCAAAAGCCGTGGCTGTTGTGGCACACGCCTTGGCAATTTCTTCAATAGTGATGATATAGGAAACGTAATCCGCGCCGGCCCCGCCGTATTTCTTGGGATAGGCAATTCCCATCATCCCCAGTTTACCCATCTTATCAATGGTCTCCCGAGGAAAGCGATGTTCCTGGTCAATCTCTGCCGCGATAGGTGCTACCTCGTTTTCCACAAAACGCCGCACCAGTTTCCGCACGAATTCCTGTCTTTTTGTCAGTTCAAAATTCATTCATGGCCTCCTTACCAAAGTTGATATTTTTCTGCGTCCTTTCTGATTTCCGTCCGGAAGTCCGGATGAGCCACCGCAATCAGATTTTGTATCCTCTGTCGGATATTACGTCCCCGCATGGGTGCAATCCCGTACTCTGTGACGACGTAATCCACATTGTTTCGAGAAAGAGTGACAATGGCTCCGGGGGTATGCATGGCATTGATTGTGGAGCACTCTCCTTTCTTGGCAGTAGAATGCAGACAAATAATAGACCGCCCGCCCTTTGATGCTCCTGCTCCTGCAGAAGTATCCACGGCACCGCCGGTGCCGCTGTACTGCAAAGTTCCGATGGATTCCGAACACACCTGACCGGTGAGATCCACCTCGATAGCCGTATTGATTGACACCATATTGTCATTCTTAGCAATGATATGGGAATCATTGACCAGATCCCCCGGCATGATCCATACACCCGGATTCTGGTGCATCATATCATACAGTTTTTGACTTCCCAAAGCGAATGTTGCGATGCTCTTTCCGCGAAAGAGTGTTTTCTTCCTATTCGTTACTACCCCGGCTTCCGTCAATCGATAGATGGCATCGGTCATCAGCTCTGTATGCACTCCAAGGTCCTGTTTTTCCATCAGTCCGTTCGCCACAGCATCCGGGATCTTGCCAATCCCCAGCTGGATGGTATCGCCATCGTTCACCAGAGTGGAAACATAACCCCCGATCGCTTCATCCTCCTTGGACAATTTAAGTGTCTCCGGCAAAACAGGAATCGGCTCCTTGGACTCTACGATGTAATCAATATCACTGATATGGATCTCTGTATCCCCATTTACTTGAGGCAGATTTGGATTCACCTCGCAAATCACAACATCCGCCCGGCGTGCAAACTCTTTTTCGTGTATGTTGCTTAGGGAAAATCTGCAAAATCCATGCTCGTCCATAGAGGACACTGCACCTATAAAGACGTTCGGTTTATAATAATCCGCCCAGCGCCAGGACCCATCGTGAAGGTGTCCCGGAACATAGTTCACGATTCCCTTACGATGTCCAGCCCGGTCACCGTCCATCTCAAACAGACTGTCCACGTCAATCAAGCCTCTGTATTTTTCCTCCACCAAGTATGGATAGTTAAACAGATCCATGTTGCTATATATTTTGAATCCTACCCCTGCCCCAGCAACCTTATGCAGATTCTTCAGCAACAGGAACGGTGCCTGTGCGCAGAGCGAAGTCATAATGCGGTCACCCTGATGAATATGAGAAAGCGCTTCCCCTACACTAACGATTTTTTCTCTGTAAATTTTTTTGTAATCCACTGCTGAAAATCCTTTCTGTCACTTTACCGATGAGGATCAATTATAACCTTGACATCCTGAAGTTTTCCGGAAGCCATTGCAGTCATCCGCGACTGAACCTCTTCCATGGAGATCACACTGGTGATATGCGGAAGAAACTCTTCCGGATATTTCTCAACCGCCCAAATCGCTTCGGTAAAATCATTTTCAGTGATACTCCAACTAGAGACATACGACAGTTCTTTGTATTGAAATGCGAAGAAATTGAAACTGAGAACACCCTCCATGCTGCCGACCTGAATTATTGTCCCGCCTTTTCGCACCATAGGAATCAGCGTCTCGTTAAACAGCTTATCATTGGGATGGCTGCACTCGAAGATCTTGTCGAATCCGATTCTTGTCTTCGCCTGAACCGCCTTCAGCGATCCTTCTTCCATAGGATTGACGACTTCATCAGCCACGCCGAACTTCTTCAGGTGTGCAATCCTACCCTCATTGATTTCAGACATTACAATATAAGCGCCTTGTTTTTTTGCCCACCATGCCGTGAGTATAGCTATGATGCCGCCGCCGATGATTAGGATCTTTTCCCCGGCCTGCACGTTTCCCCGGGTGATCGCCGCGTGATGCCCGTTGGCGATAGGCTCTACCAGTGCACCCAGTTCCGGTTTCACACCGCTGCCCAGCTTGAATGCTTTGTCTGCAAGAACCGCAAAGCGGGCTGTACACGCTCCATCAATCGTCACGCCGGGACCACCCTTTGTGACCGTTTCATTACACAAATTTTCCATTCCATTGTTGCAAAAAAAGCAGTTTCGACAATAATTCGCAGGAATTCCGGCAACTCTGTCACCAATGCACAGATCTTTCCGTGGCCCTGGATCAACCACCGTCCCACAGTATTCATGACCCATTATGTGCCCACTGCCGAAAATTCTGGTTCCCTTCCACAGCGTAAGGTCAGAGCCACACAGTCCAACCCTTTCCACATCAATGATCACATGGTTTCCGTCCTGGATCGGCTCCGGAATATCAACGATCTGAAAATTCTTCGGTTCCACTAATCTCAGTGCTTTCATGGATACACCTCCGTTTCGGTCACTCTCATATTGCAATTAATTGCAATCTTCTTTCATTTTTTGTATAATATCAATACAACTATTGCACGTACAAAAGGAGTAAATTATGCAACCGTCATCCATCAAGGAAGTTTCGGCATTATTGAATTTTCTCTATGAACTGCCCAATGACTATACCAACTACCCGGATCATGTTCTGGAGTTGATCGACCGATATTTTCCGTTTCATAAACTGACCTTTATCCCGCTGAATTCCAGTTTTGCCACACTGAACAGTTCCAATCCGGACACCTGGTTCAACGAAATCCGCACGCGCGGTCTCAGTGAACAACTGCTGGAACAGTATTACACCAGAGCCGTGGATCTAGACCCCTTTCGGGCTCGTAATCTCCCTGCTCAACTGCGTTTCCGACCGGTCATTCAGGTAGAAGAAGCCTTCCCGGAAAAAAATTCTCGCAGCGCCAGGTACCATTCCTTCCTGCGGGATGCAAATGTTCCTTATCAGACGATCCTGAATCTGGTATACGATAAGGTCAGACTTGGAGTCATTTCCATCTATCGATCTGAAGAGGAAGGACCTTTGTCCCGGGATGAAATATGGATCCTTGAGGAGCTCAGTCGCTTCATCGCACAGCACTATATGATTGCTATCTCCCAGACAAGTCGGCATCTTGCCGAGGAACTCTTCAACTCCTGCTACCAAAATGTAGACTTCGGCGCCATGATATTAGACAACAAGAGGGACGTTGTCCAAGCAAACGATTGCGCCCAGAAGTATTGCGATATCATATACAATGCTCTTTTCCGCGAGTGCGATCCGTTGTCAGATGAATCCGCCTCTGAGAATCTGCACACTGTACAGTATGTGATGACACAGTTTCAGGAACGACTTGTCACTGACAACGAGCACATCACTATTCCCATCGACAATGCCCTGTTCGAATTTCGGATTAATTCCTTCATTTCCATCGATGAGAACTTCAGCAAAATCAGCCTGAATTATCTTCTCTTCATTTTCCAATCCTCTTATATCTCAGAGTCCGAAAAACTGGGATATTCCAGAATCCGGCAGAAACTAACGGATCGGGAGTGGGAGATTGCAAAACTGATTTCTCAGGGGCTGACCAACGCCAAGATCGCGGAACAGACCTTTATCAGTCTGAACACGGTGAAAACTCACATTCAGCATATTTACGAAAAACTGAACGTCCAAAACCGTGTTTCTCTTATGCAGCTTCTTTCCGAGGAAAGCAAGTCTCAGTATTAGGGTTTATAATCGTCGATACCGGCATCAACTGCCGGTATCGTCTTTTTTGTCAGTGTCCTATTTCACCATTTCCTTAATGGTCTTAGCAATACTGTCTTCACTTGGAATCATGAAGAGCTCTGCTGTCGCATACGGTATTGGTGAATCGATTGCACCCAGTCTTCTGATCGGTCCCTTCAAAGCATTGTAGCATGTTTCCCCAATATTGGAGGCTATGTCCGCAGTCCAGTTACCTTCACGGCAGCCCTCTGCCACCATCAGCAGTCTTCCTGTCTTCCGTACAGATGCCTCAACGGTTTCATAATCAAAGGGTTTGATTGTCCTCGGATCAATCAGTTCAATACTGATTCCGGCCTTTTCCAGCTCAGGCAGGAGCTTGAAGATGCGCATGAGCATCAGCTGTCCTGCAACGACTGTAATATCTGTTCCTTCCTTGCATACCTTAGCTTTTCCGATAGGAACGATCTGATCTTCACCAGTCTGTACATCACCGGGAACCCTATACAGCGCTTTGTGTTCCCAAAACAGCACCGGGTTGTTGTCCCTGATAGAGGCCTTCATCAATCCGTAAGCATCCTGTGGAGTAGAGGGTTCTACCATCTTCAAACCCGGGGCATTCATGAACCAGCTGTCTACGGTCTGGCTGTGATGCGCACCAATTCCTCCGCCAGCACCCTGAGGTCCGCGGAATACCACCGGGCAGCATACCTTTCCGTGAGACATGTATCTCATCTTGGATGCCTGATTGACAATGGCATCATAAATCAAAGTACTAAAGTCTGCGAACATGATCTCAAACACCGGACGCTTCCCGTACAGCGCTGCCCCCACGCACATATTGGCGGTTCCAGCCTCTGCAAGAGGTGTGTTGATCACACGATCCGGCCATATCTTATAGAGTCCGGTGGTTACGCCAAAAGTACTTCCCATCTCTCTGATATCTTCGCCCATCAGAAATACGTTTTCGTCACGCTCCATTTCCTCTTTCAATGCGGTATTCAGAGCCTGTATCATTGTCATTTCTGCCATGATTTCCATCTCCTTTCTCAGTCTGCGAAAACAAGTTCCGGCCCGATAACGTCTTCCGGTGTAGGAATTTCCGCCTGCACTGCCTGCTCAAAGGCGGCGTTGACTATCTTGCCCTGTGCCTCATCGATAGCATTTAACTCTTCTTCCGTAGCAATGCCTTTGGACATCAGGAATTCGCGGCAACGTTTCACCGGCTCGTGCTTCATCGCTTCTTCTGTCTCGGCAGGATCCCGATACACAGTAGGATCACCCTCGAAATGTCCTCTCAGACGATAGGTTTTCAGCGATATCACATTCGGCTCACCTCTACGAGCTTTCTCCAGACCGATACGGATCAGTTCTCTTGCCTCGAAGATATCATTACCGTCTCCAAACATGACGGGAAGACCCATTCCATATGCTCTTTCTCCCGGATCCCTCAGACGACTGACATCGTGCTTGCGTGTGGAAATCGTAATATCATTGTTCTCGATGATCATGCAAACCTTCAAATTTCTTGATGCAATCACATTCATCACTTCGTTGACTGCACCCTCTTCCAGAGTCCCATCGCCGATTCCCAGAATCAAACAACCTTCAGTGTCATCAAATTCGGTTAGAGCCAAACCGAAACCTGCGCCGATAGCCTGATTTTCGCCCATTAGACCGTTAGATGGGCAAATGTGATGCTCTGGCGAGAAGATATGCACATAGCTGGCAACTCCCCCACACAAGGAACTCTTTCTGCCGATCATCTCGGTAGTAAAGTCGTTAATTCCGCATGTCAACGCATACAGCGGATGACATCTCGGGTGCGGACTCAGCCAGTCGGCGTCCTCCTTCTCCAGATAGATTGCCATCTGAATCGCCTCCTGACCAACAGCCAGGTGGTAAAATCCAGGGAGCTTTCCTGTCGCCAGCAGTTCCGGGACCTTCATCTCATACTGCCTGGCAAAAGTCAGCTTCTCATATGTGTCCATGTAGTATTCTTTTGGATATTTCATAATGATCCTCCTATTCTATCGTGATTATCTGATCCGCCACCGCGGCCATCTCCGAGAACGTCCTCATGAACATCGAGGCTGGGGCACCGTTGATAGCGCCATGATCAAGGGTAATTGAAAGGTAAGCTTTGGGGCAGATCCCAATGGACATGTCCTCCAATACCACCGGCTCATTCTGAATTCGTCCAACAGCGATGATTCCAGATTGGGGCACATTCAGAATGGGATCCGCATTATCCACATTAAACATCCCAATGCTGCTCAATGTGAAGGTTCCACCCTCCATCATATCCATGGTGAGCTGATTGCTCTTGACCTTCTCCTGGATTTCCTTCATTCCCGCAGAAATGTCCAGCAAAGACTTACTTTCACAGTTTTTGATTACTGGAACAATAAGCTGTCCCGTGGGTGTACCCACGGCGACACCCATATTGATCGAAGAGTAGTAAATCAGTTCACTTTCTGTCCGAGAGCAATTCACCTCAGGATGTTTCTCGATAGCCATAGCTGCGAGCTTTACAAAAATATCTGTGATACTTACTTTGTATCCCTCTTCTTTTAACTTCGCTCTCAGTTTGACCACACCGCTCACATCTGCATGAACAAACCCCGAAACCTGAGGTGCTCTGCGCATACTTTCCTGAAGAGAATCCAGTGTCAACTTGCGGATTCCGATCATCTTCTCAATTTTACTTATAGTTTTACCATCCTGCGTAGTTTCGCCCACCTGCATGATTTCACCACCTTTTAGTCCTCGATGTATCCGATGATGTCGCCGCAGTTAGCCTTCTCACCAACCTGCGTATTGATCTCCGTCAGAGTCCCGTCATGCATCGCTTCCAGGTCATTGGTCAGTTTTTCTGTCATAATACTGCAGAGTTTGTCGCCCTTTTTCACCGGATCTCCGACGTTCTTATACCACTCAACAATCTCTCCATCTTCCATCGTCGCGCCGAATTTCGGCATGTTTACCTCATACTTAGCCATTATTTTCTCCCTTCTTTTTATCAATCCATGTGCATACCGCCACAAATATTCAATGCCTGTCCTGTAATGTTCTTTGCCAAATCAGAAGAAAGGAACAGCACCGCATTTGCAATATCTGTTGTCTCCTGCGGTCTCGCAAGCGGAATATGATCAGAACAGAATTTGTCAAAGAATGCGTCCTGCTTCTCCTCATCACCCGGAATAATCTGCCTCAAATATTTCATCCAAATATCTGTCTTGATGATGCCTGGGCACACTGCATTGTACTGCAAACCGAATTTGGCTCCCAACATAGCGTAACTCTGGGTCAAGTTGATGATCGCAGCCTTCGTCATAGCATAATGGGGAACCAGAATGCTTCCGCCACGGCCTGCCACGGATGAAAAATTGATAACTCTTCCTTCTCCCTGTTCCTTCATATACGCAAGAGCCAGCTTGTCGATAATATCAGTACCGTTGATGTTGATGTCCATCATCTTTGCAACTGCATCCGGATCCGCCTCGTGCAACATCTGATAAACGCATATTCCTGCGGCATTTACAACGATGTCAATCTTGCCAAACTTGTCCTTCGCAAGTTCAAACATTT
This sequence comes from Hornefia butyriciproducens, assembly GCF_009695915.1. Lineage (GTDB taxonomy): Bacteria > Bacillota > Clostridia > Peptostreptococcales > Anaerovoracaceae > Aminicella > Aminicella butyriciproducens. The sequence continues at coordinate 153,234 of NZ_VUMZ01000002.1, read as the reverse complement.
TCTTTACCTGAACTGCATCAGTTACATCACACTCTGCTGCATATGCCTGGACACCATACTTATCTGCAATCTCCTTAGCTGCATCTTCTGCTCCCGCAACGTTCATGTCGCCTATCACGATGTTGGCACCGCAATCTGCCATTAGACATGCCGTCTCCTTACCGAGCCCGGTCGCAGCACCGGTGAGAATTGCGACACGATCCTTCAGTTCGATACTTACCATTCGTTTACCTCCTCTTTCGATTTTGTTTACGTTGTAACCATCCTATCAGACCTCCCTCGCTTCTACATCGCACCCCGGAATGATGTTGTTCTTCTCGGCCCGTATCACCCCTTTTTATGATTTTTTAAAAGAGCAGATCGCTTTCGCGTCTGCTCTTTCATGTTGTATGATTCTTCGAATGCTCTCCTCTGCTCATACCGTCATCTATTTTCCCTGGAACTGCGGTTTTCTTTTTTCGACAAAGGCTGCAACACCTTCCCTGAAATCACTGCTATGGCTAACCTTCAATTGTGTCGGTTTTTCACCATTTTCCAGATACATAGGCAACTCTCGATAGGCTGCGTAATAAACCTGCCGCTTCAAATTCTCATATGCTTTCAGTGGTCCTTTTGCGATTTTATTCGCCCACTTCTCCGTTACAGCCTCCAGTTCCTTAGACTCCACAACCTCTGTTGCCAAGCCGAAAGCCAAAGCATCCGCCGATTTCATCGGCTCTCCTGTAATCATAAATTTCATCGCCTGTGCCATACCTAGAGAATGGGTTAACAGATACGTTCCACCGGTGTCTGGTACCAGCCCTACATTAACAAAAGCCTGTACCAGCGTTGCTCTGTCTGACAAAAGAACAATATCTCCTGAAATTGCCAGACTGGCTCCTGCTCCTGCGGCGACACCATCCACTTGTGTGATGACCAGTTTCCTCATTGTCTTTATCTCTAAAACCAGTTTACCCACATTCTCCACCAGCTCGGTAAAATCAATGTCATCTCCTGCCTGAAGTTTTTTGTAACTATATACCAGATCCCCTCCCGCAGAAAAAGCTTTTGCGCCAGAACGCAGAACAACCACCTTGATCTCATCATCCTGATCACATGACTGCAGTCTCTCCAGAAGCTCTGCAGACATCTCTACATCAATCGCATTCAGATTATCCGGACAGTTCATTGTTATAATTCCAATGCCATCCCTTTTGTCCAAAAGCGTTTTCATCACTATCACCTCGTTTCGTTACTGATCCGTCATAAAATATTAACAATATATTTTATTCGTAAAAATTATTCTTTGCATATCCCCCTAAAGGTTGATTTGTAATATTCTAAATTTTTACTCATTACGGGGGATATTCTCCTCCACAGCAAAAGCGGGCATCCCGCCATAGCAGAACACCCGCTTTCGCTGTAGTATAGAGCAGTTTAGAAAAGAATATTCTTCTCGGTTTCTTTGTCGAAGAGGTGAATCTTTGACATGTCAAGCGCGAACACCGCATCGGAGCCCTGACGCAGCTGCGTGTTGGAATTCACCCGCGCGGTGACCTGCGTTCCCTCAACATCAAAGTAGAGATACGCTTCAGCCCCCAGCATCTCGTACACCTTAATCTTCGAACGGATCACACAGTCCGGATTGGCTTTGATGAATTCTTCGTCATCGGAAATATCCTCCGGACGGATGCCGAGAACGACGGTTTTGCCGTCATAGCCGCCGTCGATCAGAGCCTGTTTTTTGTCTTCCGGCACATGAAGTACATGCTCTCCGACAGCAAGAGTCACGTTCTCGCCGTCAACGCTCACCTTCGCATCCATGAAATTCATCTGCGGCGAGCCGATGAATCCTGCGACAAACAGATTGCACGGTCTGCTGTAGAGATTATCCGGCGTATCGATCTGCTGCACCACGCCCTGCTTCATGACGACGATCCGCGTTCCCAGCGTCATCGCCTCTGTCTGATCGTGTGTTACATAGATTATCGTAGCGCCCAGCCTCTCATGGATTTTGGAAATTTCAATCCGCATCTGGACTCTCAGCTTGGCGTCCAGGTTGGACAGAGGCTCGTCCATCAGGAATACCTTGGGGTTTCTGACGATGGCACGGCCCATGGCGACACGCTGACGCTGACCGCCGGAAAGCGCCTTCGGTTTTCTGTCCAGCAGTTTCTCCAGATCCAGAATACGGGCCGCCTCACGAACCTTACGGTCGATCTCGTCCTTCGGCAGCTTCCTCAGTTTCAGCGCGAAGGCCATATTGTCATATACGGTCATGTGCGGGTACAGCGCATAGCTCTGAAACACCATGGCGATGTCCCGATCCTTCGGCTCCACATCGTTCATCAACTTCCCGTCGATGCGGAATTCACCCTCTGAAATGTCCTCCAGACCCGCGATCATCCGCAGCGTAGTAGACTTCCCGCAGCCGGAGGGTCCGACAAAGATAATGAATTCTTTATCCTCCACCTCCAGATTGAAATCAGTCACGGCATGATAGCCGTTGGGATATATTTTCTGAATTCCCTTCAAAGACAAATTTGCCATTTCTTCTCTCCTTTTTCTTATCCCGATAACGGTTCCGTCCTGAATCAGATTTCCAGGCGGTATTTTTTTATATTCAGTATCGCTTTTCCTTTTACATGGAAGGAGATTCCCTCCGCCTCCCGGGGCGTCTCCAGGGTGACGGTCATGACCTTTTCTCCTCCGTTTACAAAGACTTCTGCGCTGTACCGGTCCAGGATCATCCGGAAACTAAGCCTCCCGTTCTCGTGGCTGATACCCGCCTCTCTGTGACGGATGATCGCCCGTCTCTGGCCCGAGAATTTCCGGTCGATGGAAATCACCGAATCCTTCGGGCGGAAGCAGAACTCCGTGTAAAACCTCTCATCGCAGGCGAAGCGGCACCGGAACTCTCTGTATCCTTCCACCGGGTCCTGCGCCCGGATCTCCACCTCCAGATCCACCAGCCTGCCGCTGATTCCGTGAATGCTCAGATCTGCGTCATCCAGCCGAACATTTTCTCTCACCACCGGGTCTGTGCGGTATGCGGAAAGTTCTCTGACCGGAGTCTGGTACAGCACCCCGTCCCGAACCGAAAGCTCCCGCGGGATACTCATCTGCCCGAATACCGGATGTGTAAGCGTCCGCAGACTCGTCGTGTCCGGATTCTGCATCCAGCCGATCATAACCCTTCTCCCGTCCGGCGTCAGCGTTGTCTGCGCCGCATAGAAGTCGATGCCATAATCCGCCGCATGGTCGCATTCCTCCGTGAAGATCCCTGTTTCCCGATCGTATTCGCCGACAAAGTACACGCAGTTGTTTCCGCTGTGATATTCCATCCCTGACGGCAGCATGTCCATGGCGCTGACCAGCAGCACATATTTCCCGTCCAGCCGGAAGAAATCGGGGCATTCCCACATCCGGCCGATGCGGTCATGATTCTCTGCCAGGACAGTATCGAAATCCCATCGCATCCCGTCCTCGCTGCGGAACAGCACAACCTGCGTGTATCCGCCTTCATTGCGGCAGGCGATGACGACGCCATAGCTTCCGTCCTCCTCCCGCCACATCTTCGGATCCCGGAAATCATACGGGCTCCCACCCTTCGGGAGGTCTGCCGCAGTAATTACCGGATTTCCTTTGTATTTCACATAATCCAGTCCGTCGCCGACGGCAAGGTTCTGCGTCTGTACAAAGGCTCCCCCGAACTCCTTCTCGGATACCGCACCGGTATACATCAGCAGCTGTTTCCCGTCGCGCATTGTCACCGCGCTTCCGGAGAAACAGCCGTCCCTGTCGTAGGACTCGTCCGGCGCAAGTGCTGCCGGCAGATACGTCCATCGGATCATATCATCGCTGACGGCGTGTCCCCAGTGCATGGGACCCCAGTGTGAGCTGTACGGATAATACTGATAAAACAGATGGTATTTTCCTCCATAGAACGAGAACCCGTTGGGGTCATTCATCCATCCGATCCGAGGCGACAAATGGAACGCCGGTCGTTCCGTCTCGTCGATCTGCAGTTCAGTCTCCTCTTCATAATGTCTTGCTTCATTCAATGCCTGACTCATCTTGTCACCTCTTCAGATGGCTGCAGTTCTGCAGTCTTCTCCGCAGCTTATTTCTCTTCCTTCGAGACAGCCCCGGATTTGGGATTTATCCCTGCTTCCATTTTTTTAAAAACCGGATCATAGAGCAGCGTACAAAGATATCCCGGAAGGCTGACCCCGTACAGCAGAATGGCCAGAGGAGCCGCCTTATGCAGATACAGCAGTACCGCGCCCCACACGACCCATACCAGAATCATCCCCATTGTCCGGGGCAGATTCCCTACTGAAAGCCGCGCCGCGTTTTTCAGCGTTTCCCGGACGGTGTTTTCAAACCGCGCCAGCAGACCGAAGCTGTATGCCGCCAGCGCCACCGCGTAGACTGATACAAATGTCAGAAACAGCATCAGCGCCGTTGTTTCCTTTGTATCAAACCGCCGCAGCGCCAGCAGATCCACCGCAGCCATCGCCGCGAAACCGGCGTAAATCAGGCCCAGCCCGATTCCCTGCCGCAGGTTGTCCTTCAGAGACCTGAAAAACATCTTTGTGATGTAGGTCTCCTCATTCCGCACCTGATGAATCATCACATAGTTCATGGCAGTCAGCGACGCTCCCATCGTTACGACCGGAAGAGCGCACGCCAGCGTCAGGAGATTCAGAACCGCCAGATCCACAAGCCGCGACAGGAAACGCATAATCGGATTATTTGTGTCAAAAAACCGCTCCATATTCTCTCCGGCTCCTGTTTATCAGCCCTTGACCGCGCCTGCCGTAACTCCTGCGACGATATATTTCTGCAGGAACAGATACAGGATCAGAATCGGCAGCATTGCCAGCAGCAGCGCCGCCATCACCAGACCGATGTCTGTGGAATACGTCCCGTAGAACATCTGTGTCGCAATCGGAATGGTGTACAGCTGTTTTTCACCCAGCACCAGGCTTGGCAGGAGGTAGTCATTCCAGAAGGCCATCGCGTCGATAATCGCCACCGTCGCCACCGTCGGCTTCAGCAGCGGGAACACGATTTTCCAGAAGGTCTGCCACCTGGAGCAGCCGTCAATGAGAGCGGCCTCCTCCAGTTCAAGGGGAATATTCGTGTTAATCGCTCCATGGAACATGAACGTCGCCATGGAAACAGAAAATCCGGTATGCATCAGAATCAGCGTGATCCTGCTGTTCAGGATATGGAAAATTCCGCCGTATACGGATACCAGCGGTACCATCAGCACCTGGAACGGGATGACCATGGACGCGATCATCGCTGCGAACAGAATCGCACACGCCTTCCATCTTCCGTTGCGAACGATTACAAAAGACGCCATCGCCGAAAACAGAATCGTCAGCACGGTCGCACAGAAGGTGATGACTGCGGAGTTCCTGAACACGTTCCAGAAATCCATCTTGGCCATCGCATCCGGGAAATTCCGGAGTGTGAATCCATGGGCGCCGATGAGCGCCAGCGGATCCGAATTGATATCGCCCTTGGTCTTGAATACGTTAATCAGTACCAGAATAAACGGCGCGATAAAGAGCAGGAATACGAGAATCAGCACGATGATCATGATCACATGCTGAATCTTCTTTTTTCTTGCGGCCTGTTCACTCGCATTCATTATGCCTGCACCTCCCCCTTCTTACCGACATAGACCTGGGTAATTCCTATGACCGCGCAGATTACAAACAGAATCAGCGCCTCTGCCTGGCCGGTGCCATAATCTTTGTAGACAAAGGCTTTGTTGTATACGTGCATCGCGGCAAGAACGGAAGAGTTGAACGGTTCGCCCTTGGTCAGCGACAGGTTGACATCGTATACAACGAAGCATCTGGTAATGCTCAGGAATATACATGTTACAAAGGAAGTCCTCATCAGCGGGATCGTCACATTCCACATAGCCTGCGAGGGCGTACATCCGTCGATCATGGCCGCCTCCTTCAGACTGTCGGAAACGCCCATGAAGCCCGCCACATAAATCAGCATCATATAACCCGCATACTGCCATACCGATACCAGTACCAGGCAGAACAGCGCACCGGAGGGCGTTGACAGAAGAGACGGGACGGTTCCCGCCGCGATGGCCTCTCCCAGTGCGACAAAAGCACGGTTGAATACGAATTTCCATACATATCCCAGAACGATTCCTCCGATGAGATTCGGAATGAAGAATCCCGCCCGGAAGAAATTCTGACCTTTGACTCCGCTGGTCACAAGATACGCCAGCAGAAAGGCCACCACATTGATGAGTATGACGGCAAACGCGGAATAGATCAGTGTCCTTCCGATCGCCGCCCAGTAATAGTAGTCCTTGAATGCCGAAATATAGTTCGCAAATCCCACGAAAGGTTTGCTTACAGAGACTCCGTCCCAGCTGGTGAAGGTCAGATATAGTCCATATACGAATGGAATAATGATCACCATTGAAAAAAGGATCAGAGCCGGACCGGCAAACATCAGGAACTGTTTTGTCTTATATGACATCGTGTTTCTTTCCATTAGATGTTCTCCTTACGAATCCCTCATTCGTCCTCATGTTTCGTTAACGTCTTAGTCTTCCAGTAAGTGGTTACCGCCTTCGCGAACCCCTTGCGGGTATCCATGCCGGCCAGATATTTCTGGAAGGCTGCGCCCAGAATCGCGTAATGATCGTCCGGCAGGTAATTGTAGTTAGGAATAAGCTTCCCGGCATCCGCATACTTCTTGACGGACCGGCCCAGCGGATCCTTCACCTGCAGGCGAATATTTTTGTACGCGGGAACAAGCGCGCAGTCGTCTACGATGAACTTCTGTCCTTCGTTGTTATACACCAGCCAGTTGAGGAAGGCCTTCGCCTCTTTCCTCTGCCTGTCCGAGGTGTGCTTCGAGGAATCGATGAAAAAGAATTTGGAGCCGCCGCCCACTAATTCTTTGTTCATTCCATCGTCGATATTCTGCGGAACCGGCATAATCCCCATGTTCTTGCTGTAATCATATGCGCTGAGCACGGACCAGTCCCAGTTGCCGCCGAACATGAATGCGATTTCCCCCTCTGCAAGTTTCTGCTCGGAAACCTCACGTTCTGCGGAGATCGCGCTGTCCTTGGAATAATTGTTTGCCATCAGAACATCAAACGTGTCCATCAGCGCATTGAATTTTTTGTCTTTGCTGAGATCGATGGAGCCGCTGCTCAGTCCCCGGACAAAGGCGTCGGGATTCTTTCTCTCTTCATAGACCTGCGCCAGGTAATGCGCCGCCAGGGACCAGTCTTCCTTCATGATGCCGGTCGGATGCTTCATTCCGCCCTTTCTCAGCTTCGCAAGAAGCCCCTTGAATTCTGTCAGTGTGGAATAATCGGATGGGTTAAATTTCTCTTTCGTGATCTTTTCAATCGCATCGGCGTTATAGATCAGACCTCTGGCCTCTACGCAAACCGGAAAACCGTAGACTTTGCCGTCGATACTGATCTCATAGTCGGTGTCCCTGACCCATTTCTGATCACTGAGATCTACCGCGTGCTCCTTCGCCAGTGAATAAACATCCTTGGCGTCGACCATCGAGATGGTATAGGGATTGTTGGACGCATACTTTGTAGCCAGGTGAGCCGAGACCGTGTCGCTGGAGTAATAGACCTCCACCTTCACGCCCGTCTCCTTCTCGTATCTCTTTGCCATTTCGAGCATCTGATCCTGAATTTCCATCTTGGAATTGAAAATCGTAATTCCGCTGCTGCTTCCCGAAGTCTGGGAATCCGTATCAGATGAGGTTCCGCAGCCTGTCAGAAGGAAACCTGACATCGCCGCAATCACAGTCAGAGCAATCAGCTTTTGAATTCTTTTCTTCACTCTGCTACCTCCATGTTCTTTCCCGGGATCCATATTCACGGCACGCGTCCTTCCGCAGATGTGCCTGTCGGGGTGCATTTCCCTGATGCCGGAGCATCGTTTTCAGACTGTGCGGGATGCATACCCCCGGTGCCGTAGCGCATGCGCTGTGTGTCTGAATCCCTAACAAAGTAACCGGTTATTTTTTACAATAATTTTACATTGTTTGTAATTCTCTGTCAACCGGTTTGTTTCTAATATTGTCTAATTTCTAACAAATCTAACCAGTTCCTCTCGATTCTTCCACATTCTCCCTTTTTTGCACAGAATAAAAATTCAAGTAACCGATTACTTTCACTATTGCAACCGGAAAAAAACTGTTTTATAATCGCTTTAGACAAGAACAGTGTGAAAGGCGGTGACTGTATATCCCATGGCGAAACGAAACGTGACCTACCAGGACATAGCACGTTATACAGGCTTCTCGAAGACAACAATATCAAGATTTTTTAATCGTCCCGAATCGGTTACTCCCGATCACAGGAAACAGATCCGGGACGCGCTTGACGTGCTGGATTACAAAAGCAACAAGGTTGCCCGGATACTCGCCAACGGTCAGACGGAATTCATCGGGCTGATCGTGCCGAATCTTTACCTGGGTTTTTACGCAGAGCTTCTGAACCTCTTCCTGAACACCTATGAAAAATACGGGTACAAATTCATCGTCTTCAGCGGAAGCAGTCACGAGGAAACGGAACGCCGCTACATCAGCGAACTCCTATCCTACAAAGTAGAGGGACTCATTGTTCTCAGCCATACGATTCCTTCCATCGAGCTGGCATCCTACGGCATTCCCGTCGTCGCCGTCGAACGGGAGGACCGCTATATCAGCAGCGTCAATACCGATAATTATTCCGGGGCCGTTCAGGCGACAGAACTTCTGTACCAGTGCCGCTGCGACATCTGTCTTCACATCAATTCCCAGGATTATGATCCGCAGGTTCCCGCCAGCGCCCGCATCACCGGCTTCACCGACGTATGCGAGCGGCACGGTATGGACTGCAGAATCCTTCCCTATACGCTCGGCAACAGCTACGATGACCTTCAGACGAAGGTTGAAACCATTGTCGAAGACATCATCGCTTCATATCCCGGAAAGCGAAAAGGAATCTTCTGCAGCAACGACACAACCGCCGGTATCGTGCTGAATCACATTCTCCGAAAGTACGGTCATCTTCCCGACGAATTCAAGATCATCGGATTCGACGGTTCCCCCGCCGCGAGGCAGGCGGTCGTTCCGATCAGTACGGTAGCGCAGCAGACGGATAAGCTCGTAGAATCCGCTATGGAACTTCTCGTCAGACAGATCTCCGAATACGCAACGGGTGCATCCGCACGGGAAGCCGATTCCGCAGGGAACACGGAAAATGCGGTAAACGGCGGAGACTCTTTTTCGCTGAAACCCGAACACAGAATCATTCCGCCCATCCTGATGCCGCGCGGCACCAGCCGTCCGTGACGCGTCGGACTGCCTTTGTGACCTCCCGCAAAAGGCTCTGCCTATTCTTTCAATGCGCATCCTTCCGATGCGCATTCTCTCACAAAGGGTGTTTCCTGCCCTCCCTATGCGCATCCTCACGAAGAAGCCGGAAGATAACGCTCTGATACTCGTCCTGCATCTCCGGAAGCGGAAGTCCCATATCCATCAGCGCCTCTGCCGGGTATACCTGCCGCAGCGCCTCGCTCCACAGTTCCGACTCGCCTTCCGGCTCCACTTTGTACATAGCTCCCGGCGTGAGCCCCCGCAGTCTCACATACTGCGTCGGCATATTACCGTGAATCCCAGTCGTCACCACCGTGACAACCGCCTGCCGACCGGATTCCTCCGCAAATTCCCACGCGACGAACTCGTCAGTGCGCGGTCCGGCCGATCCATCACAGTTCAGATGATCTGACAGACGAAAATACAATCCCTCCTGTACCAGTCGTCTCATTTCCCGATATACGGTCATCTGCCGCCTGATCTCCTGCCGTTCCTCCTCCGAGAGTTTCGCGGGATCCAATTCATATCCGAAGGTTCCTGCCATCGCCACAGCACCCCGGGTTGCCAGCGGTGCCGTCCGACCCGTCTGCCCGTTCGGACAGGCAGACACATGAGCGCCTATCGCAGCTGCGGGATAACCGAAGCTCGTACCGTACTGAATCAGCAGACGATCTACAGCATCTGTGTTGTCGCTGCACCAGATCTGTGGCGTATAATAGAGCATTCCCGCATCAAAACGGCCCCCTCCTCCGCAGCAGCCTTCAATCAACAGTTCCGGGAAGCGCTGATGAAGTCTCTCCAGTACATCATACAGGCCGAGAATATATTCGTGAAGAACCTTTCCGCGACTCACGGAAGACATGCCTCTGTGCTCCCGCACCTGCTTTCCCGGGTCCGAATATGTCTCAACGATATTCCGGTTGCAGTCCCATTTCAGATACTCGATATTCCCCTGATCAAGCACCTCACAGATTCTCTGAAAAATATATTCCCGAACCTCAGAGCGCGAAAAGTCCAGAACGAGTTGATACCGCCCCCGCACCGGTTCCGCGCCGGGAATCGCTAGCGTCCAGTCGGGATGCTCCCGATACAGCTCGCTGTCTTCGCTGACCATCTCAGGTTCCATCCAGATTCCGAACCGTACACCTTCCGCATTCACCTGTTTCACTAAATCGCCCAGCGTACCGCCCAGCTTTTCTTCATTGGCGAACCAGTCTCCCAGCCCCCGCAGATCATCGCGGCGTTCTCCGAACCAGCCGTCGTCCATCACGACCATATCGATTCCGAGGGACTTGGCCTGCCGCGCGAGTTCAACGACCGTGCGCCCGGTGAAATCAAAGTACGACGCCTCCCAGCTGTTCAGAATCACCGGCCTGGGGCAGTCGCGGTACTTTCCGCGGATGACGTGGCGCTGAATGCATCGATGATGATTTTGACTGAGTCCGGCCAGCCCGTTCCCGCTGAAGCTCATGATCACCTCCGGAAGCGTCAGTTCCTCTCCGGCTCCAAGAGGATAATCCAGCTGGCCGTCTCCCATTCCCATCTGCATCCTGGTCTGCCCGTACTGATCCCGTCCGGCTTCTGCTTCAAAGCCGCCGCTATATACAAGCTGCATTGACCAGCATCTCCCGGCGTGCTCCCCGGCATCATGCTCCGACAGAATCACAAAAGGATTATACTGATGGGAGGACGCTCCGCGCCGGCTGCCGATAACCTGATTTCCGCCGATCAACCTCTGTCTCCGGGGAATGCGCTCCATCGCATGCCTCCCCTGAAACACTGTAAAATCAAAGTCTCCGTGAACAAAGTCAAGGCACGCCGTCTGCGCTTTGTCGAAGAAAAATCCGTCTTTTCCTTTGTTCCGCAGAATCACACTGCGGGTGATGATATCGCAGTGCGGGAGCACGCCGTACAGAAGCGTCACCTCCAGTCCAAGCCGCCGATCCTCCAGAACAATCTCCAGCGTGACTGCATCGTCCTTCTCCCCAGCGTACACCGCCGGAAGACCCGTCAGTCCGTATTTCCCATTCCGAACGCGATGCTCCCGGTATCGCAGATCGCATCCTGTAATTCCCGCTGAATCCCGTACACACAGAAGCGTGCTCCTAAAATCGCCGCCGCCCTGAAAAGGGAACTCCTGGGGCAGCGCATCCAGCGAATATGTCCGGTTCCTTCCGGCACATCCCGGATTCCCGGAAAACCCTCGGTCCCGGTATGTCAGCAGGTAATCCGTCTGTCCGTCAGTGCGGTTGCCGTAATACAGATGCAGCAGATAGCCGTAATGATCCGCCATCATCTGATATGTGGAATGGTCAGTATGAATCGTAAAAATTCTTTTTTCCTCATCGTACAAAATCATTTCCGCTCCTTCGCCTCCCTCTTCTCTTCCTTTCCTCGCGTCCATGTCACCTCAGCATATCCGAAGGCATTGATAATTCTCGTTCCGCAGTCATGCTGCGTCTCTGTCGGAATTCCCCTTGCGTAACTGCTGTGAACGTGTCCGTGAAGCATCAGTGCCGGCTGCCATTTTTCCAGAATATCATTGAAGCATCCGAATCCGAGATGTGCATGATCCTCCAGATCGCCCCATCCTGCCGCCGGTGCATGGGTCACGAGAACGTCCAGTCCTCCCTGCCGCCGGATCTGACGGTTCAGGCGCCGGACCCTCCGGCACATGTCTTCCTCTGTATACATATGAGTTCCTTCTTTATAGCGCATACTCCCGCCCAGTCCGGCAATGCGAAGTCCCCGAACGGATGCCGTGCTTCCGTCAATGCACACGCATCCCTGAGGCGGGCGGAAATCATATTTCTGGTCATGATTTCCATGTACGTAAAGCAGCGGCACATTGGTCATGGTCACCAGGAATTCCAGATATTCCGGAGCCAGATCACCGCAGGAGAGAATAAGTTCCACACCCTCCAGCCTTTCTGCCGCAAAATGCCCCCACAGATATTCTTCCTCAATATCGGATATCGCCAGTATCTTCATTTTTCTATTACCCCGCTGACGCTTACCGCATTCTTCGCGGTAGACTTCAGTTCTTCAAGTTTAGGCAGCGAGCCGTCCACGTTATCCAGCAGCCAGTCCATACCGATGATTCCCTCGTTGCTCATCCGGCCTTCCCTCTGCCGTACTCTCCCCTGCCGGTCTTTCAGCTCGCCTTCAAACGGATAGATGTTTCCGGAAACGATTCCGTCCCGCAGGTATTTCACCATACGCCGCGTTCCGGGGCTGAAGTCCCGCAGCAGCTGCAGATCCAGAATTCCCGAACTCATCCCGTACCAGTAGTTAACCGCCTGATGCCTCTTCACCGCATTCAGTCCATCCCAGGTTCCGTTCATCACCGTCCGGAGGATCAGCTCATAATATCTTCCCCAATTCCAGCAGGGAACCGCCAGATTCATCGGTTCTCCGGCTTCATACCGGTACAGGCCGTACTCCCGGGAGGTGCTGTGCAGAGGCTGCATATCCGCTCCGGAAACCACCGAAACCTCCTGCTCCGCCAGTTCCCGCCGCCAGTCTGATTTCTCCTTTGTAGCCCAGGTCAGAATCACTCTGCTCTGCGGATCAATCATAGCCGCTCCGGCCGCAAAAGCATTGATATTGGCAATATACCCGTATATCGGATAATCCGCCCGATAACCGATACGATGGTTCTCCGCAAGGCACGCCGCCAGTGCTCCAAGAACGAATTTGACCTCATAGGAGCGGGTGTAATAGGTCCTGACCGCCTGATGCTGCAGTTTGACCGAGCAGTTCAGAAATCTGATCTTCGGATAATGAATTGCGGAACGGAAGGTCTCCGCCATCAGGGACGGAGACGTTGTGAAGATCACCTCGGCGCCATGCTCCACAGCGCGGTCAATTGCCGCCCGGACGGCTTCGTCGTTTCCACAGTCCGAAAAAACCTCCGTCGTTACGATTCCGTCGAAACATTCCTCCAGGTATTCCAGCCCCAGCTCATGGGAATAGACCCAGCTGGAGTTTTCTGCGTTTTTCTCATGTACAAAGGCAACCCGGAGAGGCTTCGCCTCGCTGTAAACGCTTCCTGCAAAGAGACTGAAAATCCCGGAAGACCGAGTCCCGCCGAAGAGTTCGGGCGTATCGACAATGTCAATCGCCTCCTCCCGGATGCCCGTCCGGAATTCCTTCCAGAGCTTGTCCATCCTTCGGCGGATCTCCTCCGGAGGTTTGCAGGTCAGCGAGTCGATACTGTAAACGGACAGATAAATCAGAAGCGCATCCGCCGCCGTTATATCGAGCCGCCCGCCTCCCTTCTCCGCAAAAAGCACGCCAAAATAAACAAAGACTGTTTTCAAAAGCCGTACCGTCTCCTCCGGCCAGGCCGTCTGGAGATCCCGTCCGAAATACTCCGCCAGGCGTTTATAGCAGCCCAGTTCCGAGAATGTTATTCCGTAAACCCCCGTGACGCGGTAAAAATCCAGGAATTCATAATAAATCATCCGGTCTTTCTCCTCCGTCTTTTTGGGAATCACCCGTGTCACATCCGCCAGAATCGAGTCTCCGTTCAGGTACTTCATCACCGAAACCCGCTTGTTACCCTCAGCCACATAGAAGCAGTTCATATATTCATAAACTTTGACGGGATCGGTAAACCCTGTATCCATCTGAATATCATACAGACTAACCCACTTAGCCGCAAACTCGCTGCCCGGCTCCAGGAGAGGCATGAACCCGTAGGAAAAGGATTCCTTCCTCCCCACGGTTTTCGTTCCGCGAATCATGTGAACCGGGATCTCCATCGTTCCCAGATATTCCTCCCCCACGGTCTCTTCCATGGAAAGCAGGTCGTCCAGCGCCGGCAGGTACGGATAACGTCCTTTGGCCACCGCCCGGTGATATTCCTTTTCTCCCCGTTTCCTTACGATTTTATAGTCGATCACGAACGCTCCTCCTTCACAGCAAGACATTCACTCCTGTCTGAATCTGATGATTCATTATACAATAAGCCGCGGGGTTTTTCAACAGGAAGCACGAACATACGTTCCTTTTATCTGCACCTTCAGCGACCGAGTTCCTGTTGGAATCTGGGACGGCAGCTGCAGCATCGACTTCAATGAATTAGCCGAACACGCAGGATCTCTCCTGAAGGATCGCGGGGAATGAGAAGTACAGAAACAAAAAAACCGCGCTGATTACTCAGCGCAGCAGTCTTCCGGCCGGGCGCTCACGCCCGGCCGGAAGCAATGGCAGATCTGTTATGCAATCAGTGCAGTATTTGCTTAATGCGTGCCCAGCCATTAAGTCCGGTGGGGACTTAATGAGCAGACGCTGCTTAATAATCCTGCTTCATCGACTCGATAATGCTGTCAGCTAGTCCGTCCAGCTCATCCGCAGTCATTTTGTTCACGGCGGAAAGCAGGGATACCTGCTCGTTCAGCACAGTCATCTGCTTCATCTCGTCCAGTTCCTCGCAGATCAGAGTGCCGGCCTGAGGCGCCCAGGAGCCGTTCTCCACCACGCCGACCACGCGTTTCTGCATATTCAAGCGCTTCATATCGTCAATGAAGTTCTGCATAGGCGGAAAGACGTTCAGATTATAGGTCACGGACAGAATCGCAATATGGCTCAGCTTAAAAGCCTGTCCGATCAGATAAGACACATGTGTCTCCGCCACATCATACATATGGACATTGTGGAAGCCCTTTTCATGGAGCTTCGCAGCCAGGATCTGAGCGGCGTTCATCGTGTTGCCGTACATGGAAGCGTATACGATCATCACGCCCTTTTCTTCCGGCGTATATGTCGCCCAGTGGATGTATTTATCCAACAGCCAGGGAATATCTTTGCGCCACACCGGTCCGTGAAGGGGGCACAGCATTTTGATATCGATGGCGGAGGCCTTCTTTAACAAAGCCATGACCTGCGGTCCGTATTTGCCGACGATGTTTGTATAGTAGCGCCGGGCTTCATCGATCCACTCGTCCTTGAAGTCCACCTCATCCGCGAACAAAGCGCCGTCCAGCGATTTGAAGGAACCGAAGGCATCCGCGCTGAACAGAACGCCGTTGGTCAGATCGAAGGTGACCATGGCCTCCGGCCAGTGAACCATCGGAGCGGCCACGAAGGTGACCTCGTGCTTTCCGAATTTCATGGTGTCGCCTTCCTTCACCATGATGAAGTTCTCTTCCTCAACGCCGAAGTTGAACTGATTCATCAGCAGCCACGCCTTTTCTGTGGAGACCACCTTGACGTCCGGATACCGAAGGATAATTTCGTTGATAGAGGCCGCATGATCCGGCTCCAGATGGTTGATTACCATGATATCCAGCGGTTTCCCGTTCAGAACATATTCCACGTTCTCGCAGAACTGGCGTCCTACAGACCAGTCTGCCGTGTCGAACAGAACGGTCTTCTCGTCCATCAGAAGATACGAGTTGTAGGAAACGCCGTCTTCAATCGGATGGATGCTCTCAAACAGATGCAGTCTTTTATCGTTCGCTCCGACCCAGTACAGGTCGTCGGTTACCTTTCTTACGCAATGCATTACTGATCCTCCTTATTCGATACTTTTTCAACCTCGATGAACGCGGTCTTTTCCTCGCCGCATACCGGGCAGATCCACTCTTCCGGCAGTGACTCGAATGTGGTTCCCGGGCTGATGCCGCCTTCTTCGTCACCGACGGCCGGATCATATTCGTATCCGCATCCGTCGCATACATACGTCGTCCAGTGAGAGGGCTCCTTCAGAATGGTTGCCTTTCTCATCTTGACTCTCGGCGGCGCCGGTTTCTTCTCCTCGCCGTTGTCCAGTGCCTTTGTCAGCAGAGGAAGAATCTCCATCACATCTCCTACAATGCCGTAATCCGCATTCTTGAAAATCGGTGCATTCTTATTTTTGTTGATGGCCACGATGGTGGTAGCCTCCCGGATCCCCTTCAGATGCTGACCTGCTCCGGAGATTCCGCAGGCGATGTACAGATTGCCGCTGAACTTCTGCCCGGACATACCGACATAGCGGTCCAGCGGAAGATATTTCAGCGTCTCCGCCACCGGTCTGGAGGAGCCTATGGCTGCGCCGGCCTGCTTCGCCAGATCCTCGATCAGTTTCATGTTCTTCTTATCGCCGATCCCCTTTCCGGCGGAAACGACGCGGTCCGCATCGACAATCGGCGTCATCGGGTCAATTCCCACTGTGAAGTCATAGCCGTCTGCCTTCAGAGCCTCTACCAGCTGATCCACTCGTTCCTGTGCGCTGCCTTTGCTGTAGATCTCCTTTTTCCGGGCTCCGGTGATGGGTCCCTTCTGCTTTCCTCCCGCCACATTCATTTTTGGCGGTTTACCCAGAATATTCGCAGCGATTACGATCCTCTGAATTTCATTTGTTCCTTCATAGATCGTAGTAATCTTGGCGTCGCGGTAAGCTCTCTCTACCTCCATTCCCTTGAGGAAGCCGTTTCCTCCGTAGAGCTGCAGGGCATCGTTGCAGACCTCCAGCGCAATATCCGACGCGTACGCCTTCGCCATTGCGGCCTCCATTCCATAGGGTTCATGAGCCTGCTTCAGTTCTGCTGCGGAATAGACCTGGAACCGTGCGTTCCGCAGTTTAATGGCCATATCGGCGAACTTGAACTGGTTTGCCTGCTGATATGCGATCGGCATCCCGAACTGTACTCTTTCCAGTGCGTATTCCTTCGCATGTTCAAAGGCGCCCTGTGCGATTCCCAGTGCCTGCGCGGCGATTCCGATGCGGCCGCCGTCCAGCGTGGACATGGCGATCTTGAAGCCTTCTCCCTCGTGGCCCAGCAGATTTTCCTTCGGTACCTTCACATCATTGAAAATCAGCTCCGCAGTTGAGGATGAGCGGATTCCCATTTTGTCATAGTGGTCGCCGAACTCGAAGCCCTCGTAATCCTTCTCGACAATGAACGCGCTGATTCCGTGCGTCCCGATGTTAGGCGTGGTGACCGCAAAGACAACGTAAGTGTCTGCGATCGGCGCATTGGTAATGAACACCTTTCCGCCGTTCAGGATGTAATGATCGCCCTGAAGCACCGCAGTGGTCTCTGTTCCGCTCGCATCTGATCCTGCGTTGGGCTCCGTCAGGCCAAAAGCTCCCAGCTTCTCACCTTTCGCCAGAGGAACCAGATACTTCTGCTTCTGCTCTTCAGTTCCATAAGCCGCGATAGGATAAGTTCCCAGCGATGTGTGCGCGGACAGAATAACGCCTGCGCCGCCGTCCACGCGGGCTAGTTCTTCGACTGCAATCGCGTAGCTTAGAACATCAAGCTCCGCTCCGCCGTATTTTTTCGGATATGGTATTCCCATCAGACCGAGTTTCGCCATCTTGGCTACTGCCTCGTGGGGGAATTCATTGCTCTGGTCCAGCTTAAACGCGATAGGCTTAATTTCCTCCTCTGCAAACGCTCTGACCTTAGCCCTGAGCTCTTCATGAGCCTCTGTAGTTTTAAAAAGCATTTGTCTGTCACCTCCCGGATTCACAAAAGTTCCTGTATTTCCGGCGTCCCTGCCGGGCAGCCGGACAAAAGTTAATAGTATTGTCTGAATATTTTGTACCGAAATTATATCCTACTTTTGCAGGCGATGTTGTGACATTTGCAACTTTTTGTGATATTATTAAAAAAACACGGAACGCGCACCCCTTAATTCACTTTGTACGGAGGCACCTATGGAAAAAGTCAGTCTGCTGGACAACATCGGTCAGGATTCCATCGACATGATGATTCCCTGCTTCAAACCGATCACAAGAAAATACAGAAAAGACGACACTATCCTGTCCTACTCGGCGGGCGTGCCCGCCAGCGTCGCGGTTTTGTTCCGCGGGCAGGCGCGTCTGGAGATTCTCAACGAGGAGGGGGATTTGTTTCTGTTAGAGAGATACGAGGGCGGAGATGTCTTCGGAGAGCTGTTTTCCCTGCCGCTGGAAAACTTCGAATACATCGTCAAGGCACTTACGGACTGCACTGTCGTCTATCTGGATTACAATCATATCATCACGCCCTGCGAGAATCTCTGCGCCCATCACAGCCAGCTCATCAGCAACCTTTTCATGATGACGGCTCAGAAGGCTCAGGAGCTGTCGCTGCACATCTCAATTCTGGGGCAGAATTCCACCCGCGACAAGCTTATGACTTATCTGAAGCATGTGCGCTCTCAGACCGGCCGCCGTCTCGCGGGCAGCGGCATCGCCGTAGACAGATCCTCCGCTGTCCGTTCCGGGGAAGGAGGCACAAAAAAAACGCCGAACACGTTGTCCTCACCTCCAGATCGTCTTTTTACGATTCCTATGACACTGGGACAACTGGCCGAATATCTGATGGTGGACCGCTCCTCCATGATGCGGGAGCTTCGCGCCATGAAGGATGACGGGCTCATCGAAAGTAAGAACCGCCAGTTTCGAATTCTCGTATAGGCTGCCGCAGGATTCCCGGGGAAGTCCGCCGCAGGATTCCCCGAAGTTTTATCATTTACCGTTTTCTGTTTCAGACGCCTCCGCGCTGTCACTGTCTTCGTTTGATACTTCTAAGATTGCATTTACGTTTCTTTCGATATTGCTGATTTTCCGATAAAATTTTAAGCCGACGCGTATTACCAGCGCAATTATCACTATCCATATAACCAGGCCCACTATTGTTACGATTACATTAAAGAACGGCATTTTGTATCCCCCCTTCTACCAAGTAGTTTTCCAGCTGTGCTTCACTTTGACTTTTTTACTCTTTTTACAGTCCTCATGTTCCGATTCAAACGCCCGAATATTCTTTGTGCTTTTACCGCAGGCGGCATAAACTGAATATGACATTACAAAACATTACAGCATCCCAACATCAACTAAAGTATAGCATCTTTTGGCGGAATTGTCAAAAAAATCTGCATTATTCTCTCGGGTCTGACTGTATTATCCCGGCGAGTCTGCTGTAAACCCTTGAACTTTCTGGTTTTCCGGTGCGTACGCGCTGTTAAATCAAGGTTTTTTCAGCACATGAAAAGAGGCCGCGCCTCGGACGATTTTCATCGTTCGTGCAACAGCCTCTTCGGATTCTCTTCTGATTGACAGGATCAGTCCAGGTTGTACTTCTGCTTGAACTTCTCAACACGTCCGCCTCTGTGCGCGAACTTCTGCTGACCTGTAAAGAACGGATGACATGCTGAGCAAACATCAAGACGGAGTTCCGGCTTGGTTGATCTCGTAACAAAAGAATTTCCGCATGCGCAAGTTACTTTACATTCCATGTAATCAGGATGGATTCCTTCCTTCATGCTATTACCTCTTTCCTGCTCAGGTGTTCACCCGGCATATTTTTGTCTGCACAAATGCAGCCTAATTATGATACCACAGGTTTCGTCCCGAGTCAACAGCGCCGTGTCGAAATTTTGGTGCAGCGCTGTGTCGAATTTTAGCGCAGCCGCACGCCAATTTTGGCGCAGTCGGATGGGGGATTTTTTACACCCCCGGGCCCTGGCTTTGTTCACTCCGTAATCACTCGCAGCAGATCACTGAAAACTCCATAGGCGGTCTGAAGGATTTCCGGCTCTTCCTCCACGATGGAAAGCCGCCCCATCAGATCCGTCTGAATCGTCACAACCGATGTCGTCCCGTGAACAGTCGCCAGGAACTCCGTTTTCTCGACGGCTTCCGGTGCGACCCTGGCAAATACCCGGCCGTTCTCCCGCCAGCCCCGGCACAGGAGTTTGAGACTCTTCCCTTCCGTCGCCAGCGCCCGCACCTGTTCCGGAGTAACATTCTCGATGCCCTTCCGGTCCACCTGATCCGGCGTCATATCGGCATCCATCAGAACATTGAGAAGTGCGGTGATTTTGGCAGCCGCGTCATAGCCCTCCAAATCCATCGCCGGGTCCGCCTCAATAAACCCCTTTTCTCTGCCGGAACGCATAATCTCATCATAAGGCACGCCCTTTTCCATTTCCTCAAGAACAAAATTCGTCGTGCTGTTCAGGATACCGGACACTTCCTGTACTCTGCAGAGCTTCAGGGTATGCTCCACCAGATTGAATACCGGCGTTCCGTCCATGACCGTCGTTTCATAGTAAAAGCGCAGTCCGCGCTCTGCCGCCGTATCCCGCAGCTCGCGATACGCCCAGGCAATCGGTCCTTTGTTCGCCGTAACGACATGCGCATCCCGGGCAAACGCCTTGCGAATATGCCCGATGGCCGGCTGCCCCGTCTTAATGTTCAGCGGCGTCAGCTCACAAAGCACGTCGAAATCGCCCCTCGCCAGAACCTGCTCCGCACCGCCGTCTCCCAGCAGCTCCTGTCCCGTTTCGAGCCCCGGAGTGCCCTCGCTGAACGCCCCGTTCTCCGTAATGTCCGAAACGGCCCGACGCAGATCGATGCCTTCGGAATTCAGCACGATCCCACGGCTGCCCGTTGCGATTGCCGTGACAATCACTTTGCAGTCATATGTTTCAATAATTTCCTGCTGCTTGTCGGCAAGCAGCTCAGCAAGCGCTTTCCCGCTGTTCCCGAAGCCGAGCAGCGCAATCCTCAGTGTTTTCATAGCCCTCTCCTGTTCTTTTTCCGCTTTTATCCCGTTTCTGTTTTCTCCGGCGCGCCTTACTTTGTTTCCGTCATGTCCCGGTTCTGTTCCGTCCCGCACTTCACACCGCACTCTGCGGATACCTCCGCCGCGTCCACACGATGCGATTGCGGCCCGCCAGATCGCGCATGACCTGCGCAGACTCGAATTCTCCCGTCTCGGCAAACATATTCGCAACCGCCTCTCCCTGATCGTGACCGATTTCAAACATCGCGACGCCGCCGTCCGTCAGGTGCTCCGTCAGCCGCGGGATCATCTCCCGGTAAGGATCCATCCCGTCCGCGCCTCCGGCCAGCGCCAGCAGAGGCTCATGCTCCCGAACCTCCCGCTGAAGTCCCGGGATGACTCCGTCCTGAATATAGGGGGGATTGCACAAAATCATGTCAAACCGTTTCCCAGCAACCGGCTCCAGGAAACTGCCCCATAAAAATTCAACCTTCCCCCGGTTTTTATCTCCCCAGCCTCTCCGGCGGCTGGCTCCGGACGAGCCGTCAGATTCGGGCTCGTCGCTTTCGACAAAACCTTCAGTTCTGGACATACTAGTACCCAGAAGATTCCGGGCATTTTCACGAGCCACATCAAGAGCATCTGAGCTGATATCCGTACAGATAACATGCACCGGCATTTCAGCCAACGCAGCTACAGACAGACCTATGGCTCCGCTGCCGCAGCAGCAGTCCAGAATCCGCACCGGCTGCCGGGAACCCAGCGGGTTCTGACGCGTTGCAGTAACCGGCTCGCCTGCAGCAGCCGGCTCGCCCGAGGCGGACGGGCTGCCCTGTTCGGATTTTGTCGAAAAGCCCTTCAGAAGCTCCAGTGCTTTTTCTACCAGCAGCTCAGTTTCCGGGCGCGGTATCAGAACCCGTGAATCGACGCGAAACCGCAAACCCATGAACTCCGTCTCGCCGACAATGTACTGTAGGGGTTCACCGGTGCCGCGGCGTCGGATCAGGGCTTTGTACGCGGCGATCTCTGTGTCCGTCATCTTGCGCGGATATTCCATAAAAAGGCGTGAGCGGCTGACGCCCGTCAAGTGACAGAACAGAAGCCGGCTGTCTGTCTCTGCATCGGCAACGCCCCGTTCTGCCAGTTCCTGCGCGCCCTTATTGATCAGTTCCCTTGCCGTCATCGCACGTCCTTTCCGCATCGTTTCGTTCTCCGGAGCCGTCGGTGCCGGAGATCTCTTCACGTTCCTTTTTCAGCGCCGCCAGATTCATCGGTTCCAGCAGCTGTCCGTCCCGGTCCACAATTCCCTCGATGCAGGGAGCGTCAGGTTCCACAAGAACCCCCTTCAGTGCGGCGATGGCAATTTCCAGCTGAGAATCATCCGGTTCCCGCGTGGTCAGTTTCTGCAGATACAGCCCTGGAATACTCAAAACCCTTACCAGCCAGTTGTCGGAGCGCCCTGCCCACTTCAGCAGCTCATAGGACACCCCCGCTACCACCGGCAGAAGCAGGAGCCGCGACACGATTCGCATCAGCAGATCCGGCCACCCCAGAAGGGAAAACAGAACCAGACTCACCACCATGACGAACATCAGAAAACTGGTGCCGCATCTGGGATGCAGCGTGTAAAACTGCTGCGCGTTGGCCGGCGTGAGTTCCAGATTGTTCTCAAAGCAGTGAATGGTTTTGTGCTCCGCGCCATGATACTCAAACACCCGGCGGATATCCTTCATCCGGGAGATTGCCGCGATGTACGCGATGAACATGATAATGCGCAATACTCCCTCAATAAGATTCAGCGTCACCGCTCCCGACACAAAAGGTTTCAGCCATCCGATTGCAGCAGTCGGAAGCAGCACGAACACGCCGATGGCAAAGACCAGCGCAATCAGCACCGACAAGAAAATCATCAGCTGCCAGACCCCGTTTTCTCCGATTCTGCCGGTCAGCCAGGTCTCAAAACGTCCAGGCTCGTACTCCTCCTCGTCATCCTCCATAAAATATTCCGCCACATCCGCAGACCATGTCAGAGTCTTTGTGCCTTCCACGAGTGATATCACAAAGGAAACCACGCCCCGAAGGAGCGGTATCCTCGTCCAGCGGGCGCTGGCCGTGTTTTTATTTGTTTTCATATGGATCCGCCCGTCCGGAAGCCGCACAGCGATGGCCGTCCGCTCCATTCCGCGCATCATGACACCCTCCAGAACCGCCTGCCCGCCGATCGGAGTGGGGCACGCGCCTTTCAGGAAAATTCTGCTCATGTCCATATTCTAATACATCCTTCTTCTGGTGCTGAACACCTTCTTGATAATCTCGATGAAGTCGCGGTTCGTCCGGGTATGCGCCAGATTGTCGATAATTTCCTCGCCGGCGTCCTGTGTGGATTCGTTAGCGAGCGCCCTGCGCATGATCCAGATCGCTTCCAGCTCGTCCTGATTCATCAGCAGTTCCTCACGCCGCGTTCCGGACCGGGAAAGATCGATGGCCGGGAAGATCCGCTTCTCCTGCAGCTTGCGGTCCAGATGCAGTTCCATGTTTCCGGTACCCTTGAACTCCTCGAAAATCACATCGTCCATACGACTTCCGGTGTCGATCAGGGCTGTTGCAAGGATCGTGACGCTTCCGCCCTCCTCAAGGTTTCTGGCCGCCCCGAAGAACTGCTTCGGTTTGTACAAAGCTCCCGGATCGAGGCCTCCGGACAAAGTCCTGCCCGACGGCGGAATCACCAGGTTGTAAGCGCGGGCGAGGCGTGTGATGCTGTCTAACAAAATAACCACGTCGTGTTTGTGCTCCGCCAGACGGCGCGCGCGCTCCAGCACCATTTCCGCCACCTTGGCGTGGTGCTGCGGCTGTTCATCAAAGGTGCTGTATACGACTTCACCGCGGCTCAGAGAGCGCTTCATGTCAGTGACTTCCTCCGGTCGCTCGTCCACCAGCAAAACAATCAGATCCACATCCGGATGTTTCTTCTCAATGCTGTGGGCGATGTTTTTCAACAGGGTCGTCTTTCCGGCCTTCGGCGGCGCCACAATAAGCCCCCGCTGGCCCTTTCCGATAGGCGCAATCAGGTCGATCAGCCTGGTCGAAAGATCAGACGGGCTGTCTTCCAGCGTCAGTCTCTCGTTGGGGAATATCGGCGTAAGATCGCTGAAATTTGGACGCCGCATTGCGATACCCGGTTCGTCGCCGTTGACTGATTCCACATAGAGAATAGCGCCGAATTTTTCTCCGGGATTCGGCAGCCTGGAAATTCCTTTGATTTTGTCACCGGTTTTCAGGTGGAAACGCCGGATCTGTGTAGGGCTCACA
This sequence comes from Hornefia butyriciproducens, assembly GCF_009695915.1. GTDB lineage: Bacteria > Bacillota > Clostridia > Peptostreptococcales > Anaerovoracaceae > Aminicella > Aminicella butyriciproducens. Next base: position 129,067 of record NZ_VUMZ01000002.1, on the reverse strand, counting down.
TAAACATCCCTGTCGCTCGTCAGAAAATTATCGAAGCGAAGGAACCCAAACCCGCCGTCCGCAAGCTCCAGAATCCCGGTCACCTCTGGCCGCGGTCTCTGCTGATACCGCGTCTCATGCTCCCTGGCGCGGCTGCGAGACTGTTCATGACCGTGGCTCTCCGACGTTTCTTCCGTCCTGTCGGCGGCACTGTTTCCTGCAGTATTCCCGCCAGTATTTCCCGGCTTCGTTTCATCCATCTCAGTGCCTTCGGCTCCAGTACCTGCAGAAGTCTCACCCGGGGCCGAGTCCGCTCCGGCTGCTGCAGAGGGTTCCATTCCGGACACCGGAGAATCGCCGGAGTCTCCGGTACCCACGATGCTTCTAACTCCCTGGACAGCAGGCAATTTTGAACCGCCGGCGACAATGCCTCCGGCGCTGTCAGGATTCGATGCCGTCGCTGCAGCCGTTATATCCGCGACAGCTGCGGTGTCAGTGCCGGCAGGCCTCGAAACCGCTGCTGCGCCTGCGGCGCTGTCAGGATTCGATGCCGTCGCTGCAGCCGTTATATCCGCGACAGCTGCGGTGTCAGTGCCGGCAGACCTCGAAACCGCTGCTGCGCCTGCGGCGCTGTCGGGATTCGATGCCGTCGCTGCAGCCGTTGCATCCGCGACAGCTGCGGTGTCAGTGCCGGCAGACCTCGAAGCAGACGTTACAACGGAGGGTGCGGCAGTCACCCTATCAGGATCTGCGGTTACGACGGATTTCCTTCGAGTGGTGGTCTTTCGGGCGGTTGTTTTTCGAGTGGTCGTCCCAGCGGACGCTTTTTTTCGGGCAGCAGTCGACGTTGCCGCCTTACGAGTCGTTGTCCTGCGTGCAGTGCGGCGCTTCGGCTTTTCCTCTGCCGCCGGCTCCGCCCCCTCTGATTCTGTGGCCGACGATGCATCGCCAACGACATCGGTCGATACAGCATCAGCATCGTCATTTGGCGATTCGGTGTCAGCGGCATCGGGCGAAGCGGCCTCGTCCACCTTCTTTTTGGCCGCAGCCTTTGTGCCTGACCCTCCTTTTGTTGTCGCCTTACGAGTCGTTGTCCTGCGTGCGGTACGGCGCTTCGGCTTTTCCTCTGCCGCCGGCTCCGCCCCCTCGGGCGCAGGTGTTCCTGCTGCTGATGCGGCAGTGGACGATACGGCGGAACCGATGTCATCAGATGAAACGGCAGTAGACTTTGCAGCGGACTTTCGCGTCGTCCTTGTCGACTTGCGCGTACTCTTCTCACCTTCGGTTCCCATCTCGTCTGCGACAATGGTTTGCTCTAATTCTTCTTTTTTTCTTGCGGGCATAATGACCTCTTCTGTCTAAAACTACAAAATACGCCGGTTGGCGCTCGGATTCAAAATACTGATAAATTCTTGGAAAATACGGTAAACTCCCGTCTCAGAATCTTTACGGTTCTATTGTAGAACATAATCTGTCGTTTGTAAACAAGGAATTGCAGCGATAATGACACAGTAATAGTCCGGAATTGTGACGGTTAATTGCAGCGCCAATTGCAGCAGGATTATAATGAACGCAATACAAAATTACGGCGCGGGTATCACGCCGGAGCAGTGTGCATCTTCAGCGTTGCACGGCTTAGGCGTTGCGCGGCTTAGGCGGCCGCGTGCGCCATACCGTGAGTCTGCCGCAGGTCTGCAGTAGCTTCAGCAGACGCATGCCCCATGCTGCGGGTCTGCAGTAGCTTTGGCAGACGCGGCGAACGGGTTTGCAGCGGATTTTCTAATCCTGCTCTCGTGCAACGCCGGAATGTCGCGCAGCTTCAGCAACTGCGTGTGCCACAGCGGGGCCGACGGCAGGGTCAAAGGCTTTCGGGATGATATAGTCTGCAGAGAGCTCGTCTTCCGGTATCAGATCAGCCAGCGCATGTGCCGCGGCGAGCTTCATTTCTTCATTTATATCGCAGGCGCGGGCATCAAAAGCGCCGCGGAAGATTCCGGGGAAAGCGAGAACATTATTAATCTGGTTCGGGAAGTCAGACCGTCCGGTTGCGATGACGGCCGCCCCTGCTTCCCGCGCATCATCAGGAAAAATTTCCGGCGTCGGATTAGCGCAGGCAAAGATAATGGCGTCTTTGTTCATCGAGCGCACCATATCCTTTGTGACAAGACCCGGAGCACTGACGCCGATGAACACGTCGGCTCCCCTGATTACCTCGGCCAGATCGCCCTTGACCCGTTCCGGATTCGTGACCTCCGCCATCTCCTCCTTAATCCAGTTCATTCCGATCTGGCGGCCTTTGTAAATCGCTCCGCGCCTATCCGTCATAACGATATTCCTGAATCCCGCGGACAAAAGCAGCCGGGTGATGCTGATGGCCGCCGCCCCGGCACCGCTGGTGACAACCCGAACCTCCTCTTTCTTCTTGCCGGTGACCCGCAGAGCGTTCGTCAGGCCGGCCAGTGTGATAACCGCCGTCCCATGCTGATCATCATGAAAAACAGGGATGTCGCACTTTTCCTTTAGTTTCCGCTCAATTTCAAAGCAACGCGGCGCGGCGATATCCTCCAGGTTGATTCCGCCGAAGGAGCCGGAAATCAGGTAAACGGCATTGACGAATTCATCCACATCCTGCGTTCTGACGCACAGCGGAAAAGCGTCCACATCGCCGAATGCCTTGAACAGGACACATTTCCCCTCCATGACCGGCATCCCCGCCTCCGGACCGATGTCCCCCAGTCCCAGAACTGCCGATCCGTCCGTGATAACCGCACACATATTCCAGCGACGCGTCAGCTCATAGCTCCTGCGCGGATCCTTCTGAATCTCCAGGCACGGCTGCGCCACTCCCGGCGTATACGCCAGCGACAGATCCTCTTCATTTTCGACCGGCGTCCTCGCAATGACCTCAATCTTTCCCTTCCATTGCTCATGCAGTTTCAGCGACTCTTTTGCGTAATCCATTTGCGTCCCCCTGTTCAGTGCATTTTTTACAAAATATATACAGCGCGGCTGCAGTTTGCCGGGTTCGCCGGCGGAACTGCGTTTCCGCGTTTTCTTCTGTTACAAAGCATAATTTATCTTTTTCCTCCCGTCAAGGGGCTTTCCGGGTTTTCACAGATGAACGTCCGGTGAAATTTCGGGGGCAGGGAGGGTTCAGTCCTTCCCCGTTCGCCGCCGTATTACTTTCCCACTCACCACTGCACATTTTCCCCGTTCGCCGCCTTTGTTCCCCCGCTCGTCATGTATTTCCGCCTCGCCTAAAAAAACTCTTTACAAACCCCTCCGACAGCGTTATACTGCAACCGATGGACGGTATTCCAGAAGGAAACTGTACCGGAAGAACTCCGAACCGGCCGGAAGGGCCAGGACATCACGTCACCCGAAAGAGGTGATTGATTGAAGACAGGATTTATAGGAGCAGGAAAAGTGGGATTTACCCTCGGGAAGTATCTCACAGAACATGGAAAAAAGGTTACAGGCTATTACAGCCGCAACACTCATTCTGCCCGTGAGGCAGCACAGTTCACAGACACGAAGGCCTGCGATTCGCTCGCAGAGCTCATTCACGAAAGCGACGTGTTGTTCCTGACAGTTCCTGACAGCAGCATCACTTCCGTATACGAAGAGATCGCGGCACATCCGATTCGGGGGAAATACATTTGTCACTGCAGCGGAGAGAAGACCTCTGCCGAGGCGTTCCCGGACATTGACAAAACAGGTGCATACGAATATTCCGTTCATCCGTTGTTCGCCGTAAGCGATAAATACCATGCTTACGAGGAACTTCCGGATGTTTTTTTTACCATTGAGGGGAACAAAGATCATCTGGACGGCATCCGCGGGATGCTCTCTGAAGCCGGACTTCAGACGCGGCTCATCGACCCGGCGGATAAAACCCGCTACCACGCCGCTGCTGCGGCGGCAAGCAACCTGGTAATCGGGCTGCTGGATCAGAGCATTTCAATGCTGGGCGAATGCGGGTTTTCCGAGGAAGACGCACGGGCGGCGCTGACGCCTCTGGTACTCGGCAACGTCCGGCATCTGCTGCGGGACGGGACGGTACAGGCCCTGACCGGACCTGTGGAACGGAGCGACACCGAAACCGTCCGGAAACACCTGGCGTCCCTGGACAGCCGGCGCGACAGAGTTTTGTACTCTCTTTTGTCCCTGCGCCTTGCAGACATCGCGCAGAGGAAGCACCCCGACCGGGACTATACCGCGGTCGAAAAAATCTTGGAGGAATTTGCAGAATGAAAAACAGTATTATGACGTTCCGTGAAAAGAAGGAAAAGGGCGAAAAGATCGCCATGCTCACATGCTACGACTATTCCACCGCACGTCTGATGGATGCGGCCGGCATCGACGGCGTGCTGATCGGCGATTCCCTCGGCAACACCATGCTGGGATATCCGGACACACTTTCCGTAACGATGGAGGACATGATCCGCTATTCCACCGGCGTCGCCCGGGGCTGCGAAAACGCACTGGTTGTCATGGATATGCCGTTCATGTCGTATCAGCTTTCTGTGGAACAGGGACTGATGAATGCGGGACGCCTGATGAAAGAAGCCCGCGGTCAGGCCGTCAAACTGGAGGGCGGAGCCCGGGTATGTCCCCAGATCCGTGCGATGACAGACGCCGGAATCCCCGTTATGGCACATCTGGGTCTGACCCCGCAGTCAGTAAACGCTTTCGGCGGACACCGTGTCCAGGGGAAGACTGACGATGCCGCGAGGCAATTGATGGAGGACGCCCACAAAATCGAGGACGCCGGAGCCTTCGCTGTCGTCCTGGAATGTGTTCCCGCTCCGCTGGCCGCCAGGATCAGTCAGCAACTTAAGATCCCCACCATCGGCATCGGAGCAGGAAACGGGTGCGACGGACAAATTCTCGTTTACCAGGATATGCTGGGCATGTTCAACGACTTTACGCCCAAGTTCGTCAAACACTTCAGCAACATCGGAGAAGAAATGAGCCGGGCCTTCCGGGATTATATCTCCGAAGTCCGCTCCGGCGCATTCCCTGACGAGGAGCACTCCTTCAAAATGAAAAACGAAGACATTCTTTCAAGATTGTATTAGTCGCGGTGGCAGGTGTAACGGCAAACCGGCGTCCGGTCGCAGGCCGCGCCGCAGACGAAAGACTGCCGCGGCGGCAGGTGTAACGGCAGACCGACGTCCGGTCGCAGGCCGCGCCGAATCCGAAGCGCCGCGTCACATCAGAAATCACATTGAGAAAACGGAAAAGAGGACGAAAAAACTATGAACACTGTAAACACAATCAACGAGCTCCGCGAGCAGGTCCGGGCCTGGAAGGCCGAAGGCCTCACCATCGGCCTTTGTCCCACCATGGGCTATCTCCACGAGGGGCACGCCTCGCTCATGGACGCCTCCGTCAAGAGCTGCGACCGCACCGTCGCTTCAGTCTTTGTAAACCCGATCCAGTTCGGACCTAATGAAGACCTGGCCACGTACCCCCGGGATTTTGAATCCGATTGCAAACTGCTGGAGGCCCATGGCGTTGACCTGGTCTTCCACCCGGAACCGGCTGAGATGTATGCGGACGATTTCTGCACTTTCGTGGACATCGACGTGCTGAGCAAGACGCTGTGCGGCAAGACGCGACCGATTCATTTCCGCGGCGTCTGCACGGTTATCACAAAACTGCTGAACACCGTGACGCCGGACAAAATCTTTTTCGGGCAAAAGGACGCTCAGCAGCTCGCCATCATCCGACGCATGGTGCGGGATCTGAACTTCAATGTAGAGGTCATCGGATGTCCTATCGTGCGGGAAGCGGACGGACTGGCGAAGAGCTCCCGAAACACATACCTGAATCCGGACGAACGCCGGGCAGCCCGAATTCTTTCCAGAGCGGTCCGTCTCGGTCAGAGCATTGCCGATGAGGGCGAACGCAGCAGTGAGACGCTGCTCGCCGCCATGAGAGAAAAACTGGCTTCGGAGCCGATGGCGGACGTGGAGTATGTAGAGGTGGTCAACGGCGAAAACATGCAGCCTGTCGATACGTTCCGGGAGGGCGATCTGGTTGCGATGGCGGTCCGCATCGGCGGCACCCGTCTGATCGACAACTTCACCGTGGGTCAGCCGCCCATCGAATTCCAGGAGGGACAGTCCAATGCAGATTGAAATGTTAAAGGGAAAGATTCACCGGGCCACGGTCACCCAAGCCGAGCTGGGCTACATCGGCAGCATCACCATCGACGAGGAACTGATGGATGCCGCCGGAATCGCGGAATATCAGCGCGTTGACATCGTCGACGTTGACAACGGAGCGCGTTTTTCGACCTATACCATCGCCGGCCGGCGAGGATCCGGAATTTTCTGCCTGAACGGAGCGGCGGCCCGCTGTGCCTGCGTCGGCGACAAAATCATCATCATGGCATACTGCCATATGACGCCGGAGGAAGCCGAACGGCATCGTCCGTCTGTGGTTTTTCTGGATGAAAACAATCAGATCAGCCGCATCACCAATTATGAAAAACACGGCCGTCTGGAGGACATGGCGGAGTTGTAAAGCCAGCCGAACGCGGCCAGCTCAGAGAGCGCCGGGCAGATAGCCGGGCCGTAAAGCCGCCGGGCGCAGGCATCGAAAGCGGCCGGGCGGCTGCAGGCAGTCCTCAGCGCCGGCCGTCATAGTTCGCAGGATAGAAACACAGGAGGATTTTATTTTGTTCAGCAAAAAAGATATCAACGATTACGCAAAGGAAGCCCGCGACACGAGTGGAGCCGTCCTTGTAGATGTTCGGAACCGAAAAGAATACGAGCAGGGGCATCTGCCCGGCGCCGTCAATATCCCGCTGCCGGATATCCAGTTCTCCATCGGAAAACTCGGTCCCGTCAGCACGCCGCTTTTCGTGTACTGTCTCAGCGGAGCGCGCAGTCGGCAGGCCTGCAACAATCTGAAGAAAATGGGATATGAGCACGTCGTCAACATGGGTGGAATCAGCCGTTGGGCCGGAGAACTGGAGAAATAGCCGCCGGCACAGGCCGTCGTCGGGTGAGGTGCAACCGGCGGGAACCATCAGCCGGAATGCGGCTGTCGGGAAACGATCGCATGTCCGCGCACTGCCCACTCTATGATTATTCGCTTTCAGGCGTTCCGTACCCCATAATGTATTTACTGAAGACCCAGTAGGATTTTCGCTTGCAGATATCGCCTGAGGCGTTGCCCTCGATGGTGAATACACGGCCTAAGTGGTACCCGGCAACGATACCCACATGGTCGGCCACATCGTTGTCATTCCAGTCGAAAAAGATGATGTCGCCGGCCACCGGTTTTTCGCCGGCGTTCCGCCATTTTTCTTTGTCCTTAAACCAGTTAAGACCCGTCTGCACGTAGGAGAATTTCGGAACCTTCCCCTCTGAAAGGTATCCGTTCTGATCGGCGCACCAGGACACGAAACAGGCGCACCAGTCCACCTCGGAATCAAACCCGTACCAACTCCAGAACTTTTCGCCGCCCTCATTCCCCAGCTCCTGTCGGGCTGTTTCCACCATCGCGGAATTCCCGTCCAGAAAAGAGGCTCCGTTCTTCATGCTGATTCCCAGCAGAGCCGCCCACGCAATTACGATAAGCAGCGCAATCATCAAGATCTGCCTGGGGCGCAGTCTGCGTCCGGTTCTTTGCGTCCGCAGTTTTCGGCCGGAACGTGGCGGTTCCCGATGCGCGGGTTCTCGGGATTCCCATGCACTTCGGGATGATTCGGCGGGCTGATGATTCCACGAATCGTCCCATGGCTCCGGATTCCATTCATCGTAGGCATTTCCCCTAGTCTCCGATACCCACCCGTCATAAGCATCCTCCGGAGACTCGGCATTCCATTCATCGTAGGCATTCTCCCGAGATTCCTGATTCCACTCGTCATAAGCATTCTCCGGAGACTCCTGATTCCACTCGTCATAAGCATTCTCCGGAGACTCGGCATTCCATTCATCGCAGGCATTTCCCCTAGGCTCCGGCTCCCATGCATTCCAGGAGGTCTGCGTCATTCTGCCGGATTGAGAATTCCTATTTTTTCTGTCGAATCTGGACCAGAAATCCAAATCCTCAAAGGCTACAAACTCGCGTTCTTTTTCGTCCGAGTGCTTGCCTGTATAGCCGGAACCGATGTGCAGGTAACGCAGCAGGACTCCGGGCAGTGCACGAATCCGGTCTGTAGCCTCGCCATATTTATCACGCAGCAGGGCAGTCAGACCGAGCAGACCGGATTCAGCGGAATGTCTCGCCCCATGGGAACGAACGCCGTCTCTGAATTCCGGCATGCCGAAATCGCCGTCGCCGAAGGACGGCTCTTTGATACCGCTCTCTCCGGTACTGCCGTGCCGGGAATCAGCACCGGCCGGATCGATCTCATCGTCGCTGCGCCGCCATTGGTGCGCTTTCAGATATTCCTCGTAAGAATTGTAAATTGGTTCTTCCGGCTCCTCCGCTCGTCGTGCGTTGCGGGGAACAAAGTCCTCGCCTGCGCCCGAATCGTCATCGGCGAACCGGCGGCGATGGTTTTCCTGTTCAAAACTCCCCCGGCGATAGACCCGTGTCTGATCCGCCGGGCTGTCGCCCTTGCTCTTTCTGGATCTCCACATATCCATTCCTCCCTTTGATTAAGACATTGTACCATTTTTCACGGCGCATGAAAAGAGCGGACTCTCTTTTTCGGAATCCGCCCTCGGTTTGTTTCGATTTATTTAATGCCTATCTCTGCGGGTTTGTCACTCAGTTTCGCCGGTTTGCCGGCGGATGCCCGTTTCCGATTGCACAAATAAAGCACCCGCAAGTCGACACAGTCTCTCCGGTCGGTGGAGTTTCTCCAATCGGCACAGTCTCTCCGGCAGGCACAGTTTCTCCGGCCGATAAAGTCTCTTCGGCTGCGTTACTCCTTCAGCAGTGCAGCGATTTTCGTTCTGGGATCGATAATATCGCTGACGGAGATATCACCGTTCAGCGCCGCAATGAGGTAGGACACATATTTGGAGACGTCCACCTCGTAGAACCACTCTTTGTTCACAAGCTCCGGCTTGCGATAAGTCAGGTTCGTGCAGAGAATGCCCTTGATTACGCCCTCTTCATAGGCTTTGTCAAACTCCGCAAGTCCGTTGGTAAAGAGACCGTAGGTCGCATAGCAGTAAATGTTGCCGGCCTTTCTGCGCTTCAGCTCATAGGCAATGTCCAGCATGGATTCGCCGGAGGAAATGATATCATCGGTGATGAAAATGTCCTTCCCCTCCACTGACGCGCCCAGATATTCATGGGCGACGATGGGATTATGTCCGTTCACCATAGTTGCGTAATCCCGTCGTTTGTAGAACATCCCCAGGTCCACGCCCAGAACAGAGGAATAATACATGTTCCGGTTCATCGCACCTTCGTCGGGGCTGACCATCATGAACTTTTCCTTGCGGCATTTCAGGTCGGGAAAGGTCCGTTTCAGCTTTTTCAGCACCTGATAATACGGAATGATATTGTCAAATCCCATCAGGGGCACCGCGTTCTGGATCATCGGGGCGTGGGCGTCAAAGCAGATCAGGTTTGTCACGCCCATGGTCTGAAGTTCCTGCAGCATGCAGGCGCAGTCCAGCGACTCGCGGAAACTTCTTTTGTGCTGGCGTCCCCCGTACAGAATCGGCATGATGACGGAAATTCTGTGCGCCTTTCCGGCCGCCGCCTGAATCAGCCGCTTCATGTCCTGGTAATGATCGTCCGGAGACATATGATTGACATAACCAAACAGGTCGTAAGTGCATCCGTAATTGCCGACGTCAACAAAGACATAGAGATCGCGTCCGCGCACTGTTTCGTTGATCATGCCCTTGGCGTCGCCGGATGAAAAGCGGGGACATTTGCTGCTGACCAGATATGATTCAGCATTCTCTCCTGTCCAGCGGCGCAGATAGGCGTCGACCATCTTCGCCAGTTCTTCCGCGCCCTCCGTCGCCACAAGACCAATGTTGCCGAAATTGCTGGGGGTTGTAAGTAATTCTTCTGGTGTTCTCATAATCTTTTCCTTAACTCTAGTGTTCAATGCTTAATGCTCCTGAAAAATAACTCCACCTTATTCTACAATAAATTCCGCAACAAAACTATGCCTACCGTAAAAAAAATGTAAATTTGGTGTAAATCGGACCTGTGCGCCGGGTTCAGCGAGGCGCACTGCACAGACGTCGACCCTGTCATATGATCCGCGACCGGTCCGCACAGGCAGCTCCGTCATACGGTCTGCGCCGTTATTTACGCTTATTTTCCAGCCATATCATAAATTTGTCGATATCGTCCTGACACCACTTCACCACGGCGCCCGCCACAACCGCATCGTCCAGAAGACCTGCGCCGGGAACAGTATCCGGAATTACATCAAGGGGAGTCACAAAATAAATAAGCGCCGCCACAATCGCAACCAGATGCGGCATGGAAATCGCCGTGTATTCCCCTCGCACAAAGCTGTGAATCATCAGGATGAGTTCCGGTATGTACGCCAGTTTGTCTCCGCCAGCAGGCAGTTCCTTCAGTTTCTGCCGCGCCTGCAGCAGAAGATCCTCGATCCTGTTCTCATCCTTCAGGATTTCCTTCGCATTTTCCTGAAATTCATTGAATTTCTCCGTGAGTTTCTTCGTCGGCATCTCCAGGGTGCCGGGTCTGCTGTGCTTCGCCATATTATGCCGCATGCCGGTTCCTCCTTATATCGTCGGGTACAAAAGATCATACTGTCAATATATAAACAGCCTCATTCTTTTCAGTCTTTCAATATTCTGGTGATCATATGCAGATTACATATTTCACATTTCGTGTAACTTCTCCGCCGTCTTCATTCTGCACTGTCGCAAATTTTGCGACAGTTGAATCATCCATCTCTTCATTCATCTTTTCTATACACTTACTCCTCTGAGAAATTCATCTGTATTACTATTATACTTTCCCTTTGGCCCCCGGGCAACAAAAACCAATTCTCCGAGGTGCGCCTTCATACGCGAAGTACCAAAGTACCCTTCGGGTACTTTCGAAAAACGGACTGAGATCCGGAGGAGGAAAATATCATGAAAAAGAATGGATTGAAACACACTGCCGCACAGGGTCTGACCATCATTCTGGCCCTGGTGCTCATGCTGGCACTGATGCCGGTGATGGGCGAAAAGGCTATGGCGGAAGACGAAACGTCCTTTATGAGTGATAATTGTATATATACGATTATCAATACGTCCGATCACAGCGTCCGGCTGGACAGTTATCGCGGCGATGACAGAGAGCTGATCGTGCCCGAGACAGTCGAACACGAAGGAATCACGTATACCGTGGTCAAAGAAGAAAATACCACCATCGACATAGTTGTAAAGAGACCCGGCTTCAAGATCTACGGCAAAAAAGGCAGCGCCGCCCATAAATATGCGAAGGCCAATAAGTTCAAATGCGTGAAGTACTGAGACAGCGCCCGCATTATTTGCTCCTGCAGTGACAGCCGTCCGGTGTGATGTGCCGGGCGGCTGTCGTTTTCCATTAATAGTTTATCAGCGCCATGCAAAAGTACCCCGTAAAAAAGTCAGGGAGCTCACCGCCCTGGATGCGACAACACTCCCCGACAGTTATACCCTATACGTTGCTACGGGATTGCATCGAATTTCGCCGACGAACGGGTAACCCCGTGTTGACAGCTATTTCGCTGCCTTCTTCACAACATTGGACCATTTCGTCAAGATGATCTTCCCGTTGATTTTTTTGTAGCCCCTTACTTTGTAGTAAACCTTTTTCCCGGATTTCAGTTTTTTCACTGTATAAGCGGTCTTTTTTGTTGTCGCGACTTTCTTATACTTTCCGTTTTTCTTTGTCGCCTTATAGACATAGTATCCCGTAAGCTTTGCGGAACCCCGCTTTTTCCATTTCAGCCGGACGGCCTTCTTCTTCGCCGCTGCAGTCAGCCTGATTCCGGTCTTCTGAACTTCCTTTTGTTCTACGGAAATTTCCGGCAGCGACGGCTCGAGAGCTTTCTTCTCATAGTATTGCTGTGCATATTTCAGCAGCATATTGCTGGCCTCATAGCGCTGCATATTATTCTCCGCGCCGAACACAACCGATACGACTGTCTGCGTCCGCCCCTTATACGGGATGTCGATCGCAGTGACGATGCAGGCGCCGGAACGGTTCGTGGTGCCGGTCTTCAGTCCGATCACACCCATGTTCCAGATCAGAGTGCGATAGGTTGAAGTGGCGTATACGTCTTCACCGAATGAGGGTACCTCAATCTGTTCCTTCGTCGTAAATGAAGTCAGCTGCGCCCTGTAGTTCTGGATCAGATAACTGGTCAGCCGGAACATATCGCCGGCACTCATCTTGTTCTGCCGTTTGCCGGTAGTCTGACTCTTCACATACTGAGGAAGACCGTGGGGATTAATGAATTTCGCGGAGGTCAGTCCAAGTTCTTTCGCTCTCCGGTTCATCATTTTGACAAAATTCGCTTCCAAATCGGTTTTGCAGCCATACGCCCCTGCCACGACTTCAGAAAGCGCCGTTGCGCATTCATTTGCAGACGGGAGCAGCATCCCCGCAATCAGATCCTGTACCGTCACTTCTTTTCCCGTCTTCCAGTTATTACGGCAGATTCCGGTGCTGTCTTCTGATTTCGCCTCCTCCATTGTATGCTCTGATATGGAGTATCTGGTGTCCAAAGAGATCTTACCGTCCCGAATCGCCTCCTCGACCAGAAGGAATGTCATCAGCTTGGAGGTGCTGGCGATTTCGGTCTGATGATCCGCATCCCAGGAGTACAGCTTTTCCCCGGTCGTCGCATTTCCCAGATAAACACCGTCAAGATCATGGAAATATTCATCTTCTTCCAGTTTTTTCATATCCACCGAGAAATTCGATTTTGTATTGACGGTCAGTCTGTCATAATCGGTATAATCGACATTGATCCCGAAAACCAGACCGAGATCCACCAGCTTCATATACGGATCATCCGTAGCCTCTCCGCTGTCTGTTTTCGGATAATAAATCCGGTATTGCCGCTTTTTCCCGTCAATGTTAAATATGGCTGCTTCCAGCACGACATCGTCGTTCTCATAGCTGCCCTTATACACACTTTCAAACGGTTTGTTTTCTGTCCCGACGGGAGCGTAATCCTTTCCGGTCGTGATATTCCACTGAACATCCTCAGGATCCTCCGCGTCAACTTTTTCCATGCTCATGTTTTTTGACGTTCCGTTCAGAGACGCACAGAGATCCCGCAGAGAAACGTAAGTATTATAGGTATAGGACGCATTATATCCTTTGACAGTATAATCCTTGCCGTCGACCGAGACCTTGTAGTTCACCCGGTTTCCCTGGTCCGCTGCATAGGCGGTACCGGTCAGCCCCGCGCTCATGGTAATCATCAGCGCAAGACTCAGAAAGATACAGCTTAATTTTCTTTTCATCACTTCCTCCGTTTCTGTGTAACTCTGGGCAGTAACCATTTTGACATATTTTTATACATAGCATTTATCATGCCGAGTTGCCGTCACAAGAAGACACCGGTTGAAATACTTCAAATTTTGCGATTATTCCTTTCCCGCGGCGACAAAGAAAATGCACCGGTGTCCGGATTCTGATATCCTTCATCCTGAAATCCGGACGGTTCCGGGAGAGGTTACGGGCGGTTTCTGGAAACTCGCCCGAATATTTTTGTTCACGGAAAAGCCGCCGTCATCCGACAGCGGCTTTCTTGTTGTTATGGGACTGAGAAATTCATCTCATTCTATGGTTTTTCGATAGTTTTTCAGTTCCTCCATAGGAATCTCTCTCTTTTCCAGCCGCAGCAGCAACGGATCGCGGATATCCAGGCCAATCTCTTCTACACGGATATAGTTGGTTCTGGCTTCCTTTCCATCCTTACTCTTCATTTTGCCGTAAACCGATGCATTGGTATAAGACCAGCCGGTAGCGTCCGCTTCGGAGATTGACAAAACACTGGCGCAGTGGCTGCACTTGAACAGATAGTATTTGAGCAGGCCCCGGTATTTATACGAGGTGAGCCATTCCGGCGTCCCTGTTCCACAGATCGGACAGGACGAAAAATTTTCATCAGCAAACACCTGTTTAATATCATAGCCTTTTGTTTTCCGTACAAATCTGCTCATGTACTCTGCTCTCCTTTATATCTCTCTGGAAATCATATCCTCGTAACTCTGTGCCTTCACCACGAGACGGTCTCTACCCTCCCGAACGAATACAACCCCCGGAATTGTATTTTTGTTATAGTTGCTCGCCATGGAATAGCCGTAAGCCCCTGTAGAGAATACCACAAAGATATCACCGGTCTGCGGAGCGGCCCCCTTCAGATCTTTTATCACGATATCGCCGGATTCACAGCATTTACCGCAAATCGTGTACGTATCCTTTTTCGGTTCGTTTGCTCTGTTCGCAACGACGCCTGTATATACTGCCTGATACAGTGCAGGCCGGATATTGTCAGTCATTCCCCCGTCAACGGCGACATACTTCCTGACTCCCGGAATTTCTTTGATTGCACCTACAGTATACAGCGTAATTCCTGCCTCCGCAACAACACTGCGTCCGGGTTCAATTGCGATTGCCGGCTTAACCAGGTTATTTTTTCCGCAGTAGTCTGTCACCTTCTCCATGATGGGATCGAGGAAATAGGAATACGGTTTACGTTCTTCATCGGTGTAAGTTGCGCCAAAACCGCCTCCTACATTGATTTCCCGGATGTCATAGCCGAATTTTTCTTTAATCTTTTTCACGAGTTCCAGTGCGACCTGCGTCGCCTCCAAATGGAACTCATTTTCAAAGAGCTGCGAACCGATATGAAAGTGAATTCCGTAGAAATCCAGAACCGGAGATTCAATTGCCTGACGAATCAGCGGCATCAGAATGTCGTCATCCTGAGGAATTCCGAATTTAGAGTCCTTCTTTCCGGTCACGATGTAGTCATGGGAACTGACCTTGACGTTCGGCGTAATCCGGATCAGGATGCGGGCAGTCTTTCCCTTCGCTCTGCAGATTTCCTCGATGACATTCATTTCCTGAAGTCCGTCGACGATGATTCTGCCAATCTCACTTTCCACTGCCATCTCCAGCTCATTCCGCAGCTTGTTATTTCCATTGAATTCAATGTGTTCCGCCGGAACGCCCGCTTTCAGTGCGGTATACAGTTCTCCTCCCGATACTACGTCTACGCATATGTCCTCATCTCTGATGATTCTCGCCATCGACAGAGGAAGGAATGCTTTCCCAGCATACGCTACTCTGGCTCCGGGATATCGATCAAGAAAGGTTTCCTTCAGTTCTCTGATTCGGGCGTGTATATCCGACTCAGAATAGACATAAAGCGGCGTCCCGTACTTTTTCGCCAGTTCCACAGTATTACATCCGTCAAAGTACAGTACATTGTTCTTTACTTCTTTTATCATTTACACCTCCTGTTGCACATACATCTCTTGTCATTCCCTTTCTACGCTGAAGTGAATCTTTTTCGTCTCTGTGTCGAACGAACATTCTGCACCAAAGGGGATGGTCATCATCGGATTCCCGTGTCCCGTCTGAATATTGTACAGGACCGGCGTGTCGATGCCGTCTAAGGCTTCTCGCATAATCTCCAAAACTCCGTATTCCGGCACATCCTCATTCTCACAATTTGTAAACTGCCCCAGAATAATACCGTTCGCCGCCTCCAGTTTTCCGCTGTTTCTCAGGTGAAACAGCATCCGGTCAATATGCGCCATGCTCTCATGAACCTCTTCAATGAAGAGAATTCTGTCTTTCACATCAATTTCATACGGCGTTCCGATTCCTGCCATCATCACAGCCAG
Organism: Hornefia butyriciproducens; assembly: GCF_009695915.1. Taxonomy (GTDB): domain Bacteria; phylum Bacillota; class Clostridia; order Peptostreptococcales; family Anaerovoracaceae; genus Aminicella; species Aminicella butyriciproducens. The sequence continues at coordinate 113,276 of NZ_VUMZ01000002.1, read as the reverse complement.
ATTTCCTCCAGTCAGCATTCCTCTGGCCTTCCCAGGCTGTAATACTTTGATATCATATCCCGCCGGATTACTGAAATCATAGTCAAGGTCTGCATTGATTGCCTGAAACAGACTGGCGCTGGTTTCCGGGTCGAAATCATCCACAATATTCGAGGAAACCATCGGCCCATGGAACGTAACCATGCCGCATTTCTGTGTCAGAAACGCATGGAAATTCGTAATATCACTGTATCCGACAAAAATTTTGGGATTTCGTCTGATCAGCTCAGCATCCAGATATTCCATCACCCTGTTTCCGCCGTCACCGCCCCGGATACAGAAAATCGCTCTGATTTCCGGATTTTCAAACATTTTATGCAGTTCCCGGGCACGAGCCTCTCCCGAATCAGCAAGATACCCTCCGATATTGGTTGTATTGTTGTCGGATGCAATTACATGATATCCCAGCTTTTCCATTACGGCAGCACACTGCGCAAGCCGTTCTTCACTGATCGGAGAACTGGGGCAGATAATGCCCACAGTATCTCCGGGATTAAGTTTGTTCGGATATTTCATATTTTTCTCCAGATTCCGAAGTTTAGAACCACATGATATTTACGATAACTGTGGCTGCGATCAGGGATGCCAAGTCGCCCAGCAGTCCTGCTGCGATCGCCTGTCTGGTCTTGGAAATGCCGACAGAGCCGAAGTAAACTGCTACTACATAGAATGTAGTTTCCGTGGATCCCAGAGCGACCGAAGCGATTCGTCCGATCTGTGACTGAGTACCGTATTGCTTCAGCAGGTCAACCATCATACCCTCTGCACCTCCTCCGGAGAAGGATCTCATAATTGCCATCGGCAGAACCTCTCCAGGAAGACCGATCAAACTGGTAACAGGATTGAGGATGTCACATAACCAGTCCATTGCGCCCGACGCCCGGAACATACCGATGGCGCATAACATGGTCACCAGATATGGAATAATCATAACGGCTGTGGTGAAGCCGTCTTTGGCACCCTCCGTGAATTCCGAATAGACCGGAACCCGCTTCACAAACATTGCCCAGAAGGCAACAAATGCGATGACGACTGGGATTGCCCAGGTCGATATTACTTCAAATACATGTGTCATTTTGTTCCCTCCTTATTTCTCCTCTTTAGCCTCTTTCTGCTCTTCCTCAACCGCCTTTTCTACTTTGGCGACATAGCTTTCATCTCTGTCTTCCGCAGAAACGTAGTCATCCGGCAGCACGATGGGATCCGGCCCGATATAATTCTCGTTGATCTGAATCGTTCCCGCCGCGATTTCTCTGTCAATACACGCCTGGTAGTTCCATCTCTTCGTCTTTCCAAAGATAATGGTGAAGAAGATTCCGGTGACTGTAGAAATCGTCGTAGCAATGATTACCGGTACCACGATTTCGGCTGCGCCTTCCGTCTGGATCTTTGCACGGAATGCAATCGCTGTAACAGGGATCAGTGTGATCGACGTCGTTGCAACCGCCAGAAGCATTGCCTGTGCGTCACTGGCAATATCCTTTGTCTTATTCAATGTCTGCAGTTCCTGCATGGATCTCAGACCGAACGGCGTTGCCGCATTACCGATTCCCAGGATATTTGCCGCAAAATAGATCGCCATGATCGAGTTTGCCGGATGATCCGCCGGGACCTCCGGGAACAGTAGCCGCATGACCGGTGAGATCGCCTTACCAAGCGCCTCGCACATGCCGGCCTTCTCCATAACTCTCATGAGACCGCAGAAAAACGCCATGATTCCGATCAGTCCCAGGGAGATGTCAACTGCTGTCTGCGCGAAGTCAAACAGATTGTTCAGCACGTCGTTCATAGTCCCCGTAACGCCGCCGGCGATGACAGCGATGACTACGAGACCTGCCCAGATATAATTCATCATAAGTCAGTATCCTCCTGTCTAATAAACTAAGATAAATCAAAATTGAACTTTTAAAATTCCGTCTCGACCGCCTCCTCGCGGTCCTTTTTGATCAGATTCCGAAATAGCCTCCTTTCCGACAATACAACTCTACCACTGCGTTGTCCGCAAATTCCATGCCATGAATCATTCCACGTTTAAGATGCACCCTAAACAATAAGAAACCGCCCCTTGATTTCCTTTTGGTGTGCCGGTTCGTATGTCGAAAATTCCGATAATTCCGTCCTACATTTAGGACACATAATCCTGTTTTCAGGACACCCTGTCAAAAAAGGTCTCTGTGTCACATGAATCTGCTTCCCACCCGTGGTATATTATTTGCATTTATGTCCTGTTGTAGTAAAATGATACCGATACGATACTGCACATGATTATCTGTTCAGAGGTTCTGTTATGAGAAAAATCGACTATACATTCATCACACTGGCGAGACAATTTCTGTTTATCACGATCGGGCTGCTGGCAACGCTCTATCTGATCGTTATCATCCAGATCATGGTCTTCCATATCGATAAATATTACGACCGCTTCAACTATCCTCTCACCTTCGGAATATATCTTCTTGTCTACTTGTGCCTGGGATGCCTGTTCTTTCAGCACCGCTTCTTCCATCTGACCTACACCAGAAGCACACTGACCTATCGGAACGGTCTGCTGCGCAGAGAGCGCAGCGTTTCACTGGAAGACATTTCTAACGTTGTCTGCGATCCCAGAGGTGCCTGGCTGTATCGCGGTCCGGTCACAGACAAAAAACAGGCCTGCTTTTATATTCCCTTCTTCCGCGGCGGCGTGATCGAGGTTGTAGCTTTTGACAAGTTTCTTCGATATCTGTCAAGTCAGGGAGCTCATATAACAAAGACATATAAAGTGATGCCCGGATACGGGAAGATCCACAACATTCTGGGAATCGTTTACGGATTCCTGGCGATCTGCATAATCCTGAACTGCCGCACCCCGCTGTATACCGTTATCGTTCTGATGTCGAATCACTGAGAAGGAAATCCTGACATGAATAAAAAATTTAATGTGATCAACAAAAAAGGGCTGCTGCTCAGTGCCCTCATCATGGCCGCAAATACGGGAATCACCGCATTCTCTCTCGGCCGTATCCTGAACGGAGACGGTCGCATCTGGCTGCTGCCCTTTATCTTCTTCGGCACGTTCCTTCTGTTTTCTGTGCTGATCATGATGCGGGTGGTTTCTGCAGGCTTTGAAGTCAGAAAGAATCAGGTCATCGTTCCCGACACCGATGTCAGACACGGTGGAAATTCTGTATTTGATCTCCATGAACTGGAGTCTGTGAATCTCTGTGACGGCTCCGGAAATCAGCTGGATCCGGAAAAAGACAGTCTCAGGGGCGCACGCGTACAATTTCAGCTGAAGGACGGCCGAAGTGTGGAATATTACCCGGCGACTATTACAAAGAAACAGTTCCGCACCATTGAATCGGGCATAAACGGGCTTCTCACAGATCTCCATAATGAGGATCTGTTTGATGACGCTGATACCGCAGAATAACGCCTATGGCGCACACATGGTGCACAATCAAAAAGACGCCGCCGCATAATCAGCGTGCGGGGCGTCTTTTCTTCCATTTTCATTAACTCAGGTCACTGAATTCCTCCGGAGTTCCGCCGTTCTTTGTTTCATACAAGGCTGCTTTCTTCTGCCTCTGTTCCTCTTCATATTCCGTCACCTTTTTGTGCATAATCGAATCGATCAGCACGCGGTCAGGATGTCTCAGAAGCGTGTAGAAAGCCCATACGATCAGTGCGATCCCTACGATTTTCCAGCCTATGCTGTCATGAATCATATTGAAAAAATCCATCATGTGAATCATCCTCCTATCCGATGATGCTTCTCATCGTCGCCAGTACATTCAGATGAGTCAGCTTGTCAATCTCATCATCAGTGTATTTTTTCTCCATTTCCGCAAGAACCCGGCTGTATCCTGAGTAATCCTTCAGTTCCCCGGCGCTGTCGATTCCGTCGAAATCCGAACCGAACCCTACATGATCGATGCCCGCTTTGTTCACCATGTAATCCAGATGCCGCATAATCTGTTCTACTGTCGCATAACTCGACCCGTCTTTCAGGAAAGAAGACTCAAAATTCACGCCGACAACGCTCCCGGTTTCGCCGATTACTCTGAGCTGATCATCGGTCAGATTTCTTTTGTGCCCACACAGAGCCTTCGCGCAGGAATGCGTTGCCATAAACGGCTTTTTACTGTATTTCGCCACATCGTAGAAGCCTCCCTCCGACATATGAGAAACGTCGATAATAAGCCCGATCCGGTTCATTTCCTCTATCACCTGCATTCCGAATTCAGTAAGCCCTCTGGCATTTTCCTCCGGATCATCGCTGCAGGGATATCCCACGGTGTTCGGAAATCCCCAGATCAGCGTGATCAGACGCACGCCTTTGTCATACACTTCCCGGAGGCGTTCCATATGGTCTCCGATGAAAACGCCGTCCTCAATAGTCAGGAAAGCGGACAGGAAGCCTTCCGAGGCATTCTTTTCAATATCTTCCGCGCTGAAGGCGCTGCGGATCACATCTGTGTTCCTGCTCATTTCCATACGATAGTTATCGTACACCTTCTGAAATATCTCATAAGGCTCCATCGTCTGCATCTCAATACGCGACAGATAAATTGCGAAGAATTGAGCCATTCCGTGATTCTGCAGCATAAGATCCAGACTCAGATGGCCCGGTCCATGACGCATCGTCCGATCATCATGGCGCCAGCATTCAATTAACGTGTCGCAATGCATGTCCAGTAATTTCATTTCTCTCGTGTCCATATCTATGTGTCCCTCCTCGATGATATTTCTTTGTATATGAGATATATAAAGCAAAGTCCGTGCCAGCGGCATGCTCCTTGCATGATATACGGGCAGGGAGGTATCAGTATCATGATAAGAAAATACGGAAATCTAGTTCGGCTGAAGGATCTCGACGATGACTTTTTCATCGATCTCCGATACTCAACGCCGGACAATTTCACCGGCGAAGTCGTGTATGACTTCAGGGAATGCTATGTTGACGAATCTACGGCACATAGGCTCATCCAGGCAAAGGATCTGCTGAAACGCCATGGCTTCGGTCTGAAAATCTGGGACGCTTATCGCCCGGTAAGTGCACAGCAAAAGTTCTGGAATCTCTGTCCGGACAACAATTTTGTAGCCCGTCCGCCTGATATGTCCACAATACAGGAATTCAAGAATTCCCATATGAACGGTCAGTGCGTCGATGTGACGCTGACTGATCCCGACGGCAGAAACGCAGTCATGCCCAGCGAATTCGACGATTTCTCTCCGCGGGCAAGGCTGGACTGTCCGGAAACTCACGGCGAGGCTCGTCGGAACGCCGAGCTCCTACGAAATGTAATGGTTCAATGCGGGTTCACCCCTTACGAGGGGGAATGGTGGCATTTTTATGACCATACTGTAGAACCGGCGCCTTATTCTGACTACGCTTTCGACGAGTAACCGGATTTATTCCTGTCCGTATTGCTTCAGACGGTCGTAGAAAACGCTTCGAGACATCCCCAGCTCCTTCATCGCCCTGTTTTTATCGCCGTTACAGCGAATTAATGTGGACTCGAGTATTCTTGCCTCTTCTCTGGCCAGAAGTTCCTTCATGGAGGTGGGGGTGTCCCCGCTGCCGACAGACAGGTATTCGCTGTAGATTATATTCGAATCGCAGAGCATCGCCGCCCGCTCTACTACATTCTCCAGTTCCCGGACATTGCCCGGCCAGTTGTACGCCAACATCACTTTCAAGGCGTCACTGGAAAATTTCTTGGGCGGCAGGCCGTAACGCCTGCATGTAGTCTCCAGAATCTGATTGATCAGCAGATACAGATCGGACTGCCGTTCTCTCAGCGGCGGGATCTGAATCTGAAAAACATTGATTCTGTAATACAGATCCTGACGGAAAGTCCCTCTGCGAACCTCCTCTTCCAGATTCTGATTCGTGGCGGCGATCACCCTGACGTCTACCTTGACCGGCTTCGAGGATCCCACCTTGTAAATAATCTTGTTCTGCAGCACATGCAGAAGCTTGACCTGAATCGTCAGCGGGATATCTCCGATTTCGTCCAGAAAAATCGTTCCGCCGTCAGCCTCCTCAAAGAACCCTTTCTTTCCCTCGCTCCGCGCGCCCGTAAAGGCTCCTCCGACATACCCGAACAGTTCGCTCTCGAAAAGAGACGGCGCAATTGCATTACAGTTCACCTCCACAAAAGGAGCTTCCGGCATTCCCATCCGGTGAATCGCACGGGCAAGAATCGACTTCCCAGTTCCGCTCTCTCCTGTAATCAATGTATTAAACCGGTTCTGGGAAGCTTTATAAGCAAGATACTTTGTCTCCTCTGCCTTGGAACTGTTGCCGACAAAACTTCTCACCGCCTCCTCAGGCACATGAAAATCCTGACGCCGGGTTTCCTTGTTTCCGACGTTTTCCAGTTGCTCAATCAGCCTGTTCTTCTCCTCTACCAGCGCCTCCAGACTGTCCACCGCCTGAATCAGAAGCATAACGCCGAAGATCCGTCCGGTTTCCTCTTCCTCCGCCGTCAGAATCGTACAGATAAACGGTCTCTTATTAATCTCCTGTATCGTATTGCGGACAGAGATCGGTTCTCCTTCCAGGGCGCGGAACATCTTCTCCGTCAGGGGCGACTCATCAAAGAAATCCAAATAGGGGCGTCCCGTGACATCGATTTCATACGAGGTTCCCCCTTTACTCTGAAAAGGCTGCCCTCTCAGGATATTTGCGAGATCCTCGTTACGCACGCTGTATCCCTTTGCCTGAAAGAACTTGATGTTCCCATATTTCCCGTCCACGACAACGATGTTGCCGACACTGGAAAAAAATTCGAGCTCGTGAACCACGTCATTCACCGTAATCGCTGTAATCCTGCGTTCCGTATCCACCTCTGCGCAGATTTTGAACCCCAGATAATTTTCCTGTAGCCGCACCGGCATCGCCAGATGATGCTGGTGTACATATTTGTATGCCGGCTCGATCTCAGCATTCCGATATACACCAACCGCCAAGAGAATATCTCCCTGGCTGATTCCGCCGTCATGAATATTCAGACTCTGCAAATCCTCGCTGCATAGACCGCCGTCATCCTCTCCCACGCTGTTGTCCGCGATAATCACGATGTCGCCCTCGCTGATCACCCCTTCATCGTGGGAAAAAGGTGCGTCAAACATAATACCCGTGAATCCCTTTGCTTTGTCATTACAAACCTGAATCCGTTTCTCACGATCCACGTAAACGATTCCGTAATTGATCTGGTCCATCATTCTGCTGACCAAGCGAATGTGTCTGATGATCTCCTGCTGTTCCATATACTTTCCGTACCCTGACTATTTTTTATGCGAAATCCGGCTGCGCTGCTCGGCTGCGCCATCGCCGTCTGCCTGTTATCCGACAGCGGCCGATATCATTTTCTGTGCGGGAATAGCCCGCCGTTATCTTTTATTCTACAACCGATCATTTCGGAATGCAAATTATCTGAATAATTTGGTCAAAAAAATTCCCTCATTGAAAAAAACTGCTCTGCGATAAACGCATCGAGCAGTTCTGTCATCCTTCTGAGGGAATCAGAAGATTGCCGTTCCTTCCGCTACAATCACAGCACTTCCGGTAAGATACAAATCTGTAATTTTATCTGTCTGACGGTCTTTGCAGACCTCTATGTCCAGAAATCCGCCGGGCATATGAAAACGAACTGTTCCCTCTCCGATCCGTCCGCGTTTCGTCAGTACCGCTGCCACCGATCCGGTTCCCGTACCGCACGCATAAGTAAAATCTTCCACTCCGCGCTCAAATGTCAGTTCCTCCACCGTCCCGTCGTCGCCTGCGAAGTAAAAATTAACATTTGCGCCCCTGGGAAACGCCGGAGAATGGCGAATTGCCTCCGCAGTCTTCCTCAGGCTTTCGGGAGCAAGCATTTCCCGACCGGGGACCTCAACGACCGCATGGGGAATTCCGGGATTCCCGAGCTCGACATAATCGCAGAAAATGACCCCGTCTTCGGCCCCCGCCTCGGTTTCCGGTTTCACTCCCAGTTTCATGACGCTCACATCGTTCAGCCGAATGCGATATCGTTCCTCATCGATCCTCCGCCCCCGCACAAGGCCGGCCGTCGTCTCGATATTCTGCGTCTCACCGGCCAGGCCGTGCTCATAGCCGTACCGGGCAACACATCGCGCTCCGTTTCCGCACATTTCGCCCGGACTTCCGTCAGAATTATAGAAAACCATACGATAATCGCCGTTTTCCCGCGGGCGTTCTACAAACATCATACCGTCCGCCCCGACAGAAAATCTCCGGCGGCAGAGCTGTTTCGCGATCCGGGGGCAGAGTGTCTCCGGGAATCTTCCGTCCCGGTTGTCAATCAGAATGAAATCGTTTCCGGCACCCTGCATCTTGGTAAAATCAATTCTCATATGCTGCTGCCACACATTTCCTTCCCTTTAATGAATCAGATAAAACGCGGTGAGCAGATCCCTGAGGCAGTCCGTTTCAAAGCTCACGGTAAAGGGATCCTCAAGCTTCGCTCCGGGGTAATGGCTGGCCTTCAGAGCGTCCGGATGCTGACGGTAGCAGACCTCCAGCCTGAAATCCCGGTTCGTGTTGATCAGCGTATGATCCATTCCCAAAGCCCGCTTCACAGTCTCCCGGATCTCCCGGCACACAACCTGAGGATTGCGGTTGATCGTTGCGCCGCCGATACCTTTCTTTGTCGGCACTGTGAGCAGACCGGGGATCTGTTCCTTTGAAGTGTCACAGAGTTCTTCATCACCGCTGACAAAAATCATCGGAACCCCGTACCCGGCGCAGACAAGCGTATGGAGCATCAGCTCAGACATATATTCACCGTTCAGTTTCGTCCAGAACAACCCGTCCGAAGTCATCGTATGTGACAGGGGATTGCCTCCTGTTCCTCCGGCGGAATGATAGCCCACGCACAGGGCCGCATCGAAGCTTCCGTCAACTCCCGCCACCATGGAATCCGGTGTATACATCCATCCGCGGATCAGTCTGACCTGCTCCGGAAATTCGTCAATCCACAGATTTCTTCCGGTATCATGGGAGTCCTTTACCCATATCTCATCCGCCCCGGCGTCAAGCGCGCCCTGGCAGGCTGCCAGTGCTTCTTTTTTCATCTGGACAGCCGCACGGTCGTACTCCTCGTTTCCTTTTTCCGTTTCCTTCCAGCTTGTGACGCCGGTGACGCCCTCTATATCAACGCTGATAAATACTTTCATTCAAACAAACCTCCTGAATTCATTGCGCGGTTCACCGCCTGATTACAAATCAGGCGGTGATATCGTTCATCTGTATTAACTATTTGACATTCCTGAAGTTGCCGTTCTTGTCTGTCTTGACATCATTAAGGTAGAAGTCGCCGTTCGTAGCCCATACCACTCCCTTGATCTCAGATCTCCAGCAGCGGTAATTGTTTTCAGCCAAAAGCGGAATAATGGTCTTGTAATCGAAAAGCTTCTTCTGCAGCTGGGTGATGATCGGAGTACGGGCCTCATAGTCCACAGTCTCTCTGGCTTTCTGGATCAGAGCCTTCTGACCCTTAGGATCGAGATTGGAAACCATGTCTTTTTCCTTCTCCTGTCTCATGCAGAAATTATCCATCAGCAGGAACGGTTCTGACCAGCCGAGTCCCAGATACGCTATATCGAAATTCCCATCTACGACATCCTGATTAACGTAGGACCATTCCTGAGTTGAAATCTTCATCTCGATTCCGATCGCCTTCAGATCCTTCTGAATCGACTGCCCTACTCTCTTCGCAACTGTATCATCTCTGTCATCGAAAGTAAAGGACAACGTTTTTCCGTTCTTTTCCATGATTCCGTCTTTGTTTTTCTTATATCCGGCTTCTTTCAGCAACTTCAGTGCCGCATCCTTGTTATATCCGTATTTTGCTTTGTACCATGACGGAACACTCGAGTCGTAATTCAGACACTTATCCAGGATCAGACTGTATGCCGGTTTCTCGTAAGAATTCAGATGTTTCACCATCGTCTCTCTGTCAATCGCGCGGATGATCGCTTCCCGGACCTTCGCATCCTTCAGCGCTCCCTTTGTCGTATTGAGCTCCGCATAATAGACCTGCGCGCCCGCAGCTTCCTTGACAGTCACTTTGTCAGACTTCTTCAGTTCCTTGTAATAATTCGCAGGTACAGTGGACAGGACGTCATAATCTCCGTTCTGCACGCCCTTCGCCAGTGTGAAGTCTTCTCCGGAGAACACGATCTTGATCCTCTTGATCGGGCACACGCCTTTGTTCTTCACCTTGGGATTATTTGTCTTATATCCCGGATTAGCCTTCAGGATCACATATGCACCCGGCTCATACTTGTCGACGTAGTAGGCGCCATAGGGGTGGCATCCCCACAGCATATCGTCTTTTGTCATCGAATCGATTTCATCCTTGTCAATGATGCCTGTGAAGCATGTCATAAAGTTGAATTCCGTATCAGCATGGAACTTCTTGAAGTGGACAATTACTTTTCTGCCCTTGATTTCCATGTTCTTGATATTGGAGTATCCGTCCTTGTACGGGCTTACCTTCAGTCCGTATTTGACACTTGCAACAAAATCTTCCGGCTCCAGTTCTTTGCCCGTAGAATATTTCATCCCCTTGGGGAACGTCAGCGTCCAGGTTTTGCCATCCTTGCTCCAGACAGATTTGGAAGCGATTCCCGGCATCGCTTTCCCGGTCTTGGGATCCTTAGTAAGAACAGAATCCGCAACCAGGCACTGCATGTCGTTCCAGTCTGACACCTGGAAGAGATCGATCCCGGACCAGGAACCGTCCTTGATAATCAGCGTTTTCCCTCCTGCCTTGGTTTTCTCCTTGTCCGCGGCCGAACTGCCTCCTTTGTCCTTGCTGCCGCATCCTGTAAAGGAAAAAGCAATCGCGACAACCGTCGCCAACAGCACGACCAACAATTTCTTCTTCATAATCTCTCACTCCTTTACTGTAAACTATGAGTTCTACTTTGTTGAATCCGGGAAAACCTCCCGGTCAATGCCAACGGCCTCCTGCTCGCATAAATGACAGGCCACTTTATGTTCATCGGATAATAAATATCCGCCAGGAGCTGTAGTTTTACACCGGTCTGTTGCAAACGGACATCTGGGATGAAAATGGCATCCTTCAGGCAGGTTGACCAGACTTCCCGGTTCACCCTTCATGATGTATTCCTTACGTCCTCTCAGATGTGGATCAAGAATCGGTGCCGCCGCCATCAGACCCTGCGTATACGGATGTTTCGGATTCTGCGTCACCTCTTCAGTCGGTCCGAATTCCACCAGACGGCCAAGATACATGACTGCGATCTTGTCACTGATATAGCGGATAACATTCAGATCATGCGTTATGACAAGATAAGTCAGGTTGAATTTCTCCTGCAGATCCAGCAGCAGATTCAGAATCTGTGCCTGCACGGAAACATCCAGCGCCGAAGTAGGCTCATCCAAAATCATGATTTTCGGATTCATCGCAAGCGCTCTCGCGATAGCAATTCTCTGAAGCTGACCGCCGGACAACTGGTGCGGATAACTATTCAGATACCGCTGATCCATCTTGACCATGTCCAGGGTTTCCTTCGCTTTCTCCCTCGCCTCGGCTTTCGGCACTCCGTGGATTACCAGCGGTCGCATAATCGAACTCTGCACGGTTTCCCGGGGATTCAGGTTCGACGCAGGATCCTGGAAAACAACGGACACCTTGGTGTGAAATTCTTTCTTTTCCTGCTTCGTTGCCTTCGACAGATCTACATGATCGAATATCACGGTGCCGCCCGTCGGCTTCGTAAGGTTGAGAATCACCCGGGCAAGTGTGGTTTTTCCACTTCCGGACTCTCCCACAAGTCCGACGATTTCACCTTTATTGATAGTCATCGTGACATCGTCTACAGCCTTGACATAGGTTTTTTTCTGCTTGATAATTCCCTTTGTTATCTCAAAATACTTCTTGACATGGGTCAGTTCAATCTGCGCTTCTTTCATCGTACATCCACCCCCTTTTCCAAAAAGCATCTGACGTTATGCGTCTCCGAGATCTTTCTGATGTCCGGATCCTCATTAAAACAACGTTCCTTCGCAAATGGACAGCGATTCGCAAAACGGCATCCCGGTTTGTCGCTGGTCAGCCGGGGCACACTTCCATCAATCGTCGTCAGACGTCCTTCCTTCTTCGTCATCCGCGGAAGCGCCTTCATCAGCAGACTTGAGTACGGATGCATAGGATGATCGAAAATATCATATACTGTCCCGGTTTCCACAATCATGCCCGCGTACATAACGGCCACATAATCCGCAATCTCCGCTACGAGCCCGAAATTATGCGTAATCAGCATGACCGCAGTTCCATATTCATCTCTCAACTGCTTGATCAGTCTGAGAATCTGTGCCTCGATCGTCACATCCAGCGCTGTCGTCGGCTCGTCCGCGATCAGGAGATTCGGATCTCTTGCAAGCATCATGGCGATCATAACACGCTGCCGCATGCCGCCTGACAACTCGTGCGGATAGCTTTTTGCCCGACGCTCAGCATCCGGCATCTTCACATCCTTATACATCTCGATTACACGATTCCAAGCCTCTTCTCTGGGGATTTTATCAATCAGAATTCCCTCCTCCACCTGTTTCCCTGTAGTGTACACCGGATTCAGGGAATCAAGAGGATTCTGGAAGATCATTCCGATCTGCTTCCCCCTTACAGCCTCCAACTCTTTTTCTGTTGCCTGATTCAGATCCTTCCCCTTGAACATTATCTGTCCTTTTATGATTTCGTTATGCTCCGGAAGCAGTCTGAGAATTGAATGGGCAATCGTGGATTTTCCACATCCGGACTCGCCGACAATCGCAAAGATCTCTTTTTTCCTGATTTCAAAGGATGCATTCTTTACAGCTGACAAAAATCCGTCCCTGACTTTGTAATCCACAGACAGGTTGTCGATTCTCAATAGTTCTTCATTCATATTGCTCTCCTCCCTACTGTGACTTCATTCGCGGATCCAGAAGATCTCTCAGCCCTTCTCCCATGATGTTGAACCCAAGGACAACATATACTAGTGCGAGGCCCGGGAAAATGGCCATCCACGGTCCCTGTTCCACGAAATTTATGCCTTCCGCGACCATCAGACCCCAGTCAGGCGACGGTGGCTGTGAACCGACGCCCAGAAAACTCAGTGTCGTAGTTGACAAAATCGTTCCCGGCAGCTGCATTGACACGGTTACAATCAAAATCGGAACGATATTCGGCAGAATATATCGGAACATCAGCGACCAGTCCGATTCACCGAAGGATCTGCCTGTTTCAATAAACGCCATATTTTTTATTGACATAGTCTTGGCCCGGACCATTCGGGCGTAAGCCGCCCACGCTACAATGGAAATCGCGATGATGGCCTTGATCAGGCCCGATCCGATAATCGTCACCACCGCCAGCGCCATGATCATTCCGGGGATACACCAGGTCAGATCAGCAACAAAGGTCAGCGCTCTGTCTGCGGCTCCACCGTAGTACCCACAGAGAAGACCAACTAAAACACCGACGATCAGCTGCAGTCCGGCTCCGATAATAGCTACCTCCAGCGTAATCCTAGTGCCGAATACAATTCTGCTGAACAGATCCCGCCCCATATCATCAGTACCGAAAATATACTGCGCACAGGGGGCGGTCAGGATATCAGATTCATGAATATCCGTATATGAATACGGTGCAATCTGATTCGCAAAAATTGCGATGAAAATCACACTCAGGATCATAATCGATCCGACCATAAAATTTCCGTTCTTATAACAGGATTTCCAAAATTCTCTGAATGGACTTTCATTCATTATTGATCACCTCCGGTTACTGATATTCTGATTCGCGGATCCAGGATGCCGAGCACTATGTCACTCAGAATGTTGCAGAGAACCGTCAGAGCTGTAATAATCATAATTGTTCCCTGTATTACGTTGAAGTCCTGCTTGACAATGGACTCTACCATCAGATTTCCCATGCCCGGGATTCCGAAGATTTTCTCAATGACAATATAACCTGAAATCAGCCAGGGGACGGACATAAAAACATTAACGGTAACAACAATAAGTGAAGTTCTCAGCACATGCTTATAGAGGACCTCTCTTTTCTTCAGTCCTTTCGCATATGCAGTCACCACATATTTCTCATGCAGCGCATCAATAGCCTCCGATTTAACCAGTCGCAGAGTCGACGCGATTCCGCCGAGGAAACCAGTACAGATCGGCAGGACATAGTTCTGCCAGGATTCAAACCCGCTGACCGGAAGCCACTGCAGTTTGACCGCAAAAACCAGGATCATCAGAACGCCGAGCCAGAAAGACGGAACCGCAGTCAGCACCAGCGTGACATTCACTGTAATATGATCAAAAAGGCTATCCTTTTTGTATGCGCAGAGCAGTCCCAGCGGGATCGCCACGATATACTCAATAATCAGCGTGATTATCGTGAGGTACAGACTCACCGGAATCGCGGACTGCAACAGCTGCCATACCGGCAGTCTGTATTTATAGGATATTCCAAAATCTCCGTGAAACATCTTAGAAAGCCAGGTGATATATTGTTCCACAATCGGCCGATCCAGTCCGTACTGATGTCTCAGCCCCTCGAGTTCAGACGCCTTCGCCAAGGGTCCCGCCATAACCGTAACCGGATCGCCCGGCATCAGGAACAGCATAGCGAAGACGAGAACAGAAACTGAAAACAGTAACAGTATTCCGATCAGCAGTCTTTTAATGATATAATCTCTCATCTACATAACCATCTCCTTTGTCTGTAATATTTTTTTCTTACTACACACACTACAAGTCCGGCTTTCAGGACAATTCACGCGCAAGCAAGTTTTCAAAATCATCTCATAAGTGTTGCAAGTTCCATACCATCCACGCAAAAAATTCACAGATTTTTCATAAATTCTTCTCGCAGTTTTTCCTTGCAGCCTACCCCTTTCGCCACCTATAGCCCTAATTAATGCGTGCTCAGCCATCGAATATGCTTGAGATATCAATAAATAATGCAGTAAACATATTCGGCGGCCCTTGCGCAGTCTTTTTTTCCACTCGAAGCCTATTCTTTGTGCCTTAAAGAAGACCCCCATTGGCATGAAAATTGTATTCTTATATCTCGAGATTATTGTGCAACAATACAGGAAACAACACGAATCTATATCTTATTACGGAGGCACCTTATGAAATACGACATTACCCGGCTCGATCAATATCTGTCAGAGAAATTCCAGACTTCGGGATTCCCAAGCGTAACCGTATGCATCCGGGGCCCGGAAGGAATTATTTTCGAAAAGGGTTACGGCTTCGCCGACTTTGACAAAACCAGACCCGCCGACCCTGACACCGTATACGGCATCGCCTCAATGAGTAAATCACTGACCGCTCTAAGCTGTGCCATTCTTCAAACAGAAGGAAAACTGAATTTCGACGATCCCGTAATCAAATATTTCCCTGCGTTCAGAATTCCGGGAACGCCCAGGGAATGTGTGACGCTGCGGCATCTAGCCATGCATACGGCCGGAATTCCTCCTATTGCGCCTTTGGAATGGTCCATCGTAATGAACACCCCGGAACGCAGTTCAGTTTCCTCGGAATATCTGAAAAAGACCGCTCCAAACAAAATGGAAACCATCGATCAGGTGATCGATTATATATCCGACAGCCACGATTACGAGCCTCTTGGAGCACCGGGGGAGTGCATGAGCTATTCAAACGATGCATATGCAATTCTGTCCTATGTTGTGGATCAGGCTGCCGGAATCCCGCTGGAGCAGTTCCTGAAAGAGCGGATATTCGAACCGCTCGGCATGACTCGCAGCGTCCTTGATCTGGACGGAAGCGAGGCGATAGCGCTTGCCGGAGGCAATATCACACAGCTGTTCGATTACGATGACAACCATAAGCTTTACGCCGATGATATCTGGTCTGTACTCCCCCCGTTCCGGGGCTGCGCCTGTGTCAAATCCACCGCCCGAGACATTTCCAGATATTATCAGATGCTGGCTGCCAAAGGAATGTTTGACGGACGGCAGGTGATCCCGGCAGAAGCCGTGGATATCCTGATCGGGCATGAATTTCCGGAAACCGCAGAGCCATTCTACTGCCTCGGACTGAACAAACGAACCATGGCCGGACGCGTAATCTGCGAGCACGCAGGCGGACTCCACGGAGTATCCACCTACGGTGGTCTGATTATGGACGACGGAATTCACGGCGGCTACGGAATGACTGCCCTCTGCAATCTCGGAGACGTTTCTACAGAAGAATTTCAGTGGGTTCTCTATAATCTGATTCTGGGACTGCCCCTCGAAACCTCCCATGTATGGGCACATCCTGTCGGAACACGTTTTAGTGAACCGGAAATGCTGACCGGCATCTATACCAGCGAGGAGGCGACGCCCTCCATTTTCAGTGTGACCGCAGATCTCGGCGGGAACCTGTACGCGAATTTTGACGGAGAACCGCAGCTTCTGGTATACTGTGGTGACACACTCTTCAGCCGGCGCAGTGTCTCCAGACCGGAAGAACATCTGGGCGTTTCCAGATTTCTTCTCCGTGGCGGTAAAGCCTGGGCCGTCCGGAATTACACACGAGTCTATCAGAGGAGGGCCTAAAAAAAAGGCTTAGCAAAACTATGAGCAGAGAAATCGACATCCTGAATAATCGTCTGTCCTCACGCCGAACCGTATTGATCCTCACATGGCCCATCATCGTTGAGCAGCTTCTCAGCATGATGGTCAATTACGTAGATACCGCCATGGTAGGCTCTATCGGTGTGGATGCTACAGCATCGATAGCAGTTGTCACCTCCACCATATGGCTCATCGGCGGACTCATGATGGGAGTAAGTGTCGGTTTCTCTGTTTTAGTTTCCAGGGCCGTCGGATACCGCGATTTCGCAGAAGCAAAGGAAATCGTGCGCCAGTCCTTTCTGACAATGGTCGGGTTCGGACTGATCATCACCCTTCTGGTCGAGTTTCTCATCGCACCCTTTCTCCCCGGCTGGATGGGTGCAAATGCTTCCATCCGCCAGGACTCCGTCAATTATTTCCGGATCACCGGTGCGGTCTACGTATTCGACATGTTCCTGTTTGTCGGCGGCGGAATCATACGGGGAGCCGGCGATTCCCGCTCTCCGATGATATACAGCATTCTCAACAATGCGGTGAACATTGTCGGAAATTTCTTCTTCATCTATCAGCCACGCACCATCGTCCTTTTCGGAATTCCTTTCCGTGTATGGGGCGCCGGTCTGGGCGTTTCGGGCGCTGCTCTCGGCACTGCCGCCGGAGCCGCGGTCTGCGGAATTATGATCATTCACAGGATCTTCGATCCTGACCTGAGCGTCTCAATCTCTCTCCACGACCGTTTCAGACTGGACCGGAAAATCCAAAAACAGGCTCTGACCCTCGGAATTCCCACAGCACTGGAACGCATTACCATCTCAGGCGGTCAGCTTGTCGTCACCATGCTTGCCACCGGTCTCGGAACCTCTGCCCTGGCAGCGCATCAGCTCGCCAACACCGCTGAACAGATCTGCTATATGCCTGCTTACTCCTTCGGAGTATCCGCAACCACCCTTATCGCTCAGTCCCTCGGCGCGAACCGTCCCGAGTTGGCTAAAACCTACAGCCGCGACTGTATCCTGGACGGGGTTATTCTCATTTCTGCCTGCGCGGTTCTCCTGTATATATTCGCTCCCGAACTCATGGGACTCTTCATCCGCGATGCCGGCGTAATTGCCGCAGGCGCTCAGGTTCTGCGGATTCAGGCTCTCGCCGAACCCGCCGTCGGAATTACCAATGTCGTCTCCGGAATCCTGCGGGGCGGCGGCGATACCGTCGGACCCTTTGTTATCGGCGTTGCCGGAATGTGGGTCGTCCGCATCACACTGGCGGTTATCATGATTCATATGTTTCAGGCCGGGCTCGTAGGAATCTGGATCCCTATGGCGGCAGACTGGGTCGTCCGAGCGTGCTGCTGCCTGCTCCGGATGCGAAGCGGAAAATGGATGCACAAATTGGATTAAATAGGATTAATAGGATAAAATCTCATTAAATCCTGTTGCCGTTCTTGAAAGATTTTCTCCACCGGCTATAATTGAGTATAAGGAAGCCGCAGGAGCCATCCTTATTTTTGTAAAAGAAAAAGAAGAACAGCTACAGGAGCAGAACGCATCATGAAAAAAATCGAGATTATCTATAACACCCGCACCGGCACTGACGCTATCACTTTTCATGAGCGCCAGCTTGTTCCGCCCTTTATCACAAATGTGCTGGACTGCAGTTATAGAGAAATCAGCTTCGATTCTCTGCTTCAGCTGACCAACCGCATCCATCTCAACAACGAAGTGATTGAGTCGCGGCTGATTAAATACCTCAGCGAAATCGTCACCTGTGAAAATGATATGCAGGCTCACTTTGTGGATAATTATATTAAGTCACAGATCATCGACCGGATTCTGGGCAGTTCCCCTTTCGCCTTCATCACCATCGATTCCCGGGAACGCATTGTCTTTACCAACGAACCCGCCAACCGGATCCTTCACGGAAGTCCCACTCTCAGAAGCAGTCTGAAGGATTATTTTGACGCAGAGGCTGTCCGCCAGATTCAAGGAAGCGCTCCCGCCGAAGAACATGTCATCACCCACGAGGGGATCAATTACCTTGTCAGCCGCTACCCGCTCTATCTCCGGGATTTAAATATCGGCTACTATATCAAGATGATCGACGCCGGGAAAATCCGCGATATCGAAAGCACCGTCTCACGAAAAATCCATGACAAGGGACTGTTTGCCAAACATAGATTCTCCGACATCATACACCAGAGCCGCGTTATGGACGAGTGCATTCAAACTGCGGAGAGAGCGGCGGAAACGAATCATACCCTTCTGCTGACCGGTGAAAGCGGTACAGGGAAAGAACTTTTCGCTCAGTCTATCCACAATGCGTCACACCGCAGTTCTAATCCATTTGTTGCCATTAACTGCTCCGCGCTCCCTGAATCTCTGCTGGAAAGCGAGCTTTTCGGTTATGATCCGAACTCCTTCACCGGCCCCGGCAAACGCGGCAAGACCGGTCTCTTCGAGCAGGCGAATCACGGAACGATATTCCTGGATGAAATCGCCGATATTTCGCCTAAAATGCAGTCCAGTCTTCTCCGTATGCTTCAGGAGCGGCAGATCATGAGAATCGGCGGTGACAAAATCATAGACGTCGACGTTCGCGTCATAGCGGCGACAAATCGTGATCTGCAGGCGCTGGTCAGCGCAGGCTCATTCCGCAACGACCTGTATTACCGGCTCAACGTAATTCCGATCTGGATTCCGCCGCTCAGAAACCGCCGGGAAGACATCCTTCCACTGTTTCAGGAATTCCTCGGCAGCAAATACGAGAATATCCGAGCCAGACAAAAGGAGGCACTGAAGCAGTATGACTGGCCGGGAAATGTCCGTGAGCTGGAAAACGCGTCCATTTATTTTACTACCTTCGGAACACTTCCTCCGACACTTTTTCAACCCGGAAATCATCGGCTGCGGCACGTTTCGTCCGTGGATCTGAACAGCGACCGTCATATCCGGGCCGAAATCCTCGACCTCCTTTATGCATGCCAGAATACGCGCCATGCTCTGGGACGCACCTCAATTCTAAATCAGCTGCGGGACCGGGACATCCTCATCAGCGACGGCCGTCTCCGCAATATTCTGGACGGTCTGAAACAGGACGGATATATCACGATCGGCCGGGGGCGGCAAGGGACGACCATCACTTCCGCCGGTGCGGAATGGCTGCACAGAAACCCTTCCTGAATTCGTCCTTTCTTCTGATATGCGGCATAATTATTGCATTATATATAGTCATATTTAACTGTTACAGAAGCCCGTTTCTGTTGATCTCATACTGCATTTTGAGGAAGGAACTGATATCCATATGAAAACAACCGGAACATATCGTGACACAATCATCGAAATCGATCTGCAAAAACTCTATGACAACTTTCTGAAGATCCGTGAAATGAACGGTCCTGACGTGTCTGTAATGGCTGTGGTCAAAGCAGACGCATACGGCCACGGTGCCGTTCGGATCGCCAGAACTCTGATGGACGCCGGTGCCGCATATCTGGCTGTCGCCACGTTGAGCGAAGCAATGGAACTTCGATCCGTGTATCCGGATTACCCTGTATTTATTCTCGGACACACACCGGATCAGTATCTTCACTATGTTATCGAAAACCATATCACGCAGACCATATTTTCCTATGATCAGGCCCGGCTGCTCAGCCGATATGCCGAAAAGCAGAACACAATTGCCAAGGTACATCTCAAGGTTGATACCGGACTACACCGTCTTGGGCAGGTTCCCGGCGAAGCATACCGTAAAGAAATTCTCCGAATGACGAAGCTGCCGAATCTGGAAATCGAGGGTATCTTCTCTCACCTCGCCCTGACAAACCGCGAAGAGAATGAAAAACAATTTCACAGCTTTACAGACTTTGTGCGCACCCTGGAGCGGGACGGACTGAGTTTTCAATACAAGCACATCTCTGACAGTATCGCGTGTGTAGACTACCCCGAATACCGGCTGAATATGGTCCGGCCGGGGTCACTGATTTACGGAATGCACTCTTTTCACCTAGGATACCTTCCTGTAGTTCCTGCAGTCCGTTTTCTGACCAGAGTCTCGGAACTGCATCGCCTGCAGCCCGGCGAAGGCGTCAGTTACGACTATGTATGGCGCGCTCAGCGTCCCAGTATCGTCGCCACGCTTCCCTTCGGATATGTCGACGGACTCTTCCGAAGTATACAGGGTAAAGGCTACGTCTCCATTCACGGGGAAAAGGCTCCGCTGATCGGCGTCATGTGCATGGATCAGTGCATCGTGGATGTCACCGACATTCCGGATGTTGCGCCCGGGGATCTCGCGATCATACTCAGTGACGGAAGTGACGGCGCGATGACCGCGGAAGAAGCCTCCAAACTGACCGGCACAATCAAAAATGATATTCTGGTCAGTCTGGGGACGCGACCCGAACGGATCTATATCAATGATCCGTCAGAATAAACCATTGCTGATCCCGTTCGGATTTCTTCGAACGACTCTCATTCAAAGAGAAAGGAAAAGAAAGTGTCCAATACAAGAGAGAACAGCAGCCGTCCCTTTATCGGGATCGTGAATACAAGAAATGATGATAATCCGGAATTTATCCGGAGTTCTGTCTGCACTGACTACGTGCAGGCAGTGATCAAAGGCGGCGGGATTCCCGTACAGATTCCTCTGATTGACATTCCGCTGGATCTGACTCCCTATGTGGGGCTGTGCGACGGTTTTCTGTTTCCGGGTGACATTGACCTCGCTCCTCAATTCTACAACGAGCCGTGTCACGAAGGTCTGGGTGTGATTCATCCTCCTACAGACCGGTTTCAACTGGACGTTTTTAACCTGGTTTTTGCCTCCGGAAAACCTATTCTGGGCATTTGCAAAGGATGTCAGATCATAAACGTCGCACTGGGCGGCACTTTGTACCAGGATCTTAAAGAAATTCCCACGACACAGCGCCACTACACCATAGCGCCCAAGGCCACGCTCTCTCATCGCGTGACCTGCGATGAGGATTCGCCGATTGCCAGACTGCTCGGCAGTGAATTCTGGGTCAACAGTTTCCATCACCAGGCGATCAAATCTCTCGGAAAAGGGCTGAAGGAGGTTGCAAGAGCGGAGGACGGCGTAACAGAAGCGATCATATACGAGGGGAGTCAGTTTGTCTGGGGTTTACAATGGCATCCGGAAATGATGCTGACTGCATCAGACAGTATGCTCCCGGTCATGCAGGCTTTTATCCGCGCATCTGCCGCCGACCGCGCGTCGCGCGGCTCATATGCGTCCGCAATATAACTCTATATCTTTCATAACGGGGATGAGCTGCCGCATCAGACGTGATGTATCGTGAACGAACCATGACACCACTGCATCATGTTCAGCGCGCAGCTCTTTCTTTTTCTGATATTCTCCGTTTTCGTCTCTTCGAATTTAGCAGTTTATTTCATCGATTCATCTTTCCACATGAAACCGTATGGTTCTGTCCTCTGTGTCTATGCTGCACTGTGCTCCGATCGGCAGTGTGGTCATGGGAAATCCGTGCCCCGAAGAAATCCCGTACATTACCGGAATATCGAGATCCGCAGTCATATCCCAGAACATATCGTACATGAGATAATCGCCTCCGTCACTCTCACAATCCGTAAACTGCCCGAGGAGAATTCCCTTCGCCCGGGCAAGTTTCCCTGAGTTGCGCAGCTGGCTCATCAGCCGGTCCATATTGCTCAGATGGGTGTGTACCTCTTCAATGAAAAGAATCTTTCCCTCTGTATCCACTTCATACGGTGTTCCGATCGATGCGGCCAGAAGTGTGAGATTTCCGCCCGTAAGCGGTCCGGAAGCCTTGCCGGGACATAGTACTCCGATCTCAAGCTCCGCAGGATTCCGATACAAAAAATCCTCTGTTGCGTTTATCGTATCAAACAGACTGCTCCTCGTTACATCATCAAAATGATCCACAATGTTTGATGAAACCATGGGGCCATGAAACGAAACCATCCCGCATTTCTGCGACAGCATCAGATGCAGGTTGGTGACATCACTGTAGCCGACGAAAATTTTCGGATTCGACGCAATCGCATCCCAGTCCAGATACTCCATAATTCGAGCGCTTCCGTCTCCTCCCCGGACACAGAAAATCGCATCCACCTCGGGGTCCCTGAACATCTCGTTCACCCCGTCTGCCCTGCGGCGGTCAGGTCCGGCCAGATATCCGTCCGCTCCCATCGCGATATTATCCGCCGCCTTCACGCGGTATCCCATATCTTCAATTACTTTAATACACGCCTCTTCTCTCTGGCGATCCACCGGCGAGCTTGGGCTCACCAACCCGATAGTACCGCCTTTCATAAGCTTCCTCGGAAATTTCATCATACCCTCCTTTGCGCTTTATTCCACGACAGGCCTTCAGAAATATTTTACAGCACAAAAATAAAGCAACTATCGTACCAATCAGAGTTTTTCGTGAATTTCCGATGCGTTTAAAGCTTTTGACTCCAGGTTTCCACCGTCTACGTCAATAGATGAACCCGGCCGATCCCGCCGGTCATGCGGGGCGGTGACCCGAGGGTATTGTCCGGCAGACTACAGCATGTTCTCGGGCTTACTCGTTCTCCCCGTCCATCCCATCCGCCTTGCCCAGTCGCGCATCTCTTTTGCAGCATAACGATCTGCGCCATGGATCGTTTCCAGGAAATCAATATACCCTCCGTATCCGCCGACATCATCCATAACATTTAACCCATCTGCATATACACAGAGAGGTTTTCTCAGATACTGAATCTCATTAAGCGTGTTCTGCAAGTCTTCCGAAACTTTTTCACTGCTGCTGTCATAAAAAGCCGCTTCCTCATCAATTGACAGTATGTGTTCCAAGATCTCATGTTCATCTGCCGCAGTATAGTCAAAGTCATCATTTTCCCAGACGGCATGATAACCTTCCTCGCATGTAATCTTTACTTCCCAGCCATCACCATAATCGTAGTAATATGTAAGTTCGTCCGCGATCGGAACAATATCCGGATTCCGATCGTTGATATATTCAAGACATTCATCCTGCATCTATTCTATCGCACACTTGTATTCGGCGGTGTCAACTTATTGTGGAGTTTTTCGGTTGACAACTCTCTTGTATTTTTAATTTGCTTCTAATTTAAAGCCCCGTGATTCTGTCCATACGCCTGCAGCAGTCTCTGCATTCCTGCGTTTGTATCGTAGATGGGGACTTCTCGCTCAAATACACTCCAGTCTGTACATCCCTTCAAGTATTCCTGTATCATTCGCTCGCCATATTCCCGGTAGGTCTCCTCTTGTTCGCCTCTGGAATCAGCCGCTGTGATTTTTTGTCCATTAAGTTTCAAGACCCTGATTTTGCTCAGTTTCGCCAGTCCTTTCCTGCTCCATCCCATCGGATTCCGGCTGAATCGTTCGGAGAGTACATGACTGATCTGACCTTCCGTACAACTTCCCGGAATATCCAGTGTGACATAATTCCGAATCGGAACCCACTGATTCAGCAGATATGTTCCAAAACTTTTCGCTGCCGCCACATCTTCTTCCGGCGCGCCTCCATCAACGTGTGCAGAAAGTGATCCACTTTGTGTTTATCGTCGTTTGTGATTGCGGTTGTAATGACTGTCCTCACATTTCTCTTCGAAAACCGCTTGCAGATTCGATCCAGTTCCTTCTGGTAATGATATCCATCTATGATATGTTTTGTTCGTTTGAATGCGTTCAGCCCCTTTTCAATCCATTTTTCGCCGCCTCCATGTACATAAGTGTGTTTGAGCGTTTCCGTATCATACGCCTTGGCTATATAGCCTTCTACGCTTTCCCACAACTGCTTTCCGTTAAACTCTTCATCCACAAAGTGCATCGGCCGGATCGTCCGGTTTCGCCGTTCGCTCACTTTCTCAATTCCCTCGCTCACTGTGACCAGCGGGACGATCTGATTTTGTTTTCCCCTCTCCTTCTTCGGTTTCTGCATATGGACATGGTCTTCGTCTGCGTATATGTGCAGGACTTCCGGACTTCGTTTCTCGTCCGGCTGTTTTTCCGGAACCTGTATGGTTTCTCACCGTCTGACGGCTGATTTCGCTGTTTACGTTCGCTTTTGTCCTCGCGAATAGATTCATTCAGATACTTCAGTGTCGCTTCCACCATAGCTCTGGCTGATGTGCGGCAATCCTCGGCAATGTCCTTCGCCATGAGATCCAGATCCTGAATCTCACCGTTTTCTGTTCTTTTTATGTTTTTTCTTCCCAAATCCATTGCGATCTGGTGTATACTATTACTGCAATTCATAGAGGTCGCTCCCTTCGTGTTTTTTTTTTGCAAATTCTATTTCAACACAAAGAGTTGACCTCTATTTCCTTTTTTCTAAATCCCTCGGAAAAGTTCCACACTTATTTTACACTACCGCCGTGAGGGATCCACGTGTGAAAAAAATGTATTAAACGCATGCATAGACAATGTATCGGCGCACGAGGGCCCGATGCGATAAAGTCCGAAGCATGAGACCAGCCGCACGAGGGCCCGCTGCAATAAAGTCAGGTGCATGCAGACCGGCCGCACGAGAACCCGCTGCAATAAAGTCAGGTGCACAAGGGTCGGACGCGGTAACTCCGGGAGCATGAAGACCGGAGAGAGGCGGGCACGATAAAGTCAGACGGTCATCAAATTCTCGAACAGATCCAACTGCACGGATTCATTCTTTTCTTCAAAGGTGCTGAGGTATTTGAAAATCTGATCGTTGTCATGCAGTATTCCCTTTTCTTCGCACAAGCTGTGGAACAGATCCATCAGCATATCGGCGCGCGGGCTTTCTAGCTGGTACCGCATTCCGTAAGTCCGTATGTATTTTTCCTTCATTCCGGGGAAAAGCCGGTCCAGCTGGCGGTAGAAGTACTCGCGGCTGCCTTCGCGAAGTGTCATCCCCATTCCGAAACAGATCACTCCGCGTACCTTCGCCTCCGCACAATAATCAATGATGCCCCGGATATTCTCTTCCGTGTCATTGATAAAAGGAAGGATCGGACAGAGCCAGACGACAGTCGGAATACCCGCCTCATTCAGCTTTCGCAGGGTAGCCGCACGTTCCTTCGTCGTGCTCACATTCGGTTCAATCCGGCAGCAGAGTGTTTCATCGCAGGTTGTCAGCGTCATCTGCACAACACATTTTGTTTTCTCATTGATTGCCCTCAGCAGATCGAGATCCCGCAGCACCCGGTCTGATTTTGTGATCAAAGTAAACCCAAATCCGTATCGTGCGGCAAGCTCCAGCGCCTTCCGGACATTCCCCAGTTCAGCCTCCAGAGGAATGTAAGGATCAGTCATAGAACCTGTCGCCAGCATGCATTTTTTCCGCTTCTGCCGCAGTGCGATCTCCAGCAGCTCCGTGGCGTTTTCCTTGACCTCGACATCTTCAAAATCATGATCCATATGGTAACACCGGCTTCTGGAATCACAGTAAATACAGCCGTGAGTACAACCCCTGTACAGGTTCATTCCGTTTCGCGGAGACAAAATTCCTTTCGCTGTTACAAAGTGCATTCGACGTTCCTCCTGCCAAATCGGCGTTCCGCTCTGCCGGTTCTGACGGTGCACGCTGCCACCGGGTTGTGTGCCACGGCGCTGACGGTCAACTTCTTCAGTGATTCCATTTAACATGATACAAACCCCGGGAGGGTGACGGCCGAGGGCAGACAGGTTGGAGATGCCTGAGATTGACGAATTTACGACAGCCAGAACCGGACCAGTCAGTGACTCTCGTGAGTGGACAGGTTGGCGACGTCTATAGCCAAGCGGGGGTAGCGAAATCGGTGTCGAATATCCGTCAGGGTGTTTTCCGAAACTATTGCAAGTTTACTCCGGCACCTCTTGCGAAAGCATTCCTGCATCTGCTGCGAGAACATTCCAGCATCTCTCGAGAGAACATTTCACCACCTCGTGTGAAAACATTTCAGCACCTTTTGCGAGGGCATTGAATTCCTCAGCCTCTGAATCTGGCCAGGAGTTCTTCGCACTGTTTGCGTGTTGCGTCGATCAGCTCGTGGCTCTTCTGCTCGGCCAGGGCGATTTTGGCGTCTGCCTTGGCGCGTGCTTCTTCAACCTGGGCGTCAGCACGTTTTCTTGCGGCGGCAACCTGAGCATCGGCACGTTTACGGGCCTCTGCCAGTTCCTCCTGAGCCCGGCTTTTGGAATCCTTCAGTACCTGCTCAGCCTGCGTCCGCAGAACCTCCGCCTGAGAAAGGAGGGATTCCGCTTCTTTCCGCTCAGCGTCCGCCTTCTGCTGAATTTTCTCATTGATGCGCTGCTGACGGACCATTGCCTCAGCAACTGCGGTACGGGCGTCTTCCTCTGCCTTCTGGCGGAGCTTTACGATTTCTCTGTCTGCTTCCGCTTTCCTAGTCTCGATTTCTCTGGCCGCCGTCGCTTTCTTTGTTTCAATTTCCTTATCAGCCGCCGCTTTTTTCGTTTCAATTTCCTTGGCTGCTTCCGCTTTTTTTGCCTCCGCATCCATTTTGGCTGCATATCTGATGCCTACGGCTTCCTCTTCCGCCTGTTTCTTTGTCTCCGCGGCTTCCGCCTCCGCTTTCTTACGCGCACCGGCCGCTTCATCTGCCGCTGCCTTGCGTCTGGCGTTGGCCTCAGCGAGAGCCTTCTTGCCTTCCTCCACCGCCGCGTTCTTCAGTGCGGCAACCTCTGCCGCGGTGCGCTGCTGCATCGTACGGATATTGGAAAGATAATCATTTGCGGTCTCCTGCGCCTTCTCAAAGATACCGCTCAGAGATGCGGTCGCCTCCGCAATAGACCCCGCTTTATCCATCGTAATTTGACGATTCTTCAGTTTTTCCTGCGCCTCCGAGAGCTGCTTCGCAGCCTCTTCATACTGCTTTTTTACTGAGTTGAGCTGTCGTCTAGTACTGTTCAGTTTTTCCTGTGATTCCGCCAAAAGTTTATTCGCCTGCGCTCTGGTGACATCCATCTCCTGCTCCAGCGCTTCTTTGTCCTCCGTCGCTCCCCGCAGCAGTTTAATCAGCTGTTCACGTGTCAGGTTCGCCAGTTCTCTGTCATTCATATCGTCGTACTCCTTCCGTATATCCCTCCGTGTTTTTTACAAAAGCTTCTTCATATGTTTTTCGCACAGCGCGGCATGCTCTGCCGCGTGCGGTTTCGCGAATACCGCGCGTTGTCGGCGACCGGCGTCATGGGCGTGCGTCGCCGAACATTGTGCAGTGGCGTGCGTCGTCGCCAGTCTTCCGGCATCGCCGGCCGGATTTGACTTTGTTCGCCGTCTCGTTGTCGGCGGCCGTCGTTATCGGCGTGCGGCGCCCAGCGGCACACAGTGTCATTCGCGCATGTCGGCCGGCCGGCGTGCGCTGCCGGCAATGCTACTCGAAGATTTCCGCAGCAGCCGCCAGTTCCTGAATGATGCCGATGTGCTGTGGACAGACTTCCTCACACTGCCCGCATTCGATGCATCTGGAGGCCACGCCGCCGTCACGGGTCTGCCACTTGTAGGTTCCCTGTGCACCCGGATCATGATACAGGCTGCGATTGTTCATAGCCTTGAAAATTCCCGGAATCACGATTCCCTGAGGACAGCCTTTGACGCAGTAACCGCAGTTTGTACAGGGGATGCTGGGCAGGCTGCGCATCTCCTCCGCCACCTTTTCCAGGAGCGCCTGTTCATCCTTTGTCAGAGGCTTACCATTGTCGGCGGTGTTCAGATTATCCTCCATCTGCGCCAGATCCGACATGCCGCTGAGCACCGTCAGAACTCCGGGCAGTCCCAGCGCGAACCGCAGCGCCCAGGACGCCTGACCGGCCTGCGGATCAGCCGCCTCCAGGAGCTTCGCCGGACCCTCGGGAAGGTTGACCAGATTTCCGCCCCTCACCGGTTCCATCACGATAATCGGCTTGGCGTATGCCCTTGCAACTTCATAGCATTTCCGGGCCTCCACCGCTTCATCCTCCCAGTCCATGTAGTTGATCTGGAGCTGTACAAAATCAACGTCGCTGTGCGCGGCCAGCACCTCCTCGAGGCGTTCTGCTTTGTCGTGGAAAGAAAACCCGAAGTTGCGGATCTTTCCTTCCTCCTTCTTTTCCTTCACAAAGTCCCAGAGGTGATAATCCTCATAGAAATGCGTTCTGTCCTCGCCGAGGTTGTGAAGCAGATAATAGTCGAAGTAGCCCGCTCCTGTGCGCCGCAGAGATGTCTCAAAAATCTCCTTCGCCTCCTCCTCACTCTTCGCCAGAAAAGCCGGGAGCTTGGTGGCGAGATAGAAACTGTCTCTGGGATAGCGATCCACCAGCGCCTCCTTCACCGCGGCCTCCGACTCTCCGTTGTGGTAACTGTAAGCCGTATCAAAATAATTATAGCCGCGTTTCATGAACAGATCGACCATCTGCTTCACAGTTTCGATATCGATTTCCTTTTCCTTCATCGGCAGACGCATGAGCCCGAAGCCCAGCCGTCTGATGTCCGTAATTTTTTCGTAACTCACTGCTTCTCCTTCCTGTATTTCCACGATGTATCCAAATCCCGGCTCGGGAATCCAGTCCCACATGTTACCGTTTACATCGGGAAACAGTTCCATCATCATTGCGGCAATCACCCCGCCGTGGCAGACCGTCACCGTGACCGCATCCTGTCCGCCGTGCCTGTGCGACCACATTTTCAGCCGATGGAGTCCTATCAGCTTCTTTCTGCCGGCAGATACACGGCTGCGGAACTCATTGCGGGACTCCCCTCCGGGCGGCTCCGCATCGCCTGTTTCATCAAGAATCCAACGGTCAAACTTCCAATTGCCCTTCATCTCATCGTAGGTATGGCACTCGAATTCGCCGAACCGCATCTCCTGCAGTTCGGGAATTACTTTGTACTCCCGCTCTCCATAGAGAATCCGCAAGGTTTCCACGGTTCTTTCCAGTCCGGAAACGATGAACTGAGCGTCGTCCGGAACCTCAGGGTAAACGCCTTTGTCACGAAGACGGCAGAGCGCCTCTCTCCCCTGCGGTGCCAGCGGAATGTCAACCCCGCCGTAAAACCAGCCCTTCAGGTTCCCCTCTGTCAGACCGTGACGCAGCAGAATCAGTCTGGACACCATTATTTCACCACCTGCGGAATTCCGCAATAGACCCGGATCACATGCTCCGCATGCTTTCCGAGGTAGACCAGACAACGTCCGACCTCCTCCCGCCAGGCGCGCTCATCCCTGTTCATCGGTACGACCCCTTGGGTCACATCATCCGCCAGTATGATTTTGTCGCTCAGCGCGTCCACGTTGGACACCAAATATTCCTTGGCCTCGATGCCTTCCCTGACGCAGGCCAGCACAAAACGGTCGAAATGGTTCAGCGCCCTCGCGTTCAGGTCCACGGACGGCCAGTAGCTGCCGTCGTTCTCGGCGCAGTCGAATATCTCTCCGTCCGACAGCCCGTATGTTTCCTTTGCGTAATCCAGCTTGCCCTGGAACGCTCCGCCAAATATCAATATCATATGTTGTCTTCTCCTTCTCTTGATTTCCCACAGTCGCTCCGACGTCATCGAACAAAGTCCGGGGCGACTCTGCGTGTCTGTCCGTTCGAGTTTCCGCATTCTCACCGGTGTCGCCGAACAAAGTCCGGGGCGGCTCTGCGTGTCTGTCCGTTCAGTTTCCCGCGGTCACCGCCAACGTCAGGATTCCCGCAAGCTCCGACCAGCAGATCATATATCCCGCGATGTCGCCGCTCATGCCGCCCAGCTGTTTCCGTGCATAGCGCCCGGCAATCCCCGCTGTCATCACCATTACGATGATCATGAGTGCGGCCGGACGGAGAAAGCTCTGCCGATACGCCAGTGCCAGCGCGGGCAGAACACAGATCGCGCATAAAACGCCGTCCATCATATGCCATTTCCACTTTCCCGGCTGCCGGTAATCCTCCCTGTACTGACTGGTTCCGAGCGGCCTGTGCCGCATCACGGCAGCACCCGACAGGCTGCGGCTGAGCACCGGAATCATGAAGAGCACTACACATGGAACTTTGTTCCAGCATACATTCATACACGCATACCACGCCAGCAGCAAAAACATCAGTGCCACCACGGCGAATGCTCCCACCGTGGAATCCTTCAGAATCCTCTGTTTATCCTCCATGGGCCGGCGGGAGAGAATTGCGTCGTTGCAGTCCATGAAGCCGTCCAAATGCATGAACCCGCAGAGAGCGAACAGCAGAAACACAGCCAGAACCGCCGCCAGAGGCGAGGGAACTGCGAGGCCCTGCGGCCGCACCACGTCGATGCTCCGCATGCTCCAGATCACCAGTCCCCATATGCTCCCGATAACCGCACCGGTCAGAGGCAGGAACGCCAGCATCATGTTCTTCAGCCCGCCGTCCCATTTTTTGTACGGGCAGGGAAGCGTAATGAAATTCCCCCACGCCATGAAAAAAGCCGTTATAAATTTCATTTCAGCTCCTTGAAAAATCCGAAACCCGTTTCAATGACCCGGTCGCAGACCGCCGCCAGAGTCCGGTCGCAGAGGGCCAGCGCATGCCGGTAATTTTCCGTCACCGAGTCAAACACTCTGGCGTCCGAATAGATATAATCCGAGACGAACACCGTGCTCCCGGTTCCCCGCGCGAACCGCTCGAGGTCTGCGGCAACCCGTGCTCCCGCATCCGGGTCATACTCTCCCTCCGGCGGAAACATCTCGTTGGACAGAAGCGCCGTCACGCTGTCCATCAGAAACACGCCGTTTCTGTCCACATCCGGTCTCTCCAGAAGAGCGCAGAGATCTGTCCCCTGTTCCAGAGTCGCGAACCCCCAGCCGTCTCTGGCCGCCAGGTGTCTGCGGATTCTGGTCCGGTCCTCCTGATCCGTCGGAATCATGGTTGCCACGTAGTACAACGCGGCTCCGCGGTCCGCCGCCATATCCCGGGCCAGCTCCTGAGCGTGAAGGGATTTCCCGTTTTTGCATCCTCCGCTGACAAAAATATTCATCAGAAAAAGTTTCCTTTCTTGATTTCCTCCAGATATCCGGCGTCGATAGAGCCCTCCGCCAGAGTCTTCATCAGATCCATGGACGCGCAGCCCGCTTCCATTATCTTGAAGGCAACAGGGCAGCCGCTACCCTCGCCCAGACGCATTCCCAGATCGAACATGGGCTTCAGTCCGAGGCGTTCCATCGCGGTGTTATAACCCAACTCCGTGGATTTATGAGAGGCGAACATATAATGGGTGACCAGCGGCTGAATCTCCCTCGCCATCACGGCCGCCACAATGGAGATAAATCCGTCGATTACCACCGGCATGCGGTTGCGGGCAGCGCCCAGATAACATCCGGTCATGGCACACAGATCGAACCCGCCGACGGCAGCCAGCTTGCCGATGGGATCCATATCCCGGCACCGCTCGCCGGCGTCGCGGACAATGCGGATTTTCGTTTCAAGGCCTTCATTATTCAGCCCGCCGCCGCGGCCCACCAGATCCTCCGCCTCTACGCCGGTCACCGCGCTCAGCAGACACGAGCTGGTCGTCGTGTTTCCGATTCCCATTTCGCCGATGCCGCAAAGCTGAATCCCCGCCTTTTTCATGGCATCCGCCGCCTCGAATCCGGTCAGGATTCCCTGTATCGCCTGCCGGCGCGTCATCGCCGGCTCCTTCGCCAGGTTCTTTGTTCCCCGCGCGATGCTCCGGTTCACGATCTTCACCGGGATGCTCCCGTCCTCCGTCAGCATGCTGTCCGTGTACAGCTCCTCCGGGATATCCTCCGCGACGCCCATGTCCACGTCCAGCACATCGATGCCGAAGTAGCGGGCCTGCGCGCTCATTCCGGTAATCCGCCGGGTAAAGTTGATGGTCTGGCACAAAGTAACAGTCTGTGGCGCAGAAGCCACGCCCTCCGCCACAACGCCGTTATCACCGCAGAACACGGCGATGCACTGCTTCCGCAGGTCGTTGCCCGTCACATTTCCTGTGATTCCCGCCATCCGTATGGAAATATCCTCCAGCCGTCCGAGACTGCCGGGAACCTTCGCAAGTTCCTCCTGCCGAGCCGCCGCCTTCTCCATCGCCTCCCGGTCAGGCGGACAGATCTCCCGGCTGAGCGCCTCTATACCTTTTTCATCTTTTTCACAAATCATGACGCAAGCTCCTCGCTTTGTTTTGAATACAAATATCTTATCATATTTTTGTCCAGAAAAAAAGTCGCGCATCTTGAAAGTCGGAACTCCCGTAAATATAATGTAAATATACTTACATAAGTGTACTTGATGAAGAAAGGTTATTGAGTTTATGAACAAAAGACTGAAAAGTGACATTCTGCTGCTTCTGACAGCATTCATATGGGGATCCGCCTTTGTCGCCCAGAAGGTGGGCGCAGATATCGGAACCTTTACGTTTAACGGCATACGGATCTTTATCGGCGGTCTGGCCCTGCTTCCCGTGATTCTGATTCTGGATTCCATGCAGAAGAAGAAAGGAAACGGCGAAGCCCCCGACCCGGTGCAGAAGGCTGCAGACCGGAAGGTTCTTCTGGCCGGCGGTCTCAGCTGCGGAATCGTGCTGTTCATCGCCTCGACGCTTCAGCAGTACGGCATCTTTTTCACCACTGCCGGCAAATCCGGTTTCATCACGTCGCTATATGCGGTCATCGTACCGTTTCTAGCCATCGCGACCGGCAAGCGCGTGAAGAAAATCATCTGGCTCTGTGTGATCCTGGGCGTGACCGGGCTGTATCTGCTGTGCATGACGCCGGGAGAAGCGTTCCGCATTCAGCGGGGAGATTTCTTCGTCCTGCTCTGCGCCTTCGCCTTCGCCGTGCACATCATGGTTATCGATTATTTCTCGCCGAAGACCAACGGCGTCAAGATGTCCTGCATCCAGTTTCTGACCGCGGGCACGATCGGAATCGTGTGCATGTTCATCTTCGAAGAGCCGAGCATGACGGCGATTCTTCACAGCTGGTTCCCGATTCTGTATGCGGGTGTCTTCTCCTGCGGTATCGCCTACACCCTGCAGATCGTGGCGCAGGCTGACGCAGATCCGTCGGAGGCGTCGCTGATACTCTGCCTGGAGTCTGTATTCTCCGTCATCACCGGGGCGATTATGCTGCACGAGAGTATGGCTGTGCGCGGTTATCTGGGATGCGCACTGATCTTCGCGGCGGTCGTAATGTCCCAGCTTCCCTCCAGGGAGGAACGGCTGGCGGCGAAGAGCCGCTGAACGGGAGTTGCCCCTGAACAAAATTGAGTCCTCTGAAACTGCGTTTCTAACGCATTCATTAAACACGA
This sequence comes from Hornefia butyriciproducens, assembly GCF_009695915.1. Lineage (GTDB taxonomy): Bacteria > Bacillota > Clostridia > Peptostreptococcales > Anaerovoracaceae > Aminicella > Aminicella butyriciproducens. Next base: position 79,388 of record NZ_VUMZ01000002.1, on the reverse strand, counting down.
ACAAAATGCGGATAGTCTACCCATATCGTTTGCATTTTGTTCGTGTTTTTGCTGAAACCGAAAAAATATTCGTCATTTCCGAAGGGCAGAGACGAATAACTTCTTGAATCCGCCTTCTGAAGGCGTATATAATAATTAGTGTCTTTTTATCATTCATTCAACTAAAAGGAGAAAGAGTTTATGGAAAAATTTTTCAAGCTGAAGGAGAATGGCACGGATGTGCGGACTGAAGTTACCGCCGGCGTGACCACTTTCCTGGCGATGGTCTACATTCTCGCCGTTAATCCCAACATCCTGTCCGCCTCCGGTATGAACAGCGCCGCAGTCTTCACGGCTACCGCTGTCTCCGCCGGATTCGCCACATTGATCATGGCATTTTACGCAAATTATCCGGTCGCTCTGGCTTCCGGCATGGGCCTGAACGCCTATTTCGCATTCAGCGTCTGCGTTCCGATGGCCAAGGCAGGCATTCAGGATCCCTGGAAGATCGCTCTGGCGGCGGTACTCTGTGAAGGTATCATTTTCATCCTGCTCTCTCTGACCCAGTTCCGCGAAAAACTGGTCAACGACATCCCGATGAACCTGAAATACGGCATCACTTCCGGAATCGGTCTCTTCATCGTCATTGTCGGTCTGAAGGGTGCGGGCATCGTGATCGGCGATCAGTCCACACTGGTCACCATGGGCAAGGTCGGCTCTCCGGAATTCGTCCTGGCCATGATCGGTCTGATCATCATCGCCGTTCTTCACCACTATCGGGTGAAGGGAGACATCCTCATCGGAATCCTGGCCACCTGGATCCTTGGAATTATCGCGCAGGGTGCAGGCTGGTACAAGGTAGATATTGACGCAGGAGTCTATTCTCTGATTCCGAGTTTTGCCGGCGGATTCCTGCCTGCCAAGATGAACCTGTTCGCATTCGACTTCGACTGGATCGGCACACACGTCATGGACTTCGTCGTCATCGTGTTCTCCTTCCTGTTCGTTGATATTTTCGATACCGCCGGAACTCTCATCGGCGTCGCCTCCAAGGGCAACCTTCTGGATGAGAACGGCAAACTCCCGAGAGCCAAACAGGCTCTGCTGTCCGATGCCATCGGAACAGTCGCAGGCGCCTGCATGGGAACCTCCACAGTCACTTCCTATGTCGAGTCCAGCGCGGGCGTCGCGTCCGGCGGAAGAACCGGTCTGACCTCACTGACCACAGGCGTACTGTTCTTTGTTTCCCTGCTGCTGTCCCCCATCTTCCTGGCAATCCCCAGCTTCGCCACAACGCCGGCACTTCTCTGGGTCGGCCTGCTGATGCTGAGCTCAGTCAAGAACATGGTGTTTGACACAGATACCGATCTGGCGGATGTCGTTTCCGGGTTCATGGCCATCGTCATGATGCCCTTCACCTATTCCATCGCCAACGGAATCATGTTCGGTATGCTCTCCTGGGTGCTGCTGAAGCTTCTGACCGGAAAAGCGAAGGAGATCAACGGAATCATGTGGATCTGCTTCTTCCTGTTCGTGGCCCGCATCATCACCCTGGTTGTATAACAAAGGATAATTTTCATGGAGTGTGAGGAGTTGTTCTTCACACTCCTTTTTTCGTGAAATAGTGAGTACTTGACAGATCTGGTAAACGAAGATATAATGTATTACAAGTAATGCAGGGAGGGGTGACATTATGAGCACAATATCGGTAAGAGTATCTCCTGAGGAGAACAAGCTGATTCATGAGTATGCATCAGTCAACAATCTCAACTTATCCCAGTTTATCAGGGATGCTGTCATGGAAAAAATTGAAGCTGATTTCTCACTCGACGAGGATCGCATTCTCAACGCGCTGAACAGGTCGAAAAACGAGAAGAGATATGACCATACCGAGGTTTGGAAAATGCTGGAGGTATAAACCGTGTATACAGTCGAGTTCAGTGAATCCGCAGTGAAACAGCTGAAGAAATTAGATAAAAGCACATCCCGGGTCATAAGGAACTGGATTGTGAAGAATCTTGTGGATTGTGACGACCCGAGGCAGCACGGAAAAGCTCTCACCGGAAATCTCAGCGGCATATGGCGGTACAGAGTGGGAGACTACAGATTGTTTGCCGAGATTGACGATACGCGGATATCGATTTTTCTTTTCGAGATAGCTCATCGCAGAGAGGTATACAGACACAGATAGGCAGCGTCTGCCCGTCGGGTTCCGGCAGACGCTGTTTTATTTGTAATCCCGGAAGAAACGCATCAGCCCGTTGTAAAGATACGGATAGGTATAGTAGTAGTGATGGGAGCGTCCGGCGAACTCGGTGAAGCTCAGGTTCCCATCATAAAACCCGGTGTCCGTGTATGTGAACACGTCGGGATAACCCTTCAGGGTGTCCACAACGCCCTTTGTTGCCGCGCACATGAAATCGTCGCTGCCGGAAGCCGCGAAGATATAATAGCCGTCCTTTCCGTAACCGGATTTACGCGCTGACTCAGCAAGCGCCGGCGAAGTCGCGGCGTTCTCACTCTCATTATATCCTGCCTCGTCGTAATACAAAGGCATGCTGATCGGCAGATAATATTTGAAATAGCCGATACGGTCCCGGAACGCCCGCCAGGTCGTGCAGCCGCCCATGGAAAAGCCGCCGATCGCCCGGTGTCCGCGAGAGGCGCGAAACCCCTTCGGCGTCGTATCCGCCGCATAGGTGCTGTATTTTTTCTCTACCGCCGGCATCAGGTAATCTGCGATTTCATCCACCATGCCGTTCAGTTCCGTGTAATAGTCTGTATATTCCTTTGTATACGTCGGGGTGACGACGATGAGCGGCGCAATTTTCCCGTTCCCGATCATATTATCCAAGACATTTTTGAACGTGTGCGGAAGGAGCTTCGTACCGAGCCAGGTCGTTTCAGAGCCTCCGTATCCGTGACAAAGGTAGAGTACGTTATATTTTTTCGAAGAGTCATAGTGATACGGCAGATATACGGTCGCCTCTTTCCGAACTGTCCGTCCGCTTCCGTCGATCAGCTGTGTGTCATAATCAATCGTCGTCAGTGTTCCGCGCCGGTCGGCGCTGCTCTTATATGATGACGGCATCTGCTGAATTTCTGTTATCATTTCCTTCTGCAGCGCTGCTTTCCTCGCCGCAGCTTCCGCCTTCCTCTGCTCTGTCACCTGCTGATGGTGCAGAACCGCGCCGCAGCCTGCCGCCACAGCCGCGAGAATAAGAATGACGGCCCCAAGCCGCCGTCCCCTCCTGTGGTTTACCCGTTTCCTTTCTGATGATATTCTCATTCCAACCCCTTTCCTGTCTGCCTTCTGAGATTGCTTTCATTTCATTTTAATCAAAATATTCTCTATTGTCAATATATACTATGTTTTAAAAAGTATTGTTTATTCATATTATCTCCTGTATACTGAAGAAGAAAGTATAACGAAAGGGATTCCTATGGCCAGAGGACGAAGCAGTTTTAAGATGGGAACCGTGGAAATGCTGGTTCTCTATCTGTTAGAAAAGAAAGATCTATACGGGTATCAGCTGACGAGTCTGATCCGGGAGATTTCCGGGGGCGATGTTGACGTGCAGGAAAGTACTTTGTATCCCACTGTCTACAAGCTTCGTGAGAAAGGGTATCTTTCAGAGCGGGAGGTCATCGTCGGAAAACGCCGCCTCCGGGTGTACTATCATCTTGAGGACCCCGGACGGGAACGTCTCGCTGTCCTTTTGGATGATTACCGTCAGATTACCCGCGGCATCCAGCGAATTCTGGAATGCGACACATTGCCGGAGGAGCAGGGAAAATGAACAGGAAACTGTCACGGGAGCTCAGCAGTTATTTCCGCCAGATCCGTCTTCTGATGCCCGTCTTCACCCGGCGGGAGAAGCAGTTTCTGCGCATGTTCCGGGAACGGGTCCTCGCCTTTGCGGAGGAGAGCGAAACCTGTGATCTGCAGGCAGTCATCCGGCGGTTCGGCACACCCCGGGACGTGGTTTCCAACTATCTGGACGCCATGGACACATCGGAGCTTTTTCATCATCTTTCCGCATGGAGGATGATCCGGCGCGTCATTGTCATCATCATGCTGCTGGTCATTCTTACCGTAGAGGTCCAATGGGGAATGGTCGAAGTTTCCCGATACATCTGTAACCACCACCCCCGCATTGTCACAACTCTGACCGGGAGCAGATAGTCTGTCGCCGGGCGGCTGCGGAAGGCCGCAGGCACGAGTCGTGAGCTGCCGGAGAACGCCGCGGAAGGCCGCAGGCACGAGTCGTGAGCTGCCGGAGAACGCCGCGGAAGGCCGCAGGCACGAGTCGTGAGCTGCCGGAGAACGCCGCGAAATGTCGCAGGCACTGCGCTGCGAGTTATCGGTGAATTCCGCGGAATACCGCAGGAAGATTAGGAAGGTTGAAACGGTTTGAAAAAAAGCACCCTTGACACTGAACTGAACACCTATTTTCGAAATATACGGCTGTTGTTTCCAGTCTATGCCGGGGCGGAGCGCCGCTATGTAAAAGCGCTGCAGCGAGAGATCCGAATGTACGCCGAGGAGCATGCAAACGCTTCAATCTCAGAGATTACCAGCAGATTCGGCTCGGCGAAGGACGTCGTAAAATCGTATCTGGACGCGATGGAAAATGAAGATCTTTACCGCTACCTCAGACGATGGAAACGTTTCCGCCGCTTCCTGGCAGTGATTCTTCTGGTCGCCTTCATACTGTCGGCAGCGAAAATTGGTTTTGTTTTCTATAATTTCTACACCGGACTCGACTCTATTGCGGTGACAGAGGAAACTGTAATCGAATAGATCTCACCGCACGGACTGATATAAATCTGAAAAATATACATATTTAATCACTTGAACGAGCATACACATCCAATCACAGGAGAAGAAAAATGCGCAGAAAAAGAATGACAATCCAAATAACAGGACTGCTGACCGCTGTTTTCCTGCTGTTCCTGACGGTTCAGCCGATCCTCGCTGCAGACGGCGAACAGAGTATCAGCATCCGGCGGCTTCCTGACGGAAGTTATTATGAAACCATCGTCGAGACCGCCCCGAGCCAGCCGGGAGCGCTTACCTCGTCAAGGATTTTTGCTCCGTCAGGCGTCTATACTGTGAAAAAATCCAAAACCACACGTTACCGCAGCGCATCCGGCTCCGTTTTGTGGTTTGTGAAAGTCACCGGCACCTTCCGGTACGGCAAAGGCTCTTCGACCTGCCTTTCCTCCCGAGTCACAGCCAAATCCAGGAACAAAAGATGGAAAGTATCCAATCGCACCGCCAGGAAAGTCAGGAACAGGGCCATTGCATCCGCAACCGCCAAACGCTATGAAAACGGAGAGGCGGTGCAGACGATCCACAAAACGGTCACACTGACCTGCACGGCCTCGGGACATTTCTACAGGCGGGCGCACCGCAACGGAGCTAAAGAACGCCGTTATTCCTCTGAAAACAGATCGCGCCGTTCCTTCAAAGCAGGGAAAGAACTGCGCCGCCCGTATTAAATCAGTTCCAGCATCTCCTCCAGAATCATTTCCTTCTCCTCCGGAGAATCCACTCTGGCCGCTTCCTTTCGGTATTCCGTCATCATAGCGCTGAAGATGTCATCCAGTCCCGGCGGAGTATAACTAATCGTGTTTGCACCCGCCGCGATGGTCTCCCGGATGGTATCGTCCGTGGGCCCTCCCGTGGCAATGATGGGCACCCCCGGAAATTCCGCACGGATATGTCTGACCAGCTCCGGCGTTTTAGCCGCGGCAGATACGTTCAGAATTGATGCTCCCGCATCCAGCCGTGCTTCAATATCTGTATTTTCATTGACCACTGTAGCGATGACCGGAATATCGATTACTCTCTTGATCATCTCGATATTTCCATTCTTCATCGGCGAATTGACAACTACTCCGTATGCGCCGTCTGCCTCCGCATCCTTGGCGATCAGCGCGGTTCGCACGCCCTGTGTCGTTCCGCCACCCACGCCGCAGAACACAGGAATCGACGCGGTATTGATAATCGTCGTATTGATGATCTGCTGCGGCGTAAACGGATATACAGCAAGCACCGCATCCGCATTACAATTACGTATGATGGCGATGTCCGTAGTGAAAATGCAGGATTTAATCCTGCGGCCCAGCACCACCATCCCCTTGGCGCTCCAGATCACCTCAGGCATCTGAATCGACTTGGCTCTCAATGTTCCGTTAATTCTCGGTATGTCCTTGTAAGTCATCATTGCATCCCCCTTCATTATCTGCACTATCTGCATAACCTGGCTGATCGTCATATGCATTGTCCATGCGGCCTGCCCGATTACATATTCCGTTCATATCATCTGCCCCCGAAGGCGTCTTTGCCGGTTCAGACTCCGATCGCTTCGGCTCCGATGCCGGTTCCTCCGGATCTGACACCGGTCGCTCCTGTCCCGGAGATGCCTCCGCCGTTCCGAAAAGCTGCCGGTCCAGCGCATCCTCCGTAACATTCATCTCCACCACCGGAAACAGGATTTCTGTTGTATAAATCTTCTCCTCTTCCATGGCGTGAAAGGCGCCGTTCATGTCCTCACAGAGCCGCTTGCAGGTCCGGACACCGATTTTGGTGCTCTCCACCTTCTTCGCCTCTTCATGGATATGATTCTGCAGCACCAGCTTGATTCTGTCCAGAATCAGATCTGCCTTTATTTCCACAGAGAAAGAGTGATCCGCATACTTCATGATATTTGAAAACAGATTGTCAAAGAGTCTCCTCATGGATGAGATATCCACATCCACCAGAAACCCCTCCGGCACATTGTACTGCAGATTCACATTGAACCCGCAGCCGATAGTCTCCGCCACATGCTCCACCAGAAGCTGCTGAAACAGAATTCCTGCATCCATCCGCTCCAGCCTGATCTCCTGCTCCTGCTTGCCGAAAACGAGAAAATACCGGAACAGCCTGTCGGAAAGATCCTTCAGCTGGAACGCCTTTTCCCGGCAGGATCCTATGTACCGGTCCAGTTCCTCACGGGACTCAAACTTTCCGCTCTCAATAATATCCAGATAGCCGATCAGGGAGGTCAGCGGCGTCCGGATATCATGCGACATAGAAGTAATCAGCTGTGTATTGGCGTCCCATGCTGCCTTCTCATTTCCCATCTTCTCAAGAATCGCGGTACGCATCACATCCACGCTCGCAGCCAGTTCCCCGATCTCGTCCCGATGTCCCGGAACAATGCGCCGGTTCAGATCTCCTTCGCTGATTTTCCGGACGGCGTCGGAAAGGTCGCTGACCCGCTCCAGCACCCTGCTGTTATAGATGAGGATAGTCATCAGGAAAAGCACCGCCGCAATTAAGATCGCAACTATATCCATGATATAGTACCATCGCTTCTCCCCGTTGACATTAATATATGTATAGTACGTCCCGTCTGCAAACGTCACGTATCGGTTATAGACATCCTCCTTGAAGTCTTCAGGGCTCAGATGCTTCATAGTATCCGATTCTGTCGTTCTCGCTCTGTTCTTCTGCACCGTCAGACTGCCATCCTGTGCACCTCGTGTATCGCTGGAATCCACGATCCAGCCGCCGCTGAACACGTCTTTGTTATTATCCCAGACCAGCAGTTGAGTATAGCTTTTCCCTGCGAGCCATTTCTGCAGCGCCCGCGTATCCGTCGCCCTGACATGATTCCTTTTCACAAAGGCTTTCAGTTCGCGGTAGCGTTCCCCGACCGCCTTCGCCCTGGCTTTGTCCGAGAGATAATATTTCTCCGCAACAAAGTCTTCAAGCACAGAGGACGCCAGAAACCCGCCGACCGCGAATACCGCCGCAACAAGCACAGCCACGATCAGCTTGAAGTTCAGCGACAGATAACGCCGGCGCCACCAGTATCTGATTTTCGCTCTGCATTTATTCAATCCGGTAACCCTTTCCCCAGACAGTCTTGATAATTTTCGACTTGCGCACATCATCCTCCAGCTTTTTCCGGAGGTTCAGCACGTGCACCATAATCGTGTTCCCGGCGGACGGAAGATATTTCTCGCCCCAGACACTTTCATAGAGATCTTTGTTCTGCACCACCTCTCCCCGATGCTCCATGAAGTACCGGAGAATGTCGAACTCCTTGTCGGTCAGGTTGATCCGGGTGCCGTTCCGGCGCACAGAGCGGGTCCGGATATCCACCACCACGTCCTCCGCCAGCACCTGTGTATTCTCGTCCGCGTAACGGGCAGGATACGTGTTATATTCCGTGTGGCGCCGGATAAGGGACTTCACCTTCATCAGCAGCTCCGTCTGGGAGAACGGTTTCACCAGGAAATCGTCGCCGCCGCTGGTATACGCCGCCACCTTGTCCTGATCCTGCGATTTCGCAGTGAGGAACAAAATAGGAACCGACGAAGTTTCCCGCACCCTGGCGCAGACCTCCAGCCCGTCCATCCCGGGCATCATGATGTCCAGAATCATCAGATCAGGCGACGGTCCGGCAAGCACGCGCTCCACCGCCTTCCGGCCGTTCTCCGCTTCCTCCACGGCAAATCCCTCGCTGCCGAGAAGCACCGACAGCACCTTCCGGATATCGGGATCGTCGTCCACCACCAGAATTCTGTTATGACTCATTTTCGCTCCTTCTTCCGGCTTCGGCACACACGCCGGTGCCTGCCGCATCTTTTGCACCGATGCACGGCACACCGCTCATACTGACGCCTGCCACAGCTTCTTCGTCGTCTCCGCTGCACAGCAGGTCGAAATCTGCCAGGCTCTCATAATAGAAATCCGCCGTCCGTATGATTTCCTCCCGGTCCTTTTCGCTGACCGGATCATAAACCCCGACCGTCCGAAAACCTGCCGCCTCAGCGGTTCGGATCGCATAGAGCCCATCCTCGAATACCCATGTGTACTCCGGTTGCGTCTGCATGCAATCCTCCGCCGCATAAAAAATCGCCGGATTGTTCTTTGTCGCCCCCACCTCACTGCAGGTGAAGATTCCCTCGAACAACCCCCGAATACCCAGCCGGTCAAACGCCGCCTCTATACATCTCCGATGCGTGGAGGTCGCCACCGTCAGATGAATCCCCACGTCGTACATCTGCTGAAGAAGTTCCCGGGCACCGGGTTTGAAATCTGCCTCGCGAAAGTAAAACTGCTCCACCTGTTCATCGATTCCCCGGGCAATTTCCGGAATCGACATGCTCAGTCCGTAATGGTCGATCAGATACTGCGCACCGGTTTCCACCGTTTCCTCGAACAGCAGATCTCCCAGTCCGGGCTCAGCCTGTATTCCCAGCGTAGCCAGAAAGCGTGCCCCCGCATCATGCCACACCGGCATCGTGTCCAGCAGCGTGCCGTCCACATCGAAGATAACGCCGTCAATCATTCTGTTGCAGTTCTTCTGATTCATATCTGATACTTCCTGTATTCCTTTCCTGTTTCAAGATCAATCCACGTAAACGTCTCTTCCTCCAGCAGCATATAACTGTGGGGACTGTCCTCCTTCGGTATGGACACCGACCCCGGATTCATGTACAGGAAATCCGGATATTCCTCGCACCGGGGCACATGGGTGTGCCCATTCAGCAGAATTGTCCCCGGAATCATCGGCGGCCTGTGCTCCAGGTTCCAGATGTGTCCGTGGGTAGCGTAGATCGTAAGACGCTCCGTCATGAACAAAGCATAATCCGCCAGAACCGGGAAGTCCAGCACCATCTGATCCACCTCTGCCTCGCAGTTGCCTCTCACGCAGAGGATCCGGTCCGCATACGGATTAAGCATCCCGATAACGTCTTTCGGTGCATAGTCCCGCGGCAGATCATTCCGCGGTCCGTGATACAGAATGTCGCCCAGCAGCAGAAGCCGCTCCGCACCGGATGTCCGGAAAGCCTCAAGCATACGCCTACAGTAATACGCCGACCCGTGAATGTCAGACGCAATCATGAGCTTCGTCCGCTCCTCCGCTCCCGGCGACTTCTCCGCTTCCGCTGTTCCTGTCGTTTCCTTTCCTTTATTTGCAGGCATCCGTCCCTCCTATCTCGCGAAAGTACTGACGTAAACGCTGACGCCGTATCCGTCGTTAAAGACCACAACATACCAGCGTTTTCCGATCCGCCGGCCGTCCATACCGTTGTCCCGGATGGCCTTGACCTCCTCCGACTGCTGAATTTCATTCAGCATTTTACGGTCGATGATCTTGCCGTCCAGATTCGTGATTTCTTCTCTCGTCATAATTCGTCACCTCTGATTTTATAGAAAAAATTATACCATATTCTACGGTTCCCTTCAATTCATGATATTCGGTTCTGGTTCTCCCTGCGATGTTCGGTTTCATCCCTCTGCGAAGAAATGTGCGCCCCCGGAAAGCACAAAAAACGCGGGAAAACTGCAAAAAAACGCGAATATCCGGCAGTTGGGCACGAAACACTTGTAATTTTTATTGTTAACCATTATAATAAGGGGACAGAATGCCGCGCGGGTTCTTCCGCGCGCTGTTTCAGAGTATTCATCCGGAATCGAAAGAAACGAGGTTGATATGAACAGTACGTTGAAGCGGAATATTATTGTTGCCCTGCTCTGTGCCGGAATCGCTTTCACGTTTTCGGCCGCGGTTATGACGAGCAAGGCCTTTGCCGCGACAAAGAAACCCGCACAGACGAAGATCTCCTACACCGCCAGCAAGGAGGAAAGCCGGTTGGACGTGAATTGGAATAAGGTCTCCTGCTCGGGCTACCAGATTAAAGTTGCGACAAATAAAAAATTCACTCATAATAAAAGAATTCTGATTCTAAAGGGGAAGAGTGCGACGCAGACGACCTTCACCGATCTGATCCGGGGCAAGGTATATTACATTAAGGTTCGCGCATATAAACAGAAGGGAAAATCCCGTTATTACGGAAAATGGAGCAGTGTGAAGAAATGCTGGGTCTTTTCCTATGCCGGAAGGGTCACCACGAAGCCGACCTGCGAATCGGGCGTGAAGACTTACCTGGATCCCTCCAACGGCGCTGTGACGGGAACCAAAATCATTCCCATGACCCACTCCCACGAAATTCCCAAGAAAACTGCACGCCGGCTCACCGGTAAGACCACCCACACCACCGGCGTCTGCGCAGCATGTGATCAGCCCTTTAATTATATCCGCCGCACTCTCGCGGACAAAAGCAAGGTCACCTTTGTTGCGCCGAAGAACACTGACGCCAACGTCACCAATCCGACCGTCACCAACAGCGACGGCTACACCTACAACTACAAGCTCTACTATCAGAATTCCACTGCTCTGGATTACACATATCCGGAATATCAGGCCTATCTGAAGGCGCACGGCTGTTCCACCTGCTCACTGACCACCGTGCTGAACGCCACCGTTCCGGCGCTTGCAGACTACACGCCGGACAGAGTCATCGAGGAAGTGGAGCGGACCGTCTTCGGCACTGACGCAGTGAATGCGAATATGAGCAAATCCCTGAGCAAGCAAATGCCGGTCAACCTGAAAGGCATCTCCACAATCCTCACCTACTACGGCGTGAAAAACAAGTACGTCTACAAATATACTGTCGCGAACGCTGAAAAAGAGATCACTGCTCATCTCAAGGAAGGTAATCCGGTCATCGTCACGCTGCCCGGCAAGAACAATTACGCCGGCGGCACGCACACCATGGTCATGCTGGGATTGGATGAAAACGGCGATGTCATCATGGGCGACTCGCTGAAACAGAGCAGCGGCAAATGGGGAAAGGACAACCGGCTCGTGAAGTTTGACACGGCCAAAAACGGCAACGTCAATACGGTGAGCAGCATCGTGAAAAGCTTCAGTGCCTACTCCACCTCCAAGTCCAAGGTGACCAAGAGTATGTATTATACAAAGGCAAAAGCCGGAAACATCGGATACATTCTGGTCAACTGACGCGTTCCCAGCCGCCGAATTGCGCGCCGCAGCACAAATGCGCGGCAAGCACAACAGACACACGCCGCATACGACAGATGTACGATGAACACGATAACAACAACGGACCAATATGCTGAATAAAATCTGTGATCTGCTGGAGAAAACCGGCAACATCAGAAGAAGTTCCTATCTGTGGAACGCCATAAACGCGATGCTTTCTGCCCTGCAGAGTCCGGTCATCCTGATGGTGATGACCCGGACCAACGGCGTCTACGACGCCGGGGTCTTCAGCATCGCTTTTGCTGTTGCAAGCCTGATGCTCTATGTGGGCCTCTACGGTCTGCGTCGTTTCCAGGCCTCGGATATTCATGAAAAATACAGTTTCCAGGAATACCAGGCCATGCGCTTTGTCACCTGCGGCGCCATGATCGTCGCTTCTGGCGCCTACTGCGTCTACGGTATCGGCTTCAAGGGCTACGGCCCGGAGAAGGCCGCCGTCGTTTTTCTGATGTGTATGCTGAAGCTGGTGCAGGCCTATACTGACGTAATCCACGGGAATATGCAGCAGAAGGATCGGCTGGATGTGGCCACAAAATGCTCTTCCATCCGCTATGTCCTGGAGGTTCTGGGATTAATTGCCGCACTGGCGGTGACGCATAACCTCCTGCTTTCCAGCATCGTCTGCGTCGCGGTCTCCGTCATCGGAATGATGCTGACGACTGTCAACGCCGGTCGTCGCTACTGCACATCCTACCGTCCCTCCATCAGCCGCGGGAAATTCCGCACGCTGCTCATCGACGGCTTTCCCATCTTCATCAGCCTGTTTCTGAACATGTATATCAGTAACGCTCCGAAGTATGCCATCGACGCCTATCTCACAGAAGAGATCCAGGCCGTCTATAATATTATCTTCATGCCCGCTTTCATGGTCATGCTCATCGCCAACTTCATTTTCAATCCCATTCTGACATCTTATGCAGAGCTGTGGCTGTCCGGCACCCGCGAAGCCTTCCGCGAACTGAATCGCCGGATCCGTCAGCAGCTGCTGCTCGTCCTCGGACTCACTGTGCTTGGTCTTGCAGTCGCATGGACGATCGGAATCCCGATCCTGTCCTGGATCTTCGGCGTGGATCTTCACGCCTACCGGACCGAACTCTGTATCGTCATGATAGGCGGCGGCGCGCTGGCATACGCCACTTTTTTCAGCACCGTCGTCACGATTATCCGTGAACAGAACTTCCTCCTGGTATGTTACGGCATAGCGGCGCTGGCCGCTTTCGTCCTGTCCGGTATCCTTGTCAGAAACCACGGAATACTGGGAGCGGCAACCCTGTACGCAGTAATCATGACGATTCTGGCCGTGCTGCTGGCAGTCCTGACATTCAAAAAGCTGTCCGATGCCCGCAGAAATCTGCAAAACGCCTGACAGCTTTGAACCCCAGTTTTTTGTTTTCTTCAGTCAGCTCCTGTCTTTCGGTTAGTAGCCCCGCCGTATGGATACAATCTTCCGGAAGTTCACTTTGGAAATGCTGATTCCCTTGCGAATCGCATGGATAACCTTTCCGTTCCCCATGTAAATCGCGACGTGATTTCCGTAGTAGACGATGTCGCCGGCCTTCGCCTGAGAAAGCGATACAGCGCGTCCGTAATGTCCGATGGCCGTGCGGCCTTTGGGAAGAGTAATGCCGTATTTCTGGTACATCGCTCTGACAAAGGCTACGCAGTCGATTCCGTGATACAGGTCGTTTCCGCCCAGCTTATACGGATTTCCCAGATAGCGAATTCCTTCTTTGGAGATCTTCACGCCAAGCTCATCGTTCAGTTTGCTTGTATACTCGTCATAGTCAGACCATTTGAGGTCTGTCGGCATATTCTGGTTTCCGGTCAGAACCACCGCGTTTTCCGGCTCCTCCAGAACCTTCACGGCAGTCTTCTTCCTGGAGACCAGTTTACCGTTCTTGCTTGTCAGACGGTAAGTAAGTCTGCTGGTTCCGGCCTTTCCTTTGTCCTGCACCTTGCTCTCGAAGGCGGACAGCGTAGAGTCATATTTGAAAGTAACTTTCCGGTCAGTTTTCTTTGTCTTGTATTTCTCAGAGACCGTCGTCACAGTAAACATCGGATCCTCTTCTGTATTCCCGTCCAGAATCGCCTGTACAGCTTCCGTTCTGGTCTTCACCGTAGGCGCATCCTCGAACAGGGACAGTTTCCGCTCCTGAATCTTTACCTTTGTGTCATAGGAAACCTTCTTCAAAACGGCGCCCTTGGGCGTGTAACTGGCGGCCACATCCTTCATGACCTTTTTCCCGGTGGACTTCCCGTTGACAACCGCAACCTCTTTTCCTCCGATCAGAATCGAGTAGGGCTCATTCACAACGGTGCCGTTGGCATAGGCCGCGCGCGGCATCATCAGCACCAGCGCGACGATTCCCGTGGCAATCAGCGCGGCCACAATCAAAATCGCAATAGCTAATTTACTGTGTTTTCTGACCATCGATCTTTCTCACTCCTTTTGGAAATAACTGCCGTTTCATAAATGAAACTTTAACTCACCCGCACGGGGATGCGAGATTCTCGCCGCAGATCAGTAGCTGATTACCTTCGTTCCATTCGGAATATGCTTGTAAATCCAGACGGCGTATTTTTCGTCCAGACGGACGCAGCCCCGGGTATTCGGCTGTCCGCTGTTGCTCATTCCCTTGAGCACTCTGCGTGTCCCTTCATACCAGCAAATGGTATGAAAGGAATCCCCTCCTGTGAAGAAGGACAAGTGCGTGTAATAATACGGATTGCCGTGCTTCGTCAGACGTGTCCGCTTCATCTTGTGTTTATGAATCGTAAAACTCTTGCTCTTCGGCGTTGGCTGCTGGAACTTGCCGCTGCAGCAGCGGAAGGATTTATACACCTTCCAGTGTCCCTTCCTGCCCTTGAAGATCGTGACATGCTGCGTGTACTGGCTGATCCAGATGAGGTAACGGGTCTTGCTTCCGTATTTCTTTTTGTTGACCCATTTTTCCTTTACCTTCTTCGTCCAGTCGTTGTTTTTGTCCAGTTTTTTGCTGTACGGAACATCGCCCTTCACGGTCTTGCAGTCCTTCCAGCGGACCCATCCTTTCCGGATGACCTTGCCGCTCTTTCCGTCCTTCAGCTGCTTGACGTAAATTCTTTTGGGGACATCCCAGTTCAGAAGTTTTCTCGGATATTTATCAGTCACCCTCACATAGGTTCCCTTTTTGAGCGTTCCCTTGCTCTTACCCCCAGTTTTGGACGTATACAGCTTCGCACTGGTCTTTGTCGTCGTATACCACTTGATGGTTCTGACGCTGCAGGTCAGGTACCAGTTCACTGTGACCGACTTGCGGGCGGAAGGCTCAGAGGCTGTCTGATAGCTCGAGCCGTTGCTGCTTCCTTTGTAAATCGCTCTCACATAATAGTAATAGGTTTTCTTTCCGGAACGATTCTTATCGACGTAGGAGGTCGTCTTTCCGCTGCTGACGGTCTTCGTCTGCTTCGCAGGAATCCCCGACTTGCTTGTCGTGCGGTAAATCAGATATCCCGATGCGCCGCTTACCTTCTTCCATTTAATCGTAACATTATTGTCGCTCTTGGGACACTTCACGCTGACGCCGGTCGGCGCAGACAGAAATCTGTATGCACCGAGCAGGGCGGATTCGAAAACCTGCGCGGTCTCTCCCTGCTTCTCGGCCGTGCAGACAAGCTTATACTTTGTCTCGCTGCCCTGGATCTTATAAACAAAGTCCGCAATGTCTGCGACCTTCGTCAGGACTTTATCGTTCTGGTCTTTCAGTTCGTAGGTCAGAGTCCAGCCGGCGTCCGTCAGCTTCTTCTGCTGTGCGGGATCCATCCAGGTGCCTGTGAATTTCACTGCAAACTGTCCCGGCATATTCTGAGCGGCGTCCGATGTTACCGGCTTCGCGCTCAGTTTCAGCGGAGCTCTGCTCTGTGTTTCAGCTGAGCTGACCGAGGCTTTATCCGGCGTCTCTGCCTCCGCAGATCCGCTTCCCGCCACGGCGCTGTTATTCTCTGTCTGCGCTTCCGATGTGTTCTGTCCTTCCTGAATATCCTCAGCAAACGCAGGCACTGCCACGAACGTCGTGCCGATCATCGCGACCGTCAGAACCATGCAGACAATCTTCTTCAGTCTCTTTCTGTGCATTCTTTTATCTCTCCTTACTGCATTAATGTGTTCGACTTCCAGATCACACATGCATCTTCCCTATACTCACTTGTATATATAATGTAGTTTACCATATCAGGGTGCCAATATCAACAAAAAACGGCCGGGGCGAAGAGCGCAAGGGTCACAGAGAGGTGCAAAACGGCCGGGGAGGGGCGCTGCAAAAAAAAGCCTCGGCGGAGCACGGCGAAAACGTCCGCAGCGAGGGCCTGAACAAAAAGTGCTAATGCGGTAAAAGGTGAAGCCGCAATCCGGTATGGCGATGACGGCAGCTGATTTGACGGTACGCGTCCTTTTCACTTCTGTATTCGCTGATATTCCTTGCTATTTTCCGAACTCTGTGTAAAAATAAGCGTATGAAAAATGTTTGGAACGTGAAGAATCAGAGCAGGCCGGATCTGCTGTATGTCATGATATGTGCCGCGGTTTTCCTGGCTGAGGCTTTTCTGGCTTGGCGCCAGTCAATCCGGTACGGCGGCGGATATATGTCCGACGTGTCTTTGTATGTAAAAATCGCCCGGCGGAATCCCACTCCGACGCGCGCCGTCAACTGGCTGTTCGCCCACCTTATGGATCTGTGCGGAAATACACTAGGAATCGCTGTCCTTCTGGGGCTTGCAGTCTCGCTGACGATTGTCGCAAACTACCTGCTGCTGCGCTATCTGTTCTGCAGCAGGTTCGCGGAAAACGGGGGCAGACTCTCAGGCACTGGCGCCCCCGGATTCCGGGAAACATGTACGCCGTTCCCAGATGTTGGTGATACGGCGACGGGATGCTGTGCAGACGCTTCTGCCGACCGGCGGCTGCTGGAGGCAGCCTCTATCGCGGCTTTGTTCTCCGGTCCCGTCTACATTCCGCAGCTGATGCCGTATTTCTACGAGAAAACACTGAGCAAGTACGCCTGGCAGAGTCCGACGCAGATTATGATGATGCCGCTCGCGGTGCTTGCACTTCTGCTGTTTTTCCGCATCCGGGAGCGGTATTTCCGGCAGATTTCCCCCGGGCAGTGGCTGCTGCTGAGCCTAGCGTTTCTGGCCTCGGCGTGGGCCAAGCCCAGCTTCATCATGATTTTCTATCCGCTGATGGCGGCGATCCTGCTCCGGGATCTGATTTTCGGCAGGAGGGAATGCGGAAGTGTCGGGAGGCGGTTTCGCAGCGTTCTGATTCTCGGGTGCTCCGCCCTTCCGGGAATGGTCTATTTTCTCTACCTGAACAAAGCCATGTTCGGCGGTGCTTCGGGAACCGCCGGCGCGGGCGCTTCAGAAGCGGCCGGAGCTGCCGCATCGGCCGCCGCCTCCGGCGGAGACGGCAGTGTGATCATCCAGTTCGGTCGGGCCTATTTCAACCAGGACTTCTCCGTTCCTCTGAGCCTTCTGGCCGGTCTTCTGTTCCCTCTGCTGGTGCTCCTCTTCAACCTTCCGGCCCTGCGGGATATCCGCTATGCCTCCGGATGGCTGCTGCTGCTCATCGGCATCGCAGAGCATTTCACGTTCAGCGAGACGGGACGGCGAGCCGCTCACGGTAATTTCGCCTGGGGAAAAAAGGCGGGCGCATACCTGCTGTTTCTGCTAAGTATCTGGAAATTCGCGGAAAACTGCAGGGACCCGCAGTTCCTGCAGCGGCGTCCGGGTCTGCGGCGGCTGTACTTCGTTCTGGGACTTGTGCTGCTGGGGCTTCACGTGGTTTGCCAATTGTATTACTTCCAGCTGCTGCTGCGGGGGCATCACTACATGATGTGACCGCGGTTCGCCGGCGCTTCGGGCCTGTTCGCACACGAGGTCTGCGGTACGTCTCGGCCGGCCTGCCTGACCACCGGTTCGCCGCAGGATATTACTGGATAAGACGACACTTTGATGCTATAATGGAACTATGTTTGAGAATTTGGAAAAGAAGCTGGTCAATCTGCTGATTTTCACGGATCTGGCCAAGATGAAGAAAAAAATCCCGGAGGACTTCTCCGGAGTCAAAAGAATTCAGGATCGGCGCGTTCGCAGACTCGTGCGGAAGGCGTACAGGATCCCGTTCTACAAAGAGCGGTTCGACGCTGCAGGCGTGAAGCCGGAGGACATCCGGACCGGTGCGGACCTCACACGTCTGCCTTTGTTGCATAAGGAAGAGCTGCGCGTCTGGATGAAAGAAGAAGCGAAGAACCCCAGGTATGACAACTGGTACCACGACACCACCAGCGGATCGTCCGGCGAACCGCTGATGATTCTTTTGTCGCCCAGGGAAAAGGCCTACATGATGGCCAACTGGTTCCGGGTCATGATGCTGGCAGGCTACAACCCCTTCCTCGGCAAAACCATGAGCCGCAAGAGCGCGCACAGCGTTTCCGCCGGCTACGACACCGCGCTCCAGCGCCTGGGCATCCTGCGCCGCGGGTTTCTGGATCAGTACGCGCCGGAGGAGGAAATGATCCGGCAGGTCAATGAATACAAGCCGGACTTCCTTTACATGAACAAAACCGAGCTCATGCGGCTCTGCCTGTACTGCAGACAGCATGGCAGCAAAATATATCAGCCGAAGTTCTTTGTGCCCACCGGAGAAAAAACCGACGACATCGCCCGCCGGCTGTTCAAGGAGGTTCTGGGCCCCGGCATCATCGACTCCTACGGAACAGCCGAGACCGGCGCCTGCATGGTGAAGATCGGCGAGAGCCCGGAGTACGTGGTCCACAACGATTCCTTTGTGGTAAACATCTACGACGACAACGACCGGCCGGCCGACGATGGCAAGATCGTGGTAACGCCGCTGTACAAGACCGACCTGCCGCTGATTAATTACTCCATCGGTGACAAAGCCACATCCGTGACCCGGAACGGCGTCCGGTTCATCACCGGCGTGCAGGGCAGAATGAACGATTTCTTCCGGTATGAGACCGGAGAAGTCACCACATTCTTCGAAATCGCGCCCATCATCGCTCACTGCACCGACATCCTGCAGATCCGCTTCATCCAGGAATCCTACGATATGATCCGGATCCAGTGCGTCTATAACAAAGAAGAATCCGAACGCACCAGAGATGAAGTAGCCGCACAGCTCACCGCAGATCTGAACAGAAAATTCAAGCATCCCTTCCGAATCGAGTACGACTGGATGGACTCCATTCCGCCGGACGAGAACGGCAAGCTTCGGATGATTGTCTGCAAGGTAAAATAGGCGGCGCGGCATTCAGCGCGAGACGGACGAGAAGCGCGGGACAGTCGGCGAGACGGCGCGGACACAGAACCGCGAGGCGCGAGCCGACCGCCTCTCACCTTCTCCGCTCCTCGGACAGCACCTCAAAGCCCTGCGCCTGAAAATAGTCCTTCGTCTTATACGCAAAGCTGTTGTTTGCGCCCAGACTTATGTTGAACAGGCCATCGCCGCCTCCGCATCCGTTAATCAGGACTCTCTGCTCACCGTCCTGTTCGCTGAGGAGAATGATGACAGTGGCGTAGCTGCTGTTCCTGAAATAAAACCGCTCATACAGCATCTGACAGACAGTGAGGTCTGTTCCCTCAAGCCACGTCTCCGTCAGAAACTCGGCAAACGTTTCATTATATTTCCTCCGAAACGCAGACGCGACATCTTTCAGTTCGCCCTGCGCCTGGCGTCTCATCTTAATCGTTGTAATGCTCATCGCACAGACTCCTTTCTTATCGGGAACAAATATCTTTTTCTGCTGCGCATGGCATCACCTCTTTCTTTTCACAGTCTTTCTGCAATAACTTCTGCCCTTTTGAACAAAACTCTCCGGAACGCGAATCCTTGATATCCGGATCCGGAGGCTGTATTGAAGAGACGGCGCCCGTCTCTTTCACCCCTTCATACATAGAAACGTAAAAGAGGGGCAAAAGGGGACAGCAAAATAAAAATTTTTTCTTTTTTTATCAAAACGCGGAGCAGGCAAATCCTCTCTCCCGGGTATATCTTGGTTAAATCAGTTCCATCAGTTTACCGGCGAGATACAGAGGGATATTCGTTATTTTCCCATCATGTCTGTACCCGCGCATTGAAAAGCGGACAGCAGATTCAGGATTATTCGCGGCAATATATTTTTTTAACGAGCCGGCTTTCTTGTCTTCTCCGCCTTTTACCTCAACAGGAATTATTTCAGTACCGTTCTGAATAATGAAATCAATCTCGCCGTTTCTGCCGGAATAGTATCTTGGCTGCACAGAAAGACACCCCCTCAGCTGCTGAAGTACATAGTTTTCCGTCAGCGGTCCCTTAAACTGGTAGTGGGATTTAAGCAGAATTGCGCTATTATCAACACCTGCCATAGTCTTAAGTAATCCGGTATCAAACATAAACAGCTTGAAGTGGTCAAGTTTATCGAACGCAGATAATGGATGCTCCGCCTTGGAAACATTATAGACCCGGTTCAGTATCCCGGCAGAAACGAGCCATTCGATTGCTTCCTCGAAATCACGTGCCCGTCCTCCCTCGCGTACGGCACCATACATGAATTTCTCGTTCGGTTTAGCCAGCTGTGATGCTATACTGCGAAAAACCATAAGGATTCGCCCGCTGTTTACTTTTCCGTTATGCTTGGAAAAGTCGTTCTCATATATTTCAATGAGTTCGTGCTGAATTTTGGAAAGCCTCTCGGGATCCCCATATTTTATCCACGATGCAACGCATTCTGGCATGCCGCCTATAATCAGATAATTTTTATAGGCATCTGTAAGGCGATTATGGAATATTCCCTCTATCTCCTGATCTTTACGTATGTCATTATAATATGAACAGAGACTGATGTCTGTTGCCGCCAGGTACTCGTCAAAGGTCATGGGAAATATGTCGAGAAGATTAACCTGCCCCACTGGATAAGACTTAGGGGCCGCAAGAAGTGTTCCCAGCAGGCTTCCTGCAGTAACAATATGATATTCCCCCGCGTCTTCCCTGAAATATTTTAAGGAATTTAAAGCTTCAGGGCATTCCTGTATCTCGTCAAGAATAATAAGTGTATCCTCCGGAACTATCTTCTTTCCTGAAATCAGTGAAAGAAGTTCAACAATCCGGTAGGGATTCTTGTTTTTTTCAAATATAGATTTCAATTCCTCTTCTTCATCGAAGTTGAAATATACAAAACTGTCATATTCACATTCTCCGAACTCTTTCATCAGCCAGGTTTTGCCGACCTGACGCGCCCCTCGGAGAATCAGAGGTTTTCGTTCAGAATCGGATTTCCATTGAATGAGCTTATCAATAGCCTTTCGTTTCAATGTGTTCGCCTCCTTCTATTACTCTAAGGCAATGTTATCACGTTTTTACACGATTTTCAACGCGGATTAAACACATTTTTACATACAATTTCAGCAGTATAAAACACATTTTTACACATAATTTCGGCATCATAATGCACATTTTCACAAAGAAGCCGGTCCGGTTTCGTACCTGCCAGGTTCCTGCGGCTTGAAAAATTCTCTGTCTTCTTCACAAATCCAGTTTGTGCATAATCATCATATATATTGAATATATATTGAATATTTATTTAAAATACGATTAATTGACAATAGTCTAAAAATAGTGTACACTAGTTTTGTGGTATTGGGGAGTTGTTCTCTTTTGGAACTTAACGATTGATTTCTTTGTTTACAAAAATCTGATTCCCCGAAGAGCCGTATGGCTCTTCTTTTCGGTATACCCAAATACGGTCGTGTCCCCGCCCATTAGTCTGTATCAAACTTAATGGTCGCTGACAACGATTTGTTAACCGCGCTACAGCGAACGAATTCAACTGCAAGCAGAAACCGACAGTTTCCCGGTTATCTGCTGTGGTATGATAAATTTTTCAATCCGCATATCGATGCGAAAGCCTGCTACCGGACGGACAATGAAAAAGCACTGAAAATGACTGACTGAATCGGTAAAACGACGGTGATATTTTATGAAAAAAACAACCTTAACATCCCTACAGCGGACGGAATTCTCATCTGCTGTGAAATGTCTGTTGAGTCTTCTGCTCTGCATCCTGCTGTTTTTTCTGGCTGGGTGCGGTGACAAAGGCTCGGACACGGAGACATTCTACAAAGCAAAAGAACTCAAGCTCCCGGAAAACCTGAACCGCATTGAGGAAATGTACTTTGACGGCAACGACATCTACGTCGGCGGAGTCCGGGAGCAGAACGCGCGCAGCGTTACAGCCGTTGTTTTGAAAAGCCGGGATTCCGGCTCCTCCTGGACGAGAATACTGAAGAAGACATACACCTGCCCGGATGTGCCGAATTTTCTTTCTCTGGACGTGAATTTCTCCATGAGCAGCAGCGGCATCGCCGTGATGAGTGCCATTGAAACCGGACGCTCCGTCAAGGATGTGCGTGCAGAGGTCCGTTCCGGAGAGATGTTCGATTATCGCGGAAAACGCCTGACGACGCTGAAGCTTCCACCGCAGATGAACATTGCTCATGTAGTAATGGATTCCGAATACTCCGGGTACGGCACTATGGATATCGATGACGACGAATGTCTCGCCAAAATCCTTCATTTCAACGGCCAAACCGGCAAATATAAAATTGTCGCTGACAACGAATACGATTATGATTTCCAGCTTGCCGGCGGAAGGATCTACGTCGAAGGCAAATGCCTCGACACCCGCAATTACAAAACCCTGACTGCCCCGGACTCCGTCAAAGCCGTATGGAAGGACGAGAAGGAATATTTTTCAGACCAGAAAAAGCTTGCTGACGGATCAAAATATCTCTGGCGTGTAGTTCAGACACCGGAAAAAGAAACCCTGTGCTTTGCACTTACGCGGGAAGGGATCTACCGCTTTGCCGGCGACACCAGAACTCAGGTGGGAGAATCGCCTTCCAAAACACTGGGAGAAAATAAATACACCTTTGACCGATTCTTCGTCCGTGATTCTGACGAATTCTTTGTTCCATACAATGACGACACCTTCTGGAACGGACTTCGGCTGATTCAATACCGGCAGGAAAAATAATCCCGCTGACCTTCGGGATATACGCGTGAACCGGCGCGGTTAAATCGGAAAGGAGGGCGGCCGATGAGGACGATGAAAAAATACAATCATACAGTAAGCGCAATCCCGCGCGTCATCATACTCGCACTCGTATTCGCGCTGACTTCCACGCTGATGCTTTACGCATATCACCGCCCTTCCGGAACGGAGGCTGCGGATCTGAAAATCTGCATGATGAACGGCGATGATAATCTCAGCGGTCTTCTGACAAGCGCCGCATCAGACTGCGGGATCACAGCGGATATACGACAGGTCGTAACAGATTACGAGATGGACGCCGGCGACGCCCGGAAGAAAATCAATCTGGAACTGATGAGCAGCACGGGACCGGACATCCTCATCCTGGACGATATGGATCCGACTCCGTACATAAAATCCGGAAAACTGCTGGATCTCCGGTCAATTGCCGGAGACTCCGGCGTTCCCGCCGAGGTGAAGCAGCAGTTTACATCGGAGGACAAATGCTTCGCCCTCCCCGCCGCACAGACCCTTTTCGTATACGCTGCCGACGGATCTGCGGGAAAGGATCTGCCGAACACATCCGGATTAGGAACACTTCTCCGTTTCGCACAGAAAAACAACCTGTACTTCGGGAACGCCTATGATAACATTGCCGCAATCGCCTGCAGACTGTATGTTGAGCCGCGGCTCACAGGAGTCCGAAGCAGCGACCGCCGTCTGCTCCGCGATTTCTATCAGTCCCTGCAGCGCCTGCGCGACCGGAGCCGTCAGAAATACGAAGCAGCATCCTTCCAGCGGTTGAATATGCAGCTGAACCCCCTCTTTTCCTTCGAGGGAATCGGGCACGGAGGAACCGGAGTTTCCATGGACTATCTCTGCAGCATTGAAGACTTTCAGCTTTTGCAGCTGCTGTCAGATAAGGACCGTCTCCGGTACAGGCTGGCTGAGGAAAACGGCCGCATCATTTCCATGCCCTGCTGCATCGTAGCCGTCAACAAAAATGGAGCGCACCGGAGCACTGCGGTGAAATATCTCCGGTATCTGATGTCAGAGGAAGGGCAGCGGCTGGTCAGCGACAGTTCCCTGCTCCCCTCCGATCTGAACTCCCTGTCTGAGATTATGAGGTGCACCACTGAATCCGACTGGATTTCGGAATACAACACTTTGACTCTCCCTGCGCTGCGCTCCCGTACAGTCCGGCTGCTGACCCGCGACCTCGGCGACAGACTCACCAGCCGTGTTACAGACGGCGTTCTGATGGACATTGTGATGACGGAAGCGAACGAATATATAAACGGAAACCAGACTCTGGACGCAGCCGTAGAGCGGGCGGTAAACAGGATCCGTATTGTCCGTTCGGAATGATTAGCTGCCTGCACCATTATCAGGTTTAGAAGCTTTTATCTATGGAGGCTTAGTGTGAAGAAACCACTCTTAATCATTTTGTCCGTCGCCGCAGCACTGCTTCTGATGCTCCCCACCGGATGCGCAGATAAAAACGGCGCACAGAAAATGACGGAAAAGAAAATTTCTCCGCCGGAAAAGCTGTCATACATTTCCTCGATTTCGTGGGAAAACGACAGCCTGTACCTGTGCGGAGTAAAAAAACATGGCGAGAGGAATATCAGCGTACTATGCTTCCGCACAAAGGATGACGGGAAAAGCTGGGAGTCTGTCTGGAAGGAGAAATACACAGCACCGCCGGGAATGGCCCGCCTGGAGGCAACGGCAGACTTTCACGCCGGGCAGATATGGGTCTCATGGAGTTATCTGCGGCAGGAAAACCTGTCCGGCGCCTTTACCGACGAATCCGCACTGTACGATTTGAAGAAGGGTATTATCGGCAGGGCGTCCGGTGACAAGGCCCGGACAATCTTGCAGGCAGGGCTTTCAGGCAGCAGCAGGATATTCACGGCCACGCCGGAATATCAGTTCAGAAGTTGTGATTACCGGACCGGCAAAGTGAAGGACATCTCTTTGAAGAACTGCAGTGGCGTTGCGGACATCGCTCAGTCCGGAAACATCCTGTACCTCAAAGGCCTGAACGGCGGAGCAGCGTGCTGCGACGCCGGCACGGGGAAACAGGTCTCCATCGGGAAAATTGCCGGCGCCCTCTTTCAGTATATGGATAAACAAAAGGCCGTCGGAAACGAGCGGGAGTATGCCGTATACTCCAGTGATTCCGAAGAAATCGCAGGGTTTTATCTGGATCGCAACGGCATCATGCGGTTTACAAAGGACGGGTCACAGAGGCTGGCTGACAAGGAGGATGTGAGTTTCGGGAACAAGGATATCACTTTTGTTGACTCCGCAGCAAAGGACAGTTCCACGATCTATGCCTCAGTCTACTCCTCCTCCGGGGATTCATGCAGTCTTTACCGATATACACTCAAGGAAAAGTAGGAGGGGAAGAATATGCTCCGTGAATTCCATCCTGTTAAATTCATACTGCCCTCTCTCGCCGGCGTCAGTCTCTTCCTTCTGGTGCCGTACATTGACGTGCTGTTCCGCTCCTTCTGGCGGACGTCGGACGGGCGGTTCGCAGGGCTGGACAATTACCGGGAAGTGATCTGCAACGAAGCCTTCCGGCTTGCGATGAAGAACACCTTTCTGTTTGATCTGGTCTGTATACCGCTTCTTCTCATCGGGTCACTCCTGATCGCTCTGTTCCTGTTTGAAGGCCCGAGGGGGGCGGGAGTCCTGAAGACAGGTTTTCTCATCCCCATGGCGATTCCCACCGCCTCCGTCGTCCTGATGTGGCGGTTTCTGTTCGACCAGCAGGGAATTCTCAACGGAATACTTACCGGCAGCGGTCATGTGGCAGTTCACTGGATGGACAGTGGCATCGCGTTCTGGATCCTGGTGGGCAGCTATATCTGGAGGAATCTCGGGTACAACCTTATTCTGTGGCTGGCGGCGCTCTCCACAGTCCCCCGGTCATCGACGGAAGCTGCCCGGCTGGATGCGGCGGGGCCTCTGGCGCAGCTGCGGTATGTGATTCTGCCTCATATCCGTGGTGCATCCTTTGTAATCATCGTGCTTGCGCTTCTGAATTCCTTCAAGGTGTTCAGGGAGGCCTACCTGGTGGCGGGGGACTATCCCGACAGCAGCATCTATATGATACAGAACCTCTTCAACAACTGGTTCCTGAGCCTGGACACCGACAAAATGGCTGCGGGCGCGACCATCGATTCAGCAATCCTGATTCTGTTGATTCTGCTCCTGCAGAGAACATGGGAAATGCGAGGTGAGACTGATGCGTAGAGCTGTTGTCTTCACACTGCTGGCGATTCTCGCCTTTGTCATGTGTTATCCTGTGCTCTTCATCCTCACAGGCTCTCTGATGAGCGGCGATGAGCTGTCCTCACGGCTGTCGGAGCTGCTCTTCTACAAAGGCGGGGGCTATGTGGACTGGGCTTTGTTTCCCCGAAAGGTTTCCCCGGAATCTTTCCGGGAGCTGTTCCTGTTCCAGCCCGGATTTTTCAGCCTCTTCTGGAACACGGTGCTGATCACGGGAGGCGTGCTGCTGGGACAGCTGCTGATTGCGGCTCCGGCGGCCTGGGGATTCGCGCAATACAGATTCCGCGGCAGAGGCCTGCTGTTTACGCTGTACATCATCCTGATGATGCTCCCTTTCCAGGTGCTCATGCTCCCGGAATACATTCATCTGGGTGCGATGGGACTTCTGAACAGCCTTCCGGCTGTCATCCTTCCCGGAGTCTTCTCGACTTTTCCGGTTTTCATTGAGTACAACTTCTTCCGGGGAATTCCGTCCTCCGTGGTGGAGGCGGCACGGCTGGACGGCGCCGGAGAACCGGATATCTTTCTGCGTATCGGTCTGCCCGCAGGACGCGCAGGAATCGCCGCAGCCATGATGCTGCAGTTTCTGGAATACTGGAGCATCATCGAACCTCCGATGGCGTTTCTGGATTCCCCTGCCAAATGGCCGCTGTCACTGTTCATCCCATCAATTTCTGTCGATAACGCCGGGATCGCCTTTGTCGCCTCCCTCATTGCCATGTTCCCGGCAATCCTGATCTTCCGCATCGGGCAGCCCGCCCTGGAGGGCGGTATCGCCGCGATGGGCGTAAAAAGGTAGGTGTCCTGAATGGAACGGAAAATATTAATCGGCATCGCAGTCGCGTTTCTGGCTGTCATGATTGTCTTCACCTTCACCTCGCAGTATACCGCCCGGGCACTTCTGCCCGTAATCACCGCCGGGGAGGCCGACCGGGACGGATGGGTGGATTCCTCTGCGGTGCATTACGACGAATCCGGAAAAGCCTTTGTCTACTGGGTCGTGCCGAAGGAAACCATACTCGGGGAAGCCCTCGTCCTCAGCAGATACCCGGTCCGCGTGAAGGCGACGAAAGGAAAGAAAATACAGGCGAAGGGCGCGGAGCAGCTGAATCAGATCGCACTCCGCTGCAGCCGGGAAATGGAGGACGGTATGAAGGTCCGACTGGATGAGGAGGAGAAATAATGGCGACTCTGGTTCTGAACAATATCAGCAAGGCTTTTACAAAGGGCACTCCCGTGGTGCGCGAAATGAATCTCCGGGTTGCCGACGGGGAATTCATCGTCATCGTCGGTCCCTCCGGCTGCGGAAAATCCACGACTCTCCGCCTCATCGCCGGACTTGAGACTCCCGATACAGGGCAGGTTCTGCTGGACGGTGAGGACATCGCGGCAATCAGTCCCGGAGGGCGGAACATCGCCATGGTCTTTCAGGATTACGCACTGTACGCCGGCATGAGTGTGTTTGAGAATATCGCGTTTCCGCTGCGAATGCGAAAGCTTCCGAAGGACGAGATACAGCAAAAGGTTGCGGAAACGGCCGCACTGCTCAATCTGACAGAGCTCCTC
The DNA here is from genome assembly GCF_009695915.1 of Hornefia butyriciproducens. Classification (GTDB taxonomy): domain Bacteria; phylum Bacillota; class Clostridia; order Peptostreptococcales; family Anaerovoracaceae; genus Aminicella; species Aminicella butyriciproducens. Next base: position 51,562 of record NZ_VUMZ01000002.1, on the reverse strand, counting down.
CCGCGGAACGTCCGGAAGCTTTCCGGCGGAGAGAAACAGCGTGTTGCCATGGGACGGGCGATCGTGCGTCAGCCCCGGCTTTTTCTGATGGACGAACCGCTGTCGAATCTGGACGCCAGGCTGAGAGGACAGATCCGCAGGGAAATACGACGGCTGCACCGGCAGCTGGGAATCACAACGGTGTATGTTACCCACGACCAGATTGAGGCGCTGACTCTTGCCGACCGGATTATCGTGATGGGAGACGGCGTCGTGCATCAGACAGGCACGCCGCGGGAAATCTACCGCCGGCCTGCTGATTCCTTCGTTGAAGAATTTTTCTGCGCACAACTGAAAGAATATATCGCAGAGCGCGCGGCAGTTCTGAAGGAACTCTGAACGGAGGCTAAGAAAAGCGTTCCTGACCTTATTCTCTGAAGGCTTTCACTTTCCTCATTGTTTCCTCATAGTCCGGTAACGAGGCATTTCCGAAACTCACGATAATATCACTGAGTTCTGCCTCCGAAAGATGTTCCCCCTTTACATCAGAAAACCACTGCGCCAGAAACTCCTTCTTTTCGGTTTCTGTCTTGCTTTGATTTTTCCACATATATATTTTGAGGGATTCCGCCTCGTCATAGGAAAGATCATATTTCAATGCATATTCACTGGCGGGGTGAAAATCCGGATGAGCTCGTTTCAGTTCATCCATCATCTCGCGAATTATCCAGTCATACTGAAAAAAAATGTTTTTCAGTGCCTGTTCAGCCTGAGTGTCTTTCAAGGAGAACTGTCGTTCTTGCGGTATAGTTGTCATGTATTCTGTGATTTTTGATAATGCTCCTGACATCTTGATTATGTATTCCTCCGGATATTCCCATATACGCTCTTTAAGCCAGTTTCCCAATAATTGCGGGGACTTAAGTATTTCACGGTTGCCGGACAGAAGTTCCAGACATTCCTCCCGCCTGAGAGAAACCCGATAGACATATTCTGACAACAAACTGCCGTCGTCAAACTCATCCAGCATCTCATCCAGACACCGATCAACCTGCTCAACAGCGCGCTCTGCAGACGGACAGTGCATTTGTTCCAATTCACTTAAATATCTTACTGACATGACTGCACCATTTACATCATGTTTCCATCGAAGCGGTCATTTCACTCCTCCCCGGCTACCCTGATATCGATATGCTCCAGAGCCTGATGGAGTTTCGCCACGGCAGCCTCCAGCGTATCGCCCTTTGTAATCACATGCCCGATGCGGTGAGGTCCCACCCGGAAGGCGTGAACGCTGTCTCCGGGCGCATAATCGAACTGAATCTGTACGATGTCCGGATCTGACGGATCGTTGCGGTTTTCCTGTGACAAAATCACCCCGTCTCTGTCGCTGGTGAGCAGCATGCTGGCGTTCGGCGTCAGCCGCGGTCTGCCGGAATCGTCCTTTGTCGCCCGGAAGTCCACATGCTCTCCCAGCGCGACGCGGAGGATCTTCTCATAGTAATCGAAGCCGTAATAGATGGAAACCAGCTCCGCAAGACAGGTCGCGCCGGAACGCCCGCCCAGCTCCAGCACATAGGTTTTGCCGTCACGCATGATGAAGTCGGCGTTGATGGCACAGTTGTCCAGCTTCATGGCTGCGATGGCCTTCTCCAGCTGCTCCCGGACGTCCGGGGCGCATGCGCGGTCTGTTTCAAACGGCGCATAGTGGCCCACCGGCACGCCGGTGTCTCCTCTGAACACGTAGTCGCCGTGAGGAAGAATGAACTCCACCTTTCCGTCCTGTACAAAGGCCTGTGCACCGAACTCATCTCCTTCAATGAATTCCTCTGCGATGAAATAATCGGACCGGGTATTTTCCAGCGCGTTATGCCGGGCCTCCCGGAAATCCGCCGGCGAGTCCACCCGTGTGATTCCCCGGCTGCCGGAAGAATCCACCGACTTGAAAATCAGAGGAAACTCCAGTCCCTCCAGCAGTTCCTCATAATCCTCCCGCGCGAAGGGAATCTTGCGGAACCGGGCGGTCCGCACTCCATATTCCTCATAGCGGGACTTCATGGCCAGTTTGTTGGATGCGATTTCCGCGGCCTCTGCGGAAAGCCCCCTCAGCCCCAGCGCGTCGCATACCCGGCCGATGGTGATCACCGCCACGTCAGTTCCGGCAGTGACGATGCCGTCAACATTCTCTTCCCGGGCAATCTTCAGAATCGCCTCGTGATCCACTGTGTTCTCATAGCAGACCTTGTCCGCCAGCGGAAATCCGGGGTAGTTTCCGGGTATGCTGGCCACGATGGTGTACAGGCCCATGCGCTTTGCCGCGCGGATCAGAGGAACCTGATAGATCCCCGCTCCCAGAATCAGTATCTTCTTCATTTCCGTCCGTCCTTTCCCGCGGGCGCCACGGCGGCCGCACCGTCTGTGACCTCCGCGCCGCCGTCATCTGTGTGATTCGTGCTGCCGTCAGCCGCGCGCTCTGCGGCGGCCGCACCGCCTATGTCATGCTTTATCGCAGCGACCTCTCCGCCTGTATAGATATTCCGCACCACGAACTGCGGATTGTTGCTCATTGTCAGGAACATCCTGCCGATGTACTCACCGATAAGTCCCAGGAACATCATGATCACGCCGGAGAAAAAGAATATGGCGCACATCATGGACGACCAGCCCACGGCAGTAGACGGGAGCATCAGTTTGCGGATGAACACGACGATCGCCCCGATGAGACCTGCCGCCGCGATTACCGCGCCGAACCGTGTGGCAATCCGCAGCGGTACGATGCTGTAGCCCATGATGTTGGACCAGAGCCCCAGAAGCTTTTTCAGCGTGTAGCCGGACGTGCCGTAGGCGCGGTCGAAGTGCTTGATCGGCACACAGGAGATATTCCGCGTGGTCCGCAGGAACAGCCCCTGAAGATGAGTGTACCGGCTTTTGTACTGGATGATATAGTCCCGGACGAATCCGCGGATAATCCAGAAGCTGGAGGTCTTCATGTCCTTCGGCTTGCCGATCAGAACCCGCACCGACATATAGTTTACCCAACTGCCGAAGTTCCTGAAGCCGGAGTGTTTCTTCTCCGGGTAGTAGCCGTATACGATATCGAAGCCTTTGTCAAACTCCTCGAACAGAATCGGAAGCTGTGAGGGATGGGTCTGCATGTCGTCGTCCATCCCGATGAGCACGTCGCCCTCCGCGTAATTCAGCCCCGCCATAATCGCGTTATGCTGTCCACTGTTCATGGCGAGCTCCACTACCTTCACAAAGTCGTAGTCATCCGCCAGCGCCCGCAGCTCGCAGACGGTCTCTCCCCCGTCCGGAGAATAGTCGTCCACAAGGACGAACTCAAAGGGCGTCCGCCCGATTTCCGTCATCTTCTCTGCAGTCAGTTCCACCACCTGACGGATGGTGTGGGACGATTTATAGCATGGGATTACAATCGAATACATACCTTCATTCCTTACCGCGGCCCGCGGCCGCCTTAGATTTCATACCATCAATTATACACGAAAATAACAGAAATTCAATGATTTTGCCCTCTGCTTATGGTATAATGGACATGATCTCTGTGCAGATCGCATCACTGAAACAAAGGACATTCCAAAGGACATTTTTATGCATATTAAATTCAACGTACCACCATATACCGGCAGAGAGAAGGAAGCCATCTGCCGGGCCATCGACAGCGGAAAAATCTGCGGCGACGGCGAATTCACGAGGAAATGCAGCGACTGGCTGAAGGAGCAGACCGGATCTCCCGGCGTTCTCCTGACCACCTCCTGCTCCTCCGCCCTCGAGATGTCGGCTCTTCTGGCGGACATTCAGCCGGGAGATGAAGTTATTCTCCCCTCCTATACCTTTGTATCCACCGCCAACGCCTTTGTTCTCCGGGGAGCACGCCTGGTGTTCGTGGACATCCGGCCCGACACGATGAACATCGACGAGACGCTGATTGAGGACGCGATCACGGAGAAGACCCGCGCCATCGTTCCGGTTCATTACGCCGGCGTAGGGTGCGAGATGGACGTCATCATGGACATCGCCCGCCGACACAGCCTGAAGGTGGTGGAAGACGCGGCTCAGGGCGTCATGGCCTTCTACCGGGGCAGGGCGCTTGGAACCATCGGAGACTACGGCTGTTTCAGCTTCCATGAAACCAAGAATTACAGCATGGGCGAGGGCGGCGCGATTCTGATCCGCGACAAGAAGGATCTGGAGCGGGCGGAAATCGTCCGGGAGAAGGGCACCGACCGCAGCCGTTTCCTGCGGGGCCAGGTGGACAAATACTCCTGGGTGGACGTGGGTTCCTCCTATCTTCCCAGCGAGCTGAACGCGGCCTATCTGTATCCGCAGCTTCTGCTGGCGGAGGAAATCAACTGTGACCGTCTGACGAGCTGGAATCGCTATTACACGATGCTCAAACCCCTTGAGGACAGCGGCCGCATACGGCTTCCGTACATTCCGGACGAGTGCCGGCACAACGCCCATATGTTCTATCTGAAAACCGCGGATCTGGAGGAGCGCACGGCGCTGATCCGGTATCTGGGAGAGCGGGGGATCTCCGCGGTGTTCCACTACGTACCCCTGCATTCCGCCCGGGCGGGCCGGAAATTCGGCCGGTTCCACGGCGAGGACCGATATACCACAAAGGAAAGTCAGCGGCTCGTAAGACTGCCGATGTATTACGGACTGAGCGAAGAGAACATTGAGGTAGTGACGGATGCAATCAGAAGCTTTTATCAATCCCGATAACACGGCGGAAAACCGTTCTGCCTTCAGGAAGCAGTTTCTCCTCTACACCCTGCTGTTCATCATCACGGCGCTGGGGGTCTACCTCTGCTTCCTGTATTTTCATGTAACCTTCCTGCGGACCAACCACGGGAACTTCGACGGTATCGCCCAGACCTACCCGGCCTACGCCAGCATCCGGGAATACTTCGCCGCCCTGTTCTCCGGAAACGGAAAGGGGTTCTGGTCCTGGAGCCTGGGCCTGGGTGACGATTACTTTGAACTGCTGAAAAGCAAGCTGGCCAACCCGCTGACCTGGCTGATCGTAGCCGTGCCGGAGAAATATCTGGACGTGGCCTACGACCTGGTCACGGTCTTCCGCCAGTACCTTGCCGGCGTCACCTTCCTTTTCTTCGCCCGGGAGGTCTCTCTGAACGGGAGCCAGCGGGTCGCCGGAGCTCTCTGCTATACCTTCTCGGGCTGGATGGTCGTAGCCGCGGGCGCACAGGGCGCTTTCCTGAACGCGGCAGTCGTACTTCCCCTCCTGATCATGGGCGCGGAACGGCTCCTGAAGGGGAAATCCCCTCTCCTGTTCATCCTTTCCGTCTTTCTGTTTTTTGTATCCGGCGTGACGTGGACCTACGTAGGAGGCGTCACCGCCGTCCTGTATTTTGTGCTCCGCTACTTTCATTACAACAAAGGAAAGAGCCCCGGCGCATTCCTGCGCGCTGCCGGCTATTACTGTATCTGCGGCGTCGCAGGGATATTAATATCCTCCGTCTTCGCCTTCTCCATGGTGCTGTCGCTGTCCGACGCAACCACGAGCGCCGCCTACGAGCCTCATACCGTCATGTACACGCTGAAGGCTTACCTGAACTGGCTGCTGTCGTTCACGTCCATCGCCAGAACCAGCACCTACTACACCTACCTGTATATGCCGATTCTGTGTGTGATGGTTCTGCCCCTCGCGGTAAAGAACATCCGCCGGGGAAGCACCGCCGCCGTCATGGCCGGGATCCTCTTCATCGCGGCGTTCTTCCCGGTGACCGGAAAATTCTTCAACGGCTTCAGCTACAGCGTGGGGCGCTGGTTCTTCGTGCTGGTGTTCTTCCTGGTCTGGGCCGCCGTCGAAACTCTCGGGCAGGAGGAGTTCACCTCTAAACGGGGACTCCGCCTCATGGCTCTCTGGCTGGCTCTTCTCGGTGTCTGGAACATCGGCGTCTGCTATCTGTGGCTGAAAATCGCGGCACTGAACGACGCCTGCGCCACCGCGGTCAGCCTTCTGTTCGGATTCCTGATTCTCCTCTGCCTCTGGCTCTGGAAGCACACGGACTTTCTGCGCCGGCTCACAGAACGCCGCAGAAAACAGCTGCTGGGTACCGCTGTTATCCTGCTGACTATGATCAGCGTCATGGGTGCGGAGAATTTCAATGTCTTCCCCTGGTTCAGCAATTCGCTGTACCATTACGCCAGGGTGGGCGGCATCCGCGAAAACTTCGCTCAGTCCACCCAGAGGGCCGCTCAGACGCTGCAGCAGCAGGACTCTTCCTTCTTCCGCACCGACCAGGTGGACGGCAACAACGACACTCGTGTGGCACGGGTTCAGGCCAACGAGAATCTGTATTTCGGGAACCGTTCTGTCTATATGTACTTCTCGACCATCAGCCGCAGGTGGCTCCTGTTTAACAAAGCCATGGGCAACAATGCCGGGTATTTCGACCGGACCACCAGCTTCTCCAACGACAACCGGGCTGCTCTGGATCTGCTGACGGGCGTGAAATACTTTCTCGGAGACAGCAGCACCAAGCGCCCGGGAGCTTCGGACTACGCCCCCTTCGGCTTCACCTATGACCGCACGGTCGATGGAGTACAGGTCCTGAAAAACCGGTACTCCATCGGTCTCGGAACCACCTTCTCCGGCTACATCACTGAGTCGGAACTGATGAAGTATCCGCCCCTTGTGCGGGAACAGGTTCTGCTGCAGGCCGCGGTCGTTCCCAACGAATCTGTCTCACAGGTCCGAGGACTGACTCATCTGAAGGCCTCCGACATCAAAACGTCCATCCGCTCCCTGAACTACCGGATCCGGGACCAGAAGAGCCTGATTGTCCGCAAGTCCTCCATGACGGTGAAGGGCCGCGGCGGCAGCTTCACCATCGACGTTCCCCGGAGCGCGGACGCCGCGAACTGCCAGCTGGTTCTGTCCTTCCGGGGACTGACACGCCGGACCAATACCTATGAGGAACGGGAACGACTGGCCGGACGCTCCGGCAGCGCCGTCACCCTTACCGACAAAATCAACCGGGCATCCTTTGTCGATGACGAAGCCTTCACCATCTACGCCTCCAGAGGCCTCGTGGAGAAGGACGCTATGTGCCGGAAGGGGAAGAATCAGGCTCTGACAGACATCGACGATTACAACATCAACCTCGGTTATTATAAAGACGCCTCGGGGCAGATCCGCATCCGCATTGACAATCTTGGGGAATACAGCTTCCGGAGTCTGAAGGTCTACGCCGTTCCGATGGATGTTTATCAGGAAAACGCACCGAAGCTGCAACAGAACCGCTACCGCATCACCGGCTTCACCAATGACCGTGTGAAGGGAACGGTGAATGCGCAGAAGGACTCCGTCCTCTTCCTGTCCATTCTGGACAATCCGGGCTGGAAGGTCCGTATCGACGGAAAACCGGTATCGAAAATCCGGGACACCGACCTGGCCTTCACCGGAGTGCGGGTAAGCGCCGGAAAGCACGCCGTGGAGCTGCAGTACATTCCGGTGGTGCTCCGTCCCGCCGGACTGTTGACAATTATCGGCATTCTTGCCATAATCATTATCGAGGTTCTGCGCAGAAGGCGCGGGGCACGGAATAAACAGCCTGCTCATTAAGTCCCTGCCGGACGTAATGAGCGCTGACGGCAGTTTGTCAGCAGCGCCGCGGGAGAGGACACCCCCGCAGGAAACGAACTGCCGCAGAAATATTTTGTCGCAAAGTAAGGAGTTATCATTTATGAAAGGAATCGTTCTAGCCGGCGGAAAGGGCACCCGGCTCTACCCCATGACCCGGGCCGTATCCAAGCAGCTTCTGCCGATTTACGACAAACCACTGATCTATTATCCGATCTCTGTGCTGATGCTGGCGGGAATACGGGACATTCTGATAATCTCGACGCCGGAGGACATCGGCGCTTACGAAGAGCTCCTGGGCGACGGCAGCAGGCTGGGGCTGAATTTCAGCTACCGGATTCAGGAGAAGCCCCGGGGGCTGGCTGACGCTTTCATCATCGGCGCGGACTTTATCGGAAATGACCGCGTATGTCTGGTGCTGGGAGACAACGTCTTCTACGGTCAGGATTTCACCCGGCTTCTGAACATGGCCAAAGAGCATCGTGAGGGTGCCGCAATCTTCGGCTACCCGGTACGGAATCCCCGGGCATTCGGCGTGGTGGAATTCGATGAAAACCATAATGTCATTTCCATCGAGGAAAAGCCGGAAAACCCCAAAAGTAGCTTCGCGGTTCCCGGACTGTATTTCTATGACAATGACGTCGTCCGCATCGCGAAGGAAATCCGCCCCTCGGCGCGGGGCGAACTGGAAATCACTTCCGTCAACAACGCATATCTGGATGCGGGGCGGCTGAAGGTGATACTGATGGGACGGGGCATGGCGTGGCTGGATACCGGCACGCCGGAAGGAATGCTGAAGGCTGCCCAGTTCGTAGAGGCGGTTCAGTCGCGTCAGGGCTTCTACATCTCCTGCCTGGAGGAAATCGCCTGGCGCAGAGGTTTCATCGACGATGCAAAGCTGCGCGCCATCGGAGAAAGCCTGAGCATGACCGATTACGGCCAGTACCTTCTGTCCCTGCCGGATGCGAACGTATAGAGGCGACCGCGAACGTGGAGAGTCGGCTAGCCAGCTGCGAATGCGCAGAGACGCGAGCGAGCACGCAGAAGCGGCGAAAACGCGCAGAGGCCGCCGCGAACATGCCGAACATATTGAAGGAGAGAAGCATGCATATATTAGTGACCGGAGGAGCCGGTTTCATCGGCTCCAATTTTATTTTTTATCTGGCGGATCATCATCCGGACTGGCAGATCACCTGTCTGGACAAGCTCACCTATGCGGGGAACCTTGAAACGCTGGACTCCGTCAGGAACAAAGCCGGATTTGACTTTGTCCGGGGAGACATCGCCGACCGTGATTTTGTAAATGACTTATTCAGTCAGGGGCACTTCGACATGGTCGTCAACTTTGCCGCGGAATCTCACGTGGACCGCTCCATCGAAGACCCCAGCATCTTCCTGAAGACAAATGTCCTGGGTACGCAGGTTCTGATGGACGCCTGCCGCCGGACGGGAATCCGCCGGTTCCACCAGGTGGGTACCGATGAGGTGTACGGCGACCTGCCGCTGGACAGGCCCGATCTGTTCTTCACAGAGACCACGCCGCTGACCGCCTCCAGCCCGTATTCCGCCAGCAAGGCCTCAGCTGATCTTCTGGTCATGGCCTATCACCGGACCTACGGTCTTCCGGTCACCATCAGCCGCTGCTCCAACAACTACGGCCCCTGGCAGTTCCCGGAAAAGCTGATCCCGCTGATGATCATCAACGCCCTCTCTGACAAAGCGCTGCCCGTCTACGGAACCGGGCAGAATGTCCGGGACTGGCTGTATGTGGAGGATCACTGCAAGGCCATTGATCTCATCCTGACAGACGGACAGGACGGTGAAGTCTACAATATCGGCGGCCACAATGAGAAGGCCAATCTAGAGGTGGTGAAAACGATTCTCCGCCAGCTGAACAAATCGGAAAGCCTGATTACCTTCGTCGGCGACCGCAAAGGCCACGATCTGCGCTACGCCATCGATCCTGCTAAAATCAGCCGGGAGCTGGGCTGGCTGCCGGACACCCGATTCGAAGACGGAATTCGTCGCACCATCGACTGGTATATGGAAAACCGCTCCTGGTGGGAACACATCGTCAGCGGCAACTACCGTCAATACTACGAGAAGATGTACCGCAACCGGTGACGGCGGCCGGGCTACGAGGAGGACTCGGCGAACAGCTGGTTCGCGAGCTCAGAGTCCACGGGCGCCGACAAGTCTGCAGCTTCAGGAGAAGCGACATCCAGCGAGTTCGCGAGCGACGGCAGGTTCGCGGCCGGCGGCGAGCGAAGGAGAGGTTCACCGGCGCCGGCAAGTTTGCGAACGGGCTGCGGCCAGCGGCGCGACGACGAACGAATCAACGGGATATAGAAGGGAAGGAAATACTGTTTTTATGAAAGCAATTCTGAAGGAAATCCGTGTCAAAAAAGTCATTTCAATTGTACTGCTGATTTTATGCTGCCTGTTTCTTATCTATGAAATCGACAGCATGCGCTATCCGCTGACATACCTGTATAATGTGCGCTATGACGGAGGGACTTCCCACAAGCTGACGAAGACTCTCCGCACGACTGTCATTGAAGATGGGAAGGAAGTCACACAGCGCGACTACAGCAAGTTGGACAAAATCAGCGGAAACAACGACGACCTCATTTCCTACTACCTTCGCAGACCGCACACCGATTACATCAGACTGAAGGGGTCACAGACCATCCGGCAGACCTTTGTGGCCAGAGATGACAAAATCAAGCGCCTTCAGTTATTCTTTCACAACCCCGGCAGCACCGCTACCGCAGGACGCATCACTGTCTCTGTGCTGGACGGCAGCGGGAACAAAATCTGTTCCTCCTCCCTCTCCGCGGGGCTGACTCTAAACGACACGCTGACGGCCTTCGACTTCACCCAGGACTCCACGGCGGTAAACGCCAACCGCGTGGCAGGCAGCAAGGTCTCCGCTAAAACCTCGGACGGATACACCCTGAAAAAGGGTGAGCGTTATACGATACAGATTAAAGGCGACGGGGTACGGGCTTCCTCCGGCTCTGTTTTCGGAATCTATCTGGCAAGAGGAACCTACTCCGGGGCTGAGCTCACCGTCGACGGAAAGAGCTTCGGTAAGACGCAGCTCCTCTGCGGCGTCAACTACCTGCATTTATCGAAAACACTGCTGTACTTCTTCTTCGGCTGTATGCTCATCGCACTGCTGCTGATTCTACTGCCGCTGAACCATATCAGCGAAGCGCTGCGCCGCCGCGTGAAGAACGAAAAATGGCGAGAGCGCATCGATGTGAACCGGGCCGTCTCCAGGCTAATGTTCGTCATCACGCCCTTCTTCTGCTACTGGCTGGTGCAGAAGTCAGACGGCAAGGGCCTGCGAACCATCTTCCGTCCTAAAAATATCTTCTTTGACTTCGACGGGCTGATGACGATCACGATTTTAATTATGATCATGGCGATTTTCTATCTGATTTTCAACCGGACGCAGATTGCCTCACTGCTGACCACGTTCCTGACCTTTGCCTTCTGCATGGCGAACTATTTCCTGATTCTGTTCCGGAACGACCCGTTAATCGCCACGGATTTCAGTTCCATCGGCACAGCTATGGACGTTGCGGCAAATTATACGATCTCCTTCAGCAAACGATCTCTCTGGCTTATCGTCATGACCCTGGTTTTCCTGGCGCTGGTGCTCTCGCTGAAAAGCGTCCGGGGCCTGCGGATCCGCTACCGGGCCGTGCTTCTGGTGGCCTGCGGGCTCTGGGGCGGCTGGTTCTACGGCGTGGTGCTGAATACCAACTTTCTGAACCATCACGGCGTATTCGTCTCCGGCTTCAATGCGAAAGGCGGTTACCACCGCCACGGATCCGTAGTAGGTTTTGTATACACCGTAAAAAACTCTCGGATAGAGAAACCATCCGGCTACTCTGTGAACAAAGTAAAATCCATCGCATCGAAGTACACCTCTGACACCACGGACGGCTCCGCGACGGTCTCGAAGGAAACGCCTAACATCATCGTCATCATGGACGAGGCCTTTGCTGATTTCAGCCTGGTAGGAAATGTGCAGACCTCAGGCGATTACCTGCCCTTCTACCACAGCCTGAAAAAGAACACCGTCAAGGGCGTCCTGTACCCCTCGATTTTCGGCGGCCGCACAGCCGACACAGAGTTCGAATGCCTGACGGGCAACAGCATGCAGTTCTACCCGCTGAACGCTGTGCCGTATAACACGAATATCCGCAGCAAGATGCCCTCCCTGGCCTACGCTCTTGAAGCTCAGGGGTACCGGGGCAATATCGCCTTCCACCCCGGCGTCCGGACCTCCTACAACCGGAACCGCGTCTACCCGCTGCTGGGATTCGAGAAGTACATCTCTCAGGAGAATCTGAAGGATCCGGAGAAAATCCGGGCCTATATTTCCGATGAGGAAGATTTCCGTCAGATCCGCAGAAACTACGAGGCACACAGAGAAAAGGGAAGTTCTGCTCCGTTCTTCATGTTCAATGTCACCATCCAGAACCACAGCGACTTCAAACTGACCAGCGGCTATGTGGAAAAGGAGGTCACCGTCACCGACGGCAGCCTGGCCGACGAGCAGACCGAGCAATACATCAACCTGGCCAAAAAGACAGACGAGGCCCTGAAGAACCTGATCACCTACTTCCGGAACACCGATGAGCCGACAATGATCGTCCTCTTCGGCGACCACGAACCCCACGTCGGCGCCACCTTCTACGACACCCTGAAGGAACGCATGACCGGGGTCTCCGATGTGGAAAAACAGCTCTGCAAATACAAGGTACCCTTCATGATCTGGACCAACTACGACAGCGACTACGCCTCGAAAATCACCACCTACGCGGCATCAGCTTCAGGTGGGTCCGCAAACGGCGGCACCGATGGACTGCAGATCAGTGCCAACTACATCGGCCCATATATCCTGAAGCTAATCGGTGGAAAAATGACCGGATACGACAAGTATCTGCTCTCTCTGCAGAAAAAGGTTCCCGTCACAAGCGCCGTTGCCTACATGGGCGACAACGGGAAATTCTACTCCGCAACTGCCGGCAGCAAATACCGCAAATACCTGAATCAGTACCACATTCTTCAGTATAACAATACCGTCGATACAAAAAACAGAGTGAACGATTTCTTCTATCTGAAGAAAAAAAGTAAAAAGAAATGATGAAACAGCCAAGGCCCCGTTAGACGAAAACGTCAGCGGGGCCGTTTCAGAACAGAACTCTGGTATTCAAGGCTCAATCCGGTTTTCGGCAGACCCGCACAGATATAGTCGTCTTAACTCAAGGCCTGAACGAACCCGAAATTTAACTCCGGGTCTGAACGAACCCGAACTGTTCACAGTAGCGCCATTTGAGTTAGACGCACTCTGATCTGCCACATTTTTGATTTTTTTCGAGAAATGTGGCAGATTTTAGGGCTTTTTTAGTATGTATAACATATATTACAAAATTAGAGTATTGAAATTACGGCATTCGTACCCGATTTTGCAAAATCCTGCCGTGTAAAACCGGCTAAACATGAACTCACTGTATATTTTTATGCGTTTACTGGCAAAAAATGTAAATCTTACGCGAGGATTCTGCCACATTTTTGGATTTTTTGGCGATTTGTGGCAGATTTTCCAATCAAGGTACTTTTAAGCGCCTTTGCAATCGCCAATTTGCGATATGGCAACTCCCACTGCTCTCATTTAATCACATTTTGTAATTCTTTAACCTCCATACAGGAAACCCATCAGTGATCCCCCGCGCCCCGCTCGCCGACTATCCGCCCCTCGCCGACCTTCTCACCGCCCCGTTTCCGCACATTTCGCCCCTCGCCGACCCTCTCTCTGCCCCTCGCCGACCCTCTCGCCGCCCCTCGCCGACCCTCTCGCCGTACTCATCGACTCGCCCCGCAATCCTCGCAATTTCAACACTTTACCGTTATAAATCGTTTCCGAATGTATAATTGTATTTATAATGTTTTTTCCGCGGGCGGCATCTTCATTTGTGATATATTCAGTACAGAAACCTTATCATTCATCAGAGTTGAAGGAGAAACGAGGAAAATGCTAAAAGGAAAAAAACTATGCACAGAGCCCGAGTGGTGCAAGGGCTGCGGCTACTGTGCGGAGTTCTGTCCCAAGAAAGTGCTGATAATACGGCAGGAAAAAGTTGTCGTCGAAAACCCTGACGACTGCATATGTTGCGGCCTCTGCGAACAGCGGTGTCCGGATTATGCAATCTGGGTAGAGGAGGCGTAGAGATGGCGGAGAAACAGAAACGATTCCAGCTCCTGCAGGGAAACGAGGCCTGCGTTGAGGGTGCTCTGGCCGCCGGAATGCGGTTTTTCGCGGGCTACCCCATAACCCCGTCCACGGAAATCGCAGAGCGCAGCGCAGTACGTCTGCCGCAGGTCGGCGGTAAATTTATGCAGATGGAGGACGAGATTGCCAGCATAGCGGCGGCGCTGGGCGCGTCTGTGGCAGGCACAAAATCCATGACGGCGACCTCTGGTCCGGGATTTTCCCTGAAGCAGGAGAACATCGGCTACGCCACCATCGCGGAAATCCCGATCGTTATCGTCGACGTCATGCGGTCCGGTCCCTCCACCGGCCTTCCCACATCCCCCTCGCAGGGCGACGTGATGCAGGCCAAATGGGGTACCCACGGAGATCATCCCGTCATTGCCATATGCCCGTGCTCCGTCCAGGACACCTTCAACCAGACCGTCCGCGCCTTCAACCTGGCCGAACGGTTCCGCACCCCGGTGATCCTGCTGATGGACGAAATCGTCGGACATATGCGGGAAGGCTGCGAGATCATTCCGCCGGACGAACTGGAAATCCATAACCGGAACACCCACATGATCAACTCTATGCCTTACGCCTTCGGCGAAGGCCAGTACGTTCCGCACATGACCTCCTTCGGAGACGGACACCTTTACAACATCACCGGACTGTTCCATGACGAGGCCGGATTCCCCACCAACGACAATCAGATTGCCGGAGAAGAGAATGACCGCATCATGAAAAAGATCCAGATATACAAATACAGCGGGATCCTCGATTACGAGGAATACCAGATGGAGGACGCCGATATCGGCATCGTCTGCTACGGCGGCACCACACGAGCCGTCCGCGAAGCCGTGGACGAGGCCCGGGACATGGGCTACAACGTCGGAATGTTCCGTCCCGTCACACTCTGGCCCTTCCCGGAATACGAGCTCGTATCAAGAGCCCGTCAGCTGCGCCGTCTCATCGTGGTGGAGCATAATTACGGACAGGTTCTGCTGACCGTAGAGGGAATCATTAAGGGAGATACAAAGGTGGAATTTATCGGCAAGGTCAACGGCACCGCCATCAGCCCCACCGAAATCATCAAAAAAATAGAAGAGGGGGATGAATAATATGCCAAGCAAATTAGTACAGGAAACCATGCGGACCAGAAGACTCCCTCACATCTGGTGCCCCGGCTGCGGCCACGGCATTCTGATGCGGGACGTCTGCCAGGCCATCTATAACGTGGGCCTTCCCAAGGAACGGGTTGCCATCGTCAGCGGAATCGGCTGTTCCTCACGGGCGGCGGGATACATGAACTACAACACTCTGCACACCACCCACGGGAGAGCCATCGCCTTTGCCACCGGAATCAAAATGGCCCGCCCCGAGCTCCACGTCATCGTCGTGACCGGAGACGGAGACGCGGCGGCGATCGGCGGAAACCACCTGATCCACGCCTGCCGGCGGAACATCGATATGACCGTTGTGATTTTCAACAACAACATCTACGGCATGACCGGCGGGCAGTATTCCCCCACGACGCCGACCGGCGAGAAGGGAACGACGGCACCCTATGGAAACATCGACGGGGATTTCGACCTTCCTAAGCTGTCCGAGGCTGCCGGCGCGACCTACACGGCAAGGGGAGACTGCTTCCACGTTCCGCAGATGATCCGCCTCATCGAGAACGGCATCCGGCACAAAGGATTTTCCGTAATCGAGGGCGTCAGCATCTGCCCGACCTACTACGGCCGCAAGAACAAAAAAGGATCCGCCGTGGATATGATGCACTGGCAGGAACAAAACTGTATCGACATAAAAAAGGCGGCGAAAATGGAGCCTGCTGAGCTCGAGGGAAAGGTACTTCTCGGTGAGTTCAGCCGCGTAGAAGGCCGTCCGGAGTACGTTGAGGAATACGATAAGATCATCCATATCGCAGGAGGTGACCGGTAATGGCGAAAGAACAGCTGAGATTCACAGGTTCCGGCGGCCAGGGTGTCATCCTGGGAACCATTATCATGGCAGAGGCCGCCTTCCTGGACGGCAAACAGGTTGTCCAGTCCCAGTCCTACGGACCGGAAGCGCGGGGCGGACTCTGTAAAGCCGAGACCATCGTAGACGATAAGCCGATTAACTATACCAAGATCGAGACGCCGACCTTCCTTTTGTCCCTGTCGCAGAATTCTTTCGACAAATTCAGCAAGAAGCTCGCCCCTGGCGCCGCCATCATCGTGGACGACTCCGTCCGGGTGCCGGAGCGGATTTCCCAGAAGCATGAGGTGCTGCAGCTTCCCATCATCCAGTCCGCCATCGATGTGATCGGAAAAAAAGTTTCGGCCAACATCATCGCGTGCGGAGCGGTAAATGAGGCACTGCATCTGGCCTCCCAGAAATCCATGGAGGAAGCGGTCCTCGCCCATATCCCACGGGGCACCGAAGCGCTGAACCTGAAAGCGGTTCGCCTGGGCGCCAAACTTGTACAGGACCGGCGCAAGACAGAATAGGCGCAAGACAGAACAGGTTCAAGACAGAATAGGCGCAAGGCAGAACAGGTTCAAGACGAAACAGGTGCAAGACGGAACAGAACCGAAAGGTTCCCGCTGCATTGGTTCGAGCTGCAGAGAGGAATCCGGCTGCCGCGGCAGGCCGTGTCCCTCGGTCCCAGCGGCTCGCGGCCGCGGCAGGAATCCCGCATACCACGGCGCACTGATGCCAAATTCGATGCGCAGGGATTATCAGACTCTCCTCACAATATCTCCTCCTTCTTTTCGTATTACGTGTTATACTATTCTGAAAGAGGAGGAAGTGATCATGACCACACCATGGCAGAAAGAATGGAACCGCATGCAGCGGCAGGAATACGAGTATCTTCAGAAAGGGCGGTTCAGGAAGGAATCCCGTCTGAACCGGCTTCTGGAAAAACATATTCCGGACGCTCTTCAGGACAAATTGGATCTCGCGTTTTCCAAGGCTTTTGAACTGATATTCGAGAAGGGCACCGGCGTCATCGAAAAGACCTACAACAAAAACGGCATTGAGGAATCCTTTGTGGAGGAGCGTGAGGAAGCTCTGTCCCGGGGCGACCGGGAATCTCTGCGCCACATCTCCAACAAAGCCGGAGCCGCAGGCGGCCGTAATCTTTTGTTCTCCGGAGGAGCCGGAATCGGCATGGGCATCCTGGGCGTAGGCCTCCCGGACATTCCTTTGTTCACCGCCACGATGCTCAAGGGAATCTATGAGATCGCACTCCACTTCGGCTACAGCTACGACACGCCGCAGGAAAAATATTTCATTCTGCGCATCATCGAGGCCTCTCTGTGCTGCGGCAAGGAGCTGGATAAGCAGAACGCACAGATCAACCGGTTTCTGGACCGCCCCGAGCTTCCGAAGGACTACGATCAGCGCGCCCAGATCCGCAAGTCCTCCGCGGCCCTTTCCACAGAGCTCCTGTATATGAAATTTCTGCAGGGCGTCCCCGTGGTGGGCGCAGTGGGCGGTGCATACGACGCGATTTACATGAACAAAATCACAAAATACGCTCAGCTGAAGTATCATCGCCGGTTCCTCATCGATCACAGCGATCCGCTGGACGGTCCGGCGCTTGCATGACTCGCAGATGTCCGCCAACCAGCGTTCGCATGACTCGTGGACGGCGATGGTCAGTGCTTTCATGACCCGAGGCCGACCGGTGAAGCTCCAAGGGCCACTCCGGGCACACGCGTAAGGACGCATACTGCCGTATAAGGAAATTTACATACATTTAACTCCGACAAAGACATCAATTTTACTTTGTAGTGCTATCATCAACGGGAAAGGAGAAAAAATGGAACAGTTGAAAAACAAAAAAGGATTCATATGCGACATGGACGGCGTTATCTATCACGGAAATGTGCTGCTTCCGGGCGTAAAGGAGTTCGTGGAATGGCTTCAGCGAGAGGACAAGGAATACCTTTTTCTGACCAACGCCAGCGGCAAAACGCCTTTGGAACTCCAGATGAAGCTTTCCCGAATGGGGCTGAACGTCGACAAGGAGCATTTCTATACCAGCGCACTTGCAACCGCCAGATTTGTCAGCCAGCAGATGGAACACTGCACCGCCTACGTCATCGGCGAACCAGGACTGGTGGGAGCGCTCTACGAATGCGGCGTTGCCATCTCCGACCGCAATCCTGATTATGTGATTGTGGGCGAGGTACAAAATTATAACTATGAGACGATCTGCAAGGCGGTTTCTCTAGTGCGGGAGGGCGCTCGCCTTATCGGAACCAATTCTGATGTGACCGGCCCCTCCGATCTGGGAATCGTTCCTGCATGCCGGGCTCTGATCTCGCCGATTGAAATGGCCACCGGCAAGCAGGCATATTTTGTCGGCAAACCCAATCCGCTGATGATGCGAACCGGTCTCCGGATTCTGGGCGTCCACTCGGAAGACGCTGCCATGATCGGCGACCGCATGGATACTGACATCATCGCCGGCATCGAGAGCGGCCTGGATACAGTTCTTGTTCTGTCCGGCGTTACCAGCCGCGAACAGGTCAGCCTCTTCCCTTATCGTCCCCGTCTCATCCTCAACGGCGTAGGTGACATCGCAAAATAACCTGCAAAATCGCCACGCATGGCGGTGCGGCGACCCATGCACATCGCGCTTCGCTATTTCGTTAACATTTCGCGAGCATTCCGCCCGACTGACCGCACATATTTCTCACCTCACAGTTATACACCACCCGACAATTTCTGTTAACAACAGGGCTTTTTTATGATAAGATGTTCGGTGTAGAAACGGAGGGACTCATTTAATGAAGAAAATATATTACAATGGACGCTTCCACACGATGGTGCCGTCGTCATCGGCGAATACAAAGGAAAACGCTTCCGAGCCCTCGTCGACACGCTCGTCGGCGGCAGTGGATGTGGGCTCCCCGCAGTCTTCCCCGTCATCGGCGGTGGACGCGATCTGTTGCGAGGACGGCGTCATTACAGCGGTCGGACGATATGATGATTTCAGTGAAGAGCTGCTGCGGGAGGCGGAGCTTCACGACCTTGACGGTGCTGTTGTTTTTCCGGGATTTATCGACACCTACAGTGCGCCTGCCATTGACGCTTTTGACAATGCGGCGGAGACGGACCCGGAATTCGGGGAGTCGGAGGTGCTGTACTGGGTCGGGGAGGCTGTAGACTATTTGAACGACAAAGGAGTATGCGTGCTTTGTCTCCACGGCCCCGGCGATAGAAGGAGAGCGCCATTCCGCAGAATCATTGGAACTGAAGACTCATCGATTATTTACGATGTGTCCTGGCAGACCGCCTTTGAGAAGGAGCTCTATGACGGCTGCTTCGATGCAATTCTGGAAAACCCGCGCACCAGCCTGCTTTTGTTCAATCCTGTGTATGATGACAGCGAAAGCGTGCAGGACGCCATCCTGCGCCTGACCCGCACCGCGGCGGAGAATATCGGCCGGCTGGAGGATATGGGAACGATTGAAGTCGGGAAGAAGGCAAACTTCACCGTCTTCGACGAGGACCCGTACGAGAAGGATCTGAAGGCCTTCGCTCATTCGCACGCCGATCTGATCATAAACGAGGGCAATATTGTTTACAACGCTTATGACCAGGCCATGGAGGAACTTTATGATCTGTTGTCGAATCAGATGTTTTAGGGGGAAATTATGAAAAAAAAGTTTTCAATTATATTTATCTGCGCGCTGGCGCTGGGGCTTGCCGTGTGCGTTACCGGATGCAGGGACAAAAGCAGCTCTTCTGCCGAGGAATCTGTCGTCAACCCGATTAATCTCCTGATTTCTATTGACTATCCGGGAAAGGCGAACAAACCGGACCTGGAGAACTTCAAGTTCAAGGCGGAAGAGGATTCTTCGGTGCTGGAGGCTACGGAGCTATACTGCAATATCAGCGAGATACAACTTCTCGTCGATACCACAAATAATGAGGTGCAGGGAATCAACGGGATCAACAACGGTGAGCTGAAGAAAAAATATGTGTGGAAGTACAAAATCAACGGTAAAGAGGTCAGTGACAATCCTCAGGATTACGACTTGAAGGACGGGGATAACATTATCTGGTATTATACAAAAAAATAACTAAAAATGCGAATCGACTGCGTTCCTTCACGCAATCTTCACATAAATACCTTATACTATGGTTGTTCAATCGAGTTTGGTATTTTATATACCAACTTTCCTTCTTTTATTGAATACACACACTTTCAGGAAAAGAGTCTCATCCTTCGATGGGTCTCTTTTTCTATGTGTTCTTCTATGCCTTCGCGGTGAGGGCTCAGCATGGTCCGGCAACACAAGACCTCACGGCCCACCGCCGCGGCCTCGCCTTGCCAACGCAAGAATTCTGCGGTGCGGCTCGCTGCCACGCCAACGCAAATAATCCTGTCTGCCGCTATTCCATCCGTGCCAGGCTCGCTTCGGCGCGACGGCGAGATTCATCCAGATGGCGGGACATGGCCTGCCGCGCCGCCTCCTCATCCCCAGCGGCAAGCGCATCCCGAATGGCTTTGTGCTCTGCAGAGATTTCCCGAAGATTTTTCTCCTCATAAAAGACATTGCGGCGGTTCATGCGGATGTATCCTTTGTAGGAGCGAAGGACCCGGGCCATGAAACGACTCCCAGCAGCTTCATAAATTATATCGTGGAAGCCCTCGTTCAGTTCCAGAACCTGCGGCGCATCCTCGCGGCCGGCGTAAAAATCCATCAGATCGCAATGGTCCGTGAGCCGCTGCACGTAGTCCGGTGTCATATGCCTGCAGGCCCATTCCACCGCCAGACCTTCCAGCGCCTTTCGCACCGCGTAGATATCTTCAAGATCCTGTCGGGTTATTCCCTGTGCGAAGCAGCCGCGGTTTTTTCTGTATTCTACAAGACCCTCATCCTCCAGGATTTTGAATGCCTCACGCACCGGCGTCCGGCTGACCCTCAGTTCGCCGGCGATCCTGTTTTCCTTCAGCTGCTCGCCGATTCCGTATTCCCCGTGCAGAATCCGGTCTCGGAGAATGCCTGCAATTTCGCGGGACAGCGAGAATTCCAGAGTAAATTTTTTTCGTTCCGTCATTTTCTTCTCCTGATACAAAAAAACTGCCCTCAGTGATTCAGGGCAGTCATGCGGCGTCGGGTCGAAACCCGATTCAGCGACCGCGCGAGGCCGGTCGCAGATTTCGTGAGGCAATCGACTAGTCGCAACAGTTGCGGTTGCTGCGGGCCAACCGGCCGGTCGCAGCTTTCCTCACTTTTGTGGGCCAACCGGCCGGCCGTAACTTTCCTCACTGTTGCGGGCCAACCGGCCGGCCGTGCGGATTCGTTTCCGATCAGATGATGTGATTCTCCAGAATCTGTTTCTCGAAATCAAAATCGTTGGTCTGCATATAATACTGTGCGCAGTCCACCATCGCCTTCATCGGGCAGAGGCCGATGATCTCGGTTTTGGTGACGTGAACGCCGTAACGTGCCGCCTCGAATTTCACTGTCTCCACCACGCGGTAAAGAGGCGTCTGCTCGAAATTCGTCATATTGCAGGAAACCTGTGCATATTTGCGGCCGGTTTCCTCATCCTCGATTTCAAAGCCCATGGACTTGACGCACTTGAATCCGCCGTCTTTTTCGCGGATGATCTTAGCAATGTTCTTTGCGATCTGCACGTCGTCCGTATCCAGATCCAGGTTAAACGCCACAAGCGGCGGTCTGGCGCCGACTGCCGTTACGCCGGCGGTCGGATGGATTCTGCGTCCACCGAAATCCGGTTCCCAGTCCGGTTCCTGAACCTTCTCCGCCATGCCCTCGAACTGCCCCTTGCGGATTTTCACGAGGTTCTGCCGCTCCGGACGCGTCGCGGATTCCTCATAAAGGAACACCGGAACTCCCGCCTCGTCTGCGATGCGTTTACCGACCACTTTGGAAAGCTCGATGCAGTCCTCCGTCGTGCAGTCCTTGATGGGGAGGAACGGCATGACGTCCACCGCACCCATCCGGGGATGCTCGCCCTCATGATGATTCAGGTCGATCAGCTCCGCGGCTTTCTTCACCAGCTTGACGCTTGCTTCTTCTACTGCCTTTGCATCACCGATATATGTGATGACACTCCTATTATGACTTTCATCAGAGGAATAGTCAAGCAGAGTGCAGCCGGGCGTGTTGCGGATCTCGTCCACACAGGCCTCTACCACCTCCGGCCGTCTCCCTTCGCTGATGTTTGGAATACTTTCGATAATCTGTGCCATTGCATTTTCTCCTTTTGAAGTACAAATGATTCTGTCCGCCGCCTTTCGGTTCCGGCAGGCATATTTTATCACGGGGTTATACGGTTCCCCGCTGCGACATCGGTCGCGGCGCTCGCTGTCTTGCCGCATTGCAGCGCGGCACCGCAGCGATTGCCGGCGTTCGCCGTTCGCCGCATTGTGGTTCTCCATCGCAGCATGTGTCGGCGTTCGCCGCCTTGCCGCAGGTTATAACGATTCTGTGATAGCGCTGAAGCAGCGGGAGGAAATCACCGACGCTTCCTCATACATTTTCTGTCCCTCCGCGCCGAAGTAGGAAGCCTTCTCCGCGTCCTTGACGCCCGGAAGATTAATCAGGACATTCATCCACGCTCCGAACACACAGGACCGGAGCTGCAGAATGCCGACGCCCAGGTCGCTGGCGCAGTTCGGGTTGGAATGCCCGACCAGTGTTTCCGCAATCTTCAGACCCTCATACCCCAGCTGCATCGTGCGGAAGGGAACCTCCGTCGCTACCAGCGTTCCGTCCGCGATAGCCTTCTTCCGTGCCGCTTTCTCTTCTTCGGTGCCCTTCGGGAGTTTAAACGCATCTGAGATCAGGTTGTAGGCGTCTGTATCTTTGTCCACCGCAGCCGTGAGCTCCCGGTACAAAGGCAGCCCCTTCTCCTTCGCCGCGGCGCAGGTGTCCTGGAAATCCGCATACTTTTCCTTTCCCAGCGTGAGATCAGCGACCATCACGAACAAAGCACAGCCCTCCGCGCCCGAAAGGGCGCTTACAGAACCGCCGCCGGGTGCCGGCGCGTCAGATTTCAGCACGTCCAGAAATTCATTCACCTTCATGTCGACTAATTTCATTTTATAATTTTTCCTTTCTTGACGACCCTCGCGGTCATATTTGAGCCAAAGCGATAACAGAGCATTTCCATATCCGGCGCATCCCAGATCACGAGATCCGCCTGTTTCCCAACCTCCAGCGTTCCTACCCGGTCGCCTCTGCCTATCGCACAGGCCGGGTTAATAGTCACAGCAGTCAGAACCTCCTCCGGCAGCAGCCTGTATTTCAGACACGCCAGATTCATTACAAACTGAAGATTCATCGACGGGCAGGACCCCGGATTGAAGTCGCTGGCGCAGGCCACCGGAATCCCCATTTCAATCATCCGGCGGGCCGGCGCATAATTTGCGCCCAGATAGAAGGATGTCGCGGGAAGACACATTGCTATAGTCCCTCCCTTTGCCATCGATTCCAGTCCATCTTCATCGATGGAAATCAGGTGCTCCGCACTGACGCAGCCCAGTTCTCCCGCCAGACGGGAGCCTCCGATAGCTTCAATTTCATCCGCATGAATCCGCAGTCCGAAGCCCAGTTCCTTCGCCCGCAGAAGATATTTCCGGCTCTGCTCATAGTTGAACACGGAATCCTCGCAGAAGATGTCCGCGAATTCCGCCAGCTTATGCTCCTTCACATAGGGGAGCATCTCCCCGCAGATCATGTCGATGAAATCATCGGGCCTGCCTTTGTACTCCTCGGGAATCGCGTGCGGTCCCATAAATGTGGGGACCACATCCATGGCATGAGACTCATTCAGGCGCCCGATGACTTCCAGCATCTTCATCTCACTGTTGAAATCAAGCCCGTAGCCGCTCTTGGCCTCGCAGGTTGTGACGCCGTGGTTCATCATCTCGTCCAGAAATTTTCCGGTCTTGTAGCAGAGGTCTGCCTCGTCCGCCTCTCTGGTCTTCCGTACCGTGTCCAGGATTCCGCCACCGGCCCGGAGGATATCCAGATAGGTGGCGCCTTTCAGCTTCATCGCCACCTCATGCTGTCGGTAACCACCGAAAACCATATGGGTATGTCCGTCCACCAGACCCGGCGTGACCAGCCGGTAATTCGCATCCAGAACCACGTCCGCGCTCTCCGATCCAAGAGGAAGATCGCCTCCGTCGGTAATCTCAGTGATCACGCCGTCCCGGATATAGACAGCCGCGTCCCGGAGTTTCCGGTTTTCGCCCTGCTCCGCACCCCGGTGGCTGTAGCTGCCCACCGGAGTCTGCAGAGTGCCGATGTTTTTTATCAGTAATGTAGACATACAATCTCCTATTTTACAAATCGATCAACGACGCTTTCCACCAGCCCGTCGTCTGCCAGGAACGGAAGTGTGATATGGCCCTTTCCGTCATAATTTTTGTTGTACGCAGCCGCGGTGGAGAGAGCGTTCTCGTTTCTGGCCCAGCTTCTCCGTGCCACGCCGCCCATCACGTCCCACATGATGGCGGAGCGAATGATCTCATCCACACGCTCGGAGCCGTCCAGCAGCAGACCGAAGCCGCCGTTGACAGCTTTTCCGATACCGACGCCTCCGCCGTTATGCAGCGCACAGAGAGACATTCCTCTGGCCGCATTACCGGCGTAGCACTGCACTGCCATATCCGCCATGACATTGGAGCCGTCCTTGATGTTGGAGGTCTCACGGAACGGGGAATCTGTACCGGATACGTCGTGATGATCCCGACCCATCATGATCGGGCCGCATTTGCCCTCCCGAACCAGCTTGTTAAAGGCCAGCGCGATGTCCCGGCGCCCTTCCGCATCCTGATAAAGTATGCGGGCCTGGGTTCCGACCACCAGCTTGTTTTTCTCGGCATCGCGGATCCATACCCAGTTGTCTCTGTCCTGCGCCCTGCGGTTCGGGTCGATGGTGTCCATCGCCGCTTTGTCCGTCGCAGCCAGATCCTCCGGTTTTCCGGAGAGGCAGACCCAGCGGAAGGGGCCATAGCCGTAATCAAACAGCACCGGACCCATGATGTCTTCTACATAGGAAGGCCAGATGAACCCGTCTTTGTCGTCCACTCCGTTCTTCGACATTTCCTTAATGCCGGAATCATACATAGCCTTCATGAAGGAATTGCCGTAGTCAAAGAAGTAGCTTCCTCTCTCCGTCAGGGTGCGAATCGCCTCGAAATGCCTGCGCAGGGTTTTGTCCACCTGCCTGCGGAATTCCTCTCTGTCGCTGTGCAGGAGCTCTGTGCGCTCCTCGAAGCTCATGCCCGCCGGGCAGTAGCCGCCGTTATACACGTTATGGCAGGAAGTCTGATCGGACAGAAGATCGATCTTGAAATCCTTCTCGACCGCGGCCTCCAGCAGGTCCACGATATTTCCATGGTATGCGATGGAGATTCCCTCCTTCGCCGCCTTCTTCTCATTGGCCAGCCGGAAAATCTCGTCAATGTCATCCATGACCACGTCCACCCATCCCTGGTCGTGCCGTGTCTCAATGCGGGAGTAATCCACCTCGGCGAAGATTCCCACAGCGTTGGCGATGTTTGCGGCCTTCGGCTGCGCACCGCTCATTCCGCCCAGTCCTGAGGATACAAAGGTATGTCCGGCCAGGTCGTCCTGCTCCGCAACGCCCAGGTACTTTCTGCCGGCGTTGAGAATCGTGTTGAAGGTCCCGTGAACGATGCCCTGCGGTCCGATGTACATCCAGCCGCCGGCGGTCATCTGTCCATAGTTGGCCACACCCATTTCTTCTGCGATTTCCCAATCCTCCAGATTATCGTATTCTCCGATCATCAGAGCGTTAGTGATGATGACGCGGGGCGCGTCCGGTTTGGAGGGGAACAGCCCCAGCGGATTTCCGGACTCTACGACCAGCGTCTGCTCCTCCGTCAGTTCCTCCAGATATTTCTTGATCAGCCGGTACTGAAGCCAGTTCTGGCAGACGGATCCAGTCTCGCCGTAGGTGACCAGCTCATAGGGATACAGAGCCACCTCGAAATCCAAATTGTTATCGATCATGACCTGGAAGGCCTTCCCGGCCAGACACTTTCCCTGATATTCATCGATGGGCTTTCCGTAGATTCTGCCTTCCGGACGATAACGGTACGCATATACACGGCCGTATGTTGTCAGTTCTTCCATGAACTCCGGCGCCAGCTTCTCGTGCAGCTCTTCCGGCACATAACGCAGAGCGTTCTTCAGCGCGATTTTAGCCTGCGCCTTAGTAAGCCTGAATCCCCGGTCCGGCGCTCTCCGGATTCCCTCCTGAAATTCCGGATAATCGGGATATTCATTTCCCAGCTGAATTTTCATTGCGCCTTTTATCTCATTGTTGTTAAGCATATACGTCGCCTCCTATTTCAGTGTAACCTCTTTTTCCACAGCCTCCAGCAGGCTGTTGTCTTTAATCATTTCATCAAATTTCACCAGCTCGTCGTGCATGATCACATCCTGATCGATGGGTTCTGACTTTGTTCTGATATATTCATAAGCAGCCTTCGTCGCCGGTGCCAGGTTGGAAATCTTACTCTCTCCGATCTTCTCTCGCAGCCAGATCGCCTGAGCCGCCGTGGCAATCTCGATTCCCAGCACCTTCTCCGCATTGTCCAGAACCATCGCCGCCGTTCTCGCCGATGTCGTTCCCATGGAAACGTGATCCTCCTGATTGCCGGAGGACGGAATGGAGTCCACGCAGGCCGGATGGTCATAGATTTTGTTCTCTGAAACCATAGATGCCGCCGCATACTGAGCGATCATGAAGCCGGAGCAGACGCCCGCATGCAGCGTCAGGAATCCGGGCAGTCCCTCTGAAAGCGCCGGGTTGATCATCCGCTCCGCCCGGCGTTCGGAAACGTCCGCCAGCTCAGATATGGCGATTTTCAGGAAGTCGAAGGCCAGTGCCATCGGCTGTCCGTGGAAGTTGCCGCCGGAAATAACATCATCGTCATCCGGGAACACGATGGGATTGTCGGTCACTGCGTTGATTTCTCTGGACACCGCCTCGTACACATATTCGATGGCGTCTCTGCTGGCGCCGTGGATCTGCGGAACGCACCGGAGCGTATACGGATCCTGCACCTTGGTATTCTGCACTCTCATGGCGTTCTTGCTTCCCTTCAGCAGGGTCCGCAGGTTCTCCGCCGACTCGATCTGTCCTTTGTGTCCGCGAAGCTCGTGAACTTTAGGATCATACGCCTTGGTAATACCGTGAAGCGCTTCTGCGGTCATTGCAGCCGCCAGGTCGGCCACCTTCATCAGGTGCATTGCATCCCACAAAACATTCACGCCGACGGCGGTCATCATCTGTGTTCCGTTGTTCAGCGCAAGTCCTTCCTTGGCCGCCAGCTCCACCGGCCGGATGCCTTCCTTCTCCATGGCCTCTGCCGCCGGCATGATCTGACCTTTATATTCGACGTTCCCAAGTCCGATGAGACCCAGTGCGATAAAGGAAAGCGGCGCCAGGTCGCCGGAGGCTCCCAGGCTTCCCTTGCAGGGGATCTGAGGATGGATGCCCGCATTCAGCATGTCCACCATCGTCTGAATCGTGGAGAACCGGATCCCGGAATTTCCCCGGGACAAAGCATTGCAGCGGAGAAGCATCGCCGCTCTCACGTATTTCTGTTCGTAGGGCTCGCCCAAACCGCAGGTGTGGCTGATGATCAGGTTATGCTGCAGCGCGGTCGTCTCGTCGCGATCGATGAAAACGTTCGCGAATTTGCCGAATCCTGTCGTCAGGCCGTAAATGATCGCGCCTTCGTCCAGTTTTTTGTCGATGTAGGCTCTCGCCTTGTTCACTCTCTTCTCTGCATCCGGAGAGATGCTGACTTTCTCCATCCCGCGGCAAACGCGGATTACTTCTTCTACTGTAAGGTCCTTTCCGTTGATTACTACTGCCATAATAAAATCTCCTCATTGAATGCTGATTCTGCTTTTACGAATAATTAGTTACAGAATCGAATAAATATAACTTTACATCCTTCTCTTTCCGATAGAGATTATTATACCTTTTTTGCCTTCCCTCTGCTATACTTTTTTGAGAATAATTTGTGTTTTTTACGAGGATTCAGCCTTTTCTCCCAATTTTTTCCTCTGTTTTCCGCAAATACTTTATCACTGTGTTCTGCTAAAGTTTTAGCGTTTTATCGTGGATAATTATTAAATCGTTAATATTCTGTCATCTCGATTGCCGGCTGAAGCGTTCCTATTACTGGATTTTTCAGACTTCTGCGGCGCATGGCCGCACCGGAGCCCATCCAGAAAGCCTTTGTTTCCGGAACAAGAGCCCCCGTTTTCATAAATATGCAGTGCTCCCCGGTGGAAATTCCTCTGCGCCTGCGTTATAATAGACAGTATAGAAGGCCTGCTAACAAAAGTCGGGCAGGAGGAGGAAAATATGCTTAGATATGTAGAAGATATGGAAGCGGAGCTCGCTCTCGCCACAGCAGAGAAAATGGTTGCGGCAATCAAAACTGCGCCGAAGGCCAGCGGTCAGGATAAGGTGGTTGCCGCCATCGCCTCCGGCAGCGACAAAGATCGCATCGTCCGGAAAATGCGCAAGCTCGGAGAGGAATATAACGAGGAATTCATCACCCGGGACGCGGGGTGCCTCGAGAGATGCAAATGCGTTGTGCTCGTCGGCGTCCGCGATGTTCCGCACGGGCTGGATCACTGCGGGATGTGCGGTTTTGAAAACTGCGCAGAGCTGCGGAAAGCGGGCGGCAACTGCGCGCTGACCACAACAGATCTGGGTATCGCAATCGGTTCGGCGGTTTCTATTGCCGCTGACAGCCGTGTGGACAACCGTGTCATGTATTCCGTCGGAAAGGCCGTGAGCCAGATGGACATCTTCCCGTCCGACGTGCGCGTATGCTACGGCATACCGCTCTCCATTTCCGCCAAAAGTATTTTCTTCGACCGGGGTCCCGGCGCTGTTCTCATTTCAGGAAAAGACGAGTAGACGCGGCGGCCGACGGAGCACAGCGGCACACAGCCGTTTCCGGCGCAATACCGCACGATGAAACCGACGGCCGCGGGTAATCCAAATACAATGCCTACGGCGGCCGCAGCGGTGGTACACATACGATGAATCCGGCGGACGCGCAGCAGGCAAAAAAATAACAGGGACCCCGGAATTTTCCGGGGTTCCCTGATATGCGACTTTATATGTGTGATCTGCTTAGTCTGCGACGTATGGCAGCAAAGCGACGATTCTTGCGCGTTTGATTGCGGTGGTCAGTTCTCTCTGATGCTTGGCGCAAGTTCCGGTGATCCGCTTCGGAAGGATCTTGCCTCTCTCGGTAACATACTTCTTCAGCTTCTCTACATCTTTGTAATCGATTGCTTCTGATTTATCCGCACAAAACTGGCATACCTTTCTTCTTCTCGGTCCGCCATGTCTTCTGTTATCCATTATCTGTGATCTCCTTTCATTAGAATGGAACGTCGTCTTCGATTGCCTCGAAGGCGGGAGGAACCGCTGCATCCGGCTCCTGCTGTCTCTGCGGCGCCGGAGCGGACTGAGGTCTTGCGTAATTCTGATAACCGCCGTCCTGACGGTCTCCGCCCCAATCGATGAATTCAACCCGATTGGCAACGACATCCGTCGTGTAGACCGTCTCTCCGTTTTTGTTCTGGTAACTTCCAGTCTGGATCCTTCCCTCGATCGCAACCTTGCGGCCCTTGGTCAGATACTTCTCACAGGTTTCCGCCTGTCTTCCGAAAACCGTGATTCGGGGAAAGTCAGCCTTCCTCTCCTCACCGGCCCTCGTCGGACGGTCGATCGCGATGGTGAAGGTCGCAACAGCCATCTGTGACGCTGTGTACCGCACCTCCGGGTCTCTGGTCAGTCTTCCGATCAGTTGAACACTATTCATTCCTGCACCTCGATTCTACTCTCTGGCATCCTTTATTTGGCATCCTTGTTGATGACCAGATGTCTCATTACATCGTCAGAAATTCTCAGCCTTCTGTTCAGCTCCTTCGGCAGTTCCGGAGCAGCCTGGAACTCGAGAACGACGTAGTAGCCTTCTTCCTTCTTCTCGATCGGATAAGCCAGCTTTCTCATTCCCCAGACATCTGTTTTGGAAACCTCGCCGCCTCCGTTGGTAATGATCTCTGTGACCTTCTCAACGACAGCGTTCTTCTTCTCCTCTTCCAGAGTCGGATTGATAATGAACATCAATTCATAGTTTGTCATTTTATTTCACCTCCCTGTGGACTTGATGGCACTGCGTCCCGCGCAGTGCAGAGATTGTATGCACCCGCAGTTCCCTGCGGATACGCCTTATTATTATACACATTTGCACGGCAAAAATCAAGATAAATATTTTCTGAGACCCGGGACGAAAAGGGATTCACAGTAATCGACGCTGCAGATTTTTTACAAACTTGTCCAGATCCCGGCTGAGCAGATACCTGCTGTCTTCCATCCCGCTGTATGAAGCGATTTCAATGTATCGTCCGCGGCGCAGGTACAGATGCTGAGCGGTGTCTGCATTGCCGTAGTACCCGGCATAATCCACGCCCCGCACATTACGCTGTATTTTGTTCATGTCCGTGTCGGAGGGCAGGTCGCCGCTCCTGACAGCTGAACGGATATCCTCGCTGATCACGCCCTCCAGGAAAATTCTTGCGATGCGTTCGCTCCGGGCTTCATAATACCGTGCCTGATAATCCATCTGATTATAAATGAAATCTGTAATACCGGTCTCCGGATGATACATCGGCGGTTTTCCGTCTCCCACCGTGTAACTGACGGTAATCTTATTCCGGAACAATACGTTGCTGTCCACAGACGCCTCGAACGCATTGGGATCTTCCCATACATTTGTCCGGATGCATCGCTGTATGACACGATTCGCTGACGGATCAATCTCCTCGAGCTGAACAGGATGTTCAGCATGAAAATTCTGAAGTTCATCTCTGGAAAGGTCACCCCGTCCGGACAGGCTTCCTGCCAGTACCACCGCCAGACTGACCAGAATCAGAACCGTAGCAATCCTTCCAATCCGGGTTTTACGCTTCCAGGAAAGGCCGTGCCGCACTGTGCCGTGTTTAATGCGGCGGATAATACCTGCACTGGTTATGAAATAGTCTATCCAGAGACCGCCAGAGCAGATCAGAAAGACAGGCATCG
Organism: Hornefia butyriciproducens; assembly: GCF_009695915.1. Lineage (GTDB taxonomy): Bacteria > Bacillota > Clostridia > Peptostreptococcales > Anaerovoracaceae > Aminicella > Aminicella butyriciproducens. Next base: position 20,537 of record NZ_VUMZ01000002.1, on the reverse strand, counting down.
CTGCCAGAACGCAGATTCCAACCTCATCTACCGCCATCATCCAGGTACCCGGTTTAAACAGCAGCAGCGCTGACAGATTTCCATATACCATCCAGATGCCGGTCACAAGAAAGATGATGAGCCACAGCAGTTCGCCTCCGGAAAAATCCGCCATATAGCTTCGATAGCTGATTCCGTCTGTGAACAGTTCCTCTGCCGAGCTGTCGTCAGTATAATAGATGTCCCAGCTCCCGCTTGCTTCCACCTGTTTCCAGCCGCCTGCCAGGAAAAGCTCCCGCTTCTCCGGATCCGGAGTTCCCTTTTTCGGCAGGAGCCTGTACCGCCGCCCCGGCTCAGGTTCACCACGTTCAAAGACAGTGACACATAATCCGTATTTTTTCAAATACCATCCCTCAGCAGCCATATCCGTGTAATAGCTTTCCCTTCGTTCGAAATCGCGATACATCAGCGTTTCAAAAACATATTTTCTGTCCTTTCTCATAGTTTTCCCCTTTCCGCTCCGGCAGCCTCTGCATCCGCCAGACAGCGCCGCAGGCGGCGCAGCTCCGACTGATACATCTGCCGCCCCCGCTCTGTTATCGCATAGGTAATCTTTCTTCCTTCTGAACCTGTCTTTTCAATCAAATCTTCTCTCTGAAACTGAGACAGAATCGTATACAAGGTGCCGGGCCCCATAGAGACCTCACCCTTCGTCAGCTCCCTGACATAACGGGCGATCTCCGTCCCGCACATTTCCTGCCTGTAAAACGCCATCAGCACATAGAACATGGTCTCAGTCAGAATTTCCAGAGGTTTTTTTGACACGCTTCCCATCTCCGTTTCATCGTTTCATCCTGAAAATACTAAAATATCGAGTCTCGATATTAATTCTGCCTTCAGCATAACATCGAGACTCGATATTGTCAATATAGAAAATTGAATTTAATGCGGTATGCGGTATACGAAAAAAACCATCACGCGGCTTCTGAAAAAGCATCTATGCGGCTACGCGAAGACCTTTGCTCTCCTGCCTGCCGCATACCGTATCCGGATCCGTTCTGCAAGCCGCTATTTCCAGAGCCTTCCGGGGTACAGCCCCTTGTCCTTCATGGACTGAAGCGCCGCCATGACGGACTCCTTATCCTCCTTATACGTCACGCCATACCATTTGTCCTCTGAGCGAAGCACTTTCACAGTGGCTTTCTCCCGGCGGATCAGTTCCTCGACGACCGACGGCAGGAAATATTCCGCCTTCAGCGGATTTTCCGCCAGCGCGCGATCCAGGAATCCGGGGAATCCGGCCTGCATCTCATCCAGCATGGACCTGGTGAATCCCCAGAAATTCATGGAAACAGTAGCCTGCGGATCCAGCCCGGACCAGGTGGCCCCGTCGTCCTCAGTGAATACCACGTCCGAACCCCGCCACTGAATGCGCGTGTGCTCCACGACGCTCTGCAGATATCCGGAGTCGCTGACCCGGCAGACACCCCGGGAGACATAACCGTTTTCCGTCAGCGTTTTGTCCAGCCGGTAGCCGACCATGGCAAAATCGTATTTTTCTTTGTCCCCGCCGTTCTCAAGATAATCGTAGAGAGAGGCAAACGCCCCCGGCCCGTAGTAGTCGTCCGCGTTAATCACCGCGAAGGGCCCGTCGATACGATCCCGCGCGCTGAGTACCGCATGACACGTCCCCCACGGCTTCATTCTGCCCTCCGGCACCCGGTACCCCGGCGGCAGGTCTTCCAGCCGCTGATACGCGTATTCTATCTTCATATACTTCCCGGCGCGGCCGTCCAGCAGCTCGCGGAACGCCTCTTCATGCTCCTCCTTTATAACAAAAATCACCCGGTCGAAGCCGGCCATCATTCCGTCGTACAAAGAAAAATCCAGCAGAATTTCTCCCTGCTCTGTTACCGGGTCGATCTGCTTGAGACCCCCATACCGGCTTCCCATCCCGGCGGCCATGACCACTAATACTGGTTTATCCATAATTTCCCTCCTCATGCTATATCTGTTATTTTACCATGAATCTTCTCCGATGAGAACCTCTGACCTCCCGCGTCCTGCGCCCGCGCAGCCTTTCCCCGTCCGACGATCTCTTCAGCAGAGCTGAAGGTCACGCCGTTTCCGGACCTCTCCTCGCATGGCGTTTCCGATCCCCGATATATCCAAATCGAGTGAAATAATGTTTGTTGCGGTTACAAACAGCATTATTCCTTGTGTAGAATATTTCATGTTAAACGGAACGCGCCGGAGAGCTGAACGGATTTACAGACATTTATCTCCGGCGGAACCATCAATTTTACTTTGCGATGCTGTTGTCAGACTGAGATTTTATCAGCCGGACAGCCTCAGGTGAAGTATTATAATCCGGAGCCCTGAAGAAAGGGCTTCATCAACCATGAAGGGAGAAAGAAAATTATGATGAAAAGAAAAGTGAGTATGTTGCTTCTGGCTCTTGCCATCGCCTTGTCATTTTCATTCGCGGGGGCCGAGTCTCTGTTCGCCGCGAGTGCTGACAGCTTCGGGGCCGGCGTGACGAAAGCAGCTCCTTCCGATATCACAAAGGCCGGTACCCCCGCCGCCGGGGCGCTGAAGGACAGAGCAGTCCGGGCAGGCTCCGCGAAAATCGCCGCTGCCGCAAAAAATGTCGGCGGCGGATCCACCTCATTCCTTCCGGAAAACACTGCGGTCGGCATTAACTACGGGAGCAGTTACAATTATTGCGATACCTGGTTCCGGATTAAGCCCTCTCACAGCGGATACATCACCGTCTCACAGTATTCCTCCGGAAATATCCAGCTGTGTAACTCCAGGAAGGGCGGTCTGTCCGACTCCGTCTATGTTTCCGCTCAGTCGGCGACTTCATATATGAAGTATGTGACCTTCGGCGTCAAGGCGAAGGCCACCTATTATCTGAAGGTGAGCAGCGGCGGCACATCCATAAACGGAATCTACGCCAATTCCGTGCAATACAAGAGCACCTCCTTCGACGGAAAATACGGAAAATCCAAGAAGAAGGCCGCCAGACTGAAGAAGAACAAGAAGCGCAAGGGATATATTCTGTCCAACGGCGGTTCCAAATATTACAAGTTCTCCAAGAAGAGCAGGAAGGTCAAGATCTACATCGACGGAACTACCGACGAGACCCTGAAGGTTGTCGTCACCGCAAAGGCAAAGGGCTTCTTCAAATACAAGAGAACCATCTATATGAATCGTTCCGCCAATGGCTACAACGGCAATGTTCTGACCCTTAGCACGAAGGGTAAGAAGAGAACAATCAGCGTTAACGTCAAGGTGAGCAGACTAGGGAATTCCTCCGGCGCGTATCAGCTCCGGTATAAATAGTGTCCGCTCACTAAGTCCCCATCGGACTTAACGGATGCTTAACGGATGCTGCAGTCAGTCTGTCAGCAGTTCTTCAGCGCACAATCCAACAGCTGTTGCACCGGCAGACACTGTTTGATGCCTATACTCAGGGATTCGGCCGTTTCCGAATCCCTGCCTATCATAAAGCAAACGACTTTTGAACATCTCCACAAACGAAAACCGGGATCTCGTCTGAAAATGACGCGGTCCCGGTTTTCTGCCGTCCGGATGCTGCCACTGCGGGCATCCGTATATTCCGGCGGACGGCGGAGCATCCGGGTGTGCTTTCCGATGCTCCGTCCACCGTTCCGGCTGTTTCGGCGGGCGAAGGAGCATCCGGCTCATTCTCCGGGTGCTCCGGAGCCGCCCGCGAAATCCTTTGTGCGCGGCCTACAGCGGTTCGAAATCCTCTGCGCCGTGCTTGCAGATCGGACAGATGAAATCCTCCGGAAGTGTGTCTCCCTCATAGACATATCCGCAGATCTTGCATACAAAACCCTTCTTCTTGGTCGCCTCCGGCTTCGGCTTGATGTGGTCGAAGTAGTACTGATAAGTAACCGACGGAACGTCCGACAGCACGTGCTCCTCCGTCACTTCTCCCACGAAGATGGTATGCGTTCCGACATCCAGTGTCTTGTTGACCTTCACAGAGATCACCGCGTTGCTGACTCCGCCGATATAGGCGATTCCGTTGTCTGTCCGCAGCACGTCCCCCTCGAACTTGTTCACATCCCGGCCGCTCTGCATACCGAAGTGCTGGAATACCTCGAAAGGCGTGTCCTGAGACAGAATCGACAGATTAAACTCACCTGTCTTCATGATCATATCGTGCGTGAAGTTTGCCTTGTTCACCGTCACCGATACCTGCAGCGGATTGGACGTCACCTGCAGCGCCGTGTTGATAATACAGGCGTTGTCCTTCTCTCCGTCCTTTGCGCTCAGCACGAACAGCCCGTAAGTCAGTTTGAAAATCGCACTCATGCTTCAACCTCCTATTTTTCTTTCATCAATAGATATATTTTCACCGCAGCAGACAGGTTCTGGAAAAAGACCTTCTCCGAGGTTTCCGGATCCAGCTTCTCCTGCAGCTTTCCGACACGATAGCGGATTGTATTTTTGTGACAAAACATACGCTCTGCGGCAGCCTGCATGTCGCCGCCCGCAAGGACGTAAGCGACAGCCGTGGACAGCAGCTCCTCGCTTTTGTCATCACCGTTTACAAAGAGAGGCTTCAGATATTCTGCCGAATATTCGCCGGTCATGGGTGACTCCGGCCATGGAATAAACAGCCGGTCCGCCCTCAGCTCATCGAAGCGCCGGGCGTCCCGCCCCTCAATTTCCGCGAAAATCTCCGCCCAGTAGGCTTCCATGATACAGGTGTCGAAATCCGGAAGCAGGCGGCGGATCTCACTGACGCCCATAATGACTTTGTTCAGTTCAAGCCCCAGAAGGGCGAAAATCCGATCTCTCTTCTCCTCGAAATCCCGTTCCCGGGGAAAATCCCCGGAGACCATGATCATATATCCGCGGCGGAATCGGCACACAAAGGCGCACTGCTGCAGTTGTCCGGTCAGGTGAAGATCCTTCAGGGTTTCCGCGACCTCTTCCCTGCTGCGTTCCCGGCACCGGGCGTAGTAAGCGCGAAAATAGATACGGAAGGTGGGATTCACCAGCTCCGCCGCTTCCTCTCTTTCCCTGCTGCTGAAATAGCGGTCCATCATGCTTTCCAGCAACGGCTCCACGATCTCCTGCTTCCCTGTCTTCTGCTCCAGAGCCTTGACATCGGATACGATGTCCTCGAACCAGGCGTCGCTGCCGAACACGAAAACAGGAAACCCGACCCGATCCGCGTAATCCAGCGCCTCCTGGGGAAGCTCCCGATAGATTACCGGCTTATAAGCGACAGCGTGGACATGGTACTGCCAGAGCCTGCGGATTCCGTCAAGAATGAGCTCCGGCCTGTCCTTTGCGTAGAGAAAACTGGTCAGCACGAGGCTGTTTCCCTCAAAACTCCTGCTCCGGTACGCCTGTCCTTCCTCCATGAACTCAAAATCCAGGATTTCCACCCGATTCACAGGAAGATCCAGACCCTTCCCTCCGGCGACCAGCTGAAAATCCCTCGTTGTTTCCAGTTTCAGAAGATCTCTCACCGTTACAGCCATGATTAGCCTCTCATCTGCGTTTCTTGTGTCTGCATTTCTTTTGTTCCCGGCTCTGCCAGCAGTCCGGGATACCTCGGATAGACCAGGCGGTCCATGACGACCGTCGCCAGCATCAGGCAGCAGAGTCCCATGCTCCAGCCTCCCAGAACGTCTGTGACATAATGCACGCCTACAAAGATTCTGCTGAAGCCTATGAGCAGAATGAGCAGGGTAAGTAGCGCCGTCGTTATGTCGGCCGCCCGCCTTCTCCGGCAGCTTCTGCGCACCAGGAATATGATCATCCCGTAGCAGACGATTCCGTTCATGGAATGGCCGCTGGGGAAGGAAAATCCGCCCTGCGTGATCAGCCGCAGCGCCTCGTCCGGACGCTCTCTGGCGAAACCGGCTTTCAGACATTTATAGAAAATCAGCACCACCGTTCCGGTTACCGCCGCCGGGACGCCGATTCTCAGCCGGCTCCGGGGGATCAGTACCAATACCGCGATGACCGTCACAATAGTCGCCGCATTTCCCATATATGTAATGGGGATCAGTACCGCCTCAGTGAAACCGGACCGCAGACCGTAAACCGCATAATCCACGGTATGGTCGAAGGCCGCGGTATTCCCGGCGGTCACCTGCAGCGCGATCATGCTGAAACAAAGTGCTCCCAGCGCCGCAAGGATAAGCCGTCCCCGTATATGATAATTATCTGAATTTAACCGCTGTTCCATAGGCAATTACTTCCGCTGCTCCTTCCATAATCTGAGAAGAGGAGAACCGCACGTTGATTACAGCGTCCGCATGCAGCGCTTCCGCCTCCCCCACCATTCTCTGGGTGGCGATCTGCCTGGCCTCCTGGAGCATCTCCGTATAGCCTTTGATCTCACCGCCAACCAGCGTTTTCAGTCCGGCTCCGATATCCTTCCCGATATGCTTGGACTGCACAGTGTTCCCCTTGACAAGTCCCAGAACGTCAAATTCCTGTCCCGGAATGTGATTCAGATTGCTTAGCTTCATTTGTTCAAACCTCCGTCTCTGATAATACCAACCTCATCTGAAGAATACTGACCTCTTCACCATCTTCCATTATACACGCTGTTCACGCGCAAGGCAAATAACATAATTTCAGGGTTGCCTTTTTCTGCGGAAAATAAGATAATCATATTAGGCATTTTCAGCAGATTGAACACATCATCACGGAGGTTGATATGACAAAGGACATTTATCAGGTTATTGAAGACGCGTTTCATCAGGCTGTGCAGATCCGCCGCGCCCTTCATCGCCGTCCGGAGCTCAGCGGCCGGGAGGCGGAGACGGAGGAGCTGATCTGCCGGGAACTGGACGCGATGGGAGTGGAGTATCGCAGGCATGTGGCAGGACACGGCATAATCGCCACGATTTACGGAAGAAACCGGAAAACTGCGGTAGGTATCAGGGCGGACATCGACGCTCTGCCGGTAGAGGAACGCACAGAATCTCCCTTCAAGTCTGAAATCCCCGGCGTCATGCACGCCTGCGGACACGACCTCCATACAGCGACGCTTCTGGGAACGGCCCGGGTTCTGAAGGCCGTCGAAAACGAACTGGAGTACAGCGTCCGACTGTTCTTTGAGCCGGCTGAGGAAACCACCGGGGGCGCCTGGCCCATGATTCAGGCGGGGTGCCTGAAGGATCCCTCTGTTCCCTTTGTTATCGGACTGCATAATGATCCACTGCTCCCCTGCGGCACGGTACAGTTCATCCGGGGCTGCATGAACGCAGCCTCAACAGAATTCTTTGTTACCGTTCACGGAAAGGCCTGCCACGGCGCGCATCCGCACACCGGCGTAGATCCTCTGATCCCGGCCTGCGAGATCGTGCTGGCACTGCAGTCTGTCATCACACGCAGACTGGATCCGGCGGCGACTGCGCTGATTACCGTGGGTGAGATGCACAGCGGCACCAAGGAGAACATCATCCCCTCTGAAACAAAGATGTCGGGTATCATCCGGGTTCTGGATATGGATCTCAGAGATTACATCAAGGAGCAGGTGGCGACCGTCTGCAGGGGCATCTGCGAATCTGCCGGCGCGACCTGCGATGTGGAATTCAGCGACAGCTATCCGACGCTGACGAACGACGACAGACTCCTGGAAGTAACACAATCCGTCGCTGTCCGTGAGCTGGGAGCGGAAAACGTGTCCGTCTCCGATCACCCCAGCCTGGGCGCAGACGATTTTTCCTACTTCTGTCAGTCGTCCCGGGGGCTGTACTTCAACGTCGGTGCTCAGCGTCCCGGAGACCGGAAGGCCGCGCCGCTGCATTCCGGGACCTTCGACCCTGACGAGAACTGCATCCATACCGGCATCGTGATGGAGGTGTTCGGGGTGATGGAAATCATGAAGGCGCCAGAGATGGCCAATGCGACAAAGGATAATACAGCTAACGGCACCGCCGAGGCAGCCGACACGACAAAAGAGAATACAGACGGAGCAAAGGAGACGAGAGAATGAGCAGGTTACGAAATCTTCCGGACGGAATCCGGCTTATGCATACGATTATCCATTTCAATTTCTATTCCAAAGGCATCGAAAAGGCCCGCGCGGAGGGAGACGCTGTGAAGGAGCGGGAGGAAATCGCCTCCTCCACCTTAATCTGGGCGAAGGACGTCGCCGAGAAATTCCGGATGGACATCCGCGTCACCGGACGGGAAAATATTCCTGATAAAGACGGCTTTGTGTTTATTTCCAATCATCAGGGGTATGCAGATATTATAGCGATGTTCATCGCCGCGGAAGGCCGCCAGATTGGATTCATTGCCAAGAACACACTAGAGAAGGTTCCTTACTTCGGCAAATGGATCAGGATGATTCGCGGGCTTTATATTCAGAGAGGGAGCGCCAAGGAAGCGCTGAAATCCATCTCTGACGGCGCCAGTCTCGTGAAGAACGGCTACAACCTGGTAATCTTTCCGGAGGGAACACGCAGCAGAGGACCGGAAATGGGTCCGTTCAAGCCGGGCAGCTTCAAGCTTGCCACCAAGGCCAAGGCCCCCATCGTTCCGGTCACCATTAACGGCAGCTATCATGTTTTCGAGGAAAAGGGATATGTGCAGCCGTCCGTTATCAGCGTGACGATTCATCCTCCCGTGGAAACCCGCAACCTGTCACGCCGGGATCTTTCCGGCGTAGAGGCGGCGGTAGAGGAGACAATCCGTTCGGCGCTGAAACAGGAACAGGAGAATGAACACGGACAGAAATAAGAAAGAGAGGCAATATTATGCTTACAGTTACACAGGATAATTTCGAGAAGGAAGTAATGCAGTCTGACGTTCCGGTATTTCTGGACTTCTGGGCACCCTGGTGCGGTTTCTGCGTCAAGCTGGGCCCGACCGTAGAGGAGCTGGAGCAGGAGTATGGGGACAAATACAAATTCGGCAAGGTCAATGTGGACGAAAATCCCGCGTTGGCCGCGAAGTTCGGCATCATGAGCATTCCGGTCACCATGGTTGTGGAGAACGGAGATCTCCGCAGCAAGGTGATGGGCGCCTACCCCAAAGACGAGCTCGTGAAGCAGCACAATCTTTAGTGAACAAAGAACAGGTATCAGCGGAAGGGCCGGTACCTGTTCTCCGGGCTGCAGCCAATGTGCTGCAGCTTTTTTTGTGAAATCATCTATAAAACAGCGACTGCTTGAGCACCTTTGCCCGGCAGCCGCTGTTCAACCTCATACAGCCGGTCCCGTGCGAAAGCTGTTCCACCCCGGATAGCATGCATTCGCACCGAGCTCCTCTTCAATCCGCAGGAGCTGGTTGTACTTGGCGACTCGCTCGGAGCGGGACGGTGCACCGGTCTTGATCTGACCGGTGTTCAGAGCAACAGCCAGATCCGCGATGGTCGTATCTTCCGTCTCGCCTGAGCGGTGGGAAACAACAGCGGTATAACCGGCCCTGTGCGCCATTTTTATTGCTTCCAGAGTTTCGGAGAGCGAGCCGATCTGATTCAGTTTGATTAAGATAGCATTGCCTGCACCGTACTCAACCCCTTTAGACAGTCGCTCCGTGTTGGTGACAAACAGATCGTCGCCCACCAATTGAATGTGGTCTCCCAGTTTCTGCGTCATGAGCCGCCACCCGTCCCAATCCTCTTCATCCAGCCCATCCTCGATGGAACGGATGGGGTACTTGTCCACCAGAGATGCCCAGTGGTCTATCAGTTCCTGCGAGGAAAACACTCTGCCGGATTTAGGCTGGCGATACATGCCTGCAACAGCCTCTCCATTTTCTGCAAACTTCCACTCCGAAGCCGCGGCATCGAGAGCCAGAACGAAATCCTTACCCGGCGTATAGCCGGCCGTCCGGACAGCCCTCAGGATGAGCTCAACGGCTTCTTCATCACCATCTAAATCAGGAGCAAAGCCTCCTTCATCTCCTACAGAAGTGGATTTGCCCTCTGCTTTCAGAATCCCTGAAAGCGCATGAAAAACCTCTGCACACCAGCGCAAGGCCTCACGGAAGCTGGAAGCCCCCACCGGCATAATCATGAATTCCTGTGTGTCCACGGAATTTCCGGCGTGCGCGCCGCCATTGAGAATATTCATCATCGGAACAGGAAGTCGGTTGCCATTAATGCCTCCGAGAAAGCGATACAATGGCAGGTTCTGAGAATCCGCAGCCGCTCGGGCAGCAGCGATAGACACCGCCAGGATGGCGTTGGCCCCGAGGTTTGATTTGTCTCTGGTTCCGTCTGCCTCTCGCATAGCGGCATCTACTGCATAGATGTCAGAGGAGTCGACCCCGGAAAGTTTCTCCCTGATTGTCGTGTTGATATGCTCTACCGCTTTCTGAACACCCTTGCCGCCATAGCGGGCAGTGTCTCCGTCCCGTAGTTCCAGTGCCTCAAACTGTCCTGTGGACGCACCGCTGGGAACCATACCCCGACCGACGGTCCCGTCTGCAAGTGAGACCTCTGCCTCTACTGTCGGGTTGCCTCGGGAATCCAGTACCTCTCGGCCAATGACATTTTCGATCTGCAAATTACATTTATTCGTCATAATTTCTGTCCTTTCTGCGCGCAATCACGGCGCTATTTCGCAGGAGGGATCGCCTTCTGCATTCCATCCTTAACGCTTTGTGCGCTTCCGCTATAGTAGAAAAACGCGACTCAGTATGTTAGAATAAAAGCACACGGAGGTTTTGGAGGTTTTGATGGATACAACTGTTCTTTCACATGTCGAATTATTCCGCGACATCCAGATAAAAGAGCTGCAGCTGTTGCTGCCCTGCCTTCAGGCACGAGAAAAACGTTATGCCAAAGGCGAAATGATCTGCCGGGCGGGAGAGACGATCTCCGAATTGGGTGTGGTGGTCTCCGGCAGCATCAACGTAATGGTGAATTTCTACTGGGGCGGCAGCAATATTTTCGGCCACTTTGAGGCCGGCCAGGTCTTTGGAGAGACCTATGCCGCACTTCCGGAGCGGGAGCTGCTGGTGGATGTGGTGGCAGCCGAAGATTGCATGATCCTGTTTCTCAACCTTAATAAACTGCTGACAACCTGCAGGAGGAGCTGCGCCTGGCATCATCAGATCATCCGCAATCTGATTCGCCTCTCCGCGGAGAAAAATCTCTCCCTCTCCACCCGGATGATGCAGACAGCCCCCAAGACAATCCGCGAGCGGCTCTCCCTGTATCTATCAGAACAGGCACAGCACCACGGAAGAAATCACTTCACGATCCCCTATTCCCGCCAACAGCTGGCGGACTATCTAAGCGTGGATCGCAGCGCCTTGTCCAACGAGCTGAGCAAGATGCAGCAGGATGGTCTGATCCGTTTTCACCGAAGCGAATTCACGCTGCTGAAAGAACTGGACATGTAACGACAACAGCAGATACAGGATAGACGACCCCTGCGGTCCGTCCGTATTTATTGCACAAAATGCTCTTTCGCAAACTCCATATCCTGTACAACCTCTACGGTGCCAAGATACTTTCGTTCCTTATCCCGCACCGCCAGATAGGTGACAAGGAAGGTGCGCCCATTCTTCTCCATCCAGACGGGAACGCTGTCTCTTCGGTCATTCCGGAAATCATCGATAATAGCGCGTACCAGAGGCTCGATCTTCGGCGGGTGACAGGAGAACACCTCCCGATCGATGGCCATTCCGGGGCGCTTGAACACCTTGGGGCCCTCGTTGAAGTAGCGGTTGTAGTTGTCCGCATCCACAAAAGTAATCTCCACCGGGATAGTGTTCAAAAGAGCTGTGAGCTGCTCGATGCTCATATGACCTCCGGGCATGACGACCTCTCCTCCATGCGCAGGGACTGTCTCTGCCGTCGCCTCAGCCGCTGACCAGACATCGCCCTTCACGCCCAGGCAGTCATCATAGTCCTGAGAATCCCGGTAAATACCGTGCCACTCCGCTTCGGAGAAGTTCACCGCACAGATCGGAAAGAGTATGTTGTTTTCCTTATAGATCATCTCCTCTGCCCGCTGCAGCGCAGCTCGCAGCCGCTTCTCCCACGCCGCGTCATGGACATCAATCTTACTGATCTCCGCCAGCTCATCACGAATTTCGTCGTCCACGGTCCACATCACATCAGAGGGACCGGATATCTCATAATTCACCTTCAGCAGCGGGTACAGAAGATCTCCTTTTTTTGCATAGTGAACGGAGAGCTCCCGGATACGGGAAAACAGTTCGCCCAGCTCCTCGTGGGCATCCAGGCGTGCCTTTGCCTCCGTGAGCCAGCCGGACAGAACCTCATTCTCCCGTGTCAAAGTATGTAGCGGGTGGCCGGGAACAGCCGCCAGCTCAGCCATCCGTTCATTTTTGCTTCCGTAGTCCTTCTGCGCTGCCAATTCCTTCGCCCGCTGTACAGACGCCATGACCTCCTTCTCTGCACTGGCGATCTGTTCCTCTCGCGTAGTGCCGTGGAACAGTGCGGAGTGAACGTCGCAGAGCTTCTGAACCTCCTCCGGCGGCGTGCCTTCACGCATCAGTTCCTGCTCGGCCTGCATAATCTCGGAAGCATCTACATCTTGAAATTTCTCCACAAAATCCGCCCGTACACTCTCCAGAGATTCCCCCTCACCCAGACGGCGCAGATATGCCTTGAGCTGTTCTGTGCGAGAGACGGGAGTCTCCTCTGTCGCATCGGCAATCGGCGTCTTTGGCGCTTCATCCTTTGCCTCTGCCGGCATCTCGCCTGACAGGGTAAAGCCGTGCTCCATCAAAACTGCAATCACCTTATCCATGTGGATATTCTTCATTTTTGCTCCTCGCGGAATGGTCATCAGCTTTCCCACCGAATGCAGCACAGCAGGTTTTTTAATCTCCGTAAATCCCAGTTCCGCCATAATATCCTGAAGCTCCGGGTACTCTGAAACAAGCTCGTAGACAGAGCGCCTCATATCAATTGTTTTGCTCATCATCCTGTCCTCCTTTGTCAGACTCTGCGTGTATCATACCGTGTTTTCCACAAAGTGTCGGTTGTTGCTACAACGGAGGAATTCTTTCTGCAGAAAAACTTTCGGCTTTGTATTTTTAAAATACAGTTATACGCAGGCGTATAAGGTCGCCAACTTATTCTGTTGTGAGAGGATGATGTCCTGTATCATAAATCGGAGCTATGGACAATCCCGCAGAAACGAAGTAGCGTAATGGTAACGACAGCTGTCACTGCGTTACTGATATTTCTTCAGCTGCTTTTCCACCTTATCTGTTTTCAGCCTCTTCACAGCTTCCTTCAGATCATCTTTCACATACGACCGATAGGAGCTCCCGATACTGAGAAGTTTCCCCTTCAGAATCATCATGACCGGATAATCTTCAGCGCGTTCTCCCATATCATCATACGCGGGATCGACCGAAACGATTCTGCCGTCTTTCATGGAAACAGAGTAAAGATCCGCTCTTCCGTCCAGATCCGCTTCTGTCACAATAACACCTTTATCCGACAGATAATATTGCGCACCGGTCAGCGCCACGAAAATATCCTGACATTCTGTCCCTCCCCCTGACCTATTTTACTATTGCAGATACCTTAAAATGTCAATTTATTACACACATTTTCAAAGGCAATCTCAGCCGTTATTTCGAGTACACCGCATCATTTTTAGAGAGAAGATATACGCAATACTGATTCATGCTGATTCCCTCTCTCTGCGAGTGCTCTGTCAGTGATCTGTGCAAGCTTCGTGGAATTCTCAGTTTGAACTGCCCGGAATAACATTCCAGACTGTCTGGCTCATAAATCTCCATTCCGGCTTCCAACGCTGCTTCAATCCATGCTTTTTTCGCATCCAAGGCATTAGCTGCCGCGCTTTCCACAGTTTCTCCACAGGTAATACAGCCGGGCAGATCCGGATAAGAAGCCACAAATCCGCCTTCATCTTTGTCTTCTACAATTTCCATTCGATAGGACATTGCCATATAATCATTCAGCGTCTTCATCATTCTTCGCCTCGCCTTCTACAATCTGCCTTACCATTTCTACATATACTTTCTTGACTGGTTCGTGCTTCGGTACAGTAATCGGCATACAGCCCTGCTTTCTGAACGTATAATGGGCTGCTTCCACTTCTCGGAGCATTCATTTCATATCCGTAGCTTTCCAATACCTTCCGCAGTTCATTAAACCGGAGGTCTTTCGATAGACTGCATATACGTGCTATCAGTTTGTCCCATTTTGACATTTCTTATACCTCCTGTTTCTATTATATGTGGTATCGTATATGGTGTCAATTTTTTCTGATAATTGATAATCCATACATTCTTATTCAACTTTGATCTTTTCATTTATGATCTGTATCCCTCCCGCTGCCGGCGGATTCAAGGCTTTCATCTGTTAGAACATGTGCTCGCCGGGCGCACAAATAAATAACGGCACAGCCGGGTTTCACGCCCGACTATGCCGATCATTCCAGGGATCAGGAATACCTGAGAGAATTCTCCTTTGTACAGCATTTTTTGTAAAATCATCGCCGTCACTCTCCATGGCTGGAGACGCCGCTTCCCGTAATCGGAATCGCTTCGCCGCCCAGCACGGAGGAGGGCTTTCTGATACATTTGAGAAAGTCTTTGTTCCTCGCCAGCACCTCGCGGAACTCCCGGGCGGACTGTCCGTGATAGGTCTTCTGATCCGCGGAAACGCCCAGCGCGCTGAGACCCAGTTTCCGGGCGATATACAGCGACCGGTACATGTGATAGCTCTGAGTCACGACGACCATGTTCTTCACCTGGAAAATTGACCGGGCGCGGTACATGGAATCATAGGTAGAGAAACCCGCATGGTCGCAGAAGATATCTTTCTCCGGCACGCCGGCCTTCTTGGTGTAGGTCAGCATGACGTGAATCTCATTGTGGGAAACAGTCCCGTTATCACCGGTTAGAAGGATCTTGGGAGCGACGCCCTGCTGATAGAGGGCGATGGCCACGTCCAGACGGTCCTTCAGCATGCGGGTGGGCGTATTATAGTCCACAATTCCGCAGCCGAGCACCATGATACAATCCGGATCCAGCTCCTGCAGCCGTTTCTTCTGCGCGCTGCTGAGCTTCGCATCGTCTTCATCCGCACCCTTTACCGCCTTGACAATATACGATTTTTCTTTGTTCACAACATACGAATTGACCGTCACAACAGCCAGCCCGAGGACAACCGCGGCGACGATCAGAATGATAAGCGCTATTTTGATGAATTTCCTGATTCTCTGCAATACATACACTCCTTTTTTGCAAAACAGAATGGAATATGTTAAAATCAAATTGTCTATTATTATAGCACAGATATGTGTGTTTAGGAAGGGTAGTGTAGAGAATGAACCGATTTGCTGTAACAACCAGAAGACCTTACGATATCCTGATCGGGCAGGATATTCTGGCGAATACCGGCTCCTATGTCCGGGAATGTGTGGAGCCGTGTAAAGCGTGTTTAGTTACGGACAGCAAGGTAAATACAATCTATTCTCAGGTTGTAATTTCCTCGCTGATCGAGGCAGGATACCAGACTTCTAAAATCGTCTTTCCGGAAGGCGAGCATTCCAAAAATATCACGACGTATACAAACATCCTGGAATCACTGGCAGAGGAGGGGCTTTCCAGAAGCGACCTGATTATCGCTCTGGGAGGCGGCGTGGTCGGAGATCTTTCCGGCTTCGCTGCGGCCACCTATCTGCGGGGAATCAAATACATCCAGGTGCCGACCACCTATCTGGCGGCGGTGGATTCCTCTGTAGGCGGCAAAACCGGGCTGAATCTCCTTTACGGGAAAAATCTGGCGGGAGCGTTCTGGCAGCCCTCCATGGTAATCTGCGATTACGACACGTTCAGGACCCTGCCGGAACAGGAGATGCTTGACGGCGTCGCAGAAGCGGTGAAGAGCGGCATGATAATGGAAGCGAACCTCATCGATAAAGTTCTGAAAAAGGATTACGGCAGTGTCATCGAGCGCTGCGTATCTATAAAAAAATCCATCGTGGAGGCGGACGAGCGTGACACCGGAATCCGCCAGCTGCTGAATTTCGGTCATACCGTCGGACACAGCATTGAACGGCTCAGTTCCTATAACACCTCTCACGGTCTGGCCGTCGCGAAGGGCATGGTCATGGAGTCATACGCCGCTTACAAAATGGGACTGACCGATTTCGACGCCAGCGGTTTCCTGCGGGAAACCCTGAGCCGCTTCGGCTTCGACCTTTCGATTCCGTACACCGCCGAAGAGCTCTATAAATACGCGCTGAACGATAAGAAAATCCACGGCGACAGTATCGCCATGGTCATTCCGGAATCCATCGGCAAATGCCGTCTGCAGAAAATTTCCCTGTCTGACCTGGGCAGGTTCCTGCGTCTGGGGATGGAGGATTACCCGGGATGACGCAATAATCCCTTATATACACTTCGTATGCCATTGAAGAACCGCGAGGAGGTAAAAATGCGCACAGTAGTAGCAACAAAGAAAGCGCCTGCGGCCATCGGCCCTTACGCGCAGGCAAACATCATTGACAATTTCGTTTTCACATCCGGTCAGATCCCGCTTGATCCCGACAGCGGTCAGATTGTGGAGGGCGGCATTGAAGCGCAGACCCGGCAGGTCTTCGCTAATCTGGAAGCTGTATTGGAAGAAGCCGGAAGCAGCCTGGAGAACATGGTGAAAACCACCTGCTTCCTTGCGGATATGAATGATTTCACAACGGTCAACGAGATCTACGCCACCTATTTCCCGGGCGGCGTGTTCCCTTCCCGCTCCGCGGTTCAGGTCGCCAGACTGCCGAAGGACGCACTGATCGAGATCGAAGCAATTGCTGTCATCAGATAGCAGCATTACTACCACCGCTCAGCCGGTGGTTTTTTTATTCCGCAATATCTCGTTTTCCATATATTTACTACTAATGGGACACGTCAATGAACTCTTCCTGAAATGGGCAATATGTTTTCTCGATGAAATATACTCAATATGTTTAATCTGTTTGAGGTTTATTGCATAAAATCGATGTGCACGAATAATATTTTCTGAATTTATCTCATTAAGCACCTTTGTCAAACTGGTTCTATGCAAGAGATATTTACCTGTAAATGTGTATATAGTACAGAGTTTGTTTTGGATCTCCATATATACTATCTCGCTAATCGGGATGTTGACAGAACCTGCTATACCTTCCAAGCGTATTGTCTCTTTCGCCGAATCTCTTTTAATCTGTTTAGCAATAATAGCGTCCAGGTATAAACAAAACTTGCTTTGAATATCGAGAGCGTCTATTGGAAGAGATGAAAAAACGCGCTTTTTATGCGCTTCATACGAAAACAGTCCTGAATATAAACTGAGGTCCTGCTCATTGCTTGTAAGGAACACGAACGGAGTATTGGTATAAATAGTATTCTTTCGAACTTCTTTCTCAAAACTGTATCCGCTACCTGATTTTAAGTACATAGCGACTACGAAAATATCAATGATAAACGACTGTTTTTCTACCATAGATTTTGCCTCTTGAACATTAGTGGTCGAAATAATACACATAGAGTTATCCGTACATCTCCTTATATTGTTGGAGGCTTCTATCAGCTCCTGGAAACGGTTACAAAGAATCAGAATATTTATCACAATATTTCCTCCAATCTACTACAATATATTTATGGTTAATAGTCCTTACAGCTAGTAAGGAATTATCCATCTTGTTGCTTAAGCTGTATAATGATGGAGCAATCGGTATATCGTCTACCTTTCTTTTTACTTTATATCATTTTAATATTCGGAACCTTGCATTTCAAGTACAGATAACTGCATTTCAGGTATCATTAATTGAACTCTATAAATTCATGTGATATTTTCTTTTAAAAAGGAGGTGCTTCATTTGACAGTATTACCATTCATCAGTTTAGGCGCTGGGACAGTCCTGGGATTGCTGATAAAATATCCACAATTTCAAAAACTTGCAGACATCATATCGACTACTGCCTTAGTTCTGCTGATGCTGTGTATTGGCATTGGGATAGGTATAGATGAGTCAGTTGTGCGCGAATTTCCGAAAATTGGTGCCAATTGCATAGTAATTGCACTCTCTGCAATTTTTTTCAGTGTTCTTCTTACTTTCATCTGTGAGAAAACAGTTTTATCTCTCGAAAACTATAGTTCCTCATCGGATCATATGGATACGTCGGATGTTGACAGCAATCACCCTGCCAGTCATTTGGTGTGGCTCATGCCCGCTTGTCTGATTGCAGGACTAATAACCGGAATTATTATGCGAAGCACAATATCTTCATCATTTACAAACGCTGCTTTTACAATCGCCTTGATTATCCTCTATGTTTGTGTAGGAATATCTCAGGGAAGCAATAAGGAAGTTTTTCATAATTTGCGAACACTTGGATTCCGCATTTTATGGCTTCCATTTGCTATTCTTGTCGGCAGCATTACCGGTGGTTTCTTCTCATCTTTGTTTCTTGATATACCAATGGAAATACCTGTAGTTTCCGCTTGTGGGATGAGCTTCTATAGTATAACAGGTGCATACATGACGCAGACCTATGGACTTGCGCCCGGCGCATATGGTTTCATAGTCAATTTACTAAGAGAATTTATCACGGTACTGATAATGCCATTACTAATAAGAATCAGCCCCGGAAGCCCTATAGCCGGAGGTGCAGCAGGAGATATGGATACAATGCTTGCTCCTGTTACTAAGTTTGTTGGTATCAATTTGAGTATTGTAACTTTGCTGACGGGAACTGTGCTGACTTTCATCGTTCCTATATTATTGCCTATAATGTCTAACTTTATTATAACATTATGATTCGAGTATTGTTGTATTTTGTTTTGTGAAGTTAAGAACTAAGAGGAGGAACATTATGCGGAGTATTAATGAAATTCTATTTACCCCCAAGGACGTTGATGTTGTATTAATCCAACCTAATTTTCTGATGAGAATCCTTTCGAGCGAACAAAATGAGGTCGTTCGTTCATACTGGGCTTCGATGGAGAATAAAGAGCCATTAGGTGATACTCCAAACGAGGTAAATCACGGTTTATTTAGTCTGGCTGCATCATTAATCGAGGCGAAGTTTTCTGTAGAGGTTTTGGATTTTCAAGCGTATGACATGTTCCTTAGAAGAACTGAAAGCAGAATGATTGATAAATCTGACATCCAAAAAGCAATAGCTTGTAATAGAGCTAAACTATACGGGATTTCAACTATAACGGTCGCTGTTGCAAATGCATTAAATATTGGTGAAATTATACACAATCTCTTTCCGCGCTCTATAGTTGCTTATGGGGGAATGCATCCAACGTTATATGGAGAAGCTTTTATTCTGGAAAAAAATGTCGATGCTATATTGTTAGGTGAAGGAAACAAATCTATTGTAGACTTGGCTAATACAATCATCATCGGCAACGGTGAATTATCTGCGATAAAAGGAATATACTTCAAGAATGAGAATGGCGAGGTCGTAAGAACGTCAAAGAGAGAGATAGACGAAGTGGATCTTGATGCTCTCCCTTACCCTGCTTACAGTCTAATGTGCTCAGAGTCACTTCCTCTCATGCCAAGATTCTTTACAAGCAAAGGATGTCCATTTCATTGTGCATTTTGCTCCTGTGATGCATTCTATAACCACGCATATGATAACTATGATGTGTTCTATAGAGATCCTGTCAAAGTCGTTGACGAAATCGAATATACATATCAAAAATATGAGATGCCATTTTATTGTTTTGGTGATTTGACCTTTATGACCCGAAAATCTCATGTCCATGCAATTTGCAAAGAACTAATTGCAAGAGGCTTATCGCATGTAAAATGGTGGTGTCAAACAACAGTTGGCAGTCTTGACGAAGAAGATCTTACATTAATGAAACGTGCAGGATGCAAACAGGTTGGTCTAGGTGTTGAAAATGGTACTCAAAGAAATCTTGATAGGATGGGCAAGCCAATATTAGCAGATGAGGCTGAAGTTCAATGCAAATTGATAAGGAAATGTGGATTAGAACCTATAACATATTGGATCATGGGACTTGGTGACAGAAATTTTGAAGAGGCTGTTTCAACTATTAATAGAATATGCTATTTTGTCCGAGAAAATCTAACAGAAGTGTCTCATATAGGAGTCCCTGTCCCTTATCCCGGATCGCCAATATGGTATGCTCCCGATAACTATGGCTTATCAATTATTAGTAAAAACTTCAGCGAATACTGGATGAATTCAGATGAGTTAGGATATAGCAGACCAGCAGTTGAAACAAAAGAATTATCATCTGATCACATTTACGCTCTGTGGGAGTATGCGTTAATGGCCGTTGCAAATGAATACGACAAACGAAGAGAAAAGGAGAATTTATTATGAAAGCATTGTTTGAGAAGAAAACACATTATATTGATGAACATATTAAAAGCGATATTGACAATACATTTAAAAAGCAATTTTGCATCGACCCCCGAGAATATGATGAATATTCCGGTGCGCTGAAAGCGCAAATCCGGTGAACTGGAAATCACCAGTCCGGCCGGTGGAAATCATAAATACGTGTATTCCGGTTCAACGGCACCGCCGTTCCGGCGGTGGAAACCACCATT
>NZ_VUMZ01000019.1 GCF_009695915.1 Hornefia butyriciproducens | reverse complement strand
AATGCAGGATCGTATCATAGCCGCTGATGGAGACGTCCCGGACCAGTTGTGTCCGGTAATCATGAACCTTGCTGGTGACGGCTCCGCATTTCGGGCAGTGGTGCAGGCGCTGCTGCATCCTTAGATGAATATGCATTTGCCTGCCGGAGCATTCTATATTTGTGACGATTACATCTTCCAATTGAAGCAGTTTTTCGATACAATCTCTGTAGAGCATTGATTACCTCCCGAGGGTTTTGTTTCGCAACTTTATTCTACAGGATTTTGGTATTTGATGCTCTTACTTTTTCAATCTAAAGATGGCTCACAGACAGTGAGCCACCCCAACATATTTTTTAGAACCCATTTTATCGATAATATAAGTTGCCCATTTGCGTATTGCCTTATATTCCGCCGGGTCGCACAGAGACCCATCTCCTGCACATCTGGAATAACCTTATAATACAATAACAGCCACCGGCTGATTGGTGGCTGTTATTGCTTTTGTTACTTATTCACGATGTTGACCTGCCGCCGAAACCGCCGGCAAATCAATGTCCTTTACTACCTAGTACTGCTGTTTCAGCAGACCGTGGCGATACGCGTCGCAGAGTGACTTCATGTCGTTTACCTGCTCCACGAGCTCGGCGCCCTGATCGGTGTCGATGATCAGCATACGTTCGGGCAGGGTGTCTACAATCTGCAGAGTCGGTGAGGTGAAGGTCTGTGTACCGTCCGGTTGCAGTGGCGTGTAGGGCTTATGTTCTGCCAGAGCCATAAACCGGGAGTTGAAAATAAAGGTATAACCTGCGATTCCGGTCTGCTTCTGATAGGCCTTGGAAATTCCGCCGTCGATCACATACAGCAGTCCGCCGCCCTTGATCGGACTTTCGCCGTCCTTGATCTTGACAGGAACGTGACCGTTCAGAATCTTACCGTGATTGGGATCCAGCCCGAATTCTCTCAGAATATGCTGCACAGGCTCCTTCTGTCGGATCAGCTTGTAATACGGGCGTGTAGGCTCCTTGTGGCTGGCTTTGTCTGCGATGAACAGACGCTCAAACGTCGTCATCTTTTCTTTGCCGAACAGCGGAGAGTTGCTGCCTTCCCAGAGGTACCACATCAGATCGCCGGAGCGTCCGACCTCCTGCGACTCATCTGGCGAGAAATAGGCTGCGCGCACCTGCTTGTCCAGGTAATCCATCAGTGCTTTTCCGCGATAGGTCCCGCCTCCCAGGGTGACGTCCACGAACTCGCCCTGTTCGTCCATGGGTACGCATCCGTGATAGAGGAGATTTCCGTTTATTTTTTTGTACAAAGCCCCATGACTGAACAGGAACTGGATGTGACGCTGAAGCTTCTCAGAATTCAGGATTGAGGCTTCCAGACTCTCCATGACCTGCTCCTCCTCCGGAGTTAGGCGATAGGGATCCTCCGGATCAACCGTCGGGAAATTAGTGTCACGCAGAGGCCAGACCTTTCCCTCGACGGTAACCGTTCCCTCCTTCAGATTGAGTTTATCCAGGAGAAGCCGCTTTTCCATGCCATACTCAGGATGCGCTTTGATCCTCTGTCCTTCAATCTTGAATTGCATGATTGCAATCGCTTTGTGCATCTGCGCTGCGTGAAGCGGGCTGACCGGATCGTAGATGTTCTCATCCAGGATATGGGGCATGAATTTCTCACAGGGGTCGTCTCCGTAAACGCGTTCCGCGAAGGTAGCCAGCGGACGCAGATTGATGCCGTAGCCCACCTCCAGCATATCGAAATTGTTGTAGCTGATGTTCATGCGAAGGATGTTGGTAATGCAGGCCCAGTTTCCGGTAGCTGCCCCCATCCATACGATATCATGATTCCCCCATTGAAAATCCACATCATGGTAATTCATCAGAAAATCCATAATCTGGTCAGGATGCGCCCCTCTGTCGAAAATATCTCCGATAATGTGAAGATGATCCACCGCCAGATCGGAAATTGCCTCCGCCATCGCCACGATGAAGCGATCCGCGATTCCGCATTCTATAATCGAACTGATAATCGCTTCATAATAGTGATTTTTGTTCGCCTCGTCATCCGCGTGCAACAGTTCGTCCATCGCATAGGCCAGATTTCCGGGCAGACGCTTACGGACTTTGGAGCGGGTATATTTTGTGGACACCGACTGACAAATCGTAATAAGGCGATATATCACAGTGGTGCACCATTTGTTGAAGTCAGCTTCGCTTTTATGGCGGCGTTTAAGCTCCGCCTGAGGATTATAGATCAGTGCCGCAAGATCATCTCTGTCCTGCTCGCTGAGAATCCCTCCGTAGTGTTCGTCGATTTTCATCCGGATCGTCCCCGACGCACTCTTCAGCATGTGGATGAACGCTTCATGTTCTCCATGCAGATCGCTCAGGAAATATTCCGTGCCCTTCGGCAGTGCCAGAATCGCATTCAGGTTTATGATCTCTGCCGATGCCGCTTCCAGATTCGGATAGTCCTTAGCCAGAAGTTCCAGATACTTTAAATCCGCCATTTTCTCCCTCCGCTTCTTTCCGTTTTTTGTTCTTTCCTGTCTGTTTCAGTTCTGTGCCGGACGACCGGTAATCCGACCGCAGGCGACTGTTAATTTAATCGTCGATTCTCAAAATGTTAGCGCCCAGCGCCTTGAATTTCTTCATAAATTTCTCATAGCCGCGCTCAATGTGATAGATTTCAGAGATCTCAGTAGTTCCGTTCGCCACCAGACCGGCCAGTACAAGCGCTGCGCCGGCCCGTAGATCAGTTGCGATCACCTGCGCTCCCTCCAGAGTTTTGCCGCCCTGAATATACGCCTTGTTCCCCTCCGTTTGGATATTGGCTCCCATCCGGTTCAGCTCCGCCACATGCATGAAACGATTCTCAAACACCGTTTCAATCACTGTGCTGGAACCTTCTACCGTAGTCAGAAATGCCATAAACGGCGACTGAATGTCTGTCGGGAATCCCGGGTACGGAAGTGTCTTGATATCAGTAGATGTCAGCGGTCTCTGATCAGCCACCACGTATATGCCTTCGTCCCCCATCTCCACAGTCACGCCGCATTCACGAAGCTTGGCGGTAATAGGCTTGACATGGTCGAAAACAATGTTCTTGATCAGAACCTGTCCCCGGGTGATCGCGCCTGCCAGCATGAAGGTTCCCGCCTCGATCCGATCCGGAATAACCGTATGGAAGCAACCCTTCAGGCTTTCCACGCCCTCGATCTTAATTGTATCCGTACCGGCACCTTTAATCCGGGCTCCCATTTTGTTCATAAAATTCGCCAGATCAACGATTTCCGGTTCTTCGGCGGCGTTCTCGATGTATGTGGTTCCCTGGGCCAGTCCCGCCGCCATCATAATATTTTCCGTAGCTCCCACACTCGGGAAATCCAGATAAACACTGGCTCCTCTGAGACCGCCGGCGGGTGCTATCGCCTCAACATAATTGTCCTTCTGTATAACCTCCGCGCCCAGAGCCTCGAAGCCCTTCAGATGAAGGTCAATCGGTCTCGCACCGATCGTGCAGCCGCCCGGCATATGCACCTTGGCTCTGCCCGTACGGGCAAGGAGCGGACCGAGAACCAGAAAGGAGGCTCTCATTTTCCGCACCAGCTCATAATCAGCTTCGTTCGTCGTTATGGAATCGCAGGTAATTTCAAGAACCGTGTCCTCTGCTTCCCTGATATTTCCTCCCAGTGAGGTCAGAATCTCCTTCATCACCTCCACATCCCGCAGATCCGGGACATCCTCGATCCGGCAGGTTTCTCCGCTGAGAAGCGCCGCCGCCATCAGAGGAAGCACCGCGTTCTTCGCGCCGCTGATATATACTTCTCCGTTTAACGGTTCACTTTTCTGTACTAAAAATTTCGCCACATTTCCCTCCAAAACAGTTGCTTTTTTTCTTCATCTATTAGTATACTAATTATCTTCAGCGGTTTCAACAAAGATAACTAAAATAACCTGCACAGGGCAGGTTAATTATTCTTAAGAAAACGTTACAGTTTTTTCATTTCCTCGATGCATTTCGCACATACGCTCTTTCCGTGAATAAGCCGGATATCATCAATATCTCCGCAGAAAATGCAGGATGGCTCGTATTTTTTCAGCATGATATACTGCCCGTCAACAAAGACTTCCAGCGAATCATCTGTCTTTATCCCGAGATTGCGTCTCAGTTCCACAGGGATCACAACCCTTCCAAGCGCATCAACCGGTCTCACGATACCAGTAGCTTTCATTTCTCACGTCTCCTTTCAGGGCCTCTCCGGTCCGGTTCCAAATTCAGTGTTTCCTCCACTTTTTCTTTTCCTCTTCATTGTAGTATTCCGCAGGATCCGAACTTTTAAAATAGGACACCGTCGATGCTGCCGCTTTGGCGACGTTCGTCATGGCACCCACCAGACTCTGGTTGCCCTTCATGGCCGCGGTAAGGTCATTCAGCGCACTGCCGAGATCCCCGACAATTCCGTCCACCTGCATCGCCTTATCCGAGGCAACGCCCGACACCACCGAAGCATCATCGATGACCTTATTCATGTTTTTCACCGTTGTGATCAGGTTCTTCGCGAGAACACAGAGAAAGATCAGCAGGATGATCAGCGCGACAAACACCAGGCAGATTAATGTGTACTTCAGATCAATTGTTATCATGGCTCAAACCTCCAAACTCCTGACGGATGATATACCCGTCTTCCCTTGTGGAATATTATATACAAATTTCCAAATAATAGCAACTGTTATTTTACACTAACTTTACATCCGGCTCTTATACTGATTTTTCCTTCAGCGGCGAATATGTCATTCTCCGGCCGCAGAAACTGATCCCTCTCTCTCTTTCTGCAGCTCAGAGGCCGCATCCTGCACAGGAATTTCCCGTTCATAGAGTTTCAGCATCTCACGGGAGAAACTCCCGTCCGGCTCTCTCACATATAGCTCCGGCAAGATGCGCAGGCCGCGGCTGCCGTTCCGGACACAGTGCATCAATACGATATTCGGCTTCTCCATCGGTTTTCCGCTCACAAAGACCATCTCTCTGGGTTCCAGCCGAAGTTTTCTGCTCAGTTCACAGAGATCAATCAGCCGGGAAGGACGATGTACTATAAACAGATGACCTTTGTCTTTCAGAAGCACGGACGCTGCCCTCAGGAAATCCTCCAGACTTCCCGCAACCTCATGGCGGGCGATGGTCCTGGCCTCGTTTCCGGCCGGAAGTCCGTTCCCCGCTGCCGTATACGGAGGATTCATCGTGACTGCATCAAAACTTCCCGATCCTCCCAGCTCTGCCAGGATGTCCGACTGTACGGCGGGTTCAGACTGTTCTTCGGGCATCGGATATTCGGCGTGTTCCACCCGGCACGCCGCTTCCGGCTGCCTGCCGGAACTCCGGCATTCGATAGGCTTCGTCCGAATATCGCGAACATTGGCGTGCAGAAAATGCAGCCTTCCCTCCAGTTCGTTCAGCTCAGCGTTCTTCACGGCAAGACGCCAGATCTCTTCCTGAACCTCGATACCCCACATATCGCCTATAGGCGTTTTGTGGGAGAGAATCAGCGGGACGATCCCGTTTCCCGTTCCCAGATCACAAAGTCTTGACGGCCGGCTCCTGCCCTTCAGCCGTTCGGCTGCGAACCCTGCCAGAAGAACCGCATCAACCCCGTAGCAGAACGTTTCCGGATCCTGAAGAATCCGGACGTCGCCGAATCCGGTATCGTCAATTCTCAGCGAATGTTTCTCTGTCATTTCCGGTTCCCCTGACGCCTCCGCCGGACTCCTGCGGATTCACTCTGCCGTCGTTTTTCCTGTTCTTCCGGCGGCGACGGCGACGGTTTCCGGATTTTTTCTTTTCAGGTTCCGCTGTTTCCCCGTTCTCTCTGGTTCTGCCCTTTCCATTTCCGAAGGTCTTTTCTCCTCCGGCACCGTTTCGCGGTGCACTGTGCTCCGGATGATTCTTTCCGGGCCTGTCATGCCCCTTTCCGTGAGCACCGCTGTTTCCGCCGTTCTGCGGTTTCCGGTCCTTTTTATCAAATCTTCCTATCTCGTCTTTTTTATAGGTATAGACATCCGCGCTGAGCTTGTCAGCTCCGGTATCGTCCTTTTCTCCGGTGTAGATACGCACACGGATCTTTCCGGTCAGGACATCGGATTCGACAACTTTTCCCAGCCCTTCCGGCGTCTCGATACGCTCATTAACATCAGGCATCCCCTTCCGGAGCTCGGAATAGACATCGTTCTCATACTTCAGACAGCACATCAGCCTGCCGCACACGCCGGAGATTTTCGCGGGATTCAGTGACAGATTCTGCACCTTCGCCATCTTGATGGAGACGGGCTGAAAATCTGACAGCCATGTGGCGCAGCAGAGACCTCTTCCGCAGGATCCTACGCCTCCCAGCATCTTTGCCTCGTCCCGCACGCCGATCTGGCGCAGTTCAATCCTCATCTTGAAGACACCGGCCAGATCCTTTACAAGTTCCCGGAAGTCAACGCGTCCGTCCGCCGTAAAGTAAAAGATAATCTTGTTATTATCAAATGTATATTCCACATCGATCAGCTTCATCTCAAGGTGATGCTTCTGAATCTTCTCCTGACACGTCTTCATCGCCCTGGATTTTTTCTTCTCGTTTTCCTCGTGACGGGCGATGTCCTTCTCCCCGGCAATCCTTACGATCTTCTTCAGCGGACGTGTGACATCCTCTTCCTTGATCGGTGTGATTCCCATTGTTACCGTACCGAATTCCATCCCTCTTGCCGTCTCGACGATCACACCCTGCCCGGGCTGTACATCCAGATCGCAGGGGTCAAAGTAATAGACCTTTCCGGTACTTTTGAACCGCACCCCAGCAACATTTACCATTTATTTCCCTCCAGTTTCAAAATCAGTTCCCTGACCGCATATTTATAATTTATGTTCCGCCGGAGCCTTTCCTTCGCCTTTTCCGCGTCGCGGACTCCTTTCGCCAGCCGCGCGCTCTGAAATTCCGGTGTCTGTCTGCGCAGGTAATACCCGATCCGGTTTTCCATCGCATCCAGAAATGTAAACGCATCCGGCCTGCCCTTAATCTCACCGTCCAGTTTTCTGCAGATATCAAAGAAGAACGCTCCGCCGAATGTCATCCGCAGTATTTCATCGGCAAACGCATCCATCTCCGTATCCGACGCATCAGCAAAATTCATCAGATGATATCGGACGCATCTGGAATTGATAGGAGGCGAAAGATTGTACACGTTCTCTGACAAAAGAATGATCACCGTTCCGGGCGCCGGTTCCTCCAGGGTTTTCAGAATATGGCCTCTCGCCTTCGGCGTCAGTGTGTCGGCGCCTTCAATAATGGCGATATTCCGGTCCCCCGCTGTCGGTATGGTTTTCAGATCCTTCAGAAGTTTTTCAATCGCACCGTCCTTCACTGAAGGATATCCTTTCTTTTCTTCTACAGGCACGATGTGATAGACATCCTCATGATTATCGCCGGCGATTTTTCTGCATGCAGGACACTGTCCGCAACCCTCACCCGGAGCGTTCCTGCAGAGAATTGCGCTTGCGAACGCTTTAGCGAATCCAACCTTGTCCACATCATTGTCACTCTCAAAAATATACGCGTGTGAGATATGGCCGCACAAAACCGCCTTTGACAGCTGCTCCGCAGCGTTTCCATATTTCCTGTAATCCGTCAGCTTCATTGTCCATTCCTTTGTTCCAGGAGTCTCTCAATGTGCCCCGTGATGTTCTCTCTCATCTCCTCGCGGCTCCGGTTTCCGTCAATGAGTACGATTCTCTGTGGCTCTTGTTTCGCAAGCTGCAGGTAACCCCGGTACACACGGTTATGGAACCGGAGTTTTTCACTCTCAAGCCGGTCTCTCTCGTCCGCCCGAATCCTTCCCTTTCCGACTTTTGGATCGATTTCCAGCAGAAATGTGAGATCGGGGATTATGCCCATGACAGCATATTCGTTGATCACTCTGACTTTATCTCCCAACTGTCTCCCATATCCCTGATAGGCGATACTGGAGTCCATGAAGCGGTCACAGACGACGATCTTTCCTTCCTTCAGCGCAGGACCGATCAGCTGACAGACGTGCTGCGCCCGGCTGGCCGCATACAGCAAAGTCTCTGTCATATCGCACATTTCATTGTTCGATTTATCCAGGATCACCTCCCGGAGTTTTTCTCCGATCTCTGTGCCTCCCGGCTCACGGGTGAACACGCAGTCGATTCTCCGTTCCCGGAAATAGGTCTTCAGATATTCAATCTGCGTGGATTTCCCGGATCCGTCCGGACCCTCAAATGATATAAAAAGCCCTCTGTTCATCGATAACTCCCGTTTATTTTCTGCCGCCGGTGGCAGATTCCAGAAGTTTTTCAAAGAGGAACCATCCCACACAGGCCAGCGGTACGCAGATCATCACACAAAATATAATTTTCAATACGATCATGTAACGACCTCCCTTACCTGAGCCGGGCACAGCACGGCATGCACTTCACATGTATCAGTCTCCGCGCGACGGTGCCCATTGCAGCCGGCTGTACGCCGCGGCGCTGCAAATAAATCATTGTCAGCGCCCATTAAGTCCGATGAGGACATAATGAGCATGCGCTAATTATAGCATAAAATGTAAATTCCGTCCATAGATTGTTGGTAATAATTGCCAATTTCTGTAATTTCTCTGAAACAGCAAAAATCCCGTCTGTCTGCAATCTGCGCAGACAGGCGGGATTCATATACTATACAGCCGCATTCACAGCCGGGTTCGTGTTCCGATGCGCCGGGGCGCAGGATCAGTCTGCCCAGGCCGCGCCGTATTTCTTTTGTTCCCTCTTCTTCAGGAAGTACAGAAGCACGATCAGTACGACAAAGCCAAATACCAGCGACACAACCACGTTGCGCGAAAATCCCGCCACAATGTACGTGACCGCGGAAATCGCCGCGACAGTCATCGCATAAGGCAGCTGCGTATTGACGTGATTGATGTGGTAGCACTGGGCTCCCGCAGAAGCCATGATGGTGGTATCCGAAATCGGCGAGCAGTGATCGCCGCAGACTGCGCCGGCCATGCAGGCGGACATTGCGATGATCATCAGGTTCGGATCGGTGTCCTTGAATGCCGTAACAACGATCGGGATCAGAATTCCGAACGTTCCCCAGGAAGTGCCGGTGGCAAAAGCAAGACCGACCGCAATCAGGAAGATGATAAACGGCAGCAGATTCATCAGACTGCCCGCGGTGTTTTTAATCAGACCCGCAACATAGACAGACGCACCCAGACTGTCCGTCATGCCCTTCAGAGACCAGGCAAATGTCAGTATAAGAATCGGTGCGATCATCGCTGCAAATCCGTCAGGAACGCAGGCCATAAACTCCGTGAAATTCATTACGCGCCTTGCCATGTAAATAACAAGGGTAATGATCAGCGCAAAGAAGGATCCGACTGCAAGACCTACGGAAGCATCCGAGTTGGCGAAGGCTTCGACAAAATTCTTTCCGGAAAACATCCCGCCGCTCCAGAGCATACCGATAACACAACAGATGATAAGGACAATAACCGGAATCAGCATATCGAACAGTTTTCCATCCTCCTTCAGTTTGGCTTTATCCGCCTCAGCATACGGACGCTCCGGCGTCGTAAACAAATCACCCTTTGTCGTCGCGTTCAGCTCATGCTGCTCCATCAGGCCATAGTCAGCCTGCATTGCCGTAATGGCGAACATGAACGCAATCGTGAACAATGCGTAGAAATTCCATGGAATGCAGCTGCAGAATAATGCAATCCCGTTCTGGTTACCGGGAACAAAACCCGATACAGCGGCGGCCCATGACGAAATCGGTGCAATAATACAAACCGGGGCCGCAGTCGCGTCAATCAGATATGCCAGCTTCGCTCTGGAAATCTTGAAACGGTCAGTAACCGGCAGCATGACGCTTCCCACTGTAAGACAGTTGAAATAATCATCGATAAAAATCAGAATACCCAGGACGATGGTGGCGAACTGTGCACCTTTTTTCGTCTTGATGTGTTTCTGCGCCCACCTTCCAAATGCAGCTGATCCGCCTGATTTATTCATCAGACACACCATGATTCCCAGAATTACCAGGAAGATCAGGATACCGACATTGTACGCATCCGTCAGCTGCGCAACAATTCCGTCGGTAAAGACATGCTTGATCGTGCCCGGAAAACTGAAGCCGGAATACAGAAGACCGCCTACAACAATACCGATAAATAATGAACTGTAAACTTCCTTGGTGACAAGTGCCAGGACAATCGCTATGATCGGCGGAACAAGAGCCCAGAATGTTTTCTGTACGCTCTTGGCGTCTGTTGTAAACGCTGCGATAACGAGAACCGCAACTACAACAATCAGGACGATGACACTGACAATATTAGTGTTCTTCTTTTTCATAAATGTCACTCCCTCTCACATAATCGTCACCTGAAAATAAATTGTAGCCGAATTGGCCTTACTTAAATATTAACACAAAAATAACCAAATTCAATAGAGTTAAGAAAATTTTATAAACAATAAAGATTCCGGAGAGTCAGCGGCCGCCGGGCAAAAAAACTCTCACAACTCAGGAAAAAAACGAAATAAAAAAGACAAATCATCTCTGACTTGTCTTTTGATCTCTGAACCGGCAGCGTCCTACTTTCCCGGGCAGTCACCCGCCAAGTATCATCGGCGCTGAAGAGCTTAACTTCTGTGTTCGGGATGGGAACAGGTGTGACCTCCTCGCTATTGCCACCGGATTCAGTT
>NZ_VUMZ01000018.1 GCF_009695915.1 Hornefia butyriciproducens | reverse complement strand
CAATGAACCCGTATTGGCTAATTGAATTTTACAGCATTTCAGGCCTGATTCCTATACCTGATTTTATGAAACCAGCCTCTGCCGGTCGTTTTTCTCTTAAATGTGGAAGTTACCTTTTCATTCAAGCGAGCGGACAGAATTTTTCCGTCCCTGGTTCGAGCTGCTCACAGATATTTGCAGAACAGATTGATTCTCTGTCTCCGGTATTCTTCTCTTTCGTAAAATGAGACTGCGCCGGGATTCGTATCCTCCGCCAGGAGCTGCACACGTCTGAACCCTTCTTTGTTCACCAGATCCTCCAGCTCTCTCAGCGCCTTCCCTCCATAGCCTCTGTTTCTGCATCGCTCCGTAATGAACAGGTCGTCGATGAACAGCACTTCGCCGTGAGCCCATATGCTCGTAAAGGCTACCGCGTTAACAAAGCCAACTACTTCGCTCTCCTCCTCGATGATGTACAACCGGTTGGGTGATTGACCACTGTCCATGACAGCGTCGAAAATTTCGCCCGGGTCCCCCTTTTCCAGCGGGTTTTCCCATAGATTTTCGTCTTCGTATTCATACGACATGAATTCTTTGTTAAGCCGGCACCAGGGTTCCCTGTCCGACCGTCTGCATCTCCTTATCATTTCAGTTCCTCCTCATTTTCCGGTGTGGTTCCTGTTACTTCCAGTATACACAAAGCCGCAGAATTGTCGAGTCCTTCATCAGCGCGGTGCATTTACTTGTTGCGGTTTATACGAGATTGGAGAGGGATCTCATGACGAGATCAACATCCTGATTCTCAAGTTCCTGAATGATATGCAGGTAGGTTTTCTGCGTCGTCGTCATGCTGGCATGGCCGAGACGCCTTGCAACGCTGGCAACAGAAACTCCGGCGAACAAAAGAATTGACGCATGAGTATGCCGCAGGCCATGCACAGATATTACCGGAATTGCCAAAGCTCTGCAATATCGCTCCAGAATATCATTCACCGTGGAATTATAGACATTCTCCTTTGTAACAAAGATCGGTCTGTCAGGCGGCAGATCTTTCACAAGTGCGGCGAACTGCATTACAACCTGCCAGTCAATCTGGATTTTTCGCACAGAAGACTTATTTTTTGTCGGGGAAAATCCGCCTCCTTCTTTATAATTCCAGGTCTTACTGACCGATATCGTCTGGTGTGCGAAATCAAAGTCATCCGGCGTAACCGCAAGCGCCTCTGAAAAACGCATTCCCGTTTTTGCAACAAGCAGAATGAACCAGTCCCAGCTTACTTCGTTACCGAGCGTCAGACTTTTCAAAAGCGTATGCAGCTCGAACTGGTTCAAGTATTTGCTTTTCTTCAGAGACGGCGTTCTTCCTTTGATAATGACCTTCCTTGTGGGATCCCGCGGAATGAGGCCTTCATCCACTGCATCGAGAATTGCGCCCTTCAGCTGATGGTGGAAATCCATCGTTGTCTGACGTTCATGCTCTCTCGCATAATCATTGATGATCTGCTGATACGCAATCCTCGTCACATCGCACAGGCGCAGATCAGGTGCGAGCTTTGTCAGCCAGGAAAGACTCATATGGTATTTGTTCAGGGTAACGTCTCTGATTGCTCCTTCTTTGTAAACGGATACCCAGCGTTCATAATAATCCTTTAACAAATCTGTCGGCTTGCTGTCATTTGGCATAGTGGTCTCCTTCCTGCGCCGATGAAGTTCCCGACTCTGCCTTATCCGTTCTTTTCCTCCGTTTCTTCGTCCGGTACCGGAATGTCGATTCCTCCGGAAAGAATAAATTTCTCCAGAAGCTCCTCCGCCCGGCTGTTCACCCGGAATCGCGGAGGTTTTTTTCCGTCCAGTTTTGTAAAATATTCCTGCGCGGTATCTTTTACAATCGTTGCCTTCAATGCGCTGAACCGCCCGTATTCATTCAGATTTTCCTTTGTGACATGCGACTCCATCATCTCCGAAAGTTTTTCTTCTGAACAGCCGAGGCATGAAGAGATCTGCCGAATCTGATTTTTCTTTTCATCTGCCGCATACTCAACAATATATTCACGGAAAGTTTTCCCCTCACTGAGTCTGACGTCTCCGGTCTCCACATCATGAAGAAAGAGGTTGGCATATCGCTGCTCCTCCTGCGAAAGGAATGCAAAACATTTATGAAGCTCAGCAAGGGTCTCTTCCCTCACCTCCGGCTTCACATCCGGATCATTCAGCTGTTTTTTCCACTTATCAAAACGGGAATTCATATAATCGTTGTCGATCATCCCGGTGTTCTGCTCTGTGAGGTACGGATCAATCGTAAATGTAACGCCGTCCGGTTCCTCGCCGCCCTCCCTCTCGGTTCGCAGCTCCTTATAACGCTGAAGCAAAATCTCATACTGCTCCTCCGTCGGAAGAAGCAGTATGATTTCTTCCTCCGATTCATCCTCCGGATCAATCCGCGAAGAATATTCGGTCTGCATCCATCTGAATCCCTGGATTTTCGCCGCCTGCATGTAGGTGGAAAATTCCCGGAACAGTTTGGCGAATCTGGCTTTTTCAGGGAGCTCCGCCGGCAGTCTGTCAATATCCGGAACACCCGCACTTTTAAACAGGTTAATCATATCCAGGAACTTCTCGTTCATATGTCGGATATTGTCCGGCAGATGGTCGGCAAACAGTCCCTGCGGCCGATCTCCGGAATATAACTGCACAGCTGATTCTATATTTCTCTTCATCGTATGCGGAAGACGATAATATCGAATCGAGCCAAACGGTTTTTCATTGATGTTAAACAGCCGGTTTGTTCTGGAAAAAGCCTGGATCAGATTCTGATAAACCAGCACTTTATCAAGGTACAAAGTATTCACCCACTTGGAATCAAAGCCTGTCAGCATCTGGTTCACAACAATCAGAATGTCCAGCTGTCCGTCCTGACGCACACGGTCATAGGGCTTCTTATGTGCGAGGCGTGCAGAAACATCCTTCTTGAATCTGGAGTATCCTCCAATGTCAAAACTCTGTTCGTATAACCGATTGTAGTCCTCCAGCATTTCCTTCAGACCGTCTTCCCTTTCCAGAGAGCGGCTTCCGCCCTGATTGTCAATCGTCGGATCAAACAGCGCAGTCACCCTGAGTTCCGGACACTTTTCCCGGAATTTCCTGTAATAGCGAATCGCCTCCGGGATGCTTCCCGTCGCAAAGATTGCGTGGAACTTTCCGTCATGGCTCAATGTCAGCCAGTTCTCCACGATATCGTCTACAACCGCGTTCTGATACTCGTCTGTCTGCCACGCCTCTTTCCCGATATAGTCTTCAATTCCTTTCTGCCAGGTACCGTCGCTCTGTCGCTTTCCGGCCATCGGAACCTCTGCCGCATTCATAAAGTGATAATATTTCCTGCTCTTTCCGGGATCACGGATTGCTTCCTCCTCCGTCTGCGCATCGGCTTCTCTCAGTGCGACTCTTTTCCGCAGATCTTTGTCCCTGTACACCATCACCATCGTCGGATCAAAACCAAGCACATTCCTGTCCCTGATTCCATCTGCAATGCTGTATCGGTGAAGCTCATCCCCAAAAACATCCGCTGTGGTGCTCATCGTCTTCTCATTCTCGCGGAACACCGGCGTACCGGTAAATCCGAAGAAAAGTGCATTCGGGAATGTCGCTTTAATTGTGGACAGCATTTCTCCGAATGTAGACCGGTGACATTCATCAAGGATAAAGACCAGACGTTTTCCCTGCATATCCTCCAGATCCTTTGCCCGCATTTTTCCTGCCGCATCTTCCTTGATATTGCTCATCTTCTGAATAGATGAAACAATCAGTGTATCCTTGGGATCAGCGCTTTTCAGCTTGGAAATAAGCGTTACAGTATCTTCTGTTTCCTGTACATCATCTGCATTATCGGCAAAGGCCCGGTACTCCTTCAGCGACTGGGTTCCGAGTTCAATGCGATCCATCAGAAAGATCACTTTATCCGCATCATTGGAATTCGCGATCAGCTGGGCGGATTTGAAAGAGGTCATTGTCTTTCCTGATCCTGTCGTATGCCAGACATATCCGCCGTGCTGATTTCCCTCCTTCCAATTGTTCTTCATCACTTTGTCTGAAATTTTGTTGGCTGCGTAATACTGGTAGCTGCGCATAACCTTCAGCACTCCATCCGCATCATCCGCCACCGTATAAAATCCGATCATCTGGTGAGCCATAGGAATGGACAGCAGACGTTCAGCCACGATTTTCCAGTCGTTAATCGGATCATTATTCAGATCCGCCCAGTGAAAAAAGAAGTCGGGATTGAACCTGCCATCCGGTCCCGGATTAGCAAAGTAAAGCGTCTCCTCCGGATTCATTGCAACAAAAATCTGTACCAGCGAAAACAGTCCGGTAAACACACCCTCATGCGCATATTTCTCAATCTGGTTCACCGCCTCCGTCACCGGAACGCCGGACTTCTTTAATTCGATGTGGAAAACCGGCATACCGTTGATCAGCAGCATCAGATCGCCCCGGCGATCCTGCAGCACCTTCTCATGTCTCGGAAAAATCGGCTGTTCCACAATCTGATAACGGCTCTGCCCCGCAGCAATTTCCATACGGTCATAGATTTTCAGGCTCACTTCCTTGCCGTAATGAAGGGCATCGTCCGGATTTTTTCTGGTGATGGACACCGTCTTCCCGTTAATAAAACCGTTGAGGGCAAGGGGCGTGCGCAGTTCACGCATCTGCTCCAGCAGTTCCTCCATCTCCTCCTGCACAAGGGGACAGTTATTCAGGCGATCTATCTCACGGTTGTTTTCAAAGAGAATGTCCGCCCAGTTCCGCAGCAGATCCTTCTCCGTCGGGTTCATGATTACAGTCTTCTCCCAACCGTATCTCTGCAGAGCTGCAATGAGAGCTTTCTCAAAATCCGCTTCTCTGTCAAAATGTTCCATAATGTATACTCCTGTTCTCGTATGTTTTCAGTCCGTATTCCTTACGCTGATGAAGGGTGATGATGTTTGAAAGGCTTTCAAAATACCTTCCGATTTTTACTTGTTCTGCAATCTTTGGAACCGGAATATCAAAATTTGCTAAGTTTCTTGCAGATAAATTTGGTTGAGCTGCACCCTCATCACAGAGTATTCTCTGCCGATATTCGATGTCAGAATTCAGCACCGTAAACAAGTATTGTGCATCAACATTTTTAGGTCTTATATCAACAAGTGAAGATGCCACAGTACCTTCATCAAAATTGTCTACAAATGCGTTTTTTCCAAGGGTTCCGCGAAGGCAATACAAGATATCGCCGCGTTTGATTTTTGCTCCTCCGAGCTGGTCAAATTTCTCCCTTGTGATTTTATTTGCTGTAGCAAGGTTCACCTTTCCTTCTTGTAGGTCCCCAGCATTTACAAATGGGATTCCGGCTTGAACCATATCCGAATCTTTCGGATAATTGATTCCCCTGTCACCATTGAACATCTCGCAGAAGTCTCCCAGCTTACGCTGTTCCCAAGCATCATGACATTGCAAGGGTTTCCCGCACCATCATCAGCGCATACCCAAGCAGATTCTGCCCCTTCCAGCAGGCCCTGTCTAGTCTATCGGGATCTGTCATCGACAGTCCGATTCCCCAGATTCTGTCCTTTACCGCGCATTCTGCCAAAACCGAGTCCCCTGTTTCCAACAAGAGTTTTTTCAGTTCATCATTCTGCCCGAATTTCTCCAACAGTCCTCGGTAAACAACAATCTGCCGTACTCCGTTCCAGTAATTTTCATCGTAATTCGATACCTTACGTCCCAGCTTCTTTATTTGGGAAACGTCCTCCGTCTCAAGAATCCGGTCTGCTGTATCGTAGTCCTGAAAGCAAACGGCTTTTTTATACATCATGTACTGTTCCATGGACGAAAAAGTGATTTCCTCAACGGAAAACTGCGACAGATACCAGTTGCTCAGATATCCGTTTTCTTCATCCGGATTATGAAAACATATAATATTCATCCTGCTTTACCGACCTTCTGCACCGCCAAATCGAGTTCCAAATCATGCAGTCCGAAATATGCCTTTTCCAGAAAATCCAGAGGGATTCTTTGCAGTACTTCACGACTCGGAATGTTGTAATACCACTGGTAGTAAGCATAAAATTCGCCAATCCAATCGGGCATAAATCCGTCAAGTGCCCTGCCGGGTTTCAGAGAATAATGCTCCGTTTCCTGAAAATACTCCCACAATTCTCTGGCACTCATCGTATTTACATAAGCCTGTGCCTCATCGATGCTTTTTCTTGTTTTACCCGCCATATAATTCTTAATAAAATCTTCTGTGTCCATATCGGGATAAGACTGCGCCACGTAGTCGAACAGTTTCCCCTGATTTTCTACCACATCATTCAAATATGCTTCCGGATATGCTCTCATAACTATCTCTCCTCAAAAAGCGTGCTGAAAACCTTTGTTACTTTATTTGCATCAGAATCCACCAGTTCCCTCATCTTCTTTCTCGCCGCAGCATCCCGAAGGTTATACTTCTCATTGAATTCAGAATACGGAACCGGAATTATTCCATCTTCAACTTCATGCAGGCGGGAATACGCAAGCTCCGTCTTGATGCAATACTGAATTCCCAGACTGCCCAGTGAAAGCAGTTCCTCCAGGATTTCCATATCAATATTATCCCGAACGAACTCCTTTGCAATATAGAAATACGAGGCGTTGGCTCTCCATCCTCTGATCACATCATATTCATCTGTATCTGTACCATACTTTTCGATAAACTTTCCTGCAAGCATACGGTATCGCCTGGAATCGTCAGCGGCTCTGTGCTTCATCAGTTCAGCAAGCCAGGTGAGCACCCCCTTCTGCTGGAAATCCATAATTTTCAGACCCTCCGTATCAAGCTCGTATTTATGAACCCAGCCGTTTACCTCATCCGGCCGGCAAACTGCCCATTCCCTAGCCAGTTCAACGCTTTCAGTCAGGTAAAATCCCTTCCCATAATCGTGTTTCTCTTGTCCCTTTCCATATTCAGGCACCACTATTTCGTCAGGAGTTCCGTGAAACAAAATCAATTTCTCCATTTTCAAAATTCCTCCTAAACCAGCATCTTCCCGAGCATAGATTCCTTTATTTTTTTCAACATCTTCAACTTACTCTGATGAAGGGTGATGAGGTGGTCGATGTTTTTGAAGTAGATTCCGATTTCCTTTTGCTCCTCTATACTTGTCGGCAAGTTTATTGGCGTTTTCTTCCCGCTATCAATAGTGTACGTGCCAACTGTACCGGTCCCCGCTGATTCTTTAATAAAATCTTGTATGCCTTTTGATATGAAAGAATAATAGAAAAACTGTCCATCAATAGCATTCTTATTTTTAAACCATATGATATTGCCATCCTTGAAATATAGCGGTTTTTCAGACTTTATGAGCATCGGAATACCGATAGTCCCTACACCTGTAACAAGCAAATCTCCTTGCTGAACTTTTCCCGATTGAGCAGAATACTCTTCATACATTTTTTGATCTATATACAAATAATCATCCGGCTCTTCGTTATTAAAATCAGCAACGACATCTCTTGCCCTTAAAAATCGTACTCCAGAGTCTCGCCAATCTGACTGATGTACCCGTTTCACTGACCCAACATCCATCAAAGCTCCCAACTTACGCTGTTCCCAATCGCCAGTAAATCCGGCAAAACGAAACCGCGGTACCTTTTCACCATTTTTCGGAAAGCAATTTTCAAGCATGGATTTTTTTATCATCTGAAGCCTTTCACCCTCTCGCTGATGAAGGGTGATAAGGTGGTCGAGAGCATTAATATAGTCACCAATTGCTTTCTGCTCTGCAAAACTTGTCCACGGAATATCGATGGTTCTCATCCCCTCGATATCAATACTACGTCCATCACGTATTCCATAAACATGTGGTTTCAGATCATGATCTATGAATTTTGGCGATCTGAAATACGAATAATAGAATCGGGAATCAGTACCTTCTCCATGAAATGTATGATACGCAGGACTAATAACACCAAGGGTTGTGGCCTTTTCGAGTCCACCTTCAAAAGACCGAAGATGAACAATAAAGTCCCCATCATTTACCATTTTATAGTTTGCAAGGCTCGCCTTATCGTACTGAAGATTTCGGTCTGATTCATCGCGGCGAATTGTTCCGCCACCTTGAATGATCGTAAGCGCAGGAAGTTCTGGGTGCCCTTTTTCTGAGTATTCTTCAAACACTTCCCCCAGCTTACGCTGTTCCCAAGTATCTGTGAATCCCTTGAACCGGACCTGAGGCGTTTTTCTTTCAGGCATTTGCTTCACCTCCCAGGAGTTTCTGAAGCTCCCGTATCCCTTTCATGTCGGCTTCCGATCCGGTCAGTTCTGACAGCATGGACACCAGGGACGCCTCCGTTTCACGGATTTCCTTTTCGATATCATTCAGGGTGACAGCGTACTTTTCAGCCATCGCCTCAATATCCTTTGTAAATTCATTCAGAAGATTTTCCGGAAGGTCGCAGATTCCATCGCATATCGGTGCCGTCCACTTCTCGTGCAGAAGCTTGCGCACTTCATCGTCCGGCAGCGACTCTATTGTTTCCTTTGTCTTCAGATGCAGTGTCTCCCCCGCCTTCTTGATTTCCTTTTTGAGTTCCTTTCCTTCTTTCAGCAGCGCCTCTGCGTCTGAGAGTGTCGCGATAATCTCTTTATTTTCCGCAGGATCTTCCTTCAGTTCCTTAAGCACGCCCTTTACTTTGCCTGCCACAAAACCATCATTCGTATCATTCAGGGCATCTCCGGCAAGAACTTTGTCCTCCTCGCTCAAACGCTCCAGTTGTTCCTCCAGTTCTCCCGGAATCGCAGAAAGCCGCTCCTCCATAGTTCTCACTGAAGAAAGTTCCTCGTGGAGACACACCCTCTGTACGAGATCAAATGGAAGGACATGACCTTTCCAGCCATCTTGAACCTCCGCCTCTTTTCCCTTCTGTTTCTTGATCACCATATTCGGATCAACTTTGCGAACAGTCGCCATCCCCTCCATGCGGATCAGTTCCAGATCGCCGGAGATTTCCTCATAATGATTTTCGAATTTTTCATATGCCCGGTAAGGATCCAGAAGCGGGACGTTTTCAAAACGCCGGAAGATGTCTGCGGAAATCTCTTCTTCCGTCTTCGGGATCGACAGTTCTTCCGCACGGTCAATCAAGACATCGTCCAGTCGATCTCCGAAATCGGCAAAGCTGTTCCTGAAATTATCTCTGAATTTCTGCACATCCGTATTTCCGCGAATCGCAGCTCTGACATCTGCCGCCTTCAGCGTGACGTATTCCCCGTTCCCCTCGAAAAGTTCGGATTTCAATGAAGGAAATATTCCCCAGTATTCCTCAAGCGTGTCCAGCTCATGAAGAGGAATTCCGCCGAACATTGACGCGTACAGGTCATAGTTCTCCCCTGCTTCAGAAGAATCTACATATCGGGGAATATTCAGATTGTAATCATTCTGCCGTATCTCCCCGAGGCTCACCGTCCTCGAGTACCTCGGCGTATTTCTTCTGTATCTCACTGTGTCTGCGATTCGGCGGATATCGGAAGCACGCAGCTTATTATTTTTTCCTTCCTTCACAAAGCCCCTCGAGGCGTCGATGATAAGCACATCTGTGTTCTCCCGCTTT
Source organism: Hornefia butyriciproducens (assembly GCF_009695915.1). Classification (GTDB taxonomy): domain Bacteria; phylum Bacillota; class Clostridia; order Peptostreptococcales; family Anaerovoracaceae; genus Aminicella; species Aminicella butyriciproducens. Next base: position 2,148 of record NZ_VUMZ01000018.1, on the reverse strand, counting down.
TGACGAAGAACCATAACAATCGTGGGTATGCCCGTACCAAAGAAGATATTGGCCGGGAGTCCGATGATCGTATCAATATTGTTCTGTTCAATCAGATTCTTTCTGATTTTCCCTTCCTCCCCGCCGCGGAAGAGGACTCCATGGGGAAGCACGATTGTCATGATCCCATCCGGCATGAGATGATACAGATCATGCAGCAGAAAAGCGTAATCTGCCTTCGCCTTAGGTGCCAGGCCATAACGCGAATAACGCGGATCATTCTCCTTGCCGCCCGGCTCCCATCTCTGCGAGTACGGCGGATTGGACACGACTGCATCCACATAGAGAGGATCGTACGTTCCAGCAGGGTCAGACTCGTCGAAATAAGGCCAGTCTTCCTCTAATGTATCTCCGTTTCTCGTCACAATATTATCCGGCAGGATTCCCCGCATCACAAGGTTCATGCGAGTCAGATTGTAGGTGTTCGATTTTAGTTCCTGCGCGTAATATCGAATCCGGTTTGAATCCTCCATATACTTTGCGGTTGTCTGACCGATGTTGATCAGAAGGGAACCCGAGCCGCTCGTCGGGTCATAGATCTTGATTTCGCTCCTCCCCTTCAGATGATCCGCCACAATTTCTGACATGAGCAGTGATACCTCGTGAGGCGTGTAGAATTCTCCTGCTTTCTTCCCTGCATTTGCCGCAAAATTACTGATCAGATACTCATAGATAAATCCCAGAACGTCATAATCCTGTTTTCCGTGCATTGGAATTTCATTGATCAGCCGGATCAGATCACTCACAGCCTTCGTCTGTGATTTCGATGTGTCTCCAAGCTTTGAAAGCCCTGTCTCCAGCGTGTTGAATATCCCCTCGAACACTTTTTTGTGCGACGCGGAAATCAGTCTGGTAAAGGACGACAGCGCGACACGGACATTATCTACGGAAAAGTCGGCTCCCATCTGAATCCATGTGGAGAACAAATCTTTGTACCCGATAAAATAACCGAGGTTTCTCTGCGTGCTTCTGACAGTTTCCTCATTTTCTTCATTTACATATTCTCTGATATCCTCCGGTGCATATTCCTCCGACAGAAGCCACTGCTCCTCTTTATCCGAAAGATATTTATAAAAAATAAACCCGAGGATATAATCCTTATACTCGTTGGCCTCAATCTTGGATCGCATACGGTTTGCGGACTCCCAGATTTTCGCCGCAAGCTGCTGTTTGTTCATTGATGTCCCTTTCCTCAACTCAACAGTTTAATATTTGTGCGACAACAAAATATGCTTAAATGATCAAAACACCGAGCTCATATTCTGCTGTATGCTATCCGCTCCGGCAAAGTTCGTCGGGAACTCGAGCCGTGGGCACTGACATGCAGTTCTGAATAATATTATATCAAAAGTCAGGCCTTTCCCCAACCAAAAAATACCGGCCGCAGACTAAGTGCAGCCGGTATCTGAGCAGGCATCAGCGCATTCCTATTTTATTTTTTCGCTTCCGCTTTTACTACCTGTTATCTGTCTTTGAATTTGGCACCCGCCCGGCGTGTGCCCGGCCGCCCTGAACGCCCCGCGTCCTCTCCGTGCGGAGCATTCAGAGCGGTTCCATATAAGGCGCCTCTCCCCGGCATTCGGAAAAAAATATCACCCGGGAACCCGGAGGTGACTGTTCCATTGAGCACTCACGTTAAATAATGTTTGTCGGCGTGCCAGACCGACGGGGGATAAATACCGCAGCAATCGTGAACGGTGGAGGTGCCGTTCTCACATTAATCTCAATGAAAACCTCCTTAATTACAGTATAATTCAGAACCTTCAAAAGTAAAGGATAAACTCCCTTCGCGGCATCAACCCGGTAAATAATTACCTGATAATTTCATCATTTCCCGTCACTCTCCCGCAGCAGCATAATAAAACCCGGAGCGTTAAATATATTTTTAAATTCCGTTAAATATATTTTTAAATTCCATTTGTGTAAGACTAACTTCCACATTGCTGAATTTACTCCTGCACAACTATATAATGAACATATGATCACCTGTCTGCGCAATGAGGAGGTTTTTATGAGTAAAGATATCAAAAGTGACCACAAGCATCTGACACTGTCAGACCGTATCTACATCGAACAGGCTCTGATTCGCGGAGACAATTTCAGGATGAT
>NZ_VUMZ01000017.1 GCF_009695915.1 Hornefia butyriciproducens | reverse complement strand
CTCATCTTCTGTAACGGTCACCTCATAAGGCGTGCTGTCAAGCTCATAGCCCGTCGGCGCAGTCACCTCGACGATGGAGTATTTCCCCGGAACCAGTTTTCCCGAGGTCGCCTCGCCCTGCGCGTCTGTCGTCAGCGTGAAGGAGCTGTTGTTCTCAAGATTTGTAATCTTGAATTCAGCGCCCGCCAGTGGAATCGAATGATCCTCCTCATCCACCTTCAGAATCCTGATTTTACTCATCAAATTACCGTCGCCGCTTCCGCTGGAGGATGCCGACGTGTAACTTGCCTGAACAGTTTTGTCCACATTGCTTCCCGTGGCGGAAGCCTTGTTGCGGAGCGTAGTCCCCGGGATATAGGTCGTCTTATAGCTCAGCTGATACTGCTTCCCATCCACAATATTCCCCATGTCAATCGTGAATTTTGTTCCGTTGTCGGTAATCTTCAGTTTCCCGTCCAGGCTGATCTCCTGAATCGTTTCAATATTGAACCCGTTTGCATCGTATTTCACTTCTTTCAGAACAAAGGAATCCGGGATATAATGCATTCCGCCGAGATCTCCGTTTTTAACGGAAAGCTCATCGGAATACACGAAATTCGTGTAGTTTCCTTTAATGTGGTTGATCCGGACGTACCACTGCGCGACATCGTCGCCGTCCCTGGAAGCTTCTCCCCACTTCCCGATCACTTCGTCCTTCAGTCCGGTGGGGCCCGTAATCGGGACACTGATCGTCGTGACCTGCGACCCGATTGAAACGGAGAATTCATTAGTTTCATCGTTTTTAATTTTCGTGAAGTGTGCCTGCAGCTGCATCTTTCCTTTGATGTTGTACCGGTTTTCCACATAGTCGGTAAAGGTAACCTTCACCGTGCCGCCTCCATCGCTGCCCGGCGACACGACCGCCGTTCCAATCACGTTCCCGTCCGGCGCCGTGAGGTTGAAATGGGTAGCGGCCGTGTTCTTTGGAAAGACGAAATTGTCCGGCAGCTTTACCGTAAAATAATCTCCTTCTTTCAGAGTGTTGCCGTAAGCCGATGCATCCCAGTTCATGTTCACATAGAATCGCTCATTCCATTCAAAACTGGTCGCTGTGCTTGTAGAGTAATGAGAGATATTAAAGTCGGTAATCTTCACCTCTGTGCGTTCAGTCGCATCCTCCGCATGTACAGGCGCAACTCCCTGCCACAAAATACCGCCCATCAGACAGATCGCCAAAAGGCACCCGCCCAAAATCATCCCTGCTTTTTTTAACCAAATCTTTCTGTGCATAACACGTTCCTCCTGCTTTTTCGCTTTTCTCCCTGTTTTTCGGGCTGTATTATCCTTTCTGTTTCTTTCGCCCGCTGATTTCTTTCCGCCCGCCTGTTTTCTTCGGTCTTCACCGAAAGAATTGAAAGCAGGGCTCTGCGTTATATTTCGTTATATTTTATAACAGGAGAACCGTTTTTTTGTACCTCAATGCGACATCTCTCTGTCCGGAAACGACCCTTCAGCCGCCGCGACTGCCCACAGAACCGCCTTATGCCGGACGGGCTGCGCACAGTGCAGGAAGACCGCTGCGACTGCCCGCGAAGCCTTCATTTCTGCGGCTGAAGTCTTTATTTCTGTGACTGCAGATCCTTTGTTATGACCGACCATCTGTTGATCAGCTCCTCCGTTCCGCATCGGGCGTTCGCCGGACTCGTAGAGGGAAGCAACACTGCTTCACGGCCGGTGCGCTCCTCGATATAACGGCGATAAATATCATAGGACTTTCGGCCGTTGCAGTAAATCCGCCGTATATCACACTTCTTCAGAATGATGCTGAGATCGTTGGGACGGACACCCCTGATGCTGGAATCCGAAGAACCGCTGATTTCACATTCAGCAACGGAATCCCACAGCGCCAGATGATGTTCGAGAATCAGCGCCCGTTTTGCCTCGACAGTCTGTGGCTGCGGACAGTTCAGTATCGTCGCCATCACCTTCCAGAAGCGATTCCGCGGGTGTCCGTAATAGAAATTCTGTTCTCTGGACCGAACGGAGGGAAACGAGCCAAGAATCAGGACCCTGCTGTATTCGTTGAACAGAGGATCGAAGGGATGTTCTATTCGTTCTCCTCCGGCTTGAGATTTTCCGGCCATTGTTTTCCTCACTTTCCGTTTAGATTGATTTTAATTAGTGTCTGCTCATTAAGTTCCCGTCGGACTTAATAGGCGCTGACGGCAGTTTGTCAGCAGCGCCGCGGCGCACCATCCAATGGATGAGTGCGCCGGCAGACACTAATTGATACTTGTGCTCAGGGATTCGGCCGTTTCCGAATCCCACTGCCGCAGAGTTTTCGGATGAAACACTTGAAAACCTTGCAGCAGGCTACCGAATATGCTCTTTGTATTATTGATATTTCAAGCATATTCGATAACTGAGCACGCATTAAATTATTTCTGTGGATATGATAATTCAACCGGTGGCAGCTAATCTGCCCCGGCTTGGGAAAGTAAACCCTTTCGGACTCAAATGTTTTCGCTTCAGTGCGCAGAGTTTTGTCTTAATGCGACTGTTTCAGCTTGGACGCCCACTCTGCCTCTTTGAATCCGGTCAATACAAATCCGTCGCCGACTACCAACGGTCGTTTCACCAGCATTCCGTTCGTGGCGAGAAGCGCCAGCTGCTCGTCCTCGCTCATCTCCGGCAGTTTTTTCGACAGACCCATTTCACGGTACGGTATTCCACTTGTGTTGAAAAAACGTTTCAGGGGCAAACCGCTCATGGCGTAATATTCCCGCAAGGCGTTCTCGTCCGGATGATTCTCCCTGATGTCGATAACCGAATAGTCTATTCCATTATCATCCAGCCACTTAAGCGCCTTCCTGCAAGTGGTACATCTGCTGTAGCAATACACTTTAATCATTTGCTTTCCTCCATCAGCTGTCTGAGTAATCGCTCTCTGTCATTGATGAACAGAGATGTGATCTGATAACTGTCGGTTTCCTCATACTCTATCGGATGAACCGGTCCGTCATCAAAGTCCAGGAGCTCTGCTCCCGGAAATCCGAGCAGAATCGGTGAATGTGTAACGATGATGAACTGAGAGCCGCCTTTCACGCAGCGATCGATCTCCATCAGCAGCGCCAGCTGTCTCTGCGGGGACAAAGCTGCTTCCGGCTCATCCAGCAGATACACACCCTCTGAGCGGAAGTTGTTTTTCACCATTGCAAGGAAGCTCTCTCCGTGGGACATCTTATGAAAATGCATGGGATTCCCGCCGGGTCCGCGGCTGTACTCTTCTTCCTTTGTCGCGACATTATAAAAACTTTCCGCGCGAAGGAAGTACCCTGACTTTGCCCTCCCCGCACCCTTCGACAGGCGCATCGCATCACACAATTCTGAATGCGAATCATACGTACTGAAGCTGTAATTCTTTGTTCCTCCCTCCGGATTGAAGCCGTAAGCAACCGCAATCGCCTCCAGAAGTGTCGACTTGCCGGAACCGTTCTCACCAACGAAAAATGTGACCGGATTTCTGAACGTCACCTCGCCTACACCGCTGATTGCATCAATACCTCGAAGGTAGTTGTCTTTTGCAATTTTGTCCCATTCTATGATGGCTTTGTCTATGAACAAAGAAGTCACTCGTCTGTCCTTTCCCCCATGATTTCACAAACTGTTCCCTGCCTACAGCTGATCGTATTTTGTGCTTCTGCCGGCTGCTTTCTCCACCGGGTACTTAGCCTCGTTTTTTGTCATCTTGGAATTGATGATCTCGTCCTCGTCAAGCTCCAGCACATCCAGCATATTTCGGCAGTAGACCATCACGTCAGCGAGTTCCTCCTTCACATGCTCCAGATCATAGTCCGTGTCATTCCACTGAAAGCATTCCAGCAGCTCACTCGCCTCAATGACAATAGACTTGGCCAGGTTCGCCGGTGTGTGAAACTGCGCCCAGTCCCGATCTTCTGTAAATCTGCGTATGCGTTCTAATGTTTCCTGTTTCATTGTTTTCTGCCTTGACCTCAAGGTCTTTTTTTCTGTCTCCTGACATCCCGGTAGAATCACATTTTGTGATTTCAAAGGATATGAGACCTCACGTCTTTATTTTAGCACAGAACCATATATCTATCCATGACAAATGTCCATGACAAAAGCAGAGCCGATATGCGCAGCAGATATATTTAATGGTGTAATACGACGTATGCGCCTATCAGATCCGACGGAAATCTAATGGGCAGACACAATCTGATAATTTTCATATGCAGCATACAGAGCATTATCAGGATCGGCAGGATCAGGAGCAAGATAGTCAGAATTACGAGTGTTACAGTGTCGTAGTCGTATCCCCGATCCATTGATTCTGTGGTCCATCCCATCTCCCAGGTTTCTCCAAGACAGGCAATTGAAAGATCTGTCTTGTTATCCCCAGTGTTAAATGTCATACACTCTATGTCTTCGCCGGAATTAGACCAGCCCTCAACGTTCGACGGTATTTCGATCAGTCTGCAGTTAATGTTATGTTCAGCACCGTCAGGAACCAGATCTATACGAGTGGCATACCGTCATAGTCTTCGCGCTCTGCCGCCCTGATTGCCCTGGTGACTTTTCTCATCAGCTTTCTGCCGAGATGGCAACGGAATTCTAGCAGTCTCTCCTTACTGATCGTATAGCGCTGCTCTCCCAACACCATGGTCTGGAGCGGCAGCCCTTTCAGGAGAGGCAGCACAAAGTGACACTCCATATTGGGATTCTTGATCTGGCTCGTCAGGCAGGCGATGATCACATTCGGCGATGATACATTGAGCCAGTTGCTCTGCGTGATCACGGCAGGACGGCGACCTGACTGTTCGCTTCCGGCAAGTTCTTCCGGTAGATCGACATAATAGATATCGCCGCGCCTGACTCTTCTTACATTCATACGCTTAACCTCCTTTTCCGCAGTCCGAATACACATTGTTTCCCTGATCCGGTACGAATTGACGATGTATAAACCGGCGATGGCAGCACAAAAAAGCGTCTTCACCGCCGGTTAAATTTCATTCGTTCAATCCTATTTGCCCCTGGCACCCCGGATGCATGGGAAACGATCAGGCGGAAGCAGGCTACGCTTCCTCATGGGAGTCCAACCCCCGCCGGGGTTTCCGGCAGCCGCCCTCACTGCGTGATCCCGCACTCGCGTGCAGGGCTCTGACTGGACGGAAGTATCATTGTCCTCTCCGGTTTTCATCGCACAAGGCAGGTGCCGCCTGCCTTTCTGACGGATCTGTTTACCGCTCGCCCTAAGGGTCATCGCGCAGTCCGCCGTCATGCTCACAGCTCTCGCCGACGCCGAAGAGAAAGTACCTGATGAATGTGTATTCGACTGTCAGCCGTAGACTGCAGCCAATCGAGCTTCGCTAAGCTCGCTCTCTTGGGCAGTCCTGACAGACAGCCTTCCATCGCTCTAACTGCGCCGTTCGGCTTGCCAGTCGCGAGGATAGGCTTGTCAAAGTGCACGAGAGGAAATTGTCCCTCTCATATAACGGACATTTTTGAGCAAAAAGTTGACATGTTTTCGTACGGATTGGGGAAAATATTTTTGTTTTTATTTCAGCGCAATGCGATGTGCTATACAATCTTCAGGACTTGGATGCGGTTCGGCAAATCAAAATTAATACTTTGGATTTAACAAAATATGATTGACTTAACCAGACAGCTGCGCTAATATAAAGTTGTACTTTGGATTTAACAGGACAAGGAGACTTTCATGTATTCGATAAAAAGACATATGGAACCGATTATCGCAAGACGAGCTGCCAACAGTAAAGCCATTCTTCTGACCGGGCCAAGACAGGTAGGAAAATCCACATTGTTCAAGCACCTTTTTACAGATGTAAACCAGGTAACCTTTGATGACGACCTTTTACTGGCGCAGGCATCAGAGGACGCAGGCTTGTTCCTGCTAAATAATCCTGCCCCGCTTATGATCGATGAAGTCCAGAAGTGCACTTCCATTTTCAACCGTCTGAAGATCGTACTTGATAACACTGAAGAATACGGCAATTTCTTTCTGACAGGTTCCCAGAAGCTTCAGCTCATGGAAAATGTAAGTGAATCGCTTGCCGGCAGGATATCCGTTATGGAACTGGAAGGATTATCTCTCCGTGAGATCACCGGGGTAGAATTTAACAAGCATTTCGTTCCCTCCGGTGATTACATAAGTTCCCGTGAAAAGGCTCTGAAGGATTACCCTGCTGATATATGGAGCATCATTCATCGGGGAAGTTACCCGGAATTATATGCTAATCCGGATAGAGAATGGGTCGATTATTATCAGTCATATGTGAAGACATATCTCGAACGGGATGTAAACCAGCTTATTAAGACAAAGAATCATATGACTTTTGTACGGTTTATGACTGCTGTTGCTGCCAGAACCGGGCAGGTTCTGAACTATGCCAATATAGCAGCTGAGCTCAGTGTATCAGAGATAACAGTTAAAGAGTGGATCTCCATACTCGAACGAAGCGGTATCATTTATCTGCTGAAACCATACACAGCAAATGCGCTTAACAGAGCAATAAAAACGCCTAAAATGTACTTCCGCGATACGGGGCTTTGCGCATACCTTACCAGATGGCTGACCCCTGAAACACTAAAAAGCGGTGCTATGTCCGGTGCTGTGTTTGAAACATTCGTGATTAATGAAATCCTGAAATCATATTCAAACGAGGGACTCGATTATGATTTCGACGTGTTCTACTACAACGGCAGGGACAAGAAAAAGCGTATGAAAGACGGGCATATTATCGAAGCAGATGGCGAAATCGACCTGATCATTCAGGAGAACGGAATTCTCTATCCCATTGAAATCAAGATGACTACAGTGCCAAAAGCTGTTATGGCCTCTGAATTCGATGTTCTTGACAAGGTTCCGGAAAAAAAGCGCGGGATGGGGGCTATCATATGTCTCATTGACAGAAAACTATATCTGAGAGAAAACCTGGTTGCTCTCCCTCTGAACTTTGTATGATCAAAAACAACATCATCCCGGCAAAGACTGTTGCCGGGATGATACTCTGTGCAATGTCCTAGGATGTTAAGAAGCTCTGCTTTGATAGGAATGCATCTCAGAATTCACATCCTCCCTCCAAATCCGATGTAATGACGCTTTCCCCCCTCTGACTATCTCCTGTCCAGATATTTATTGACCTCTCCCACCGCGTCTTCTGAAATCTTCATCGATGCGCTTCTTCCAGTCTGCCCCGATTGCCTTAGCGCTGCCGCGCATCTCGCATACCGCATCTGCCAGCACTTCATAGTTCAGAGCAGTCCCGATGTGATCGCTGTGGTAGTTCGCAGCTCTGTCAGCTGAGATGCCGAATTTACCTGCAGTTTCGATCGCATCGATGTTTGCTCCAAGGAAAAGAAATTCCCAGCCGTACTTCTCTTTCTGACGTTCTACCATCCGCTTTACTCTCTCAAAGCTGTACTCGCGGCTGGCATTTTCGAGTCCGTCCGTTGTGATGACGAAGATGGTCTTCTCCGGCCTGTCCTCTTCTCTGGCATACTTGTGTACATTTCCTATGTGACGGATAGCCCCGCCCACTGCATCCAGAAGAGCAGTACAGCCACGCACATAATACTCTTTGTCTGTCATCTGCGGCAGCTCTTCGAGCGGCACCCTGTCAAAAAGCACTTCGCTCCTGTCGTCGAACAGCACTGTGGATACCAGGACTTCGCCTTCCGTCTCGCCCTGCTTTTTCAGCATGCTGTTGTATCCACCGATCGTATCGCTCTCCAGTCCTCCCATCGATCCGCTTCTGTCCAGTATCATTACAAGTTCTGTTAAATTCTTTTTCATGTTATCAGCCTCCTTGCTTCATCCCGGTTCCGTTTGATGATGCAAGTATAGCTGATTTGAAGAAGGCTTTGGTCGCTTACAAAGCGACAGTATTCTGTTATCCCAGGGTCGGCTGCCCGAATTTGAAAAGCAGAGCGTTTACTTCAAATATGTCGTAGATGTCGTTTTCCAGACAGAAGCTGACGATCACATCAGACTTACTGTTATTTGTAAGCGCGAGTCCGGCACTGGCAAGAAGATCCCTTGTATCGTCGAGATTCAGCTTCAGCGCGATCGCAAGGGCAACGATGGTCTTCTTTTTCGGGATGTAATCTTCGCTGCAGCGAATCTTGGAGAACAGCTTACGATCCACATTCGCCCGCTTATAGACTTCCGGATCGGTCATACCGCGTTCATCGATCATGCGCAGAAGACGTTTCTGGAAACTCTCGCCCAGATTGTTCACGGCATCTTCCAATGACATGGCCGATTCCCTGACATCTGCCATGGGTTCGGCAGATGACATGACCATATCATCTGTCTCTTCCGGCATCACCTGATTCAGCATACTGCCAAAGAATCTCTCACGTTCTCGGAGCCTGCGCCTCCGCATTGTTTCGGACAGCCCGCCAGCTCCGCCGTACTCCGCTGCGGTCTGCTCCGCTATGTAATTTTCGTCGATATATTCTTCGATCTGTTCCGATAGACCGGTTGCGATCTGATAAGAACTGCGTCCGAACACCACCAATGTCACGTTCAGATCAGAATCTTCGAGATGCTGCCGGATCACTGACAATGCAATATCCAGCGCCTTATCCTTTGGAAAGCCGTATACACCGGTCGCGATCAGTGGAAACGCGATGCTCTCGCAACCCAGCTGATCGGCCAGGAGAAGCGACTTTCTGTAGCACGATCTGAGGATATCAAACTCTCCATGATATCCATCGATCCATGCAGGCCCGACCGTGTGAATGATGTATTTTGCAGACAATCCAAAAGCAGCAGTGACCGCAGCCTCCCCCAGCGCGATCCTGCCGATCTTCCTTCGCTCTGCAAGAAGTTTTTCCTCTCCTGCTGCCTTATAAATAGCAGCATCTGTTCCGCTGCCGAAACACGGCTCCGGATTTGCTGTATTTACAATGGCATCTGCCTTTACTTTTGTGATGTCGTGTCTGATGATCTTAAATGGCATAACTTCGTTTATCCCTTCATTTTCAGACTCATTTTGAGTTCTTTATCAGTAATAGAACCGCTTTTAAGCTTTGTGTTTCTCCGGCAGAATCCCTTCTGCACCAAGCCTGAGCCTGTAGAACTGCTGCAGCCACTCTCTGTCATTGATAAACATGGATGTAATCTGGTAGCTGTCTGCCTCTTTTATGTAAATCTGAATTTATTTATTTCAACTCTGTCGCCTTGTCCGCACCCCCTCCATCGAATGCGCCCCAGCTCCGTATATATTTCCCGCGGGCGATCCTTTTCCTTGATGACCAGGCCTCGCTGTTTACGTTCGTTTTTGTCCTTGCGAATAGACTCATTCAGATACTTCAGTGTCGCTTCCACCATAGCTCTGGCTGATATGCGGCAATCCTCGGCAATGTCCTTCGCCATGAGATCCAGATCCTGAATCTCACCGTTTTCTGTTCTTTTTATGATTTTTCTTCCCAAATCCATTGCGATCTGGTGTATACTATTATTGTAATTCATAGAGGTCACTCCCTTCGTGTTGTTTTTTGCAAATTCTATTTTAACACAAAGAGTTGACCTCTATTTCCTTTTTTCTAAATCCCTCGGAAAAGTTCCACACTTATTTTACACTACCGTGCACACTCCTAATTGTCGTAGTAATTCACAGCTTCATCTGCAAGTTCTTCGAATCTGCTCTGATATTCCGGAGCGATCGACACGCCGTCAAAGCTTCCGTTGTTTGTAAAATAGTATTTGCTTACAGCTTCCGTGATACCCTGCATATCCAGGATCTTTTCATTTGCAAAAGAATCTGCAATCGTCCTGTTAAAATCAGTAAAACGAAGCCCATTTCGTTCCTCTACGCAGTATGGACTAATATAGTTGCCCAGCACAACGACGCCGTTGTATCCGGCAAGCGAATCATCTCCATATACCCAGACAATATATTCACCACTTCGACCGCCAAAGCTGCCCTGACACATCAGTGCCTCATCAAGAGCAAAAACTACAGAATTCCCTAGCACGTCTCTGACGGCCTTCAGCCATGCAGCTGCACCACGATAATCCCTTCTGTCCGGCAGATTCTTCTTTAGCGAATCATACTTGGGAAGTCTTGCGGATTTCCGATTGATCAAGTCACCTCTGATTCTGGCTGACAACATTTTCAGAACATATTCAAGAGGCTTTCTGACGCCAGATTCCCAATTCTGTACAGTGCGAAAAGGTATTCTGTACCGTTCAGCAAATTCACTCTGTGTATCACCTAATTGTATTCGCGTTTCTCGTGTATCCCTAATCTTCACCTCAGTCATATTATGCACCAATGGGTGTATCTGTCAATATCCTTGATGATATAATACGCATCCATGCCATATGTGCCACGACCACCGTTTCCTTGATCTATATGAGCATGGCTTACATGAACTTCAGCATGATCTCATCGACCGAATCTGTATATCTGCCTTCTCTGATCAGCGCATTCCTGAGTTCGACCAGACTGCGCATAATAATCCTGATCTCATCATCAGTGAAAGCGATCCTGATTTTTCCTCTCATCGTGCACCTCCTTTGTCCTATCCGTTTCTGCTCTTCAGTTTCAGCATAAACGCGCGGATACCGCATTGCAAATCTGCGATTCTCACATTACGCCACATAGTTGCGGGATCAGTCTGCCGGCGATACGATATCCATACCGCGAAGTCATGCGAAGCAGACAGAAGACTTCGCTCCGGAAGTCGCACAAGAGAGCAAATGTGAACTTTGAGCATCCGGCGAAACACGGAGAAGACTTTGAGTGAAAAATTGGGAACCGCTCAAGTTCCCAATTTTGTCCCAAGGCTTTCCCGATACCGGCTGAGAAACGCGCTAAAACGCGCTAAGACCTGCTGAACGTAAAAATCCCCTGAACCTACGTCAAATGCGCATTTTCAGGGGATTCCCAGTCCTTTTAAGCCTTGAAAACTCGATGTTTTCAGGTGCCCTACTTATTCATCTGCGCAGCAACCTCAGCCGCGAAATCCTCTTCCTTCTTCTCGATTCCTTCGCCAACCTCGTAGCGCACCATCTCCGTGACGGTCATATCTTTGCCCAAAGCCTTTGCTGCCTCAGCAACATATTCGCCAACGCTCTGATCGCTGTTCTTGACAAATTTCTGATCAACCAGGCAGACATCCTTCAGGATAGCCTTGATTTTACCCGGAATAATTCTGTCCAGCAGTTCCGGTTTCTTTCCTTCGTTTAACAGCTGCTGCTTGGCGATTTCGGTTTCATTTTCCAGCCAGGCCGGATCAACTTCGCTCTCGTTCACAAATCTCGGACTCATTGAAGCTACCTGCATCGCAACATCCTTCGCAGTGACCTCAATTTCCTCAGCGGTAGCATCTGTCTTGATTCCGACAACGACTCCGATCAGACCTCCATTGTGGAGATATCCGGTGTAAACAGTTCCCGGAGTATTCATTCTCACGAACCTTCTGATGTTCATATTCTCGCCGATCTTGCTGATTTTAGCGGTCAGCGCATCCTTAACAGTGCCTTCTCCTTCGTAGGACATCGCCATGAAATCCTCCAGAGAATCAGAAGGAGCTTCCAGCGCTTTCTTTGCCAGAGTCTCAACGAACTCGATGAATTCAGGATTCTTGGCAACAAAATCAGTCTCGGAGTTAACCTCAACGACAGCTGCCTCGCTGTGATCCTCGTTGAATGCAACTCTGACCAGACCTTCCGCTGCGATTCTGTCAGCCTTCTTGGCCGCCTTCGACAAACCCTTCTCACGAAGCACGTCGATAGCCTTGTCGATGTCGCCGTCAGTCTCCATCAGCGCTTTCTTGCAGTCCATCATGCCCGCGCCGGTTTTATCTCTGAGTTCCTTTACTAACTTTGCAGTTACTGCCATGTTCTATTCCTCCATATCGTGATTATTCAGCGTCAACAGTCTCTTCAGCAGGAGCCTCCGCCTCTGCCTCACCCTCAGCCGGACCTTCGTCGAAGCTTTCACCCTGGTTTCCTTCAATTACGGCATCCGCCATCTTGCTGGAAATCAGCTTGACTGCTCTGATCGCATCGTCGTTTGCCGGAATGATGTAATCAACATCGTCCGGGTCACAGTTGGTGTCCACGATACCGACAACCGGAATGTTCAGGATGCGGGCTTCCTTGACGGCAATTCTCTCCTTCTTGGGATCGACGATGAAGAGAGCTCCCGGCATTCCCTTCATATCTCGGATTCCGCCCAGGAACTTCTGGAGTTTGTCATGCTCTGCTCTGAGCTTCGTAACTTCCTTCTTCGACAGTTTCTCGAAGGTTCCGTCTTCCTCCATCTTCTCGATATCGTTCAGTCTCTTGATTCTGCCGCTGATGGTTTTGTAGTTGGTCAGCATTCCGCCCAGCCATCTCTGATTGACATAATACTGTCCGCATCTGGTAGCCTCGTCAAAGATCGCGTTCTGCGCCTGCTTCTTTGTTCCCACAAAGAGAATCGGCTTGCCGGATTCGGCAACGTCCTTCATGAACGCATACGCTTCCTCAATTTTCTTCACCGTCTTCTGCAGATCGATAATGTAGATTCCATTTCTCTCTGTGAAGATGTACGGAGCCATCTTAGGATTCCATCTCCTGGTCTGATGTCCGAAATGAACACCGGCTTCCAGTAACTGTTTCATTGAAATTACTGCCATTTTGTTATACCTCCTGGTTTTCTCCACCCACTCGGCCTACTCTGACATCCAAACCGCAGATGCGGCACCATCATGCAGCTAGCCGGGTGTGATAAATTGCTGTGGTTCAAAAGGCGAACCACCAATAATTATATGCGATATCTCAGGGAATTGCAAGCCTTTTTAGCCGCTCGCACTGTAATTTGCATGGCCTGATCTGCAGGACAGATCTACAGTGTTTGACAAAGTATTTTTTGAAGTATTTTCGACGTGTTTTCCGGCAAATTCGATAGAGAATCGATGCCGGGGTTAAACCAAGCCTGAACGAAAAAAACAGGATCCGGGAAAGATCCTGCCGTGTGGTGACCCCATCGAGAATCGAACTCGAGTTACCGCCGTGAAAGGGCGGTGTCTTAACCGCTTGACCATGGGGCCATATGATGAAAAAAAACTG
>NZ_VUMZ01000016.1 GCF_009695915.1 Hornefia butyriciproducens | reverse complement strand
CAATGAACCCGTATTGGCTAATTGAATTTTACAGCATTTCAGGCCTGATTCCTATACCTGATTTTATGAAACCAGCCTCTGCCGGTCGTTTTTCTCTTAAATGTGGAAGTTACCTTTTCATTCAAGCCCCCGCTTTCCAACCCGACGATCAGTGAACTGATCCGAGACAACACAATAGGATCGAATTCCGGAAATATGATTTTTCAGGCCTCAGTCATGCGGGCGCTGATGAAAAAAAACACTCAGATCGATTTCATCAACACACGGAACGAGGGGTTCCGCGATTACGAAATCGACCGTCTGAAGGATCAGTACGACTACTTTGTAATCCCTCTGGCCAACGCGTTCCGAACCGGATTTCTGACTGAACTGACGAATCTTCGCCGCATGGTGGAACGTCTGGATCTCCCCTGCATCGTCACCGGCGTCGGATGTCAGGCGAAGCTGAACGGTAAATTTTCCACCCGGCCGGAGGTGGACGAGCAGGCGAAGCTCTTCGTGAGTTCTGTGCTGGAGCATTCCGCAACCATCGGCATACGCGGCGAATATACGGCGAAATATCTGAAGAACCTCGGCTTTTCGGAAGGCCGTCATTTCGAAATCATCGGATGTCCGTCCATGTTCATGTTCGGCGAAGATCTCCCCTCGCCGCAGCAGCACGATCTCACACCACGCAGCAGAATCAATTTCAACCGCAAACTGGCGCTGCCTGCGGCGGTACATCATCTCCTCGAACGGCTGCTTCAGCCCTTTGAGGATTATTGGTTTGTGCCGCAGAACTACTATGATTTCAAGCTCCTGTACGCAGGAAAGCCCCTCGACAAAATCAATGCCGATAAGGATGCGGGAACTTATCCGCTCACAAAAGACGATCCGATCTGCAGGGCAGGCCGGATCCGCGGATTCCTGAATATTCCCTCCTGGATCAGGTTCATAAAGAAAGGCGACTTCACCTTCGGCACAAGAATCCACGGGAATATCATCAGTGTGCTGTCCGGCGTTCCCACCTATATTTTCGCTCCGGATATGCGCGTTCTGGAGCTGGCTGAATATCACAACATTCCGCACCGGACTGTCCGGGAAGCATACGATGTCCGAGATCTTTTCGGACTCTATGACGAGACTGATTTTTCCTCCGTCATCCGCGGACACCGTGAGCGGTTCGCTCATTATGTGGATTTTCTGAACAAAAACGGTCTCCCGCACATCTGGGACGGCTCTGAGCAGTACAAAGATAGCCAGACGCCTTACGACATTGCGGTTCGCCGCACGCGTTTCCACGCTCCAGTGAGACCCTACATCACACACAACCGGCTGAGGCGCAAACTGATTAACCGCGCTTACGGGCAGGCACAGAAGGAAAGAAAGGAAATAATTCAGGCGAGAAAAAAAATGGACGCTGACCTATAGCGTCGCAGCGTCCGTTATCGTCCGTATTTTTCCAGCGTCACATAGACGCGATCTTTCCGGGAGCGTCCACCGACCTGCGTGACCCGGATTCTCCCGCTTTTGCGCATCGTCACAAGATCCCCCTCACCGACATTCATATCCGGTTTTTCAGCCTCTGTATGATTCACAGAGACAAGTCCGGCACGGACTGCCGCGCCTGCTTTTGTGCGGGAAATTCCAAACCCGGACGACAAAATATTATCCAGCCGCAGGGAAGCTACAGTGGTATGAACCGTCACGCTTCGTACCGGCGGAACGATAAGCTCTCCGATGGACTTCTGTTCCACGGAGAGCTCTGTTTTTCCGGCTTTGTTGTAATTGTTGAGGATAAATTCCGCAATGTCCCGGAGAACGATGATATCGGCTCCGTCCTCGCGAACCAGAATGTCTCCGGTCATTTCTCTGCGAATGCCGAGTCCTGTGAGGGAACCCAGATAATCTCTGTGGGTCAGCGGTTTCCCTCCCGACTTCACACGAGATACCCGAAGCACGGTCAGAGGCTCCGCCTCCTCCAGCTGCAGATACGGCGGAACGCAGGCCAGGATCACCCTCTCTGCATCGTCATATCCGCCGTAAAATTCCAGCGACACTCCGGTATCCTCCCGGGCGATCGCCTTTCGCAGTACAGACTGCTGATGACTGTCCAGAAAAGGCGTCCAGGTGATATATCCGCGAGTACGGCTCTGTTCGATCTTGTCCTCTGCCTGGGCGAGGATCAGCTGTTCTTCCTTCTTCATGATGTTTCTACTCGCATCGCTCCAGAAGCTCTTCCCACTTCCGGTCCACATACTGCTGAGCCTCTTCCAGCATCCATTCATTTCCCGGCTTGAACATGTGGCGGAACCTTCCCTGCATTTTCAGGAACTCCTCGACGGGAAGCTTCTTTTTCGGTTCATACGTCAGGTGCCAGCGTCCTTCGACAATTTCGTACATGGGCCAGACGCAGGTATCCACCGCCTTTTTGCAGATCTCCGCCATGTCCTCCATATTATACCTCCAGCCTCTTGGGCAGGGCGCGAGGATGTTCAGGAAGCAGGGTCCTTCGGTATAGATAGCTCTGTGCGCTTTATTGTGAAGGTCCCGGAAATCGCCGATCATAGTGGTCTGCGCCGCATACGGAATCCCGTGCGCTGCGATGATCTGCGTCAGATCTTTTTTGTTCTGGCGTTTTCCGTAACTCTCGGTACCGACCGGCGTCGTCGTGGCATCCGCGAACCGGGGGGTCGCAGAAGATCTCTGGATACCTGTATTCATATACGCTTCATTATCGTAGCAGACGTAAACCATGTCGTGGCCTCTCTCCATCGCGCCGGACAGGGACTGAAGACCGATATCGTAAGTTCCTCCGTCGCCGCCGAAGCAGATGAATTTGAAGTTCTCCTTCAGTTTTCCTCTTTTCTTCAGTACACGATAAGCTGTTTCCACACCCCCTGTCGTTGCAGCGGCGTTTTCAAAGGCGCTGTGGATGTAACTGTCTTCATACGCCGTATTCGGGTAGATGAATGTGGAAACCTCCAGGCAGCTGGTCGCGTTGCTGACCACTGCTTTGTCCCCCTCGTCGAGAGCACGGAGCACGCCCTGCACCGCCGCTCCCGCACCGCATCCGGCACACAGCCTGTGTCCCGGCGCCAGACGGGGCTGTTTATTCAATTCTTCTCTAAGACTGTATCCCATAATTTATTCCTCCCTGACACCGATATGTCTGTATGTCTCGCCGACATGCCCGTCTTCCGCGATCTTCTGCAGTGCGTCAAACACCGTCTCAAAGGTATCAGTCGTCACATCGCGTCCGCCCAGACCGTATACATAGTTCACCATAAGCGGTCTTGTCTCCGCATCATACAGCGCCGACCGGGTCTCCGCGAACACCGGGCCTCCGCAGCCCGAAAATCCCTCTGCCTTATCCATGACCGCGACCGCTCTGCATCCGGACAGTGCCGCCGCCAGTTCTTCCCGCGGGAAGGGACGGAACACACGGAGCTTAACCAGCCCCGCCTTCACTCCGCGCTCCCGGAGCATATTGACGGCCGCCTTTCCGGTTCCCGCTGAGGAACCGATGACAACCACCGCGAATTCCGCATCCTCCATCCGGTACTCCTCAATCATGTCGTAGAATCGTCCGGAAAGTTCCCCAAAGTCCTTTCCCACCTGACGGATACGCTCTCTGGCGTCCTTCATTGCCTCTGCCTGCGCCTTCTTGATTTCCATATAATACGGTGAAACGCCGTAAGGGCCCACCGCAAGCGGCTCCTGCGGATTCAGCAGGTAATGCTCCGGATTATATTCTCCGACAAAGCCTCGTACCTCTTCATCCTCCAGCAGCTGGATGTTCGCCAGCGCGTGGCTGGTGATGAACCCGTCCTGGCAGATCATGACCGGAAGCCGGCAATGCTCCGCAATGGGCATGGCCTGCAGATAGTTGTCATAGACCTCCTGATTGTTCTCCGCGTAAATCTGAATCCACCCGGTATCTCTGCATCCCATGGAATCGGAGTGGTCATTGTTGATGTTAATGGGGCCGGTCAGCGCCCGGTTCACCACCGCCATCACAATCGGCAGGCGGCTGGACGCTGCTACGTACAGCAGTTCCCACATAAACGCCAGGCCGGCGGAGGAAGTGGCGGTAATCGCCCGTGCTCCCGCCGCGGATGCTCCGATGCATGTGGACATCGCAGAATGCTCCGACTCCACCGGTACAAACTCAGTATCGACCTCGCCGTTTGCGATATATGATGCGAAATACTGCGGAATCTCTGTGGAGGGTGTAATCGGAAATGCTCCCATCACATCCGGATTGATCTGCTTCATTGCGTATGCCACGGCTTCATTGCCGCTTAATCTCGTATTCGTTCCCATTACTTTCCTCCCAGCTCCATTCTGATTGCTTCAAAGGGACAGACCTTTGCGCATATCCCGCAGCCCTTGCAGTGATCCAGGTCCGTGTCCGTTCTCTTTCCGTCCTTCACCGGAATCGACGCGTCCGGGCAATAGGGAACGCAAAGCATACACTGCTTGCAGCGCTCCGGGTCGAACACCGGAGTCATGGTTCTCCATTCGCCGGTCATCACAAGCTTTGAGGTCGCCGGTTCATAAATTTCCGCTCCCGGCGTCAGCTCCTGCCAGGTGCTCCTCTCATTGATATCTTTTGCTGATCTGAACATCTCTACCTGCCTTTTCTGTTCGTGGTCTTATCCTACTTTTACCTGCTCCATCGACATCCGCAGCGCCTTCATATTGCCGTCGATAACGTTCGGCTTTGTCGCGAATTTATGACGGAAGGAGCCTTCCATGTCGTGAAGGAATTTTTTGTTGTCGATCACATCGCTGACCTTGACGGTCGCCGCCAGCATCGGGGTATTCGGGAAATTCTTTCCCAGTGTCTCCAGTGAAATCTTTTCCGCATCCACCGCGCAGACCTTGCCTTTGTAGCCCTTCAGCTGCTTCCTCAGCTCCTCCGGTTCCCGCGTGCTGTTGATGATGATGGCTCCGTCCTCCGACAGCCCCGCCGTAACATCCACTGAATGAAGCAGCGTCTCATCGACCACCACCACGTAATCCGGATGATAGATATTGGAGTGCACCAGATTTTCCGTGTCGGAGATTCTGTTGTAGGCGGTGATCGGCGCGCCCATTCTCTCCGGACCGTATTCCGGGAATCCCTGCACATGCTTTCCGGAGCTGAACGCCGCGTCTGCCAGAAGCAGACATGCGGTCTTGGCGCCCTGACCGCCTCTTCCGTGCCATCTGATCTCTACTGTTTTCTTTTCGTTTTCCATGCTCTTGCCTCCTGTTTCAGCGTCGATGCAGCAGACTGTCAGCCGCGGTGCTCCCGTACAAAATAAAACTCCGCCCTGTATCAGGACGGAGATAGATTCTTCGCTTGTAAACCACCTGCTACGACGCATACCATCATATGCTCTTCCGATTACGGGGAAGGCCCGTCAGAACTTACTTACCGGAGCGCCCGCCTGTCCGGCAGCCTCATCGCCCAGCTTCAGCTCTGCAACTCAGGAGTGATTTTCAAAATGTATCTTTCTCGGCACCGGGCTTCCACCATCCCCGGCTCGCTTGACCTTCTGATACAAATCTACTGTCTCCGTCAAAGTCTTTGGTAATATTCAATTCAATAAGTATAATATCGCAGGAAATTCCGTTTGTCAACCACTAATTTTTCTTTTTTTCTTCGTGCGTGAAAACGAAATTTTTCGTTCGTTAAGTTGTTGATACATTTTCAACTCAATAGAATGAACTCTAAGATCATACCTACTCAATAGAAAGTTTGCCATACAAAATCCAGCTGGCAAACCCCAGCTGGATAAATATATATTTGGTAGAGAATACTTTATATGACATGATGTTCGGTCTTTCTTTTGTGTTATTTTACCCCATTTGCAAATTCGATATTAACGTTTAAAAATTAGACCTATTTATATTTGACATAGTGAGTTTTCGTTCCAACAGGTTTCGTGGATAATCCCGTCCATGTTTTTATTACTTTACCGTTAGACCATTTTTTGTACTGTATTTTGCTGACTTTAACATCAGATTTAATCGCTAAGCGTGAGGCTTTTTTTGGATTTGCAGCAAAGTGAATATCAACACCTGTTTTATATGAACCCTTTACACCAGCTGTTCCCCATTTTGTTTCTATCGAAGCAGAAAAACTATAAGTCCATCCCTTATGCAGGGTATAACCCTTCGCCTTGCTCCAGTCAGGCGTAGAACTGTTATACCCAATGAACTTATTCTTTTCTGTGTAACTGCTGAGTACAGTGGATGTTACATAACTCCCTGCTGGAGCTTTATATATTTCCCCGCCTGTTTCAGTTTGTGCATCTAATGTATCCCAATCATCGTTAGATAGATACACTCCTCCGGTTGGTACAATAACTGGCTCTTCATTAGTTCATGCAAAAGAAATTACAGGAATCGTCAATAACGATAAAATCATAGTCATGCTAATTAAAATTTTTCTCATCCTTAATACTCCATGTTCTTTCATAACATTATTTTTCTGATTTTGATTGTATAAGTAGAATTATCGTAATTAAAATCGAAATGATGGTTGTGATAAAAAATAGCACTTGTGGGTAGGCCAAAGACCATGTAATAAAAAAACTCTGAACCAAAATAAGCGTAATAGAAAATATCCCTAAAATAACTCCAGCTAAAAATTTCATAATTCCCCCTTTTGCACAATAACATTTTTCGATTGCTGTGAAACTGATCGCAACATGTTTCCTCCGCAACCTCATTTGTTATATTGTACCATTCATCCGACATATTGTCAATCAATTCCGATATTTTAATTCGATGTTAGCTGATTTCTTCTTTGTATGCACCCCGTATACATTTGCAACACTAAATGTCGATTTCGCCTTCTGCCAGCGTGACCGCAAGTCCGCCTACCCTGATTTTCGGCTGTTCGTCCTGCAGCACAATCTGTGTGGCGATCCGCGACGGTCTTTCCATCTTCTCTCCCTGAATCACCGTATTGACGGTATCCGGCTGCAGAATGCCATAACGGTACAGGTAATAAGCCAGAGCGCCGTTGGAGGTGCCTGTGGCAGCCTCTTCATCGATGTCATACAGGGGCGCAAAGTTCCGCGCGTGAATAAAGCCGTCTTTTCCGTTGACGGTAAAGGCATGAACCCCAACCACATCATATCTGCGGGAAAGCTCTGTCAGCGCCGGAAAGTCCGGATTGATCCGCTCCAGTTCATCCTCGTCCTTCACCGGAAGCATGATATCAATCAGCCCGGTGGAGATTTTCTCCGGCTTCAAATATACAGCAGGATCCTTTTCCCAGACGCCCTGTCCTTCTGCCTCGATTCCCATGATGCGATACAGTTCCTTCACGGCCTCCTCGCCTTCAATAGTTCCATATGCCTGAGGATCTGCCATATCCATCAGGATGCTGTCCTCCCGAAGAACGATATCGATAGCTCCGGCCAGTGTCTCATAGCGGATTACGGTTCCCGGCTGCGCCATTCCGAACCGCATAAGCGCATAGGCAGATCCGATGGTCGCATGGCCGCACAGTTCCACCTCTGCGGCGGGAGTGAAGTATCGGGTCCGAAAGACGCCGTCCTCCTCCTGTTTCACAAAAGCGGTCTCCGAATACCGAAGCTCCGCCGCCGTCCTGCGCATCACCTCATCCTCCGGATAATCCTTTCCGTCCGGAATAACCACAACTCCGGCGGGATTGCCGCCGAACAGTGTGTCCGTAAAAGCGTCAACGATCTGAAATTTCATAAGTTCTCCCTCCTATCTCCTGACTGCTCACGGGCAGCCTGAATCTCTCCGCGAATCCGCTGTTCCACATCGTCAAACAGCAGTTCCCGATTATGGCGATAATACGCATCACATCCGAAATTCTCCACAAACCAGCTGGTATCAAACCCTGCTGTGATCTGCGTCACAAAGATGACCATCTCCTGCCGCTGTCCCACAGAGGCCTCCAGAAACCGGAAAGCGTTGTCGAACCGAATTCCGGTATCGTCGATCAGGTCCTGTCGCCGATCGGGAATCTCCTGAAACATCTGACGCACAAGTTCCATTACCGTATCCTTCCCGGTCAGCCCCTTTTCCTGCCGGAGCCTCTCCGCATATTTCTCCAGCGTGTTTACCTCTCTCTGCCGCAGATCCCGTTCCTCCCCGGAGAGACGGTTTGCCTCCGCGTCCAGACGCATCTGTTTCCGGTGGGCGGCGGCCAGTTCTTCCATCCGCCGGTCGCCCTCGTCGCCGTCCTCCAGTTCATCGCGGAACCGGGTCAGATCCTGATGCAGACGGTCCGCCAGAATATCCTCCCGCCTCGTATTTCCGGCAGCCTCCGACAATCTGGCAAACAGCAGCCCCATCACCGACAGCTTTTCGTCAAAGGGCGCAGTCTGCATCGTCCGCACAGTCACCGGCTCCCAGCGTCCGCGCAGAATTTCCTCGACATGATAAGTGCTCTGATATTTGTAGTACAAATCCAGATACCCCGCAAAGTCGCGGGCGATATCCGGCATCTGAATATATTGCTCTATAACCTGACGGTCTACCCTGACGCCGATCTGCTCACAGGCCTGAATCATCTCACTCAGGTCCTCCCAGCCTCTGGCCGTCGCAAAATGCGTCCCGTCCACGGTATTTTCAATCCGATAGAAATTCTCTTTCCTGATATCCAGATAACTGATCACCGCACCGTGAAGCCCGTTGCGCCATGCGTATTCCTTCCAGATCTCAAAATCCTCCTCCACCTCGATATACTTTACACGATCCAGCGTCACCACATCGAACGCACGGGCAGACCGGTTATACTCCGGCGGATTTCCCGCTGCGACAATGAGCCATCCCTCCGGCAGTCTCCGGTTCCCGAAGGTTTTGTACTGAAGGAACTGCAACATTACCGGCGTCAGAGTCTCAGACACGCAGTTAATCTCGTCCAGAAACAGGATTCCCTGCTCCAGACCGGTCTTCTCCATAAGATCATAAACAGAGGCGAGAATTTCGCTCATTGTGTACCGGGTGACGGACACTTCCTCCCCGTTGTAGGCCTCATGCACGATAAATGGAAGCCCGACCGCGCTCTGACGGGTGTGATGAGTTACCGTATACGCCACCAGCCCCACTCCGGTCTCCGCTGCAATCTGTTCCATAATCTGTGTTTTCCCGATTCCGGGAGGTCCCATCAGCAGCACCGGTCTCTGCCGCTTCGACGGAATCCGGTAATTTCCCAGCTCATCCTTTGCCAGATAGGCTCTGAGCGTATCCTCTATCTCCTGTTTCGCCTGTTTTATGTTCATTGCCATAGTGCATTTCTCCTCTAACAAAATCTTGTCCGGCCGTGTATGTCACACTGCGATTTACCGTCATACGGCGAGGTACATCACACTGCGAAGATTGTCATCCGGCGATTCGCCGGCATCCGGCAGAACTCATGTCCGGGGCAGCTCGTCCCAGTCTGTCAGCTCCGGTTCCTCTTCCTCCACGCTCTCAAGTGTCCGCTGCAGGTCAGGTATCTCCAGCACCAGGCGGATCGCCCAGGGCGGCACCGGAATCGAAGCCGGCGGCTGCCCCAGAAATACGAACGCAGTCTCGTAAGCCGGACGACTCTTCGGATAGAAGCCGAGCCCGTCTGTAAAGTAAATCAGCCCCCGAAGAGATGTAAATTCTCCGGCCGCGATAAGCTCGTCCACATATTCGAATACCGGTCGGAAATCCGTGGTATCCCCTCCCTTCAGACGGAAGCGGCTCATATATTCCCGCAGCTCATCAAGGTCGCGGATCTCGTCATCCGCCCGCACTTTGTTGTCACACTGCAGGATATGGATATTGACCTTCCTGGTAAATGTCTCCGTGCTGCGCAGAATGGCGTAGGTACACGCCAGAAACATCCGCACTGTTTCCCCCGATGTGGACATGGACGTGTCCACCGCAATGACCAGATCCTCAATCCTTTTTTCCTCTCTGGTTTCCAGCGGCTCCACAAGCGGCATGTTCCCGTAGAGCTCTAGTCCATAGGTATAATAGATATAGTCGAAAGCATCGGGATCCGTCTCCATCACCTCTCTCGGCGCAGCGAAACGCCTCAGAAAGCTCCTGTAATCCACGTCATCGCGAACAGCGACCTCAAGCCGGTCCATGACTTCCCGGCCTTTTCCCATATTCTCACGGAACATAGTCTTCATCAGGCTCATTGTCCTGCGCGCCATATTATCCCATTTCTGATCCTGCTGCTCCCGCTGCTGACGCTGCCGTTCATTCTGCGGTATCCAGAGCCGGTGGTCATCCACGCGGAATGCAGCATCAAGTGTGCCCAGCTGAAGCCGGTCCCGCTCTTCCCTCTGCAGTTTCCGATAGACGCCCTCCGCTGTCACCACCTTCATTTCTCCGGAGCACTCCGCAATGAAATTCTGCCGGACAGGCATTCTGTCCCTATCCGCGATACAGTCATACGGAAGGTCCTGCAGCAGCGCCTCTACCGCCGTGTCACAGGCAATGTCCCACAGCACCGGATCTTTTCCCGCCGCCTTCCCGATGTGCCGGAGGATACAATGGAAGATCACGTGCATATATCCTCTGTTCATTCCGGTTCTGGATCTGACATAGCGGTCCGCAATCCATCTGCCGCTGTAGTAAAGAGCGTCTCCGTCCGAGGCCATGGTCGTGATCTTCTGTTCTTCGCCGGGAACAAAGGACAATGCGCACAATGCCGTATCCATGTATGGAAAATTCATGTATAATTCGTTTCTGACCGCCATGAGAATCTCTTCTCCGATCCGGTTCAAATCATAACTCAAAACGCTTCCTCCGTCCCGCCGGCTGCTCGCCCCGCAGTCTGGACAGGAGAACGGCGAGGCTCTGCACCTCTCCGCTTTCTCTGGCGAAATCACAGCCTTCCCTCAACTGCTGCGGTGTGTACACAACGATTTCCAGAAGACGGCTCAGATCCGTCCCGTCTCCGTTTTCCAGAACCCAGCGCATCAGCCGTTCCCTGTTTTCCGTCACATATTCCAGATAAGCCCGGCGTCGCTGCTCCTCCAGGCCTTCCGGCCATCTCAGCCGGAACCATGCAAGGCGGGTCAGAACGTCTTCGATCCCTCCCCGCTCGCGAGACTTCTCCCACAGTCCGTCATAATCCTTCCAGTGCAGCCTTCTGTCGCGAAAAACGTGATGATACGGGTATCCCGCACCATCCGTCGTATGATCAAACTGTCTGGCCGGCGTATTTTCCTCCCATATCTCCGCATATTCAGGAAACAGCAGCCGCGCCCGCATTCCCGATGCGTCCCGGATCTGTACATCCAGCTCCCGGTCAGTCTCACCGCAGATCTTTGCCAGACCGCCCTGATCCTCACCCGGGCGATTCACGATAATCTCATGCAGAGCCATGCAGTTCATGAACGGACTGACTCCCCACTCCACAGGTTCATCGCAGAATTCAAACCGCTCCATATAAAACGCACCCATGAACGCGTAATTTCCGATCCGGCGAATCCCGCAGGGAAGACGCAGCGAGCGCATACGGCGGTTGGACCACTCCGCTTCCTGATCGGTTCTGCGTCCGATCATCTCCAGTTCTGCGCCCCGGGTTCCCTGATCCCGCGCCGCCAGAGCGTAATCTCCCAGCTCCGTGACCGGCAGGCCCAGAAGTTCCTCTGGGAGCACCGCCTCTGCATCGCAGGTCTCCGCCCGCAGAATCGCGATACCGCTGTTCTTTTGTTCATACCGAATTCTCCAGTTTCCGCAGCCCGGAATCTGTCTCATGCTCCAACCTTTCCGTCCTCAGCCTCTGTGGTGGACTTTCTTCCGTAAACGCTGATTTCATTTTATCATGAAAAAGAAATTCTATCCACTACTTAATGCGCACCCCTTAAATCAACGTATCTCAATGAGTGTACTTTGTTTAATATACCTCATCCGCATCGAAGTAAAAGAAAATTTCAGAAATAAAAAAGCCAGCAGGCTGGCTGAAGGAAGAATATCCGTTGAGTAAATTCTCTCTGGAAGTGGTTATAGAGTGTGCTGTAATGATATCCGGGAATCCGGATTCACTACTGAATATCATTCTTCGATGTGTTGTCAGTGTGTGTGTGACAGACAGCCTGCTGTACTTACATTAAAATTTTAACAAAAGATGCACCCTCTCTGCAACAAAACCGGCGATTCCCGCTTTATTGGGGCAGAACAATACCTTCACAGGGCAGAGCTTCGTACTTTTCCCTCTCCCGCTGCCCTTCACGTACCCCCGAATTCACGTCGTTTTTTGCCCAAATAAGGTAAACCTGTGCCCTTTTTAAACAAATAACGGTGTGTACGATTGCCGTATTTCCAATCACTTGTTATATTTTTTAGAAAAGAAGGGATTGGGTGATCGTGATGACAAAAAAATACGTAAGCGACAATGTGCACACAGAGGGCGGCGGATCCTTTGATGTTCTGATATCAAACTCCCACGAATACAGTGAGAAAAAATTTCCCGAGGCGACAGGCTCCATCTCCTCATGGAAACTCGGCATCAGCCATTATACGCGCCTCAGTGTCACAGACATGACGCCTTCGGAGGATATGCGGGTCCGCTTCTCATTTCCGGACAGAAGCGTCATTATCCTTTGTTTCAACCTGGAAGGACCGATGGAGTGGTACTGTGGGAACGAGGACTTTGTTTCCGTGCTGAAACCGTTTGAATGCTGCATTCAGTTCGGCATTGAGAAGGAAGGGCACGTTTACTTCCAGCGGGATACAAGGCACCGTCATGTCTGCGTCTATCTGCACGATCGTAACTATCCGTTTCTGCGCTCTGCGCTGGAGCATTCCGGTCTCCGGCCCGATGAACTCCCGGTAGAATCAATGCAGAAGTACGCTACCAGTCCCGGAATTCAGAAAACTCTCACGGGCATCTTCAGCCCGCCGTGCAGCGAGGCATACCGCGCCTGTTATCTGGAGGGAAAGGTTCTTGAACTGATTTCCCTCTTCTGCGGCGATATACTTGAGAAAAATAATGTCGCGGCGAACATCTCCATGGATGAACGGGTCTGCATCCAGCGGGCGAAGGAAATCATCGACGAGCAGTATGCCCGTCCTCTGACCATCAAGAGTCTGGCCAAGTCCTGCTTCATCAGCGAGACGCGCCTGAAGTCCGGGTTCAAGGAGCTGTTCGGCTCCACCGTTTATGACTACCTCGTAGACAAAAGAATGGAGGTAGCATTTGATCTGCTGTCCTCCAATCAGTATAACGTTCAGGATGTATGCTGGCGCGTGGGATACGCCAACGGAAGTCATTTCTCCCGTCAGTTCCGGAAAAAATACGGTTTCAACCCTGGAAAAATCAAGTCGTCAGACTGATTTCTCTTTCCCGGTCTCAGTCGGAACCGGTGCCGGAACTTCTCCCCGGGATTAAACCTGTCCCGAATTCCGATGTTCCGAACCGCTTCCGGACTTCCGGATATATCTCCGCTTCAGGATGAGCCTCCCTGCTGAAGCTGTGTTCTGTATCGGGATGGAATTACTCCGTATTTCCGTTTGAATGCAGCTGCGAAATTACTCGCCTTTGAATATCCGATCTCGGTGCATATTTCCTTCACACTCATATCTGTGCCCAGCAGCAGAGCCGCACCCTTCTCCAGACGCTGATCGATCACATAGGCATGGATCGACGTTCCGAAAACCTCCCGGAAACTCTTTCCGAGAATCGTGGTGCTGGTTCCCACCAGTCTGGCCAGTTCATTTCTCCCCGGCACATTGCGGATCTCGTCATCGATGATCCGCCTGGCCTCGACCGCCGCGTCTACCTTGCTTTTCTCCAGACGGCGGGAGGCCGTTACGATATCCGCCTTAAAGACACTTGCAAGCACAAGGGAAAGAAGTTCATTTATCTTGCTTTCCAGATACAGATATCCCGGACCGCTCTGATACTGCGTGTAATCCTTCAGTTCTGTAAAAATATGTTCCGTCCGGTTATCAATGTCAATATATGTAATGTCACCGGTAATTTCTCCCCGGTAGCGATCCCGCTCCTTTGAGTCAAAATACTTCCCCAGCATGGCGTAGTAATAAGAAGCAGGAATCTTCATACACCGGAGGTTATATGTTTTTCCACCCTGATAAGTCACTCTCTCAATCAAACCGCTGCCTTCATAGATGCAAGCCTGCCCGTTTTCAATATCATAGATTTTCCGTTCCTCTCCGACTGAACAGGAAACCCGCTCGCCAAAGCAGAACCACAGGTAAATATAATCGTCACCCGTCTGACTTTCTGCGTCATGATCTTCAAAGAAGGACATATTCAGGGTGATGAGAATCACCCCTTCTTTCGTGACCGTTCTGCTGATAGTGCCGTTTCCCACATCAATGGGAACGAATTCCTCAATCCGCCGGGGAGCGTCTTCAAAGGCCTTTTCGAGGATTTTATTCAACTCGGCCCCGTCGCGTCTCATAACGTCCACCGCTCTGACGTCGCGTCATTGCCTGATATTATCCCGCCGGTCTTTGTTGTCGAACCGCTTTTAGAGTTTTTCGCGGCACTGT
>NZ_VUMZ01000015.1 GCF_009695915.1 Hornefia butyriciproducens | reverse complement strand
ATCATCCTGAAATTGTCTCCGCGAATCAGAGCCTGTTCGATGTAGATACGGTCTGACAGTGTCAGATGCTTGTGGTCACTTTTGATATCTTTACTCATAAAAACCTCCTCATTGCGCAGACAGGTGACCATATGTTCATTATATAGTTGTGCAGGAGTAAATTCAGCAATGTGGAAGTTAGTCTTACACAAATGGAATTTAAAAATATATTTAACATTGCGGACGAGAAAGTATAAGCCGCAACCTGTCCGCAGGGTGGAGATACCCAAACCAGACGGCGGTGTTAGAAACCTTGGAGTGCCAACAGTAGTTGACTGTTTTGTACAACAGGCGGTGGCACAGGTGCTCACTCCGATATTTGAGGAGCAGTTTCATGACCACAGCTACGGGTTCAGACCCGACAGATGTGCACAGCAGGCAGTCCTTAGAGCATTGGAAATGATGAATGACGGACATAGCTAGATAGTGGATATCGACCTTGCTAAGTTCTTTGACACAGTAGACCATGACAAGCTGATGACAATCTTCGGGCGGACGATTAAGGACGGAGATGTCATATCGGTGGTGAGGAAGTTCCTTGTCAGCGGAGTGATGATTGATGATGAGTATGGAGATACGATTGTCGGAACACCGCAGGGCGGAAATATATCACCGCTGTTAGACAACATCATGCTGAACGAGCTGGATAAAGAACTGGAAGCAAGAGGGTTGAATTTCGTCCGGTATGCCGATGACCTCATAATAATGGTCGGAAGCAAGCAGGCGGAAGAACGGGTAATGAAGAGTGTGACTCGTTTTATTGAAGAAAAGCTTGGATTGAAAGTAAATGTGGAAAAGAGCAAGGTCGATAAGCCGAAAGGCATCAAGTATTTCGGATTTGGATTTTACTTTGACTCATTTGCCAAAGGGTACAAAGCCAGACCGCACACCAAAGCGGTGGCGAAGTTCAAAGCACAGATGAAGAAACTGACATGCAGGAGCTGGGGAGTAAGCAACGCCTATAAGGTGCAGAAGCTTAATCAACTAACCCGAGGATGGATTAACTATTTCAAAATTGGGAGCATGAAGCGACAGTGCAAGAAATTGGACGGACAAATCAGATATCGCCTGCGAATGTGTATTTGGAAATACTGGAAAACACCGAAGAATAGAGCAAAGAACCTTATCAAACTCGGCGTACCGGTATGGTCAGCGTGGAAAACTGCATACCTGCATGGATATGCAAAGCCCGCTCATTGCGGAGATGTACACATAGCAATAAGCAACAAGAGATTAGCCGATTTCGGGCTAATCTCCATGTTAGACTACTACGCCACAAGGTGTGTCACTTGTTAAGTTGGTTGAACCGCCGTGTACCGAACGGTACGCACGGTGGTGTGTTTGTTGTGAGAGGTCGGCGGTCTAACGACCGCCTCCTACTCGATTAAAGTGGCATCGCCGCTCAGCTCATCGCCGATCCTACCGGTGATATCAACAAAAGGGATTGGGGTGCTTCCCCAACGAGCACGCGGAGCGTTTGTCTGGACACAGACACTGCTCGCACAGTTACTCTCGCCTTGAATTTTGATCTCATTTTCTCGTCTTTGATCAATTCTTACCAAAAACAAGAAAAACAAATGTTTGGAAGATAAAAAATAGTCATGAACACGACAAAACAGATGAAATCTCGATGACTTTATGGTATAGTGTGTTACAAGTGGTTTTGTATCCATTATTGGGACTCATAATGAGAGGTATATGTTATGGCAGCTTCTTACAAGAAGTTGTTCAAATTATTGATTGATCGCGACATGAAGAAGAAAGATTTTAAGGAAATTACCGGCATCAGCCAGGGAACTTTGAATAAGCTTCAGAACGGTGGCAACGTCATGGTGGATGTACTTGAGAAGATCTGCCTGAATATGGATTGCAACGTTGAGGACATCATGGAGATCTATCCTGATTCGATTGACAGTACCAAAAAACGTACAGCTAGATCAGTATAATAAAAATGGGGTTTTGACATATTTGCTATTTGTCTTTATTAATAACTCTTTTTCTAAGTAATTATTATTTGGAAAAGAGTCCATGTTGATGTTTTATGCGAAATTAGATTATCAGGAGGGATTTTGAATATGGCTAAGATGATTGATCATAAGCCTAATTTACATGGAGAGGCTAAACTATGGTCATGTTTAGAATCATATTTGCCGAATGATACAATTGTCTACCATAACCGCGAAGTCAATGGAAGAGAATTTGACTTTTGTTTGTTTATGGAAAACTATGGAGTCCTAGTAATAGAGGTGAAAGGTTGGCAAAGTGATAAGATTTGTGTCAACGGAATCGATGAGATAGTTGTTGAAGGCTATGATAAGCCTCAGCGTTCACCTAAAAAGCAGGCCAGAGCTTATCGTTTTGCGCTCCTCAATAAGATAGTCGAGAAGCATAATGTGAGTCCTTTGGTATTTGACATGGTCTGCTATCCGTTCATTTCGGAGGCTGAGTATAAGAACAAACGATTAGATATCGTTTCCGAAGAGAAATTTACAATTTTTAAAGAAGACTTAGATAATCAGGAACAACTCTTAAAGAAAATCTTTGATGCATATAATGCTTCAAAGATAATTCCGCATGCAGAATTAACAAAAGAATTAGTACTTAAACTTCGTCGAGATTGGGAAGCTAATCTTGAAGAAGACAAACAGCCGATTTACCAAAAGAGTATGTACTCCATACTCTCTACTCACTTAGACTCGATTGATGGAAATGATATCGAGATCATTATCAATGAGTATTTTGCTGGAGTCAAAAGAATTCTCTTTATTAAAGAGTTTGATTCATATAAGAACCTTATTGCAGCTTTTAACCAGGCCTTTAAGAAGAAAAACATAGACCCACAAGGTAACTCGTTAGAACTTGGATATCATGACGGCTTAAGTGGTAATGATAATTTTGTGAGGGCATTTAATCTTGAACTTTATTATGTCCCTAAATTAGATGAAATCTGTATCAAATCAATTTCAATCATTGAAGGAGAATGCGGTGTTGATGAAAAGCAGATTCTTTTAAAGTTGGCTTCTGTGACTTCTTTCAATGCTCAGCAGTATTCTGTTGAACATGCTTCAACATCAGAAAATGTCCTTGTTGAAGCAGGAGCAGGAACAGGTAAGACTTTTTCAATGGTTTCCAGAGTTGCTTATCTTTGCAACAAGAAAACAGATTCGATCTCAAATCTTGAAGAAGAAATTGCGCTAGTTACATTCACAAATGATGCTGCCAACAATATGAAGGCTCGGTTAAAGCAAATGTTTGTGAACTATTTCATCCTTACTGGAGATCCACGTTATTTAAAGTTCATTGAAGATACGGATCGGGCACATATTTCAACCATACATAGTTTTGCTCTAGATATTATAAGGAAATCATCTCTATACACAGGACTTGGTACAAAGTTCAGAATAGCCTCTAATGAATATCTTCGCAGCAAGATTTATGATTTGTATCTCAGTCAATTTCTTGCTGAAATGGAAGAAGAGAATGAGAATTTTGCAAATGAGATTCCTGTTCCAGTATATGACTTAAAGAAAAAGATAATTGGAATTGCAGATAAACTGCTAAACAAAAGCATCAATTTAAATGAAATAAGGACTTCTGAGATGGGGGTTCCGGTAGAAAACTCTCTGCCATATTTTAACCAGATAATTGAAAAAGTAATTGTTCCTTCAGAAAAAGAGTACATGGATTCAGTTCATCTGAATAATGATATTGACTTGAAGGAGTGCATTATTCTTCTTAATGAGATTCTGAAAAATCGGGCTGGAAAGCTTGAGGATCTGAAGATTCGTTACCTATTCATTGACGAGTTTCAGGATACTGATGACGTTCAAATTCGTGTTTTTCAGAAGCTTCAAAAAGCAATGAATTCTGAGTGCAGGCTATTTGTTGTAGGAGACTTAAAACAAAGTATTTATCGTTTCCGCGGTGCTCGTTTAAGTGCATTTAAACAGTTACAAGCTGATTGTCTATATGATTGGCAAGTGTTTCATTTGAATATTAATTATCGTACGGACGGAAGACTTCTCGAATTATATGATGATGTTTTTCAAGGAATGGGTGCCCAAGATTATCTACCATATTCTGCAGAAGATCAATTAACAAGCAATGTCAATACAGATATTGACGATAACGAATTATTTGTGATGATTCCTTGCCATGGAAAAGAGGAAGACACTTTATTTGATGCTTTTATAGGAATTTTACTGAAGCAAGAGTCTTTACTTAGACAGCAACTTAAACAGAAAAAACTAAGCAGAGCAGAAAGAACGATCGCTGTATTGGTGCGTAGTAACTGGCAGGTTGAGAAACTTGTTGAAGCTGGCCGCAAAAAGGGCATTAGGATAGATACTCGTTCTGGAGGAGATCTCTTTCAGCTTGAGTCAACGCAGGATCTTTACAAGTTAGTACTTGCACTTTGCAATAATGATTCTTCAATTCACTTAGTGAATTTTATAGAGTCTAACTATGTGAGTCTATCTTTGGATTATCAGTATTATCGAAGTGCTGATAGCGAAATAATCAAAACAGATTTATCCCGAATCTTAGATGAATTCTTCTCTGTGAGGATGGGGAAATCATGGCAAAAAATTGTTGATGAGGCATATACTCAGCCAGTTTTGTATGTGCTTAAGCAGTTATATGATGCTCTTGAACCGTGGAAGCACTACAGCAGGAATCCAGATGGGCAAAGATACTACATGGCTAATTATGAATACTTACTTGAACGCATTATTAAATACTCACGCATAGAGTCACTGACTTTAAACCAAATAGCAGAGTATTTAAAGATTAATATCCTGACGCGTCAACAACAGCTTGCTAGAGAAATAAGTGTTGATGATGAGGATATTCAGTTCTTGTGCACTACTATTCATGGTTCGAAAGGCCTTGAGTATGGGACAGTTATTCTGCCTTATACAGATGATGATATAAGTGATATCAAAAAAGTAAAACTTGATGCTAATTATTCGGAATCAAAGTTGTCTTACACAGTGACATTTGACAATAAAGTCAGAGAAAAGAACTCTTACTATGATGAGATGCTCGAAGTTAATGAACAGATAGCTGAAGAATCAAGAATTTTATATGTGGCTTTAACGAGAGCTATAAGAAATTGCGTGTGGATTAATAATCTTGATCGCAACACAAGAATCAGTTGGAAGACACTGCTGGAGGGTTGATATGTCAATAGTCATATATACGTATAAAGATCCATACAGAATGGAATCGGAACCATACTGGAATGAAATAAAGACATGTCCATACTTTTGTGTATCTCAAACTCTGGCAAATGGTTTGAAATATGTCTATAAAAGTGACTTCCAGCAGGGACGTGTTACAACGGTTCAAAATCTAATTGAAGCACTGTATGAATATTGGACAAGTACAGCTTGTGCAGTTAAGCAGCATACAGATATAGACAACATTATTTCGCACAATATATCCACTTTGCTCAACGGTAGCTTACAACTAAACATGGCCAGCGCTTTCCTTTTCAATCGTGAAGACATTTTCGAAAGCCTCAGGATTATGTTTGAGTTGAACATAAACTTGCAGGACGTAGTAGAGGAAAAGCTGACTCCTGAGCAGAGATTTATCGTTGAAATATATAGGATTATTAGTAATTCAGGCGTAATTTCCGATTTTACTATTGATGAAAAGCATAGTATTGAGGAAATAGATAAGTCGATCTCTTCGGCGATGGCAAAAGCGGCAGAATACGCTGGCAATGAAATTGACTTAAGTAAAATTCAAAGTGATCGAATTGTTATACATGGGGTGCATCAATTCTCTCCCATTATGTTAAGAGCAATTGAAAAGATTGCAGAAAGCAAAAGGGTTATCCTTTTATTCAACTATCAGCCGCAATACAAAAATGCCTATCAAACATGGATAGACATATACTCAACTTTTGATTGCCCTATAGTTGAATTTGACGGAGCAGAATTTCGCCCCAACATGGAGTATCCAGTAAGCTTTCAAGGGAATCTGCTGGCAGATAATCTTGGAAAGCTTATAAATGGAGATATTGACAGTCTAAATTTCGGTAACTCTTTTGAGATCACTGAATTTGATAATACTACTGAGTTTGCAAATTATGTTGCAGATATATTTGCTAAGGCTGAAAAAACAGATTCTATGAATCCGATGGGAAATATGAGCGAACAAATATATGCTGCTGATAGTTCGGCAAATAATATCTTGAAAATATACTTCCCTGAACAGTTTGGAGAAAGACAATTCTTAAACTATCCACTCGGACACTTCTTTATTGCTGTGGCCAACATGTGGGATTCTGCAAAGAATGAACTGGTAATTACAGATATAAATGATATTAAAGAATGTTTGGATGCGGGCATTCTGAAAGAAAATCATTTGGGTCAATTGTCATCCATTTTTGAAAGCGTCGCTGCATTGTTCGAAGGTTGTACCTCGATAGATGGGATGACTAGCAGAATAAGAAGGGTTCGAAAAAACAAAAAGCACCTAACTGATCCTACGAAGAAAGAGTATGTAAGCCATATTTCTTACTATACCGTATCAAATGATGATCTGGATTTATTGGAATCTGCGCTTCAAGATCTAGACGAACTATCGGCATATTTCTATGAGGATTTTGAAAAACGGCCACATAACTTTAAAGAGTTTTATAAGAAGCTGAAACGTTATTTGCAGGACGATGTATTAATTGGTCGAGATTTAGGTGAAGAATTCTCAGACATTATTAGGCGCGTGTTGGTCAGATTAGAAGAAGTCGAAAGCATTGATGCATCCGCTTCCTTTGAGTGCCTAAAGGCGACTATGTCGATATACCTTGTCCAGGAGACAAAACCCGGGAAGAGCGCGAACTGGATAATCAGAAATTTCGAGCAAATCGATGGCGATATAATTCGAAGTCTAGCTGAGAATAAAAACACTGTATACCACTTTGCGTGCCTTACAGATGAAGATATTGATTCGGTTAATAGGTCTAACTTCCCATGGCCGTTAGATGGAGATTTCTTTGAGGTCGCTCAAGAACCTGTTGATTGGAAATACCAGGCATTTGTCAGGTCAAGAAAAGAGTATAAGAATTTTAAACGGTATGCTCTATTATATGGATTAGAATTTAATCGAGCAAAGTTTAAATTAAGCTATGTTAAACGTGATGGAGATAAAGAACGAGAACCATATTATCTTCTTAAAACGTTAGGGGCAAAACGGGTAAAGCATGAAGACAAAAAAACAGGGAAGTATTTAGAAAGCCTACCTGAAATTAGTGTCAGCTTGAAAAGCCTCGGAAAGTTTGATGAATATGATTATTATCGCTTTAAGATCTGTAAATATCGGTTTTTACTTGAGTCATTAATTGAGAATACAACAGTATATAGAGATGATTTCTTGTTGATGAAGTATTTGGAAGTTCTACTTGAAAATCAGGTTAAAGAAGAACTTCAAGGTGTTCCGATAAGCGAGACGATTCTAATTGAAAAGTTGAATGAAGCTTTTGATGAATTAAAGCGGTATTTCCCATATGTACAGAATGTTAATAGGATGGATGCCATAAGTAATATTCGAAGCCGAATAATAAATGGCAAACAAAAGAGCTTCCCTATCCTCAAGAATGAAGAGCGGAAATATATGATGATTAGGGAACTATTTATACACAAACAGCTTTCAGACCCAAGAACTTTTAGGAAGAACATTTTAGCAGATAAATTTCCGGATGTTTCAGAAGAAAAACTAAAAGAGGTTTTCTCGGAGGATTCATTGAAGAAAAATGGGTATTCGAAAGAACCAGATCTTTGGTGTCAGTATTGTGCAAACCACGAATATTGTGCGGCATATTATGCTGAGACAAATTAAAGAGGGGTAATTATGCTTGGCGAAAGAATGTATGTTAGATGTCCAGCAGATAGAGAAAACACAACGGACCCTAGAGTCTTTGTGTGCGGGCAAGTGGTAAGAACAGATGAGTTTAAAAGAACGGTCACGGTGAAAGTTCATGATCCGTTTAATTATCGTATGTTCTTTTCAGACCTTCCCAAAGGAGTAATAGAGTTTCCACAGGATTCAGTCGTCCGTTGCGGTTTGTTTGTGGGGACTGAAGTAGTATATGCGGGCAGAGTCTGTCAGATAACAGCCGGAAAGAAGGGCAATGACGGATACTATTACTATTATGTGCAGGATATTCAAAGCAAAGAAGTTTTTCGCGTATCAGAGAAGGAAATCATTGCCTCACTGACAAATGGTAAAGTTGATCCCTCTGTTCAGCTTAAGAATTATGAACTTCAAAACCCGTATTGGTTTTTAGGCCATGCGGTTGTTTCAAGGAGTATGAATATCCTTGATAATTCTATGTACGGGTTTAAGGAGTTAGCAGGCTCAAAGATTTATTTACTTCCGCATCAGATCAACACAATAATGCGATGCCTTCAAGAATCTCCCTGCAGATACATGCTGGCTGATGAAGTGGGTATGGGTAAGACTATAGAAGCTGTCTCCGTAATGAAGATTTTCATG
The DNA here is from genome assembly GCF_009695915.1 of Hornefia butyriciproducens. Classification (GTDB taxonomy): domain Bacteria; phylum Bacillota; class Clostridia; order Peptostreptococcales; family Anaerovoracaceae; genus Aminicella; species Aminicella butyriciproducens. Next base: position 17,366 of record NZ_VUMZ01000015.1, on the reverse strand, counting down.
CAGAGTCGTGCCAATCAAAAGGCGCTAATTATTGTTCCGGAAACCTTAAAAGAGCAGTGGAAATCAGAGTTGTTATTAAAATTCAATATTCCGCTGGGAAGCGGAAAAAACAATAATAGCGTAATTGTTAAGAGCATCTCTGAATTATCTAACGCAGATTGCAAAGCCAGTTGGGATTTTGTGATTATAGATGAAGTGCATCGCTATCTTCAGATTAAGGATTATTACAGGTTCTTACACAGTATAAGTTCAAACGCAAAGAACATCTTATTATTAAGCGCAACGCCTGTCCAACAAAGAAAAGAAGAATATCTGGATTTGTTAAGACTGTTACAGCCAGAAAAATATGACGTTTATAGTATCGATAGATTTGGTGATTTGATTGAAAAGCAAGGGCGGATTATCCAAAAAACAGCTTTGGTTTTAGATGACCTAAGTGACTTTGAGGAAGAATATCAAAATGTTTTGGCGGATAATAATGATCCGCATGATTCAGAGGATTGTGAAGAGTTATTTGATGAAATCCAAGATGATTTAGAAGATATCTGTGATAGCTTAAATGATCCGAAGTTAGACCAACTACTCGAAGAAATTAAATATGAAGATCCTGATTTGGGAATTTACAAAACTAAAGTCCTGATTTCTTATATCTGCAGTAATTATCAAATCGAGAATAGCATTATTAGAAACAGGAGAAAAATACTAGAGAATAGTGATAGCGGTGAAAGGCTTCTTCCAACGCGAGAATTGACGTCTGTAAAATATGAGCTGAATGAAGAAAAAAATACATATGAATCTTATTGCTATCAGTTATTAACAGACTGGCTAAACAGAGGTGGCCAACAAGTGGATATAGATACAGTTGTTCGTCCGCTTATGGGAGCTTTCTTTAGCTCTCCATGGGCTTTTAATGCTGTTTTGAAAAAGCTTGTCAAGAAGACGGAAATAGAAGATTTAAGGATACAAACTAATGCTGAGAACTGGGAGCAGTTTGAAAATGAAATATTGGACAATATCACTGATATTTTAGATGATCCAGATAAATTTGAAGAGTATTATTCGACACGAATAATGTCAGTGATCAACCTTCTTTATGAAGAACTGTACGAGGAAAAAATTGTACTTTTCACAAATTATGCAGAGACCTTTAGTGCTTATCGAAATGCTTTAAGGGAGGTCTTTGGTGAAGAAGAATTAAGCTTTTTCGGTGCAGATATGTCTGTGGAAGAAATAGAGCTGAATGCTTTTAGATTCCAAAATGAAAAAGCATGTAGGATCATGCTTTGTGATTATGCCGGAGGTGAAGGTCGTAACTTCCAGTGTGCTGATTATATAGTCCATATAGATTTGCCCTGGGATGCAAATGTTATCGAACAACGAATCGGCCGTTTGGACCGTTTAGAAAGAGATTTGTCCCGCCCTGTGGTCAATTCCGTTGTCGTACATACTGAGGGAACCTTTGAAGAGGCACTATTTAGCTTTTGGAATAAAGGCCTGAAGATTTTCAACCAGTCATTAAGCGGTATGGAGATAATCATGAAAGATATTAATCAGGAGATTCTCTCTGCCGTAAAGAGCGATTTTAAGTTTGGGCTATTTGATAGAATCCCAACAATAATAAAGCTTGCAGACGATATGAGAGAGACGGTTCGCAAAGAACAGAACTATGATGCTGCGAGTTTTATATTTCGCCCTATGTACGCTGAGCTTAAACGCTTGACGGACTACTATGCACAAAATGAAAATGAGCTTTTTGCTGATACGATGACAAACTGGGCAAGCCTTGCAGGTTTTAGAGGGTTCAGTAATAAAGCCGGGGTATTAACATATACTGCTGCTTCATTCTCACCTAAGTCAGCAATAAACTCTCAGCTGATTCCGCCCAGATGGGATGACTATTTAAGTAGTGAGCAAAACAAATTCCTCAACGGAGTGCAGGAAGCATATAACAAGAGTAAATCCATTAAGAACCAAGATCGATCAATTAGAGGTACTTTTATTCGGAAAGTGGCAATTGAAAATGATTATCTTCATTTCTTTGCTCCAGGAGATGAGATCTTTGATTGTATAGTTAATAATGCAATGAATTCCTGCAAAGGATGTTCGAGTGCATTTGTAACTCCTGCGGGAATAAACTGGAAAGGATTGATTTTTACATGGTCTTTAATGCCAGATGAATCATATCTTTTAGACAAAGGAGTATCAATTTATGCTTTAAGCCCATATAGAAGCTATTTGATGTCAGAACAGGTTATTATTCCCATAAGCATTGATAACAAGGAGTCACACAGTGATTCTAGTATCAGCCGCGAATATCTACAAATAATAAATTCCGGATTTAAAAAAGAACGAACCATCCATTTGGGTAAACGCAGTAGAGAAGCGAGGTATTTGAAAGACATAATAACAGGAACAAACATTGATTGGTTCAAAAAGCAATACCCAGAAGAAAATTGGATTGAGTTAATAGAATCATCAAGAAAAGCTGCATATGAAAAAGCTTTTGAACAGTTTAAGCATCGGTCAAATATTCGAGGTGCAAAAGAAGAGATGGAAAGAACACTCTCTGCTCGGGTTGCAAACGGTGAGTTTTATGGAATTGACGATGAACAGATTGATAAGTTGAAAAGGGAACAAGAGATTATCCTTGAGGCAATTAGACGCCCCAGAATAAGCCTTGATTCTGCTGCATTTGTTTGGATGGTGAAAGTAAACAATGGATGAGAATACTCTTGTAAAACAAGTTGAAGAATATCTCAATAAAAGAAGAGAAGATCTTACGGTTGATGTTGATATCGATTATTCATCACAAGATAGATTTAAGATGCGAACAATCAAAAGGTTAAAATACATTTTTGATTTGTATGAAAAGCATCATAAATTCTATAACGATTTTCTGATTGCTTTACGAGATTTTCTTTTGGTGTTTAGGACAAGCATTCATCTTGATGAGATTGTTATTTCTCCTAATAATGCATTTTCGATTAACAAAGATGAATATTCTGGAAAGTACTTTGCTAGTTACCAACTTCCTGCATATGTAAATGAGACCTTCGTAAAGCAGGTTTATCTGGAAGGATATCATGCTTCGAGACTGATTGATAAAGGGTATGATTTGTTGACAGACCCTCTTGTTTATTCAATAACTGGGTTTTCAAAGTTTAAAACAATGAACCAGAAATTGGCTGTTTATGGTGCGTTGAATACACCTGATGGATATACGACACTGGTTTCTCTACCTACAGGTGGGGGGAAAAGCTTAATAACTCAAACTTTGGCATATCAAAGCACTGGGCTAACAGTCGCAATAGTTCCGACTGTTTCATTGGCGTTGGATCAGGTTCGCGTAGCAAAAGAAATCATTCATACCCAGAATGCTGACGAAGAGATTTTTCACTATAGCAGTGGTGTAGAGGCTTCGCCGATTATTAATGCAATAAAGAATAAGACAGCAAGGTTACTATTCATTTCTCCGGAAGCTCTTATAAAGAATCAAAGATTCGCTGATGCCATAAAGACTGCTAATCAACAACGATATTTGAAGAATATTATCATTGATGAGGCCCATATTGTAGTTGATTGGGGAGCATCGTTTCGAGTTGATTATCAATGTTTAGAATCATGGCGCAGGAAACTTATGATGACTAATCCTGGGCTCAGAACACTTCTCTTATCTGCAACATATGAACGTAGCTGTATAGATATTTTGAAAGATTTTTTTGCTACAGATGATAAATGGATAGAGATCCGCTGTGATGCCCTTCGGCATGAACCGCGTTATATGTTGATCAAAGCAAAGTCTTTCACTGATAAGAAAAGAAAAATGCTTGAACTGGTTGAGAAACTACCTCATCCAATGATTGTTTATGTAACCAGACCTTCTGATGCCGAGGACATTAAATCATATCTTTCGGAAAACGGAATTAACAATATAAGGACATTTACAGGTTTAACTTCATCTACGAAACGCGAACAATTAATTGATGAATGGGTCAATGATCAGTTTGAAATTATGATCGCAACTTCCGCGTTTGGCGTCGGGGTGGATAAAAGTGACGTACGAACTGTACTCCATATGTATATCCCTCAGAATCCGAATGCCTATTATCAAGAGTTGGGACGTGGTGGAAGAGATAAACTTCCATGTTTAAGTGTTATGTGCATCTGTCCGGAAGATACAACTATTACATTTAACCGGATCAATAAAAAAGTTTTGACAACGGAAAAAATAATAGGACGATGGGATAGCATGTATAATAGTCCTCTCTCGATTCGCATTGGTAATTATACAAACATAAATACATCAATTAAGCCTAAATACAATGTTGTTGATGAATTTGATGATGCTCCGGTTTCAGATACAGATATGAACTGGAACATTTATGTTCTTCTTCTTTTAAGAAGATATAACATGATCAGCATTATGGAAGTATTACCACAAAACGATAATTACATCTTTGTGGTAAGCATAAATGATGATTTGCTTAGAACGAATGATAGTGTTCTGCAACAAAAAATTGAATCTGTTCGTACTCAAGAATGGGATTACTACAATGAAGCTTTTAAACAAATAAAAAAAGCTATCTCACAAAGCGGGAAGTCTTGCTGGTCAGAAATGTTCTATGAAACATACGATAAGGTATCAGAGTTCTGCGCTGGTTGTGATGCCCACGACGAGGCAATAGAAGGCGATTTTTATGAATTCTCACTAAAAAGGCCAGTTACACAACCTGTGAAGCAACTCGCAATGGATCAGCTGGCGCTATTCGGGCCGGCTTATGAAATGGTAGTTTATGCGGATGAAAAACAAAGAGTGTCTTTGATAGAAGAGCTTCAGAAGAAAAGACTGTCTGTTCTAATAACAGAATCGGATCTAAAGCTGAACGAGGGGACATCTGCCAGCCATTCTGGAAACAGTTTGTTGGTAATTGATTGCAGCGAATTAAGAGATCTTATGTCGAAGTCGTGCTACTATTACGTCTCAGGTTTAGTCGCAATTGTATATAGCGGCGAGGAAGGAGATGTCTATAATCAGTTAAAAATGGTGAGACAGTATCTTTCTAACAAATCATTTATCCGCTTGATTCACATTATTAAAGAGAACGTATACTTCGAATCACTTAATAAGGTATTTACAGATTTAATTGACGGACCCGTAATGCCTATAAATGTAATATGCTCGAAAGAAGGTGGTCAGTATGTTTAATGATCGAATGGCAACACCTGCAATACCTGAAAGGGTATTTACACTTTGCAAAATTGTCGAAAAGAGGCCAATTTCTAGTTCTGATTTAAAGGAGAGAATGGAGCCAGAATTCCTGCACAATGGGTCTTCATATTATGCGGATTATAGGAATGCAGCTGAAGAATTAAAACTAATCTCAATTTCTGACAATATGATTTCACTTGCGGTTAATCCGGATGTCATAAAGTCGATTGAAACTATGAGGAAATACATCAACGGACAGCTTGAGCAATTTAAAAATGGACTGTTTTATCAAGTTACTTCTGCTTATTATAGTTTAGGTAATCAAGTCCTTAGTGGCGAGAAAAATGTTGCTGCGATGGCACCTCAGATGAGTCAGCTGATAGGAAGACCTGTAGATGCTATGGCAATGCGTGCCTGGAGATTCTGGGTGTCGTTTTTGGGATTTGGCTATCTTCAAGACATGTTTTTAATACCAAATACGGATGTATTTCTTAAGGATTTAATTAATAACGCGGGCTTTGAAAAGAAAAAGCGTTATTCTTTCGGAGAGTTTATCGAGCGCTTACGTCCCTATTGCAACATTGTTATTGATACGAATCCATCGAATCGAAAGATTAACTACGGCGTATCCAATGGACTTCGTGCTCTTCATGATTCCGGTTGCATCAAATTAGAGCACATATTGGATCAAGAAGATATATGGAATTTATATCCGTTAAAAGCACATGCGATTACAGGAACTGTAACAAACATTACCATTAGTAAATAGGAGGCACCTTTATGGACATAAATATTGCTAGAGATCGGATTTCATATGTTGTGAAACCCGACTCGATTACTGCTTCACAAGGTGATTTCCTTGCAACGCATGTCGCTATTAATAGATTGCATCTTCTTAATAAGTTTGACATCCTTCCGTCAGGTGGAAAAAACTATTCAGAAGAAGAAGTGTTTGATCAATATGTATTTAATCCGAACAACCAGCATCAGTTTATTGCTGTTTATGGACAGAGTGGTACTGGAAAGTCTCATTTGATTCGGTGGTTTGAAGCAAAGTTCGAACAAGTAAAGCCTGATAATGAAGTTGTTTTATTTATTCGTAGAAGCGACAACACTTTAAAGGGAACAATTCGACAGTTGTTAGAGAAACCAGAAGTCAAAGGAATTGCAAATAGAGAAATCTATGAGCGGTTAGTTAAGGCATCTGTCTTTGTTGATGAGAATAAACTCAAAGACATGCTCTATCATAATTTCATAATTGAGTTGCATAATGACGATGATAGTCATCCGATTAAGATAACAAATGTCAAACGGAAGAGATTAGAAGCTTTTTTAAACAATGAAGTTGTTCATGATCATTTAATGTCAGAGAAAGGTCCGATTGAACGGATGTATTCAAAGATCGCTGAACATACTCTTGTTGACCGTGATACGATAGCACAATTCCTTCCGGGAGACTTTTATGTTTCTGCAGATCTATTCGAGGATATTCATCGAGCTGGGGCTGATCCTAAAGCTGAAAAAATGGCAAGAGAATTTATGGCTGACGAAACTGGTGCAGAGTCTGCTAGTGTTCTTGCCTCATATTTGAACCAATTTGTAAATGATGTTATTCAACGGTGTGCAGGAATTGAACCTGGCGATTTTAGGCAAATATTCCAAGATATCAGGAAAGAATTGTATCGCCTTGAGAAGAACTTGACGCTGTTTATTGAAGACGTTACATCGTTTACGGGTGTTGATGATGCTCTTTTGGATGCGTTAATTGTTGAGCATACAGGAATGAATGCAACAGATAATCTTTGCCGTATCTCTTCAATTGTAGGAACGACGAGCAATTATCTGCAGAATAACTTCCGTGATAATCACAAAGATAGAATTACACAGTATGTATATATCCCCAGTGATGTTTTTGACGACAATGAATTATTTGAGTTTGTTGGCAGATATGTAAATACAATGTCATTAACAGAAGATGTTGTTAATACATGGCTAAGTAATCATGCTAATCCTGCAGACTATCCTGTACATGAAGTGAAACAAGGATCCGGATGGGAATTTGTATCAATCGGATTCGGCAAAAAACTGTGTTTATACCCATTCACAAAGAATAGCATTAAGTATTTATATAACTATGGGCTGACGAAAGGACATCAAACTCCTCGATATATCATTCGAGATATAATTGAACCTGTTGTAAATGACATAATCAATAATTCCGAAAATTTCCCGAGTGTGAAGTATAACTTGGTAAATGTGAATACCACCTTAAGCTATGGGATTCATAACCAGATAAAGGATGATGCTTTAGCAGATCGTTTACTTAAGATTCTTTGCATCTGGGGTAATGGACAACCAGAACAGTACTCCAAAAAAGATATCACGTATGTTTCAGGTGTTCCTGAATCAATTCTTACAGAATTAGGGCTTCCAACTCTCAAATTCAGTGAAGTGAAGGAACCTGATCCAAATCAAGAAGGTAATCATCCAGGAGACGAGCAAGATAATCCGGAAGTTACAACGGATGTACCTACTGTTCCGGTTGCAGTTCAAGAAAGGGTCAGCAAAGCCAATGCTATTTTAACCGAATGGAGTAACGGAAAAGAAATTGATTACTCCGCTACAGGAGGTGTTACGGGACTCATAAGAAAAGCTGTTTTAGAGGATATGTGCTCATTCTTATTCTCGACTATTAATTGGCAAGTTGAAGGGATTTCTGACGACAATATAAACAAAGTGAAATCTTCCAAAAAACTACTCTGCCTAGAAAGACAAACAAAAGGATCGGGCTTTTATCAAATGCCTGCTTCTTGGGAATCAATGAATGTTATAAGTGCATTTATTAGGTGGAGAGAGTTTGGAAATCAGAGTTGGAATTATCCAGATTCAGATCTCGATGCTTTTTTGGTGACATCGTGGGCGTCAAAAATTAAAGATAGTGTTGTTAAAGCAGTAAGTGATAGAGTCGAAGAATCAAAAACACCATATATTGAAGCTGCCATTGCTGCAGAGATGTATAGACTGATTCTCTGTGGAGAGTTTAGAGAGCATAGCCTAAAAAACTTATCTACAAAGTATTTATTTGAATCAACCACAAGTACTAAGGCTAACAATTGCCATAGCAAGGAATGGAATGGATTAGTTTCACTTATTACCAGGAATGGAGCGGATACAAGGAATAAAGAGACAATCAGGCAGTACTTCAACATTACTCAAGGTTCCGGTTCGACAGTTGTTGTTTTAGATGAGCCAGAATTGTCAAGGATGGTCAGAAGAGTGAAAACTAACAGGTTAGAAATAGCTGAAGAAACAATGCAGCTTCAAGATCCTGTAAAGCTTCGTCGTGATGTTTTCAATTATTTAAAGGATATATCTGATCGTATTAAAGATGTTTCAAGGGCAGAAGTTGATAAGGCGAGAGATGTGGTCCAAATAATATATGATCACTTTGATAGCGATGAAATAGAAGAAGACGATATTATTGAACTTGTTGATACTGCAAAGAGTTTTTATGGAGAAATTAACTCAACCCAGATTAACATTGCAGTTGCTTCAACAGATGCAGTAAAAAAAGGTGTCAAGCAAATTACAAAAGCTATTAATGATGTCGGACTAATATTACCTGAAGGTGATGTGCTGAATATCCTGATGACATTTGCAGGGGATCCGATTTCGACGATGCAGCCACTTATTGATCTTCTAAAGACACTAGATGGGGATGTTGAGAAGCTGGATCAGCGTATTGCAGTAAGAAAAAATGCACTTGGTGTTATTGGCGAAAACTTAGGGACTGATAATCAATATAGATCGGAATCAGAATCTATTGAGTCGGATCTGAATAAAGTTATCAGTTTGCGGTGAGGTGAACCATGATAGTTGATTTATTGAATCGAAAAATCGAAGAGCTGAAGGAGCTTCGCCGCTTAGAATCGATAAAAGCGAACAAAGCTCTACAAGAAGCGACAGATCTAAAATATCAGGCGTTTGTAAAAGAAATGCATCAAGCAATTGATACTGTATACTATGCAGACAAAGAGCTTGGCTTTATTGTCAGTCCAGACACTAAAACTCAAATAAATGGTATGTTGGTAGCTGCACAAGAGGTGACGAAGTCGGGCTTTGCTGATAAGGATCTTTTGGCATCAGCACAGACAGCTTTAAAAAATACACAAAATGCCATAAGGAAAGAGTGGAGTTCGCATTTCACGATAATTACTTCTACAACAACAAGTACACTAAAAGCTATTAATGCAATCGACACAGAAAGAGTAAGCAAATGTTTGTCAAATATTAATTCAGCTGAAATATGGGGAGATGATAAGGATAAACTAAGCAATCTAAAAGATGCATTAAGTGAAGCAAAAACTTTAATTCAGAGCCTCAATCTGGATGATGGTATCATATCGTTCTTAACAAAGATGAATGCAGGACAAGCAACTATCAATGATTTGGATGAAATAGTACTTGACTGGATAAGAAAGGAAGGTTTGGAATCTCGTATAAAACTTAAGTTTTCATAGCGCAATTTGAATGAGCTAACACTCGATTTACCCATCCCCAAAACAGGATTAGTTTGACTTTTTAACCAGGACAAGATATACTTAAGTAGCACATACTTAAGTATATCTTGTTTGCGCTTATGGAGATGAATAATGGACTTTGTATATAAGTTTCCAGTAGTAAAGGGATCACAAGCAACTAGAGAGTATTACATAGCAATGGTTCCGCTGAAAATGTTGTCACGACTCTTTCCGCCAGAAGAAGAATATGTCTCGCCGGAATATCGAGCCCAGCGAAAACTAAATGAGTCAAGAATACCAATTATTACCAAGTATATACTTGATAATCGTGATTCCTATGTCTTCTCTGCACTTGCGTCCTCGATTGATGGTGCTTTTAGATATATTCCGTTGTCTGAAGATGCTAGTATTGGTGTCCTTGAAATATCAATGGACGCCAAATTTTTGATTAATGATGGACAACATAGGAAGGCAGCTATTATAGAAGCTTTGAAAGAGGATGCTTCTTTAGGTGACGAAACGATATCAATTGTCTTTTATGCGGATATAGGATTAGAGCGTAGCCAACAGATATTTACTGATTTAAATAAAAATGCAGTAAAAACCTCGAATTCTATTTCAGAGCTATATGATTCCAGGGATCAAATTGCTGTGATCACAAGGAATGCTATAAAGAGGATCGACTTTCTTAATACATACACGGATAAAGAAAAAGATATTCTCGGAAAATTCTCTTCTAGTTTATTTACTCTTAATACGTTTTATTCTGCAAATAAGACAATCTTAGGGAATAGAACTGACGAAAACGCAGAAGCATTTCTTTTTGAGTTTTGGTCTTCAGTTACCAGGCATATGGTGCCATGGTCTGATTTAGCGCATAAAGAAGTCACAAAAAAGGATTTGCGAGAAAAGTATATTGCTACTCAAGGCATAGTAATACAAGCGCTTGGAAGAATTGGTGCGTTTTTTTATCAAAATCAAGATATTAATATGCAACAGTCTTTGACAAGGCTGGAAGCCATTAATTGGAGCAGAGATGCAAATACTTGGTACATGAGAGCAATCAATCAAAACGGAAGAATTATCACAAACAAGAGAGCTGCAATATTAATTGGAAACGTGATTAAAAAAGCCATAAGCCTTCCGTTTTCTACAGATGAAGCTTTTGCAGAAGAACAACTACAGAAAATGATAGAACTCTAGGAGATATTTGCATGAGTAACATAAACACTGAAAATATAAAAGGATTGATCAAGACAATTCAAAATCTTTATCTATCTGATAATATTCCTTGGATGATTGGCTATTCAGGTGGAAAAGATAGTACAGCAACTGTTCAATTAGTGTGGATGGCTATAGAGGATCTTCCTGCATATCAAAGAACAAAGCCTATTCATATTATGAATACGGATACTTTGGTCGAATCCCCAGTAGTTTCTAAATGGGTTGAAAAGTCTCTGGAAGCTATGAAAGAAGCCGCTACAGCAAAGATGCTCCCCTTTATTCCAGAGAGATTAATACCGGATTATAATAATACTTTTTGGGTTAATCTCATCGGTCGTGGTTATCCATTTCCCCGGAGAAAGTATCGCTGGTGTACAGATCGTTTGAAAATACAGCCAGTTAATACATTCATAAAAAGTAAGATCGTTGAACATGGAGAAATAATCTTGGTATTAGGTACAAGAAAGCAAGAAAGCTCCAGACGTGCTCGTACTATGGCAAATCTTGAAAAGAAAAGGGTTAGAGAATTATTAAGCCCAAATCCCACATTAGCGAATGAATTAGTGTTTTCTCCACTTGAATCATGGTCAGATGATGACGTTTGGGTCTTCCTGATGCAGTACAAAAATCCATGGGGATATTCCAATATGGATTTACTAACTATGTATCGGGGTGCAACAGCAGATAATGAATGCCCATTAATGGTAGATGATACTCTCCCTTCTTGTGGCAAAAGTAGATTCGGCTGCTGGGTTTGTACAATGGTTGAGAAGGATAAGTCGATGGAGGCCATGATTGCAAATGATGATGAAAAGGAATGGATGACCCCGTTGCTTGAATTCCGCAATGAATTTGGAGATGAAAAAGGGGATCGTGAAAGGCGTAGCTTCAGAAGAATGCATGGCGATTTACAAGGGAATTACGGAAGGCTTTTTCATGGACCGTATAAGAAGGAAGTACGTGAACAATGGCTTAGAAGATTATTAGAAATACAAAAAAATATAAGACTTTCTGGGCCTGAGGAATTTCACCGTATTGAGTTGATACGCAAAGAGGAATTGCAGGCGATAAGAAGAATTTGGGTGCTTGAAAAGCACGAGTTCGATGACGCTCTCCCATTGATTTATGAAGAAGTATTTGGGATACCCTTTGAGGATCCTAGCTGGATCCATGAAGAAAACTTTGGCAGAGATGAGTGGAATATTCTCAAATCTGTATGCAATGAGAACTATGCAGATGAAGAACTGGCTTTTGAGATGATGTACAGAATGATCGATATCGAAAACCATGCTACCGGGCTTAATCAAAGGAAAGGAATTATTGATTCGATAGAGAGTGTAATTACTCAGACATTCTACAAAAATGAGAACGACGCTCAGAACTACTATATTGAGAAGATGACTCGAAAGAAAGAAATGGGTGGACGTTATAACGAAAAATTTTTGGACTACATTCCTGCCGGCGCAGACGAAAATGATGAAGATGCTGAAGGTGAAACTGAATGATTATTAAAAGACTAACCATGAACAATTTCGGCGTATATGAAGGAGAAAACACTTTTGAGTTTTCTTATACTTTGCCGGTGGTTTTAATAGGTGGCATGAATGGGCGAGGAAAAACGACATTTCTCGAAGCAATTCTCTTGGCATTGTATGGCGAGAACTCTAAAGCTTATAAAGAAAGCAAGTTTAAAACATATGGTCAGTATCTTAGATCTTACGTAAATAAAAACAGCTGGACTCAGCGCTGTTATATTGAACTTGATTTTATCCTGAATGAACGTGGTTCGGAAGAATATTTGATAAGACGAGAATGGAATGCGCTATCCAAAAGAACCAGTGAAACCTTAAGTGTTAAGCAGAACGGGAAGATCAATTCGTTTTTGACTAAGAATTGGCAGATGTTTGTTGAAAATATTCTTCCAAGTGCATTGTCAAGTTTTTACTTCTTTGATGGAGAAAAAATAGCGGAACTAGCCGTAGATGATACTGATGCACAAATGAAAGAGTCCATTCGTGCAATGTTGGGTATCACGGTTTTAGATGTTCTCAAAAACGATTTGCTTCGAAGTGTGAGAAGAACAGAAAAAAACATCCAGGGAGAAGATGTACCTGCTGAATTGAAAGAATGCAAAGCAGAGCAAGAAATGTTGACTGCGAAACTAACAGAGAGAAAAAAAGAGGTTGAAGAACTAATCGAGCTAATAACCGGCCAAATAGATCAAATAGAACTTCTTCATCAAGAATATGCGGTCAAAGGTGGAAATGCTCTTAAACAACGACAATCTCTTGTTCAAAAAAGAGCGGAGTTAACTGCGGAACTAGAACAGAACAATAGTACATTAATTGAGCTTGCATCTGGTGAGCTGCCCTTGTTATTGGTCGAAAAACTTATTAGAGATATTAAATTGACAGCGGAAGATGAGCATGACGATTTGATTATGCAGCAAGCCTTTGGCCAGCTTGAAACTTTGTTATGTGAGTATAACAAGTTACACGCTGAAGATGTTTCTGCAAATCAAGAGTTCGTTGATTATGTAAAGGAACATGCTTTTGAAAGTCAAACCACTCCAGTTTATAAACTGTCTGACCATGCGTTGTTCCAAGCAAATTCTTTGGCAGAAGATTTACTATCCCTAAAAAAGAAACAAGCCATTGATGTGTTGGAAAGGAAACGTCTTTTAAAACATCAGCTGGACGAAGTAGATAGTTATCTTTCATTGGACATTAATGAGAAAGAACTTAATGCAAAACTATCTGAGATTAAGAAACAAGAAAATATTCTTGTAGAAATGCAGGTCAAAAAAACATCGCTTGATCAAAAGAGAGCTGAGCTTGAATCTAAATTAGCAATTAAGACATCTGAATACAATCGTATAGTTGAAAGATACTTAGCGGCTGCAGAGTTGACAGACGATGCTAAAAGACAACTAAAGTACTCAAATATTGCACTTCAAATTATTGATAAATTCTCTGTTGAGCTTCAGAAAAGAAAAACCGGCGCTCTTGGAGAAACAATTACAGATTGCTATAAAAAGCTGGCAAATAAGAAAAATCTCATTAGCCAAATCAAAGTGGATCCTCAGTCGCTTGGCCTAAGTTACATAGATAAACAAGGGAATTTCGTGGCAAAAGAGTCATTATCGGCTGGTGAGAAGCAATTAATGGTTATTGCAATCTTGTGGGCATTGGCTATCTGTTCTGCAAAAAAACTCCCCGTGATCATCGATACACCTTTGTCACGATTGGACTCGATGCACAGAAAGTCATTAGTCACAACGTATTTTCCAAAGGCGAGTGACCAGACAATAATTCTTTCTACAGATTCTGAAATTGATAGCTATTATTATGGCTTGATGAAAGATTATGTGGGTGATGAGTTTACACTTGAGTACGATGAAGAAACTCAGAGCACGACAATTATAAAGGGGTATTTTCAAGGAAAATGATTATTAAACAAGTTCGCCTATCGCAACAGGCAAAAGATCAACTTGCCAGACTAAAAGGAAAGACTGGCATTAAAAACTGGAATATATTATGCAGATGGGCTTTGATATATTCTCTCGCAGAAAAGACGGTACCCACGGATATCCCTATTGTTAATGATAGCAATCTGGAAATGTCTTGGTTCACTTTTGGCGGAGACTATTACGAAATCTATGAGGCATTGATTAAGTCGTGGTGCATAAACATGGGATTGCCAACAGATGATGATACTGTTTCAAAGTATTTCCGCCTAAATTTGGAAAGAGGTATCTCATATTTGTGCGGAACAGGTTTTATTAAAAGTATTGAGGACTTAATCAATCTGGCTGTGAGGGAACAAGTATGAGTATTTATCTGGATTACAATGCATCTGCGCCAATTGATTCACGCGTATTAGCTACGATGATAGATATATATAAAAATCACATTGGAAATGCAGATAGCCGTACACATGATCATGGTGATCAAGCCAGAGTAATAGTTGAAAATGCTAGGAAAGATGTTGCTGGTTTATTAGGCATTTCATCCTCTGAAGTGTTTTTTACAAGTGGAGCCACAGAGAGTAATAATATTGCAATTCAAGGCTTAGAGGAATATGCGCTGAAGAGCGGAAAGAATCACATTATCACTACTTCTATAGAGCATAAGGCAATTCTTGAAACTGCAAAATCAATGGTAAGAAGGGGATTTGAAATCGATATCATTGATCCGGAGCCTACTGGTCGAGTAAGTGTGGAGAAGATTGTAGAGAAGGTTCGTGACAATACGCTTCTTGTAAGCGTAATGCATGTTAACAACGAGACAGGTATTATTCAGCCAATTGAGGAACTGGGCCTTGAATTAGGAAAAAGAGATATTCTGTTCCACATTGATGCAACGCAAAGTTGTGGAAAACTTGTGCAGGAGTTACGGAATGCAAAGTACAACATGCTCTCATTCAGTGCTCACAAATTAAGAGGACCACAAGGCGTTGGAGTGCTTGTTTTAAGACGTACCGGATATAAACTGCCGCCTGTCAAGGCTATTATGTACGGAGGACAGCAAGAACACGGTATTCGTCCCGGAACAATTCCGGTTGCATTAGTTGGCGGTTGTGGCAAGGCTTGTGAAATTGCAGCAGATGAATACAAGAATAACTCTATAAAAACAAAGGCGGTAAAGACTGCATTACTTGCTATTTTGAAAGAATCAGGGCTTACTTATTCGTTCAATGGAGACCAAAAGCATTGCTTAGATTCAACGGTTAACCTTTGCCTTCAAGGAGTTTCTTCGGAAGCGTTAATGCTTTCAACAAAGGAATATTGCAGCATATCTAATGGATCGGCATGTACTTCAAAGAGTTATGAACCGAGCTATGTGTTGAAAGCCATGAAAATTTCTGTCGAGCAAATTGAGGATTCAATACGAATTAGTTGGGGGCCTGATACGAATTTAGATGAATTCAAAAAGCAGTTTTCAAAATTATTAGAGATGGCAAAAGTACTTGTCAATTAAGAGGATAGATACCATGAAATTAAAACAGGAGTTTGCTGATTTTTATAAAGATATACGGATAGATAAAGAAACGCATGCCTTGAGAGAAAAAAGAGAAAAGTTGCAGAGAGATATCGAGTCCAACCTTCCTGGCATTCTTGAGAATTATGGCATCACTATTACCAAGAGCGATATTCGGATGATTGATCAGGGTAGCTATAAGTATAACACTACGATTAAAGATGATGTTGTGGATCGTGATGTTGCTGTAATGATTCCGTTAAGTACTTCAAATAATTCAGATCCACGGAAGGTTAAGGGTTACTTAAGAGATTCTATTAATATTTCTTCGAGATCAGTATCAATTAAGGAACCTTGCGTTAGAGCTTCATATTTTGAAAACGGAGAAGAGTGGTTACATATAGATCTTCCGCTCTACGCAGAAGACAGTTCCAATGTCTATCTCGCCAGAGGAAAAGAATACGGTTCCGATTATTCTTGGGAATTAGCTGATCCAGATGGATTGAATGATTATCTGTGCGGAAAGATTAATGGAAACGACCAGCTTCGCAGAATCGTCTGCTTTATTAAAAAATGGAGAAATGAAAAATATTCTGGTTCAACAAATGATCATGAGGTACCACCGAGTATTGGATTAACTCTTCTTGCATGTGATTGTTTCTCTGCGCAATCTACTAGTGAAGGGAACGATGATCTACTTTCATTACAGAAAACGATGAAAGCTATTTTGGACCAATTCACGTATACATATGACGGTAATTGGAATCGTATATGGTCTATAAAAAGGAATCTTCCGGTCACACCGTATACAGACGTCTTTAGGAAGATGAAGGACAGTAGTAGTTCATACATGACGACATTTCATGATCGACTTTCAAATGCGGTTGATAGTCTTACGAATGCTGTAAATGTGGAATCTGCGCATGATGCCGCCGAATACGTCCAGAAAGTATTAGGTGATAGATTCACAGTTCCACCAAAAGAAGCGGTTGCTGCCGCGGCACAGAATAAGCGTGAACATAGTTTTGGATGAAAAGATGACGGTAAAAGAGATTCTGGAATCATATGATGAGATTACCGTAGATCAGCAGATTATTGATGGTGTGCTTTTCTTTACTATGTTTAAAAAACAGTTTCTGTTTTTGGCTCCTTCAGAGGATGATCCAGCTTCAAAAGCAACTATTTATCTTTATAATGATGAATTGTTAGATCACCCACATATCATGTTGCGCGACACAAGTTTTTCAGATATAGAGAGATTCCCTAAGGGAACATACAGATGGATTTGTTTATACGAACAGGACAGTTGAATATTCCGGTGCGCTGAAAGCGCAAATCCGGTGAACTGGAAATCACCAGTCCGGCCGGTGGAAATCATAAATACGTGTATTCCGGTTCAACGGCACCGCCGTTCCGGCGGTGGAAACCACCATT
>NZ_VUMZ01000014.1 GCF_009695915.1 Hornefia butyriciproducens | reverse complement strand
AAGGTGCATATCACTATTCTAAGAAAGGATATTGGTGATTTCCATCTCTGGAATGCTGATTTCCGTTTGACCGGAATGGTGATTTCCAATGGCCGGACAGGTGATGGATTTCACTCCGGAATACTCAGGAATGATGTCAACTAGCGCTTTATGTTGCTAAAAAGGTGTGTTAAAATATATTTGTAATATTGTGTCTAAAGAGAGGCGAGCATCATGAAAAAATGGATTATTCCTAGTAATATGAATCGTTATGACGTTATTGGGGCGTATAGCAAATTAGATGAAATAGATTGGACGCAGAGAGTCAAAAGTATTGAGGCAGGCGACATTGTTTATGTTTATATAAGTGCACCTATATCCGCAATAAAACTTTGCTGTGAGGTAATTGCTACAAACCTTACTAGTGAAAATGCTGAACTGATTGACGACAGCGAGTTTGTAGTTGGAGAAAACTTTGATGTAAAAGAATCTTCCCAATATATGAGGTTAAGAAAAATTCGTGAATTTAATGATAATGAAATTCCACTCTCTGTAATGCAGGAACATGGTGTAAAAGGCAATATTCAAGGAGCACGTAGTCTTCCAGAAGAACTGGAACAGTATATAAGTCTTTTAGAATTAGAAAAAGGCAATAAGTCAAAAGTAGATTGCCTTGGTTTGCTGGATTATTTAACGGAGAATGCGGGGAAAGTATATAAAAGCCCTGAAAAAGCATCAGTGGAAGAAAAGCCGGCACTACTCAATCTTAAGGAAAAGGGGCGTAGTGCTATAAAAACGCTCAAAGAGATCGGAGATGAATGCTCAAAAAAATGTGGACCTTTTATAATAGATGGAGGTAATTGGTTAGATGCATCCTATACCAAGGTTCGAAATTATTTATTGGCGCAACTGAAGTATCCAGAGCATACCCAATCACCAGAGAGTATTTCTATTTTTGTTGAAGAGGATGAGAATTCTGGCAAGGCACGCTATCGAGTTAGCCTCGAAATAAGGGATACCGCTGCCAAAAAAGAAGATTACGATAAACACTATAAATCATTGGACCTTCCACTCGATACTGACAATGGCCTTCAGTATTTTCTTGGAGGAAACAATTCTGATAGCGAGTTTGGTGCATCTGAGATCACTGACCCTTCTGTTATTAAGCAGATGCTTGAAAAAAAGAAATTCAAAAGGTGCAAATTTCTCGATGCATTAGCGGAGATGACGTTTCATCAAATGATGAGATGCTTCAAAAAATTGTTCAGGCTGCAAGAGCTTTAAAAGTTTATTATGATCACGTAGTAAGTGATCAAAAAGATGAATACTGGCCACCACTTAGAGAGTATGACCCGGGAATTACAAAGGATGAGTATAAGTGGTGCATCTCAGATCCAAGTATAGTGAAGTTTGAAAACCTAGATACGATATATTACATTTTCCAGATGGGCGGTGAAGCAACTTGCACACAGATTGAGAAACAGTACGGTAATACACAAGGACATTACAATCAGAATGCTCAACACGTTGGGCGTTGGATCGCGAACGAAACGAAGTGCCCTGTTAGAGAAGACGATGATGGCAAACATTATTGGACAGTTCTATTTGTTGGCCGTAGCACTTTGAAACATGAGGACGGTTCGTGGGTATGGCAGTTACGAGAACCCCTCAGAGAAGCTATTAATGAGTTAGATCTTGAAGGATTCTTTGAGGACATGAAAGGGAAGGATACAACAGTCATGGCGGATAGATTTGAAAAAAATATGATTTTATATGGCCCTCCGGGTACCGGGAAAACATATAATTCAGTAATTTTTGCTGTGGCTATTTGTGATAATAGGCATCTCAAGGACGTTCAGGAAGAGGAGTATAGCCATGTATTAAATCGCTATAAAGAGCTTCGTTCCGAAGGGCGTATTGCATTTACAACATTCCATCAGTCCTACGGTTATGAAGAATTCATAGAAGGTATTAAGCCTATAATGGACGAGGAGAAGGAGGAGATTGCATACAGTATAGAAGACGGTATTTTTAAGAGATTTTGCTCAACGGCAGCTGAAGTTGAAGTCAAATCTAAGTCTTTTGAAATTCGGCCTGATGCTTCAATATGGAAGATTACAATAAAGAGTGGAAGTAAGAATAACGTTAAAGAGGAATGCTTCCTGGAAGGTAATATGCGTATTGGATTTGACATTGATTCAGAAGATACAAGCGTCAAAGAATTTGTTGAGGATATGAAACCAGGAGATAACGTTTTATCCTTTAAGACCCGTGAGATGATTGATGGTATAGGTATCATCGGTGAGGGTGACCCAGAAGAACTTGCCAATAAAACTGAGTATAAAGTTTCACGGCCAGTACAGTGGATTGCCACAGATATAGAGGAGAACATTATCTCCATCAATGAAGGTAAGAAGCTGCACAGACCAACAGTTGCTCGAGTTCCTAGAATGGCTGTTGAAGATATCATGGCTGTGGCTTCAAAGAATAATGCGTCCTTGACAGAAACAAAAATTGAGAAAAATACCAAGCCATATGTATTTATTATTGACGAGATAAACCGTGGTAATATTTCAAAAATATTTGGTGAGTTGATCACACTGATCGAGACGACCAAACGAAAAGGGGCGGATGAAGTTATGTCTGCTACGTTACCTTATTCCCAGTCAAGTTTTAGCGTGCCAGATAACGTTTATATCTTGGGGACAATGAACACTGCGGACAGGTCAATTGCTCTTATGGACACGGCACTTAGGAGAAGATTTGATTTCGTGGAAATGATGCCGGAATCGCGAGTTTTGACTGCAATTGGATCAGACAAAATAGAATTGGGAGAAGAGACTTTAGATGTTGCAGAAATGCTTGATAAAATAAACGCTAGAATTGAGTACTTATTTGATAGAGAACATACTATTGGGCATGCATTCTTCACTAGTCTTAAGACTGATCCAACAATAGATAATTTGGCAGATATCTTCCTAAAGAACGTCATCCCGCTTCTGCAGGAATACTTCTACGAGGATTATAGCAAGATCCAGTTGATCCTTGGCGATAACGGAAAAGAGGATGAACAATACAAGTTCATAAAAGACAGTCAGATCATCATGAAGGATCTGTTTAGGGGCAGCCCAGACCTTGACCTTGGAGATACAAAGTACGAAATCAATCTAACGGCATTTTACAAAATTCAAAGTTACCAGCAGATTTAAGAGGGAAGCGGCGTGAACAAATTACTGGAAGTTAAGGAGTTTGACTCCATAACGTGCAATGAAAACTACAAAAATGAATATGCATATCTTCCAGAGCAGACCTTTCATGATCTTGAGGACTTTATTCACTCTTATGAAGCGGATGAAGAAAAAGCCGATGCGTTGGATTTCCTGAAGATCGGATATCGTAGACACATAGGAACGACTATTTCTGTAAAAAACTATGTTGGTTTGATTCAGATGCAGAATGGATACCAGGTCCAGGTCCTTCCGAAAATATCGTTTGCAGAAGAAAAAGACGTAAACAACGTGGAGACGAAGCGTGTTTTTCTTCGCATGCTACGGAGCATGAAGGATTTTCCGAGTAAGGTGTTTAACGATGCGAATCTCAAGATGGACCGGATGAACCTCTATGAGATCTTCATAAACATGTATTTGCAGGAAGTGCATCAGCTTGTTAAGCATGGTATAAAGTCTACATATGTAGCGAAGGAAGATAACCTTAATTACTATAAGGGTAAACTGATAGTTGGGGAGCACGTGAAGCGGAACATTGCCCATAAAGAAAAGTTCTTCGTCGCATATGATGAGTATCATGTTAATCGGGCAGAGAATCGATTAGTAAAGGCTACTTTGCTCAAGCTTCAGCAGATCTCAAACAGTTTGGAAAACCAGAAGACAATCAGGCAGCTTTTAACTCATTTTGAAATAGTTGATGAATCTAGCAATTATGAGAAGGATTTCGCACAGGTTGTGAAAGATAGAAACACAAAGGACTATGAAATGCTTATTCGCTGGTCGAAGGTGTTTCTTTTGAACAAAAGCTTCACAACTTTTTCAGGATCAACAAATGCACGAGCGCTATTGTTTCCGATGGAAAAGGTTTTTGAATCATACGTGGCCCAGGAGTTGAAAAGATCTGTTCAAAGTGAGGGATGGACTGTCTCCGTTCAGGATAAAGGGCATTATTTATTCGATACGCCGAGGAGATTTGCATTACGGCCGGATATCGTCTTAACAAGGGGTGACGGCAGCGCTGTGATAATGGACACGAAGTGGAAAAGCTTAGTCGATAACCCAAACAAGAATTATGGAATATCACAAGCTGATATGTACCAGATATATGCTTACTCAAAGAAGTATGGAACTTCTGAAATATGGTTGTTATATCCCGTAAACGATCAAATGAGAGACCACGATATAATTTCATATTTAAGTGACGATAATGTTATTGTCAATTTGTTCTTTGTTGATGTTGCAAATATTTCTGAGAGTCTCAATGAGCTTAAGGAAGCTTTGATTTAGAGCAGGGAAAGATGTCGCATTGGTGGAGAGTATGAAACAATCTCTGTAAAAGTTCATTTCTGAGGCCTTTCATGATACAATCAAAATCATGGAGGGCCTTAGTTTATGGCAAAAAGAGAAAGAAAATCCGTACATCACGTGGAAATGACGGACGGGAAACGAGCGATCATTCAGGGACTGCTGCAGGAATATGATATCCAGAATGCTCAGGATATCCAGGACGCGTTGAAAGATCTTCTCGGTGGAACCATTAAAGAAATGATGGAAGCTGAGATGGATGACCATCTCGGGTATGAAAAGTCAGAGCGGACGAACGATGACAGTGAGGACCGTAATTACAGGAACGGCTACAAAAGCAAACGAGTCAATTCCAGCTATGGAAGTATGGATATCGATGTGCCGCAGGACCGAAATTCTTCCTTCGAGCCGAAAATCGTGAAGAAGCGGCAGAAAGACATTTCTGACATCGATCAGAAAATTATCTCCATGTATGCGAAAGGGATGACAACGAAGCAGATCTCGGAAACGATGCAGGATATCTATGGGTTCGAGGCATCGGAGGGCTTCATTTCCGATGTTACAGACAAGATCCTCCCACAGATCGAAGAATGGCAGAACCGGCCGCTTTCCGCGGTATATCCGATCATATTCATCGATGCCATCCATTTCTCCGTACGGGAGGACAGTATCGTTCACAAGGTGGCCGCATATGTGGTTCTGGGAATCAACACCGAAGGAAAGAAGGAAGTCCTTTCTCTGGTCATCGGCGAGAACGAGAGCAGCAAATACTGGCTCACTGTATTGAATTCATTGAAAAACCGTGGTGTCCAGGACATTTTGATCCTCTGCTCGGACGGACTCTCCGGGATCAAAGAGGCGATCACAACTGCTTACCCGGAGACGGAACAGCAGCGCTGCATCGTACATATGGTACGAAACACGCTGAAATATGTGGCAAACAAAGACATGAAAGAATTCGCCAAAGATCTGAAAACAGTCTATACAGCGGTAGATGAAGAAGCCGCTTTGGAGCAGCTCGAAAGAGTGAAAGGAAAATGGTCGCCGCAGTACCCGTATGCCATGAAACGATGGTATGAGAACTGGGATGCCGTTTCTCCGATCTTCAAGTTTTCCGCGGACATTCGGAAGGCATTTTACACGACCAATGCGATCGAGTCGCTGAATGCCACGCTGCGCAGGCTGAACCGTCAGAGGCCCGTATTTCCAAGCGCTCAGTCACTTCTGAAGGCTCTGTACCTGGCCACGTTCGAAGCCACCAGAAAATGGACGATGCCGATCCGGAAGTGGGGCCAGATCCTGGGAGAACTGGCGATCATGTACCCGGACAGGATTCCAGAATAGAAAAAATCAGCTGATATGCCGAAACCAGAAACGCCCGGAATTGCCGGGTGTCCTTGACATGCCAGCCGATTTCTGATAAACAGTAGACAGGTGCTGAAGGGAAGTTTTTCCCATTCAGATATATCTCATCTCATGAAAGGCCCCAAATTACAGAAAGAATTTCATGCTCTCCTTCTTGCCAGAGATATGTTGTCGCCCCTTTACTGCTTACTTGCAAAGCCAAATATATTTATTTGCAAATATTCCTTACTTCACCTAAAAACAACTTGGCTGCTCGGGAGAATTGCTGCTCCTTTCTCCATATCAGCCGCATGGGAGAACTGATCGTCGGGATGATGGGTCTGAAGCACAGGATGCTTTCCGCCCCGGTGTTGACCAACTTGTCAAACCCCAGCGCATAGCCCAGGCCCTCCCGCACCAAAATGGAAGCATTATAAATCAGATCATAGGTTGCGACGATATTCAGCCGGTCATAGTTTTTTTTGCAGCCATTCGGGCATTTCGTTGGTAGCTCCCTGTCTGGACACGATGAGGGGTAGCTCCGTTAGTTCTTCTATGGCAACCCCAGTTTTGGACACCATGGGGCTATCCTTTCGCATAATCAGCCCCCAAGTATCTGTAACAGGCAGATCCAAATACGCATACTTGAACAGGTCAATATTCTGAACAACAACAGCAAAATCCAACAGCCCTTTATCTAGTCGCTCACAGACCGTTTCTGCATTTCCGCTATACAGGTGGAAGTGCAGATTTTCATATTCTGTCCGAAGATGCTTGGCGGCTTTGGCAAGCAACGACATCCCATCCGATTCTGCACACCCGATGTAAATGTCTCCACCGTTAAACGCATTCATAGAAGCGAACTCAGTGGCGGTCAAGTCCACCATTTCAAGAATGTCCAAGGCTCGCTTATAAAGAATTTCTCCCTCCGGGGTCAGGCGAATATTGTAATTTCCTCGGACAAAGAGCTTTTGCCCCAATTCTTCCTCCAACTCCTTGATCTGTTTGGATAGGGTCGGCTGGGTCACATGAAGTTTCCGTGCTGCACCCGTCATGCTTTCTTCTCTGGCTGCCTCCACAAAGTATCGTAGCACTCGCAGTTCCATCCAATATCCTCCTCTCGTAATATTTCCATTATAGTATGCACAGATATTCTTTTCAAGAATGACTAATCATAATTTATAACAATTTGCTATTTTGTACTTTTAGATTAAAATAGAATTAAGAGGTGAGATTGAATTGACTTTAGACGAATTTCTAAACTATATGGACAGCGGAAAAGAAGTGATCGCAGGTTCAGAAGAACACCAATGCATGTGTGCGCTTTCTGAGAAAGCGATTCGGCTGACCATGGAACTGAACGGCAGCTACCACACTGCTGGTGAAATTGTTTCCTTGATGCGGCAAATCACCGGGCGGAAGGTGGATGACAGCTTTTCGCTGTTCCCGCCATTCTACACAGACTGCGGGAAAAATCTCAAAATCGGGAAAAATGTATTCTTCAATTCTGGTGTCAAGATCCAGGATCAGGGTGGCGTTACCATTGAGGATGGCGCATTGATCGGACACAATGTAGTACTTGCTACACTGGATCATAGCCTTGATCCAAACCGCCGAGGTAATTTGATACCGGCTCCCATTCATATTGGCAAAAATGTATGGATAGGGGCAAATGCTACGGTATGCAAGGGCGTTATCATTGGAGATGGTGCGGTGATTGCTGCAGGAGCTGTGGTCACGACAGACGTGCCGGAAAAGACCGTATATGGTGGTGTCCCTGCAAAACTGATTAGAGAAATTTAGGAGGATTTTATGATGGTGAAAACAGAAGAACTGGCGTTGACGAACGATTGGGATAAGACTTTCCCCAAGAGTGACAAGGTAGACCACAAGAAAGTGACCTTTGTAAACCGCTACGGTATTACACTGGCAGCGGATATGTACACGCCCAAAAACACAGAGGGAAAGCTGGCGGCTATTGCTGTTTCCGGCCCCTTTGGTGCTGTGAAGGAACAGTCCTCGGGTTTGTATGCCCAAACTATGGCAGAGCGTGGATTTTTGACGATTGCCTTTGACCCATCCTTCACCGGCGAGAGCGGCGGTCAGCCCCGCTATATGGCCTCCCCCGACATCAACACCGAGGATTTTCAAGCGGCTGTCGATTTCCTTTCCGTTCAGGACAATGTAGACCCTGAGCGAATTGGCCTTATTGGCATCTGCGGTTGGGGCGGCATGGCGCTGAACGCAGCGGCGCTGGATACCCGTATCAAAGCCACCGTTGCTTCCACCATGTACGACATGACACGGGTCAACGCCAAGGGATATTTCGACTCTGAGGATTCTTCCGATGCCCGATATGCCAAGCGGCAAGCGCTGAATGCCCAGCGGACAATGGATTACAAGAACGGAAACTATGCCTTGGGCGGCGGTGTGGTCGATCCACTGCCTGAGGATGCACCGTTTTTCGTGAAGGATTACTATGACTACTACAAAACCCAGCGTGGCTATCACCCCCGCAGTCTGAATTCCAACAACGGTTGGAATGTGATTGGCTGTATGTCTTTCCTGAATCAGCCTATTCTGCATTATAGCAATGAAATCCGCAGTGCTGTGCTGATGATTCACGGTGAAAAGGCGCACTCTTGCTATTTCTCCAAGGATGCTTTTGCCAATATGGTAAAGGATAACCCCTATACAGACAACAAAGAACTGCTCATTATCCCGAATGCTGTGCATACCGATCTCTATGATCAGGTAGATGTGATTCCCTTTGATAAAATGGAAAAATTCTTTAAGGAGAACTTATGCAAATGAAAATTCTTATTTTGAACGGCAGTCCTCGACTGAACGGCAACACCATGCATATGGTCAATGCCTTCAAACAAGGTGCAGAGGAAGCCGGACACAGTGTACAGATTGAAAATGTGTCACACATGAATATTCGTGGCTGCATGGCTTGCGAATACTGCCACACCAAAGAAAAAGGCGTCTGTGTGCAGAAGGACGATATGCAAAAGCTCTATCAGGAGATTCTGTCCGCCGATATGCTGGTTTTTGCGTCGCCCATCTACTACTTCACCCTGTCCGCCCAGCTCCAGAGTGCAATCCACCGCACTTATG
The DNA here is from genome assembly GCF_009695915.1 of Hornefia butyriciproducens. Taxonomy (GTDB): domain Bacteria; phylum Bacillota; class Clostridia; order Peptostreptococcales; family Anaerovoracaceae; genus Aminicella; species Aminicella butyriciproducens. Next base: position 21,413 of record NZ_VUMZ01000014.1, on the reverse strand, counting down.
CCATTGACATTCCAAAGAATATCAAAAAGACGGCGCTTATCATGAGTTCCGGCAGTGCCTATGTCTATGGCCCTGCCATCGCCCAGTATTATCAGGCCATCGTGGAATACTGGAAGGTAGAAAACGCTGGAATCTTCACATCCAATGGCGATGCCAACCAATCCAAAGAAAAATGGGACGAATTGTATCGGTTCGGAAAATTTTTATAAGAAAGAGGTACTTATCATGAGTAAAAAGGTTTTGATTATTTCTACCAGCCCCCGCAAGGGCAGTAACTCCGATGCGTTGGCCGAGGAATTTGCTAAAGGCGCACAGAAAGCCGGACATGAGGTTGAGAAAATCAGCCTGATCGGCAAGGACATTCAGTTCTGCCGTGGCTGTTTAGCCTGTCAGAAAACGAAGCGCTGCGTAATTCACGATGATGCTGACAAAATCGTTCAAGAGAAGATGCTGCACGCCGATGTGCTGGTATTCGCCACGCCGATCTACTATTATGAGATGTGCGGTCAGATGAAAACGCTGCTGGATCGGGCGAATCCGCTGTATCCTTCCGATTACGCCTTCCGGGATATCTACTTCATCGCAGCCGCCGCAGAGGATGGGGATGCGGTCTGGACTCGTGCTGCCAGCGGTCTGGAAGGCTGGATTGCCTGCTTCCCGAAAGCACACCTTTCCGGCGTCATCTTCGGCGGCAATGCAACCGATATCGGCACCATTCAGGGCAGTTCGGCTATGAAAAAAGCCTTTGAAGCAGGAAAGGCTGTTTGATGAATAAGCAGGAATTCGGCTTTCTCCGGCTTCCTCTGAAACGAGCCGGATTTTTTGTGTTGCTGGTTTTGTTATTCACGCTATTGGCAGCTTGTGGAGCCAGTCACGATACAGAAAGGTCGGAATCCCAGCAGAAGTCGATGGTGCAGGAGCATGAGTCAGAAATTGGATTGGAGGAGAGAGAGTCTGTGAAAATACAAATTACGGTTGGCGATGTAGCTTTGATTGCTACCCCGGAAGATAATTCTTCCGCCGAAGCATTCCTCGCATTATTGCAGGAACAGCCCATCACGGTACAGATGTCTGATTATGCCGAGATGGAGAAGGTTGGTCCATTGGGAACTGACCTGCCGAGAAATGACACGCAAATCAGCGTGGGCGCTGGCGATGTGATTCTCTATCAAGGAAATCAGATCACAATCTATTATGGCACCAATTCATGGAACTTTACGAAGTTGGCCGTCATTGAAGGTGTGACCAAAGAAAGTCTTTTAGAAGCGCTTGGTACCGGGGATGTGGAAGTGACATTTTCGCTTGTGCAATAAGCACTATATGTAATCCGCCGGTTATGGTTCAAAACATTGCGGCGGGTTTCTTTGTTTTAAGTAACCTTAAACAAATATGAAATGGCAGAACTAAGCGAAACAAAATTTGAGCCGGGGGTGCGGACAAAAACCTGGACACATATAGGGCTCTGAAAGGAGTCAATGATGTATTCAGAAGAACAGAGGACAAAGGCACTGCATGTTTTTCATGAGATAGGATCTGTTACGGATACGGTACGTCGATTTGGTTATCCCAGCAGAAAACACCTGTATACCTGGATTCGTAACGAAGGAAAAACAAAAGAAAAACGAAAAAAACTTAAACTAAAAAACACCACTGAACATCCCAGAAATCCTTCAGCGGAGTTTAAGTTGCAAGTGCTTCGTCGTTGCTTTGAGAATGGAGAGAGTGTAAAATCAGTATCAGAGGAGATTGGATACAGCCGAGTCAGCATATATATGTGGCGAAAGCGATATCTTCAAGGAGGTGTAGCTTCTCTGATGAACACGAAAAATATCCGGCCGGGAAAATTACCGGATATGGATGAAAAGATATCTTCAGAAGAAGTCGAATCGCTCAGAAAGCAGATGTACGAGCTCCAATTGGAAGTAGATATCTTAAAGGAGACAATTAACGTATTAAAAAAAGACCCCCGCGTCGACTGGAAGGACCTGAAGAACAGGGAGAAAGGAGCGGTTATAGCGGAAGGAGGCAATTTTGCCATGCTGCTGATTAAATATAAGAAAAAGGAGCGTGTAGCATAATGAAATATACAAAACTTGGAAATTCAGACCTAACAATATCCCGTATCTGCATGGGCTGTATGGGATTCGGCGATGCTGCAAGAGGGCAGCACAGCTGGACGATCGATGAAGAGCATTCCAGAGAGATCATTAAACGTGGGCTTGAACTTGGAGTGAATTTTTATGATACGGCCATAGCCTATCAGAGTGGAACCAGCGAGCAGTATGTCGGAAGAGCGATCAGGGATTTCGCAAAGCGCGAGGATGTGGTCATTGCCACAAAGGTCCTACCGAGAACGCCCGAAGAGATAGAACAGGGAATTTCAGGTCAGCAGCATATAGAGAACATGATCGACACGAGCCTTAAAAATCTCGGCATGGATTACGTGGATCTCTATATCTATCATATGTGGGACTGGCAGACGGATATTTACGATATCATGGACGGCTTGAACCGCATTGTGAAAGCAGGAAAAGCCAGATATATAGGTATATCCAATTGCTTTGCATGGCAGATTGCAAAAGCAAATGCGCTGGCTGAGAAAGAAGGCTTTGCAAAGTTCATATCCATCCAGGGACATTATAATCTGATCTTCCGTGAGGAAGAGAGGGAAATGGTGCCGTATTGTGAGGAAGAGAATATCGCCCTTACACCATACAGTGCATTGGCAAGCGGCAGGCTTTCCAGAAAGCCGGGAGACGGTGACACGAAGCGCGCCGCAGAAGATACCTATGCAAAATTCAAATACGATGCCACGGCAGATCAGGATGATCTGATCATAAACCGTGTGGCGGAACTTGCCGAAAAGCACGATGTCAGCATGACGGAGATATCCCTTGCGTGGCTTCTTACGAAGGTCACAGCTCCGGTAGTCGGAACTACGAAACTTCACCATATCGAAGGAGCGGCAAAGGCGGTGGATATGAATTTAACCGCAGAAGAAATTACATATCTCGAAGAACCTTATGTACCGCACTCTCTGGCTGGCGTGATGGCACAGAACAAGCCGGCAGCAGCTAAGAAAAAACATGTATGGTCCACGGGAGATCAGAAGATAGGAGGGCAAAAATAATGAGCGAGAAAATCGTACAGACAGCGGGAAGAGCGCAGCTGGGAGACTTTGCGCCGATGTTCGCACACCTTAACGATGATGTGCTTTTCGGAGAAGTATGGAACGAAGATGCGATAGATGTCAAATCCAAGTGTATTATTACGGTCGTATCTTTGATGGCATCCGGCATCACGGATTCCTCTTTGACCTATCACCTGCAGAATGCAAAGGCGCACGGTGTGAGCAAAGAAGAGATTGCAGCGATCATCACGCATGCCACAATGTATGTAGGATGGCCGAAGGGCTGGGCAGTATTCCGTCAGGCAAAGGAAGTATGGAACGAGAAAGTTTCGGAGCTTTCCGAAATGGATAAATATCAGAATACCATCTTTTTCCCAATTGGAGAGCCGAATGATGCTTATGCTCAGTATTTTGTGGGACAAAGCTATTTGGCACCGGTATCTACCGATCAGGTTCCTGTCTTTAATGTCACCTTTGAGCCGGGATGCCGCAATAACTGGCATATCCATCACGCTTCGAAGAATGGCGGGCAGATGCTGATCTGTGTCGGCGGCAGAGGCTTCTATCAGGAATGGGGTAAGGAGCCTATAGAAATGACGCCGGGAACGGTCGTAAATATCCCCGCAAATGTCAAGCACTGGCACGGTGCGGCACCGGATTCATGGTTTTCTCATCTTGCAGTTGAGATCGCAGGAGAGGATACAAGTACCGAGTGGCTAGAGCCGGTGTCTGATGAAGATTACAGCAGACTGAAATAGGAGTGATGATAATGTAGATAAAGACGTCATTCATCGGAATGCTTTCCTCTGCAATGCTATGGTCAACATGTATATGATTGATACGAACTCAATAGTCGATGCCCATGGAAGCACAGTTCACGCAGAATGGTTTCTTGCAGAGTAGATTATCGAAGAATACTTTGGAGAATAAACGGATATAACGATGGGCGGATTTTATATCAACTTTTATTTCAAAAACATAGAATACGACGACGGATTTTACGGAGGGGTTTTCTCATCACCAGATTCTGATGTTTATTGTGAGTTTTTGTATGACAGAGAGACGAAGGCGTTTATAGACATATGGAATAACAGCAAGCCAATAGATGAAATTATGCCGATCCCTATTTGGTGGCTCGACAAGAAGCTCGAAGAGAATGGTGAACTCCGGAAGAATGAAAGTAAAATCAGCGTTTAATGTTTTGGAGAAGAAATAGCAGGAAGGAGGATGCCTGTTTGAAAAAGAAAAAAGGCGAAATTACCATCCGTTCCAGCGCAGCGGAATACCTGACATATGTTGCCTCTGTTGGCGACCAGCAGGACAGTATTGAGATGCGCTATGAGTATGAGAATATATGGCTGACACAGAAGATGATGGCCACATTATATGATGTAGATGTTCGTGCAATCAATGAGCATATTAAGAAGATTTACTCCGACTCAGAGCTTGAGGAAGAGGCAACTATCCGGAATTTCCGGATAGTTCGAACCGAAAGGCCGTTTGTGCCGGATATGCCCAGTGCAATCAGTTCCTGCTTGGTCAGGTGGGAATCGAGAGTGTTTACATAGCGGCCAATACTTTGCAGCGCCGCGGCGCACGATTCAATGGATGAGCGCGCATCAAGTAACTCCTTTTGGAATCATTACACCTGGGTGTATTATTCCCTGACAAATTCCTTTGTTTTGTCGAGCAAGAAAACGGCACATAGGAAACTTATCCGGGGTATTTGTACAGGGTCGTGTATTGCAATTGAATAATCGGGAACGTTGCAGCTTGTGAAACACCTCGAGTGTCGTAAATGGTTGTCACATATCAATTGAACCTGTTGAATGAAGGTGGAATAAATGACTGAAGAACAATACAAACAGGCCGAGTCCTTCTGGATTCGCAAGGATGAGGCAGAAAAGAAGCTGGATGCGGATGTACTATATGACTGGATTGACAAGTTTTTATCATCTCACAAGATCCTCGCACTGGCGACTGCAGCGGGGAACTTTGTCCGCTGCACACCTTTGGAGTACAGCTGGCATGACGATACGATCTGGATATTCACCGAGGGCGGGCTCAAATTCAGAGCGTTGAGAGAGAATAAGCATGTTTCAGCGGCGGTATTTGAGACAAACGCTTCCTTCGGCGGATTGAAATCTCTGCAGATCGAGGGAACGGTAGAGATAGTAGAAATGTTTTCTGATGAGTATAAGAAGGCGGCAGAGTTCCGCAGGATTCCGCTGAAAACTTTGAAGAAACTTGAAGAACCGATGTGGCTTTTGAAAATTACGCCATCGGAAATCACCTGTCTGAATTCGGATTTCAAGAAGGATGAATATGGCAGCAGGCAGATGTATATAATGAAAAAGTGAATGTCCGAAATTATGGAGAGGCACATGGATTATATCAGAGACAGGAAAAGTAATATTCTCTTCAGTTTACATGATAGTAAGATAATACAGATTGAAATTGATGAAACGACTTTATCTTTGAAGGTGGATCGAATATTTCAATATGCTGACGGTGAGGAAAAATGGTATCCGGGAATACTTGAATTTACAAAAGCTGATATAGAAGAGTGCGACATCATGCTGTTTAACAGGCTGTATGGATATGATGGGGAGAAATCCTTCACTGGGGGATCATTATCTTTTGATGAATTTAACGCACTATATCCTGATGCAGATTTTGAGATCGTTACGGAAGGGTATTGTGGATATGACACAACATTTCAGGGTTGGATATGGCAAGGAGAAAAAAATCCGTTATTCGGAATTATGCGTATATGGAATACAGGTGATATGATATATCGGATTTAACAGATTATGAGTTCAGGAGTATTTGAATACTATATGTACGGGAGGTGTTCAGGACGACTGTTTTCAAAGAGTATCGAGATGAAATAAACAGGATTTTCAGCAGATATACAAGAGGAGGATTTGTAGATTATTATCACTGCCGCGGTCTTGGACATGACATGATATTGTATGTGAAAATAAAGAGGGAAAGACCATGAAAAAGACCATTAGTTACGATAAACTTTGGAAACTGTTGATTGATAAAAATATATACTAACACCAAAATTATACGAGGACGGTGAGGATATGATTGAAGATGAAATCTTTCGAAAAAGAAGATTTGTGCCATCCAAGATGGAGAGTTTTGGATTTCAGAAAACCGGTGATCAGTATTGCTATGAAACAGATCTTATGAATGGAGAGTTTCATGTGATTTTGTCTGTCTCAAAGGAAGGCAATGTGAAAGGCGAAGTAATTGATAAGATGAATGACGAAGAATATGTGCAACTCAGGTCAGAACATTTCAATGGAGCCTATGTGAATACTGTTCGTGATTCATACAGACAATTGCTTGGGCATATCAGAGAGGCAGTCTGCAGGGAAGTTCTGTTTGCCTCGGAGCAAGCAAACAGAATCACGGAAATGATTTTGAATCAGTATGACGTAAAGCCGGATTTTCCATGGGAGACAGCGCAGTACCAGTCATATGGAACTTTCAGACATGCAGATACCAGAAAATGGTTTGCGCTTATAATGAATGTAAAGCGAGAAAAGCTTTTCAATAATAAAGACGAGGAAACGATTGATATCATAAATCTCAAAACAGATACATTGGAGAAGGATATTCGGAAATATCCTGGGGCAATATTTCCTGCGTATCATATGAATCATAAAACGTGGATTTCGATTGTATTAGAGGAGTATCTTGAGGACGCAATTGTTATGGAATATGTCCAAAGGAGCTTCGAGCTTACAAAATAATTCTTTCGAGAAAAATGATTTATTTACTGTTATGTAATTGTTACTGGTCATATGAAAGGAGTCAGGTATGAAAACTCTGATATTAAACGCAAGCCCTAGAAAAGCCGGGAATACTGCCAAATTACTCAAATCAGCAGCAGATGGCGCAAGAAATGCAAGAGCAGAAGTTGAGTATATTGATTTATACGATCTGATTTTTACCGGATGCAGAGGTTGCATGCTCTGCAAGCGAAAAGGTGTAGAAAGATGTCATTGCTATTGGAAAGATGACTTATCACCAATCATTGATAAAATATTTCGCGCGGATACGTTGCTGATCGGAACGGCGATTTATCTGGGAAGGCCGACGAGCCGTTATTTCGAATTGTTAGAGCGTTTGCATTTCTGCTCGCTGTCTTATGATGATTACAGCAATTATTTTACAGGACAAGTAAATGTTGGTATGTTTGTCAGCATGAATGCTACAAAAGAGTTTTATGACCGTCTATATAAAACAAAATTTGAGGAGTATGCCAAAGAATTGGAAATGATGGGTGGTAAGGTAATCCTGTATCCCTGCTATGATACTTTGCAAGTATCGGATTATTCGAAGTTCAATATGGCAAGCTTTGATGAAAATAAAAAGAAATTTGTGCACGAAAAGGATTTTCCTAAGGATTTGGAGAATGCCTATCGGATAGGGCGTGAACTATGTAAATCCTGTACTAGCACATATTGTTGAAGCAACAATTCCTGATAAAACTGACAGCCGAAATAAGAAGAACATAAGAAATAGATTGACAGATGGCCGACCAAGAAGATAGTTTTCCATATATGGTCTCTGGTTCATGGCATAGTGGACCGCCTTGGCGAGTTTGGATCCGCGGAGCACGGTCACGGTGTCGAGCTGCAATCAAAAGGCCTCAAGTATGTTTTAATATGAATATCATTGGCTTCGCACCAGGCTTTAACGGTCTGTGTGCTGGCCTGACATTCAGCAATGACCTTTGCCCAATGCCGCAGGCGAAGTTCCGCTTTGACGGATTGTATCTGATCCATGTGTGACCTCCTTAAAGTTAGACCTGTCTGGACCGATTTAGACCTTTTTAGCATAGTCAGTAGTCGGCGACATGCCACGTATCGTGCCTATTCGTGATCTGCGCAAAACAAGCGAGTTGTCGGAGCTGACGCATACAGAGCAGGAACCTATATTCATCACAAAGAACGGATACAGTAATCTTGTTGTGATGAGCGCTGAGTTGTACGATCGTTATGTAAGTATACTGAGAACAGATCAGAATATTTTTGAAGCAGAGGAAGAATTGAAAAACGGCGGCGAAACCGTTGATGCGGCATATGCCTTTGACGGACTGGACAAAAAGTATTATGGATAAATATAAGGGCAGGCTCCTGCCGAAGGCATTGAGGGATCTTGACAGTATCTATGCGTATATCGCAATTGAAAAACATTCCCCGGCAAATGCAAAAGAGCAGACGGACAGAATCAAAAACGCTGTTCTGAGCCTGGATACTTTTCCGCATTCCCATCAGTTGTGTCAAACAGGCCGATTTGCCGATTGGGGGTATTGACAACTTCTGGCAGACAACTGCATGATCATTTTCCGCATTGAGGAAGAGAAAAAGACGGTTTACGTAGTTACGGTTGTTGTTCATCGTTAATGCAGAAGCTATCGAAGAAAATGGGAGATACAAATCATGAAACAATATGTCGTAGATGCATTCACCGATAAGGTATTTCACGGTAATCAAGCCGCTGTTTGCATTATGGAACAGTGGTTGCCTGACGAACTTATGATGAGCATCACTCAAGAAAACAATTTTTCTGAAACTGCTTTTGCCGTAAAGGAAGGCGAGAAATTCCATCTGCGCTGGTTTACGCCTGGCGGAGAGATTGACTTATGCGGTCATGCTACACTGGCGTGCGCATACATCCTTTTTCGGTTCTATCTTCAAAGTGAAGATCAGATCGTGTTTTCAACGCTCAGCGGTGATTTGACCGTAAGTAAAAAGGACGACATGCTGGAAATGGAGTTCCCTGGCTACAAGCTGGAGAGAGTATCAGTTACGAATGCTATGATTGAAGCGATCGGTGCCGTTCCTTCCGAGGCATATATGGGCAGAGATCTGCTTTGTGTGTTCGACAGCGAGGACACTGTAAGAAATCTTGCGCCGGATATGGAAAAGCTTTTGAACCTGGACGGACTGCTGCTGCAGGCTACTGCTCCCGGCAGAACAACAGATTCTGTTTCAAGAAGCTTTGCCCCTAAACTAAATGTAGCCGAAGATCCGGTGTGCGGTTCAGGCCATTGTCACATTGCTCCCTATTGGGCAGAAAAGCTTGGAAAGAAAAATATTGTAGCCTATCAGGCTTCTCGGCGTGGCGGAACTCTGTATTGCAGAGTATCAGACGACAGAGTGTTTCTGGCAGGAAAAGCTACACTGTTTTCAGAATGCGAATTGTATATCTGAGAAGAATCATATTGATGGTGGGAAGGATAAAAATACTTCTTTTCGGTGTTTCTAATGTAGGAAAATCAACAACTGGAGAGCTGCTGGCTAATCGGCTTGGCTTTAAGTTTTATGATCTGGATATGGAAGTCAAAACCCGAAAGGGGATGACGCTTGAAACGTTCGTTTACACAGCAGATCTCAGGTGGCGGGATCAAAAGCGTGGAAGAATTATCAAGGAACTTATTCGTCTGGAGGAAGATATGGTTCTTGCCATTACGCCGATCTCTTTCACGGAGAATTTCAGGACAAAGATCAGCGGCGATGGCATGCTTGCGATAGAGTTGTATGATACGCCGGAAAATATTTTCGATCGGCTTGTTTTCAGTGATGAAAATGATATAATTTACACAGATGATCCTTATAAAAATGAACATAGGGAGTATTATATGAGAGATATTCAAGCAGACCTGGATTGGTATGGTAAGATTTATGCCGAAATCGGTATACGTAATCGTGTGTTCATAGACAATGACTTGCCGGCAAATGTGGTTGAACGGATCATTTCTGAATACAATTTGACAGAATGCCTGAAAATTTGAGTGTCAAAACGCCGGAAGTAAAAGAAATTCTGCAAAGGAAGAGCGGGAAACGATTCCCATGAGGGCGGGAATTGTAATACGGGGACGAGAATATCATGGATAAACTTGAATATGGAAAACAAAATGCGGCTGTCACTCTTCTTCAGCTGGTGGATGAGCATGACCTTGAAACAATAGATCGTGAGATTGCTTTGATTCAGGAAAATACAAAAACTGATTTCAGACTGATTGCATGCAGGGTTGACAATTGGAACCATGATTTGTCGCCCTGGAAGGCGCCGGCTGTCTTCGGCAAAGAGGATTTCGGCGACGGTGCAGCAGATACAATGCGGGAAATTATGGAACTTTGCCGGGACAAAGACGGGATTTACTATATTGGCGGTTATTCCCTGGCCGGGCTGTTCGCACTATGGACAGCCTATCAGACAGATCTCTTTCGGGGAGTTGCCGCAGCTTCCCCTTCAATCTGGTTCCCGGAATTCATAGATTTTATGAAAGCAGGGGAGATCAAGAGCCGAAATATTTACCTGAGCCTGGGAGACAAGGAAGAAAAAACACGCAATCCTGTCATGGCGACGGTGGGAGACAGAATTCGGGAAGCCTACTCTCTCCTGAAGGATCAGGGCGCAAACTGCGTGCTGGAATGGAATGAGGGGAATCATTTTAAGGATGCGGACCGGCGGACAGCCAGGGCTTTTTCGTGGGTGATGCAGCAGGATATATAAATGGTTTACAGAACAAAGCATTATGTTTACGGAGGAAAAGACAATGTTCAGACCAATTCGGAAAAAGAAAAATGAAATCAGTGCAGAAGCGGCGAAGGAATTGCTTCGCTCTTCTCGTCGGGGCGTGCTGGCGGTGAACGGCGATGATGGCTATCCCTACGCGATACCGATTAATTTTTTGTATGATGAAGAGACGCAGACGATTATATTTCATGGAGCGAAGGCGGGACACAAGGTGGATTCGCTGAAGGCCTGCGACAAAATCTGTTTTACCGTGTTCGGCAATGAACAGGTCAAAGACGTGCCGTGGGCGCCGTATCTGCAGAGTGCGGTTGTATTCGGACGCTGTCATCTGATTGAAAATCAGGAGGAAAATATCAGGCTTGTAAAGAAGTTTGCGGAAAAATATTATCCTGATGAGAAGACGATAGATGAAGAGGTGGCAGTGTCCGGAAGGGCAGTCCAGATGTTTGTTATCGAAATCGAGCATCTAAGCGGCAAGCAGATCCAGGAAATATAATCTCAATACATTCACGGCCTGACTAATGGCGTTTCGTAAAAGCAGACCATCTCATCCAAAATGCCGTTCATATCATCTGATATGATATAGAAAAATCCGAACGAACTTATAGGTCCCCTGACCATCGGTATGCCGGATGTCTGGAAGAGATTGATTTAATCGTCCAGTGAATTGATTTTTCGTCCAAAATCAAGCACAATTGGACGAAAAGGGAACGACTGGACGAAAGGAACTTTTATGAGGTCATTTGATTATCTTATAGTGGACAATTTAAGGAGGAACGACCTGTGAATTATAATGTGCTGTCAGGGATAATCATTCCTTTTGTCGGAACATCTGCGGGCGCCGCGTGTGTATTTCTGATGAAAAATGAGTTGCGTGACCATGTGCAGCGTGGTCTGACGGGCTTCGCGGCAGGCGTTATGGTAGCGGCTTCAATCTGGAGTCTGCTGATTCCTGCGATAGAGCAGACGGATACGATGGGGGCGTTGTCCTTTGTACCTGCCGCTGCGGGCTTCTGGATCGGTATTCTGATGCTCCTGTTTCTGGACCACATGATTCCGCATCTTCATATGCATGCGGAGAAGGCTGAGGGTCCCAAAAGTAATCTCACCAGAACGACGATGATGGTGTTGGCGGTGACACTGCACAACATTCCGGAGGGAATGGCTGTGGGTGTCGTGTATGCCGGATTTCTGACGGGAACAAAGGATATTTCGCTGGGCGGTGCTATGGCGCTTTCTATCGGAATCGCGATCCAGAATTTTCCCGAGGGAGCGATTATCTCCATGCCGCTTCACGCGGAGGGAAAGAGCAGAGGGAAAGCCTGTCTGAGCGGAATTATGTCCGGCGTTGTAGAACCCGCTGCAGCGCTGCTGATGATCCTCGCCGCAGAAGCGCTGCTTCCACTGATGCCTTACATGCTAAGTGCTGCCGCGGGTGCAATGCTTTATGTCGTCGTCGAGGAACTGATTCCGGAGATGTCGGAAGGGGAGCATTCCAATATCGGAGTTCTCATGTTCGCCGTGGGATTCACACTCATGATGGCGCTGGATGTTGCGCTGGGCTGAGGCGGTCAGTTTCCGGCAGAAAACCAGCCGGCTGCATATAATTGGAATGCGGTCGGGCAAGCTGCTGAAATGCGGTCGGCCGGAGTGCAGAAACCGCTCAGGCTACCAACGGGAGCCACTCTAATATAGTGCAGGCATACGGTTACAGAAAGACATAGTGAATCAGCAGCATGTAGCACAAGGTGCCGCCTGCGATGGAAATCAGCATCTGGCGCTTCCAGAGATGAAGAAGAACGGTCACGCCGATTGCGATCAGCTCCGGCAGACCGTGAGTGCCGTGAAGAAAGCTGACGTTCCGCAGACAGTAGATAACCAGCATCCCGAACACGGCAGGAGCCAGATATTTTCCCAGATAGAGAATAAAAGCCGGAGTTCTGCGGCTTTCCGAAAATACGAGAAACGGCAGAAACCGGGTGATTAACGTTCCGAGTATGCACAGTCCGATGGTGATAATCTGTTGGGTCAGCGTCATAGTCATGGACGGGTCTCCTTTTGTTCAAGAGGCTTGCGGAACGCCGCGAGCACGGCGATGATGGCGATCATGGTCGGAATCATGAAAGAGTCCGCACCGAATATGATGAGACACAGAATCGACACGCCGATTCCGATGCAGGAGGAGGCGTGATTTTTTTCCTTCAGCCATTGCTCCAGGAAGATTACAACGAACATAGCAGTCATGACGAAGCCGATTCCCTGCGTGTTGAAAGTCAGCAACGAACCGATGAGTCCGCCGATGGTAGCGCCGGAAAACCAGTAGAGATGGTTGAGGAGTGTGACAAAGAACATGAACCAGCCTTTGTCGACGTCCTCCGGTATCCGGGCGGTATAATTTATGGAAAAGGTTTCATCGCACATCCCGAAAATGAGGTAATATTTCTTCCAGCCCAGTCCTTTGAACTTCTCCAGCATGGAGAGACCGTAAAACAGATGCCGCGCCTGTATCAGCAGCGTCATAATCAGAACCTGCAGCGGAGCGAAGGGTGACAGCAGCATTTCCACGGCGACGAACTCCAGAGAACCGCCGTAGATGAGCAGGCTCATGAGCATAGGGTATACAAAGGAAAATCCGGAGGCGTTCATATAGATTCCGTAGGCGAGTCCCAGAAACCAGAAGCCCGCGAAAATAGGAACCGTGTATGGAAAGGCGGTCTTTAACGCCTTTATTTTCATAAATACCTCCTTGAAATTATATCGTTCATCATGTAAGATTTAGTTGATCAACAAAGCCGGCTGCAATGCGTGTTCAGCCGTTGAAATCGAGCAGACACCATTATAGCACCGTTAATTATAAATTACAATAAACAGCCGGAGAACTGAAAAGGAGAACAATGCTCAGAACTTTATTTCAATTTTTCAAACCGCACAGGAAACTGTTTGCCATCGATATGATGTGCGCGCTGATCGTGGCGGCCATCGACCTGGCGTTTCCGCTGGTATCGAGGTACGCCATGTACAATCTTCTGCCGGGCAGGGTATACGGCGTGTTTTTCGCCCTGATGATCTGCGTGGCGCTTTTTTATGTACTGCGGTCCGTTTGCTATTATTTCATGACCTATCTGGGACACACCTTCGGGGTGCATGTTGAGGCGGACATCCGCTCGGCGCTGTTCCATAAGCTTCAGACGCTGGATTTTGAATTCTATGACAAAAACAGAACAGGAAAACTGATGAGCCGTCTGACCGGTGATTTGTTCGAGATCACAGAGCTGGCCCACCACGGTCCGGAGGATCTGCTCATCTCGATTCTGACGATTATCGGCTCCCTCGTGTTCATGTTCATGATGGAGTGGAGGCTCGCGCTGATCGTTGCGGTTCTGATTCCGATATTCCTTGTCATTGTAATGAATCGCAGGCGGAATATGGCGGCCGCATCCTCCAACGTGAAGGTGAAGCTTGCCTCCATCAACTCGGAAATCGAATCCAGCATATCGGGGATCAGGACGTCCAAGGCCTTTGCCAATGAAGGCGTGGAGCAGGAACGCTTCCGGGAATCCAATGATACCTACATTGATGCGAAGAAGGGATACTACAAAGCCATGGGATCGTTCAACGCGAGTCAGGAATTTTTTATGTGCATCATGCCCTGCGCGGTGATTGCCTTCGGCGGATATCTGATTATGGAAAACCGGCTGAATTATATCGACCTGATCACATTCACGCTGTTTGTCAATACCTTTGTCACGCCCATCCGGAAGATGTCCAACTTCGCGGAGATCTTCGCCAATGGAATGGCGGGTCTGCGCCGGTTCACGGAGATTATGGAGATGAAGCCGCAGGTCACGGAAAAGCCGGATGCAAAACCGCTCACCGTGCGCGAAGGACGCATCGATATCAATGATATTTCTTTCGCATACAATGAAAACGCTGAAGTGATTGAGCACCTGGATCTTCACATAAAGCCCGGAGAGACGGTGGCGATTGTAGGTCATTCCGGAGGCGGAAAGACCACGCTTTGTCAGCTGATTCCACGATTTTATGACGTAACTGGGGGTGCTATTCTCATCGACGGCACCGATGTCCGTGATGTAACAAAGGCGTCAATCCGGCAGAATGTGGGCATCGTCCAGCAGGATGTGTTCATTTTCGCTGACACGATACTGGAGAACATCCGCTACGGCCGGCCGGGGGCGACCTTTGAAGAGGTTGTGGAGGCCGCGAAGAGGGCGGAAATATACAGTGATATTCTGGAAATGCCGGATCAGTTCGACACCTATGTCGGAGAGCGGGGCACAAAGCTCTCCGGCGGACAGAAGCAGAGAGTTTCCATTGCCCGTATCTTCCTGAAGGATCCGCGGATACTGATTCTGGACGAGGCGACCTCGGCGCTGGATACCATCACGGAAGAACGGATTCAGAAGAGCTTTGATGAACTGTCCAGAGGAAGAACCACGCTTGTCATTGCGCACCGGCTCGCGACGGTACGCGGGGCGGATCGGATTGTGGTGATTGAAGACGGACGCATCGCAGAGGAGGGCTCCCATGAAGAACTGCTGGCGCGGAACGGAGAATACGCGAGGCTCTATCATACACAGCAGCTCAGTGAATAGACGGAGGAGGAAATGAGTCTTTCAAACGGATTTCAGGGATTTACATCAATCGGAATCACCTTCTTTATTTTCCTGTGCATCGGGATGCTCTACGTGGTGGTCAATCATCTGCTGAGGAGAAAACGCCCCGGCAGCGGTCCCCGTCCTGATAAAAAAGGAGCGAGCCGCGACAGAAAAAGGAAAAAGAAGAGATAATGAGATAAAATAGAGATAATAATGGTATAAAAGACTAAAGGCGGGGGACATCCGGTTACAGGCAATGCCCGGATCTGATGTTCCGGCGCTTGAAATAAAATGACGAATAAGTTATACTGAGTAGATAATTAGTGTCTGCCCATTAAGTCCCCGTCGGACTAAATGGGCGCTGACGGTAGTCTGTCAACAGCACCGCGGCGCACCATCCAATGGAAGGGTGCGCCGGAAGACTCTAATTGATGCTTGTGCTCAGGGATTCGGCCGTTTCTAAATCCCACTGCCGCAGGGCTTTCGGAACAGACTCATGGAAACGCTGCGGAAGGTATTAAAAAAGAAGAAGGGTGTGAAGTATTTGGGCAAACATGATGCTCCAAACAGATTAAAGAAATTAGGAATTAAAAAAAGATATATCGATAAACACAGCAAAGCAGCAGTCCTGGAAAAGAACGCAGCGGCATCGGACGCCCTGAAAAAAGGTGAAGAAGAAAGCCGGACGGACGCGGACACACGGACGCTTCCGGTTTCCGACCTCACGGTGGAGGAACCGGCGGCGGTCACCGCCGCTGCAAAATCTGTTGCGACAGAAGAACCCGCAGAGGAAACAGCCGCCGCGGAAGCAGCGGTGACGGAGGAACCCGCAGAGGAGACTTCTGCCGCGGAAGCAGCGGTAACAAAGGAACCTGCAGAGGAGACAGTTGCCGCGGAAGCAGTGGCGACAGAGGAGCTCGCAGAGGAGACTTCTGCCGCGGAAGCAGCGGTGACAGAAGAACCCGCGGAAGAGACAGTCGCTGCGGAGCCAGCTACGACGGAGCAAGCCGCGGAGGTTTCGCGTGCACCGGGGACAGCAGGATTGAGGAGCGGCCGCGTACAGAAGAGAAGAACGGGCCGGATCCTTCTTATACTGGTGATTATTCTAGCCGTACTCGGTGTGGGTGGATTTGCTCTGAACCGGGTTGTTCTGAATGCGGACACCTTCCAGTCCGGGTCATCGATTAACGGAATCGATGTGTCTGGTCTGACGCAGGCTAAAGCCGTGGAAAAGCTGACTGACGAGTGGAACAAGAAGACACTGACGATAACGGAGAAGGACAGCAAAATCGGAACCATCCGGAATTTCGACTTGGAATACGATATTAATCAGCAGGTGAAGGAATGTCTGCATCCGAGTTTCTTCAGAAAACTGCTCCGGACGGTGCGTCCCTCGAAGCGCAGCTACTCGATCGCCATGACAGCGAAGGCGAGCAGCAGATCCTTCGACCGCCAGTTCCGCAGACTCAGCTTTGTTAAAGACAACAAATATACCACAAAGACCCGGAACGCCTATGTTGACCTGACTTCCTCCGACTTCAAAATCGTCAAGGAGGTTTACGGCGACAATCTTGACAAGAGCAAACTGAAGAAGGCTCTGCTGTCTGCCATCGCCCGCGACAAAATGAAGTTCTCGTATACGGCGGCGGATTACTATGAGAAGCCGACGGTTCTTTCCGACAGTGAAACGCTGAAGGAGAGACAGGCGTATGCAGAGAAATATCTGACGAAGAAGATCACTGTCACCGGCGCAGGGAAGAAATATACGATTAAGCCGGCGCAGCTGGACAAAATGATTTCCGTCAGCAAAAGCGGAGAGATTACGGTGGATGAAAAAGCCGTAAAAACCTTTGTTAAATCCATCGCGGACCGGTTCACCACCGTCGGCATGACGCGCCATCTTAAACTGAAGGGCGGAAAGGTCACCATCTCCGGCGGAAATTACGGAAATACGCTGAATATCACCAAAGAGACGACCCGTCTGTCCAGGGTTCTGGCGGAAGGGAAGGACGCAACGACAGAAGCTGTGTTCTCCATGACCGGCTACGGCTCATCCTCTTCCGTGACGGACGATATCGGCGACTTTTACGTTGAGGTCAGCATCAGCAAACAGCACGTCTGGTGCGTCAAGGATGGAAAGACTGTTGTTTCGGCAGACGTTGTGACCGGAAATGTCAAGGAAGGAAACGGAACGCCGGAGGGCGTGTTCTCTTTAATGTACAAGCAGTCCCCGTCCACGCTGGAGGGCAGGAACAACGACGGATCCTCCTACAAAACGCCGGTCAGGTACTGGATGCCGTTTTATGCGGGCTGTGGATTCCATGACGCGAAATGGAGAGATTCTTTCGGCGGCTCGATTTATCTGCGGAACGGGAGCCACGGCTGCGTAAACATGCCGCCGGCCAAGGCCGCCAAGCTTTACAGTTATGTGGAGGCGGGAATGCCTGTAATCGTTCATCCATAAAATGTCCACAGGACATCCATAGGAATTTATTTTCGGAGACCGGTCTGCGTCAGCGGCGCGCCGGTTTCCTTTTTCCTGCAGAGAACTGTGTCAGGCGTTTTTCTTACAAAGGCGAATTCTGTTTTCTTACAAAGAACTATTGACATTTTCACCAAACGTGGTACAGTATATTATGGATTTAGCACTCGAATATAAAGAGTGCTAACAAATACAATGGAGGCGAGATTATGGCAAAAAAACAATTTAAGGCAGAATCTAAAAAACTGCTGGATCTGATGATTAATTCGATCTATACGCATAAAGAAATCTTCATGAGAGAGCTGATCAGCAACGCCAGCGATGCGCTGGACAAGCTGTATTATCAGAGCCTTCAGTCAGGGGATACCGGAATAAAGCGGTCTGACTTTGTAATCGATATCGCGGCGGACAAGGACGCACGGACCCTTACGATTTCGGATAACGGCATCGGCATGAGCGAGGAGGAACTGGAATCCAACCTGGGAACCATCGCCCGCAGCGGTTCGATGGCGTTTAAGGAGGAGCACGCCGGCGATGCAACGGAGGGAGACAGCGCGGAAGCGCAGGCCCGCCGCGCCACTGATATTATCGGGCAGTTCGGCGTAGGCTTTTATTCCGCGTTTATGGTGGCCGATCGTGTGACGGTCACATCTAAACTGTACGGAAGCGATCAGGCGTTCTGCTGGGAATCTGCAGGCGCCGACGGTTACACTGTCACACCCGCAGAGAAGGAAGGAAACGGCACGGATATCGTTCTGCATCTGAAGGAGGATACGGAAGGAGAGAACTACTCCCGGTTCATGGAGGAGTATACAATTCGGGAACTGATCCGGAAATATTCGGATTACATCCGTTATCCGATTAAGATGATGGTGGAAAAGCAGCGGCCGAAGGAAGGCGCTGAGCCGGAAGAGGGCAAGGCTCCCGAGATGGAATCGTATCAGGAACTGGAGACGCTGAACACTATGGAGCCTATCTGGAAACGCCAGAAGAGCAAGGTGAAGACCGAGGATTATAACGAATATTATAAAAGCAAGTTCTTTGATTATGTCGATCCCCGCAGGGTAATCCGGACCACGGTGGAGGGCGTCAGCAGTTATACCGCGCTGCTGTTCATTCCGGGGCATGTTCCCTATGACTATTACACAAAGGATTACGAGAAGGGACTTCAGCTCTATTCCAGCGGCGTCCTGATTATGGAGAAGTGCAAGGACCTGCTGCCGGATTACTTTAACTTCGTGAAAGGACTTGTTGACTCTCAGGATCTTTCGCTGAACATCTCCCGCGAGACTCTGCAGCAGGATCGTCAGCTCAAGAATATCGCAAAAAATCTGGAAAAGAAAATCAAGCGTGAGCTGGTTTCCTGGATGAAGAACGATCGGGAGGAATACGAAAAATTCTTTGGGGATTTCGGACGGCAGCTGAAGTACGGATTGTACGAAGGCTTCGGAATGAATAAGGATACCCTGGCTGATCTTCTTTTGTTCTATTCCTCGACGGAAAAGAAAATGACATCTCTGGACGAATACATCTCCCGGATGAAGGAGGACCAGAAGTATATCTATTACGCGCCCGGTGAAACTGTGGAGAAGATCGACATGCTCCCGCAGACGGAGGCGGCGAAGGCAAAGGGCTGTGAGATCCTCTATTTCACAGACGAAATCGACGAATTCGCCATCAAGATGATTCGGGATTACAAGGAAAAGGAATTCCGCTCCATCTCTGATGAGGACATGAGCGAGGAACTTTCTGAGGAGGAAAAGAACGCGGTCAAAAAAGCAGAGGAGGACAACAAAGACCTTCTGGACTTCATGAAGGAAACGCTGAAGGATCAGGTCGCGGATATCACGTTCTCCTCCCGGCTTGACAGCGCGCCCGTCTGCCTGATCAGCAAGGGCGGAATCTCGCTGGAAATGGAGAAAACGCTGAACCGCATGCCGACGGAAGAGACGGTGAAGGCCGAGAAGGTTCTGGAACTTAATCCGGAGCATGATGTAGTAAAGAAACTGCAGGAAGCCTACCGGGAAGACGGTGAGAACAAAGACAGCGCCGCGGCTATGACACGGCTCCTGTACGACCAGGCGGCACTGATCTCCGGTCTGACTATTAGCGACCCGCTGCAGATGAGCAACGATATCAACCTGATTATGACGCGCTGATTACAGACTTTTTAATCACGCCGATTACAGACTTTTTAATCACAGATTGAAAATTTCCTCATATGATGGTAGAATAGAACCATTATGTGAGGTTTTTTTTTATGACATTGCGAAAACTGATTTTTTTAAATATCATACTTGCGCTTATCTGCGGCGCGCTGTTTGTCTGGTACCGCATGATACCGGTCCCGGTCCGGCTGCAGTATCAGTCTGTTTCCGATACCCGGACGGTTCGCTTTGAAACCAGGGGGAAAACAGTGGGCGCCGCCGTCCGTGAACTGAAATCTGACGACCGGCAGAATATTATCGTCGATACAGACCGCGATGCGCCGATTCAGACTGATATGACCATACGGATCCGACGCGGAACCAGAACCGAAGCGGAAATCGCCGGCAAAAAACGCAGCATCGTTCTGTACCCCGGAACGATCAAGGAGAATCTGAAGCTGAATAAGATCAGTTATGACAAAGATGATATCGTCCGGCCCGCACTGTCCGGACAGGTGACAGCCGCGACGAAACTGAAGGTTAAGGTCGTCGATGTGAAAACCCGCCGAAAGACTGTCACGGTTCCGGCGCAGAACGAGGTCATATTCGACCGCAGCCTCTCCTCCGGCACAGTGGCTTCCACCAGCGGCAGGGACGGAAAGGGTGTGTACAAATACATCACAACTTATGTGAACGGGAAGAAAACGAAGGAAAAGGCGAAGCTTCTGAGCTGGGTGAGCAGGCCGAAGAACAATTCGGTTCGCTTCGGCACAAGCAAAACCGGTGAGACCGGCTCCGTCCGCTACACACGCACATTTACAGGAAACTGCACCGCATATTACGCCGGCACAAATGCCAGAGGTGCGACAGGGCAGGTCTGTCATTACGGAACCTGCGCGGTGGATCCGTCCGTGATTCCCTATGGCACAAAGCTCTATATCGAGGGCTACGGCGTAGCCGTCGCGAACGACTGCGGAGGCGCGGTAAAGGGGAATGTGATCGATCTTTACATGAACAGCACAGGCGAGTGCATCCAGTGGGGCCGCCGCTATAAAAAAGTTTACGTTCTGGAATAATAATGTTTGGAATTTCCCGGAATCTGTGCTATAATAATGACCGTTGACAGAAACATGTGCCTGTAGCTCAGCAGGATAGAGTAGCACACTCCGAATGTGAAGGTCGGGCGTTCGAATCGCCTCAGGCACACCATCAACGGTCGGCGCAGCAGTTCTCGATGAGGGCATTGCTGCGTTTTTTGGCTCTGTTAAATATGTTGGGGTGGAGGATACTCTAAGTATTTCAGAGCCTCTTTATTTTTTGAAAAAATGACTGTTTTCACTGGCTCCTACCGAGCATCCCGCAAGATTTGTTTCCTGTAGAATTCATCTATTCTTTTCGATCGGTTTTCCGGACACTAAAACAATATTCAAGTGTAGCACCGTAGCTCAAGTGGTCTTTTGATGTATTCAGTT
>NZ_VUMZ01000013.1 GCF_009695915.1 Hornefia butyriciproducens | reverse complement strand
CAATGAACCCGTATTGGCTAATTGAATTTTACAGCATTTCAGGCCTGATTCCTATACCTGATTTTATGAAACCAGCCTCTGCCGGTCGTTTTTCTCTTAAATGTGGAAGTTACCTTTTCATTCAAGCGTCTTCCACAGAAGAATTATAAAATTCAGATGGCAGTATTCCGTCCGGGCAGACCCACGCTCACAAAAATAATTGAAAAAAATTGTTATAAATAACAAAAAACCTATTGCATTCTTTGCTCAGCAGTGATATTATTACGGCGTTATCAGGAGAGGAAATGTAGATGGACAGGAATTTTTTTGAGAGACTGCTTTCAACTTATCAGGACAGCTACGATATTGTAAGAGAATATCGTGCGGGTGATCATGTCTTCGACGCATACGCACGGCTGGACGCGTCCAATGCCCGATATGTTTTGTTGAAGAAAGCAGAGCTGTGGAGAACTCTGAATCATGAGCATGTGTTTTTCACCCGGCACCGGAGAGTGATGGAGAAGGATTTGTCGGAATTTCTGGAAGCGGTAAACGATGTGATTGAGCCACAGCTGATCCGTCAGGGCGAACGGACCATGCCCAAGGATCATATGTCGAGTCTCGTGACCGGGATTTTCCTGAGTGAAGAGCCGGTGGAACCGGAAACGATACGCAGGCTCAGGCGCATGAAGTTCTATCGCAGTTACAGCTTGTCTTTCCGCGGATTCTGTCAGGGCAGGTTCGTGATCGTGGATCTGGCGCAGCGCAAGGTTTATGGCAACGCCGCGGCACGGGACATCGTACGCGACCTTCGCAAGGTGGTCTGATAACAAAACTTTAATTTTTTATTTCAATATGTTGTAGTATTGTAAGGGAGTGTTGACTTATGAACGCAATCATTATTTTTCTGATTGGGATCGCCGCTCTGGTCATAGGATATGTAACCTACGGCAAATGGCTGGCGGACCAGTGGGGCGTGGATCCGTCCCGCCCGACTCCGTCCCACACCATGGAGGACGGTCTGGATTACTGCCCGGCGAAGGCACCGGTGCTGATGGGACATCATTTCTCATCGATCGCCGGCGCAGGCCCGATCAACGGACCGATTCAGGCGGCCGTGTTCGGCTGGGTGCCGGTTCTGCTGTGGGTTCTGATCGGCGGTATCTTTTTCGGCGCGGTGCATGATTTCGGCGCGCTGTTTGCCTCCATCAGGCACAAAGGTCAGTCCATCGGCGAGGTCGTCGCAGACACCATGGGCGGCAAGGCGAAGCGGATGTTTCTGGTTTTCGCCTATCTGACACTGCTTCTGGTCGTTGCCGCGTTCGCATCCATTGTGGCGAACACCTTTATGGCGACCTTCCGTGCAGACGGCAGCGTGGACTATGCAGCCAGCGCCTCCAACGCATCGACAGCGATTATTTCCCTGCTGTTCATCGTACTGGCGATTCTGTTTGGATTCTTTGTCTACCGCAAAAACGCCTCACTGCTGCTTTCAACGATCCTCGGCATCGTTGGAATTGTAGTGATCATCGCCATCGGGCTGAACTGGCATCCTCTGTACCTGAGCAACTCGACGTGGATGATCGTCCTGGGCGCATACATCCTGGTGGCATCTGTCACACCGGTCTGGATTCTGCTGCAGCCGAGAGATTATCTCAGTTCATTCCTGCTGTATTTCATGATGGCGGTGGCCGCAGTCGGCATCGTCGGTGCATCGCTCATGGGGCAGTCGCACCTGGATATCCCGGCGTTCACCGGCTTCAAGGACACGCTGTATGCGGATAACGGCTTCACGCAGGGAACCTCCCTCGGCTACATGTTCCCGGCGCTGTTCGTAACGATTGCCTGTGGAGCGATCTCCGGGTTTCACTCGCTGGTTGCTTCCGGCACAACAGCCAAGCAGATTAACACGGAAAAAGACGCCCGGCCCATCGCTTACGGCGCAATGCTGATAGAAAGTGCGCTGGCTGTGATTTCCCTGATCGCCGTAGGATATGTGTGGAGCAGTTTCAAGACCGGACAGGTCATCACCCCGACGGTCGTCTTCGCAACCGGAATCTCCAAAATGTGCGCGGCCATCCCGTTCCTGAAGGGTACGGAATCCGTGATCTTCACAATGCTTGTCCTGGCGGTATCTGTGTTCTGCCTGACCTCGCTGGATACAGCCACGAGACTGGCCCGCTACATCTTCCAGGAGTTTTTCCTGGAACCCGGTCAGGTATGGCAGGAGGCTACAGGTTGGCGCAAAATCGTAACAAATCCTGTTGTCGCAACTCTCATTACTGTTGTCTGCGGCATCCTTCTGGGCATGCACGGATATGCGAACATCTGGCCGCTGTTCGGCGCGGCTAATCAGCTCCTCGCGGCACTGGGACTGCTGACTGTGGCTACCTGGCTCGGCAAAATCGGCAAAAACAACAAGATGTTCCTTTTCCCGATGGCATTCATGCTGGTGGTAACGATCACGTCTCTGGTACTTACCCTGAAGGGTAAAATCGTTGAACTGTCTGCTCAGGCTACCGGCTGGGCGATTGCAATGAGCGTACTCGATGTCCTGCTGATTATCCTGGCAGTGGTGCTGGCCATAGACGGCGTGCGTACCCTGCTTGCCGAGCACAAAGAAAAATCCGAGGCGGCGGCGTAACGCTTACGGGCCGCGGCACAACAGAGTATCGCGGCCTCAAACAAACATAAAAACCGAACAAACGTCTTGATCGAGAAACAGGGCATTTCGACCGTGCGGAAGAAACGCCCTGTTTTTATAGTGCGTGACCGGTGATTCAGCCGCATCCGAATCTCGCTGCCGAAAGGTTTCAGGATAAAACTTCTGAAATTCCTGCGGTATACCACCGAATGTATTCTTTGTATTATTGATATTGCAGGCATATTCGATGGCTGAGTACGCACTGGAGCAGGGGTCGTCCCCTCGCTTCTCTTATTTTCTCGCACTAAAATTTCGTTGTTTTTGATATTTTCTACTTGAATTCTCCGTGCAAATGTCGCATAATAGTAGACAGGCACGTCGGGGAGTGGCGCAGTTTGGTAGCGCACTTGACTGGGGGTCAAGGGGCCGCAGGTTCAAATCCTGTCTCTCCGACCATATGAAAACCCTTGATATTTCTACGATATCGAGGGTTTTTTCGTGTCTTTTTTCTCCTGTTTTTTGCCCCTTCGCGGTGCTAAATTGGTCTAATTTACTCTATGGCATGAGTAAATTAGTGAGTAAATTTATTTTTATATAAAGTCAATTTTCTATTGGCATTTCGAACAAGCTTTGCGTCTCTCCCTCTTCAGCGGAACACGAGTGCGGACTCATAGGGAAGTCGATAAGACTCATGCAGGAGATGGCACGAGTCCACCGCAATCAGTTCCGGAAGACTCCGCCTGCGGCCAGATCCCTGACGAGCTGGTGGGCGCTTTCCCGCACTTTTTCGTCCTGCGCCGCACTCAAAGTACCGCCGCCGACATGGAAAAAGCCCCAGAATCCCAGCACCAGAAAAGAATTCAACCGGTCCACATCATACCTGGTCTTCACCGGCTCCTTCCCGTACAGTTCAAGTTTTTTCAGGGTTTGTGTCAGAAAACGATAATACATCAGAAGAAACGTATAGGAATCATCCATCGGGATGTCCATATATTCCTGATTCACATCATGAATCGAATCCAGGAAATTTTGAAAGCGCCGTTCGAAGCAGTCCTGCGGATTATTCTTCCGCTGAAGTTCATGGAATCCGACCCGGATCTGCTCATACAGGTCTTCAAAACAGTCCTCCATCAGATCATATTTATCTTCATAATAATTGTAGAATGTTACGCGACCCGTGCTTGCCCTCTTGCAGATTTCAGTCACCGTTATCTTCTCAAACGGTTTCTCACACATCAGTTCTCTAAGAGATTCCTTCAGACATTTTTTTGTTTTCAAAATCCTCTTATCCATTGTACAAAAAATCCTTTCTGTATCGATATTGTCACACACATTTTTATCTGTTCTTGCTTTTATCGGCTGATTTATTATAATACATTTCAAGAAGATGAACAAGTGTATAGATAAGATAATTGTTGTACGGCGAACGAGGCGGTCGTCACGTCGCACAAAAAAGTGCCGAGCGGGTCGAGGCGGTCGTCAGGCATCGCATGCCGTTCGAAAGGAGTGCGGCGAGGCGGTTGTCGTCGAGCTTCGTACAAAAATGTGCGGAGCAGCGGCAGGCGCGGGGAAACCGCGAAAGAAAGGGAGAAAGAAAATGAAAATTGTTTTTATCGTCCCGACAACAGGATTAAAGAGATTTCCGCCCTATCGCTGGGCGGGCAGGATTTACGGTCAGCCAAATTCTATTACGGGACCGCTTATTCTGGGCGGAATCCTGAAGCGGGCCGGTCACGAGGTGGAAGTGTACGAGGAATTGAACGGCAGGGTTCCCTACAACCGGCTGCTGAGAGATACTGATATCTTCTGCCTTTCCCTTATGACCTCCAATGCTCCCCGCGGCTACGAGCTGGCAGATATGATCCACCGCAGGAGCGGAGCGCGGGTGCTGATGGGCGGAATGCACCCCACCTGGATGCCGGAGGAGGCGCTGGAGCATGGGGATCAGGTTATCGCCGGTGAAGGGGAAAAGGTGATTCTGGATGCGGCGGAAGGGCGTATTGCCGGGTCCATCGTTCAGGGACCCCTGATCGAGAACATAGACGAGGTTCCATTTCCGGACTATTCCATCCTGAAAACGCCCTGTGCGGCGGCCAACGTCATATCGACCCGGGGATGTCCCTGCCGATGCAGTTTTTGTACTACTTCAAGGATGTTCCACCCCTACAGGAAACGCAGCGTGGACAATGTAATCGCCGAGATACGCCGCTACAAAGAAATGGGTTTCCGGTACATGAACTTCGAGGACGATAACTTTACAGCAGACAAAGAACGGGCAAAGGAAATCTGCCGCCGCATGATTGCGGAGGGACTGACATTCAAGGAGACTTTTTTCTTCGGGCGAACGGATATGGCAGAAGACGAAGAACTGCTGGAGTTGCTGGCACAGGCTCACCTGACGCGTGTTCTGATCGGAATCGAATCTCTGAATCAGAAGGCGCTGGACAGCATTCAGAAGGGTCAGAACATCGAGGCGATCTGCCGGGCCGGAGAAGCCTGCGAGAGGCATCGTATCCGAGTCATCGCAAGTATCGTGCTTGGGCTGGATGAAGACAATCTATCTGATATGAACCGCAGCATCGCATTTGCCGAATCCATCCACGCCTATCAGCTCCAGCCGGCTATACTCACGCCATTCCCGGGTACACCGGTATACAGAGATTACGAGGCGGAAGGCCGTATGCTGCCCGGAAGCTGGAGCAGGTTCGATATGATGAATGTGGTGTTTACGCCCGCCAAAATGTCCCCCTGGGAACTGCAGGAGGAGTTTTTCAGAGCGTGCAGTGATTTCTACACGTTTTCATCCGCGAAAGACATACGGCGGATCTTCGGAAAAGAATATGGGCGACGGCGATGGGGTCTCGCCCTGATGACGCGGATGGGCACCGGCGCAGCACACCTGGCATCCCATATCGCACCGCATTCCGACTACTATACACTGCGGCATATTTCAGATGTTCAATAAGTTGCTCATTCAGATGCCCAGCAAGGCGTTCTTTCAGATGCTCAGTAGTATACAGCCACAGGGATTCCGACATGAACCAGACTGTACAGCCGGGCGGCCTTGGAGGGAGGGAGATTAATGCATCCGTGAGATCCATTATAGGCCCAGATGCTGCCGCCAAAAACGCCTCTCCAGTTCGCATCATGCATACCGACGCCTTCATAATTGATCGGCATCCAGTAACTCACCGGAGATTCCCATTCATAAGACGTTGTCGTGACTGTTTTCTTTCCTTTTTTCTCTGTGGTGGTTTTTGACGGACCGCGCAGAACGACATTCCGCGCCTTCGCAAGCACAAAGTATGCTCCCGCAGGCGTTTCGTGAACTCCGCGGGTGCCGGAAACCACATCAGTCTGGAACACCACCCTGCCGTTTTTGTACATCCAGAGATGCTGGGCGCTGAGATTCACCTCTACATAAGTATCTCCAAATCCGTAATTATCGCTGTAAGGAGCCGCCTCCGTCTGGGCGTAAACCGGTTTCCGCTCCACGTCTGCGCCCTTTTTCAGTTCCTTCGACAACCTTGCGGCTTCACCCTCCCGGTCAATTCTCCAGCCGTAATAGCCGCGGGC
Organism: Hornefia butyriciproducens; assembly: GCF_009695915.1. GTDB lineage: Bacteria > Bacillota > Clostridia > Peptostreptococcales > Anaerovoracaceae > Aminicella > Aminicella butyriciproducens. Next base: position 25,484 of record NZ_VUMZ01000013.1, on the reverse strand, counting down.
CTGCAGGCGGATCACCTTTCCGGAATGCGTCTTAAACCTGTGCGGCCTGTCCACAGTGTCGATCGAATTAGCCAGACACGCCACAAAAGCAGTCAGCTTTTGCTCCCAAACCTCATCATCCCGCTTCAGCCGTCCGTCTTCGCCGCGAACCAGCCAGTCCTTCATCTGATTGGCGTCCAGAACCTTTTTGCTGCCGTCCGGCAGTTCATAGGTTACAGAGCTCCAGGACATTCCGCTCAGCTGCCGGCAGTCCTTTTTCAGCTGTTTCTCACTGACGGCAGGCGCTTTATCCTTATAATATCCGGAGCCCCTGCTGAGGTTAAGTCCGGTCATGGAAACGCTTACCGCCTTCTCCACCGCCTCCATAACACTGTCTTTGTTCACCACAGTACCTTTAGAAGGCTTTACCACGAAAAATTTCCCGTTCTCGTAAGCGACCCGGGCGCTCTTCGGTTTTTTCATGTTCTTCTTCTGCATCTCCGGCCATTTCATCACAGCCTTATGCAGTTTCTTTTCGGAATATTTTCCCCTGAGAGTCATGGCGCGCTGTCCATGCAGATACAAAGAAGACAGATAATCCCCAAAGGACTGCTTTTTCAGCCGGTCCGCTATAATAGCAGGCTCTTCCAGCTCATAATCTATTGCCGTACCCTTCAGGGTTTCCCTTTTTCCTTCCCTGAACAAAACCTTCAGTGAATAGTTCTTTGTTACAGCAGCCTCCGCCTGTTCCGCCGTCATGCCCGCAACGTTCACGCCGTTGATTCTCGTGCTTTTCAGGAAACGACCCTTACAGTCCCTGTGGTATACAAAACCGAGGGCAACCAGTCCAAGCAGCAGCCCCAGCACAATCATGATACAAAAATCTCTGAGGATTCTTTTGTCGTTCATTCTTTTCATTCCTTTATCTGATCATATGCTTTCAGCGTCCGAACAGGGCGTATGAATGCATACACTGCGAATTTCATTCAAACTCATTGTATGTTTAGTTTACCCTATTACTATCCCGGCCGCAAGAAAAAAGTACTAAAAGAGGACGGCGATACCGCGATTGCGCACGTATACGCTGTCCTCCATCAGATGCTCTTTTACTTTCTCTTGTTACTCAGATGCTGCTCAGGGTTTTTGTGCAGCGCAGTCTTCATCTCTTTATTTCGCCTTGACCTTTACAACCTTGCTGTATTTGCTGTAGCAGGTCTTTCCGGCGATCTTCTTATATCCTCTGACCTTGAAGTAATAAGTCTTCCCCTTTTTCTGTCCGCTCTTGACAGTGACCTTCACAGTCTTACCGGATTTCACCGTAGCCACGGCCTTGAAACCTTTAGATTTCTTAGTGGAACGATAGACTTTATATCCTTCTGCCTTAGAATTCTTTTTCCAGGAAACCGTGATCTTCTTACCTTTGCTTGCCTTTGCTTTGACACCGGAAATTGAGCTCGCTGCGAGTTCCACCTTAGCCTTGTAGTCAGCATACTCTGCCTTGGCCTTGGCCAGGTCTTCCTTTGCTCTCTCCAGTTCCGCCTTGGTGGTATCGGCGTCTGCCTTCATCTGCTCGATTTTATCATTTACAGACTTAGTATAGTCCTTCAGCGCGGACTTCGTCAGCTCTGCATCACCCTGCGCCGCAATGCCGCTCAGAGTATGGGCAACATACATCTGCTGGATGCCATCGATCTGGCCCAGGCCGGCAATCTGACCTTCTACCTTAAATCCTGCCTTTTCAAAAATGGTTCTCCAGGAATCCTCATCGGTTCCGTTCATGTCATTGTTGGCGTGGTCTCCGGCAACAACCATCAGAGGTCTCAGGACAACTCTGGAATAGCCTCCGTCCTTTACCTTCTTGAGGACTACAGAAACAGCATTATTAGGATCATTACGTTCTTCCCCTTCAACGGTTCCAACGAACGCATTCTTGTAACCGAGGCCGGTCATCGCTGTCTGCATCTGTGTGTAGGTGATATTTGCCGTATGTCCGGTTCCATGACCCATGAACACGTAGGCAGTGTCGCTGTCGCCTGTCAGCGCGCTGACATCTTTTCCGTCGTCTTTCACGGCGGCTTCTGCGGCAGCTCTGGCAACTGCAGTCTTATCTTCGTTGATGGTGTCTGCGGAATCGCCTGCCATGCCCAGCAGCGGCTCAGCGAAGGTGATTGTCACGCCGTCCCATTTATTCTGTTCAACATCCCGTTTAATCTGGTCATATTCCTCGCCGTTCATCAATGTGGTCGGCTGAATAATCAGATTGGTAACTCCTGCTTCCTTCGCCTGATTCATGGCTTCTCTGACTGTGTTGATCTTCTCCTCATCCCTGGCCAGGATGTGATTGATGATTACCTGAGACGTGAAGGCTCTTCTCACGCTGTAGTCGGTGTAGGTCTTTGCCAGAGCTTTTTCGATTCCGCCGATGGTGGCAACACGGCTGTCAGTATAGCTGGTGCCGAAGCTGCAGACCAGGATTTCCTTCTTTTTGTCCGGTTTCGTGTTCAGCGGATTGTCCTCTCTGGCATCTCCGGTGCTGACAAAATAATCAGCTCCGCCCGCTCCCGGGTATTCATAGCCGAGCCCGTCCGGAATCTCCGGAACATTTTTCTTGTCCTCGTCAGACAGCTTATCATACGCATACTTGGCGATCTTCGCCGTCTTCTCCGTCAGAACGGCCTGCGCTGCCTGCTCCTCAGCAGTCTTTTTAGGATGGATATAGATTTCTCCGATCAGACCTGCAACCAGAAGCGGGCTGTCGTTGGCATCAACATAGGCTTTTGCCTGCTCTTCTGTCATCTTGGTCTCAATCTCTTCTGTGGTAGCCTTCAGTGTAGAATTTTCGACTCCATCCTTCGCGCTGACCGAGGCTCCGTCACCGGCGACAGTATCAAGTATCTTTTCTTTTTCATTGACGGTTATCGTTCTTTCATACCATGTCAGATTTTTCTTTGAATGAGTAGAAATGATAAATGATTTACTCAGGTCACTACCGGTTACATCCACAGTAAAGACCTGATAATTTTTGCCGTCGATCGTCTCCTGCGTCGGGTTGACCGCCCCGCTGCCGTACCCGTACAGGCGCGCGGCAGAAGCTTTTCCCACATAGTACTTGTCATAAGATGTGCTGTCGTCTCTGATGATCAGCGTCCTCTTACCGCCGGACTTGACCAAAGATGCAGAATCCGGCTTGAACATGCCTGCGGCTTTTACTGTCAGCTCCACACTGTTTTCATCACCGTCAGCTGCATATGCCTGAGGCGTCAGGATGATGCTGAAGGAGATAAGGATCAGTGCAGACAGAATCAGCACAGCCAGTTTTTTTAAACTGCTTGTCATGTTTTCCTCCTCACAAATAAAACACCAATAGTTTTTTTAATGGCAATCAACGGATCGATTCATAAACTTCCCGCCACGAAATCCCTGCCTCATTCCTGTACCCGGGTTTGCAGAATTCTATTTTTGTCAATGAGAAAGATGTTCTCTGCAGCCCGCCGGCTCTTCCTTTGTTGATCGCAAAAGAAAAACCCGCTTTGGAAAGCAGGCCTGACACGCCAAAAAATGGAAGAGCATATCCACATCCCGGCGATATTGGTGAAGCTTTCTCTGGAAGTCATTCCCCAATTCCACTCCCTTCAGCAGGTTTCCTGGCTCACAGGTAATACCGCACATCACGCCTTCTCAGATCCGCCGACGGTTCTGCGGATTTCACCGCTTTCATCGGTTCAGGAGCCAATGGCTTATTGTGATGTACTTCCTGTTTACAGTGACCGAGTCGCTCAGGCATCTCACCTGATTCCCTTTTAACCACAAGGATTTTGCGGCACTGAACGGATTTCAATTGTCATTTTCTCTACTGAAATTATATCAACCGTTTCTGGATGTGTCAAGATGTGTGATGGACACGAAATCGATGTCGTAACCATGAAAGATAAAAAACTGATGAGGCTCCGGATTTCCCGAAGTCCCCATCAGCATATGGTTTCAGCTTACATCAGTTTCAGTCCAGCTCGAAGATCCCGTCGTAGAGGGCGGGTTTATCGACAACGGCGGACCAGTTTTTGTCCCCGTATTCAAAGTGCCACCATTCGGAAGGCAGGTTGGTAAAGCCGGCTTCCAGCATGATATGATAGAGCAGCCTGCGGTTATCCCGTATAAGTTCCGCATCCGGCAGCCCTGCGGCCTCCTCTGTCTCGAAGAAGGCGGCTCTGGTTTTGTCGGTGAAGGCGTCGAAGCCGCACCCCATCTCAAGTTCTTCCCCGTCCGGACCGACAAGAGTCAGATCGACGGCTCCGCCTGTGGTATGTGCCGGCGGCAGAGTCCTGTCTGGAATCGGATTAGCGACGAACTTGCCGATGAAACTGTGCTGTTCCTCCTCCGACATGTCTTCAAGATGAAACTCCTTTATTATTTTGGCGCTGTACGAGACAAAGAGTTCCTCCTGCAGTGCAAAGGGTCTCCAGGTATCCCAGATCCGGAATCGGTATCCTTCAGGAAGCTTTGCCGCTGCGTTCTGCAGCATCTCATGCACTTCCCTGCGCAGGAAGCATCTCTGTTCTCCGTTTTTGAATCCGAGAACCGGATATTGCATCCTGATGTCGATTTTTTCGCTTTCCTTTACTTCTGTCAGCGGAGAGTCGATAAAGGCTGTCTTTGTGTATTGCTCCAGATCCGGAAGAACCGGAATCGGCGTTTCAGTATAATTCGACACAATATCGCCTCCTCAGTCTTATGCACCCAGAACTCCGCCTATGACGACGCCGAGATACGTACCGATGACGTAGCCGAAGGTTCCGACCAGCATAATCGGTCCGACCAGCTGGCTCCAGCCCTGGGAAATGGCCATGCCGGCCGCGGTGGTCGGCCCTCCGATGTTCGCGTTGGACGCCAGGATGCAGTCCTCCAGGTCAAAGTGCAGCAGCTTGCCGCCGATGAAGCAGAACAGCATGTTGACGATTACCATAATCGCGGTGAACAGCAGCAGCGCCGGCGTCTGTGTGATGATCTGATAAATGGACGCCGGAACACCGATGACGAACAGGAACAAATAGATGAAATACGTGCCGATTTCCTGCGAACCGTTCAGCTTTTGTACCTGCGTCTCTCCATAAGTGGCGACGATCATGGACAGCGTGGTGATCCAGACATACTGGGAGCCGAAGAAGGTGTTGCACATCTTCAGGATCGCGTTGTCTGTCGGGATGACATTGGCAATGCCCATGGAAATCAGGTTCGAGAAGAACACGATGACCACAGCGTAGGCCAGATTCAGGGCGATGTCCTTCAGCGAGATGTCTTTGCGGCTCCAGTAAGCGGCTGCCTGTGTCTGCGAATCGCCGAGCCCGTTCTTCTCCACCTCGTCGATGTGCGGGTGGGTGTAGTGGCTGCGGAAGAATCTCAGTCCTGCGAACAGAATCAGGACGAAGAAGTACAGCGCCATCAGCAGGTTGTCCGCAACAGTTGTCGCTCCGATGGTTCCGCCGCTCACCTTGAACTGCGTTGCCAGGGCAGCGAAGTTCACGCCGCCGCCGATATAGGAACCGGTCATCATTGCCGCTACGCCGGCCGCCTCAGGCACCGCGTTATGCAGCAGCTGATACGCCAGCAGCGCGCCCAGGCAGGTTCCTACCGCTCCGATCAGGAAAACGATCATGACACGTCCGGTCTCCTTCCAGATCTTCTTCATGTTGCACTGCAGCAGCAGGAGCGGAATACCCAGCGGAACCGCATATCCCCAGATGATGTCATCATACAGGGTGCTGTTCGTCGGCAGGATTCCGATGTTGGACAAAACCAGAGCGAAGATCAGCGCGATAATCGCGCCGGAAAGCTTGGACGCCCAGGTATACTTCTGCTCCAGATAGATCGCCAGCGCCACACTGACGACCAGCACGAACAATAAAGCCCATGTGTCATCCGGTGAGATCAGCGACGGTCTTCCGAGCGTACTCTGAAAGAATGAATTTAACATAATAACTCCTTTCTGCACGGTTTCTCCGCATCCGCTCCGATTGAAAAAAGTCGAGTAAAATCGGGAGGCGTCAGGCAGCAGAAATCCGCACCCGTGCCGTAATTCCGGCAAACCTTTATCTGTATTATCAGTCTTTTGGACGGATTATGCAATGAACTTTAGTTATAACTTTGGGATTTTTTTGCAGTTACGTCAAAATTCCAGAATTCCCCAGACCAGCAGCCCCATATATGTGCCGAGAACGTATCCGATAATCCCCACCAGAATCGAAGGGCCGATCAGCGGCTTCCATCCCTTGCTCACCGCCATGGCCGCCGCTGTCGTCGGACCGCCGATGTTCGCGTTCGACGCCAGGATAATGCTTTCCAGATCATAATGCAGGAATTTTCCCGCCACAAAGCAGAACAGCATGTTCACGCCGACGATAATCGCCGCATAAAGGAGCAGGACGGGCGACTGGATGATTCCCGACACTGATGCAGGAACACCGATAACAAAGAAGAAAATATAGATCAAAAATGTTCCTATCTCTTCTGTACCGCGGATGCCTCCGAAAAAGCGGGGCTTTACCGTGGCGCAGACCATGGAAATCGTGCTGAGCCAGATGTAATCGTTTCCCAACAGCGTGTTAAACATCATCAGAACCGAATTGTTTCTGGGAATCACCCGACCAAGCATATTCGCCATGAAGAAAGAAATGCTGACGATCACAAATGCGGCGGACACAGTCAGTGCGATGTCTCTCAGAGAAATTTCGCGCGGACGGGCAAAAGCCCCTTCGTACTCCTCCTCACCGCCGTTGCCCACAGAACGCTTCACTGCTTCTATATCGTCGATCAGCGGATGCGGAAACCGTTTCAGAAAGAATCCGGCGGACGGAATCAGCATCAGAACCAGAAAGCAGATAGCCATCATCGTATTGTCCGCCATCGTCGCAGAGGACATCGTTCCGGCGGAGACGCCGAGCGCCTTTCCAACGCCGGTAAAATTTACGGCTCCGCCGATGTATGTTGCGGTGAATACGCCAGCCAGTTTCGCCAATTCCGGAATGTACTGCCGCAGAATTCCGTATCCGATCATGGCGCCGCAGGCGGTGCCCACCGAGCCGATCAGGAAAATCCCGAGGATCCGCCCGGAGTCGCGACCGACTCTGCGAATGTCACACTTCATCAGAAGCATCGGAATCGACAGCGGAACCACATAGTCCCAGACCGCATCCCACACACCTGATTCCATCGGAATGATGCCGAAATTGGAAAGCGCTATCGCCAGCACCAGCGCGATCAGCGCTCCGGTTACCTTCGATGCCCACTGATACCTTTGTTCCAGCATAATCGCGGCAGACGCTCCCACGATGCAGATTGTCCAGAGCGCCCACGTGTTGTCCGCCCCCACCAGGGGGTCCTTCAGATTAAATATGTGTCCCCACATAAACAGTCGCCTCCAAGTTAGATATATGTCCCCGTTCATACGGTCTCTGCCGTACCGGAACGCGTCCGGTTCCCTCCGAACGGCTTCCTCCGGGCCGGATTTGTGTCCCATCAAAACGAGCCGCCTGCCGACTCACTCCTCCGGTTCCTGAAAATCGATAAACATCCGCATCAGCTGACTGCGTCGCTCGATTTCCAGCTTGGTGAAAATATTATGCACATGGTGCTTGACCGTTCCCACCGTGATGAAAAGGGCATCCGCAATTTCCTGATTACTCCTGCCGCTCAGAATCAGACCCAGCACCTGTGTTTCCCTGCCGGTCATTTTGTAATAACTGCAGAACCGTTCCATCTTCTCCTGCTCGTTCACAGGGCTCTGCGGCGCCTCTCCGCCCTTCTCACGGCTGAGGTTTCTCGCAATCGCACTGTTTTCCGCACTGGCATCGATGCGTCGGATCCAGCGCACCAGCCAGACAGCCATCACAATGCTAAACAGATAATCCACAGGATTCACCCGATAACCGAAATCGAACCAGCCTTTGTCGTTCACGAGATAGACCCAGATGTTCTCCATGAAAATCGCGGCCGCGAACCCCGTCGCCACCATACACAGCCTGCGAAAAACACCGGCGGATTCTTCTTTGTCCCCTCGAGAGGAAACAACACCATATACAAATGTTGCAACGGCAGACAGGAAAATCGCCGACTGTCCCAAGGGGGCCAGCGCGGTGAAAGAGACTGCGTCGATAGCAGCAAACTCCAGACCCGCGCAGAGTGCGAGGACAAAATACAATCCGCTTCGTTCCTTCCGTCCCAGAAAATCAGTGACAAACCAGATATAAAAAAGACAGATCAACGTGTCTGCCGTGGTGTTCAGGTTCAGATAAAAACGTCCCATCCCCTGCACATCCGCCTGAATCAGCCCCATATCGAAGGCAAAATTAATAACGGTCCGAACCAGCAGTATCAGAAACAGGAGACGGAGATCCCGAATCCAGCGCAGACCGGTGCTGCCTTCCGCCCTTGTGCATACCTCCATGACTTTCATGTAAAGGATGATGAACGCAATATTAAAAATGTATACCAAAAAGCCCTGCATGTCCGAATTATACCATACTTGCAGGACTTTTACCATAGCAGCAGGGAATACAAAGCGAACCTTGGGCAGGGCCGAGGGGCAACATCACTAAGAAATTTCGCAAGACTGCTACGCAGGGTAATTGCAGGAAATGCGCGGTTTATTCCCGGTACCCGTCGGGGTTCCGGCGATGCCAGTTCCAGGCGGTGGCAATGATGTCTTCCAGGCTGTCGTGCTCGGGCTTCCACCCCAGAAGTTCCCGAGCCTTATCGCTGGAAGCGATAAGCACATCCGGATCACCCGGTCGACGCGCCTCCTCTTTTTCAGAGATAGGCAGTCCTGTAACCTTTCGGGCGGTGTCGATCACCTGACGCACCGAAAAACCGACGCCGTTACCAAGATTGAAGATTTCGCTGTGTCCGCCTTCCATCAGATACTCCACCGCTTTGATGTGTGCCTGAGCCAGATCGGTCACATGAATGTAATCCCGGACGCAGGTCCCGTCCTCTGTGGCGTAATCCGTACCGAAGATACTGATGAATTCTCTTTTGCCTGCAGGAACCTGAAGAATCAGAGGAATCAGATGCGTTTCCGGATGATGATCCTCGCCGATGAGACCACTGACATGCGCGCCCGCAGCATTGAAGTACCGCAGCGACACGAACCGGAGTCCGTGAGCTTTTCCGACCCATTTGAACATCTTCTCCATGGAGAGCTTGGTCTCCCCGTACGGATTCACCGGTTCAGTACGGTCCGACTCCCGGATTGGAACACGCTCAGGAATTCCATAGGTCGCCGCCGTTGACGAAAAGACAATTTTATCGACCCCGTGCGCCACCATCGATTCCAGCATGGTCTTTGTGCCACAGAGATTATTATCATAATACTTCAGGGGATCACGCATACTCTCCGCCACCAGGGAATTCGCCGCGAAGTGAATCACCGCGTCCAGTTCCGTCTCCTGCTCCAGCACGCTGTCCACAAAATTCCTGTCACGCAGGTCTCCCTGATAGAACGTTGCCGACGGATGCACTGCCGCCCGGTGTCCGGTTTCCAGATTATCAATCACCGCAACAGAATGGCCGGCCTCCGCCAGCGCATACACAGTATGCGAGCCTATATAGCCCGCTCCGCCAAGAACCAGAATCCTCATATTTTTTACCTCCGTATCTTTCCTGTCAGCTTCGCCGATGTCTCCCATGGCTCTCGTCGACCTTCTACAATGCTGCGATAAACCGCCGAAAGGCTCTCCGTCCCTCCTCCGTGCATCGGAACACACCCGCATCTTCCAGCACGCCGACAAAGACCCGTCCGATCTCTTCCCGCAAGATTCTCCGGACATTCGTCTCATCAATCACCGCATATCTGTCGCGAAGCTCCGATGCCCACCGGGCGTGTTTTGTCAGCGACGGATGCTCCGCCGGATCACCGCCGCGAGTCAGACACTCCGCCAGAAGTTCCATTTCCCTCTTCAGCCGGGACGGCAGAACCGCAAGCCCCATCACTTCAATCAGACCGATGTTTTCCTTCTTGATATGATGATATTCCGGGCGCGGATGGAACAGCCCCAGCGGCCGCTCCGCTGTCGTGATGTTGTTCCGCAGCGCCAGGTCCAGCTCGTAATCGGCGCCGCGCCTGCGGGCGATGGGCGTGATCGTGTTGTGAGGCTCGCCGCCGGTCTCCGCGTAGATCCCCGCCGTTTCATCCGTGTAATTTCTCCACGCGCACAAAATATGATCCGCAAGATCTGTCAGACGGCCCGGATCGCTGTTGCGAAGCCGGATGACGGACAGCGGCCAGTGAAGAATCGCGGCTGATACTTCTTCATAGCCGGGGACAGAAAAAGTCTCCTCCGGCTCCGCCCGCTCCATCGCGAACGTGTACCGTCCGCCCTGAAAATGATCGTGCGTAAGAATGGAACCTCCCACGATGGGCAGATCCGCGTTAGAGCCGATGAAATAATGAGGAAACTGCCGCAGAAAATCAAACAGTTTCCGGAATGTTCCGCGGTCGATCTTCATCGGAACGTGGCAGCCGTTCAGGACGATACAGTGCTCATTATAATAGACATACGGCGAATACTGGAATCCCCACCGTTCCCCCTGCAGTTCAAGGGGGATGATCCGCAGATTCTGCCGGGCCGGATGATCCGGCCGTCCGGCGTAACCCTCGTTCTCCATACAAAGCTGACATCGCGGATAGGCGATCCGGGCATCAGGTGAAGTGCCTGCGAGGTTCGCGTGTGAACCTTCCGGGCAGCCCGCGAGCGATCCTTTCAAGCAGTCCGCGAGCCGGTCGGGCGAAGAATCCTGACAACTTGCGAACGAGCCGGGCGAGAGACTCGCGAACCGGTCTGCTCTCTTCTCTCCGCTGCGCGCCGCCGCGATGGCACGGGGATCCTTTTCAGGTTTAGACAGGTTAATCGTAATATCGATTTTTCCATAATCACTGTCCACTGTCCATTTCAGATCTCTGGCAATCCGGTCTGTGCGAATGTAATTGGTGTCTTGGCAGAACCGGTAAAATCCGTCGGTAGCGAGTTTCGGGCTCTGAACATAAAGCCTCCGGAACTGTTTCTGAACCAGGCTGGGACGGGGCGTCAGGATTCCCATGAGTCTGGTATCGAAAAGGTCTCTGAATGTCACGCTGTTTTCCGGAATGAGGCCTCTTTTATACGCCTCGTCGCACAGTCTGTTCAGCAGTCCAGCCAGGTCCGGCCCGGCCGGCGCCGGCGCCGCAGGCGTCGTGGCGGCGGAGCCGCCTTCGCCGGTTTGCAGAACCGGCGGCGCCGGCCGGGCTTCCGGGCAGTTCGCCTGTGCGTCCGACCGTTCCGCTTCCGACCCCTGCGCGGGCGCGGGGGTCGGGTCATAAGCCGAAAGCCCGAATACCTCCAGCAACCGGTTAATCGTATAATTGCAATCTTCCGGTTCTATCAACCCCTTTGCGATTCCATATTCCGTCAGCAGTCCGATGTCCTTCATCAATTCCATTCATATCACCTTCATTCCTCCGTACTTCCGGATCCTGAGCACATGGCAGGCACCCTCTCCGAAAATCCCGTCCATCGATTTTCTGTATTCCTCCACGAGGTCTTCCGGAACAAAGGCCTGTATTGTTCCCGCAAAGCCTCCCCCATGAACCCGGGCGGCGCCCCGCCCGGCCAGAATTTTGTCGCTGACGGCAAGAGCCAGGGCAATCGGCTGCTCTCTCGGATCCCTGCGAGAACTGACATTCTGCAAATATTGAAAGGAGGAATTCCCGGATGCCCGAATCAGTCGCAGGAACTCCGGAAAATTCCCGGCCTCCAGTGCGTCGGCCTGCGCAGAAACGCGGCAGGTTTCCCCAAACCAGTGAATCGCGCGCAGCACCGCCCGATCTCCAAACTGTTTTCTCAGTGTGGGGATATCCCTCCAAAATACCTCAGGTTCCACCTGCGCCAGTACTTCTTTGTGATAAAAACCTGCTATCCGGCGCATCTCTGCCGGAATCGCCGCATACTCATCCGTCATTTCCGCGTGTGATCCGCCTGTTTCCACGATACAAAGCACATGCCCGAACTTTTCAAAGTCTGTCTCCAGCCGCCGGACCTCCGCTGGATCGTTCGCGAAATCAATATAAATGAGTCCTCCCACGGAGCAGGCCATCTGATCCATGAGACCGCAGGGTTTCCCGAAATACCGTGTCTCCGCCTCCTGTCCCGCACGGGCCAGAGTCTGCGCCGGAATTTCCATATTGTGATAGAGTCCGGAGATAACAGTTCCCGTCAGTATCTCAAAGGCCGCCGAAGATGAGAGACCCGCCCCTCCGGGTACATCGCCGGTAACATAGGCCCGAAATCCTCCCGAACTGAAACCGGCCGCTTCCAGTTCGCTCACGACTCCACGGATAAGGGCCGCAGAGGTTCCGTTTTCCTCGGTCACCGGCTGCAGTTCTGCAAGATTAACGCAGACAGGAGCATATCCTGCTGATTTCAGCGTAATCAGATTATCTTCTGTCGGCGATACCACCGCGATAATGTCAAGGTTTACGGAGGCGGCCAGAACCCGGCCGTGCTGATGATCGGTGTGATTCCCTCCGATTTCTGTACGGCCCGGAGCACTGTAAATCTCCACAGTCCGGTCACCATACAGTCTCCGGAACTCCTCCAGCGCGCTGATGTACCGCGCCCTGTTACGGTTCATCGCGATCTCGTAAGGATCAACGCGTCTCAGCTGCTCCTGAAATTTCCCTTCCTGAAGCCTGCGGACAAGCCGGATTGCTTTTTCAGACATGCTTTTCTCCTTCCGTTCCTTCATACCGTGCGACACACACTGTCATACCGGGTGTCGTTATCCGCGGTGGCGCCACGTGAACAAAGTCCGTAAACTTTCCTTTATTCCCCATGCCGTGCGACGCGCACTGTCATGCCGCGTCAAAGTCTGCCATACACACACCAGGTCGGCTTCTGCCGAACCAGAAGCTCGCCGCAGGCATCGCAGCATCTGCAATAATTAATCTCCTCCGCTTTCCCGCCCAGAATCTTCGCCGGAAAATCCGGATCCGCCAGAACCTGCCGTCCGATCGCCGCCATATCAAACATTCCGTCACCTATGCAGAAGTCTGTAATTTCTCCGTAATCTCTGCCCAGCGCCGAAAGTCCTCCGCAGATGACCGCGGTCTCCGGTTTCAATGCGTTCCGAATCACCTGAGCGGCCGTCACATGAAGCCAGACGTGTTCCGGACAGTCGTGATTCGGCGCCATAAGATCCCACCGTTCTCTGGCTGCTCCCAGCGATTCAATAATGAAATCGGCCCCGCGATCTTCAAGTCCCCGGCACAAAGCCACGGACTCTGTCACATCGATTTCATTTCCTCGGTTACCCTGACCCTGCCAGATTCCTTCGACAACGGAAACCTTGGCACCGACCAGGAAACGATGATCCGGAATTCTGTGCCGGATCTCTCCACACATATCGAAAGCAAACCGGCTGCGGTTCTCCCAGCTCCCTCCGTATTTCCACTTCCGGTCATTATATGGGCGCAGAATCTGTGAACCCAGATATCCGTGACAAAATTTCAGATCCACTCCGTCACATCCGATCCGGTACAAAAATTCCGCAGCTTCTATATAATCCCGAATCACGCCGTCAACATATTCCGCATCGATCTGCCGCCCTCCGAAGCCCTCCTTCGGTTTGACACAAACCCGCTCCGACCACTCATCGGAGGAATATTCGCCCGCATGATTCAACTGCATGATGAGGACAGCACCGGGATGAAGAATTTTCAGTGTTCGGAAGAAATCCTCCCATCCTCTTCGGTTCACGGGGTCGTGGATATTCAACAACAGCTGGCGGCGCGTACTTCTGCTGGCATATTGCAATGTCACAGACTCAATCACAACGACTCCGGCCCCGCCGTCGCAGTACCGGGCGTACCGTTTCAACGCACGAGCCGAAACATTTCCATCCGCCTCTGCGTCACAGCATTCCATCGGCTGTACACAAAACCGGTTTCGAGACGTAAGTTCCCCGATCTTTAATGACTTTTCCAAATTGCTGAATTTCCCCATTCCGGTCTCCCTCTACGCCAGCATTCCTCCGCTGTCCTCGCACGCCCATCTCCTTCTGCGCCGGCATTCTTCCGCTGTCCCCGCACACCCATTCTCAAAACTGTAATTCTACCAATATTCTACACGTACTCACTGCCGGATTCAATACGAACTTCACTTCCGAATTCTATGCACAAAGTTCACCGCCGGATTCTAACCATTGTTCGCTTTCCGGCTCTGAGTATTGGTCGTCTCCGGGCTCTGAACAAAAAAACCTGCGACAGACCGTCTGTCACAGGTTGTACAGGTTACCGACCGCGGATGTCGGCAACGGCGGACGCAGATGTCGATGCCGCCGGTCGTAAATATCCGTGCCTCGAATGTCGGCAATCGCAGGTGCTACACTCACAAACGCGGATGTCGATGCCGCCGGTCGCGGACGCCGCCGGACTTATATGTCACCGGCTGTATTCCACTCCGTACTTTTCCATCATCTCTTTCAGAAACATCAGATGTTTTTCGCGAACTTCCTTTGACTCAGGCAGGGCCTCAAATTCCTGCGCCTGCATGTCGATGGCGGTTTTGTCGTCGACAGAAAGATGCTCCTCGCCGTAAGGATAAACCACATTATTTTCCTTCTCGGTATGCCGCTGAAGGAGGTCAGCGTAACCCATCGCGCCGGTCAGAATATCCAGCTTATGCGTGGCCAGAGGCTCCTTCTCATAAAGCTCCAGCGCATTCTCCCAGTCGGCCACATGGGCGCGTCCCAGATCGTGCTCCACCAGCATGCCGTGGCGAATCAGACTTTGTCCGGGAACCCCCAGTTTGCTCTCCATGACAGGAAAGAGAAACTTTTCCTCCTTCCCGTGATGATAACGATCGGCATAATTCCGCACAAAATCAATCATTTTCCGATGTTCATCCGCATCAACCGGCGCCCCATCCAGAATTCCGCAGCAATTCTCCCGAATCACCCGCAGCATATAGTTGATGTTTTTGTGCTCCTCCACCATCACATCTATCGCGTACATAACTTTCCTCCTACTATGCGATGCGGCAGCTGCCGCTCTCGTCAACAAAATCAAATCCGGTGTCTTCCAGCATTCCGCGGATCATGGCCTCGCGAATCTGGTAATAGACGTCCGGCGGCGCGGCAGGATCCGTCCAGTACTTGCCGTGAAGGTCTGCAGTGCGCTGCCAGCGAAAATCCCGGGCATCGTTCTGTGTCACCTGATTTACATTGTCACAGGGCATTCCGTCCAGCAGCGACTCGTCCAGCAGGCGATACGCATCCATGGCGGTTTCCGTCGTCGTGCGGAGACTTTTCCCGTACAAAAACGCAGCCTCTGTGATTTCCTCCAGGCGCGGCTCCTGCTTCAGTATCTCCGTAACCAGCCTGGCATACCGCGCTTCCGCATCATCAATCCGCGTCTGCAGCCAGCCGTGAATGTTCGCGGTGTCGATCTGTGTTTCCAGTGGAGCAAGATCATTATCCACACACTCAGCCTTCAGGCTGCCGTCCTTCAGCGCTGCCCATCCGTTCCGGCTGCCGGCTTCCGCAATCGCTGCCGTCAGGTCTTCCTGAACCTTGATTTTGTTATAAAGCCAATAATGAATCGGTCCCAAAAATGCACTCATCGTTACGCCTCCGCAATCGCCGCATTGACGGCTTCCACAACGCTGTCCGGATCCAGTCCATGCACCATGCTCGCGTTCTCCAGAGACTCACTCTGAGAAGCCGGGCATCCCAGGCAATGCATCCCCGCATTCATCAGCGCGTCCGCAGC
The DNA here is from genome assembly GCF_009695915.1 of Hornefia butyriciproducens. Taxonomy (GTDB): domain Bacteria; phylum Bacillota; class Clostridia; order Peptostreptococcales; family Anaerovoracaceae; genus Aminicella; species Aminicella butyriciproducens. The sequence goes on along the minus strand of NZ_VUMZ01000013.1, from coordinate 9,712 downwards.
ACCCGGAATATTCGCCACAATGTCTCCCACCAGCATATCCTTCGTTACTTTTGTCGTATTCATTGCATTATCCATTTTCTATACCTCCTGCAATACTGCTGTAAATTTTAGGTTTTCGATTTCTCTGCTCATGAAGGTCCTGCCCTCATTGTTTGCGAAGGCTCCGCTCTTCACCTCTCGCAGGTCCGCATCCGCCGGCTCCGCGAAGGCTCCGCTCTTCACCTTCTGATGCTATTATGGAGAAAGACAGCAAAGAAATCCGTAACAATTGTTACGGCTAAAAAATTTGTAAATCGTATCCTGCAAATGACTGTGGTGCCCGCGGATAGACTAACAGCGGGCGTCCCTTCACAGTCGGCGGCGAATGGATGGCTGTGAACATCTTTTATGCCCAGGCCGACCGCTTGTCAAAATACTGCCGGAATTTGACGGCGCGAACTGTCGGAATCTCATGACGCAGGCTACCGGTATTTGATGCCGTAGTCATTGAGTTTTTTATAGAGTGTCTTGCGGGCGATGTTCATTTCCCGGGCAGCCTTTGTGACATTCCAGCTATTACGACGCATCACCTCGGTGATATAATCTCTTTCAAAGTTATGTGTAGCGCTCCGCAGCGCTTCGTGGCCAACGGGATGATCCTCCGCCGAAATGCCTGACGCGCTTCGGTTATTGCTCGTTGGGACGGCTGACATGCCTCGGCTGTCGATTATTGAGTCTGCGGATCCGGTTCGGATTTCAGGGGGAAGGTCGGATACAGAGACGTGACCGTCCTTTGCCATGACGACCAGTCGCTCGATGATATTACGCAGCTCGCGGATGTTACCCGGCCAGTCGTAATTGCGTAGGCAACGCATCAGGGCTTCGGGCGGAGGGGCGATTCGACGGTTCATTTCTTTTGATATACGATCGAAAAAGTAAACGGAAAGAAGAGGAATATCCTCTTTCCGGGCTCGCAGCGGCGGGATTTCGATGGGCAGGATGTTGATGCGGTAATAAAGATCCAGGCGAAAACGACCCTCTTCCACCGCCTGCTTCAGATCTGCATTTGTGGCGGAAATCAAACGGAAATCACTTTGGATTGTCTCGCTCCCGCCGACTCGCTCAAACGCTTTCTCCTGCAGCACACGCAGCAACTTGGCCTGCATGTTCAGGCTCAGCTCACCAATCTCATCGAAGAAAATAGTCCCGCCGTCGGCTATTTCGAACCGCCCTTTGCGACGCTTCTCCGCACCGGTGTATGCACCCCGTTCACTGCCGAAGAGCTCGCTCTCTATCAGATTTTCATTGAATGCGGCGCAGTTGACAGAGACAAAGGGCTTGTCGGCGCGCTCGCTGCACTGATGAATCATGTGCGCCATCACCTCTTTTCCGGTTCCACTTTCTCCGGTAATCAATACAGACGCCATCGTCCGTCCGATGGTCACCGCTTCCTCCCGCATTTTGCGGGCAGCGTCGCTCTCCCCGATCAGACGGCTTGTCACCGATATCGTGTCGATATGCTGCTTCAGGCGATGATTTTCCCGGCGAACCTCTGCCAGCTCCTGTGCCTTTGTAACATTCACAATCAGCTCATCGATATCCGCCGGTTTTACAAAGTATGTGTAGGCTCCTTTTTTCACCGCATCCACTGCGCCGGAGATAGAGCCCTCCGCCGTCAGCATGATGACCTCAGTGGAGGGCCAGTTCTCCTTAATCCGCAGAAGAACCTCCATCCCATCCATTTTCGGCATGATAATATCCAGGATCACCACAGATATCCCGCCTCGCGACATGAGTTTCAGCGCGGCGGGTCCGTTGTCCGCCGTCTGCACCTGAAATCCCTTCAGTGTGAATATTTTCTGATAGACGCCAAGCAATTCCCGGTCGTCATCCACCAGAAGTATCGAATTGCTTTTCATTTCTTTTTTCTCCTATCTTATCCGCAGCGCGCTCACCGTGCAGAGCGCCGAACTTTGCTCGTCCACGGCGTGTCGCTTGTCGTCCCTTCGCTGTTCGTCCGCGGCGCGCTCGCCAAGTGTGAGTGCTGTCGTGCAGAGCGCCGGGCTTTTCCGTCTGCGGCGTGTCGCTTGTCGTCCCTTCGCTGACCGGCCGCGGCATGACGGGGCTTAGTCGTCCTTCGGGGTGTTTACCGGAAGGATGATGTCGAATTCCGTCACTGAATTCTCGTCGGTTGTCGCTGTTACTGTTCCGCCCAGAGAATCCGTCAACCTCCTCGTAATCCATAGGCCGATGCCGTTGCCGTCTTCCTTTGTGGTATAAAATGGTTCGAATATCTTTTCCCGCAGATCTGCCGGTATCGGCTCTCCGTCATCTTTCACAGAAATCGCAACATTATCTCCATCCCGCCGGCAGTCGATCTCGATGCGCCCGTCCGCACCGATCGCCTGGATGGCGTTGATGATGATATTCTGCAGAATAACCTTCAGAGCCTCGGGACTTCCCATATGGATATAGCAGCTGCTGTCGATGTTCTCGACGACCTCGATATTCTGCCGGATCAGGGTTTTGTTGGAGAGAAGAAGAATCTGCCGGATGAAGGTGCCCACATGTACCATCTCCATCCTTTCATCATCGTCTCTGGAATAATCCAGCAGCGTATAGATGACCTTTTCCGCTTCGTCCGCAGCCCGCTCGATGCGGCCGACCTCCTCTTTGTTCACTCCCTCCAGTTTCAGAATATATGCGGCGCCCTTCATCACCGCCAGATGATTCTTAAGTTCGTGGACAATCGCAGCCGCAAACTGACCAATGCCCGCCATCTTCTCCATCTGCTGCACTTCCTTTTCCAGAAGAACGCTCTGGGTCACCTTGTCGCTGCTGATGACCACCTCCGACAGTTCACCGCCTTCGCCGCAGATCGGATAATAGGTGTTGCGGTACACCTCGCTTCCCAGAATAATCTGCTCCGAATCCATCTGGGGATGGGGATCCTGCCGCAGCTTCGCCAGTTCCCTCATGACGATTTCCGGCGAAACCGACTCCGACTCACGGGAGGAAACGACAACTTCCCCGTTCCGGTTGACAATGAGCAGAGTGCCCTCAATGGTCTCAAGAATCGTGCTGATTTCTTTGTTCCTTTTGGAAATCGAACGGGTATATTCCTCAATCCTGGCATTCATGGTGGTGAAGGCTCGATCAAGGTCACGGATCTCCCGAAGTTCACTCTCATCCGCAGCGCGCCGGATCAGGCTGTAATCCCCCTCCGATATCCGGTTGGCCCGTTTCACCAGATCGTTCATCGGATGAGAAAAGTTGTAGCGCAGCCACATCAGGAAGATGAAGGACATCAGAATGGTGACAAGGATGAGGATCAGTGCGGTAGGCAGATCTATGCGGTTTCGGGGTACGATCTCGCTTCTGTTTACTTCGATGAGGAGCACGGTGTCTGTGTCGCTGACTCTGGAACAAAACAGAATCTTTTCCTGTCGCCGCTCGCTGTATTCGTAAATACCTCGGCCGCTCTTCAGCGCCTTGCGCATGGCTTTTTCTTTCGCGGAGCCCACATCTCCCTTCTCAAAAATACTTTTTGAGAAAATTTCTCCCTGCTCGTCAGAATCCTTCATGTCAGACTGATAATAAATGCCGCCGTCTTTTGTCAGCCAATATATCCTGCCGGTATCTCCGATAGAGAAATCACTGAAGTACCTCTTCATCAGTTTGTTCAGCGACAGGTCGATGCACACGACGCCGTAGAAACGATCCTTCTCATCGTAAATCGGATAGGAGCAGGTGATCATCCAGCCCGTCCGCAAATAGTCGGAGTAAGGCTTTGTCCACACCGCCACACGGTCGGGATCATTCTTCTCGCTGGCATCGAGATAGAAGGGATCATGGCGCTGGTCATGATCCGTTTCGAACTGTGCCTTCAGATCGCTGTACGGACTGCAGCGCAGGATGTTATTTTTATCCACCAGGTACGCCCAGGTAACCACCTTGTTTTTCACCACTTCGGCGAAAGCATCGTCCAGCTGTTCTGAAATCGCAATGTCACGATACAATGCGGCGCTCTTCTTCGCAGTTCCCGCCACATAGATGGCGCTCTGCCGCGTCCGGTTGACACTCCTGTCGCGGAGCCGGGTGATCGTCCCATCCTGATTCATCCGATAGCCGTCCGGAAGCGAGCTGTATGTTTCCTCCCCGGACTGCCGGTAAAGCTTCTGGTACCAGATCCCCATATTCGTCGTATCGTTTTCTATCTGCGTGAAACCGGCAGAAATCAGCTGGCTTTTCTCCTTGGTGATTTCCTGCAGGTTGTTTTTGTTGTACTGCGCCGATTTATTCTTCGTCTGCCAGGCGGACAATGTGATGAAAATCGCCAGGTACAGTATGCTGCAAAGCAGGAAAATAACAATCACGCGCGTCGCAAGGGAACAAAGTATTTCCGGCAGTTTCATCGGCATCCCTCCATTCTCATGATAACAGTATATACTGTGAGATACGTTTCTGGTAGTTCAAATTAGTGTACTTTTATACTATATGTACAGAGGGATAAGAAGGAACGCTGTCCAGCCAGCGAAGAGTCACTAGACGAAACTCGCGGCCGAAGCATCAGCCCCAGCCTGCGAAATCTCCCAGATCCTCCCGGACAATTCTGCCGGCCAGCGCATCCTCAATTGCCTGCCGGAGGACCTCGACCGCCCGGTCGCACTGCTGTTTTGTGATAATCAGCGGAGGCGTAAGCTCAATCACATTGGCACTGATACCGGAATCATACAGCAGAAGTCCCAGCTCATAGCATCGATAGACAACCAGCGCAGCCAGCTCCGACGCCGGTTTCTTTGTTTCCGTATCCTCCACAAGCTCAACCCCGATCACGAGACCCTTCCCCCGAACATCGCCGATTGCGGGACAGCCGGCCTGCAGTTCGCGGAGCCTGTCGAGAAGATATTCCCCCTGTATCTCAGCATTCTCTGCAAGCTTTTCTTCTTCAATCACCTCAATTGTGGCGAGAGATGCGGCGCAGGCCACCGGATTTCCGGCGGTGGTGAACATATGCATCCCCACACCGGCGTTCATCAGTTCCTTTCTACCGGTCACGGCGCTGATCGGCTGTCCGGATCCCATGGGCTTCGCCATAACGACTGCATCGGGCGTCACATCCCAGTTTTCAAAACCGAACATTTTTCCGGTCCGCCCGAATCCGATTTTCACCTCGTCGAGGATAAACAGGATTCCATATTTTCTGCACAGCCTCTCAAGTCCCTGCAGATAACCGTCCGGGGGAACCACATCACCTCCGTCACACTGCACAGCCTCTGCAATCAGCGCTCCGACCTGCGCGGGAGACACCTGTGAGGCAAAAACAAAATCTTCCACATATCTCAGGCAGAACAGTCCGCAGGTTTCCCTGTCTCTTTCGAAGGGACAGCGGTAACAGTACGGATACGGTATCTTTGTTACATTTCCGCCGCCCGTGAATTTTCCCTGTGCAGGATGCCCCGACATGGAATACGACCCCATCGTCTGTCCATGATAGGAGCCGACAAAGGAAACAATCCTGCTCCGGCCGGTCGCGGCCGGGATCATTTTGTACAAAAATTCATTCGCATCTGATCCCGAATGACCGTACCAGACCGCTTTTTCAAAATCCCCCGGCGTCATTTCCCTGAGCCTTTCCGCCAGTTCTATACTTTCCTCGTTCAGCACGGATATTGTTGGGGAAAATGACAGCCTGTTCATTTCTTTACATACCGCATCCACAATGCGGGGGTGTCCGTAACCGGTATTGGCAACGCCCCATCCCGCACTGAAGTCCAGATATTCCCTGCCGTCCACATCCCGGATCAGCGCGCCTCCGGCAGTTTTTGCAACCATCGGATAAAATCTGAGTTTCATCACATCGCTGACAGCATCCGCATCCCGCTGAAATAATTCGGTACTTCTGTTCATTATCTTTCCCGTCCGTTTTGCCGGAGGGTTCCTCCTTCCTTCTTAATAAGTGCTCAACACCGAATATACCTGAAATATCAGTAATACCGACGGCATATTCGGTAGCCTGCCGCAAGAGTTTTCAGAGGGTCCGCCCGAAAATCCTGCGGCAGCGCCCGTTAAGTCCGGCGGACTTAACGGGCAGACACTGCTCATATCAGAAATATACGTCTTCCGAAAGTTCTCCTGCCTTGACCTTTGTCTTTATGCGCCAGTAGTAGAGGCAGAAGGCCGCAAGCCAGATGCACATGCCGACGATTGCGACGACTCCGTTCAGGCACAGATACAAAAGATACACGGATGACGCCAGCGCGATAATCGGCGTCACAGGATAGAGCGGCTGTTTCCACCCTATATGAGCCTTGATGTCTTTTACGCCCTGCGCCCGCAGCTCCCTGCGGTATTTGATGCCGGCGATGATAGCCAGGATCCAGCCCAGCGTCCAGGCGACCACTCCCTGATTGACGAGAGTGGTGTAAACGAGGCTCGCACCCCACTTTGCACCTGCCAGGATTAATATCATACCACACGCCCAGATAATCACAAGCCCTCTTACAGGAGTTCTCGTCCGGCCGTTGACCTTCGCAAACACCTTCGGCATATAACCGACCTCCGCCATTCCGAAGAACACTCTCGACGGAGTATACAGCGATCCGCTGATCAGGCAGGTGGCCGCCGCGATCCACGCAGCAATATTCAGGATAGTTCCTCCGACAGGCCCCCACAGCGTCTTCGCCGCAAGAGTGAACAAAGAGACGTCCAGAGACTGGTCTCGCCAGTTCACCGCACCGATGACGACGACCATCGCAAGACAGTATACGATGATGAATGTCAGAGACGCCCAGAACAGAGATTTACCAAGATCTCTCGGATCTCTGCATTCATTTCCGCAGGTACAGATTGTGGCTGCTCCCATAAAGGCAAAGCACGCAATCGGAATCGTGTTTGCAAAACCTTTAAAACCGAAGGGAGCGAAGGGCGTGAAATTATCCATATTCAGTCCGTGTACCACACCCGCGATCCCGAATACGGCCATAATTCCGACAAGCACGACCACCAGGAACAGTTGAACGTTACTCGCGATGGAAACTCCGGCGATATTGAGAACAGCGAACACCGACCACCAGATCACAGCCCAGAACAGCGTCGCGAAGGCCTGTCCGCCAATCGGCGCCCAGTACGCCATAATCGTCCCGAGTGCGATACTCGTCGACCCGCCGAACACAATCCAGCTTACTGAAAAGGTCATTCCGGCGAACAGACCGCAGAACCGGTTCAGATATTTGGAGCACCAGAATGTCATCGCACCGGCTGAAGGCATTCCGACTGCCAGTTCTCCCATTGCCAGCATGATGGCCATCTGCATGAATCCCGCAAACGCAACAGCGAGAATCGCCACCGGCCCTCCCGTCTGAACGCCCTGTCCCAGATAAATAAATAGTCCGTCTCCGACCACAGACCCTACGCCGAACGCCCAGATCTGCCAGAAGCTCATTCCCTTCTTCAGGGTAGTATCTTCTTTTACCGCTTTTACCGCAACTTCACTCATGAAAAATACCTCCTGTCATGTCCGAGTCAGAATCAGACAGCGTCAACTTTTTACAGAGCCCAGTCTGATTCATCTTCTTTTCCATAGTGTCCTTCTACTGCAGGATTCTCCTACTGCAGATTTCTGCTGATTAACTGAATCGTATCGTCTGTGCTCATCACATTGCAGTAAATCACATTCATGATTTTCAATTCCGCATCATGAAGTTCCATGCTCCCCGCCGCACAGGCGTCCTCAACGCAGATTACCTTCAGCCCGGCGTCCGCCAGATCCCGGACGGTGCAGGCAACGCACTGATCCGTCACGATTCCGGTGACCACGACGGTCTCGATTCCCATGAACCGGAGCAGCGTCAGATAGTTGGTCCCGTTGCAGACACTGTCCGTCGTTTTGTTAACCACAATCTCGTTCTTCATCGGCGCGAGTTCATCGATCATCTGGGCAGAATAGCTGTCCACCGGCATCAGCATATTGTTCCAGCCCTCTGACTTCTGCACCGGCGAACGATCCTCGCCGTCCTCCCGCAGACAGGCGATTCGTCCGTAGGTCACCGCCATCTTGTTCGCACGGAAGAAGTTCAGGAGTTTTTCGTTGTTCGGAACGACGATGTTGTCCAGCCTGTCGTGAAAAGGAATCCAGCGGTCCCATTCGCCCGCCGCTTTATACTCCAGTGCTTCACCGAAGTCGCGGAGAACAAATTCATTCTGCAGATCCACCAGAAGCAGGGCCGTCTTCTTCGGGTCGATGACCGGCTCGTCGATTTCTCCCATCGTCTCATAATAGAAATTCAGATACTTATCATTGACTTTCATTCGTTTCCTCCATTCTGAATCGAGAGTGATAAAAATAGCACCGATATCTATTGCGATATCCGTGCCATAGTCTTCAGAATTTTTCCATAGCAAAAGGACGTTGGAATTCCAACGTCCTTCGCTTTGTTTGCCCTGAGGCGTTTTGTTGATGGTGAAGAGTGTTACCGTTTGGTAACGTTACCTTTCCGGTTGATTGTTACTCCGCGGTAACAGTATCTGTCATTTCTCTGTCAGCCGCCGGTCTATTTCGTCCGGTCAGCGTTCCTTCTGCGCCGGATCAGGAGGAGAACAATCCCCGCGGCCGCGCAGGTCACAATCAGCAGCACATATCCGTACAGCCCGGTGACATCTCCCGTATCCGGATTTCCTCCGTTGGAGTGCCTATCAGCGCCGCCCTTCTTATGCGTCTTGTTTTTCTCCCACTGGGCGTACAGAACATCGTCCGTTCCGTCCTTCAGAGTGTAGCTGTCACCGGCCTTGTAAGCGTCTCCGCTTCCGTCTTTCGCCGTGTTCCAGCCGGTGAAGCGGTAACCGTCTCTGCTGAATCCGTTCTTCTCTACGGTGACGTCCTTTCCGGAGGGCGCTTCCGCTGTGGCGACTGAACCGCTGTCCGCTCCGTTTCCGTCGTAGGTCAAAGTATCATACGGCGTGAATGTCCAGGTTCCGGTCAGCTGAATATTGTCGGTTCCTATTGTCAGTTTCTCACCAGCCGCCAGCGTTCCATTCATCCAGCCTTCAAACGTCCACGTTCCGTGATTGTCCGGGTCATCAATCGTCCGGTCGGCCGGGTCTGTGGATACTGTGACCGTGTCGCCCTTGTAGTATTCCTTCGTGTCCTCCGGAGCCTTCTTCACTGCTGCCGGGTATTTGTCCGCGTCCAGCTTGTCCGCTCCGCTGTAAGTCAGCTTGTAACTCACGCTGCGGGCCTTCTCCCACTGGGCGTACAGAACATCGTCCGTTCCGGCTTTCAGAGTGTAGCTGTCACCGGCCTTGTAAGCGTCTCCGCTTCCGTCTTTCGCCGTGTTCCAGCCGGTGAAGCGGTAACCGCTGCGGCTGAATCCGTTCTTCTCTACGGTGACGTCCTTTCCTGAGGGCGCTTCTGCTCCGGCAACCTTGCCGCTGTCCGCGCCGTTCCCGTCATAGGTCAGCTTATCATACGGCGTGAATGTCCAGGTTCCGGTCAGCGTAATGTCTTCCGCATCCACGGTGACGGTCTTTCCGGCGTCTTTTCCGCCGGTCCGCCAGCCGCTGAAGGTCCACGTTCCGTGATTGTCCGGATCGTCAATCTTCCGGTCTGCCGGGTCTGTGGATACTGTGACCGTGTCGCCCTTGTAGTATTCCTTCGTGTCCTCCGGAGCCTTCTTCACTGCTGCCGGGTATTTGTCCGCGTCCAGCTTGTCTGCTCCTCTGTAGGTCAGCTTGT
>NZ_VUMZ01000012.1 GCF_009695915.1 Hornefia butyriciproducens | reverse complement strand
CAATGAACCCGTATTGGCTAATTGAATTTTACAGCATTTCAGGCCTGATTCCTATACCTGATTTTATGAAACCAGCCTCTGCCGGTCGTTTTTCTCTTAAATGTGGAAGTTACCTTTTCATTCAAGCGCACATAATGCTCCGGGGATTTTCTGTCCTTCATGTATTGCGGTGTGCCGCTGCACCGGCATTTCGCAGTGCATGTATTTCGCACCACTTGCATTCCCGTGCTCCGGCGTCCCGGTTCTCCGCAGCTCCGCCGTATTCCATTCCACGGTATGCCGCAAACGCTCATGAAAACGCCGCGTAAATTGCACGGATAGCGTTCTCGAAATCTCTGTTCTCCACGCCCACGATGATGTTCATCTCGCTGGAACCCTGGTCGATCATCCGGATATTCACCTTCGCATCCGCCAATGCAGTGAACAGTCTGGCCGCCACGCCGGCGCGCCGGTTCATTCCATATCCCACTGTTGCAATCAGAGAGATATCCTCAAACACTTCAATATTATCCGGCTTCAGCTGTGCATTAAATTCCTCCAGAATTTCATCCAGCCGGCCGTCAATGGCGCTGTCCGCCAGAACCACGGAAATCGTGTCAATTCCGGTAGGCATATGCTCGATGCTGATATCAAAGTCCTCCAGGATCATCAGAATTCTGCGCACGAACCCCTTCTCAGCGGCCAGCATATTTTTATAGATGGCGATAACCGTGAAATCACGACTTCCGGCGATGCCCGTAACGATTTTCTCGCTGGTCTCTTCCTCCGCCGTAATAATCGTGCCCGGATCCTCAGGCTGGTTGGTGTTCCTGATGTTAATCGGAATATTCTCCACGCGGCACGGATAAATCGCGTCCTCATGCAGCACCGATGCGCCCATGTACGACAGCTCCCGCAGTTCTTTGTACGATATGCGGTCGATAGGTCTTGGGTCTTTCACGATCCGCGGATCCGCCATCAGAAAACCGGAAACATCTGTCCAGTTCTCATACATCTCCGCGTTCACTGCCCGGGACACCAGCGCTCCCGTGATATCCGAGCCGCCCCGGGAGAACGTGACGATCTCACCCGTTTCTTTATCAGAGCCGTAGAACCCCGGGATTACCGCATGCTCATGTTTCGCGAGTTCCGCAGAAAGAGCACGGTTCGTTTCCTCCGTGAGGAGACGCCCTTTTTTGTCGAACAAAATCAGACCCGCCGTATCTACAAAATCATAGCCGATGTAAGCCGCCACCAGCACCGCGGAGAGATACTCCCCGCGGCTTGCGATATAGTCAGCACTGGCCCCGCTCTTCATTTTCTGTAAAATCACATCGAAATGCTTCTGCAGATCCACATCAATTCCCAGATTCATCTTCGCCGCGTTAAAACGATCTTCGATGACCTGAAACAGCTGATCATAGGGCAGATTCTGATCCATGTGCGTCTTGCACAGGTACAGCAGATCTGTCACTTTGTTATCCACCTCGAAACGTTTTCCCGGCGCAGACACCACAATGTACCTGCGGTCCGGATCGCTCTCGATGATCTTGCGGGTCTTTTCAAGCTGGATGCCATCCGCCACAGAGGACCCGCCGAATTTCAGTACTTTAACTCCCATTTACCGATTATGCCTCCAAATTACAGCTCTGCTTTCAGTTCCTCCACCTTGTCCAGGCGCTCCCAGGGGAACTCCACATCCGTTCTTCCGAAGTGACCGTATGCAGCAGTCTGTCTGTAAATCGGTCGTCTGAGATCCAGATCCCTGATAATCGCCGCCGGACGCAGATCGAAGTGCTTGTCTACGATCTCGGCGATCTTCTCATCCGCAAGTTTTCCTGTTCCGAAGGTGTCTACCATGATGGAAACCGGTCTCGCAACGCCGATGGCGTACGCCAGCTGAATTTCCAGTTTATCCGCGAATCCCGCCGCCACCAGGTTCTTGGCCGCGTATCTTGCGGCGTAGGTCGCGGAACGGTCTACCTTTGTAGGATCCTTGCCGGAGAACGCGCCGCCGCCGTGATGAGCATAGCCGCCGTAGGTGTCCACGATGATCTTCCGTCCTGTCAGGCCGGAGTCTCCGTGAGGTCCGCCGATTACGAAACGTCCCGTCGGGTTCACAAAGTATTTGGTCTCATCGTCCAGCAGTTCTGCCGGAATGATGGGTTTCACAACGTATTCGATGAGATCCTTACGGATCTGTTCCTGCGTTGCCTCAGGATCGTGCTGAGTGGAAATCAGAACGGTATCGATTCTCTTGACTTTGTCACCGTCATATTCCACCGTAACCTGTGTCTTTCCGTCCGGACGCAGGTATTTCAGCGTTCCGTCCTTTCTTACCTTTGTCAGCTGCAGTGCCAGCTTATGAGCCAGCGAAATCGGCATCGGCATCAGTTCCGGCGTCTCGTTGCAGGCGTATCCGAACATGATTCCCTGGTCGCCCGCACCGATGGCCTCGATACCATCATCCATGGTTCCTTCTTTGTGCTCCAGAGCGTCGTCCACGCCCATGGCGATGTCCGCGGACTGCTCATCGATCGCACTTAGAATCGCACAGGTCTCCGCGTCGAATCCGTATTTGGCACGGTCATAGCCGATATCGCGGATGACACCCCGGACGATCTTGGGGATGTCCACATAACAGTCTGTGCTGATTTCGCCCATGACCATAGCGTATCCCGTCGTTGTTGTCGTCTCGCAGGCAACGCGCCCGTTCGGATCCTTCTCCAGAATCGCGTCCAGAATCGCGTCCGAGATCTGGTCGCACATCTTATCAGGATGTCCTTCTGTAACCGATTCTGATGTAAATAATCTTTTCATATTTTCCTCCTGTTTCACACCCCCGGTGTGCTTCCGCCGCGCGTCCTCCACGGCACCCTCGCAATAAAAAAGCCCTTTCCGGAAAGAAAAGGCGTGATTACCTTCACGTTCCTCATCTCTCAGATATACTGTAGGACGTAGCACCTTGCCGGCAGCGCCTTATTGCGCCGCATCCAGGTTGCCGGGCATCAAAGGGCCTATTCCCTCCGCCACTCTTGATAAGGATACCGTCATTCTATACTATCAGCGGTACTTCCGTCAATATACAATGTTGCTATGTTTGTCAAAAAAAGGTATACTTTTATCAAAAGCAAAAGGAGTTTCAATTTGACTGATATCAAAAGAACATTCAAGGTTCTGGAGGGCGGTATGGCCCGCACCGCCACCCCGCTGTACCAGACATTCCACTCCGCGTGGATCACAAACACGAGACTGATGGGCGTGATTTGTCTCTGCATCCGCTGGACCGGAGACAGTCCCAGGTCCGGCGACCTCTACCAGTTTTTTTATTTTGAAGCCGAGGGGCAGGGCTTTGACCGTTTTGAATGGCACGACGGCGTGGACAAAACCTCTCTCAGGGAGCTCGAGGCCTCGCTCATCGGCGGTCTCGGCGGCCGCAAGGTGGCGATCCGGCAGCAGGAGGCCGTGCATCTTGCACAGTATTTCATCCGCTACAACAAAAAATACGCCCTCGCTCTTCCGGAGCCGGAGGACAAATATCTGTTCCTTCTGGAAATGGACGGAACGCTGACGGAGGAACAACAGGCCGCTCTTTTCGACAAAAGCTGCGTTCGGCTGACCTCGAAAAACGCACTGGCCAATTATTTTCTGATGCGCGTCTTCGGGCATGACTTTCCGGCGGCCGCAAGGCTTGCCACCGACGGCGTGGAACTTGATTTGTTCCCCGACCTCAGCGTCCTTACCTACTACCGCAACGAGATCACGATGGCGGAGGGACGAAGCAGCTGCCGCTGTGAATCGCTGATTGAGACCACACAGGGCTTCCGCGTCATCGTCACTGCGCTGACATTCACCGGCATGAAGATCAGCGGGTTCCGGTGCATCTCGAATATGCGGATTTCCGACATGGAGGCGTACATGAATCTGGCGCACTCCGAGTTCGTCACGGTGTACCGGTATGAGGGGAATCCGGAGGAATTCGTCCGGAGCAGCACCGAGCTCACGAAGAACGCGATGATTCTGCCGGAGCACAACGGCCGGACGTTCATGATTTACAACCCGACCAACGATCATGTCAAGGAGCCGGTGTACCTTCTGTATAACGATCTCACCGGAGTCTATCATATGGATGACAGTGGACAGCTTCTGGTCAGCTCCGCCACGCTGAGGAACATACGGAAGCTTGAGCTCGACCTGCACTTCAGCCCGCTGCGGGAGAAGCTGACGCCGGTTTCGAGTTTTGAATTCAATGAGCCTGTGCTCATGCAATACCTGGACAGCGATTTCACAGACTTTCTGGAATTCATCGACTCCATCAAGGTGGAATGAGCCCGCGGCGACCGGCGGCATTGCGTCCGGCGAGCACAGACTTCGCGAAACACGATTCTGCAAACTCACGACCTCACGCGCCCGCGGTCTCGCGGCACCGCAGTCCTGTCCGCAATCCTGTTTCGAAAAGTATACAAAATTCAATCTGCGGAAAAGGTATTATGTCAACTTATGTTCGCGGTTTGGCAAACGATTGTCAACACTCCGCAAAGCCCATAAATATAAGGAATCGAGGGAGTTTTCCACATGAATCCGAGAAATTGTATACGATTTTTGTCACAACCCGATGTGGAAACTTTAATCCTCATAAATCGTTGGAATTTCAAGACTATACCCATTGATTCTTTTTTGTCAAGAGGTAGTTATCCACATTTTTGAACGCATTATTTTTTCAGAATTTCGTAAATGGGAGGAACTATGAAAACCAGAAAATTATTCCAGCAGAATGTTTATCTCAAAAGCGTGACAGCGACCGTTTCATCGGTTAATTACGATTCAGATAATACCATTGTCACCCTGGATCAGACAGTCTTTTTCCCTGAAGGCGGCGGTCAGAGTGGCGACTGCGGCACGTTAACGAAGAACGGAACAGTCTTCCCTGTTATCGATACGCAGGAAGGAGATACAGGAGAAATTCTCCATATCATCTCCGGACGCACGGAAAACCTCTGCCCGGGTGACACGGTAGAGGCGGTCCTTGACTGGCCGCACCGTTTCGACAACATGCAGCGGCACTGCGGCGAGCATATTCTGAGCGGCGCGGTTTATCGGCTGTTCGGCGGCGCCAACAAAGGCTTCCATATGGGTGAGGACTCCATCACGATCGACATATCGTTCAATGGCGATTCGTCATCCGGCGCATACGAAAAAATGACATGGGAAATGGCTGAAGCTGCGGAAACAGAAGCGAACCGCGTCATCTGGCAGGATCTCCCGGTTTCTGTGGATCGGTTCGATACCCGCGAAGAAGCCGAAAAGTTTCCTCTCCGAAAAACACTGACGTTTGATGAAGATATCTCCATCGTTACCATCGGCTCCGAGGACAATCCTGCGGACTGCGTAGCCTGCTGCGGGACTCATCCCGCCCGGAGCGGTGCGGTAGGCCTGATTAAGATATACAAAATCGAACCCAACAAAGGAATGTCCCGCATCTATTTCGAAGCGGGGCAGCGCGCGCTGACTCATTATCAGAACCAGTTCAACACCCTGTACGAGCTGGGAAACCGTATGTCCGCAGGATATGATGACCTGCTCCGTAAATACGACGCCCAGACAGCGAAGAATCAGCAACTCCATGACCGACTTTCCGCTTTCCGCACCCGGATCCTGAATGCGGAACAGCAGCGCCTCGCTGCGGAAATGCGCCCCGGTCTGATCTCCCGTTATGACGACCTGTCCGTAGACGATCTGTTCAACCTCGGCAAGAAAATTGGTCCCGTATGTCAGGGCGTAATCGCACTTGTCCACGAGCCAAGTCATACCGCAATCCTTCTGTCCAACGAGAAACACTGCGGCAGGCTGGTGAAAGCCATCGCTCCCCAATTCAGCGGTAAGGGCGGCGGAAGCGACAGCTCTGCCCGCGCCTTTTTCCCGGACAAAGAACATCTGGAGGCTTTCCTGAACGCAGCACTCCTGTGAGCGCCGCACTGATGCAGACGCGGCGCTGCTGGCATACCTATCGATTTCACCGGGGATTTAACCGGCAGATACCGTTTATCATATCCACAAATTAAACAACGACGCAGCCGGTATCTCCGACTGCGCCGTTTGTTTCAGGAATTTACATTCTTGTGGCGAACCGTTTTCCCCGGTGCGCCGTTTCTGTTCAGTTTGACCGGATCGTCCGGAACGGAAACCGATTATTCCTCTTCCATCGGTTTGAGGTCATCCGCGAAGATCAGCTTGCATGCTGTCGCGTTCTGGATGTCCTCCTTGCTGTAATCCGGATGCAGCTCGGTTACGACCAGCCCTTCCGGTCTTACTTCCATAACGCCCATTTCGGTCACGATCATGTCAACGCACTTCTCTGCAGTCAGAGGCAGTGTGCACTTCTCCATGATTTTCGGGTTGCCCTTCTGGGTGTGAGTCATCGCGATGATAACCTTTTTCGCGCCGACAACCAGGTCCATGGCGCCGCCCATACCGGCAACTTTGTGACCCGGAATGATCCAGTTCGCCAGATCGCCGTTTTCCGCAACCTGCATCGCACCCAGAACAGTAGCGTCCAAATGTCCGCCGCGGATGATCCCGAAGCTGTCCGACGTATCGAAATACTTAACTCTCGGCAGCACGGTAACGTAGCTCCCGCCGGAATCAATGATATCCACATCGATCTTGGACGGATCGCTGACAGTCTCGTCAAGCCCTGCGAATCCGTTCTCGGAGTGCAGAGTCACGATCACATCCTCAGGAATGTAATTCGGAACCATGGTCGGAAGGCCGATTCCAAGGTTTACGACATCCCCGTCATGCATTTCCTTTGCCACTCTCTTGGCAATTCTTTCCTTGAGTTTTATATCTGCCATTTTGGTTCTCCTTCCACAACATCATCTACAAGTACGCCTGCAACGTCAAATGTATCCGGATCAACCTCGCCGATCTCGACCAGCTTCTCCGTCGCGACGACAACGTGATCCGCAGCGCCGGCCATAACGTAGTTATAGTTCTTGGTTGCCTTGGCGCTCATGAAGTTGCCGAATCTGTCGCAGACGGAAGCTCTGCAGAAGGCGTAATCCGCGTGCAGAGGTCTCTCCAGCAGGAAGCGCTTTCCATCGATTTCAATGGTCATCTTGTCTCTGCCCAGCTCGTCCTTCTCGGTCTCCATCGGAGTTCCCAGACCGGTCGGGGTCAGAACGCCGCCCAGTCCGTAGCTGGCCGCTCTGATCTTCTCAGCCAGCGTACCCTGCGGTACCAGCGTATAGGTCAGAGTTCCCTCAGCGAACTGCTCGTTCAGTTTCGGGTTTACGCCCAGATGGGAAGCGATGATGTGGTCAACCTGATGGCCGACAAGGAGCTTGCCTACGCCTCTCGGGGTCTTTCCGGGGCCGTTCGCCGGCTGTCCGACATCCAGTCCGCCGTCATTTGCGATTACAGTCAAGTGCTTGACGCCTTTTCTGACAAGCGCATCCATCAGGATTTCCGGGGAACCTGTTCCGAGGAAGCCACCGATCATGATGGTCATACCGTCTTTAACGCCAGCAACTGCTTCATCGGCAGTAATTACTTTGTCAATCATAATAAATCACCTTTCTATAAATTTTAGTCATGGAAGACCGTCTCCCCAGGATCTCCGGCTTCACGAAAGCGTCAGGCCATCAGTCCTACGACTACGAAACCTCCACATACTACTATACCAACAAAGAACAATGTTATCAAGCAATATCCCATAATATCTCTTGCTGAAAGTCCGGCAATTCCCAGTGCCGGCAGTGCCCAGAACGGCTGGATCATGTTGGTCCACGCGTCACCCCAGGCAATGGCCATTCCGGTAATGCTCGGATCGACTCCCAGCTTCAGTCCGGCCGGCATCATGATCGGACCCTGTACCGCCCACTGGCCTCCGCCGGAGGGTACAAAGAAGTTTACGATTCCTGCGGACAGGAATGTGAACAGCGGGAACGTCACATTGTTCGAAATCGATACGAAGAAATTACTGATCACGCCTGCCAGGGAAGTGCCGCCTTCCGGAGCGAAGGTCATCATTCCCATGATGCCCGCATAGAACGGGAACTGAAGGATGATGCCCGCAGCGCCCTTCGCGGAATCCGCAATTGCCCTCACATATCCGATCGGCGTCTTGTGGAAGATAATTCCCAAAATCAGGAAAATGAAGTTTACAATATTCAGCGACAGGTTGAATCCGGAGGTCGCAAAATAGTAAACCAGGTACACCAGTCCCGCGATTGCGATAATCGCTGAGCATATCACGCTGTTCTCCATTTTCTCAGCTGGGGTCACCGGAGCGGCGTATTCGATCTGCGCCTCTGCAAGCAGCTTCGGGTCAACAGTGATTGCCTCTCCCGGAGCCGGATGCATCTTAGCGTTGATGAACGGCAGACATACCAGAATGATCAGGCAGCAGATCAGGTTCCACGGCGCAAAGATCGTCTGCGAGGTGGAAATGATATGAGTTACCGCCCCTCCGGTAGCCGCCGCCAGAGCTCCCGGTGCTCCCGGTGCGTCCGGAGTCGCCAGCGCAAGCGGGATCGATCCGGAAATTCCGGCGTGCCATACCACAAAACCTGAATAGGCTGAAGCGATCAGCAGTCTGTAATCGACTCCCTTGACCTGTCTCGCCAGCTCTTTAGCCAGAATAGCTCCGACAACCAGGCCGAAACCCCAGTTCAGCCAGCAGGCCAGCAGTGAGAAAAACGTAACAACGATAATCGCCTGTATCGGCGTCTTGGCGATACTTGCGATTCTGGCAATCAGCTTCTTGATCGCCGGCGCGTTTGCGAATGCGCTGCCCAGTACCAGAACCAGAACCATCTGCATCGAGAACGCCAGCAGATTCCATACTCCCACGCCCCATGCGTTAATTACGGCGATAACGCCGGCATGTGTCGCCGGCAGTGCGCCGATGAACACGACGATCGTCAGGATAATACAGAAAATGAACGGATCCGGCAGATAGCGGTTCACCAGATGAACGCAGCCGTCAGTTAATTTCTTGAACATCTCACTTCTCCTTATAACTATAATATATCAATAATAAAAATTCTTCCCGCAGCAGTCCCCTGCTGCAACTACATTATAGTCTCGGAGATATAAGTTGTCAACAATTTATCAAAATATGGCGCAAGCGTCGAAACCGCTAAATTTCAACGCTTACGCAATTTTGTTCATTTTTTAACACAAGATGTGTTATCTGTCTTCGATTTTCGGTTTCTTCTGCCAGCCGCGCTTCACGACTTCCTCCATGATGAAGGACATTACATGCTCTGCATATTTTCCCGGCCCGAATCCGGCATCATAGCCAAGCTCCTGTGCCAGCTCATGAGAAATTCTCGGTCCGCCGCAGGTGCAGATCAGCTTGTCTCTGAGGCCTTCTGCCTCGACCAGCTCGATCATCTGGGTCAGCTGTTTGATGTGAATGTCTTTCTGCGTAACCGTCTGGGAAACCAGAATTGCATCCGCGTTCACCTCTCTGGCCTTTGCAAGCAGCTGCTCGCAGGGAACCTGAGAACCCATGTTGTAGGCAACCACATTCTTGAAACGTTCCAGTCCGAAGTGTCCGTGGAAGCCCTTCATCTGAATGATCGCATCGATACCGACTGTGTGCGCGTCGGATTCGATGGATGCACCGACGACGACGATGTCTCTGCCGACGTTTTCCTCGATCCATTTGCCGCATTCCACACGATCCAGCACCTCGACATCAACCTTCTTGACCTTGATCTTTGTGAAGTCTACGGTATGCGTGCTCTTTGCGTATACAACAAAGAATGTATATCCCGGGCAGAGTTCATGGTAGTAGGTTACGTTCGGTTCCTCCATGCCCATCTTGACCACATACTGCTTGGCAGCTTCCTCTGCCTCTTCGCCGTATGGTACCGGGAGAGTAAAAGCGAGTTCCATATAGCCATCGTTCAAAGTGTCGCCGTAAGGCTTGACCTTTGTCAGATCGACCTGAGCAATTGCCGCAGCACAATTCTTATCTGCCATTATTCTGCACCTTCTTTCATCAGAGGAATGAACGGATTGAAGTACTGGTCGTCCTTCGAGCAGACGCCGTCCAGTCCGTGTCCGCCATCCTTAGGTCTTTTGACTCCGCCGAATTTACCCTGTTCGATTGTCGAGAACAGGCCGTCCTTTTCAACCTCCGCCAGCAGGTCGTTAGCCTTGGACAGAACGAGCTGAGCTCTCTTCTGGATGATACCATCCTTCTTGAACTCCACCTCGTCGCCGATGTGTCTGGCGTTGTTGAAGATGTACTGAGCGTTCTCAATGGACAGATACCGGTCCTGCATATGCGGCGTCAGAATCGCCTCGGTCATCATGCCGAGGAGCTGCAGCGACTGTCCGCTCCAGATGGAAACCAGATTAAACAGCGCATCCTGAATATGTCCGCGGAAAATATTTCCGGTCATGAACTTTGTCGGCGGCATGTACTTGAGGCTTGCGTTCGGGAAAATCTCCTTGGCCATAACAGCCTGCGCCAGCTCGTACAGGAAGCCGTCCTCCATCATCGGGTCCATCTCGAAGGCATGGCCGAGTCCCATCTGTTCCTCTGGAATGTTGGCCAGAACCGCGAACTGCTCATTGATGAACTGGGACGCTGTGACGGTATGCGCCGCCTCGAAAGCGTCGTCGGTGGTCAGATAGTTGTCCTCTCCGGAATTGAAGATGATTCCGCAGTAGCCAATGATCACACGGCTGAAATACTGGTCAACGATGGTTCTCTGCATATTGATGTCACGGAACAGAATTCCGTAAATCGCGTCGTTCAGCATGACGTCCAGTCTCTCGATGGCGCCCATGGCTGCGATCTCCGGCATACACATACCGGAGGAATAGTTGCACAGACGGATGTATCTGCCGACTTCCTCTCCGACTTCATCCAGTGCCTTTCTCATGATGCGGAAGTTCTCCTGCGTTGCGTAGGTTCCTCCGAATCCTTCTGTGGTCGGTCCGTAAGGTACGTAATCCAGCAGGGACTGCGCTGTGGTTCTGATTACAGCGATAATATCCGCGCCCTGTCTCGCCGCCGCCTTCGCCTGGACAACGTCCTCATAGATGTTTCCGGTCGCGACGATAACATACAGATACGGTCTGCTGCCTTCACCCAGACGCTCAATATATTCATTTCTCTTGGCAGTCTGCGCCTTGATTTTCTTCAGAGACTCATGCACAATCGGCATAATCGCCTCTTCCGCTTCTTTTGCAGAAACAGTGTCAAGCTTGGTGATATCCAGCTCACCCGCGCCCACCTTTTCTGCGATCTCCTGGGGCTTCAGTCCCGTCTGAATCATTGCGTTGCCCATCCAGTACGCTGCGCCGCGCGGGAGGCCGCCGGCCGCCTGGATCTGCTCTACAATGACATTCGGAAGCGGAGTTTCGACATCGTCAATGCCGTCCACCCCCAGCAGTCTCAGGACGGTTCTCTCCGTACTTACTGTCGTATGTACGTCGATGAATTCCTGCATGTCCCTGGCCACATTAGCGGCGTGCTGACGCGCGCTGTCGACCATTTTAGGATCAATGTTCAATTTGCTTTTCATCCTGTTATCTCCTTACTTAATATACTTTTTGGCGCCTTCGATGATTTCCTCATTGAGGCCCAGCATCTTAGCGATATTCAGAGCGTCCTTCGGGATCTCTCTGTTTTCTGTCACCGTATATAATCGATAGTCCATATACCGGGAAATAATATTTATTCTTTCTCTTCTGTTTGCAAGATGAAGTTCACTGTCCAGCTTTCTGAAATCCACGTCGGCCAGCCCGCGAACCTGCATGTTCTTGATATCGCGTTCTTCAGTTACCGCGTCGAAATGTGTAGTGATCAGTGAGATATAGCTGCGGACCTTCAGATAATCGATCAGGCTCCTGGTCAGAGCCAGCCCTTCAATCGGGTTGGTTCCGCTGGCAATCTCATCGATCAGGATCAGAGAACGGTCCTGACTGTTGTCCAGAATCTCCTTCAGCTCCTCCATTTCACTTCCGAAGCTGGATAAGCCGCGTTCCACAGACTGACTGTCGCCAATCAGAATCTGCATATAATTCGATAATCCGATTCTCGCCCTCCTGCAAGGGACAAAGAATCCGTATTGGGCCAGCATCGGCACCAGACCAGACAATTTCAGCGAAATCGTCTTGCCACCCATATTGGCGCCTGTGATGCAGGTCACGCCGTCCGTCAGCGCAATGCTGACGGGACAGTACTCTTTTCCTTTGGAATGCAGGACCTCTTCTACCTGCAGGTGTCTGCCCTCCTCAAATTCAACAACGTGCTCCTCGACAATTTCCGGTTTGACACAATCATGCCTGATTCCATAGATTGCTTTCGCAAGAGCAAGATCCAGAGCTCCTATCTTTCCACAATTCTCAGTCAGAAGCTCCTCGCAGGAGGCCACCTCCTGCGAGAGAAGCTCCCGTATTCTCAACTCTTCTTCCTCAATCTCGCCGTTGACCTCTTCCATGTCTCTGACGAGTTCATAAACCTTGTCCGATTTTGTCAGTTCAAACGTGACTGACATATAATCTTCCGAAATCTGCTCCAGGTCCTTTATCTGTCTTGCTTTCTCCAGATCCTCGCTGGACCTGGAAATGATGACATCGAATTTCGGCGTCAGTACGATACCGTATTCCTTCCGGATTTCTTCCTTTCTGGCCTTCTGTGTTCTGCGGATCAGAATCTCGTAGCGATGCTTCTCCTTCCGCAGCTCAGCCAGTTTTTCCGAAAAATCATCGTAGATGTAGAATGTGTTAAGTCGATCTCCTCTGGGGTCCAGCCTGTCCAGCAGGGGTGTCACGTCGTCCAGAACATACTCCTTCGGCACCGGGCTTTCTGTCTGTGCGCAAAGCTTTTCGATCTTCTGCATCTGCAGAAGCATCGTCTTCACCTCAAACAGTTCCAGCACCGACAACGCATTTCTGTGACTTCTCCGGATCGTGTAGGAAAGATCCTTCATTTCCATGAAGGTCTCCTGTATTCTTGAAACCTGACGGTCACTTTCCCGGACAAATTTCATCATGTCTTCGACCTTGTCCAGCTCGTGCCGCAGTTCGTTCTCCTCACCGGGATAAAACGGTTTTCTCTCTTTCAGGAGTTTCTTTCCAAAAGGCGTATTCAGATCCAGATGAGCCATGACATACTCAAAACCCGTCTCCGTCCTGGTCTTCACATTGGCCAGCCTTCTGTTAGAACCCTGCTTCATGTCTACTCCCTTTCTGACTACATTCTCACATCGATAACCGGTATGTCGGGAAGCGCTTCCTGCATTGTATCTCTCAGCACTCCATGTTCAAACGAATATCCGCCCGGCGAAAAAGGATTGACGGTCACCGCCGCAATCCTGATGTTCTTCAGGACGCTTACCGAGAATCCGCGCTTGATCAGCTGCCTCCAGTCCATTACATTGATGAAGATCCTTGTGGGATCCTTCAGAATGAACCTGACTCTCTTCAGCTTCTCCGGCTGAATATCGGCGATCACGCTGTTTGTAAAAGCCCCCGGGATATATACATACTGCGTGTCTTCCGTAATCGCGTCGTCGATAAAACGACTGCCGCCGAGTCCGGTAGCCAGCTCCAGCCGCTGCACGCCGCCGTCTCTGTCAATCAGCGTCACACGCTCTTCTCCGCGCGTCTCCGCCAGTGCCTTCCGGGCCGTTTCGTCCTCAAGTTCCGGAAGCCGATACAGATTGACGATGTGGGAGGTTTCCTCCACCACTTTTTTCAGGCTCCTGGAGAGAACCGCTCCGGTCGACAAAATAATTGCGTCCGATGTTTCCGGCGCTGCAATGGACTTCCTGTCGATGGCACCGTCGATCAGAATCAGTTCCGCACCGAAATCAAACATCCGGGCGCACATTTTTTTGTTGTCTGCGGTCGCCACGGGTCCGGCAATCTGCACATACCCGCTCTCCACGACGCGGCAGAGCATGATGTCTCCGATCGCCGTACCGAACTTTGTCAGCTCCAGAATCTCCAGCCCCGCCTCAGCCAGCTCATACAGCTGCGCCGGAACGGAAACAATCGTGTCCTCATAAAGGTACACCCGGGGCTTCTCCGTTCCCGTCACCAGGTCGGAGGTTTCCCCGTCCCGCCCTGTGGATGTGATTCCGAGTCTGATCATTTCGTCATCCGCTTCCTCGATCAGATAGTTCAGCGCGGTGGTCTTCCCGGCGTTTTTCGCCATGCCGACAATAGACAGTGTCTTGTATTCAGTTGACAGATCGTATAATAAGCCCATAATTGATTGTTGCCTGTGGATATTCTTGAATGACATAGGGAGACCGAAGCCTCCCTATGTCGTTTTTCTTCGGGTCTGCTCAGGCAGACGCCCTCTTATTTCTGCTTGTTCTTCGCGTTTCTTTCATGTCTCGCCAGGTGCGCCGGCTCCATGGATTTAATCTGGAGTCCTTCGCCCAGAGCGGAAACGCCTTCATACTTGTAGGTCTTCTTCCCGGTGCAGTAGTCGCATTTGCACGGCAGATCAGGCAGATGCGGCTGCGTGTACGTGGTGATAACGCCTTCGTAGTTTCTCAGGATCACCTTGTCCGGCGTCTCGGAGATTACGTACTGAGGCTGTACCGGCGTCTTTCCGCCGCCTCCCGGAGCGTCGACAACAAAGGTCGGTACGCAGTATCCGGAAGTATGTCCTCTCAGACCCTCGATAATCTCGATGCCCTTGGCAACGGAGGTTCTGAAGTGCTCGATGCCGACGGACAGGTCGCAGATGTAGATGTAGTACGGTCTGACTCTGTTCTTGACCAGCACGTGTACCAAGTCTCTCATGATGTGCTTGCAGTCGTTGACGCCTCTCAGCAGTACGGACTGGTTTCCGAGCGGAATACCCGCATCAGCCAGCTTGCGGCATGCTTCCGCCGCGTCCGGAGTCATTTCCTTCGGATGGTTGAAGTGTGTATTCAGCCATACCGGGTGATATTTCTTCAGCATGTTGACCAGGTTGTCCGTAATACGCATCGGCATAACCACCGGCGTTCTGGAACCGAGTCTGACGATTTCAACGTGGTCGATCTTTCTCAGCTCGCTGATGATGTACTCCAGCGTGTCGTCCTCAACGCAGAGCGCGTCGCCGCCGGACAGCAGGACGTCTCTGACCTGCGGAGTCCGTCTGATGTAATCGATACACGCGTCGATGTCTTCTCTGGATCTCGCTCCGTCAGTTTCGCCGGCCAGTCTTCTTCTGGTGCAGTGACGGCAGTACATGGAACACTGGTCCGTAATCAGGAACAGCACTCTGTCCGGATATCTGTGGGTCAGTCCCGGAGCCGGAGAATCGGAATCCTCATGCAGCGGGTCCGCATCGTCCGCTTCCGATCTGTGCATCTCTGCCAGCGTCGGAACAGCCTGCATTCTGACCGGGTCTCTCGGATCATCCGGATCCATCAGAGAAGCATAGTACGGAGTGATTCCGACGCGGAATCCGCCCATAACCTTCTCGATGTCAGCCTTTTCCTGATCTGTCAGATTCACAACCTGAGCGATATCCTCTACCGTTGAGAGTCTGTGGGATACCTGCCAGTGCCAATCGTTCCACTGCTCATCCGTGACATCCTTGAACAAAGGAATGTCCTTCCAATTTCTGATTGCCATAATAAATCTCCTATCTTCGTTTGTTTCTTAAATTTTTTAAACGAAACGCAGTAGTTCTTTTAATTTCTTGGATTTTCGTATGATTATATTCTCAGGATTTTTCGCGCGGCCGGAACGCCGGCCGCGCATTTGTTAAATGTTTAAAGTTTTATGAGGTACAGTTAAATTGCCCTTTGTTGTCTATGCTTACGCATACATTTCCTGGAAGAGCTTGCGGATTCCGTCATGCTCTCTCAGTACCTGCAGAGTAACCTCCGCGTGGCCCTTGGTGTAGCCGTTTCCGATGATCATGTTGACGTCCTTGCCTACGCCCTCAGCGCCCAGAGCAGCCTTTGTGAAGCTGGTCGCCATGGAGAAGAAGTAAACGGTTCCGTCGTCCTTGCAGGTCAGGATGGAAGCCATCTCAGTGTTCTCGATGTTAACGCAGTTGATAACGACGTCGCAGAGCTGTCCGTCTGTCAGTTCCATGATCTTCTCATACATGCCGACCGCATCGGTAGCATCCATGTGGAAGTACTCGTCCGCCAGATCCAGGTTGCGTGCTCTGTCTTCAGATTTCTGAGATCCCGCAGCGCAGATAACCTTACCGGTAACGCCGACTCTCTTCTTTGCCTCATACAGGCACAGCAGTCCGGATTTTCCGCCGCCGCCGATGACCAGAACAGTCTGTCCCAGCTGGCAGAGCTTCGCAGCCTGAGCCGGAGCTCCCGCAACGTCCAGAGCAGACAGAGCCAGACCCTCTTCCATATCGTCAGGCAGCTTCGCATAGATGCCGCTCTGGAACAGAATCGCATGACCCTTGATGTCAACCTGGTCGATAGCCGGTCTCATCTCCAGAATCTCATCGATAACCAGCGGTGTCAGGGACAGAGAAACCAGTGTAGCGATCTTGTCGCCAACCTTCAGGTCACCCTTCCAGTTCGGTCCGATTTCCTCAACAGTACCGATCAGCATTCCGCCGGAACCTGTCCAGGGGTTCTTATGCTTTCCTGCCTTAGCAACAATGCCCAGCATGGTGTCCGCAACTGCCTTCTTGTCCTCGTCGGAAGTGATGTCAGCAGGCTTCTTTCCACATGCGTGATCGCATACAGATGTGAATGACGCAGAGTCGATGTTCAGGGTCTTGACGTTGATCTTGACTTCGTTGTCATAGATCTCCATATCGTTGTCGATAACGTCTGCCGGCTGCGGCAGAACACCCTTCGGGGAGATGACTCTGTGTGTTCCATATGGATTTCCTTTTTTCATTGTTGTATCCTCCTAGATAGAAAATTGATTGAATTAATATAAACTACGTGATATCGGAATTCTCCGATTAACTTAATTATAAAATCCAACTGAAATCGTGTCCACAATTAAGTACACGGGGATTGTGAAAAATTTGATTATTCGCCAATTGAACCGAATTGTGTTCAAAGGCAAACGGGCGTGATTCTATGTCGGTTCGCTCCTGGCTCAGTGAGATTACATTTACAATCGGCAGATGCAAAGCAGGCGAATTGCATTTCCTGGAAATATTGACATTTTTCCTAATTAATGCGTGCTCAGCCATCGAATATGCTTGAAATATCAATAATACAAAGAGCATATTCGATAGCCTGCCGCAAGGTTTTCAAGCGTTTCACCCGAAAACCTTGCGGCAGTGGGATTCGGAAACGGCCGAATCCCTGAGCACAAGCATCAATTAGTGTCTGCCGGCGCACCCTTCCATTGGATGGTGCGCCGCGGCGCTGCTGAAAAACTGCCGTCAGCGCCCATTAAGTCCGACGGGGACTTGATGAGCAGACACTAATTATTATATAATTTACATACAAAGCGCTTCACTATGGCACCAGATGAGCATATATATGTATTTGCTGCATTAAAAAAAGCATATTAACATTTATCTTATCGTACAGAAATGTGATACCGATATCACAAGTGGAGTATCCCCGAATTTTTTCAAATCCAGACGGGATTATTTGAACGCAAAAGAAACCTACGAAGTTATTAAAGTGTGGGGTAAAAAACTATGAAGAGCAGTATCAGAAAACAGGTATTTATGCTGGGAGTCGCCGTATTCATCGTCAACGCCATCATTTTTGCCGCCTGCCGGTTTGTCTCGACAGATACCGTGCCAGTGCTCATCTTATCGGCTATATTAAATACTGCCCTTTTAATAATTGCCTATGTAATTATGCTCAGCCGGACAAACAGCAGGTCTCACGCAAAGCTTTTTCTTATATTGCTTTCCATCAGCGTCGCCATCGGCATTGCGATAAATCTGTTTCTCCCTTAACAGAACAGAACGGACTGCCGGGATTGAACTCTGAGCAGATCAGCCCCCGGCAGCCCGTAACAGTTTCCCGAAACTCTCCAGGCGTATCAGATGTCATACTTTTTCTTTTTCCGCACCAGCTGTGTCTGGCTGATTCCGACGGCCCTGGCCGCTTTTCTTGTGGAGCCGTACTGTTCACAGGCCATCTTCAGAATGTTTTTCTCGAAATTCTGGACCATTTTCTCCAGATCCATGATCTGCCCGTCTTCCTTTGTATCTCCACTGTCCAGAGCCGCTGCCTCAAAGACGTCACCGTGCAGTTCCTTCATCACATCCAGGAGTGTAATCTGTTCCTGGTCCGAGCTGATCATCAGGCGCTGCACAACATTCTCCAGCTCCCGGATATTCCCTTCCCATTCACACTGCTTCAGGTATTCCACCGCATCCTCGTCGATGTACCGTTTCATATCGAATTTCTTCCCGTATTTCTTCAGGAAGTGATGAACCAGCGCCGGGATATCACCGGGCCGGTCCTTCAGGCTGGGGATCCGTATGCGAACCACGTTCAGCCGGTAGTAGAGATCCCGTCGGAAGCTCCCGTCTTCGATCGCCGCCTCCAGGTCGCAATTCGTTGCCGATAAAATCCTCACGTTAGTTTTCACCGGCACGCTCCCGCCGACTCTGCGGAACTCACCGTCCTGAATCACGCGCAGAAGTTTGGCCTGCATATCCTGGGAAAGCTCGCCCACATCGTCCAGGAAAACAGTTCCGTTATCCGCCAGCTCGAAATACCCCTTCCGGCCGCCGGGGCGTTTCTCGCCCATCGCCCCCTCTTCACAGCCGAAGAACTCGCTTTCTATCAGGTCGGAAGTAATCGATGCGCAGTTCACCTTGATGAACGGCTGCATCTTCCGCATGCTATTTTTGTAGATGATGTTGGCGACCTTCTCCTTGCCGACCCCCGTGTCCCCGGCGATCAGCACGTTGCAGTCGTATCGAGAAACCGTAAGGATCTCGTCCAGAACCGCCGCCATCGCACGGCTTTCGCACACAAAATCCTCCAGCATGGTCTGCCGCTGTCCGGAAACCTCGCGCAGCCGGCTCTTGCGGTCCACCGGATAGGCCGGATCATCGTCCAGCTGCACGTTCGCCTCCACCGCCCGTTCCACATACGGCGCCAGATCGCGGACCAGCTCCACGTCGAACCGGTCGTAGACCTCGCTGTACCCGTCGGCGCAGAGGACGTTCAGCCGCTTAGAGATAGACTCTGTGATGTACAAAGCAATATTGTAGTTGTTAATCAGATTTGCGAACATTACGGTCCCGCCTTCGCGGGTAGCCAGAATGTTGATGGTTTCAGCCCCCGGAATATCCGCACAGTTCACCGTCAGATCGAAGGGGGCACGATCCCGCAGCTCCGCCAGACATTCCATCGGCTTCAGAATATCGACCATCCGCACCTCGGTGAAGACCTTCTCCATCAGGCGCTCCATCGAGCTGCCCTGCAGCACGGACTCTGTCTTGCGGTCCAGAAGGCAGATAATCTCTGCATCCTCTCTGGCAATCTTCCGGATAGCGTAACCGTAGAAAATATTTGTCAGCTCGTCGTTTCCCACTACCAGGAATTTCCGTTTTCCCACCGCAATATTACTGACCTTCAGCAGGGTCCCCGACTCGTTCAGCGCGTACAGCATCAGATTCATCGGAACATCTTCTGCCTTCCGTACCACAGGAATTCTGGAATAGAGAATCGTGTAGCCCTCCACGTCCGCCTGCCCGAAGGCGCGGTCAACGGATATCACTTTGTCGATATAAATAGGAATCGTCGTCAGCGACGCGTTACAGATCACATCGTCTCCCGGAGAGAGTCCAAGACGGTTCTCATACTCCGGTCCGATTTCCTCGACGGTGCCGTAGGCGAGCCCGCCGGTGTCCGTCACCGGATTGTGCAGCTTGCCGCGACGGATCACGATATCGATGATTTTCTGTTTGATTTTCTCGTCATTGTCGTTCGCTTCCATCCGGATCTGCTTGAAGCTCGTGCCTTCAATGTGGATTTTCTTCAGCCTCACACGCATCTCAAAGGGCTCGATTTCCCTCCGGTTATCAAGCTTCCAGGCTGATGTCGGCAGAACATACTGTGGTTCCAGCACTCTGTTTTCACCAAAGTCTCTGGTCTGGTTCATTTTCGATTCACCTCATTTCAGTCGAACACAAAACGGTTCACTCTGATTAAATCATAAACCCTCCGGACATTTTTTTCAATTGATATTTACATCTGAAAAAAGGAAAACTATAATTATTTTATCGATTAAATCAATTATTGGAAAAGGAGTACAACAATGGCAGAAGAAAAAATCACATCACTGATCAGAGTCAGAATGTCCGCGAAGGACGCGCACTACGGCGGCGAGCTGGTTGACGGAGCTCATATGGTTCACCTGTTCGGAGACGTGGCGACCGAGCTGCTGATCAAACTCGACGGAGACGAAGGTCTGTTCTGCGCATATGACAACGTAGAGTTCCTGGCTCCGACCTACGCAGGAGACTACATCGAAGCTTACGGCGAAATCACCAAGATCGGAAACACCTCCCGCCAGATGAAGTTCGAGGCCCGCAAGGTCGTTGTTTCCAGAAAAGACATCAACGATTCCGCGGCGGACTTCCTGGAAGAGCCGATCGTGGTCTGCAGAGCAACCGGAACCTGCGTAACACCGAAGGAAATGAAGCGTAAATAAGGTTTGTTTCCACTGTAACGGCGTTGCCGCAAGGAAACAAACACTTGCGAAACTGAAGATAAACTTCAGTTTCTAAAGGATAACTTCCATTGTAACGGCGCTGCCGCGAATTCTTCCCGATATGAAACTTAATTAAGAGAACATCTTGAGTATCCTTTATTTTAAAGAGGCCGTGCATCCGACGAGAGTTCGCCGATGCGCGGCTTCTTTTTCTTTACATTTTACAACCAGCAGGAGCCTGCGCATTTCTCACAGGCTGCGCAGGTGTTCGATCTCGCCCCGGGTCATTTTCCGGTACTGGCCGGGCTTCAGATGTCCAAGCTTGATATTGCCTATGGAGATGCGGGTGAGTTCCTGCACAGGGCATCCCACCGCGCTGAACATGCGGCGGATCTGACGGTTTTTGCCTTCGTGGATGGTGACTTCCAGAATCGTGGAGTGGCGGTTCCAGGTGATGACATCCACCTTTGCGCGGGAGGTAACGAAGCCCCCGATGTCAACGCCGCGGCGGAGCTTTGCGAGTTTCACCGCGCTGACGCTTCCGGCCACACGCACCCGATAGGTTTTGTTTACCGCCCCGGAAGGATGCATGATATGATGGGCGAACTCGCCGTCGGAGGTCAGGAACAGCAGTCCCGATGTATTGTAGTCCAGTCTTCCCACCGGAAAGACCCGTTCCTCAACATCCGGCATCAGATCCAGCACTGTGATCCGCCCCCGGTCGTCGGAAACTGCCGTGATGCATCCGATCGGCTTATTCATGACGTAGTACGCGTCGCGGCCGCCGTATGATATTCTGTTCCCGTCCACAAAGACCTTGTCCCCGGGCTGCACGTCATATCCCGGCTCCGTAAGGCGGACTCCGTTTACCTCCACCTTTCCCGCGCGGATCAGCTCATCCGCTTTCCGGCGACTGGTCACGCCTGCGGCGGCGATATACTTATTGATTCTCATTTTCTTCTCCGTATGCTTCTGCGACCTTCATCATAATCGCGCATTCAACCCGTTTGCGGAACAGTCTGCATCCGTACTCATAGACGCCCCGGACTGACCCGGCGGCGTGCCAGGCGTTGGCGGCGCAGCCGCCCGAGCAGTACAGTCTGGCCCAGCAGTCTCTGCATTCTTCACGGGCGTAGACATTACAGCTGCGGAACTCCTCCTGGATGTCCGGAGCAGTAATTCCCTGCCAGATATCGCCCATACAGAACTGCTCCTCGCCCACGAACTGATGACATGGGTACAGGTCGCCCCAGGGCGTTACAGCGAGATACTCCGTGCCGGAGCCGCAGCCGGATATTCTTTTGTAGATGCAGGGGCCGCCGCTGAGATCGATCATATAGTGATAGAATGTGATCGGATGTCCCTCCCTCTCACGGCGCAGCATCTCCTCAGCCAGCAGCTCGTACTGCTGAAACAGAACCGGCAGATCTTCCTCCGTCAGTGCCGCGGGATCCTCCGGCGAACATACCACCGGCTCCATCGAAAGCTGATCGAATCCCAGATCCGCCATGTGAAAAATATCATTGGTAAAATCTGTGTTTGCGTGAGTAAATGTTCCCCGCATGTAATAATTTCTGCCGCCGCGGGCTTCAACGAATTTCCGGAATTTCGGGACGATCAGATCATAGCTTCCGCGCCCGTCCACGGTTTTCCGCAGACGGTCGTGAACCTCCTTCCGTCCGTCCAGACTCAGCACCACATTATGCATCTCCCGGTTTGAAAATTCGATGACCTCATCGTTAATTCCCACGCCGTTGGTGGTCAGCGTGAAGCGGAAGTTTTTTCCGTGCTCCTTCTCAATAGAGCGGCCGTATTCCACGATGCCCTTCACCACGTCCCAGTTCATCAGCGGCTCGCCTCCGAAAAAATCCACCTCCAGATTCACCCGGTCACCGGAATTCTCCACCAGAAAATCCAGAGCGCGTTTTCCGGTTTCCAGACTCATCAGTCCACGCTCTCCGTGGAACCTTCCCTGTGCGGCAAAGCAGTAAGAGCAGCTGAGATTGCAGGTGTGAGCCACATGCAGGCACAGCGCCTTGAGCTCCGTATGATGGTTTTTCAGATCAAAGGCGCAGGGTTCATACAGATCCTCTGTGAAGAGCCTGCCCTCCTCGCGCAGCTTGTCTATATCCCCGAAAACCTCTTCAATATCCCCGCGGGTCAGTCCCTGGGATTCGCCGTACTTCTCCAGCATGCGGGACGCAATCTCCTCGCGTGAAATTTCTCCGTCACAAAAAAGCTGGATGATGTCATACGCAACATCATCCACACTGTGTACAGAACCGCTGTTCACATCCAGCACGATATTATAGCCGTTCAGCCTGTACTGATGTATCATTTACTCAGCCTTCTCGCACTTCTGATTGGCAATTCCGCAGGAAGTCTTGCAGGCCGACTGGCAGGAGGTCTGGCACTCGCCGCATCCGCCGTCTTTCAGGCTTTCCTTCAGATTTCTCGTCTCGATTGTTTTAATTCTCTTCATCGTATGTTCCACCTTTCTTTTCTGTTCCTTATTCATATTAACGACATCCCGCCATTTTGTCAAGGCTTCGGGGCGCCGGGGCACGGCCCGGTTCAGTGCGCGGAGCCGAAACACGGCCCGGTTCAGTGTGCAAAGCCGGAGCCGCCGCCGGGTTTTCACGGGAAAGCGCTCCGTCCTGCTCCCGGAGAGCCTTCAGCAGCCCGCTGATTCCCACCAGCATATCATCGTAGGTATCATCAAAATCGTTGGTAAACCACGGATCGGGGATGTTTTTCTCCTCTCTCTCCGTAAAATCCAGAAGGAGATGGATCTTCTTCTCTGGATCGCCTCCGATCAGATTATACAGCTCTCTTTTGTTGTTCTCATCCATGCAGATCACGTAGTCGAAGCCTGCGTAATCCTCCCGCGTCATTCTGCGGGCAGTTCTGTGATTGTCATAAGGGACGCCCACAGACCGCAGCTTGTTTTTCGCTCCCTCCTGCATCTCCATTCCCACATTGTCGGAAGCCACGCCGGCGGATTCAATGTAAAACTGTTCCTCCAGCTGCCGGTACCGAACCATATCCTTCATCATATATTCTGCCATAGGCGAACGGCAGATGTTGCCGTGGCAGACAAAGAGTATCTTAATCAATATTTGTTCCCTCCCGAATGGCCGCATTCCGTCCTGGCTTGCCACGCCTTCCAAACCTTCCGGGGATTCCGCTCCCGGTCAGTCGATGTGCCGGCCTCTCCACCGATATTGTACCATAGATAGAGGCGTTTCTCCATAACAAAATAACGGCGCGCCCGTGAACCCCAGTGAACAAAAGAAAATGAACAAAAAGAAAACCCCGGTCAAAATAACGGCGCTCTGGCTGGAGTACCGCCCGGAACGCCGTTACGCATCAGATCTACATTCTCCCGGTCATGGCTGGCCGGAATCATCGTCGCCGGGACTGGCGCTCCGGGATTTTTTCAGGAGCTTAATCGCCGCAATTAAAGACGCTAATGCCAGAACCAGAATTAATCCTGTCAGTTTTTCCGCTCCTACATCTGTAAACGTTACACACAGTATCGCTGCAATAATGACTATTTGTGCAAAGAAAATGATGTAACTTAATTCTCTTACAGACTGCTTAGGAAGCAGTTCTGCAATCCTGCCCTTTTGTTGATTCATATATTACTCCCCCCTGTTACGTTTATTATGTGCCTAATAATTCCGACGGAAATAAAAACAGGTATGGCGCTGTTATGACCGCCAATATTATAGCCGATTTTTTTGCCTGTCTTATTGTAAGCCCTGCTTTTAGAAAAATCCTTTTGTCAATTAAATATGTAAGAAATGCTGCAACTATTATTGCTGCACTACAAACCGCTAAAGCAACATAATCTGAAAATGGATTCCCATAAATTGCAATCATCGCATCGTCTACCCATTCAATCCCTGTATCACCCGCGACGGGTACTGCAGGGAAAAGCAGCAAACCTCCCGCCAGATCCGTTGCCAAACCTGCGATGAACACCTTCCATGTGTGCCTTTTACAAAAGCTCCAACGTTTCTCGCTTTTAGGCAGTGTAAAAAAGGTTACGGCGGTATCAATAATGTAATTTACCGGAAAAATCAAAAGCGATTGCCATGATGGCATAAGCATCAGAAACCAAATCGGACAAATTACGCTATACAATTTTATCTCATTTTTATTTTTCGAACGTTGCATGATAATTCCCCGTTAATAGTCATATCCATTATCTTTAAGCCATTTTAATGTATGCCTGTCGGTTTTATGAATCGACAGAGATATTATATCGCCATTTTCACTGCGAAAGTCAGCTTTTGAAATTACATTTGCCTCTGTAATCTCTTCAGCAAAGCTTCTTTCCATAAGATCCAAGTCCATATTATATATTAATTCTTCCGGTTTTTTGCAATTTTCCCCGAGCATTCCCACCTCAGCATATTTCCAGACGTATTTGCCATTTTTCATTGCGGCTGACTTTACAAGCCTGAGCTTCGCCTTAGTTTCCTTTGCTTCATATAACTCTTTCAGACATTTTAACTCGCTCAATTTTTCAGGCGGCATACTATATATCCTTGTTATTTTCATTCCAAATATCCACTTGTACACTATTCTAAAGTGAATTTGGTCGTCAACTATGATCCATTTATTATAACGCGACATCTCCCTTCCGGTAGCCCTTACCATTTTAATCATTTTCT
Source organism: Hornefia butyriciproducens (assembly GCF_009695915.1). Taxonomy (GTDB): domain Bacteria; phylum Bacillota; class Clostridia; order Peptostreptococcales; family Anaerovoracaceae; genus Aminicella; species Aminicella butyriciproducens. The sequence continues at coordinate 31,213 of NZ_VUMZ01000012.1, read as the reverse complement.
TTGATTTAAAAGCTGCCTGCCAGTGGTCATCAATAACATAAAATCCACCGTCTCCATCAAAATCATAATCGACTGCTGCTATTTTTGCCTCTCTGATTCCCGCTATATTTGTGCCATTATCAAAAATGAGTACGTACAGGTTTATGTGGATAAGCACTACCACAATGATACAAATCAGTATAATCAGTATCATTAATATTCCTTTTACTACACTTTTAACCCTCTTCATCCCGCGCTCTCCTTGCAAAGACTGAACACCTTACTTAATCACCGATATTTTTCCAAAGTATTTCAGACTTTCTGCATGCTCTACCTTTGCAGCCTCGGCAAAAGATTTCAGTCTGTTAATATTCCAGTTTTACAGGTCACATGTGCAAACGCATCTGTTATAGTGTGCGGTTTATATGAATTGTTCCTAATACTTACCTCCATGCTCTTTCAACCATTTCGGTGTATGCTTATCGGTCTTGTAAATAGCAGGAGCAATATAATCCATGTAATCACCACGCTTTGGATATAAGGTAACACTGTAGCTACTATAATCTTCGCAATCCTCTTCACCGAAATGCTCCTGATCATACTTTCTTTCCAAGAAATCCAAATCTAAATTCTTCAACAGTTCTTTGGAGACTTTTTTTCCATTCTCATCATAACAGTACTTCTTTCCTCTCTCTGTGCCGGAAAGCAGGAATTTTTCCTTGAAGCCTTTTGCTTCATATAATTTCTCAAAGGCTTTGAGCTTTTTTAATTCCGTGTAATCCATGTGATATGTTCTCGTTACCTTTAGTCCCAGCAGGCACTTATACACGATTCTGAAATGAAATTTCCCTTCAATCTCTGCATAATACCACTTACTACGATGAGACATGTCTTTTCCTGCCTCTTTCACCATTTTTATCATGCTCTTTTCGTCAAATGTTGTATGCCAGTAATCGTCGACATAATACCCTTCTCCATCCCAATCTATGATGGATATTTTTGCCTGCTCTATCCCTTTGACGCTTGTGCTGTTGTCAAAGATATATACGCTCAGTCTAAACAGACCGAATGAGGCTAAAATAACGCATATGGATACGAGCAGTATCCTTTTGAGCTTCTTCATTTTCCCACCTCAGTAAACAGTTATGTGACTTATTCCGTAACCGATATTTTTCCAAAGTATTTCAGACTTTCTGCATGCTCTACCTTTGCAGCCTCGGCAAAAGATTTCAATCTGTTAATGCGCCAGTTTTTATAATTATCTGTTGTCTTCATCTTGCTTACAAAGAAATCTCTTCCATATCCTATTCCCTTTCTATTACCTTTATACCTGTCTACAATGTTTTGCTCAATTTGCAGAGCGATTTTAGCTCTGTTCGGATAAACTGTTGTTCGATCACAACACCAACTTAAACACTTATCCGAAACATCAGCATGCTTGATTCTTCTAAATTTGCCATTTGACTTCAATTTATAGGTTGAATGCGCAAACGCATCTGTTGCAGTGTGCATAGCAATTCCATAAATGAAGCTTGCCTGCTCCCGGTTTTTCCATTTATTAAATCCTTTCGCATTTCCGCCAAGTTTTCCGCTGTTCAGCGACTTGAAGAAATCCCTGATTTTAGTGTATTGTTTGTCGGTAAGCCCTGCTGTATTGCTTTCTCCAACGGATACGTCAGAATACTTTCCTCCGTCAGCATATTTTTTCGCAACTATAGCCATATACCTGTATGCAGCTACATAATTGTATCTGGGATCATTCTTTTTAAGTTTTGCGCAACCATGAAAAAGCGGATTTGCTGTCATCCCACTAACTGTGGATGATTTCGCGTCCGGATAAGATGCTCCCCATTTCATTTTCGTATTACAGGCATTCTTTCTATGGGTTTCCTTTTTCCAGCTGGCCTTTACTGTATCTTCGGATAAGTCCTGCGGTTCTCCATCGTTTTCATCGATTTCTTCAGAGATATCTGTATCCGCCTCATCTGTGTCTTCGTTTTCGTATGTTCCATCTGCATCACCGACTGTAGAACCATCTGCTTCTTCACTTTCTTTCTGGACGTCTCCACTCTCTTCTTCATCCGATACAACTTCTTCATCACTTGTCAGATTATCAATGCCGACAATGTCTCTGGTACTTGCTCCACTACTTGTCGCGTCCGGAGCGGCCTTTTCATCATCAATGGCAGTGTTGCTTTCAGTCTTTGACTTTTCTGCAGTGCTTTGATTATCTTCCTGTGATTCAGACTCTGCTTCTTCCGTCTTTGTCCGATATGCCTGATATGCGTCGTTATATATCTCATTTGCATAGCCATAATCTGCAATCCTGTACTCTTGACTATCCTCTGACGCGATAGTTTTTCCACTTGCCTTTATCAGTTCTTTTATAAATTTTGCAGGCTTGCTCTTATCTTTCGACCAGAGATCTGCCGCTATCGCTGTAACATACGGTGTAGCCAGACTCGTTCCTGTCAGTGTCAGGTCTTCTCCGAAATTTGCCTGTGCCGTTATTGCTTCTCCCGGTGCAACAACATCGATTTTATCTCCTTTTGAACTGAAGTCACACACTTCTCCTGCAGCATTTACAGCGCCGACAGACAGTGCAGATTCGTATCTTGCCGGATAATCTATACCTCTATTTCCATTGTTTCCTGCCGAGGCTATCACAAGTATATTATTATTTGCCGCATCATTTACCGCCTGTTCCAGAGCTTCTGAATATTTCAAGGTCCCAAAACTAAGATTGATTATGTCCATATCATTGTCTATTGCCCAGTATATGGCCTTTACCGCTCTGCTGACCGGAGCCTGACGTTCTTCATCAAGTATTTTCGCCGAATACAGTTCTGCGTTTGGTGCAGCACCCTCCACTTCACTGTTAACACCTTTTCCCGCTATTACACTTGCTACGCTTGTTCCGTGCCCACATGTATCATCGAATAACTCAAATGACCCTGTATCTTCGCAATCTTCTTCCTGGGCAATGTCTTCTTCATCTGAATCATCTATCTCCTCTTCGTCAACTGTACTCTCGTCCTCTTTACCAGTGAATTCCTGTTCATCTGTTATATCTTTGCTACAATTGTCAGTACCTGCAACGTGATTATCGTTTATAAAATCTATCCTCTCAACCACGTCAACGTTTTCATTCGCATCTATGCCCGAATCTATAATGCAGATTTTTATTTTCTCACCTGTCTCCGCTGCATCAGACGCTCCAATCATTTTCTTCTCCCAGTTATTCTCTGCCGGTTTAACATCAGGTATAATATTTTCTTTCGCATTTTCATTGAGTGTGAAATCCTTTTCCACACATTTCACACTCTTCATCTCCTTAATTTCTCCTGCCTGAGAGGCTGTCAATGTTCCGCTTAAAACATTATCCGCCCCTTTGATCGTCGCATCTGCACTTACGCTGTATTTGTTTTCTATTATTTCCGCCGCTTTATCTGTCTTTGTTATAACTATATACCGATCGGTTCCGGTTTCCTGAGCACTTACTGTCTGTTTTGTGCAATTAAAGCCTGCAAATACCATTGATGCAGTCAAGATTATTATTGTAATTCTTTCTGATATCGCTCTCATATGACTCTATCTTCTTCCTGCTGATAACTCAAACTCTCCCCGCTCCAACATGAGTGAAGGCATTGGAAATTCATTAGATTTGTCACATAAAAAGTTGAAGTAACTCACACACAATGTCTGGTCATTAACGCACACATCTGTTCATTAACATACAAAGTGCGTTTCCGGTAATAAAACTGCCCGTCTCCGCCGCCATGATGCTACGTGAAACTACTTAGAGAATAACATAATATAATAATAAGAGCAACTCATAAACGGAATTTTCAGTCATTTTCTTCGGCCGATTTTGCCTGCTTTGAGCATAAAATGCCTGGTTGGATCTGATTTACTATTTTATACAGTTGTACTGCATTTGTACACCGCTCTACCGCTCAAACCTCTCGCTGATCCAGTGCTGATCCACCTCGGCGTATTTCCCCGCCGGTATCGCCAGCGCATCCATGTAATGCTCCTCGATTTCCCGGTACAGCTCTGCGTCCAGAGGAACCGTCAGCTTCTCGTCCTGTCCGTTGTCCGAGGGCCAGATCACAAAATATTCCCCGTCCTCGTCAAACATGTACAGCAGATCACCCGGCTCCAGATCCGGCCATTCCTCCCTGACCTGATCCCAGATTACAAATTTGCAGAGCTCAAGCACCCGGTCATCCCGTCCCGTTTCCGCAATCAGAATCTTCTCCGTCAGGCCGAGGCCGTTGGGAACCAGGCGGAACACCGCCTCCGCGTCCACCGCAGCCTCCGGAAGTTCCAGACTGTTCAGCTGCTCCAGCAGGTCGTCCTCGTGCTCCGGCGCCATGTAGAAATTCAGTTTCCGGTCCGGATCCATGTACATGAGCGGATATTCCACCATAACCACATCTCCGCAGGACGGGCACCGGTTGAGGAAAAAGTCACCTTCGATAATCTTCTCCCGGTATTCCGGATTTTCTTTTACATCCACAAATTCTTCCTGGCGAACCTGAATCATCTCCCCGCAGCCGGGGCATTCCACCTCAATGATCTCCACTGCCATCTGCCATCTCCATTTCTATCGAGATCTGTCTCGAATCCTCTTCTTCACCTTCGTCGTCATCGACTCCCATAATCCCTTCGATGTCCTCGATATCCGGAAGCTCCTTCAGGGAGGAGAAGCCGAAATGCTTCAGAAACTCTTCCGTCGTTCCGTAGAGAACCGGCCGACCGACCGCCTCGGAACGTCCCATGTCCCGTATCAGGCCCTTCTTCAGAAGGCCTTCCACGACGCGGTCACACCGGATTCCCCGTATGGAATCGATCTCGCCCTTTGTCACCGGCTGTTTGTAGGCGATTATCGCAAGGACCTCCAGAGCGGCCTGCGAGAGCTTCTTGATTTTTACCGGAGTACAAAGCCTCCGCACGAACGTCTCGTTCTCGCCGTGGGTCACAAACTGAAAGGATTTCCCCACTCTGCGTATCCGGATTCCCCGGCCTTCCTGCTCGTATTCCGCCTGAAGCTCCTCAAAGCAGCCGATAGCCTCCTGCTCACTGATATCGAAAATTTCCGCAGCATCCTTTGCCGGAAGCGGCTGTCCCCAGACAAACAGCATCGACTCGAAGGCCGATTTAATCACTTTTCTACTGGTCATTCTGATCCTCCTCGGGCCGGTCACCGCGTCCACCATCGTGCCGGCCTCCCGACTCGCCATCGTGTCGGTCTCCCGGCCTGTTCCCGTACTCGCGTTCAGTCCCCTCTTCATCCGGCGGCCGGTCAAAGTCCCTCTCTCCGGCAATTACCGTAATCTCCCCGTAGGTCTTCTTCTGTACCGCGTCGAGGTAACGGTCTCGCATCATCTGAAGGACGGACATGAAGGAGACCACCACATCATAACGGTTTCGCAGATTCGGCACCAGCTCCTGAAATGGGACGGAGGTGGCACCGCCGGCCGTCGTTTTCCGGAAGATTCTCCGGATAAGCTCCATACGGTTTTCCATGGTGACTTTTTCGCGCTCTACGCGGGTATAGTGGCGGCGAACCGCTTCGATTCTCTGTTTTCGACCGAGAAACGCGTGAAACGCTCCTGCGAAATCCTCTATGCTGAGGTTCAGATAGACGTCCGGATTGTCCAGATACACTGAAATGTCTTCCTGGGGTTTCTCAAACACGCCGGACTGAGCGCGTTCCCGTTCCGCCAGCATCTCGCTCTGTTTTTTACAGCGTTTGTACGCCAACAGCCGTTCTGCCAGCTGACTGCGCGGATCCTCCACATTCAGGAGTTCCTCGTCCAGCCGTGGCTTAGGCAGTATCATCCTGGATTTAATTTCGATGAGTTCCGCCGCCAGCACCATGAACTCGGAAGACAGGTTCACGTTCCGCTGCCGCATTTCACTGATGTAGTCCAGATATTGACTTGTAATTTCCGACACCTGAATATCGTAGATGCTCATCTGCGCGTTTTCGATCAGGTAAACGAGAAGGTCGAAAGGCCCCTCGAAAATCGGAAGTCTGACTTTGTAACTCATCCGCTACCTCATTTGTTCCCGCGTATCTCCGCCCTGGCCTTCTCCTCCAGACCTGTACAGTAATTGTAGTACAGCAGGCCGATGACCACGACTGCAGCCCCCAGCACCTCCCAGGAGGTCGGAATCTGATGAAGAAAGATCAGGCTCAGAATGATGGCGAACACCGATTCTCCGGATTCCCAGGCGGAAACATACAGGGAATCCACATAACCGAAACAAAGGTTGAACACCGCATGGGCGCCGATCTGGCAGACCAGCGTCAGTCCGACCAGCAGCACATAATCGTGCGCGGAATAGCCCAGTGCCGGAGTCTTTGTCACCACCATGCCGATGCAGAAACAGATCCAGCAGGACAGGAAGCACAGGAACACATACGGCGGTCCCGCCACTCTCCTGCGCACCTCATTGCCTATCACAAAATAAAAGCCCATGAACATCGCGGCCATGAAAGCCAGAACGTCCCCTTTGAAATTTCCCGAGGACAGCTGGCTCTTGTCAAGCCCTGCCACCAGAACGCCGCCCAGCAGCGCCAGAACGATTCCCATCACGGGCCGCCGTCCCACATGGCGGTGGAACACGAAAACCGTCACCACCAGCACCACAAGCGGGTGAAGCGCCGCCAGAACAACGCCGCTGGCGATATTCGTCAGCTTGACGGCAGTGAACCAGCTGAAAAAATGGCCGAACAGAAACGCCCCCGCAGCGAAGGTCCAGAGCAGATCCTTCTTCTCAATGGCCTTCAGCTGTTCCCTCTGGTGCAGCAGCACCGGAACAGCAAAAAACGGCATGCCCAGCGTCAGCCTCCAGAACCCGATAGCCATGGACGGTGCTGAAATCGCAGCGCCGAAGATCCCCGACGAGGATCCCGCGACCACCGCCAGCACCACGATAATCTTTACATACTTTTCTAAAAAACTTTTTTTCCTCTCCATTTTATTTTTGTCTATTATTTCCCTGCAATTTCTGCAGAGCCTCTCCGTATTTGTCTTTGTCTGTCATTCCCCCACAGTCTCTGCGGGTCCTCTCCGTATCTGTCTTTGTCGGTTATTTCTCCCGCAGCTTCTGCAGGTTCTCCTCGTAAGGCGGGTACACGATTCCTTTCTCCGTAACAACGGCTGTAATGTACTCTGCACTGGTGACATCGAAGGACGGGTTGTATGTCTTGATACCGACCGGCGCCATTCTTGTTTTGTACCACATCTCACAGATCTCCCGGCCGTCCCTCAGCTCAATCTCGATGTCGTCGCCCTTCGGCGTATCGTAGTCGATGGTGGACGTCGGCACAAACATATAGAACGGAATCCCGTATTCCTTCGCCAGAATCGCTACCCCGGAGGTCCCGATTTTGTTCGCTCCGTCTCCGTTGGCAGCCATCCGGTCACACCCCACGAGAACCGCATCGATCCATCCGTTCTTCATGACAATGGAGGCCATATCATCGCAGATCAGCGTCACATCAATGCCTGCCTTGCTCAGCTCCCATGCAGTCAGTCGCGCTCCCTGCAGAGCAGGCCTCGTCTCGTCTGCGAACACGCGGAACCGGTAGTTCTTCTCCTGCCCCAGATACAGCGGCGCCAGGCTGGTTCCGTATTTAGCGGTCGCCAGCGTACCCGCGTTGCAGTGTGTCAGGATCCCCATCCCCGGCTTCAGGAGGGTCAGTCCGTACTCTCCCATCTTTCGGCACGACTGCTCGTCCTCCTTCCGGATGCGATCCGCCTCCTCGAACAAAAGCTTTTTCGCACCGGACACCGATCCGTGGAAATCATCCAGCCGGGCAAGCATCCTCTTGAGCGCCCAGGAAAGGTTCACGGCGGTGGGGCGCGCGTTGACCAGATAATCGGCGACCTCGTGCGCTTTCTCTCTGAACTCGTTCAGATTCGTCCCGTCATAATCTCTCAGCGAAATGTAGAGTCCGTATCCTGCAGCCACGCCGATGGCCGGGGCCCCTCTGACCTTCATCTTCTTGATGGCGACAAAGACATCCTCCTTCGTCGTCATCTCAAGATACTTCTGCTCTCCCGGCAGCTTCGTCTGGTCCAGCACAAGCATCTTGTCACCGGTAAATTTTACTGGTACGATTTCTGATAAATTCATTTTCCCCTCACCTCAAAAAATCATCAACAGATTCGTTATATTTTTCCATTTTTTCTTGCTTTCTGTTCCTCCTTCTCCTCTTTCTCGATGTTGACCGCCTTAATCTGCGGCATCTTATGATTCGGATCGGTCAGGAATACATACAGATAGATACATGCGATGCCGATCAGGACAAAGGAATCCTTGTACAGGTCCCGGCTGATCAGGACAGCGGCCATTCCCATGATGGCGCTTATCCCGTACAGCATCAGAACCGCTCTGCGCTGTCCGTAGCCGGACGCGATCAGATGATGATGGAGATGGCCTTTGTCCGCCTGCATAATCGGTCTCCGGTTAATCACCCTGCGGAAAATCGCAAAGAACGTATCAAATATCGGAATGCCAAGCACCAGAACCGGGATCACCACCGCCACCATCGTGGACCGCTTCAGCGGCCCCACCACAGACAGCACAGCGATCATAAATCCGAGAAACAGTGAACCGCTGTCCCCCATAAAAATTCTGGCGGGATAGAAATTATACGGCAGAAATCCTATACAGCCGCCTGCCACCGCCATCATCGCGGCGCAGACGATCAGAAATCCGAACTGGTTGCCGTGAATGTATGCGACATACGCAATTGCCAGGGACGCGATGGCAGTCACACCGGCCGCCAGTCCGTCCAGCCCGTCGATCAGGTTGATGGTATTGGTAATTCCAACGATCCATAGCACGGTGACGATGAAGCATACAATCGTTCCGAAACGCCACAGTCCCTCTCCCGCGATATAATTGCTGATAAATTCGATCTTCAGTCCCATCACATACATGAGTATTGCGATGGCGGTCTGTCCGCCGAATTTGACCCGGGCGTCCAGATCCCGGAGATCATCCACGACTCCCAGCAGATAAATCAGTGTTCCGCCGATCAGCACCGGCAGCATTTTCGGCTTATCGTGCAGAAAGAAAATCATCGAAATCATGGTGCCCAGAAATATGGCCATCCCGCCGAACCTGGGCATCGCGTGATCATGCATTCTTCTGCTGTCCTTTGGAATGTCCATGGCTCCTATCTTCGGGGCGATCCGGATCGCCAGAGGCGTAGCCGCCAGCGCGATCACAAATGCCAGCACGAAGGAGCCAAAGACAACTGTCCTGCTTACTTCCATTGGTTTCCTCTATTTTTCCGTCGTTTCTTTTCCCATCGTTATGACCTTCAGGCCGGCTTCATCCAGAATATCGACGGCAAGGTTATCCGGATATCCCTCCCGGACGACGATGCGCTTGATTCCCGCGTTGATAATCATCTTGGCGCAGATGGCGCAGGGCTGATGGGTGATGTAGATTGCGCCGTCCTCAATGCTCTGTCCCAGCGTTGCCGCCTGAATAATCGCGTTCTGCTCCGCGTGAAGCGCCCTGCAGAGCTCGTGACGCTCTCCGGACGGAACTCCCAGTTCCTCCCGCAGGCAGCCTCCCTTCTCCGCACAGTGCGCCACGCCTCTCGGTGCGCCGTTATAGCCTGTGGCAATGATATGTCGATCCTTGACGATCACAGCGCCCACATGCCGTCTCAGACAGGTCGAGCGCTTCGCGGTCAGCTCCGCCATGGACATGAAATATTCATCCCATGATGGCCTGTTGTCTTCATAATGTTCCATATGTCCGTTCCTTTATTCTATTCGTTTCGATCGTTCTGCGAGCCGGCCGTCCCTTCATCCGTTCCGGCTGTTCATCGGGCCGTTCCGTCCCTTCAGTAATCAGTAATACACCTCTGTCAGATACAGTCCCTGCGGAGGTGCCGTATGCCCGGCCCTTCGCCGATCCCGTGACGCGATAATACCGGGAACCGCCTCCGGCGGGATTTTTCCCTGCCCCGCCTCTACCAGCGTCCCGGCTATGATCCGGACCATGTTATACAGAAATCCGTCTCCGGCAACATCGATATCAATGAGCCTGCCGCCGTCCACGGCGCTTTCATTGACCGTAAGCTGACGGATCGTCCGCACCGTCGTCTTCCGGGGAGTTCCTCCCGCCGCCTGGAAGCAGGCAAAATCATGAGTGCCTGTAATATGCTCCGCAGCGCGGCACATCGCGGCCGCATCCAGTGCGCCGCGCACATGATAACGGTAATTACGCAAAAATACCGGCATCTCTTCCCCATTGTGAATCCGATAACGGTACTTCTTTCCCTTCGAGTCATAACGGGCATGAAACCCCTCCGGCACAAGCTGTGCCTTCCGGATCCTCATATCACCGTCTTTCCCTGCTTCTGAAACCAGATTGTTTACCGCCAGCGGAATGCGTTCCACGGGGATTCCGAAATCCCCGTGAAAGCTCGCCCTCTGCCCCAGCGCGTGAACGCCGGCGTCTGTCCTGCTGGTGCCGTCCACCTGAACGGGTATAGCGCAGACTCTGGAGAGCGCCTCCTCCAGCGTTCCCTGTACGGTTCTCCTGTCCGGCTGTCTCTGCCAGCCGGAAAATCCGGTTCCGTCGTATTCGATTGTCAGCAGAATATTCCGTTCCATGGTCTTCCTTCCGGACGTACTGTATTATTCATTATAGCAAACATTGCCATCTGAATCCACAATTTTCTGCAGCCGAAGTGTCATCACTTCTGCATCCGGAGCTCCGCCGCTCTACAGACTGAACATCATTTCGGGGATTCCCCAGAAAAACGCAAGGTACGCGATCGCCGCAACAGCAATGTACGGAACCATCGGGCGGCTTTCGCCGCGCCGTACCTTTTTTTGTGCCATGAGAAACAGAAAATGCACCGCGCTGAGCAGTGTGCTTACCACAAAGATCGCAACAATGCCGTAGGCGCCCGTAACAAAACCGAGTGCCGCGAAAAGTTTGATATCTCCGCCGCCCACCGTGTCCCGGCGATAAATAAGCCTTCCCAGCAGTGCCACAAAACCCATAAGCCCGAAACCGGCCAGCCCGCCGAAAACGCAGAACTGCCAGTTATCATAGTAAGGGAGATAACCCACCGCGGTGACGCCCAGCAGCAGAATCAGCTGATCCGGCACAATCCGATAGAGGACGTCTCCGATTGCCATTTCAATCAGCAGCCAGGCGCTGCACAGTGCGGCAACGGCGAAACGCCAGTCATCGATGACAAGCCATATCCCCAGCACGACAAAAAGCATCGTGAAAACGATTTTCCAGGGATGGCTCCGAATCCGGCGCCTGCCGGAACCCGTCGGGTCCTTCGATGTTCCCTCCGGCGATCCATTCGGTGTTTTCTTCGATGCTTCATTGGGCGGAGCCTCGCCATAGTCGCAGAACCACCGGGCCGGCATTTTGTTAAAGAAATAGACAGCGCCATTCCCCAGAAAAATCGCTGCGAGAATGGCCGCCAGACATTTTATGACAGTTATCAGATAGGGTGTCAGCTGCTCCAAGTCAGGCTCCTTTCGTCAGACTGTTCCCGATGCAACGGGCGTATGGACACGGCTTCAGCCGCACTTGCTGAAGCCGCAGTTCCGACAGATCACGCAGCCGCCCTCATGCTCCACCGGTCCGCCGCACTCCGGACAGACGTGGATCTCCGCCGAGTTGGCCGGGATATTCACCGTTCCGGGCTTGGGAAGCGGTTTGCTTTTCAGCATCTCCCGTTCCTGTGCCAGCGATGCCGTAATACCGTTTTTCTGCTCTTCCTCGATGGCCTTGGACACCTTCATGATTACCTTGGCGATGGCGTCTGGGCAGGATGTACAACTCATCCCCTGCTGGCGGATAGTCGATGGGCACCGGATTCCCTTCAGCTGATCGTAAACCTCCTCGATGGAGATGCCGCTCCGCAGCGCAACGGAAACCAGACGGGCCGTGGCCTCGCTCTGGCTGGGACAGCCGCCGGCTTTTCCGGTGCTGGTGAACACCTCACAGATTCCGTTTTCATCGTAATTGGTTGTAATATACAGGTTTCCGCACCCGATCCTGACCTTTTCCGTAAAGCCTCTGGTGATTTCCGGACGGGGACGGGGCTCCACATGCAGAGGTGCCGCAGGCGTCTCGGGGGCAGAGGTTTTGTTCCCGTGGTTCACCGCGCCGATGTTCAGCACCTGCTCCTCGCGGCTCCCGTCGCGATAGATCGTCACTCCCTTGCAGCCCTCTTCATAGGCCAGCAGATACGCCTCCCGCACATCGCCGCGCGTGGCCTCCTTCGGGAAATTGACGGTCTTGGAAACCGCATTGTCTGTATGGTTCTGGAACGCCGCCTGCATCCTGATGTGATCCACCGGCTTGATATCATGAGCGCAGACGAACACATCCCGGATTTCCTGCGGAATCTCCTCGATATGCGCGATGGTCCCTTCTCCGGCGATCCGTTTCAGGAGTGCCCTGTCCTTATCAAGGCCCAGGGTTTCCAGCTTATGCATGAGGATCGGATTCACCTCTACCATCTCCGTTCCGTCCATGATGTTGCGCACAAAAGCATAGGCGAACACCGGCTCTACGCCGGAGGAACACCCCGCGATCATGGAAATCGTTCCGGTGGGCGCGATGGTAGTGACAGTTGCGTTCCGCATTGCGGGACCCTCTCTGAGGGTGCTGACGGAAAACAAAGGGAAACTCCCTCGTTTTTCCGCCAGTCTCGCGCTGGCCGCGTGCCCGGTGTTATTGATGAAGCCCATGACTTTATCCGCCAGACGAATCGCCTCCTCAGAATTGTACGGAATTTCCAGCATCAGGAGCGCGTCAGCCCAGCCCATGACTCCCAGTCCGATTTTACGGGTGGCCCGGGTGGTTTCCGCGATGATGTCCAGCGGATAGTTGTTGGCTTCGATTACGTTATCCAGGAAATGCACCGCCTCGTTAACGGTCTGCTCAATCAGCGGGAAATCAAACTCGTATCCTGTCAGAGTCCGGCGAAGCATTTTCGTCAGATTGATTGATCCGAGGTTGCAGCTCTCATAGGGCAGCAGCGGCTGTTCCCCGCATGGATTTGTACTCTCGATCTCTCCCTGAGACGGCACAACATTGTCCCGATTCAGACGATCCAGGAAGATGATTCCCGGCTCCCCGTTTTTCCACGCATGATCCACAATGAGCTCGAAAACCTTGACGGCGCTCAGGTGACCGACCGCAGTTCCGGACTTGGGATCAATCAGGTCATAATCAGTCTGCTCCTCTACCGCCTGCATGAATTTCTCGGTAATCCCGATGCTGATGTTGAAATTGGTGATATCGCTGTTATTGGCCTTGCAGTCGATGAACTCCAGAATGTCCGGATGATCCACGCGCAGAATACCCATGTTGGCGCCTCTCCGGGTCCCGCCCTGCTTGACCGCTTCTGTAGCCGCATTAAAGACCTTCATGAAGCTCACCGGACCGCTGGCAACTCCACCGGTGGATTTTACAGACGCACCGCTCTGACGCAGGCGGGAGAACGAGAATCCCGTCCCTCCTCCGGATTTATGGATCAGCGCCGCATTCTTCACGGAATCGAAAATCTCCTCCATGCTGTCTCCGACCGGCAGCACAAAACATGCGGACAGCTGTCCCAGCGTCCGTCCGGCATTCATCAGCGTCGGAGAATTCGGCATAAACCGCAGGCTGGTCATCAGTTCAAAAAACTCATCGGACACTTTCCCTGTGTCCACCGTATTGTCAAAATTAGCATCGACTCTGGCGATGGTGTCCGAAACCCGGCGGAACATCTGCTCTACAGACTCCACCACATTTCCTTCCTCATCCTTCCCCTGGTACCGTTTCTCCAGGACTTTCAAAGCATTTTCACTAATATCCGATATTGCCATGATTCCAACTCCTTTTCCATTTCCATTATTACAGTTCCTGCCCACCTCGGTCGTCGAGCGAGTCCTTCCGACTGTTGGCGGGCGCTGGGCGAGCGATTGTCACACGACGGATGAGCCCGCGACCGGCAAGCGGGTGCCACTGATACACAGCGAGCCGCAGGCCCCGACAACTTCAACAAAGGCGGCGAGCGTGCGCCGGTAGTTGACGCGCCGCAGACTGCCATCGGACGGCGCACCGCAGCACTGCCGTGAACTGCCGTCAGCACCCATTAAGTCCGACGGGAACTTGATGAGCAGGCACTGATTAAATTCAGATTGTTTTGCGAACAGCACATCATGTGCGTTGCATCACCTATTATAGCACTATATGTAGTGGATTAACAGTAGAAAATAATGGAAATTATAATGCGCAGAATACAGCTTAACGCCTCCGCCCGATCATAAATAGCAGATATTGCCGTTACCTGATCAATGCTATTAATATCTTTATGTTGTCTATCGTATCTTGATAGGTTATCTCGGAGGCGTAAGAAAATTTTCTGCGATAAGAATCCCAAAGCTTCCGAAGTTGCTCATCGGATTCAATGGCGGACAGTATTTCTTCATTTTGTTCATGTAAATATTTCGTCCACGCCTATTGCAAGTTTGAAGAAACGCATTATGGAAGACTTGCGTATCGATATCCGCTTCATAAATGGAATTCGGTTTCTCTTGGCGTAACCTGATCTCCGGTGGAAATATCGATTTTCAACGGAGTTACAAGCTTTCCGCCTTTTATAATGAATTGATGCTTGTGCTCAGGGATTCGGCCGTTTCCGAATCCCACCGCCGCAAGGTTTTCGGATGAAACGCTTGAAAACCTTGCGGCAGGCTATCGAATATGCTCTTCATATTATTGATATTTCAAGCATATTCGATAGCTGAGCACGCATTAATTAAATAGATTACGTGGAATACTATGGGTTCTTGTATCATTTTATCGCATAAATTATATGGCATGTCAATTACCTTTCCTTTGCTTTTTGTATACTCATTTCCGGCGTCTGTATACTAAAAAAATCATTCTTTGTCCGCATTTTGCTATCTCCCTCCGCGAATCTGCAAATTCCTCAGCAGTGCGGACATAACAGCAAAAAAAGCACCGCTGTTGCGATGCCTCAGATAGTCGGTATGCAGCCGTTTCTTTTACAGACTAGCCAGGAAACTGTCTACGTCCGTAATTTCCGCTCCGTAAACTTCTTTCAGATATCTGATTCCCATGTTGTAATCTTCCTCTGTGAAGGAATCTGTAGCATCCTTAGGAACTACAATATCGTAGCCCAGCTGGTATGCATCTGCGGATGTATGGCGAACACACATGTGCGCGTGGAGACCCGTCATGACAACAGTGTCTACTCCCAGTTCCTTCAGCAGAAGATCCAGATCTGTGTGGAAAAATCCGCTGTAACGCCGCTTTGGCACCACATAGTCCTTATCTGACAATTCCAGTTCCGGAATAACCTCTGCACCCCTGGTGCCTGCAATAGCATGGTCGCCCCACAGCTTCAGTTCGTGATCAATGCCTTTCAGATGCGCATCATTGCAAAAGACCACAGGGATTCCCTTTTCCCGGCAGCCTTTGAGAAGCTCAGCCGTCTTCGGCACGATTGCCAGACCACGGTCACATTTCAATGCTCCAGTTACAAAATCATTCAGCATATCCACCACAAGTACTGCATATTTACGTTCCATTTCCAAACCTCCATTTATTTAACAAGACATATGTCTTTACAGTTACTTTTCAGTGTAAACTTATTTGTGGCTCTCGTCAAGGAAAAATATACAGAACAGACTTCGCCTGCCCTGCGGAAGCCTTTGATGCCTGATTGCGTATTTAATACGTGCTCAGCTATCGAATATGCTTGAAATATCAATAATACAAAGAACATATTCGGTAGCCCGCTGCAGGGTTTTCAGACGTTTCATCCGAAAACCTTGCGGCAGTGGGATTCGGAAACGGCCGAATCCCTGAGCACAAGCATCAAGTAGTGTCTGCCGGCGCACCCTTCCATTGGATGGTGCGCCGCGGCGCTGCTGACAAACTGCCGTCAGCGCCCATTAATTCCGACGGGAACTTAATGAGCAGACACTATTTACTTTTGTTCCGAACAAAGAAAAAGCCCCACGCCGTCATGAACGTGAGGCTGTGTAGTAATCTGCTATTTTCAATTCCATACCTTTATGCTTTGTCAATTTACCAGGTATGTGCCATCATGTACGTTTTCTCTGAGATACATAGAAAATTGACAAGAACAGCGAGTAGTATACAGCACCTGCATATAACAATCCCCTTGCCGAAAGGCTTATCCCCGGCTCTGATGCTCCTAACGTATAGAACAATTTAGAAAATGCCACTCCCCACAAAAAAGGAACTGTCCACTTCAAGAGATACACTACTACGTCTCGCCTAACCGATTTCTTTCGGAAATAATCCCATATTGTAAGTGCTGCAAAGCTGACAACCAGTAATAATAAGAAATTGGTAACATACGGAAGATTCTCATCAGTCCGATATGCCGCCTGTGCACTGGCCAAAGCCGGAAGCACTGATATAAATAAATATATTGAATAACGTTTCCTTTCCATGATGCTGCTCCTAATATTTCCCTTTCAATAAAAAACGAATTTCTAAAATTCATTTACTCAAACAGTAACCGAATTCTCGATTTACTAAGCTTTCCACATCATTTCCCCTCTTTTCTGTACATTACTCGGTTTGACATTCCTTTTCTGACCACGTTATTTCCACATCGGTACTTATCAATTATGTTGAAATCCTCTTCTAATTCCTTGCTTATTCCTGTATCAATAAAAGCGATAGTCTGCGTGGATTCATCATACTTCGCTAACACCTCGCAATCTAGCGTCTCTTTATACCAGGCAGTTTTTTGACATGCCGCAAGAAAAAATGCCAGTACCAGAAGAAGTGTGATTAGGGCGTATCTATACTTTTCCGTTGGGGCCAGATTACCATTATTCTTCATTATAGATTTCATCATCTGGCTTATAATAACCATTCCTTAAAAACTGTATCCCTACCAACGCCAGAATCATTTCATATACCAGTAAACCTGGTTCAAAGCCCTGCGTAAGTACCAGAACAATTGAGGTGATCACTTTTCCGCAAAGAGCCACACAAACCACCCATCGTACTATCATATGTGCACGGAACGTAAGTGGCGTAGTGCATTTGCAGAAACCTATAAAGACATACTGCATCGCCAAGAAGATTGGTATCATAGTCCACGCATCTGAAAACCAATCATCAGAAAGTATCCAATTTGACAAAACCCATAAGGCAGGAGCTACCACGAGCGCCGCAAGGGTTGCCACAATTGCAGTTCTCTCTTTCCCTGGAGGTATGTTCCATTTTTTTGTTAAAAATTTCATAAGACATCTCCCCCTAGTTCTGTTAGTTTTACCAACTCTGTCCTTGGGTACGCATCTGATAATTCAGGATAAATATTGTATTTATTAGTTTTCCATCCTTTTACGTTTCCATATATATAAACCTCGGAAACCGCAAAAATGTGACATCATTTTGAAAACTTTTTTGGATTTTTTATTCCTGTTCGATATAATAAGTATATCACACCAAATTGGAGTATCAAAAAATAAATGTCAGGACTTCATCTCACATTAGGTCTGTTGTGACCTGATATATCTTGACGTATTCTGAGGTGTTCTCTCTGTTCCGGGGTCGTTTCCTGGGCCGTCACAAAGCACGTCAATTGGAGGTAACGTAAATCAATGCTTAACATTTTGTTTATTTGCCACGGAAGTGTTTAAGGGACGGAGCAAAAGCCTTGAGTTTATTAGGTTTCTTAGACGGCAACGTAGAATTTACACCTTATTTACACCTTTGGAAGATCGGATTGGTATTTAAAACATATGGTAACTACAAGAGATATGTTTTGAAAAATAGGAATTTATGAATGAGAGCATAACTTCAAGAAACAAATAGACTGCTGATTTTTTTACAAAAACAATCTTGACAGTGGCATTGAAAGCTGTATAATAACATTAACAGAACCCACCACGCCTCTGATTTTTCATGCGCAACCCGGTGGGACTTTCTTATTTATGGGGTGTTTTATGTATCAATATCCAAAACAAATATTAACAATAGAACAGCAGGTGCAATCTTATGTGGATGCAGGAATGAAGATTACATCTCAAGAAGATGTAGAGAAGGCATTGAAGTCAATTGGATTTTATCGTTTGAGAGGTTATTCGTTTCAATTATATGATAATGCTGCAAAGAAGTATGTTCCGGGAACAAAGTTTGAAGATATTATAAAATTGTATCAATTTGATCAGGAATTATCTGCTTTGGTTTTTTCAATGATTTCTAAGATTGAGGTTGCTTTGAGAGTGCGATTGGTGGAAGCATTGCTTATACACGGAGAACCACTTGTTTTGCAAGATTCATCGATTTTTAAAGAGAAAAAACGGTATTGGCAGAATATGGCTACTGTAGCGTCAGAAATTGCTCGCTCTAATGATGTGTTTATCAAACATAATTTTGACAATCATGATGGAGAAGTACCTGTATGGGCAGCCGTTGAAGTCCTTTCGTTCGGTACATTATCGAAGATAATTAAGAATTTGAAAACAGGTACCGGAAGTTCATACTCTATCTTGGCGTCGAATTATCAGTATAGATCGAAAAAAGGAAATTTGGTAAAACCATCACAGAAAATGCTTGCTTCATGGATACAGGGTGTTTCAGTATTGCGTAATATGTGTGCTCATAATTCCAGAATTTATAATCGTACAATTCATACGACACCGGAGATTCTTGATGTAGATAAAATTATGCCAACACCAGCGCATAATGGCTTGTATCAAATCTTACTGGCGATGAAGTACCTGCGTTCATTTGATGAGGAGTGGACAGTATTTGTAAATGCTTTCGATAAGTTGATTCAAACTAATAATGGTGTGGTCAGTCTCGCAGCAATGAATCTTCCTGCGGATTGGAAAGAACATTTAAGTGTATAAATGCAGTGGAAGTGCATAAAATAATAAAGCAGACCTAACCAAGCATCTGGCTCAAACCGGTTAGGCTTCCAGCGGAGTGTTACGATAAGCACTTCGCCATTTTTATTTTGATGAAGAACATCCACCTTTTACATATGATTGCACAATTTGAACGTAAAAAGCCTCATGATCATGTGCGAAAATGAAAGTGAAACTTATTAGATGATATAATTGTTATATCGGCTAAAAAATAGTGCGGTGGGCAAAAGGAATAGCGTTTTTGCCGATGGTGTGATATACTAATTAATAGATCGGTACGTTTTGGATATGGGTTATGATTTGTGATGGAGGATTGTAGATGAGATACCTTTTAGTTGCTGATATAGCAAAAAAATGGAATATGTCAGAGCGCAGTGTTAGAAATTACTGTGCCCAAGGGCGTGTGAACGGTGCATTTCTCACTGGTAAGACATGGAACATTCCAGAAAATGCAGAAAAACCGGAGCGCACCAACAAAAGAAAAGAAGAGCCGATTACTCTGTTGGATATTCTGAAAGAGCAGAAGGCAAGTAAATATTCCGGTGGGATTTATCATAAGACACAGATTGATTTGACCTATAACTCTAACCATATGGAGGGAAGCCGCCTGACACACGATCAAACTAGATATATTTTTGAAACCAATACTATTGGCGTAGAAAAAGAAGTGCTGAATGTGGATGATGTGATCGAAACGGCAAATCACTTCCGGTGCATTGACATGATTATTGATCATGCAAAAGCAGCTTTGACGGAGAAATTCATCAAAGAACTTCATTTGGTTTTGAAGAATGGCACCAGCGATTCTAGAAAAGATTGGTTTGCTGTTGGTAATTATAAGAAACTTCCGAATGAAGTCGGTGGCAGGAATACAGCCCTTCCAGAAGAAGTTGCCGATAAAATGAAGGCCTTGCTGACGGAATACAACGCCAAAGAAGAAAAAACCTTTGCGGATATTCTGGACTTCCATGTGAAGTTTGAGCGGATCCATCCATTCCAGGACGGCAACGGTCGTGTGGGCAGATTAATTATGTTTAAGGAATGTCTGAAATATAATATCGTTCCGTTTATCATTGAGGATAATCTGAAGATGTTCTATTACCGTGGACTGAAAGAGTGGAACAATGAGAAAGGTTATTTGACAGATACCTGTTTGACCGCACAGGATAAGTATAAGGCATATTTGGATTATTTTAGAATTGCATATTAAACGTGATTCAAAGTGAAAAATTTGCGCTTTGAGAAAAAATAATGATATACATTTTAAAGACGGGAGTAAATACATGTTCTATAAAATGATAGAAAATAAGTGTACACAATGGTATGAATCAGAACGGTGTACGGTTAAAAGCATAATTGAGTATATAGAGAAAGCAGGGCAGATGCGTGATGCTCAGATTGAGGCTATTAAGGTATATCTGTTTCTCAAAATTGCCTGTGAATGTAAGCCGTTGACACAGCTGTTTAGACAGGGATTCTTTAATTCTATTGATTTGAATGAGATAGAATTGTCAAAATCCACTCGTGAATATTTGTTTCAGAATCCAGCGGCTGCGGCATTGTTTGAATATGCATGTTTGACAAATGATAAAGATGAACAGGTATCTGAAAAACTGGAAAAACAGATAAAGAAAGAGCCAGCGGGAATTGATTATAATGAATTCTTTCGTAATGCGTTTTATGGTGTTTCCTATACGGATTATCTGTTTAGCCTTCCTATGGGTGCTGGTAAAACGTATTTGATGGCGGCATTTATTTACTTGGATTTATATTTTGCTTATAACGAGCCAACAAATCCAGCATTTGCACATAACTTTATCATATTTGCACCATCAGGTTTGAAATCATCAGTGGTTCCAAGTCTTAAAACAATACAAAACTTTAATCCATCATGGATTCTTCCGGAGCCGGCAGCAACAGACATCAAGAGGATGATTTCTTTTGAAGTGTTGGATCAAAGCAAAACTGCAAAAAAATCAAATAAGATAAAAAATCCAAATGTTCAGAAAATCGCTAATCATCAGCCGCTTTCTGAGTTGTTTGGTCTTGTTGCTGTTACTAATGCGGAAAAAGTAATTCTTGACCGTATTCAGGAAAAACAGGGACAGATAAATATGTTTGAAGAAAGCGAGGACGATAAAGACCGACAGGCAAATGAACTTCGTAATTTAATTGGTAAGTTACCATCATTGTCTATCTTTATTGATGAAGTTCATCATGCAGTAAGTGATGAAATTAAGCTTCGTGCTGTAGTTACAAGATGGGCGCAGAATCATACAGTCAATTCTGTAATTGGTTTTTCTGGTACTCCATATTTAGACAAAGTTGAAAAAATAAAAGTTGTAGATTCATTGTCCATTGGTACAGCTGAAATCACAAATATTGTGTATTACTATCCACTTATAGACGGTGTAGGAAATTTCTTAAAACGTCCAGTTGTAAAAATTGCAGATATTGCAGATAGCAGCCTTATTATTGAAAAGGGTGTCAGAGAATTTCTTGATACTTATAAAGACACTGTTTATGCAGATGGTTTAACAGCTAAATTGGGTATTTATTGCGGTACTATCGAAAAATTAGAAGAAACAGTATATCCACAGGTATCCCGTATTGTAGTTGAATATGGCCTTGGTACTGATGTTATACTTAAATTCCACAAAGGAAATAAACAGTATAAGATGTCGGCTGATAGTCAGATGCAGTTTGATATCTTGGATAAATCTATTTCTAAAATTCGTATTGTTTTGCTTGTGCAGATTGGTAAAGAAGGTTGGGACTGTCGAAGTCTTACAGGTATTATTCTTTCTCAAGAAGGAGACTGCCCAACCAATATGGTATTACAGACATCTTGTCAATGCTTGCGTCAGGTGATTAAAAACGGTCAGGAAACGGCGCTGATATATTTGAATGAAAGCAATGCCGAAAAATTAAATATGCAGCTTGAGCGGCAGCACCATATTTCGCTTAAAGAATTTTCTTCTGCAGACAACAGTAAGACTACTTTGAAACGTTATAATCGTACGGCTTATTTAAAGTTGCCTAAAGTAGAGTTTTATCAGCTGAAAATCAGCTATGATACACTTACTGTGGAAAAGGCAAATCCTGAAGTTTCTATTGAAAAATCTGTTGATTCAGCGCAAATTGCAGGTAATATTATCAAAACAACAGATCTTTCTATGAATGTAAATAATATCAGTATCCAGGCGGATGATGCTGAATATGGTACAGAATATGCAACCTTTAATTCTTGGATTTATGGCATTATGAGAAGTGGATTTGGAACACTTTCCATGGCAGAATTAAATGCATATACAGAGCAGTTAAAAGTAGTATATGAAAAAATCACATACGAAAAAGGTGGCTCACGATATTTCAGTTCGAAGTACAATAAAAAGTTGATAGAAGCCAATATTCGCAAAGCTTTTTGTGACAAAACGGATTTCAATACAATAGAAGAACTGATACCAGAAGAAGCTAATTTGTTGAACATTGCGAATTTTACTTCTGAGATATATGCAGATAATCTGGATGACTACTATCCAAGACAGAATGTTGTTGAAAACATAATGGCTGACGATAAGGGAAAATTGAAAGTTGATAAAAAGACACAGCAGTTAATTGATCTCGCTATAGAAACTGGAAACGATAGAATCGTTTTGGAATTGCAACAGCGTGTATCATCTCACCCAAATAAGAATCGTTCGTTCCACTACTTGCCATATCATACAGACAGTGGTTTTGAACAAACATTTTTAAGAGAAGTACTGTCCTTCGATATTATCGAAGAATTAGGTCTGGAGGTGTATTACAATGGCGATCGTGCTATGACGGAGTTTAAGATCAAGTGCTATAAGAAAACCAGTGGAAAATGGAATTACATTGGTATTTACACACCGGACTTCCTTATCATTAAACGAAAAGATGGCGTTATCCATAAGGTTATTGTAGTGGAAACCAAGGGGCAGATTTATGCCAAAGATCCAGTCTTTAAAGATAAGAAGAATTTTATGGAAACAGAGTTTTCAAAACAGAATAATGCTGCGTATGGTTATGAACGTTTTGATTACCTGTATTTGGAAGATACGATGCCAGAGAAAGATAGATTGACACAGACACATCAAAAAATCTGTGAGTTTTTTAAGGAGAAAGCGTAATGAATGGAATTAGACCTACTGTAGGCATAGAGTTTGATGATAAATATACTAATGCAAAAAATAAATTGCTTGATTTTATTAAGGCATTAGACGAGTTGGATGACATACAAAAAGCAAAATTGGCACAAGAATTTATAACATCATATAGTATGGCAATTTCTTTTGAACAATTTGTAAGTTATATGAAAAATGGAGGAATCAAATAATGCCAATTAAATATGTACCGTTTATACCGGAGCCGGTGGAAGGACAAGCTGTGCTTGGAAATTTTAATAGAATATTGAGATATAGAGGCGCTGACGATGTTTCTATGACATTACAGCGTGGTATGCCTTTGTATGAAATGGAAAAACAGGAAACCCTGGGCGAAAACGCTGACGGCAATATGGTTATTCGTGGAGAATGTGTTTCTGCTTGCGCTTATCTGAAGGAGCAGGGTATTCAGGTTGATCTTGTTTACATTGACCCACCATTTGCCAGTGGTGCTGACTATGCAAAGAAAGTATATATTCGTCGAAATCCGAAAGTAGCAGAAGCTATTGCACAGGCTGAACAAGAGTTGGATGTTGATGAATTGAAAGCTTTTGAAGAAAAGATGTACGGTGATGTATGGGATAAAGAAAAATATTTGAACTGGATGTACGAAAATCTTATGGCGATTAAGTCTATAATGAGCGAAACGGCATCTATTTATGTTCATCTTGATTGGCATATAGGTCATTATGTAAAAATCTTATTGGATGAAGTATTTGGAGAATCACATTTTCTGAATGAAATTGTTTGGCATTACTACAACAAAATGCAGGGGAATGTAAACAGATTTGCATCTAATCATGATGTAATTTTTCTGTATACAAAAAGCGATATATACAGTTTCTCGCCCATTAAGGAAAAGAGAGATGAAACTATTAAACAAATTAAAAGGGTTTGGGATTCTGAAACTCAAAAGCTTGTGAATGCAAAAGATGAAAATGGTAGAGTAATTTACCAGGAATCATCAGAAAAGACTATTGATGATGTCTGGAGAATGTCTATGCTTCAACCTGCAGATAAAGAAGAACCGGTTGGATATGCTACGCAAAAACCAGAGGCATTGATTGAAAGGGCAATTCAAGCTTCTTCGGATATAAATTTAATAGTTGCAGACTTTTTTGGAGGCAGCGGAACAACTGCAGTTTGCGCAAATAAACTTGGCAGAAAATTTATTCATTGTGATATTGGATTGAATTCTATTCAGACAACCCGTGATCGTCTTGTCGCAGATGGGGCTGAATTCGATGTGCTGGAAATTAAAGATGGCGTTCAACTTTATCGTAATCCGGTTCAGACAATGGATAAAATTAAATCTTTGATTCCTGGCTTGAAAAATGAAGATTCCCTTGATTCTTTCTGGGAAGGTGCTATTTCTGACAGCAAGCTTGGTACAATTCCTGTTTACGTGCCAAACTTAATGGATAGTGCATCAAAACTTCTTGATAAAGTGACTATGAACCGTATTATCCATCAGGCGATTCCAGAATTGGATAATGATATTAAAAAGGTTATTGTTTACTATATCGACATTACTGATGAAGTGGAGATTATGAATTTCATCAAAGAAGATGACAGTACAACTGTAGAAATTGAATTGCGTGATCTTAAATCAATTCTTGATGATGTTGTCATTAGTGATTATGCAGAATTCCATGCAGAAGAAAGTGCAGGCAGATATGCTGTTGCTATTGATAAATTTATGAGTGATCGTGTGTTGTCTAAAATTGCAGAATTCAATCAGAAAGCATTCCTTAATTCTTCTGCGAAGAAACCGTATAAACAGATTGAAATCAGTGAAGAAGGCTTGGAACTTATTGAATTCCTTAGCTTGGATTGCACTGCGACCGGTGGTGAGTGGCATTCTGATAGTGAAATCCAGATTGATAAAAATGGCTATGTTATCGTAGACGGCAATAAAACCAAGGAGTTCTGGGATGGTTACATCCGCAGCACAAAGAAACCTCTCCGCCTTAAAATTCGTAATATTTGCGGGGATGAAACTGTTTGGGAGGTGTAATCAATGGCTCAAAATGTGACATTGTATAACCTTTTGATTTCTTGCCCAGGTGATATTAAGAAAGAAGTTACATTGATTGAAGCTGCAGTAGATGAGTTTAATGAATTATATGCTGAAACTTTAGGAATCACAATAAAAACTCGCCATTGGAGTAAGAGTTCTTATGCTCAGTCTGGAGGAAAACCACAGGCATTACTTAACGAACAGTTTGTAAATAAATGTGATGCAGCAGTTGCGATTTTCTGGACAAGATTTGGCTCACCTACTGATGAGTATGGTTCTGGAACAGAAGAAGAAATTGAAATTATGCTTCAATCTGGAAAACAAGTGTTTATGTATTTTTCGGATAAGCCTATCCCACCATCAAAAATAAATGGTGACGGCTATGAGAAAATACAAGCATTCCGTGACAAATATAAAGACAAAGGAATATATTTCACTTATTCATCCGACGAAGAATTTAAAAAGATGTTTTTTGCCCATCTTTCCATGCATTTTTTGACAGAAAAGAGGGTAAGTGAAACAGCCAATGAATATCGTTCTGAGTTAAAGTTATTAGGTATTGACGAAACTGGAAGATTGACTGAAGAAGCGGTGGTATGCCCATTCGTGTTAAATGCAGAGATTACCATGAAAGAATACATTACTTCGATTAAGAATATGTATCAGGAGATTTCTGATATGAATGTAGGTGGTAGATCTGTTACAGCTAATACTTTTTTTGCTGGATTTACAAGCCCTGTTGACATAGATGAAGATGAGAAAGAGTTTATTACTGCTGTGGCTGAACAGCTGGAGTGTGAGTTGTCCGATTCCTTTTTTGAACTTGGAAATTTAAACCAAGATACTTTAACATCAAATCTACTCAGTGGTCCTAAGTTGAATGGAACGTCCGAAGAAAAGCAGAAATATTGGAAAATCAAAAGATTGCATGAAACTATTTCTAAAGCTTTGGAATGGGCTCCGGTTGAGAAAGCGTTTTCTGGAATGAATTGTATTAAATTAGCAATTCAGAATTGTGGTAAGGCCATTGACGAAGATGCTGAAATTATGTTTGAAGTTCCAAAAGAATCCTTGCTTACATTAGGTGAATTCCCTAAGTTTAATAATGCAGAGATGGGATATTTGCTTACAGATTGTGATATGAGTATTTTGTTCGGAATTGAAGGCACATCTGAATATATTGAATATTCAAAATCAGAGCAAAATGGAAGAACTTCGTATGGAGCACGTTCATATGGTTTGCCTGGATATGTTCCGGATTATAGTGATGATTTCACTGATGAGATAAAAGATGTGTTTTGTTATGGATTCTATTCAAGTGAAGATAAGTATATTGTAAAGCTTAAAGTAGATTATATAAAACATAATACAACTGTTGCTTTCCCGACAATCCTTTTTGTGAAAAATGAGATTGATGAGATACCATATAAAATCACATCTAAGAATAATCCGGATGTTGTTGAAGGCTGTATAAAGGTTAAAAGTTAGGAAAGGAATACTACATGGAAAAGCCACAATACATCGATTGGATAGTTGAAGAAACTGGTATTGTAATTAAAGATGACATACCGCTAAAATGCTATAAAATTGACTATAAAGATGATGAAAGTATTCTTGATGACTGGGCATTGCACATTCGAAGAAATTACATAGAAGATACTGAACTTAAAGAAGACGCAGATGACAATGCAATGACTGTTGAACAGTATTTGCATGATTATGTAATTCCACAAAAAGGAGAAGAATTGGGAGCTACGGTACGTTCTGCAGACATAACAGAAATTTTAATTTCCGATTTATTAGAGTTTGTTCATCAGTATTCTGTTCCGAGATATAAATTGAAGAACAGATCCGGGAAAAACAATTCACAACAAGGAACTGATGTCATTGCATATAAGTACAAAAATGAAGATAAAACTCCAAATGATAAAGATGAATTGATAGCAGCAGAAGTTAAAGCTACCCTCTCTAATACGGAGTACACACCAATCAAAAATGCAATTATCGATTCCAGAAAAGATGAACATCGATTAGCAAGATCAGTAAACTACTGCAGAAAGCGATTAAAAGAACTGGGCAAAATAGAAGAGGCAGAAGAGGTAAAGAGATTCTTATTTAAACCAGATAATAATTATCGTATTACATATGTAGCTGCAGGAGTTAGTAGTCGTGAAAACGCAGATGATGCCATAGAATTAGATTTTTCTGGTGAAGAACTTGAAATTAGAAAAAATGAACTGATTTTTTATGTACATGGTAAAAAGTTGATGGAATTGGCTCATAACATTTACCAGAGGTGTTGTAAATGATTTTTGGGAAAAATGCAGGCTTAATGTTAAAATATCAAAAAGCAAAGGCCAAAATGGTAGAATACGATGTTTCAAAGCAGGAGTATCCACATTTTCCGTTGAATTCTAATGAATTATCGTATCCAACAACTTATGTGCTGTCACGATACTCAGAATGCATTATAGAAAATAATCATGACGAATTAAAAGAGCTGGAGTCACTTTTGATTACAACTGCAGAATATTATGATTCAGCTTTTAAGTCCAAAGATAGACCAGAATATGATTGGGATTTTTTGCTATCTGGAGCATCTGCCTACTTTCTAAGAAAAGATTTTGGTAGTGCTAAAGTGTTGACAGCCAGAGTAGTTGATTTAATTGATGAGGAGCGATCTCCGCAGAAATTGTTGACGAATCTCTATAATTATCTTCTGGGTGGAGTGTATTTGCCATATTTGAGAGTTATAGATACTTATGAGCGAATAAATAATTTTTTCTTGGATTACTTTGGAAAGGGTAAGTCTTTAGAAGCATTAAAGTCAAACTTATGGGTATATAGAAATGAAATATACGAGAATGGAGATCCGGATAGTATATTTTATGTAGATATATTAGTGGCAGTTATTATTGTGGCGTGCGAAAATTCGTCATGGAGTCTTTTGCCGAGTAGTTCAGGTATCCCGGATGAAGAATGGGAGCCATATCTACAAAGTAAGATGTCAATAAAGATGTTATGGCCAGCACAAAGATTAATAGCCGAAAAGGGATTGTTGCGTGGAGAAAGCTCTATTGTTCAACTTCCGACAGGGGTAGGCAAGACAAGAAGTATTGAACTAATTATTAGAGCAGCTTTTTTATCTGAACGAGCGAATATTGCTATTATAGTGGCACCATTAAGAGCATTGTGCAACGAAATAACAATGGATATGTACAAAGCTTTTGGAAATGATGTCACGATAAATCAGTTTTCTGATGTACTTCAAAATGATTTTTGGAATTTGTTTTCTGAAGATATTAAACGGCAGATACTGATATGTACGCCAGAGAAACTGAGTTATGTATTGCATCATGATCCGTTTTTCTTAAGTGCTATAGATTTATTTGTGTTTGATGAAGGTCATATGTTTGATGATGGAGGTAGAGGTGCAACATATGAGTTATTAGTAACACATATACGTCAGAACATAACGAGCGAACGGCAGTTTGTTTTGCTATCTGCGGTATTGCCAAATTCAGGGGATATTGCACAGTGGTTGTTTGAGGATAGAGGTTGTTTGGCGACAGATGATAGTATTGTATCTACACCTAAATCAATAGGATTTTCATCGACACAAAGGGATATTCATTTCTTTTCTGATGATAAATCAAATGAAGATTATTATATTCCCCGAATCCTTCGAGTTGAACAATTGAAGAAGTTACCCCGAGAAAGAAGTAATAAATATTTTCCAGATTTATCATCATCTACAGATGTGGCCATTTATAATGCAATAAAGTTGTGTCATAACGGCGGTGTTGCTATCTATCTCGGGCAGCAACGTTCAATGAAAACGGTATTTGAAAGAATTATAAATTTGGATAAGAGAAACTATGATTTGCAAGCATTAAAAGATAATACAAATCAAGCAGAACTTTCCAAAATCAAGGGATTTATAGAAAGCTATTATGGTTCAGAGCACTATTATACGAAAGCAGCGGAATTGGGTGTTTTGCCTCATTCATCTAATCTTCAAAATGGAGTTAAGCTTGTTGTTGAACATGCGTTGAAGAATAAATATGTTTCTTGCGTAGTGTGTACATCGACGCTTGCACAGGGTGTGAATATTCCGATAAAATATTTATTGGTTACCAGCATTCGAAATGGATTGCAATTAGTAAAAGCTCGAGATTTTCAAAACTTGATGGGTAGAACAGCACGAGCAGGTATATACACAGAAGGAAGTATTATTATTACGGATTGCAAAATATACGACAACCGTACCAACTGGAAAAATGGTGGAGGATATTTATGGAATGATTGTGTGAAGCTATTTGATGCAAAATTGACAGAACCTTGTGGCAGTTCTATTCTTTCGTTAGTCCAGAATTTTAACATAGATTATGATGTGACCGTAAGTGGTGAGAAATTTATTGATAGAGTGATAGATCACCTTGACGAAAGAGATTTCTTGCTTGATTACGCAAAGAAGTTAGAAAAAGCATACTTAAAAACCAATCCCAAAAGAACACAAAATCTGATTGTGCAGGAAATATTATTGCGTCAGGATATTATATCAAACATAGAAAATTATTTGTGTTTAGTACGTTCCGCAGAAACATTGGTCAATGATAGTAAGAAAAGTGCTGTGGATATTTGTACAAATACATTGGCGTATGCTATGGCAACAGAAAAAGAGAAAGAATTACTGATTAAAGTTTTTCAGAAGATAGAAGAGAATATTCAACAATATTCTGTTGAAAAATTGAGCAGATATTCTAATGCAATGTCAGGAATAGGTTTGTCTTCTCTAATAGAGGAATGGATTGTTCAGAATGAACTTACAGAGAAGATATATACAGAAACAGAACTGTTATCTGTTATTGCAGAATTGTATCTGCAAATCTGTGGAGACTTTAGATACCAAGAGCATATACAAAGCATTTGTAAAAAATGGATTGATGGCCAGACTCCAACGGAAATTAACAACAAAGAAACTATTGGAATTGCAGAAGTAGAATCATTATGTAATAAAAGAATCTCATATGAAATGAATTTTCTTATCGGCAATATCTGTGATCTGATAGAAGTTGACGGAGAAAATGAGGAGCAAGTTGATCAAAGGAACATCTTGACATTGTTACAAAAGAAAGTAAAATATGGCGTTCCAAATATGACAGCAATTTCTATTTGTGAGAGTATTTTTAATGATCGTCTATTAGCTATAGAATTAGCTCAAATTTTATCTGATGCGAATATTGGAACGGACAAGATACTTAATATGTTGAAAGCTCATAGTGAAGAAATCTTTAGTTGTCTTGATTCGTATCCGGAATATTTCAAGGATAGATTATCTGTGTTGATGAAATAAAGGTAGCATACTGTATTTACAGATTGCTGAATGTGCATTAAAAATAGATATTTCTTTTACACAAGAAATTAGAAATAGCAGATCTGTCAATTTGGTGAGGATGACACTTGGGTACAATGTCCATCAGATATTCCAAAAGATTAAGTATTAAAACAAGTGAACTTCCGGCGAAAGAGTGTATAATCGTACAATTTAAACGAAAAAAACCTCATGATCATGAACGAAAAAGAAAGCATAATTTATTAGGCTATAGAATGGCTTATGTGAATTGAATGATGACTGATGATTCTGGTGTCGAAAGTAAAAATGATGCAATGACATTATGGATAAATACATGTTGTCTTCCATAAAATCAATTCTATGTTAAAAACATACAGTCTAGACAGCTACTTTTTAAGCTATCATTTGAAAGACATACAATATATAGGCTCAAATGGCGAAAGTGCCCATTTGGGCCTATTATTGTATAAATTAATATGTTACAACTAGAGCAAGATCCACCCGGGTATTACAGTATTGTCATTTTGACAATTTTGTATTACTTACGAGTAGCAGACCTTGATTGGGATTACGTCCCCATACCCACGTTGAATATTCCGGTGCGCTGAAAGCGCAAATCCGGTGAACTGGAAATCACCAGTCCGGCCGGTGGAAATCATAAATACGTGTATTCCGGTTCAACGGCACCGCCGTTCCGGCGGTGGAAACCACCATT
>NZ_VUMZ01000011.1 GCF_009695915.1 Hornefia butyriciproducens | reverse complement strand
ATCATCCTGAAATTGTCTCCGCGAATCAGAGCCTGTTCGATGTAGATACGGTCTGACAGTGTCAGATGCTTGTGGTCACTTTTGATATCTTTACTCATAAAAACCTCCTCATTGCGCAGACAGGTGACCATATATTCATTATATAGTTGTGCAGGAGTAAATTCAGCAATGTGGAAGTTAGTCTTACACAAATGGAATTTAAAAATATATTTAACGTTGGAAAGCGGGGAGCAGTTGCCCCGCATCAGAATTTTGGTCATCGGGTTCTCCATAAATCAATTTAGGTAAAAAATTACCGCTTATAGATTGCGATGAGCGTATTATATCATAGAACTGGGTTTAACTTCAACATACCGTTTAACCTTTCCGGTGGTCGTTTTCGCCATCTCCTGATCAGTCACTGTCAGACGGAGAATGTGCTTGTAATTCGGGAGCTCATCGTTCATCTTATCGATATCCCGGCGGATCAGCGTCTGGATCTTGTCGGGATCCCAGGTACCGAAATGATCGCGGAAATAGGCTTTGTCATATACGATTTTCGCACACAGAGCAAGATCCTTATCGTTGCCGTCTCTGTGGCGCGGTTCGCCGTACACCATGTTTTCCCGGACATAGGGGAAATCGCTGATCCGGAGCTCAATCTCTTCCGGATACACGTTTTTGCCGTTTTTCAGAACGATGACGTTTTTTTTGCGGCCTCGGATATAGAGGAAGCCGTCCCTGTCCACTGAGGCGAGATCGCCGGTGTGAAGCCATCCATCAGTGAGTGTGGCGGCAGTTTCCTCCGGATTATGATAATAACCCGTCATGATGTTTGGACCTCTGGCGACCAGCTCGCCGACGCCCTCCGCATCTGTGTCGATAATGCGGAGATCCACGCCGGGCATGGCCTTGCCGATGGAGCCGGGTCTGCGGTTGCCGGGATTTTCCGCGGCGAGTACCGGGGAAGCCTCCGTCATACCGTATCCCTGCACCACGTTGATTCCGACAGCGTCAAATCCTCTGGCCGCGGCAGGATCCAGCGGCGATGCGCCGCTGATGATAAACCGCAGACTGCCTCCCAGCTGCTCAATGATATCGGAAAAGATCCGGCGGCGCCGGTCGATGTGAAGCCGCCGCAGAATACCGGAGATCCTCAGTCCCCTGCGGAAAACCTTATCCTTTCCCTGTTTATGTATACCGTTTATTATCCTTTTGTACATCGCTTCAATGAGAAGCGGAACGCAGACGAACACGGAAACGTGATATTCCGCGAGATTTTTCTGTATATATTTCAGTCCGTCACAGAATGTGGTGGTGGCGCCGGCCGCGATCATCAGGGTCTGTCCGGTGGAACCGAAGGTGTGGTGGTAGGGCAGAAACGCCATGTTGATATCGCCGCGGCGGATGTCTTCAACCTGAAGCATCGAGTAGATATTGCTGAGGATGTTGGTCTGACTCAGCATCACCGCCTTGGACAGATTTGTAGTTCCGGAGGTGAACAGAATAATGCTCATCGCCTGCGGATCGACGGGAAGCCGGGAATATTCCGTATCCCCGTTTTCCAGCGCCAGATAGCCTTTGTCCAGGATCCAGCGAAACGGCTCAGAACTGTCTGATTCATCCATGCAGATGTACGTCTCTACGGAAAGTTCGCCGGTTTCTGCTGCCTGACGGACCAGAGAACTGTGGTCCCGGTCAAAGATCAGGACGTCGCACCGGCTTCTTTCCAGAGAGGAGACCAGCTCCTCGCAGGGCAGTCCCTTGTCCAGAGGAACGCAGATTCCCAGTCCGCAGAGAACCGCATAGTAACTGACTATCCATTCGTAGCGGTTTTTGCCGATAATAGCGAAGCGCTTGCCGGCCAGTCCAGATTTCAGAAGTCCGGTTCCAAAGGCGTCCACGTCCCGTTTCAGCTCCCGGAAACTGATTCTCCGGTATTCGGCGGGACTGGTTTTCGTCGCACGTTTTTCTTTCAGGATGAACGCGCAGTCATCCCCGTATGTATCTGCTGCGTATTGAAGCAGCTCGCGGAAATCCCGGTGCTCGACCGTCCTGTAGACGGGAGACAGCTGCGGGATCCGGACAGCATTTTCATATGTCATTGTTTTTCCATCCTTTATCTGCTTATTATATCACAAAGGTACTGATGCATACAAGAAAACAATGCGAAAGGGTTTTGTGAAGAAACAACAAAAAAATATAATTTATTTGGGGAAATACTTGATTTTTATAATCGCATGTGCTAAAGTAGGGATAAATCAGGACGGTGACGGGGCAGCGCCGCGGGACGCGGACGCCGGAGGACCGGAACCGGGAACAATACAGAAAACGATACAACAGACGGAGATCAGTGATGAACAGATTTGGTTTTGCAGCAGAATACTTTTATTATTACTTTTTCTTTGGAAACAGAGGAAGAGCGTTTTGCTGTATGGAAAAGTAACAGTGACTGATCAGACAAGACTGATTCGCTAACCAGACCCTCTCAGCAAACGCTGCGGGGGTTTTTCTATGAGAACTGGAGGAGAAATCAAATGGTTACAGTTTTAAAGGCAGGTACTACAGAAGAACAGAAACGGATGCTGATTAAATGGTTTGAAGATCAGGGACTTCGTGTACACGAGTATGAGAACGACAACCAGACCGTGCTGGGTCTGATCGGCGATACCAGCGGAATTGATGTGGAGATGCTGGAACTCCTCGATATCGTCGAGCATGTGGCGCTGATCTCAGAGCCGTTCAAGAAGGCGAACCGGAAGTTTCATCCGGAGGACTCGGTCATCGACGTCGGAGGAAGAAAGATCGGCGGCGGAAGCTTCGCGGTGATTGCGGGCCCGTGTTCGGTAGAGACGGAGGAGCAGATTATCGAAGTCGCAAAGGCGGTCAAAGCGTCCGGAGCCACGATGCTCAGGGGCGGCGCGTTCAAGCCGAGAACCTCGCCGTATGACTTTCAGGGACTGAAGGCGGAAGGGCTGAAGCTCCTTCTGGAGGCGAAGAGGGAGACGGGGCTTCCCATCGTGACGGAAATCATGAATCAGGACCACCTCGATCTGTTCGAGGATGTGGACGTGATCCAGGTGGGAGCGCGGAATATGCAGAACTTTGAGCTCCTGAAGGAGCTGGGGCGCACAGATAAACCGATTCTGCTGAAGAGGGGACTGGCGAATACCATCAAGGAACTTCTGATGAGTGCGGAATATATCATGAGCGGAGGGAATGAGAACGTGATTCTTTGTGAACGCGGAATCCGGACATTCGAGACCTACACCCGAAACACTCTGGATCTTTCCGTGATTCCGGTCCTGCATAATCTGACGCATCTTCCGGTGGTGGTAGATCCCAGTCATGCGACGGGGCACTCGGATCTGGTGGAGCCGATGGCTATGGCGGCTACCGCGGGCGGGGCAGACGGCCTGATGATTGAAGTGCATAACAATCCGCCCATGGCTTTGTGCGATGGAGCGCAGTCCCTGACACCGCTGCAGTTTGAAGAGACGATGAAAAAGGTTCGCAGGATCCGGGAGGTGGTAGCATGAAGGTCGGAGTCGTAGGTCTGGGTCTGATCGGAGGCTCACTCGGAAAAGCATACCGCAGCGCCGGCGTCACTGTATACGGACAGGATATTGATCCTCTCACAACTCAGTATGCACTGATGGCGGAGGCGATCGACGCAGAACTTACCGACGGAAATATCCGGGAATGTGACCTGATTCTGATTGCAGTCACACCGGTACAGGCGGTAAAATGGTTTAAGGAGAATGCGGAGAAAATTTCCGGACAGACTATTGTCATCGACTGCTGCGGGACCAAGCGGTACGTCTGCAGTCACTGCTTCCCCATCGCCGCGGAGCACGGACTGACCTATATGGGAGGTCATCCCATGGCGGGAAAGGAACGGGGCGGTATCAAGCACAGCTCGGATGATCTCTTTCGGGATGCACCCTTTATTCTGGTTCCGGAGCATGCAGACGACATGGAACTGCTGATGGAAGTGAAGGGGATGCTGATGCTGGCAGGCTTCGGCCGCATTGGAATTACCACAGCGGAGGAGCATGACCGGGTCATCGCATTTACCTCTCAGATGCCGCATCTCGTGTCAAACGGATTCATAAAAAGCGACACTGCACTTGCAGACAGCCAGATGATCTCTGCCGGGAGCTATCAGGACTTCACCCGTGTGGCATACCTGGACGAGAAGATGTGGTCCGAGCTCTTCCTGGAAAACAGAGATTATCTGACAAAGGAAATCGACAGCCTGATCGGGGAACTGACCCGGTACCGTGACGCGATTGCGGACGGCGACCGCGGACGCCTGGAGCAGCTGCTGGCAGAGGGCAAAAAATGCAAGAGCGCGGTGCTGGAGAAGTGCGGTCCCGCACAGATCAACGGAGAACGAAATTGAGTATAATTATAGACATCATTCCTTCAAAATCATTTGCACACAGGGCTTATCTGTGTTCGGCGCTATCGGATCATCCCAGCCAGGTGATCTGCCGCTTTACATCAGAAGATATTGAAGCCACACGGGAGTGCGTGCGTGCGTTGCGGGAGGGGGAATCCGTGATGGAATGCGGAGAGAGCGGATCCACCCTTCGGTTTCTGCTTCCGGTCATGGGTGCGCTGGGGAGGCGAGGCGTGTTTATGACAAAGGGAAGACTGGCTGACCGGCCTTTGTCTCCACTGCGGGAAGAACTGGAACGGCACGGGTGCAGGCTCAGTCCTCCCGGAACGTCTCCGGTGACCATCGAGGGGCAGCTGACATCCGGCGAATATGTCATTCCCGGAAATGTGTCCTCTCAGTTTATCAGTGGTCTCCTGACGGCTCTGCCCCTGCTGAAGGGAAACAGCACTGTTGTGATTGAAGGGCCGCTGGAATCCTCAGCATATGTGGATATCACCACAGAGGTTCTGATGAAGTTCGGAATCGGCTGGGTCAAGAAGATCACTGGCGATGGATGCTGTTACGAAATTCCGGGAGGGCAGATGTATCAGGGCCCCCGGCAGTATGTGGTCGAGGGTGACTGGTCGAACGCCGCATTCTGGCTCTGCGCAGGAGTGATCGGAAAAGAACCGGTGACGGTGCGGGGGCTGCGAAAGGACTCGCTGCAGGGGGACCGCAGGATTGTGGATATTCTGCGGGACTTCGGAGCGGAGCTTCGCTGGGATGGCAGTGAAATCACCGCATTTCCCTCCCGTCTCACGGGAACGGAGGTGGACGTCTCGGGCGTTCCGGATCTGGCTCCGGTCATCGCGCTTGCGGCATCGGTGGCGTCCGGAAGAACGGACATCAACAATGCCGGGCGCCTCAGACTGAAGGAAAGCGATCGTCTGACATCTGTCGCAGAGTCGATGAACGCGCTGGGGGCGCGGGTAAGAGAAAAAAAGGACAAGCTTGTGATTCGCGGTTCCGGTGGAGCGAGTCTGATCGGAGGCTATGTGAAGTCCTGGGGGGATCATCGCATCGTGATGATGGAGGCCATGGCGTCGCTGGTATGTGAGCACAAAGTAATCATCAGAGGAAAGGAGGCCGTCAGCAAATCCTGGCCCGGTTTTTTTCAGGAGCTGGAACGGGCCGGACTGGCGGGGAATCTGAAGTAGAATATGGCATCAGAATTTGGAAAAAACATCAGAGTTTCGATTTTCGGGGAATCTCATGGCGCGGCCATCGGCGTCAGCATCGACGGGATGCCGGCGGGAGTTTCCGTCGATATGGAGCGGCTTCAGCATTTTCTCGACCGGCGGGCGCCGGGGCGGAGCCGGTTTACGACAGCGCGAAGGGAGGAGGACCGTCCGGAGTTTCTCTGCGGAATACGGGGCGGCGTGACCTGCGGCACTCCCATTACCGCCATTATCCGAAACCGCGATATCCGGTCGCGAGATTATTCGCAGATGGAAAACATTCCCCGCCCGGGGCATGCGGATTACGCCGCGAGAGTGCGGTACGGCGGAAATGAAGACTGCAGAGGCGGCGGTCATTTCAGCGGACGTCTGACGGCTCCGCTGTGCGTCGCGGGCGGAATTTTTCTTCAGGCCCTTGAAGCGGAGGGAATTACAGTCCGTGCGAGGATACTGGAAATCGGCGGAAACACGAAAGATCCCCGCGGTGAGATTGAGAAAGCCATGGCTGAGAAGGATTCCGTAGGAGGAATTATCGAATGCGTTGTGAACGGGATGCCTCCCGGAATCGGCGATCCCATATACGACGGTCTGGAAAACCGCATTTCTCTCGCCGTATTCGGAATCCCGGCCGTAAAGGGAATCGAGTTCGGCAGGGGATTCGAGGCTGCCAGACTCCGGGGCAGTGAAAACAATGACGCATTTTACTTTGACGGCGGAACCATAAAGACCAGAACCAATAATCACGGTGGGATTCTCGGCGGTATCTCCAGCGGAATGCCCATCGTGTTCCGCGTCGCCGTCAAGCCGACACCGTCCATAGGGAAAGAACAGGACAGCATCCGATATGACACGGGAGAGAACGTGAAAATGACAGTGCAGGGCCGTCACGATCCCTGCATCGTACCCAGAGCGGTTCCCTGCGTGGAAGCGGCCGCCGCGATGGCGATTTACGATCTGATGGCTGGTGAAATCAGGCCGGAGAGGGAATACAGAATGGAGGACAGGAATAATGAATGAAATTTCGGACTATGAAAAAAAGATCAGTCAGGTCGATGATGAAATCATGCGGATGCTGAAGGAGCGTCTCATGCTTTCGGAGGAGGAGGCCCGTCTGAAGAAGGAGAAGGGACTTCCCGTTCACGATCCCGTGGCAGAGCGGCGGAAACTGGAGGATATCACCGCCCGTGCGCCGGAGGATATGGCCGTTTATACAAAGCTGATGTATAATACGCTGAATGAGCTGACAAAGGATCATCAGCGCAAGGTGGTGCTGGAAGATACTCCCCTTGTGAAGAAAATCAAGAAGGCATGTGAAACCACGCCAAGGGTGTTTCCGGAGCGGGCGCTGGTAGCGTGTCAGGGAGTACAGGGCGCTTATCAGCAGCAGGCTTGTGA
Source organism: Hornefia butyriciproducens (assembly GCF_009695915.1). GTDB lineage: Bacteria > Bacillota > Clostridia > Peptostreptococcales > Anaerovoracaceae > Aminicella > Aminicella butyriciproducens. The sequence continues at coordinate 60,205 of NZ_VUMZ01000011.1, read as the reverse complement.
CAAACTGTTTTCTACTCCGAAGATTCTCTATACGAAAAATTTTAACGGCGTTTTCGCCGCTATCGATCAGGGTCTGTGCCAGTACGGCGTACTCCCCCTGGAAAACAGCACCGCGGGTTCGGTCAACACGATCTACGATCTGATGACAAAATATAACTTCTATATCGTCAGAAGCGTCCGGCTGAAGATTAATCACTGCCTCCTGGCCAAAAAGGGGGTACGGCGGGATGAAATACGCGAAATCTTCTCTCACGAGCAGGCGATTCTCCAGTGCGAGGACTATCTCAAGAACTTCCGTGACGTGAAGGTGACCGTGTGCGCGAATACGGCAGAGGCGGCGGAACTGGTCTCCCGGTCGGAACGCAGAGACGCCGCAGCTCTGGCCTCCTATGAGTGCGGCGAACTTTACGACCTTGATTGTCTGGAGGAATCTGTGCAGGACAGCGGGAACAATTACACGCGTTTCATCTGTATCAGCAAGAACCTGGAAATTTATCCGGGCGCCAATAAGACCTCGCTGATGCTGACGGTTTCCCACAAGCCGGGCTCGCTGTACAATGTTCTTGCTCGTTTTTACGCGCTGGACATCAATTTGTTCAAGCTTGAGAGTCGCCCGATTCCGACGCGGGATTTTGTGTACCGGTTCTATTTCGATATTGAAGCTGAGGCATATTCCGAAAAATTTATCCGTCTGATGAATCAGACGGAGGAACTCTCGCAGGAACTGCGTTATCTTGGAAGTTACAGTGAAATCTGACAGTGAGGAAGGGTATGGGACTGACCGAATACAGAGAAGAAATCGACGCGATCGACCGACAGATTGTAGAACTCTTTCAGCAGCGTATGCGCGTGGCGGGAGATATCTCACGCTGCAAGCAGGAGACGGGTGCGCCTGTTCTGGACAGAGACCGTGAAAGAGAAAAAATGCGTCAGATAGGTGAACTTGCCGATGAAGATATGGCGCAATACTGCAAAATGCTGTATAATAAGATTCTGGAGATGAGTCGCGATTACCAGCGGCGTCTCCTGAACCGCTAATGCCGAAAAGACATGGAGTAGATATATGTATAAGTTCGCACTGATCGGCGGCAGACTGGGACACAGCTATTCACCGCTGATTCACAGCAAATTCGGAGACTATGAGTATGAGCTCTGCGAGGTGGAGCCGGATGATCTGGAAACACTTCTTCGATCCGGACTCTACGACGGGTTCAATGTGACGATTCCGTACAAACAGAAGGTGATGGAGTTTTGTGATGAGATCAGCAACGACAGCCGGAGGATCGGAAGTGTCAATACCATTGTCCGGGATGACAGCGGCAGGCTGACCGGTTATAATACGGACTATTTTGGATTCCGTTATATGCTGGAAACAAACCGAATTGATCCGGGAGGGCAGAAGTGCGTGATCCTCGGATCCGGTGGATCTTCACATACAGTAAGGACCGTGCTGGAGGATCTGGGAGCGAGGGAGATTGTCACTGTTTCCAGAACCGGTGAGAACAATTACGAGAACATGGACAGAAATTTCGACGCGCAGATTATCATCAATACGACTCCGGTGGGAATGTATCCGAACAACTTGGTGTCTCTGGTGGATCTGGACCTGTTCACCGACTGCCGCGGCGTAGTGGACTTAATTTACAATCCGAACCGAACCAAGCTGATTCTGGACGCCATGGAAAGGGGAATCCCCTGCACCAGCGGTCTTGAAATGCTGGTGGCGCAGGCATGGGAGGCCAGTGAGCTGTTTCAGGGAACGGAAATCGATCCGGAAGAAATCCCCGTCGCAGTAGACGAGGTGAGGGATGCAATGCTGAACAAAATCCTGATCGGGATGCCCGGCTCGGGAAAGACTATGCTGGGGCGTAAAATGGCGGAACGCATGGGCCGGGAATTTGTGGATATAGATGACATGGTGGCGGAAAGCGAAGGAATGAGCATTCCTGAAATTTTCGAGAAGAAGGGCGAGCCCTATTTCCGTCGTGTGGAAACGGAGATGCTTCGTAAGGCGTGTATGCGTCGCGGGCTGGTGATTGCCACGGGCGGCGGAATCGTCAAGAACAAGGCAAACTACAATATTATCCGGCAGAACGGCAGTGTAATCTGGATCAAGCGGGATCTGGACAAACTGGAAACCGACGGAAGACCGATTCTCCTGACAACTCCGGTTGAGATTTTGTACGATGAACGCAAGGATGCTTATGAAAGCTGGAGCGACTACTACATTGACAATAATCAGGAGATGAGATAATGAAAGTATTTGTTATCAACGGGCCGAATCTTAACATGTTGGGGATTCGGGAGCCGGATATTTACGGGAAAAAGACCTACCAGGATCTTCTTCATTACATCGATGGAGCGGCGCAGGCTCTGGATGTTACGGTGGAATATTTCCAGTCCAATCATGAGGGGGATTTGGTGGACATGATCCAGAATGCATATGAACATGCGGACGGCATCGTCATCAATCCTGCTGCCTATACGCATACCAGCATCGCGATTCTGGATGCGCTGAAGGCGGTCGGACTGCCTGCGGTGGAGGTACATCTCTCCGATGTGGATCAGCGCGAGGATTTCCGTCGGGTATCCTTTGTGCGCGATGCCTGCATCGGAACCATAACCGGAAAAGGTTTCGATGGATATGTAGAGGGAATCAAGCTTCTGCTGAATCACTGCGCCGGTCGCGAGTGACCATAATGGCGCCCAGAACAGTTGCGACAGGGACCACCAGACAGCAGCCGATGCCGCTGATGGAGATGGTGATCAGCTCACGGGAGAGAGACAGACTGTTCAGTACCGTTGCGAAGGAATAATCCGTGAGGTATTGGATGAATAGCGTCATGTATTCCGCAATATAGATGTAGAAAATTGTATGGATGGACGTACTGAGGACCGCTTTGCTGACTGTGAACGAGGATTCGATCAGAGCCCGCAGAGGAAGGTCCTTATTGTTTGCCCGGATTTCATAGATTGCGGCGGTAATGGCGACCGCGGTATCGATTACCGTGCCGATCAGCGCAATGAACATGATGGAGATCTGCAGGGACAGCATACTGATTCCGATGTTCCGGGTATAGCCGTTGGAATCGGTGATTTCATACTGCTCTCCGGGGATGCCGGAGGCGTTTGCGTGCAGTGCGAACCAGTAAACCAGCGGAATCATGATTAAAATCACAGTCAGAACGGACAGAAAGGAAGCGCGCGATTTGACGCCGCCCTCGTTCTGATAATACAGAGTAATCCCTGTGATCAGTACGCAGCAGCCGATGGTGACCGGGACCGGTGAAGCGCCGCGGTTGATCAGAAAAATTGCCGCGAGCAGAAGCCCAGCGTTCAGAACCGTGGTTACAATGGAGTGGGAACCCTTGTCACCGCTGATCAGCAGAATCAGAATGATGAGAATTGCGGTGAGTATTCCGAGTATCATCGAGTCGTCCTCCTTCTGTAATAATATACGGCGATAGACGCAGACACCGGAATCGCCAGTACGACGCCGATGGAGCCGGTCAGGAAGCGGGCCAGCTCAAAGAAGATGTTGTAACGGATGACGGTCTGCAGGCCGATCCCGTTGCGCAGTGAGAGCAGGAAAAAGGGAAGGCTGGCGGCGATGTTGGTGAAAAACATCAGGCCGATCATCGTGCCGATCAGATCGTCCCCGACAGCTCTGCAGGAGGCGATGAAGTCTCCGCGGTCAGGAGCCTGCCCTGTTTCCGCAATCTGATCCACAGTCATTACCATCGTGACGACTACATCCATGACCGCGCCCAGGCAGCCTACAAGAATCTCGGACAGGAAGATGAGATTCGCGTCTCGCTGTTCATAGGGTTGGTTCAGGTAGTCCATGAAGTCGTAATCCACTCGCCCGCCGAAGTGGATTACCGCGGCTGCGATGAGGGTTGTAACTGCGACGGTGACCAGGGTGGCGACAAAGGAAATTCCGGTTCGTTCACTTTTTCCGTACATGAAGAACAGCAGCATGGCAGTGAAGAAAACGGTCATCGGAATTGTGGTGACCAGCATATTGATTCCTTTTGTATACAGCATCAGCACAACATAGAACGCCGCCATATTCAGCACCAGACTCAAGACAGTCAGCGCGCCCCGCCTGCCGCCAACGAGCAGAAACAATCCGAATAAAATTGTAAGAATCGTAATGACGAGGGCGTCCCTCTTCGTTCCGGTCACGGTACCCGTCAATCCGTTTTCGGAAGGTTTCAGTGCTTCGACAAAGATAAAGTCGCCGGTGCTGTATTCGGTGTCGTAGACTCCTGATTCGGCGAAGGACGCGGTCAGCGTCACAGTCTTGCCTTTGTGGGAGCCGTTCTTCATGACTGCCGTAATCGTCTGACGGTAATATCTTTCGCGGAAACTGCGGGAGCCGTCCGTTCCGGTCCGGGAGCCGGTGTATTCGCTGCGGACCTTCGTGATCTTTGCGACGCCCGTTTTGTACAGGAACGCATCGTTGGTCGTGAAAATCCATACGGCGCAGACCACAGCGATAAAAATCAGAATTTCAGGAATGAGTCTTTTTTTATTCATAAGCGGTATTATACACCGCTCGTGTTATATTTGCAATCAGCCCCCGAATGGTATAGAATATTTAGGTGTACAAGAATTTACGATAGGGAGGCTACGCATCGATGAGAAAAGAAACAAAATGCATTCAGGCGGGATATACGCCGGGGAATGGTGATCCGCGCATGATTCCGATTATCCAGAGCACAACCTTCAGATATGACAGCAGCGAGGCGATGGGAAAACTGTTCGACCTGGAGGCGGAGGGCTATTTTTATACGCGTCTTCAGAACCCGACGAACGATATGGTGGCCGCCAAGATCGCGGCGCTTGAAGGAGGAACTGCGGCAATGCTGACGTCCTCCGGACAGGCGGCGTCCTTTTTCGCAGTTTTCAATATCGCGGGCGAGGGGGATCATGTGATCTCCTCATCCACAATCTACGGGGGAACATTCAACCTCTTCAACGTGACTATGCGTAGAATGGGCGTGGATTTCACCTTTGTCGACCCCGACTGCTCCGCGGAGGAGCTGGAGGCTGCTTTTCGGCCGAATACAAAGGCGGTGTTCGGCGAAACCATCGCCAATCCGGCGCTGATCGTACTCGACATTGAGAAGTTCGCTGATGCGGCCCACGCTCACGGCGTTCCTCTGATCATAGACAACACCTTCGCCACACCCATCAACTGCAGACCCTTTGAATGGGGCGCCGACATCGTGACCCACTCCACGACGAAGTACATGGACGGCCACGACACCTCCGTAGGCGGATGTATAGTGGACAGCGGTAATTTCGACTGGATGGCCCACAAAGAAAAATTCCCGGGTCTCTGCACTCCGGATGAATCCTATCACGGAATCACCTATGCAGAGAAATTCGGAAAAGAGGGCGCGTTTATCACAAAATGCACCGCACAGCTGATGCGGGATCTGGGAGCCATTCAGGCGCCGATGAACGCGTTTTTCCTGAACCTGGGATTGGAGTCGCTGGACGTGCGTATGAAACGTCACGTGGAAAATGCGCAGAAGGTCGCGGAATTCCTGGAGAAAAACGAGAAGGTGGCCTGGGTCAATTACCCGGGACTTCCGGGAAACAAATATTATGACCGGGCGAAAAAGTATATGCCGGAGGGAACATGCGGAGTCATTTCCTTTGGTCTACGCGGAGGACGTGCCGCCGCGGAGGAATTCATGAAGCATCTGAACGTGGCGATCATTGCGACGCATGTGGCGGACGCGCACACCTGCATTCTGCATCCGGCGAACTCCACACACAAGCAGCTGACTGACGAGGAACTGACCGCAGGCGGAGTAGGACCGGATCTGATCCGGCTCTCCGTAGGAATTGAGAACGCAGACGATATCATCGACGATTTGGCGCAGGCACTTGCGGAGGTTTAAGAACGATTATGGAGAACAGAGGACAGCTGGAAGGACTGATTCGCAAATACTTTGAGGAGATCCTTCCGAAATATAAAGAAGTGACTGTGGCGGCTGCGAATGCCGGAAAGAAGCTTCCGGTGTTTCATAAGACGGATTTCAGCGGCCATATTGAGAACTTTCGGCAGATGAAGTCTGCGGCGCAGGAACTGCTGCCGGTTGCGGAGAAAATCGATATCCCCGCTCTGGCGCAGGAGGAGCGGACTGTCGCCCGGGCACTCGTCGCGAGTCTGCGCGATTTCATCCTGCTCTGCGAGCGGAATATGTCCCACTATGACCTGATGGACCGCCGGCAGTACCGGAAAAATCACGTCTCCATGGAAGACTTCAGGCTGTCCGTGACTGGAGTCAACGCGGCGATGATGAAATCGGTAGAGTCGTTGAACGCTCTGGAAACAGCCGATCGCGTTCTTCACGGGGAACCGGTGCGGCAGGATCCTGATTCGGAGCGCGAGACAGACGGAGACACGGCATCGGATGACGAGCAGGCTCAGGATTGCGGGCAGAATCGTGAAGGAGCCGCGAACGAGCAGAACGGAGAATAAAATTAATGAGCATATATGCGATCGGGGATCTGCATCTGTCTTTCGATGAACGGATTCAGAAACCAATGGACATCTTCGGTGATCTTTGGGCGGATCATTCCGCACGTGTCAAAGAGAACTGGCGCAGTAAGGTTCGCGACGGCGACACGGTGCTGATTCCGGGAGACGTTTCGTGGGGGCTGCGTCTGGATGAAGCGTTGGCGGATTTTCGCTGGATTCACGAGCTTCCGGGACGAAAGGTGATTACAAAGGGAAATCACGATCTGTGGTGGACATCCATCAACAAGATGAATCAGATGTTCGACGACATTCTGTTTCTTCAGAATCACTGTTATGCTGTTCCCGGAACGGAGACCGTCATCTGCGGGACGCGGGGCTGGATCTGCCCCGGAACGGAAGGCTTCGACGAACATGATCGGAAAATCTACGACCGGGAACTGATCCGTCTGGAATTCTCCCTGGAGGAGGCGCGGTCTATGGGTGCGCGGGACATTGTCGCGGCGCTTCACTATCCTCCCACCAATGATAAGCTGCAGCCTTCGGATTTTACGGAGATGCTATCGCGGTACGGGGTGAATACCTGTGTTTACGGACACCTGCACGGGAAAGTGAATTTCGGACGCGGACTGCAGGGAACGATGAACGGAGTGGAATACCGGCTGGTATCGTTGGATTATCTGGAAAGTATGCCGGAAAAAATCCGGTGACAAAGAAAATGCATGAACTGAGGTGAATCGATTATGAAGAGAGTCATTCTTATGATTATGGACAGCATGGGAGTAGGCGAGGAGCCGGACGCGCCGGCGTACGGAGACGCCGGCGCGAATACCTTTCTGCACGCCGCGGAGAATACGGAAGGATTCCGTATTCCGAACCTGCAGAAGCTGGGACTTGGAAACATCGAAAACGCCGGAGGCGGGAATTTTGTACTTCCGCAAGAAAAAATCACCGGCTCTTTCGGACGCATGCGTGAAATGTCACGGGGAAAGGACACCATCACAGGACACTGGGAAATCTGTGGCATTGAAACACTCACACCGTTTAAAACCTATCCGGACGGATTTCCAAAGGAATTTATTGAAAAGTTTGAGGCGGCCATCGGAACTGAAGTGCTGGGCAACTACCCGGCCTCCGGAACGGTCATCATCGAGGAACTGGGAGATGAACACGAGGCTACAGGAAAGCCTATTGTCTATACATCCGCAGACAGCGTTTTTCAGATTGCGGCGAACACAGACGTGATTCCGCTGGAACGTCTGTATGAAATCTGTGAAACCGCCCGGGGAATGCTGGTTGGAGACTGGGCCTGCGGCAGAGTGATTGCCCGGCCGTATATCCGCAGAGACGGAAAACGGATCCGAACCGCGGACCGCAGAGATTATGCGGTGGCACCGCCCGAGCCGACGCTGCTTGACAAGGTATCGGCGGCAGGGCAGACGGTATATGCGGTCGGGAAGATTCATGATATTTTTGACGGTCAGGGCTGCACAGTCTCCGTTCACACCGACGGAAACATGGACGGCGTGGATAAAACCCTGGAGGCGATGAAGGAGGACTTCGGCGGACTGATCTTCACGAACCTGGTGGATTTTGATTCTTTATACGGACATCGCCGGAACCCTTCCGGATACGGGCGCGCGATTATGGACTATGACGGACGGCTGCCGGAGATTCTGGCAGCGATGAAGGAAGAGGACATCCTTGTGATTACCGCGGACCACGGAAACGATCCGGTTCACAGCGGATTTGACCATACGCGGGAATATGTGCCGATTCTGATCTGCGGCGCCGGCGTGCGCGCGGGCGTGAGCATCGGGACCAGAAAAACCTTCGCAGACTGCGGCCAGACCATCGCCGAGTATCTGGGTGTGGAGAAAACCGCTATGGGCGAGAGTTTTCTGAAGGATATAACTGAGTGACCAGCAGGCAGAGCCCGGAGAAGTTTACCCCGGGCTTTCCCTTGCACTGAGAGGTGGGATTTTATGGATATGCAGGATATTATCATCAGGAAGCGGGACGGCGGCGTGCTGTCACCGGCGGAAATCAGATTTTTCGTAGACGGATATGTCCGGGAGGAAATTCCGGATTATCAGGCTTCCGCACTGCTGATGGCGATTTATTTTCAGGGACTTGACCGCGGAGAAACAATGGAGCTGACCGAGGCGATGCGACGCTCCGGGGATACGGTGGATCTTTCCTCTGTTCCGGGAATTAAAGTTGACAAGCATTCTACGGGAGGAGTGGGGGACAAAACTACATTGATCGTCGGTCCGATCGCCGCGGCCTGCGGCGTGCCTGTCGCCAAGATGAGCGGACGCGGCCTCGGGTTTACCGGAGGAACGGTGGATAAGCTGGAATCCATTCCGGGGCTTCGGACGACACTGGAGCCGGAGGCGTTCATGAAGCAGGTGCGGGAAACGGGAATTGCGCTGATCGGGCAGTCGGGACATATTACGCCGGCCGACAAAAAACTGTACGCCCTGCGCGATGTGACAGGCACGGTGGAAAACATGAGCCTGATCGCGTCCTCCATCATGAGCAAAAAACTGGCTGCCGGCAGCGACGCCATCGTTCTGGATGTGAAGTGCGGGAGAGGGGCGTTTATGAAATCGCAGGAGGATGCCCGCAGGCTTGCGCAGATTATGGTGGATATCGGCGCTGACGCCGGGCGCCGGACGATCGCAATAATTACGGATATGAGTCAGCCGCTGGGTGACGCAGTAGGAAACGCGCTGGAGGTGCAGGAGGCTATTCATGTGCTGCGGAACGAGGGTCCGGAGGATATCACTGAGCTTTCTGTGGAGATCGCCGGCGCCATGATTTACCTGGGCGGCCGGGTCAGGACTTATGAAGAGGGAGCGTATGTGGCCAGGCAGGCGCTGGTCAGCGGCGCCGGACTGGAGAAACTCCGTGCGCTGATCACGGCTCAGGGAGGCGATCCGCTGGTGTGTGACGATCCCTCGATTCTGACTGTGAGTCCGTCCGAGTGCGACGTTATCGCACAGGAAACCGGATACATCCGGCAGATCGACGCGGAGCAGATCGGCATCGCTTCACAGCATTCCGGCGCGGGCCGGGCGACAAAGGAAGACAGCATCGACCCCGGCGCGGGAATTCTGCTGCATGTGAAGGTAGGGGATCATGTGTCGAAAGGGGACGTTCTCGCGTCTGTCTTCAGCAGCGGACGCAAGAAGGCGGATGCTGCGGCCGAGCAGGCCCGGAAGGCTTACATCATCGATAAGAAAAAACCGGAAAAACCAACGCTGATAAAGGAAATCGTCGGGAAATAAACTGCGGTATTGCGGCGGCTCTTGCAGGGCAGTGTATAAAGCCGGCTGCGGCATTACACGGATTCGCAGAAACTGTCCAGATTCTTCAGAATCCAGTCCATGCTTTTCGGGATCCGTGCGGCGTCCGGCGTCTGACTGAAGTCCAGAACCTGCTGCCGCAGATCACCGTCCCGGAAAACAAAGTACTGGCACAGCCGGAAGATGTTTTTATAGGCTTGGGCGTCTTCCGAAGGAAGACGGAGATCGCGCATGGCGAAATCAATGGCGACGATGCCGGAACGTATCCCGACCTGACGTCGGTCGAAGACGTATTTTGCCGCGGCAATCCGGCGCTGGCGCGCCATTTCTGCAGGGTGTTCGCCGAACTCCGCATACAGCCCGTCCAGAATTTCATCACGGATGCCCGTCAGAACCTTTCGGCTCAGGGCATCCGTATTTTCTTTCTTTGCGTTCATAGAAGAAACCTCCTGCTTCGTATTGTACCATAATTCCAGCCGGGGCGTTTGCTTTTTCTCCGCCGGTGGGACTTATTCCGATTGCCTTTTCCGTGAACCGCATCACAAAAAAAGACTGCGAAGGCAGTCTTGCTGTTAAATGCGGCAGAGGGCTTCGCCGTTTCCGAAGCCCTCTGCCGCATTAGTCAGTGCCGGACAGTGCTGATCAGTCGTCGTATTCATAGCGGTCGTCGTCGATGTCGTTCCGGTCGTCATGGTCATCGTCCATTTCTTCAACGACTGCCCTGGTGGAAGCATTCACCATATAACTGTGCACGACTCCCTTTGTATCGAGGTATTTGAATTCGTAAAAGAGCGCGCCGTTTTCTTCTTCCAGTCCGTCTGACACGATGTCCGCGCTGTCCTTGAGATTCAGATGCTTTTTGAGCACCGACAGAGCTTCGCTTTCCGTGCAGCCGGCTTTTTTCGCAAGCTCGGCCAGTGCGCGCTGCTCCTGAGCGTCTTCCGGATCGTTGTTGTCATCCGTGAGTCGGGTCGGGGAGGTCTGAGCGTCTGTCGCTGTTGTCTGCAGAGTATCCGTCTGACCGGCAGCCTGCGCATTCAGTTTTGTTTCATACCGTGCCTCCAGCTTGTCTTCATAACGCTCCAGCGCGTAATTGGCAACGGGCAGTGTGATCGCCGCGATTATGACGAATGCGGCGGCGGCAGTCATCAGTCTTTTGTGCCTGCCGATAAAACTCCGTGCCTCAGTCATTGTCAGTTTCCCGGAAATTCCCTTCTTCTTATTCTTATCCTCCATAAAATTTTCCTCCTTTGTGTCTGCTGCGACGTTTACGTCACAGTCTCCTGTTTAGTAAGTATTTTCAACTGTTGGACATAGTATAGAGGAAAAAAATTAAACTGATTTTAACAGCTTATTAATATTTTATAAACTCCGGAATTTTTTTCACGGATACGGAATTCGCGGCGGCGGTTACAGAATTGTAAATCGATATCCGGCGCCCCAGACGGTCTCGATGTAACGGGGGTTTGCAGTGTCGTCTTCGATTTTTTCCCGGATTCTGTTGATGTGAACCGTCACGGTAGAGGTGTCCCCGCAGGCGTCCATGCCCCAGATCCGGTCGAACAGGGCGTCCTTCGAAAACACGATGTTCGGGTTTGATGCGAGGAAACAAAGCAGTTCGTATTCTTTGTTCGTCAGAGCGACCTCCGAGCCGTTTACAAAGACACGGTGGGAAAGTGTATCGATTTTCAGTCCGCCGACCTCGATGACCTGCGTTTTCACCGGCTCGCGCGCCTCGCTGAGCAGTCTTTCGTGTATCCGGATGTGTGCCCGGACTCTTGCCACCATTTCAGAGGGGCTGAACGGCTTGATTATGTAATCGTCCGCGCCCAGACCGAGTCCGCGAATTTTGTCAACGTCTTCTTTCCTTGCTGTCACCATGATGATCGGTGTGTTTTTGTTCCTGCGCACCTCACGGCAGATGTCAAAACCGCTGGGGCCGGGGAGCATGACGTCAAGCAGGATCAGCGCGTATTCCTCCTCCGTCGCCAGGCGCATGCCCTCAAATCCGTCGGATGCGATGACCACCTCAAATTCCGCGGCTTCAAGATAATCCCGCTCCAGCGCCGCAATCAGTTCATCGTCTTCTGCAATCAGTATTTTCTTCATAGGTTACTCCTCTTAACTTCAATGGCAGTCGGTGATTCGAATTCAACAGATAATCGGCAGTTCGATTTCAGCGCACAGCCGGCAGCTCGATTTCAATGCTCAGGCCGTCTCGGTTGAAGGCGCGCACACTGCCGCCGTGCCCCTCCGCGATGCTCTTCACGATGGAGAGCCCCAGGCCGCTTCCTTCGCCGGCGTTGGATCTGGCTTTGTCGCCCCGGTAGAAGCTGTCGAATATTCTCTCAAGCTCGTCTTCCGGAACGCCGGGACCGTCGTCGGAAACTGTGATAAGCGCCGACTGACCGTCCGAACGGACATCCACGCTGACGGTGACTAAGTCCTTCTGGCTGTATCGTAGGCTGTTTTCAAAGAGATTGACGAAGAGCCGCTTCATTTCCCGGGGATCAATCATGGCCACAGGTTCGGGTGACTGCGCTTTGTACAAAATATTTATCCGGTCGCGCTCTGCGCCGCTCATATAGTCGTCGATAAGGGAGGAAATGTACGTGCCGAGCTCGGTTCTCTGCAGGTTGTAATGAAAGGATGAATTTTCAAGCCTGCTGAACAAAGAAAGGGTCTCGACTAACGATTCCAGGTCGGAGGTGCGCCGCTGTATCGCCGCATAGTAACGCTCCCGCTTTTCATCTGTATCTGCAATGCCGTCCCGCAGACCCTCGACGTAGCCGCGGATGGAGGTCAGAGGCGTGCGGAGATCGTGAGAGATTCCACTGATCATCTCACGTCTGTACTGATCGTATCGGATTCGTTCCTCTACCGACTGCTTCAGACGGATGCGCATCTCATTGAAATCCCTGCACACTTCGCCGATTTCATTGTTTCTTCTGTAGGCGATCTCTGCATCCAGATCTCCGTTTCCTATGCGTCGCGCTCCTTCCCGAAGTTCCTCAAGCGGACGGATGATGGATCGGCTTATGATTCCGGTCAGAATAACGCTGATCAGAATAACTGCGCCGATGAAAATCATCGCGATTCCGCCGGCAAGTGCAAGCAGCGATGTTTTCAGGTCTTCAAAATCTCCGATATCCAGATGTCCCTCCTCGAAAATTTCTTCAAGCCCGTCCATCCGGTTCTCAAATATATCCCCGATTACCACAGAAGCAGCCAGCGCCATGACAGCCGGCAGCAGGATCATCAGCAAATTGGAAAGAATCAGTCGTTTCCTGATTGTCATAAAAATACCTCCTTCGTATCGGAGATCCGGTGCGGATTCGGCGCACGCCGAGCAGGAGAAGTTCTGCACGACTCCGGCACACTTACGAGCTGTGTGTTAACAAACGGCCGAATCCCTGAGCACAAGCATCAATTAGTGTCTGCCGGCGTACCCTTCCATTGGATGGTGCGTCGCGGCGCTGCTGAAAAACTGCCGTCAGCGCCCATTAAGTCCGACGGGGACTTAATGAGCAGACACTAATTATTATACTATATCTGAGCGTTGATTGAAATCCCCGGATTCGCATGGTCGATGTGAAGATGGTGAACGGCGAAAACAGTTTCTCTTCACGACTGTTGCAGTCAATTCAGTCAGGCAGCGTCGGGAGATCGGATATTCTGAAGTTCAGCCTATCACGTCAACGAAAATATTATGTAAATAATTTATTAAATTATTATAAATTCCATGGGAGAGTAGTTGTATGGTGGCTACAGCCTCGCGCGCTCGTGGGAATCCGCCGCTGCGGCGGTTCTGCAATTGGTTGAATCGTGGTTTTTTTCCGAAATATCTCGCATGTACTCGATTTTTTTTGAGTTTTTTTGAATTGAACATCTATTATATAACACAGAGTTATTATTTGCCGTATGGCGGTGAGTCTTTTTCGCAATAATTGAAAGGAGTTTTTTATGTTAGACAGCTTAGCAAGTACATTGAACGGCTTTCTGTGGGCTCCGGCACTTGTCTACCTCGCTCTGGGCGTAGGAATTTTCCTGTCGATCGGGATGAAGTTCCCTCAGTTCAGGCTGATCAAGGATATGGTGCATCAGCTCGTAAGAGGAGGATCCAGTGAGAACGGAGTTTCCTCTTTCCAGGGATTTGCTATGGCACTGGGTGGCAGAGTCGGAACCGGAAACATCGCCGGTGTGGCGAGCGCTATCGGAACCGGGGGTCCGGGTGCGGTGTTCTGGATGTGGATAATCGCGCTGGTAAGTGCAGGATCTGCGTTTTCTGAGTCTGCACTTGCGCAGGTGTACAAAAGAAAGGTACTGAATCAGTACAGAGGCGGCCCGGCTTACTACATCGAAAAAGGACTGAAGGCGAAGCCGCTGGCGATCATCTTTGCCTGCGCGACGATCCTGGCGATGACCATCACAGGCCCGACCGTTCAGGCAAACGCGATTTCCACCGCATTCAAAGGCCTGAACCTCAATATCAATCCGCTGGTTGTCGGCATAGTGATCTTCGTACTGTTCCTGCTGGTTACCATCGGCGGACTGAAGAGAATCGGCTCCTTCGCATCGTATGTCGTGCCAATCATGGCGATTGTATACATCGTACTCGCGATCATTATTCTGGTTGCGAACGCAAAACAGATCGGACCGATGTTTGCTCTGATTTTCCGTTCCGCGTTCAATCAGGAGGCTTTGTTCGGAGGAATCTTTGGACAGTGCGTCATGATGGGCGTTAAGAGAGGAATCTACTCCAACGAAGCAGGTTGGGGTTCCGGAGCACACGCTGCTGCTACGGCAGAGGTTTCCCATCCGGCTAAGCAGGGTTTGGCACAGGCGTTTTCCGTTTACGTTGATACACTGATGGTCTGCACCGCAACTGCGCTGATGATTTTGTCCACCGGATGCTACAACGTTCTGGCGCTGGATGGAAAGAGCTTCATCGTCGAAAATCTTCCCGGCGTAGAAGCAGGCCCCGGTTATGTTCAGAGAGCGATTGATACCCTGATTCCGGGATTCGGAGCACCGTTCATCACCATTGCAATCTTCTTCTTCGCGTTCACAACGCTGCTGTCTTTCGCAGTCTATGCGGATGCGAACATCCAGTATATTATGAATGCGGTTTCCGACAAGGCGAAGAAATACGCATATTTCATCGGCGTTATCATCATTGCGACTCTGTCGCTGTTCGCATCCATGAAGGATATGACTACAGCATGGAACTACGCGGATGTCGGCGTCGGAATCATGTGCTGGCTCAACCTGCCGGTGCTGGCGCTGATGGCGCCCAAGTCCTTCAGGCTCCTTAAGGATTACGAGTATCAGAAACATCTTGGTCTGGATCCGGTATTTATTCCGGAGGATATCGGCTTTGACAACTGCGAACTCTGGGATGAGATCGTAGAGGAGAAGTATTCCGATCTGAAAGCGGCCAAGAAAGCGGCGGAATCCAAAACCGGAGTTACTGAGGCCGAGGCGATTAAATAATCATCGGAGACTTGAAGAACCGCAGGTGCGGCTTCAGATTGCGTGATTACGACAGTTACAAAAAACATTCCCGCGTTCGTAACGGATGCGGGAATGTTCGTCTTTTGATCTCGAAGCGGTTCCCGGCAGGTTCTCTTCTTTTTGTTTTCCCGGTGTTTTTCTCCACAGGATCGGTTGAAAATACGAGGGATATGGATTAAACTTTACTACAGACTACAAAGTTTTTGACGAGGAAATTGCAGACATACAGCATGAAAAAGGAATTGACATTAAAGGCTGTTGATCTGACCGAGAGGGTTCTGAGGGATTTTCATCAGAAAGCAGCTGAATCACGTTTTCCGTTCGGCTTCCCACTGAAATTCGTAGAAAATAGAATTAATGAAAAACAGGAGTATGAAAGAGTTATGGCAATTCAGTTTGATGAAAACGGAGTAATTGATAATGAGACGCGTCCCTTTGTTCCATGGGAGACAGCCGGCGGATTCATGACGGATGTTTTCCGGGCAGTGGGCGTACCGGAGGAGGATGCTGAAATTTGTACGGACGTTCTGCTTGAGAGCGACCGCAGAGGAGTTGAAAGCCATGGATGCAATCGGTTCAAGCCGATTTACATCGACCGGATCGACGCCGGAATTCTTCGTCCGGTCACAGAACTCGAGATTC
This sequence comes from Hornefia butyriciproducens, assembly GCF_009695915.1. GTDB lineage: Bacteria > Bacillota > Clostridia > Peptostreptococcales > Anaerovoracaceae > Aminicella > Aminicella butyriciproducens. The sequence continues at coordinate 44,239 of NZ_VUMZ01000011.1, read as the reverse complement.
TGAAGGATACGCCGACGACGGTGGTGGCGGACGCACATGACGGAATGGGCATGGTGGCGTCCCGCAGGGTTATGGAGATGCTGCTGGAAAAAGCTTCGCGGTATGGACTGGCGATGGGAGCGATACGCAATTCTTCGCACTACGGAATTGCCGGGTACTGGACAACCATGGCGACCGACCGTGGGATGATCGGGATTTCCGGAACTAATGCGCGCCCGTCTATCGCCCCCACCTTCGGCGTGGACAATATGATGGGAACTAATCCGCTGACTTTCTCACTTCCCACCGACGAAGGATTTCCGTTTATTCTGGATTGTGCGACCTCCATCACCCAAAGAGGAAAGATTGAATTTTTCGCAAGGAACGGCCGGGACACTCCGGCAGGCATGGTGGTCGGAAGGGACGGACGCGCCATGACCGACAGTGAAGCGATCCTGAAGGCGCTGACGGAGGGAGAGGCGTCTCTTGCTCCTCTGGGAGGAATCGGCGAGGAACTGGCGGGCTACAAAGGATATGGCTACGCCGCTGTTGTGGAAATTCTCAGTGCGGCACTGGCAGACGGACTGTTCATGAAGGACCTGACCGACAAAAATACGGACGGCTCTCGGCGCCCCTATCATCTCGGACACTTTTTCCTGGTTATTAATCCGGAGTTTTTCAGCGGTGAGGACGTCTTCCGGAAGAAAACCGGAGATATTCTGCGAGCACTTCGCTCCTCCGCCAAAGCTCCGGGAGCAGTCCGCATATTCACGCCGGGCGAGAAGGCACATCTGATCCGCGAATACCGGAAAAACAGGGGCGTTCCGGTAGGGAAATCACTGCAGAAAGAATTCAGGGAGCTTCGTGACCGGTTCAGTCTCCCGTATCAATTTCCGTTTGAATGAGAACACAGCCTGACCGGGTTTTGGAATTTATTGTTTCCGGTACTCCTGAACTACCTTGACAGTCTGGATGACTACGGTAGGAAGAAAGGCCAGGGCGTAAATCATGCCGTACTGACATGCGGTGAGATCCGCGATCATGAACAGCGGACGCAGGAACGGCACGAACAGAACCAGGTTCAGGAGGAGCAGCCCCAGGAAGAACGCACCGATGGTATATTTGTTGCTGGTCAGCCTGAGCCGGAAAATCGAGTGTCTGCTGCGGCAGTTGAAGCCGTGGAACAGACGTGCTATCGTCAGTGTGGAGAAGGCCATTGTCATGCCGGTCATGTGGCTGACCTGCATCCCCAGATGGAATGCGGTCATCGTTACGATGGCGATCAGAGCGCCCTGGAAGAAGATCCTGTGCAGAAAGTCTTTTGTCATAATTCCCTGGTTCGGGTCACGCGGCTTATCATTCAGCAGATCTTTTTCGGGGTTTTCCATGCCGATTGCCAGAGCCGGAAGTGAATCTGTCAGCAGATTGATGAACAGCAGATGCACTGCGGCAAAGGGAACCGGAAGAGCGGCCAGGGAAGCGTAAAGTACCGCAAAGATTCCGGCCATGTTTCCGGAAAGCAGAAATTCGATGGAATTTTTGATATTGCGGAATACATTCCTGCCATTGGCAACAGCTTTGATGATTGTCGCAAAATTATCGTCTGTCAGAATCATGGCGGCGGCGTCTTTGGACACTTCTGTTCCGGTGATTCCCATGGCGACGCCGATATCGGCCTTCTTAAGCGCGGGCGCATCGTTGACTCCGTCGCCGGTCATCGCGGTGATGTGTCCTTTATTCTGCCACGCATCAACGATCCTGATTTTGTTTTCCGGGGAAACGCGGGCGTAGACAGAAATTTTCTCCACCTTCTCATTCAGCTCATCCTCTGACATCGCATCCAGCTCCAGGCCGGTTACGGCGAGATCGCCCTCCTCAAAGATCCCGATTTTCTTCGCGATGGCAGTAGCGGTGATTTTGTGGTCACCGGTAATCATGACCGGGCGGATTCCGGCGCGTTTTGCCTCTGCAACGGCTTCCATGGATTCCTCCCGAGGAGGATCCATCATGGAAATCAGTCCGATGAATGTATAGTCGTGTTCGTCCTCCGGCCCGATTTCGCGGTCGGCAGGAGCGTCTTTGTAGGCAAAGGCCAGAACTCGCAGTCCGTCCTGCGAGAACTGCATGTTGGCCTGTACGATCCGATTTCTGTCTGCGTCGGTGATGGAGCGGATTCCGTCTGATGTCAGCAGTCTTCCGGAGCGATTCAGCAGGACGTCCGGAGCGCCTTTGGTGAGCAGAAGCTCCTTTCCGTCAATTTCATACCGGGTGGTCATCAGTTTACGGTCAGAATCGAAGGGGATTTCCTCCAGACGGCTCAGCTGCGCGCGGATATTCTGATGAGGAACATTTATTTTTTCGGCCATTTCCAGCAGACAGAATTCGGTTGGGTCGCCGATTGTCTGCCCGTCGCGCAGGGAAGAATCATTGGTCAGAATGGCGTTGTACAGGAGCATCCGGTGAATCGGATCGTCCAGCGTAAGCTTGGAGGAGGGAATAACGTGCTCATCAATGTAGACATCCTGAACGGTCATTTTGTTCTGTGTCAGTGTTCCTGTTTTGTCGGAGCAGATTACTGAGACGCTTCCCAGACTTTCAACAGCCTTGAGCTCTTTGATGATGGCGTGTTCCCGAACCATCTTTTGTGTTCCCATCGCCTGAACGATTGTGACGATGGAACTGAGGGCCTCTGGGATTGCGGCGACAGCCAGTGCCACAGCGAACAGCAGGGAATCAAGAATGGAGAGTCCGCCGCGGAAAAGCCCCAGAAGGAATACGATGGCGCAGATCATCATGATGACGACGGCCAGACGGCTGCTGAACTGATCAAGGCTTCGCTGAAGAGGTGTCTTCTTCTCTTTGGTGGCGTTCATCATGGAAGCGATCCGGCCGATTTCCGTGTCCATTCCGGTGGCGGTTACGGCGATTACAGCACGGCCGTAGGTGACCAGAGAGCCGGAATATACCATGTTGACGCGGTCACCGAGAGGGACCTGCCCGTCGATCACACCGGAGCTTTTGTCTACATTGGTGGATTCTCCTGTCAGGGAGCTTTCGTTTACCTGAAGTGAAAAGCTGTCAATGACGCGTCCGTCCGCAACCACCATATCGCCTGCCTCCAGAACAACGATGTCGCCCGGCACAACCTGTGTGGAATTGATTTCCTGCGTCACGCCGCCGCGGATGACCTTGGCACTCGGAGAAGCCAGAGACTTCAGGGAGTCCAGAGATTTTTCAGCTTTCCTGTTCTGTACGGTGCCGAGTACCGCGTTGATGATCAGTACTGCGAAGATCACCAGTGTGCTCTCTGCATTGCCGGAGATCATGGAAATGACCGCCGCGATGATGAGAATGATGACCATCAGATCCCGGAACTGTTCTGCAAACATCTGCAATACGGTTTTCCGCTTCCCCGCCTGCAGCGCGTTCGGCCCGTGTTTTTCCAGCAATTCAGATGCCTGAGAACTGCTCCATCCGGCCTGGGTCTGTCCTACCCGTTTCAATACCTCCGAGACTGTCTGCTGATAATATTCCTTCATGTTTGTTTCCTTTCCCGCCTTGCCGCAATTGGCGCCGGCGGCTGATAAAAAACGAGACTCTTCATCCGGCTTCCGTGTTCGGAACCGGCATGAAAAGTCTCGTCACCATATCGAATCAATGGCTACAGTACCAGGTATGTTACCGCGATTGTTGATACTGTATTCTGACTACTCCCTCTTCTGTGCGCAGTGCACAAGCTTTCGTTTCCGAAATTATACATACAGACGGGGGAGATTGTCAAGAGAAAGATAAAAAAAGATTGCTGCAGTCTGTTGCGATGTTTTTCAAAGTCTGATTGCAAAAAACCGCAATATCATATATAATCATGGTGCAGGAAGGGAGCGAACCGCGAATGAGCAATAAACCTAAAAATTATCGTAATCCGGAGAAGAAGCCGGTTTACGCAGAAAAAAAGAGCAATGGAAAAAGTCTGGCGCTGAAGATTTTTATTGTTGGACTTTGTGTCGTCATGGCAATCATGTTTTCAATACCGGCACTGCTTTTCAACTGAAACTGTATATGAAATCGATAAAAAGCCCGCAGGCGTTGTTCTGCGGGCTTTTCTACTCTAAAAAATAAAAGCTTTTGCATCTTTTGGAAAGAACAGTTTTTCCGTATATTAAATGGTGCCTGCTCATTAAGCCCTTGCCGGGACTTAATGGATGCTGAAAGGCAGAGTGATTATGGATGTTACCAATGCCGAACAGGCTAGAATCGCAGAAGCGGCTGCTGCAAGAGACGGGAATGCTCGAACCGATCAGAGCGTTTATTCAGGGAGGAATGCCGGTTCTGGGGACTTGTGCAGGGATGATCCTGCTGTGCAGACTCTTGCGGAGGTGAACGGGCACATCGTTGCGGCGGAATACAAGAATCAGCTTGCCCTCGCATTTCATCCGGAGGTGTCAGGCGATAAAAGACTTCATGAATACTTTCTGAGAGAGTTCTTTGTTTACAAATAATTAACGCTGACAAGCATGCGGTTCTTACAGACATATGATATTCTCTCTGTATCAGATCTGAAGTTGACAGAAGTAAAGGATGGTAAAGAGATGGTTAAATTACGAGGTTTGTACAAAATTTCTGCCCTCGCACTTTCCGTCATGATCGTGGCGGGAACGGGAAACCTGGCGCAAATGACGAATTCAGACGTATATGCGGGAACTGCGTCGGGTACGGCGACGACAGACAGGGTAGTGAGCACTGACGGGACAACTTGGCGCTATCTTGACAATAACACTAAACCTGAGGCCGGCTGGAACAGCGATGCAGATTTCGATGATTCCGCCTGGTCTTCCGGGAAGGGAAGCTTTGGAGCGAAGAACGGTCAGAAAGCCGATCTGGGCAGCGGTTTCGTTCCGAATGTGCTTCTGAATCAGTACATCAGTGGAACTTCAAACGACGTGCCGGTCTATTATCTGAGAACAAAATTTGATATCGATGATGTTGATGTCAGTCAGATAAAGGAAATCACAGGAACTGTTTTATATGATGACGCAGCGATTGTAACGATCAACGGAAAGAAGATAGCCGGATTCGATGACAGCTCGTTCGATGAGAACGGTTACGGAGGCTCCAACGCCGGAGAACCGAAGACCGGCACAGTTTCAGCGGTCAGCGACGGTATAGACATCAGCAGTCTGAACCTGAAGGCGAAAGATAATGTTCTGGCAGTGGAATTGCACCAGGGAAGAGCGAGCAGCTCGGATATCTATGTTGATCTTCAGGATCTTACAGTGAGCACGGTTCTTCCGCAGAAAGAAGTTCGCGACGTGTCTTTGCAGATCGGGACGGATGAAACAAAGAGAAATCTGAGTTGGCTGGGAGAATCCGGAAAAGCGTCTTATGTGCAGGTGGCGGTCAAACCGTCCGGATGGAAAAATGGCGATGAGTTCCCGGAAACTTCCGCCAGAAAATGCAGAGCCGATCAGGTAAAGAGCGGACTCGGCGGATTCTATTCCAACAAAGCAGTGCTGAAGAATCTGGATGAATTCACAACATATATTTATAGAGTAGGAAATGATGACGGATGGTCGGATACTTATACCTTTGCAACGCAGGATCTGGGAGAAAAGGATTCTTTCAGTTTTCTGTTTGCCGGAGATCCGCAGATCGGTGCCAGCCATAATGCAGAAAATGACACAAAGGGCTGGGTCAATACACTGGATTTCGCAACGGAGAAGTTTCCGCAGACAAGTTTCATTCTTAGTGCCGGGGATCAGATTAACGATAAAGGCGCTTCAGAAGAATCTCAGTATCAGGGATTCTTTACGCCGGACGAGCTGCAGTCCTATGCACTGGCGCTGAATGAAGGAAATCATGATTCCGGAAGCACACTGTACACAGCGCATGGAAATATTCCTAACGTATCTTTCCTGGGACGTGTGGACAGCTCCGGCAAAGCAAGCGGAGACTACTGGTATATGTATAACGGGGTTCTGTTTATGAATCTCAACTCCAATAACAGAAGCACCAGTGAGCACAGAGCATTTATGAAACAGGCGCTGCAGGCAAATCCGGACGCTCAGTGGAAAATAGTCAGTTTCCATCATTCCATTTACAGTGCAGCGAGTCATGCAACAGACGATGACATTCTGGAACGCAGATCAGAGCTCCCCCGGATTTTCTCCGATCTGGACATCGACGCTGTACTGATGGGGCATGATCACTGCTATACCAGAACCTATCTGATGGACGCAAATGATCCGCAGACTTCGGACAGCACCTCCGTTATGGATCCGAAAGACGGGCAGGTATTCTATCTTACTGCCAATTCTGCATCCGGAAGTAAGTATTACAAATACAACAATGATTCTTTAACAGATTTCATTGCGATGAAGGATCAGAGTAATCGACCGAACATTACCAATGTCGAAGTGACACGGACGAGCCTGACCTTTACGACATATTTTACGGATACGAAAGAAATGCCGGTTCTGGATTCCTTCAAGATCTCGCGTACAGATACGGAGCAAAAACCGGAGCAGGTAAAAATCAGCAAAGGAAAAATCAAGAAAGCTAAAGCGGGAAAGAAAAAGATTTCTGTCAGTTACAGTAAGCTTGCGAAGGGTGTAAAGTACCAGATCAGTTACAGAAAGGCCGGAAGCTCCAAGTGGAAGAGCATTAGGAGCACCCGGACCTATAAAACGATCAAAAACTTGAAATCCGGCAGCAGATACAAGGTTAGGGTCAGAGGCTATAAGACAGTGAACGGTAAAACCTACTATGGGAAATGGTCTGAAAGCAAGACTGTAAAAGTCAGATAGAGCTGATGAAAAAAAGATGTAACAAAATACAAGATCTGATAACTGCAGGGGCAATGACAGTCATTGTCCTTGCTGTGCTGATCTGGAATCACGCAAATCCGGTCGACAGCAGGATCTATGAGTCTGATTCACTCAATTATTATAAGGGATATGTAACCAGAGTCGCTGAGGAATCGCTGACCGGCAGAGACAATGAGGGAGCACGCAGACTGGGATACCAGAAGCTGGAGGTTCACATTGATCAGGGACCGCTGAAGGGCAGAAAACTCATGATAGACAATGATGTCACTAACACGCATCATATTATCTGCAGCAAGGGAACCCGTGTGATCGTCAAGGTTGACAGTTCCCCGGGAGTGAAGCCGTTCTACAATATATATAACTATGACCGTACTCTGGGAAGAATTCTTCTTTTGGGAGTATTTGCAGCGCTGCTGATTGTTGTCGCAGGGCACAAAGGACTGCGTTCGCTGCTCGGTCTTGCTTCCGCGATGGTTATGATTCTGGGATTTCTGCTGCCGGCACTGTTTCACGGGTATTCGCCTGCGGTGGTGACATTCATCACGGCAACGGTGATTATCGTCAGCGCCATGACGCTGCTGAACGGCTGGAGTCGGAAAACATGGGTCGCAGTTGCGGCAACGGTTCTCGGTATGGCTGTGGCATCAGCCGTATATGTGGTTTTCTCAGGAATCATGTATGTAAACGGATATAATCTGGAGGCGGCGGAGGAACTGATCCTGATCCGACAGAAATCGGGTCTTAGCGTATCCGGTCTGCTCTTTGTCAGCATTGCGGTGTCAAGTCTCGGTGCATTGATAGACATAGCGATGTCGGTGGTTTCGGCCCTGTTTGAGATATGGGAACAGAAACCGGATATCAGAAGCAATGAGTTGTTTCGTTCGGGGATGAATATCGGGAGAGATCTGGCCGGCGCGAATTGTCAGACGCTGATTCTGGCGTTTACAGGCTCCGTGATAACAACTTTGATGGTGATAATTTCCTATGGCTATCAGTTTAACCAACTGATAAACGCGGATTTCATAAGCATTGAACTGCTCGGAGGGATGACCGCGGCGATAGCGGTGATTCTGACAGTGCCGTTTTCCGCGTTTTTGACGGCGTTAGCGGTGCGATGGAGCCGCAGGTTTTTCGGATAAAGTTCTCTGAAGCCCTGCGGCAGGCCACCGAATATACTCTCTGCATGATTGATATTTCAAGCATATCCGATGGCCGGGCACGCATTAAATACCGAAAAAAGCAAAAGAAAAATTTTTTAAAAAAATTAGCACTCACCTATTGACAGTGCTAACAAAATGAGTATAATGATACTTGTAAGGAGGAACGAAGGAAACAGAAAGAGATAGGGAGACAGAGATTAACAGAGATCGGGAGAGCCTGATCAGAACAGACAGACAAACAGGCAGAGATGCCGATATTAAAAGGAGGTATTTACTATGTTGTTACCGAGCATTTTTGGAGACAGATTTTTCAACGATGATTTTATGGATTTCCCGCCGTTCCGTGGAAACCGTGTAGAAAACACTTTGATGAAGAGCGACGTGAAAGACGCCGGAGACCATTATGAACTGCATATGGATCTGCCGGGATTTGACAAGGACAATGTTAAAATCCAACTGAATGACGGCGTTCTGCAGGTAGAGGCAACCACGTCCACAAACAATGACGAGAAGGGCGAGGATGGTTCCTACATCAGAAGAGAAAGATTCCAGGGAACCTGCACCAGGAGCTTCTATGTCGGCGATGATGTCAGACAGGAGGATATTAAGGCCAGATTCGACCAGGGCGTTCTGAAAATCGATGTGCCGAAGGCAGAGGCCAAACCGGAGATCGAGCAGAATAAATACATTGCAATCGAAGGATAATTTTCCCATACAGAAAAGGGGGTCACGCATAGCGCGCGGCCTCCTTTTCTGTATGTACGCCGGACAGGGCGTGAGTTTAAAGAGCGAAGCCCTTATCCGAACATCACAGCGGCCAGTCGTACAAAGCTGACCAGCAGTTTTGCTCCGTAGGCCATGATGATCGCGCCGCAGATGATGTTGATGGCGCGGAAGACTTTGTTGTTGATGCGGGACTGGAGCAGCGAAACAACCGTCGGCATCACCACCCACCAGGACAGGGAGGCGAGACAGACAGCTATGATGAACCGTGCGCCGTCTGCGCCGTTCAGAGAGGTGCGGAAGGCGCCCAGCATCATGCTTCCGTCGATCCATGCCTGCGGATTGGCCCAGGTCACGAAACAGGCGGTAGTGAATACCTTCGCAGCAGAAAGCTCAGATTTACCCTCATCGCCCTCGAGGGTACTTTTGTCCCGAAAAATCGAGAATCCGATCCACATGACCACCAGCGAACCGGCGCCGAGAACCGCCAGCTGCAGCCAACGAGAGGACTGCATGATCCCACCCACTCCGTAGAAGCATGCCAGCGCGCAGACGATGTCGCAGAAGAAGACGCAGAATGTCGTCAGCCAGATACGGCTGCGCCGCTGTGTCAGCGCCGTATTGATGACGAAGATGTTCTGTGTTCCGATGGGCATTACATAGGCAAGTCCAAGCGTGTATCCCTGAATAAATGCGCTCATATTTTCTCCTAAGTAGTAATTTAGCACTTGATTTCTTTTTGCTATTTATATAATATGGCAGCAGGAGAGAAAACGCAATAACGCATTTTTTTGTTACCTGGTAAGGAGGAGATGACCATGATTGAAACGCATTACAATTGCCCGTGTCTGGAAACCTGCCCCCTGAGCCGCTCCATGGATCTGATCGGAGGAAAATGGAAGATGCAGATCATCTGCACTCTGAACAACGGCGGACCGACTCGCTACAATGAACTGAAGCGCCGCATGGATGGCGTGTCGAACACAGTGCTCGCCAGAGCGCTGCGGGAACTGGAGTCGGTAGGGCTTGTGGAACGCAGAGAATACATGGAGGTGCCGGTGCGCGTGGAATACAGCACTACCGAAGCCTGCGACGCACTGATTCCGATTCTCGACCAGCTGTCGGAGTGGTATGAAGCGTATGAGGCGGAACGGTAATTCCGTATGCGGACGGGGAATCGAAAAAAGCCGGTCGTTTTCACACAGATTTTTTTGTGACAAAGGCAACAGGAACTATATTTTGTGATATTATAATAGAGTCTGTTCATTAAGCTTCCGTTGGACTTAATGAGCGCTTACGGCAGTTTTTCTGCACTGACGCGGCAGGTACCGCATAAACAGGGCGTGTGACAGATGGCTGTCAGCGTCGCCGGTCACAGAAGGCGGAGAATTATCTGTATCGGTCGCAGGAGGGAAATCCGTCTGCGAGGAGTGGTAAAATCGGGAAAGAACATCTTTAATATAGCAGGAGGAAAAGACAAGGATGAAGAAACTGTTAACAGGCGATGAGGCTATCGCGAGAGGAGCATATGAGGCGGGCGTAAGACACGCGTCAGCCTATCCGGGGACTCCCAGCACGGAGATTCTGGAAAATATCGCGAAATATGATGAGATCTATGCGGAGTGGGCGCCCAATGAGAAGGTGGCGATGGAATCCGCGATCGGAGCCTCCATGGCGGGAGTCCGGAGCATGGCGTCCATGAAGCATGTGGGAGTCAATGTGGCGGCTGACCCGCTGATGACGTTTGCTTATATGGGTGTCAACGGAGGAGCGGTGATCGTGACGGCGGATGAGCCGGGAATGTTTTCATCCCAGAATGAACAGGATAACCGCAACTATGCGAAAATGGGGAAGATCCCGATGCTGGAGCCGGCGGACAGCCAGGAGTGTCTGGATATGATGAAGGCGGCGTTCGAGTTGTCGGAAACCTATAATGTGATTTTCATGATCCGCATGGTAACTCGGGTCTGTCACTCCAAATCCCTGGTGGAATGCGGCGAACGACAGGAAGTGCCGGTGAAGGAATGGAAACCGGATCCGATGAAATACGTGGCGCTGCCGGCGCACTCCAGGATCCTGCGGGTGCAGATTGAGGAGAGGATGAAGAAACTTGCGGAGTACAGTGAACGCTCATCCTTCAACCACGCGGAGATCAATGGAACAAAGACCGGCGTGATTGCCTCCGGCGTCAGCTATTATTACGCCAGAGAGGTGTTCGGTGAAGAGGCATCCTACCTGAAACTGGGATTTACCAATCCTCTGCCGGAGAAGATGATCCGGGAATTCTGTGAGAAAATGGACCGGGTGTACATCGTGGAGGAAGATGATCCGTACATTGAAGAATTCTGCCAGAGACTGGGATTTGAGGTGCACGGAAAAGATACTTTCCCGCCTTACGGGGAGATGACGCCAGATGTACTGCGGAAGAGCCTGACCGGGAGCACGCTGCCGGAGGTGGAATACGACCGGAGCAAGGTGATCCGGAGACCGCCGTCCCTCTGTGCGGGATGCCCCCACAGAGGACTGTTCTACCGCCTGGGAAAGAGAAAGGATATAATGATCAGCGGAGATATCGGATGCTACACGCTGGCAGCGGGAGCACCGTATAACGCGATGAATTCCACAGTGTGCATGGGAGCATCTATCTCGGTGGGCCACGGAGCACAGCAGGCGTTCAACCGCGCAGGGGTGAAACGCAAGGTAGTGACGGTGCTGGGAGATTCCACCTTTTTCCATACGGGAGTGGAATCCCTGATCAACACGGTATACAACAAAAGTGATACAGTCAATATCATTCTGGACAACCGGATTACGGGAATGACAGGACACCAGCAGAATCCGGGTTCGGGATTCACCGTGAAGATGGAGCCTGCACCGATTATCGATATAGAAGAGCTGGTGAAGGCACTCGGAATCCGTCATGTGAAGGTGATCGACCCCAACGACCTTGCGGCGGTAGACGCGGCGCTGGATGAATTTCTGCCGCTGAAGGAGCCGTCAGTGATCATCACGCGCTGGCCCTGTGTACTGAAGAAATTCTCTGAAGCGGATCTGGAGGAATTCGACGGTCTGTTCAGCACGAAGGACACGGTAGATCCGGAGAAATGCATCGGATGCCGCGCCTGCATGGGTACAGGATGTCCTGCGCTGATCTTTGAGAAGGAAGAGAAGAAGGTGCGCATCAACAGAGCGGATTGCGTGGGCTGTGACGTCTGCATGCAGGTATGTCCTGTGGACGCTATCACAAAGGAAACAGGGAGGTAAGGAGAGATGACAAAGAATATACTGCTGACGGGAGTCGGGGGACAGGGAACGATCCTTGCCGCAAAGATGCTGACCATCGGACTGATGGAGGAAGGCTACGACGTGAAGATGAGCGAAATTCACGGAATGAGCCAGCGGGGGGGAGACGTGACCTCCCAGGTGAGATACAGCAGGGAGCGGGTATGGTCGCCGGTAATCGAGAAGGGAACCGCCGACATCATCGTTTCCTTCGAGAAGATGGAGGCGCTGAGAAATCTGGACTACATCCGCGCGGACGGAACCGTGGTGGTGAACAGTGAAGAGATTCCTTCGATGACGGTGCTGACCGGAGAGGAGGAATATGCACCGGACGTGATTGAAGAACTGCAGAAGACGGCAAAGAAGGTGGTGGTCATTGATGCGTCCCGGAAGGCGGAAGAACTGGGCAACGTGAAGGCAGCCAACGTGATTCTGCTGGGTGCGCTGGTACAGGCCATGGGGCTGGATGATATCGACTGGGAGGAAATCATCCGCAAAACAGTAAAGGAGAAGTTTGTCAAGCTGAACCTGAAGGCGTTCGCCGTCGGAAAGGAGCAGATGAAATGATCGCGGAAAATATGAAACCGAGAGTTGCCGGAAACTCTGTAATCCGGCAGATGTTCGAGGAAGGGAAGAAAATGGCGCAGGTCGTGGGACCGGAAAACGTCTATGATTTCAGCCTGGGAAATCCCAACGTGCCGGCGCCCCGGGCGGTCAGCGACGCCATTGTCGATATTCTGCAGAACGAGGATCCGATCCGGGTGCACGGGTACATGTCCAACGCGGGCTTTGAGGAGACGCGGCAGGCGATTGCGGAGGATCTGAACCGTCGGTACGGCACGGCCTATCGCGCGGAAAATGTGATTATGAGCGCCGGGGCGGGCTCAGCGCTGAATGTCGCGCTGAAGACGATTCTGGATCCCGGGGACGAGGTCATCGTCTTCGCACCGTACTTTGTGGAATACAAAAATTACATCGGAAATTTCTATGCGGAGACGGTGGAAGTCGCACCGCGGCCAGACGGATCCTTCCTGCCGGATATGGAAGGGCTGAGGAAGGCGGTCACAGAAAAGACAAAGGCAATCATCGTCAATACGCCGAACAATCCCACGGGAGTGGTCTATCCGGAGACGGTGATCCGGCAGCTGGCGGAAATTCTGGCGGAGGAATCAGAGAGGATCGGGCATCCAATCTATCTGATTTCGGACGAGCCGTACCGAGAACTGGTTTACGGCGATGCAGAGGTTCCGCATATCCCGGATTATTATGACAATACGATTATCTGTTATTCCTACAGTAAATCACTTTCCCTGCCGGGGGAGCGGATCGGATATGTTCTGGTTCCCGATGCGTCAGATGATTCACAGGAATTCATTACGGCGGCGACGATTGCCAACCGGATTATCGGAATTGTCAACGCGCCGTCTCTGATTCAGCTGGCGATTACACGCTGTCTGGATGCCAAGGCGGATATCGCCTTTTATGAAAAGAACGGGCGGACGCTGTACGACGGGCTGACTGAGGCCGGTTATGATTGCCTGGAGCCCCGGGGGGCGTTTTACCTTTGGGTGAAATCCCCGGATGAGGATGAGACCGAATTCGTCGGACGGCTGAAAGAGGAGCATATCCTAGTGACCCCGGGCAGCGCCTTTGCCGGTCCCGGATATATTCGAATCTCGTACTGTGTCGCCTATGATACGATTGTAAATTCCCTGCCGGGATTCCGCCGGGTCGCAGAAAAATATTCTCTGGAAACCCGGTAGTTCCAGGCAGTTCAATTACGTTATTCGATGTTTTCGTCGTAGAGACCCATTCGCAGGACTTTAATTTTCCGGTAAGGCTTCAACAGCAGGCTGGCGCTCCGGTTCAAAGTCTTCAGCGTATAGTTGGTGACCTTCCAGTAACGCTTGTTATGGTGCCGCAGGAAGGCTCGCTCTTTTCCGCCGAAGGCTACAATCCCATTGTTTCTGATGCAGTCGATCAGATCGTTGTTGCAGGTGATGTCACGGTCAAATTCCGTGAACGCCGTGCCTACGTACATGGCTTTGTGGGAATCGGAGCCGCCGATACAGGGAAGATCATATTCCCGGGCGAGTCCGCGGGCTTTGACGTTCGCGCTCACCAGCTCGCAGGTGTTGAAGCCTTCGAGGAAGTCGAATCTCCGCATAATCTCCGGATGCTTTCTGATCTTGCGGAAGAACATGGCGCTGGAACTGCGCATTCCGTACGGATGAGCCGGCCCCAGGATACCTCCGTAATGGTGAACCAGTTTGGAGAGGATCTCCGCGCGCATGCCGCGGACTGACAGCAGCCGTACATTCACGCCGTCCGGCATGATGACGATGAAATGCCCGGCGTCCCGGGTGTCATATTCGATCCCCTTCAGCACAACAAAATCATCCGGCATCGTGTCCTGATGCTTTTCCCAGTACCGGTATCCCCGGTATGAGTCGTGGTCGGTGACCAGCATCCCGCCGAACCCCCGGCTCTTCAGAATCGTAATATACTCTCTGATTGCCACATGGGAATCGATAGACCCTTCTCTGGTGTGGCAGTGCATATCAAATTTCATACGCAGACCTTCTTTCTTGTCTTTTATTTTATACACAAAACTGTGTTTTTGCAATCATGGGAACGTAATGTTTTCGTCACAGAAGTACCGCCGTAACAGCGGAACGCTTTGTCACGGAAGCTTCTTTGTGATATCATAAATAACAGTATCCGCTCATTAAGCCACGCAGGACTTAATGAGCGCTGACCGGTGCGTATTGAACTGAGGGGAGGAGCCTATGAATATCAGAAAGCTTACGATTCGTAAAACCGGCGATTATAGAGAGCTGGCGCCGCTGTTTGCTGCCGCGGGGCTTGAAAACACAGAACGTGTACCGGAGGGGTTCCGGTTCGGGTTCGCGGCGGAGGATGAGAACGGCGCGCTCGCAGGGGGCGCAGCTCTGGTGAAAGCTGGCAATCAGTATGTCCTGCACGATATCGCGGTGACGGAAGCGCTGAGAGGTAAAGGCGTGGGCAGGCGGCTGCTCTGCAGTGTGATGGCTGCGTTTCAGGATATGGGTGCGGAACGGGTCTGCCTGGCGGCGAAGGCGCCGGCGTTTTTCCGGAACTATGGCTTTTCGGAAATTGACGCTGACGAAGTGCCGGGGCTGTTTCACTGCCAGGAGTGTGAGTCTTTTGGAACAAAGTGCACGCCCGAGTTTATGGTGATGGAGCTGACAAAAGAAAGACTCCTGTTTGTGGACAGCTGCGTTTCCACGCACCGTTCCCGCACACGACAGCTTTGTGACGCATGGATCCGAAGGTTCCGGAAGGAGCATCCCGGCGCGGTGACAGATATCGCGATGGCAGAGCCCGGTGTGGTGCAGCCGATGGACCGGGAGTTGATTCTGCTGCGTAATGAACTGATTCAGCAGAGGGATTGGGAGGCGCCCATGTTCGATCTCGCCCGGCAGTTCCGCCGGGCAGATTACATCCTTGTGGGAGCACCTTACTGGGACTGTTCTTTTCCGTCCGTCCTGAAAATCTACATTGAAAATATCGTAGTGGCTGACCTGACCTTCCGCGAGACAGAGCAGGGATATGAGGGACTGTGTCCCTGCCGGGAGCTGACTTATATTACGACGGCGGGAGGTCCCGTCGGTGAAATGGATCTTGGCTATGACTATATCCGTGGAGTGGGACGGATGCTGGGCATCAGGAATTTCCGGGAATACCGCGCGGAGGGTCTGGATATCCGGGGTGCGGACGTGGACGGAATCATGGCAGAGACGCTGGAGAAAATAAACCATGGATGAAAAACGGGACTGCTGCAATAGACCTTCAAGAGTCGAAGCAGCAGTCCTGCGCTTATGTGTGATGAAAAACATGCTTATATCGTGTAAAAGCGTGCTTACGCATTATCAAGAGCCTGATCAATGGCGCGGGCGAGCTGGTCGGCGCAAGAGGTTCCACGTCCGCCGCAGTCGTTTCCCCGAAGCCGGTCTGCGGCTTCTCTGGCATCCGTGCCCTCCAGGAGAAGTCCGAGGGCCTTCAGGTTCCCGTCGCAGCCTCCGTAGAAACTCAGATCGTGCAGCTTTCCACTTTCGTCAAGATTAAAGTGTATGAGCTGAGAGCATGTTCCGCTGGTTCTGTATGTATAGTTGTTCATTTATTGCCTCCTCGATTAATTTCTAACAGACATTGTACACGAACCCGGGGCTGCGGGCAACTTTGTTTTTTATTTCACAAATTTCTGCGCTGCATTTCTGTACAGGAAGAATATATTATGCTAAAATAGCAGTACGTTATCAGAATAAAACGAAGTGACGGGGTGCTACTATGGATGCAAAAATAAGCAGAGAACTGGACTGGCTGGAGGCAGCCATCGACGAATTCGCGGAGACTTCCATCCGGGGCGGCGAGTACTGGCGCGCGTCCTATACAGATGAGGACAGGGCGGCGGTGGAAATGCTGACCGGATGGTATACGGAGCGTGGCTTCAAAGCCTACACGGACGAGGTCGGAAATCTCTACGGCCGGCTGGAAGGTAAGGAAAGCGGCGTTATTCTGACCGGCTCACATCGGGATACGGTTAAACACGACGGCAAATACGGCGGCGCACTGGGGCTTTTATCTGCTGTTGCGGCTGTTACCGGGCTGAATCAGGAACTGGGACAGCCGGTGAAAACCGTGGAAATCGTGGCAACGGTAGAGGAAGAAGGAAGCCGTTTCATTTCAAGTTATACCGGAAGCAGGGCTATCGCCGGGAAACTGAAGCCGGAGCATCTGGAAGAGGAGGATGCACAGGGAATAACTCTGAAGCAGGCGATGGAGGACGCCGGATATTACAAAGGAAGCCTTCCGGAGCCTCGAAAGGACATTGAGCGTTTTGTGGAGCTCAGCGCCGAGCAGGGATCGGTAATGGAGAAATCTCTGAAAAAGGTGGGGCTGGTGCAGTCCATTGTCGGACTGGAGGTGGGGAGCATCACAATCCACGGGGAACAGAACCACGCCGGCACCACTCCGATGAGTATGCGGAAGGATCCTGTTCCCTACGCGGCGGAGATTATCGCGTCCCTGACTAAATGGGCCAACAGCAGGAACGATCGGGTTGTCGTCACCTTTGGTAACATTCAGGTGCAGCCCGGTAAGCCGAATATCATCGCTGACTCCGTTACGATTACCTTCGATATCCGTTCCACCAACGAATCTCTTCTCAGCGAGGCGCGTTCTATCCTGCAGGAATTCCGGAACAGCGCCGGACCGGGATTTTCAGTGGATTACAAAATCGCCGCCTACGACGCACCGGCGGATATGGATCTAGACGGGATTTTGGCGATGCGCGATATCGCGGCGGAGCATAACATGAAGTATATGAGGATCGACAGCGGAGCCGGGCATGACGCTCAGATCGTTGCAGACTGTTTCCCCACAAATATGATTTTTGTTCCCAGCGAGAAGGGAATCGCCCACTCCCCGCTGGAGTATACGTCCAGAGAGGATCTGGAAGAAGGATACATTCTTTTGCGGGAGTACCTCAGAACGCTCGCCTGGGGAAAATAAAGGATTACTTCAGCGTGTTCAGCCGTTGAATGCGCCTGTGATTATCTGTGCAGTGCAGAAAAGCGGAGGCGCCGGATTATTTCCGGCGCCTCCGTCGCAATATCAGGTTTTTCGCGGTGCTCCCGCCTGCCCTGAAGGGGAGTGTGGAGCACCTGAGGAATCCGAAGTGTTCTTTGTGCTGAAAGCCGCAGAGTGTCCTTTGTTCTGAAAACTACAGACTGTCGCGGTTCAGCGGGCAGACCATGCAGCGTGTGCCGCCTCTGCCGCGGGAAAGCTCGGAGCCCGGAATCGTGATGATCGCAACGCCGTTTTCGGACAGGAGTTCATTAGTGATGTAGTTTCTCTGATAGGAGACGACCTTGCCCGGTGCAACCGCCAGAGCGTTGGCCGCGTCGCCCCACTGCTCCCTCTGTGATGCGAGGTAATCGCTGCCTCCGCACTGGATCAGATTCACCGCGGGGAGTTTCAGCGCTTTCTTCAGCATGTCCTCCAGCGAATCGGTGACGGTGGTCAGCTTCGGTTCACCGCCCTTGCCCATCGTGATCTCGAATTTCTGGTTCAGGTTGCCCATGGCCGGATAAACCGCAAATTTGTCATAATCCACCATTGTAAAAATCGTGTCCAGATGCATGTATGCCCGCGTTTTGGGAATGTCCAGAACAAGAATTTTTTTGAATCCGCCGTCGGTAAGCAGGCGTTTTGACAGGGCTTCGATTCCTCTGGCGGTGGTGCGCTCGCTGAGTCCGAGTACGACAACGTCTTTGCTGAGAACGTGAATGTCGCCGCCCTCCAGGGAGTATGGGTCGTTGTAGTCGTAGTAGAGCGGCGTATTCTCCGGAATAAGGTCGCGGTCGTTTTCATAAATGTATTTCATCAGCAGTGCTTCCCGTCTTCTGGTGGCGGTGCTCATGTGATGGATGGAAATGCCCTTTCCGATAGCCGCTATGGGATCCCGGGTGAAATAGGCGTTTGGCATGGGATCCAGATAGAAGGGGTAGGCGGACATGATGAAGTCAGAGAGAGACTTGGCGTTGTTCACTACTACATCTTCCTTCTTGATCCCGTCGATAGTGGTCTTCACGAGGGTTTCCGCATCCATTGCCGTCAGATATTCCGTCAGAGCCTCCAGTGTGCCTTCGCTGGTAATGCCGCTTTCATCCAGAAGTTCCCGAATAAACCGGGCGCGGACGTCCTCATTCGCCAGCGCCTTCGCGGCTTCGTCCACCAGGTAGACCACATCGGCGCCGCAGTTCCTCAAGACTTCGGCAAAGTGGTCGTGCTCCTGCTGTGCGACTTTCAGGAACGGGATATCATCGAACAGAAGACGTTCAAAGTTTTCCGGCACCAGGCCCTCTACCTCGTGGTCGATGCGGTGGATCAGGACTTTGTTCAGCCTTCCGATCTCCGAAAAATTATGAATTCCCGGTTTCATTTTCAGTACCTTTCCTTTCATATCAGTAATAATTACCTTTCATGTTAATTATACTACGATTATGACAGAGGTGTCTATCATTTGATGATTGATTTTTCCGCGAATTTTGTTAGAATGGACAAGAGGTTATCGCAGTAGTGAATGGAGACAGAAAATGGATGAATATAAGAATTTTACAGAAGAAATGCTGAAGGATGGGAGCACGCTCTGTTATCTGAAGCACAGATTCCTTTCCAAGAAGACACGAGAGCAGCTGGACTGGCTGCTGGCCTGTCTGCGGGATTCTGTACTGATTGTTCCCACCCTTCCGGTGAGCGGAAAACCGGATTTTCTGGAAAGTGACGACGGAGTGCGTTTTCTGCCGGTCTTTTCTCAGGAAAAGCAGCTTCCGCCGGATTACATGGAGGAATTTGATCTTAGGAGGATGGGGATCGAGGAATGCGTCGGGCTGGCGAAGGAGTATCCTGACTGCAGCGGACTGGTGCTGGACGGGTTTACGGAGGCCATGATCATCGAGTATGATCTTACGGATGCGATTCTGCGGATTCCCTCCCGGCTTCATCCGAAGGAAGAGGAGAAAGGAGATGCAGAAGCATGAGCAGTCTTATTATGAAGAGAGACGACGCCGTGGTGGTGGAGGTTGATTATCAGGACGGGTTCGTACCGGTCATCTATGATCATGAGAAGCTTGAAACCCGTCTGGTGCAGGCAATCCGGGGATTTCGGATCCTTGACGTGCCGATTATCGCGACCACACAGTACGCGAAGGGGCTTGGGAATACAACCGCAGCTGTCGCAGAGGCGCTGGGTGATTTTGTTCCTATCGACAAAAGAACCTTCAGCTGCACGGGGTGCCCGGAGTTCATGGAGGCGCTGGAGGCAACGGGCAGAAAAAGCGTGATTCTGATCGGAATTGAAACGCATATCTGTGTTCAGCAGACTGCGCTGTATCTGATGGAGAAAGGCTATAGTGTCTATCTGATTGCGGACTGCCTTTCCGCCCGCTTCAGAGAAAATCATGAGCGGGGACTGGAGCGGCTGGCAAATTCCGGCGCCACGGTGACGACGCTGGAATCGATTTTGTTCGAGCTTCTGGTGGATTCCAGAGATCCGGCGTTCAGAGGGATTTCGGATCTGGTGAAGGAAATCCAGTGAGATCTTCATCGTCGTCGATATACAAAAAACAGGACAAAAAAACGCCGGGCCGCAGCGGTTGATATACCGCTGCGTGCTCCGGCGTTTGTAATTCAGTGATAGCATTTGAAACTATTTCTATTCTGGACGATTTTTGGCACAACACACTGTTGGCGTGCGGCGTCTGCGCTATTTCCCGGAGTCCTCTTTGGCGGCCTGCTCTTTGATGTACAGTTGAATCCGTTTGAGACGGATGGCCTCTTCTTTCTTCTCGAAGTAATTGCGCATCTCCCGTTCGACACGCTCCCGCTCCTGAGCTTCCTCCAGCGCGGCTCTGTCTGCCTTCGCCTCTTTAAAGGACTTCGGGAGCAGTTCATCTTCCGCCAAGGTTCGTTCTCGGATATAGTCGCCGATCTCCTTCAGGCGAACCTCCTCATTCTGCTTCTCCATGTAGCGTATCATCGCCGCACGGATCTGCTCGTCTGCATTGTCTGTTTCGTTGGACTTCACGTCCGGATCCTTCAGGGCTTCCTCGAAAGCCTGCTGGTATACTTTTTTGTCAACCATAGCTTTTTCCTCCCAATCTCTATCTGACAGTTCTGATTATATAATACCACGGATATTAAGAAATAACCAGCCTGCTGAGACACGCATTAATTATTGACAAGAAAAATACAACTCGATCTGTCGGGCTTTTCTGCGAAACTGGCACGTGGAGGAGCGGCATTGGTTTATGTCTGGGCGGCTCTTGATGCCGTGCGATGTCTGGATAAGCTTGAGGAGAAGGACAAGTGCCAATAAAATGTAACTGACCCATGATGGGAAAATTCAGAAATAGGACTTACATTTTTCTGCGAAATGGTGTATAATAATTTTGGAAAATTGTGACACATACGCAGAGAGGAGTGACTCAATGTATGAAGCAGGCGATCTGATTATGTATGGTGCTACAGGCGTCTGCAGAGTGGATGCAGTTTCAACAGGAGTTTTCGATCCGGATGATGACAGACAGTATTATGTACTGCAGCCGTTATATCAGACCGGCACGATTTACGCGCCGATCGATAATAACAAGGTGTTTACGCGTCCGATTATATCGGAGGATGAGGCAAACGCGCTTATCGACAGTATGCCGGAAATTCACTCGGAGGTTTTTAAGTCCAGCAGTATTCAGCAGTTGTCAAAGCATTATCAGGAAGTCATCGACACCCATGAATGTGAGGGCTTGGTTGAACTCACCAAATCGATTCATCTGAAGAAGGAGGAGGCTGTGAAGCAGAATCGTCATCTCGGACAGATCGATAGGAAATTCATGAAACGGGCAGAGGATCTCTTGTTTGGAGAAATCGCAGCCGCACTGCAGATTCCAAGAGAAGAGGTTTTATCTTATATCCGCGAACGCACAGGTCTGCGGATTGAGGAGACCAGAGAATAAACGTTATTACAGGAAGAGAGGCGGAAGCCTCTTGTTTTTATGAAAAAATACTTGACTATACAGTAACTGTATAGATTAATATAGAATCATTGGAGGTGTTAATTATGAAGCTGAGATTCCATACCAAGCTTTCTTATGGGATCGGCGGTGTTGCGGACAACGCAATGTATACAATGGCGGGAACCTTCCTGCTGTTCTTTCTCACATCAGTGGCGGGCATACAGCCGGCTGCCGCCGGAGCAATCGTCGCGATCGGATCAGTGTGGGAGGTGATCTGCGGACCTATTACCGGATTCCTGTCGGACAATACAGAAACCCGTTACGGAAAAAGAAAACCGTTTCTGATGGCTGCGGCGTTTCCGGTCGCCATCGTAACCAGTCTGCTGTTTACGGCGATCGATGCCGGATATGCGGTCAAGCTCGTCTATTACTTTGTGATGACGCTGCTGTTCTGGCAGGCCTTCGCATTGTTCTTTGTACCTTATATGGCGTGGGGATCCGATCTGACGGAGGATTACCATGAACGGACGGTGCTGCGGTCTTACGCTTATGTGTTCAATCAGGTCGGAATGGCGCTGGGAATGGTACTGCCTACGGCGATGGTGGATCTTCTGATGAATATGGGAAGAACCCGGGAAATGTCCTGGTCCATGACGGGAATCATCGTCGGAGTTTCCAGCGGCGCCGCACTGCTGATCTGTGCGTTGACAATTCATGAGACTGATGTTCCGGATTTCAAGAAAGATCCGAACCGCAAGAGCCGGTTCTCTCTGAAGGAAATCGGGGTGATGTTCCGTGATTACGGGGAGATCATTCAGCTGCGTCCGATTCAGTATATCATCGGCGCCAGTCTGCTCTACCTGGTGGCGAACACTCTGTTTTCATCAGACCGAGTCTATTATTTCACCTATAATCTTGGGCTCTCTGCAGGCCGGATCTCTCTGATCATGCTGGTCATCACGGCGTCCGGTATCGCGTTTGCACCTGTTGTCACCGCAATCTGCAGCAGAAGCGACAAAAAGAAGGTACTGCTCGGCGGCGTGGGGCTGACGGGACTGCTACTGATCGCTTCACGGTTTGTCGGCGTGAATTCCTTCGGTGCGTGCTGTCTGGTATGTCTCTGTTATTCTATCGGAAATACCTGCTACTGGCAGCTGATGCCGTCGATGATTTACGATGTCTGTGAGGCGGAGGAACTGGCGTCGGGCGAGAAGCATTCCGGGCAGGTCATTTCTCTTCAGGCGCTGTCGGAATCCCTGGCCACGGCCGTCGGATCACAGATACTGGGCGTGATTCTTCAGGTAGCGCGCTTCGATGAAACAGCAAGTCAACAGGCAGATTCCGCACTGACGTGGATCAGCAACAGTTTTACTCTGATTCCGGGGGTGTGTATGGTTGTCGTCGCAGTGATCATTGCCAGGCATCCGGTGAACAAAATATCGTTTGCCCGCATCATGAAGGCGCTGGAACGGCGAAGAGCGGGGGAGACGATAGATCTCGCGGAGTTTGAGGATATATATGGCAGAAAGTTCATTGAAAAAGCTTCACGGAAAGCTTGACGACATAGTGATAATATCCTTCGACGGACAGATCGTCGAGGATCAGATCTTCATAGAGAGAATCATCTGTTTTCAGATGGTTCTCTTTTATATATGTGAGAAGCCGGTGGCACATGGAGAGCACACCGCCGTATCCCCGGTTTCCGTAGATGCACAGATACCGTCCGCCATAATCAACTGTTTCCAGATTGATGCACTCGTCCGGAGTGAGATTCGCGGGGAGGGTACTGTAGAAGCGGGAGTAAGAATAGGAATCCTCCCGGACGTCAGAAATCGGAATGATGCCGCCGACAGCGACGCTGCCGGCGAGCCCGAGATCTCTGTAACGCCGGAAATGGCGGCTGACGGCTTCAGCAACGCTGGCCTCATCGCCGTTGCCGGTGTAGGTCGAGGTGATCAGGCGGACGGGCGGAAGATCCTCAATGATGACCTCGTCTATGACGGCGCGTATTCCTTCCTGTGTCGTTCTGACTTTGGCATCAATATAGTCCCGGGCAAGTTCCAGCCGGCGGATTTTCTGATCCACATCGTCCTTCCATTTGTTCATCAGCTCGATCAGCGCCTGAGGAGAGCGATGCTCCATGTGACGGCGGATATCCTTCAGCGGAACCGAAAGTTCCCGGAGCATCAGCAGAGTTTCGAAGGTTTCCAGCTGCGTGAAAGAATAGTAGCGGTAGCCGTTTTCGCCGACGCGTTCCGGTTTGAAGATATCGATCTCGTCGTAATAGAACAGAGTCTGTTTGGGGACGCCGAACAGTGCGGCGAATTCACCGGTGGTGAAATAATCTTTGGAATCTGGCATTGCGAACCTCCCGGAATTTGTTAATGTGTGATCAGCCATCGAATATGCTTGAAAAACCAATAATACAGACATCATTATATCATACGGAGAGGGGTGTGGCGAGAGCCCGTGTGCGGCGTTTTTTGTGACGGTTTACGAAGTTTTTCAAAAAAATATAGCCTCAGGAAGGTGAAAATGGTATAATTCTGCGTGAAGGAGCGAACAAATGAAATATTATCAGATTGACATTGAAACCTCCGAAGCGGGAATCGAAGCGGCAGTCGGAAAGCTTTTGTCCATCGGTATTGAAGATACCGAGGTGAGCGATCCCCGTGACATTCAGGAGATCATGGATAAAAAGGAATCCTACGAATGGGATTATATTGACGGAGAGGTTACGGAGCGGATGAAAGAAACGCCGCGTGTTACAGTTTACACGGAGGATCCTGCACAGGTACGGGAGATCAGGGTCGCCATCAGGGAACTCGCCTTGGAGGCGGCGGAAGGAATGTTCGGATCCGGTGCAGATCTGGGCAGCCTGGAGGTGACGGTGACAGAACAGGACGATTCCCGATGGAAGGATCGCTGGAAGGAGTATTTCCGCCCGTTCAAGGTATCGGAAAAAATCGTGATCCGCCCCACATGGGAACCTCTTCCGGCGGAACTGGCGGATGCGGATGCGGTCATTGAGATCGACCCCGGAATGGCGTTCGGAACCGGAACCCATGAGACGACCGCCATGTGCATTCAGATGCTGGAGGAATATGTGAAGCCGGGAATGCGTGTTCTGGATGCGGGATGCGGATCCGGAATCCTTTCCATCGCTGCAGCGAAACTGGGTGCGTCGGAAGTTCTGGGCATTGATATTGACGAAACCGCAGTAGAGGTCGCGAAGGCGAACCTGGTGCAGAACCGTGTGGATTCGACGGCCATGGCGGCCTGTGGTGATGTTACAAAGGGTGTGGATTTCACTGCGGATCTGGTGGTGGCGAACCTGATGGCGGAGCTGATTTGCATGATCACTCCGGATATTCCGGCACATCTCGCTCCGGGAGGAGTTTTCATCACCTCCGGGATCTTGACAGAGAAAAAGGAAATGGTGGTGAAACACCTGCTGGACGCCGGATTTGCCGTGGACAGGATTCGTGACAAAGGAGAATGGTGCTGCATCGCGGCCCGGCTTCCGGAGAAGGACGGCGCGCGATGAGGGTGGCGTTTCATACGCTGGGCTGCAAGGTCAACCAGTATGAGACAGAGGCCCTGCGGGAAAAATTTTCCCGGGCGGGTCATATGATTGTGCATGAAGACGAGGCAGCCGACGTATATGTGATCAACACCTGCACGGTGACCAGTCTGGCGGACCGGAAATCCCGGCAGTTCATCCGCAGGTCGAGGAAGCGCAATCCGGAAGCGGTGATTGCTGTAACCGGATGCTATGCGCAGATGAAACCGGAGGAGGTTGCGTCGATCGAAGGCGTGGAGATTGTCGCCGGAACTGATGAGAAGAGCAGCCTGCTTCCGATGATTGAAGAATATATGCGGAATCACAGAGGCGCTGTGGCGGTTCGTCCTTATGAAGAACTGGTTCGGTATGAAGATCTGGGAGTCATCGAGGCGATGGAGTCCCGGAGTAGGGCTTTCGTGAAAATACAGGAGGGCTGCAACCGCTTCTGCTCTTACTGTGTCATCCCCTATGCGAGAGGAAATGTCCGCAGCCGCGGAGAGTCTGAGATTGAGGAAGAGGTTCGGGGGCTTCTGGATCGAGGGTACCGGGAAATTGTTCTGACCGGAATCAATACCGCGCTTTACGGCGCGGACCGCGGCAGCCTGGAAATCGACGGGCTGCTCGGAAGGCTGAACAGGTTGGAGGGGAATTTCCGGATAAGGCTCAGTTCCCTGGAACCCACGGTCATCGACAGGACGTATGTACAGCGTCTGCTGCGGTATGATAAACTCTGTCATCATCTGCACCTTTCTGTTCAGAGCGGGTCGGATCACGTTCTGACTGCGATGAACCGGGGGTACAGCCGGAGTGATTATCTTGATATTGTAAATGTCCTTCGGGAGTTTGATCCCAACTACGGAATTACCACGGATATCATCACGGGATTTCCGTCGGAGACAGAGGAGGATTTTCTGGACAGCGTGCGTATGGTGCAGGAAGCGGGGTTCAGCCGCGTTCATGTTTTCAAATACTCTGCCCGTGAGGGAACAAAGGCCGCCCGGATGGACGCTCAGGTTCCGGGAGAGGTGCGTGCCCGTCGCAGCCGTCTGCTGACAGAAGCGGCGGAGCGGCAGGCGGAGCGGTTCTTCGAGAGGAGCGCAGGCGAGTCGAGGCAGACTTTGTTCGAGCAGGAGGAGGACGGCATGGTCAGCGGGTACACAGATAACTATATCAAGGTGTATGCGCCGGCGCAGAATATTTCGTTCGACAGGTTTTACGAAGTAAAGCTTTGTAGAAAATATAAAGATGGAATGCTTGGCGAGATCGCCGGGCAGGAGAGGAAAGGAGAGAATAATGGCTGACTGCATTTTCTGCGGAATCGCGAATCATGAGATTCCGTCGAACACGGCATACGAAGATGACAACATCATCTGCTTCCACGATCTGGAGCCGCAGGCGCCGGTTCATGTTCTGGTGGTTCCGAAAAAACATATCGCGTGTCTGGATGATCTGAAGGAGGAGGATCGCGGTCTGATTGCGGATATCATGCTGAAGATCCCGGAAATCGCCGCAGATCTGGGACTGGAAAACGGATATCGCGTAGTCATCAACAACGGTGAAGACGCTTTTCAGACAGTAAAGCACCTGCATTTCCATATCCTTGGAAAGCGCAAAATGACCTGGCCACCGGGCTGATCCGGCGGTTTGTGCGGAAAGGAAGGGTTTCATGTCCAGAAAAAAAGTGACAATGACATTAATTGACAAAAAAGGTCCGATGGGGTGCCATCACGGCCATAAGATCGGCGACCGGTTTGACTTTGATACAGATCGGGGAAAACTGTGTCCGATGGTCATGCACGTGGCTTTCCCCTATATTGACATTTTGAGATACGGCGGCGAACTGCCCAGAGGAAAGGACGGGGATATCCGGTTCTGCTGTCCGGATGCGGATGTGATCAACGTGTTCCGCATCGATGTGGAGGATTAAATGGGTGAAAAAAAACATAATACGGTAAGAAAACAGCGGGTCCTGTTCTTTGGGATCGTCCTTCTGATCGTTATCCTGACGGGAGCTGTTCTTGGTATGATTTTCCTCAGGGAGGGGACGCTTTCGCTGAAGACAACCTCGTATTCTCTTGAAATCGGCGATACTGCAACGCTGCAGACTGTATTCGACAAAGAAAAGGGCAGAGCGGTGAAGGTCGCCTACTCCACCAGCAACAAAACAGTGGCGGAGGTCAGTGAGAACGGAACGATTACCGCGAAACGGGCCGGGACCTGCAGAATCCACTGTAAGACGCGGGGCGGGCAGGACGTTTCCGCAAAGGTGCAGGTAAAAGCGCCGGAACATACTAAAACCATCTATCTGACCTTTGAGGACGGGCCGGATGAGACTGTTACAGGAAGCATTCTGGAGATCCTGAAGAAGTATAATGCAAAGGCAACGTTCTTTGTCGTTGGAAAGAACGCAGAAATCCAGCAGGATGTGATCCGTCGGGAAATCGCGGAGGGCCACACGGTGGGGATCCTCTGCTATGAAAAAGACTATAACATATTATATAAGAGCGTGGACTCTTACATAAAGGATTTTAATAAAGAAGAGAAGCTGCTGAAGAAAATTTCGGGAAAGAAACCGTCCTACTGGAGATTTCCCGGAGGCGGCAACAATGATTTCCTCTCTGCGTCCGATGAAAAAGAGATTATGAAGCGTCTGCACCGGAGGGGCTACACAGAGATGGATTATAATGCTATGATTAACGATGCGGTGGGAGTGAAATACACCTCCGCCGAGATGACAAAATACGGGATCAAGACTATCGATGAGGCGATCAAGTCCTTCAAGGTACCGGTAGTGGAGCTTCATGATTCCGCATCGATGAAGAGAACACCGGCGGCACTGGAGGGGATTCTGAAGTACTACAAAGCCAGAGGCTACAGCTTTAAAGGCCTGGAGGACTACCGGGGACCGGAAATGACCTTCGGGAAACAGAAATAGAGGGAACGGAAGGCGCTGCGCGGAAAGACTGCACAGGCGGTTCTGCCGGTGCCGGAAAAGGCGGTTCAGCAGGCGTTAAAAAAAACTTGCCTAACAATCGCAAAAATAGTATAATCAATCTGTTATAGGCTTTGATCGCCCACGGCGAATATTTCAACAGGTCAGGAGGTGAATGGAATATGGCACAGGTTATCGTCAGAGATAACGAGACCTTGGAAAGCGCTCTGAAGAGATTCAAGAGATCCTGCGCAAGAGACGGCGTCATGGCGGAAGTCAGAAAAAGAGAGCATTATGAAAAGCCAAGTGTCAAGAGAAAGAAAAAGTCTGAAGCCGCGAGAAAAAAGGCTAAGAGTAAGAGATATTAGTTTTTAGGCCGGTTTATCAACGAATCGAGGTGAAATAAATGGGCTTAAAAGAAGAACTCATGAACGACTTCAAGGAAGCGATGAAGGCTCACGATGAGGTTCGGAAGAACACGATCAGTCTGGCGCGGGCTGCGATCAAGCAGCACGAGATAGACGAGAGGGAAGAACTGGATGACAATGGTGTCGTAGCAATCCTGCAGAAGCAGATCAAAATGCGCAAGGATGCCCTCGCTGATTTTGAAAAGGCCGGAAGGAGCGATCTGGCAGAGGCATATAACAAAGAGATCGAGGTTCTGAAGAAGTACATTCCCGAGCAGCTGTCGAAGGAAAAGATCCGAGAAATCGTTGAGGAAACGGCGACTGCTCTTAACATTGAGAGAACAAAGAAAAGCATGGGGAAACTCATGGGACCCGTCATGGGCAAAGTCAGAGGACTTGCGGACGGAAATGATGTTAAAGCTGTCGTTATGGAGTTTCTTTCCGGAGACGGAAAAAATGAGTAAATTGCAAAGGGCTGTCCCGCTGGTGACAGCCCTTTTTGATAATCGTGCGGCTGCTGTACGGTGACCGGGGTTATTCGGCAACCGGCCGGCTGCTGCTGCGCGTCGGTGTCCGTCGACATTCAACGACTGGTCGGCAGGGACCCGACATACAGGAACGGTTTGTCACAGAAAGCAGAGAGATGATGGCAAAGAACAAAACAGTCAGACTCGGAGATCCTCCGACAGAAAATAAAAGACCGGAATCGCTTTTCGTTCTGACGGTGCTGCTGTTTTTCGCAGGGAGGGGAGCAGGGAAAATGCTGATTTCCATTTGTCCGCAGTGGAGTGGCACTGTGGATACGGCAGTGATTCATCTCTGCACGGCTGCTGTGATGATTCCCTATACACTTACAACGCTGATCCGCAGGGATATGCTGCTGCGGGACAGAAGAAATACAGGAGAAATGGTATTTTTTTTCATAACTGCGCTGGCGGTTATTTTGGCGGCGGATTCTCTGATATCGCTTCTTGCCCGGCTTTGGGGAGGAGGCGCGGCTGCCGGATTCGGCGATGCATCCGGCATGAGTGCAGCCGCGACGGCCGGTTATCCGGTGCGGATGTTTGCAGTTTATGCGGTGTGTGTGCCGGTAACGGAGGAACTTGTATTTCGCGGCGTTTTTTTCATTGGAATACGCTGCCGGTACAGTTTTGTTACAGCCGCTCTGCTGTCGAGCGTCCTGTTCGCCCTGATGCACGGGATCGGTCTGGCGGCAGCCGCGGCGCTGGTCACGGGAATTGTGCTTTGTTATGTCTACGAAAAAACAGGTCATCTTATCGTCCCTGTTCTTGTTCACGCGGCGAACAACATCATCGCGCTGATTGTCATGAAATGAATGGTCAAACCGGCGGGTTTGCGCTATAATAGAAGCAAAACCGGCTTTGTCGGAGAAAAATAAAATGATGAGGAGAAGCGATTGACGGAAACGGAATTCAGGAAAATAAAAATCGATGATACAATCGATGTAGAGGATATTTTCGGGAACCTTGACGCGAATCTGAGACTGATCAAAGAAGCGACGGGAGCGGAGATCATCCAGCGGGAGGATTACCTGCTGATCCGGGGAGAACAGCCGGATGCCGCGGAGAGGATCCTGGAGGAACTGATTGCTCTGGTGAGGAGCGGAGAGCGGGTAGACGAACAGAAAGTGAACTATATCATCTCTCTGCAGGAGAGCGGGATGTCCTATGCAGAGCAGAATGTCAGCAGGGACGTGATCTGCTTTACGAGCCGCGGGAAACCAATTAAGGCGAAAACGATCGGACAGAAGGAATATGTGAACAGCATCCGCCAGAAGGATGTGGTTTTCGCCATCGGCCCTGCGGGGACCGGCAAGACTTATATAGCGGTGGCGATGGCGGTCAGTGCGTTTAAGAACAAAGAGGTCCAGAAGATTATCCTGGCGCGTCCGGCGGTGGAGGCAGGTGAAAACCTGGGATTTCTGCCGGGTGATCTGCAGGAGAAGGTGGATCCGTATCTGCGTCCGCTTTATGACGGTCTGTATGATATTCTGGGGCGTGAGAACGCCCTGCGTCTGAAGGAGAAAGAAGCTATTGAGGTTGTGCCGCTGGCATACATGCGCGGACGGACTCTGGACGATGCGTTCATTATTCTGGATGAAGCACAGAACACGACGCAGGAACAGATGAAAATGTTTCTGACTCGTATGGGCTTCGGTTCCAAGGTGGTTGTGACCGGGGACGTGACCCAGATCGATCTGCCCAAGGGAAAGAAAAGCGGTCTGACGGAGGCGGCGAAGATTCTGAAGAATGTAAAGGGAATCGACTTCTGTTATCTGAAGGATGTGGATGTGGTGCGCCATGAGATGGTTAAGCGAATCATCAAGGCTTACGATGCCTATTACAGAAAAGGAGAACGGCGATGAGGGTTTATTTCACAGAGGATGACGGCGCGGGCGCAGGTGTTTCGCAGGGAATTTCTGCAGCGATGCAGGAAGCGGCAGAGAGGTGCTCCGTGCTGGAGGGACTCGACGCGTCTCGGTGCGAAGTCAGCGTAAGTGTTGTTCCTCCTGAGGAGATCAGGGAGCTGAACCGGGATTACCGCGGGATTGACAGGGTGACCGATGTGCTTTCGTTTCCGCAGTATGAGAGCCCCGGGGCGATTCTGGAGGCACAGCGCCGGACAGGGGATGAGCCCGTGGCGCTCGGCGATGTGGTGATCTGCCGGGAACGGGCTGAGGAACAGGCGGAGGAGTTCGGACATCCGGTGGAAAGAGAACTTCTCTATCTGTTTGTTCACAGTGTTCTCCATCTCCTCGGATACGATCATATGGAGCCGGAGGAGAAGAGCGTTATGCGCGTAAGAGAGGAAGAAATCATGAAATATCTTGGAGTTGAGAGGTAATCATGGCTTTAGAGTACAAAGAATTATACAGGATTGCCCGGGAAGCGCGGGAAAACGCCTATGCACCTTACTCGAGGTTTCGGGTGGGTGCTGCTCTGTTGACAAGGACAGGCAGAGTGTTCACCGGCGTCAATGTGGAGAACGCATCTTACGGAGCTGCGATATGCGCGGAGCGTACCGCCTGCGTCAAGGCGGTGTCGGAGGGAGAACGGGATTTCACGGCGATCGCAACGGTCTCCGACCGGGGAGCTGCACCGATGTGCGGGATCTGCCGCCAGTTTCTGTCGGAGTTTTCGACGGAGATGAAGGTGATCACAGGCGACGACGAGGAGCATCTGGAAGTGAAGACTCTGGCAGAACTGCTGCCGGAGAATTTTACGCTGTAACGGAATGGAGGAAGGATGAAATCTGGATTTATCGGAATCGTGGGGCGGCCGAATGTGGGAAAATCCACACTGCTGAACCAGATCATGGGAGAGAAGATCGCCATTACCAGCGACAAACCGCAGACTACGAGAAATACTATCCGCGGGATTTATACCAGGAGTGAGACGGAAGACAGGGAAGGCGTTCAGATGGTGTTCATCGATACACCCGGTATTCACAAGGGAAAAAACAAGCTGGGGACCGCGATGACCGACATGGCTGCCGGAACACTGCGCGAGGTGGATCTGATTCTGTTCCTGATCGACGGACCGCTGTCGGCGGGTCCCGGAGACCGCTACATTGTGGAGATGATGCGGACGGTGGATACGCCGAAAATTCTTGTGGTGAACAAAACGGATACCATGCAGCCTGAGAAGTACCTGCAGATTTATAACGAATATGAGGAACTGGGACTGTTTGACGATATCTACGGAACTTCTGCAAAGAACGGGACCAATGTTCCGGAACTCGTGGAGAGGATCGAGGACTTCCTGGAGGAAGGCCCTATGTATTTCCCGGAGGATATGATCACTGATT
The DNA here is from genome assembly GCF_009695915.1 of Hornefia butyriciproducens. GTDB lineage: Bacteria > Bacillota > Clostridia > Peptostreptococcales > Anaerovoracaceae > Aminicella > Aminicella butyriciproducens. The sequence goes on along the minus strand of NZ_VUMZ01000011.1, from coordinate 11,985 downwards.
ATCCGGAGCGGTTCCTGGTCAGTGAGGTGATCCGTGAGAAACTTCTTCTATACTTGCAGGAGGAGGTGCCCCACGGCGTGGCGGTGGAGATCGAATCGTTCCGGGAGGAACCGAAGATCACTCGGATAAGTGCGGTGATCTACTGCGAGAAGAAGAGCCACAAGGGCATCATTATCGGCAGCGGCGGAAAAAAGATCAAGGGCGTCGGAAAAGCGGCCCGTCTGGAACTGGAGGCGCTGCTAGGCACAAAAATATATCTGGAGCTTTTTGTCAAAGTCAGAGAAAACTGGCGTGACAGTGATTTTGATCTGAGCAATTTCGGCTATAAGGAAAAAGACTGATGTATCTGAACTCGGAAGGGATCATTTTCCGGCAGACGAAAACCGCGTCCGGTCGAAGGATGATCCTTCTTTTTACAGCGAAATACGGGAAACTGAGCGTGGGAACGAGCATGACGGAAAAGGGGAAAAGCCGGTCCTCTCTTGCGTTGCGCCCGTTTACCTATGGGAATTATCAGATCTTTCAGGGACGGAATTACTACAATCTCGACCGTGCGGAAACCATTCGGAGTTATTACGGTATCGGCGAGGATATCGATAAATATATGGCGGCGGCCTATATTCTGGAACTGACGGAGAAGGTCGTTCCGGAAGAGGCGGCGCAGCCGGGGGTGTTTCATCTGCTGATCGGTTTCCTGGAGGAGCTGGAGCAGAGAAAAAAGCAGCACCTGACGCTGGTGCTGGCATATGAGATCCGCCTGCTCCGTCTGCTCGGGACATTTCCGGAGCTGGGGGAATGCGCGGTCTGTGGGACAAAGCAGAACCTTACGCATTTCAGTGTGACCCGAGGCGGTATGATATGCGAAAAATGCGCTGAAAAAATCCTGTCTTCAGGCGATGAAACATTGATTTACCGTACAAAATTTGATATAGTAAATGTAATTAATTATTTTGCGTCGAATCCGTTAAAGTCTTTTCGGAATATTGCGCTGAATGAGGAGGATGCGGCTGCACTGCGGTCGATTCTCCGCAGTTACATATCCTATCATCTGGATGTGGGAGACTTGAAAAGCGAGAGTATACTGACGGGTGGGCTGAATTGAGAGAACCACCGGATTTGGAGGGCAGTTATGGAGATTACATTGGAAAAGATCGAACTGGTGAAGGACAGAACGGGGGTAACCTATAAGGAAGCAAAGGAAGCGCTGGAAAAGGCGGACGGCAATGTTGTAGAGGCGATCATAGCCATTGAGGACAATATTGACGAGACATCGTCCTCCAGAAAGATCGGCGCTCAGGGTGAGGAATTCCTTTCCAAAATGAAGGACGTTGTGCATAAGGGCAACATTGCCAGAATTGTGGTAAAGCGCAGGGGCGAAACGATCCTGAACATTCCGCTGAACGCGGGCGTGCTTGGGGCGATCGTCGCGCCCTGGGGAATCGTGATCGGCGTGCTCGCGGCGTTCAGTTTCAAGTGCCAGGTGGAGATGGTCAAAGACAACGGCGAAGTCGTTGACATTTCCGATAAAGCCGGAAATCTGTATGACGAGGCAGTCAGCCGGGGAACCGGGCTGTACGAGGATATAAGGGGAAAGGCGCCCGACGTCTATGAGACTGTGAAAGAAAAGAGCGGAGATGTGGCCGGAAGAGCCAGAGATATGGCAAGAGATGCCACGGATGCAGCGAAAGATATGGCTCAGCGCATCCGCGGGTTCGGAGGCGGAGATGACTTTGTCGATATCGATGTATGCGACAAAGACTGCGAAAGCTGTGAGGAACCCTGTGAAGAACCCTGCGACGACTGCGGGTTCGGCAAAGTACATCCGGAGGCAGCTGCTGCGCCGGAGAAAGAACCGGAGGAACCTGTCGGGACAGAGGACACGGTTGCGGAGGACGCAGCGGCCGCAGAAGTACCGGAGAACGTATCTGAGGCCGCGTCGAAAACCGCGCCCGAAGCAGCAGCCGAAACTGCGCCGGTGACGATGCCGGAAGCCGCACCCGAAACAGCGGCTGAAGTCACGCCGGAAACTGCGCCTGAGACGGCACCGGAAACCGCGCCGGTGGCGGCTCCTGAAGCAGTCGAAGCCGTTGACGGGAAGACTCCTGCCGAACCGGTGGATTTCCCCGGATTGGAGAAGACAGGCGGCTCGGTGCTTGACAATACCGGCGAAATCGACGTTGCTGCGGCGGTAGATGACAATATTCCGGAGGTCAAGGATACTCTAGGCGAGGCGATGGAAAAAGCCGAGAAGGCCCGGGAAGAAATTCAGAATGAATCCGAGAAGGCGGAAAAACCCGAAGAGACAGAAGACGAGCTGAATCGTTTTAAATTTTTCTAAGAAAGTTGGTAGACAGATTAATGAGCAATGAAGTTACTATGGAAAAAATCGTAGCTCTGGCCAAGGGCAGAGGGTTCGTTTACCCTGGGTCAGAGATTTACGGAGGACTTGCGAACACTTGGGATTACGGCCCACTGGGAGTCGAGTTCAAGAACAACATCAAGAAAGCGTGGTGGAAGAAATTTGTTCAGGAGAACAAATATAACGTTGGACTGGACGCAGCGATTCTGATGAATCCCAGAACCTGGGAGGCGTCGGGTCATGTCGGCGGATTTTCGGATCCGCTGATCGACTGCAAGAACTGCCATTCCCGCTTCCGTGCGGATAAGCTGATCGAAGATCACATGATGGCGAACGGACAGGAACAGCCTGTTATCGACGGATGGCCCAATGAGAAGATGGAGGCGTATATCCGCGAGCATAAGGTTCAGTGCCCGGACTGCGGCAAAAGTGATTTTACGAATATCCGGCAGTTCAACCTGATGTTTAAAACCTTCCAGGGAGTAACGGAAGACAGCAAATCGCAGATTTATCTGAGGCCTGAGACGGCACAGGGAATCTTTGTAAACTTTAAAAATGTTGCGAGGACTTCCAGAAAGAAGATTCCGTTCGGAATCTGTCAGATCGGGAAATCCTTCCGCAACGAAATCACGCCGGGAAATTTCACGTTTCGGACCAGGGAGTTCGAGCAGATGGAGTGTGAATTCTTCTGCAAGCCCGGAACCGATCTGGAATGGTTCGCCTACTGGAAGGATTATTGCGAAAACTTCCTGAAGAGCCTTAATATGAACATGGAAAATGTTCGCCTCAGAGATCATGAGAAGGAGGAGCTCTCGCACTACAGCAACGCGACCACCGATATTGAATATCGTTTTCCCTTCGGATGGGGCGAACTGTGGGGCATTGCGGACAGAACCGACTTCGACCTGAGCAGACACAGTGAATACTCGGGTGAACAGCTGACCTTCACAGAGGGTGAGGGCAAGGACAGAGAAACATATATCCCATACTGCATCGAACCGTCGCTGGGTGCGGATCGTGTCGCCCTGGCGTTTCTGATCGATGCATATGAGGAGGAGACTGTAACCGACGCAAAGGGCAAGGAGGATACCCGTGTAATCATGCATTTCCACCCTGCGCTTGCGCCGTATAAAGCGGCTGTGCTCCCGCTGGCGAAGAAGCTGGCGGACCAGGCGGAGCCCATATATGAAGAGTTGTCCAGATATTTTAATGTGGACTACGATGTTACAGGTTCGATTGGAAAGCGATACCGCAGAGAAGATGAGATAGGTACGCCGTATTGCATCTGTGTTGACTTCGATACGGAGACGGACAGATGCGTAACGATCCGAGATCGTGATACGATGGAACAGATCCGTATTCCGATCGAGGACGTGAAGGGTTATATTGAAGAACGCTTGCAGTTCTAAAGAATCAAAAAGTGAGGTAGTACCAATGGAGAAAAAATTTGTTTACTCATTCAACGAGGGTTCCAAGGACATGAGAGCCCTGCTCGGCGGAAAGGGAGCGAATCTGGCTGAGATGACAAAATCCGGCATGCCGGTGCCGTTTGGATTCACCGTTACGACCGACGCCTGCAAACAGTATTATGCAGACGGTGGAAAAATCGACGACAGCATCATTGAAGAGATCAAAGCGCATCAGGATGAGCTGGAATCGGTCATGGGAAAGAAGCTTGGAGATCCTGAGGATCCCCTGCTGGTTTCCGTTCGTTCCGGAGCGCCTATCTCCATGCCGGGCATGATGGATACGGTTCTGAACCTCGGTTTGAATGACGAGACTGTCGTTGCGCTGGCGAAGCAGACAGATAATGAAAGATTTGCCTATGACAGCTACAGAAGATTTCTGCAGATGTTCGGCGATGTTGTAATGGAAGTCCCGATGAAACAGTTCAACGAGATTTTTGACGGCAAGAAGGCAGAAGTCGGCGCAGAGTTCGATGTTGACCTGAAGACTGAAGATCTGAAGGATATTATTGAGGGATACAAAAAACTGTACGTAAAGGTTCTCGGACGCGAATTCCCGCAGGATCCACAGGAGCAGCTGATGGAAGCCATCAAAGCGGTCTTCCGTTCCTGGGGAAATGACCGGGCGATCCTGTACAGAAAACTGAACGACATCCCGGAGGATCTGGGAACTGCTGTCAACGTACAGTCCATGGTGTTCGGAAACAAAGGAAATGATTCCGGCACCGGCGTTGCCTTCACCAGAAACCCAGCGACGGGAGAAAATGTCCTCTACGGTGAATTCCTGGTCAACGCACAGGGCGAAGACGTGGTAGCCGGCATCAGGACGCCGAAGAAGATTTCCGAGATGGCAGAGACCTTCCCGGAAGTGTATGCACAGTTCAAAGAGATTGCTTCCAAGCTGGAGCAGCACTATACAGATATGCAGGACATGGAGTTCACCGTTGAGAACGGGAAACTGTTCATGCTGCAGACCAGAAACGGAAAGAGAACTGCTGAAGCCGCAGTCAATATTGCGGTGGATATGGTAAATGAAGGTCTGATCGACAAGAAAACAGCGGTTCTGAGAATTGAACCCGACTTTGTAGAGCACCTTCTTCACCCGAGATTCGACGCGGATGAAGAGGCGGCGGCAACACCGATCGCACATGGACTGAATGCTTCCCCGGGGGCAGCCTGCGGAAAGATTTGCTTCTCCGCGGATGAGGCGGCGGCTGCTGCGGAAGCCGGCGAAAAAGCGATTCTGGTTCGGACGGAAACTTCACCGGAAGATCTGGCCGGCATGGTTGCCGCACAGGGAATCCTGACCGCACACGGCGGCGCAACCTCTCACGCTGCGGTCGTTGCCCGCGGCATGGGGAAATGCTGCGTTACCGGTTGCTCCGCACTGAAGATCAGCGAAGAGGAGAAAACCCTGGAAGTCGGCGGCAAAGTCTATGGACCGGATGACTACATTTCGGTAGACGGCACGACAGGCGACGTTTACAGCGGTCTGCTGAAACTGGTTCCGCCGGACATTTCCGGAAACTTCGATACGATCATGAGCTGGGCCGACGAACTGCGCACCATGAAGGTAAGAACCAACGCAGATACTCCGAGAGACGCAAAACAGGCAATCGAATTCGGTGCGGAGGGAATCGGACTCTGCCGTACAGAGCATATGTTCTTCGAGGAAGAGAGAATTCCGGCAATTCGCGAAATGATCATCGCAGATACTGAGGAGGCCAGAAGAAAGGCGCTGGCGAAACTGTTGCCTTTCCAGAAGAGCGATTTCAAGGCGATGTATAAGACGATGGGTGACCGTCCGATGACTGTCCGTCTGCTGGATCCGCCGCTTCACGAGTTCCTGCCGAAGACTCCTGAGGAAGTGAAGCAGCTGTCTGAGAGCAGCGGCGTGTCCGTTGAGAAGATTGAGGCCGAAGCGGCCAAACTGAAGGAATTCAACCCGATGCTGGGACACAGAGGCTGCAGACTTGCGGTATCCTATCCGGAGATCGCTGAAATGCAGACCGAAGCGATCATCACGGCGGCACTGGAAGTCATCGATGAAGAAGGCATCGAGATCGTTCCGGAAATCATGATTCCGCTGGTCGGCTCAAAGAACGAACTTGCGAATGTCAAGAAGACTGTTGTTGATACGATTAACAGATGCTTCGAGAAGGCCGGAAAGAAGATTGATTATCTCGTCGGAACCATGATCGAGATTCCGAGAGCGGCACTGACCGCAGATGAGATCGCAGAGGAAGCGGAGTTCTTCTCCTTCGGTACAAATGACCTTACGCAGATGACCTTCGGCTTCTCCAGAGACGACACTGCCGAGCTGATTCGCTCCTATGTGGACAAAGGAATTCTGGAGTCCGATCCGTTCAAGACCATCGACCAGAACGGCGTCGGCAAGCTGGTTGAGAATGCTGTGAAACTGGGCAAGAAGACTCGTCCGAACATCCATTTGGGAATCTGCGGCGAGCACGGCGGCGATCCGAAATCTATTGAATTCTGCAACAAAGTCGGGCTGCAGTACGTCTCTTGCTCACCGTATCGTGTACCGGTCGCCAGACTGGCGGCTGCGCAGGCGGCGATTAAGCAGGAGCAGAAGTAATCAGTGGGTGCTCATTAAGTTCCCGTCGGACTTGAAGAAGCGCTGACAACTGAAGACAACTGAATAAGAAGGGCTGTCTTCCGGAACGGACAAAGAACTGCATGGTTCGTTCGCAGGGAGACAGCCTTTTTTTGTGCGCCCGACGGGTGCACGACAGACAAATGAAATTAATGCGTGCTGATGAACGGACACGAATTAATGCGTGCTCAGTTACCGAATATGCTTGAAATATCAATAATACAAAGAGCATATTCGGTAGCCTGCCGCAAGGTTTTCAAGCGTTTCATCCGAAAAACCTGCGGCAGAGGAATTCGGAAACGGCCGAATCCCTGAGCACAAGCATTAATTAGTGTCTGCCGGCGCGCTCTTCCATTGGATGGTGCGCCGCGGACTTAATGAGCAGACACGAATTATATATTTTGTTAAATTTCAACAACGAATGTTTGAAAGAATGGTCGCGTTGCCCAAAATAAAATTGTATACTTTTTGACTGATTTTGCGTCCTGCCGTCAGGCGAGAAATGTCGGTGAATATTGCTGTTAATACTTATACATTTATAATTCATAAAAAAACGGTGCAATCTGAATAATGCGATTTTAAAATCCCAGAAATATGCATTATTAAACAAAAATATCAATTTCAATGTAGGTTTTATGACACGACTAAAATTTCTTTTCCAGAATTGACGAAAACTTGTGCCAAAAAAACAAAAATGGTATACTTAGGTACTATAGTTTTTTCTTATTGGAAAGTTATGTTTTGAAAGGAGTTATAACAATGGAAAACAAGAATCCAGGAAGTGGATTTAAACCGTATGTTCCGGCGGACAAGATTATGCCGGAATTCACGGCCACATCCATCATCATGGGTATCCTTTTGGCTGTCGTCTTCGGCGCAGCAAATGCATACCTGGGATTGCGTGTCGGCATGACGGTTTCCGCGTCAATTCCGGCGGCGGTCATTTCCATGGGTGTGATCCGTCTCATCATGAAGAAGGATTCCATCCTTGAGAACAACGTGGTTCAGACCATCGGATCTGCCGGAGAATCTCTTGCGGCAGGCGCAATCTTTACGCTTCCTGCTGTGTTCATGTGGGTCGCAGAGGGAACCGGGACCGCTCCGAACTTTCTCACCATCGCATTGGTCTGCATCAGCGGCGGTCTGCTGGGCGTAGTATTCATGGTTCCGCTGAGGAGTGCGCTGATCGTGAAGGAACACGGAGTTCTTCCGTATCCGGAAGGCACCGCCTGCGCAGAGGTCCTGATGGCAGGTGAAGAAGGCGGTACTGCTGCAAGTACAGTGTTCTGGGGTCTGGGCATTGCGGCTATCTACAAGTTTATTGCGGATGGCATCAAGCTTTTCCCGAGCGAAGCAGACTGGGCCTTCAAGAAATATGACGGCTCCGGAATCGGAATGGACGTTCTCCCGGCACTGGCAGGAGTCGGTTTCATCTGCGGACCGGTGATTTCCTCCTACATGCTGGCAGGCGGCGTCACGGCGTGGTTCATCATTATGCCGATGATCAAGGCGTTCGGCGGAAACATGGTGATGTTCCCATCAACAGTTCCGATCAGCGAGATGGACACCTGGGCAATCTGGAGCAGCTACGTCAGATACATCGGAGCCGGCGCGGTCGCCGCGGGTGGAATCATGTCCCTGATCAAGTCGCTGCCGATTATTATCCGCACATTCCGCGAATCCATGGGAAGCTTGAGAAACAAAGACGGAGTGGTTCTCGATCTGAACAGAACGAACAAGGACCTGGATATGAAATGGCTCGGGCTGATTCTTCTGATCGTACTGGCGATTCTGATCTTTGTTCCGTCGATCCCGATGAGCTTCGGAAGCGCAATTATCATTATAATTTTCGGTTTCTTCTTCGCGACGGTATCCTCCAGAATGGTAGGACTTGTCGGAAGCTCCAACAATCCGGTATCCGGAATGGCGATCGCCACGCTGCTGATCGCGACAATCCTGCTGAAGGCGACCGGAACCACCGGTCCCAGCGGAATGGTAACCGCCATTATGATCGGTACAGTCATCTGCATCATCGCAGCTATGGCGGGCGACATGTCTCAGGACTTGAAGACGGGATATATCGTAGGCGCTACGCCTTACAGACAGCAGATTGGTGAAATTATCGGCACGATCTCTTCCGGTCTGGCTATCGCGGGAGTGCTTTATCTGCTGAATGCGGCCTGGGGATACGGAAGCAAAGAACTGCCCGCGCCGCAGGCGTCACTGATGAAGATGGTTATCGAAGGCGTTATGAACGCGAATCTGCCGTGGACCCTGGTCTTCGTCGGAGTATTCTTTGCGGTCATCATTGAAATTCTGGGAATTCCGGTTCTGCCGGTAGCGATCGGACTGTATCTCCCGATTCATCTGTCCACTCCGCTGATGGTCGGCGGTCTGGTCAAACTGTGGTTTGAGAAACGGTCGTTCAAGAACGAGCAGGACAGAAACAACGTCATCACAAGCGGCGTTCTCTATTCTTCCGGTATGATTGCCGGTGAAGGAATCGTCGGAATCCTGCTGGCGCTCTTCGCGATCATTCCGGTTCAGGGAGGCACTGTCGGAACTGTTATTGATATTTCTGCAAAGGGAATCAGTTTCGGCAACATCGGCGCGCTGATTTGCTTCGCGATACTTGTTCTGACTCTGCTGAAATGGTCCATCTGGAACAAGAAGGTATATACAACGTATGACGAAGCGGCTTAGAAAAAAACAGAATGCCGAATTAACGAACTACCTGGACAAGATCCCCGCAATCCGCGGGGGTCTTGACTGGGTGGAAAATAACGGCTTTGTGACGGTGAAACAGCAGAATACCGGCGCGTACAACCGTATCGCGCAAAAGCTGTTCGGGACGCCGGCTGTCAGCAACATCGATCTAGATGAGTTCGGCAGTTTTGTATGGTGTCAGATTGACGGAACGCGGACGATCTATGAGATCGGGCAGCGGATCCGGGAAGAATTCGGCGATAGAGCGGAGCCCCTGTACGAGAGACTCTGTACTTATTTCTATACGCTGGAGAATGTGAAATATGTGGAATATGTAGAGGCGGAGAAGAAGGAATGAATCAGACAGTGATCATCGTGATCGGCGTGATTTTGTTTGCCCTGGCAACCGCAGTGCTCTACGCCATCGGGCTTCGCAAGAAGATGAATGAAGAGGAACGTCTCACAGAGATGCTCCTGAACAACGGCGCGCTGCGCGTCAGAAAATATCTTAAGCAGCATGAAACCGTCACTGAGGACGGAATCGGTTATATCATCGAAGATGTCCATGCCCGGGAATTTCATTCCAAGAAAACGGCGGTAATCGCCCGGGGGGCGGATTTTCAGAAGCAGCTGATCGAATATATGATGAGACATGATTATATCAGCAGGATAAAGGATGAAAAGGGTGAGACTTTGTACACCCTGCCAAAAAAGGAGAGATAACAATGGACGAGCTTAAAAACCTGCAGCCTGAGGCGGTATTTGATTTCTTCAGGGAGATTGCGGCTATCCCGCACGGCTCCGGAAATACCGGACAGATCAGCGATTATCTCGTAAAGTTCGCGAAGGACCGGGGACTGGAATATTATCAGGATGAAGCCAATAATGTCGTGATTTTCAAACCAGCTTCACCGGGTTATGAGGATGCTCCCCGGGTGATGATTCAGGGACACATGGATATGGTCTGTGAAAAAACTCCTGACAGTGCAATTGACATGGAAAAGGACGGCCTGACGCTGGCCGTGGACGGGGACTGGCTCTATGCAGAGAATACGACCCTCGGCGGGGATGACGGAATTGCCGTTGCCATGGCGCTTGCCGCAATGGATTCCGACGAGCTGCAGCACCCCGGGATAGATGCGGTTTTTACCGTGGACGAAGAAATAGGCATGCTGGGCGCGGAAGCTATCGATGTTTCCCGGATCAGCGCCCGCAAGATGATCAACATTGACTCAGAAGAGGAGGGGATCATTACAGTCAGCTGCGCGGGCGGCGTGACCGCATCCGTTCATCTTCCGGTGAGACGGCAGACCGGAAGGGGCGTTCTCTGCCATATCCGGATCGACGGACTCCTGGGCGGTCATTCGGGAATTGAGATTGACAAGGAGCACGGAAACGCCAATATCATGATGGGACGGCTGCTGTATGCGCTGTCGGAACATGTGGATTTCTCGCTTGTAAAGCTCGCGGGAGGAACAAAGGACAATGCGATCTGCAAACTCTCTGAGGCGGAGATTCTGACGGAATCCGCAGACATTGACGCCCTGAGAGAACTTTGTGATGAGATGAACAAAAGCTTCGCCCACGAGCTTCGCTCTTCAGATCCGGAGGTCCGCGTAACATTCACCGCAGAGACGCCTGAAGTCTCTGCAGAGGCGCTGGACAGAGACAGCACCCGCCGCGTCATCGCATATCTGATGCAGACGCCGAACGGGATTCAGAATATGAGTACGGAGATTGAAGGTCTTGTGGAAACGAGTCTGAATCTGGGCGCGCTGAGTATGGATGAAGCGGAAATGGTTGCGGTGTATGCGGTGCGCAGCTCCGTGGCAACGAGAAAGGATTATCTATGCGATAAGCTGGAAAGTCTTTCCGCACTGCTGGGAGGATCGGTGCAGTATTCGGGCGCGTATCCCGGCTGGGAATACAGGGAGGATTCGGCGCTTCGGGATACCTGTATCGAGGCGTACACAAAACTGTATGGGAAGGCTCCGGAAATCGACGCGATACACGCAGGACTGGAATGCGGACTCTTTGCTGGAAAAATGGGAGATGATTTCGATGCGGTCTCCTTCGGACCGGACATGTCCGGCGTGCATACCACAGATGAAAAGCTTTCGATCTCATCGGTGGAGCGCACCTGGAAGCTTCTCTGTGAGATTCTGAAAAACTGCAGATAATATACGCTGGGGAACTGTGGACGTTACGCCGGCTGCGATCCGTCCGTTAACTTCATCGGCCGTGAAGATGCGGGCTGCGCGAAACGACCCTCAGCCGTGCCCTCCGATGAGCAGGAGGGCACGGCCGCCTGGTCAGGCAGAGTGCGGGAAGATAATGCGCAGATGCCTGTTAGAAAAATGCGGAAACGAAAAAAATGTCTTGATTTTTGGTTTGAGTTCCGCTATACTGTTCATTGGTGGTTCGCACGAAAGACCTCATGGGGATATAGCTCAGCTGGGAGAGCGCCTGGTTCGCAATCAGGAGGTCAGGGGTTCGATCCCCCTTATCTCCACCATATGTATTGATGAAAAGTCTTGAAAATAGCCGATTAGGTTGAATTTTCAAGGCTTTTATTTTTGTAACGCTGCAGCCGATTCCTGTATAACCGCTGCAGCCTATTTTGGCTCTGTTAAATATGTTGGGGTGGAGGATACTCTAAGTATTTCAGAGCCTCTTTATTTTTTGAAAAAATGACTGTTTTCACTGGCTTCTACCGAGCATCCCGCAAGATTTGTTTCCTGTAGAATTCATCTATTCTTTTCGATCGGTTTTCCGGACACTAAAACAATATTCAAGTGTAGCACCGTAGCTCAAGTGGTCTTTTGCTGTATTCAGTT
>NZ_VUMZ01000010.1 GCF_009695915.1 Hornefia butyriciproducens | reverse complement strand
CGGTCCTCACTGTCATCGTTCGTCCGCTCTGACTTTTCATACCCGAGATGGTCATCCATCTCAGCTTCCATCATTTCTTTGATGGTTCCACCGAGAAGATCTTTCAACGCGTCCTGGATATCCTGAGTATTCTGGATATCATATTCCTGCAGCAGTCCCTGAATGATCGCTCGTTTCCCGTCCGTCATTTCCACGTGATGTACGGATTTTCTTTCTCTTTTTGCCATAATCTAAGGCCCTCCATAATTTTGATTGTATCATGAAAGGCCTCAGAAATGAACTTTTACAGAGATTGTTTCATACTCTCGCGTTTTTTTCTCTGTATAACAAAACCCCGCGTTGCCGCGAGGTTCCTTATTCCTTGATTTCTTTTAGCACACCGAGTGCTATTGCTTTCCCTCGGAACATATGATATCTAATTTCAACATCGTCTTTCGTAAAACCCTCGATATCGATATTATTTCCACCATACAGTTCTATCTTTGCAACTGCATAAAGATCATTTAATTTACTGAAGTTAATTAAAAAGCCGGTAGTTCGGCCGGCTTCTGTTCTATCCGCTTTTTGCATCCCATTTTCACCTCTTCATAATAAAACCCCGCGATGTTCGCAAGGTATTAAAAAACACCGGCCGTAGCTAGGGGCTTAATAATTATGTTGTTTTTACAATGTTTTTTTCTTCAACATCAATCAAATATTTATTTGGATTATCTGAGTTCATAAAATCGTAACAATCAACAATATAATGTCCCTCTTCACGATCTATATCATCACAAATATAGCCAAGTTGTTTGCTTTCTTTTATCAATACCTTGTCACCAATTACGAACGAATCCATAATTTTCACCCTCTATCGAATTTTGTGAGCTGTGATAAATGTCGGAATGCCATCTATCATTTGCCAAACAGTTATAAATTTTCTTTTCTTTGTCTTGCCTAGTGTTATTATAACAGAATATCTTCGCCTATTACCATAAAATTTTCCAGAAATTTCGTTTGCCTTATTTTTCTCTATCTCTCTCATAATATCACTATAAAGTTGCTCAGCGTCTTGCACAGTGTATCCTAAATCAAAAAATTCTTTTGAATGCTTTGCGCCAGGAAGTAGTAGATATCTCGATATCTTCTTATATGGAATCTCGGCTTTATCTATATTTGGCAACAGGCTATGGCTTCTGCGCCGTCTGTCTTCTGGTAAGGTGAAACAAAACTCTCTGTAGGGGTCTGGCGTCTGATTCTGTCTGCCATTTCCTCTCCTTCAGTTCAATCGTCTTGCCGGTGCTCTTATGTGCTTCATATCATTTCTCCCACTGCGTTTTCGCAGCGACTCAATAAAAAAAGGCGGTCATTTCTGATCGTCTTCGTTATTTTACTTACATCATCATACCGTTGAGGTAAAATTTCTTCAATTTCATAACAAAACCCCGCGTATGCGGGGTGTGAAAAAAGCACCGGCCGCAGCTGGTGCTTAATTAAATACATCGTACGCAACTTAGGTGCGAGAATGTTTCCCGCATCGTAGCAATTCTTCGTGCAAGATTCTCTTTGCCTCTTCAGCTTCTTTTAGGATATCTTCCATCGTTCTTTCATCATCCATTATTAATTCCTTTCTATCATTGAGCTATATTCTCTTAGAAATACTCTTACAATTCTCCGGTCATCCCAATCCTTATGTCTTCGTCCGAATTCAAAGAAAGCGTCTATGACTTCCTCATCATCGTAATTATCTTTTTTATTAATATACCACACCTTCCCTCTGTTTGTCACCACTGCCATACTTTTTATTGATGGATATTTCATAAATATAAACAAATCATCCGAAGAAAAATACGATAGCCCTGGATGATTATGTGACAGTGTCACACTTCTATAATTTGATGACATCAAGATATGGTACCCATCTGCATCAGCCATTATATCAACACTTCTATAATCTCCTTTAATTGGCTTTGATACTTTTACCCCTTCATGCATTAGCATTGCTACTTCGTTGCTCTCGTTATTTTTCATTGCATAATCCAATATATCCCGATTCATTTTTTTTAACATATCCGTTTGGTTTTCCTACAAACCGCTTGGCCTTACTTTTTTAACCTTGTTTATAGCCTGTTCAAGACTATTACCACGGATAACGGATCTGAATTCGCCCGGCTCTCTGAATTGGAGGAACTGGCAGATACGCTGGTGTACTTCGCTCACCCATACACGTCCTGTGAGAAGGGTACGAACGAGTGGCACAACGGTATCATAAGGAGATTCATTCCCAAGGGAAAACGGATCGACAGCTATACCGCAGAGGAGATCTCGAATATTGAGGTCTGGTGCAACAGCCTGCCGAGGAGGATCCTTGGATACAGAACTCCGGATGAAGTTTTCGAGGCAGAGCTTGACCGGATTTATCGAGCGGCGTAGCCGGCGCAGGCACCCCAACCTTTTCGGCTTACCCTATGGATATTCAGTTATCAATGTTCAACTTGTTATTGCAATTAAGTGCCAAAATGTATGTATGCCCCATGTCATTGTAAATACCAAGCCGACTATCAGCCCTTCTTCCGTCATTATGTGAAGGATATCCGCTAGATATTCATCAGAAACTTGCTGTTTATCAATTATCTGCCTGAATACATTATCTTCAAACAGTGCTTTCATTTTCAGGCATGCGTACAGGTATGTCAATATCTTGAACACAACGACATTGTAATCATCTTTTGCCATTCGATTTCACCGTTTCCTTTCTGTTTATCCCTATAACAAAACCCTGCGTTACCGCAAGGTTCCTTATTCCTTAATTTCTTTTAGCACACCGAGTGCTATTGCTCTTTCCCGGAGCAGATGATATCTGACTTCAATATCGTCCTTTGTCAAACCCTCAATATCGAGATTATATCCACCATACAGCTCCACCTTTGTAATTCCATAAAGATCATTTAATTTGCTTAAGTTAATTAAAAAACCTGTAATCCGGCCGTCTTCTGTTTTATCCATTTTTACCTCCAGTTTTTATCTCTTCATAACAAAACCCCGCGTTGCCGCGAGATTCCTTGCATTTGTGAGGTATGAAAAAAGCACCGGTTGCAGTTGGTGCTTAATAATTATGCCATTTGCAATTCTTGCAGATGTCTCTCCAATTTGCTTTTTCCTTATACTTTTCTGGCAAATGACCTTCATTGATTGTTCCTTCTGAGGTATCGCTATTTTCAACACATTCGCCGCAATAAATTTTTTCGTCGCATAATGGACAATCGACAAATTCTGGGCTCATTTCCTTATAATCCATATTTCTCAATTACCTCCATCACCTTCACGGTATCACCGTAAAATTCTTTTTTTGTGAATGCCGTGATTATTTTCTTATTAACCGTATCAACATATGCAATGCCATTTTTACTATAATATCGTTCTATTCGCCCATTCCATACTGTAACCGATGCATCTGCTTCTTGAATGAATTTAGAAGCTTGCTGAAACGTGACATTGTGTCTTCTCTCGGAATTAATATGGTACCCATCGAACGAATACTTCTCGATATCAATTTTTTCGCGGGAAAATGCACTTTCGCATTCGGTTTTCTTATTGCTTCCAATATATCACGTTTCGCCTTATTTTTGTTATCAATTATTATTCTGCTTGCCTTTCGAGCAGCAGACCGTAAACCTCACGAATTGCGATTACCTCATTCTTTCCGTTCTGTCTGGGAACGGAAAGCCCGTATTTCATATGTGCCCACTGGTTATCCTTTTCACGTGCCAGAATGTCATAGACCAGCAGTTTCTGCCAGTCCATTGCTTTTCGCCCGGATTTCCCGTAACAAGCTATGGCTTCTGTGCCGTCTGTCTTCTGGTAAGGTAAAACAAAGCTCTCTGTAGGGGTCTGGCGTCCGATTCTGTCTGCCATTTCCCCAATTGTCTGGCCGGTGCTCTTATGTGCTTCATATCGTTTCTCCCGCTGCGTTTTCGCAGCACACTTCTGAAATATGCTGCTAAATTGCAGCGTTTTCTCTGTATAACAAAACCCCGCGTTGCCGCGAGGTTTGGAAATATAGTTAGAGTTTAGCCAAAAGTAATTTTTATTTGTCTGTTACTCCAACTCCATCTTGCAAACGAATAAAAATCATCCCAT
Organism: Hornefia butyriciproducens; assembly: GCF_009695915.1. Classification (GTDB taxonomy): domain Bacteria; phylum Bacillota; class Clostridia; order Peptostreptococcales; family Anaerovoracaceae; genus Aminicella; species Aminicella butyriciproducens. The sequence goes on along the minus strand of NZ_VUMZ01000010.1, from coordinate 80,498 downwards.
TTTTCATTATCAATGTCCCATTTAATAAATTGTTTTTCAAACTCATCGGCTTCTTTAACAGGAACTAACCAACCTGAAAGGTTTTCACCTTCCATTTCATCTGTTTCAAATTCCTGCCCTTCCCCCGAATCAAGGAAAAACACTTTTTTTCATTCATTGCCTCATTTTGGATTAATGCAAAAAATTTTTCAAATTTTTGTCCTTCTTGCGTTCTTAATCCTCGCATTGTTGACACCACCCTTTAATATAGTAACAAATTGACCTTTATTATTTACTACGACTGCATCTTTTCCTTTTACATAAAATTTCACTAATCCGTCTTGCCCCTCCATGTTCCTTTGCGCACATCGTCAGTATATAATATATCCTGTATTATGCGTGCCAGTTTCCGCCTATCCTCTGAATTTAACTTATCAAGCCCCCATTCACGAGCATGTTCACCGATTTTCTTTCCGAATTGTTTACTCGTAACTATTATAACATGATTCCTTTGCTTGGTATATAGTGCGAAATCTTTTATTTCCATCTTCCGCAATAAATTCTTATCAATCTCAATTCTGTTTCTTCTTTCTGATAGCTTCTGCTGATCAATCCACTTCTTCGTATGCGCATCTTGATAACCCTTCTCTGACTCATCAGAAGCTGCTGAAATCAGATGCTCGAAATCACCTGCACCAGATCGCCGAAGAACAGGCCGCCCTCCTGGCAGCATAGTTATCAGCAGTTATACCTGAAGGCAATTTACACACAAATTTGGACTTGACTGAAAATATGCAAAAACACTTGCGGGTGTGCGTAGAGTAGTGTACAATGCCTGTAACAATGTAGAGCGTTAAAGTAGATTAGGTGACAAGGAGGTGAAAAGACAGCACCTTAATACATCAAAACTTTTCATATTTCGAACTCAGAAGTTAATGTTAGTGTTCTTTCAAAGGAGGGCAAGAAAATGAAAAAGCGTAGAGTATCAAGATTGCTGTTAATTTTAGCAGTAACAACAGCTATGATAGCTGCAACAGCAGTAGTTGCAAGTGCAGCAACAATTAACAAAAATGATGCTGATTATAAGTATTCCAAGACATTTGATGATGGTACTGTTGTATCATTTACCAAGGATCTTATTAAAGCACCAGCCACTAAAGATTATATTCAGTGCAGAATTCAACTTGCAGAAGGTGATACATTTGGCAACTATCCTTACTTCACCGATAGTAGTTTAAAAGAAATAAATGGTCAGCAGTGGGATAAGAACGGAGACGTTGCGTATGGTGTATTAAATATCAAAGATACCAATCTAAAACCGGGAGTATTTTATCTTTACTGCAAGGGCATTAGTTGGAGTGAAGATAGAATGGATTTCTTCTATGTAAACTTCAAAAAAGCTACTAAGATGAAGATTCAAACATATCCTAACAAGATTCTCTTTAATGCTGACTATCTAACTCGTGACCAGCATGGAGAATATACAAACGTGCTTGCAAGTGTTGGTGGAAAGACATTTAGTGCAATGCTAAAGAATGGATGGGGAGAATGGATAGCATACAAAACTTCATCAGCAATGAAGCCTGGAAAGAAATACACTCTATATGCAGGTCAGATAGACAGAGTTAATAACTTCCAGGTTAACTCCGATGTCTACAAATTAGCTACTGTACCTATGGGACCTTCAACAAAACCTGTAATCAAGTCAGTAAAAATTTCTAAAGTAAAAGTTAAAAGATATTTCAATTATGATGAATGGAAATATAAGTACAAGACTACATTCAAGATGACTGTAACTTTAAGCAAGAAGGCAAAAGGTGCAAAGGGTATCGATCTTACTTCAACAGTTCAAGGTATCTCATCATACAAAACAATTAAGGGAACTAAGAATACATACACAGCATCCTTCAATTGGGATATGCCTATAAGCCTAAAGGGCAGAACCATTGCTGTCAAAGTAAAGACCTATAACGATACTAAGTACAAGGCTTACAGCTATGACTCAAAGGTTAAGAAGGTTAAAATTAAATAGTTACGCAATTACATCAATTGCACACAAACTGAATCACTAATATACATGCCCTGAGCAACATGCTGATATGCTCAAGGCTATTTTCGTATTCAGAAAGAGAGGTGAGCACAATTTTCTACACAAATGAAGAAATCGAGAGAGCAAGAAGTATGGATCTACTAACCTACCTCAGGCTTTGTGAACCTGAGAATCGAGACACAGAAACCAGCCATTCCATACGATGATCTTTGAGAACTACTCCCGCAGCGAGGTCGCTCTGGTTACGACCATGGCGGAAATGGTCGTGAGCGGTGTATCCACCAGGAAAGTTGCAAGGGTCGTAGAAACGCTCTGCGGTTCATCGATTTCTAAATCCGCCGTTTCCGATGTCTGCAAGGATCTCGATAAGGAAGTCGAGGCATTCCGCAGCTGGCCGATCGAAGGGAATTATCCGTTTCTCACGGTCGGCGCTACGTATTTCAAGGTGCGTGAGAACGGCCGGGTTGTCTCGAAAGCGCTGCTGATTGCCTATGGCACCAATGACGATGGAAAGAGCGAAATCCTTGGCTTCTCGGCCTATCGTAACGAGTCACGTGAGACATGGAAAGATTTCCTGACAGGCCTGAAAAAGCGCAGCTTGTGCGGCCTCATGATGATTACGTCCGATGCTCACGATGGCATTATCAATGCCTCCAGGGAGGTATTTCCGGACGTTCCGTGGCAACGGTGTCAGTTTCACTTTTCAAAGAACATCGCCGACAAAGCACCGAAGAAGGTACAGGCTGGTCTCCGTGCTGAACTGCAGGAAATATGGTACTGGGGCGGTATTTTACGAACAGGCAGAGGAAATGTATATCTAAATCATTTCCTCGTGCGAGCATGTGACGTTTGCATATCATGACGAGGAGGTACTGCATGACGTGACTATGGAAATTAAGGAGGGCACGGTAAACGCCTTTGTGGGTCCTTCCGGAGGAGGGAAATCCACCATAGCCAAGCTGATCGCATCACTCTGGGATGTCGGCGACGGAAGCATACGGATCGGTGGCGCGGATATTCGGGACTTGCCGCTTGCGGAATACAGCCGGAACGTGGCCTATGTGTCACAGGATAATTATCTCTTCAATGAGACGATTCGGGAAAATATCCGGATGGGAAATATAAATGCAACAGACGAAGAGGTGGAGGAGGCTGCTGCGCGGTGTGGATGCCACGATTTCGTCATGGGGCTGGAGCACGGATATGACACTCTCGTCGGCAGCGCGGGCGGACACCTGTCCGGAGGTGAGCGGCAAAAAAGGCCTGCTGCCACGATTTCATCATGGCTCTTCCGGATGGATACGAAACAGTGATTGGGGAAGGCGGCGCCACACTTTCCGGCGGAGAGAAACAGAGAATATCCATTGCGCGGGCCATCATGAAGGATGCGCCGGTCATCATTCTGGATGAGGCAACGGCCAACGTGGATCCGGAAAACGAAAGAGAACTCATGGAAGCCGTTGACGCGCTGACAAAGGAAAAGACCATCGTCATAATTGACGCTTTTTACTGCACCGGCACGATGGAAATTTCGCCGGTGTGGAGTGTTTCAAGTATGCCGGCGCGGGGGCCTTCCAGATATTCGACGATCAGACCGCCGTCTTCATCAATATCCCGGGCAAGTGCGAGTGTGCTCCGGGAGTCGTAATGGGCGTGAACGAGAATCCTTTGGCCCAGGATAAAACAGCGCGCGCGGTATTCCGAAAAAAAGGAGCGGGATTCGATGTCCTCCAGGACGTCAGCGGTCTGGTTGATCAGCTCTCCGGCCAGCTCGCCCCGGGAGAAGGCGCCCGGCGTGTCTGAAATGCATCCGGCGATATGGCTGATTTCCGGCGAGAAGCTGCTCGGAAAGCAGTTTATCCCGGTGCCGATAATCAGCGAATCGATTTCGCCGGTCTCCAGATTCGACTGAGCTTCCGTGAGGATGCCGCAGATTTTCTTTTGTTCCAGGAAAATATCGTTGACCCATTTGATGGAAGGGCTCACGCCGCAGACTCTCTCGATGGCGCGGCATGCGGCGACGGCGCAGGCCATGGTGACGAACAGGGCCTTGTTCAGAGCGAAGGCCGGCTTCAGCGCGATGGTCATATAGAGACCTGTGCCTCCCGGCGACTCAAAAGACCTCCCCAGCCGGCCGCGGCCGGCTGACTGCTGATTGGCGATTATGGCCGCAGGACGGTGGCTGAGCGGCATGGATCGGGCAATGTCGTTGGTGGAGGTAACGACATCGTGAACCTGAATGTCGCAGGGAACTCTCAGTACGGATTCCACATCGCCGGGCGTCAGCGGATCTGAAGCGGCAGTCAGCCGATAGCCGGCGTTGGATTTGCCTTCGATCGGATAGCCTTCCTTTTTCAGCTGTGCGACAGCCTTCCAGACTGAGTTTCTGGATATCCCCAGCGTTTCACCGATTTTCTGTCCGGAGAGAAACTCTCCCCGGCTGCTCCTGAGAAGCTTCAGCAGCTCTGTTCGTGTTGTCATGATTTCCTCCAGATGTGTGAGTTCATATATTGTGAATATTATTTTACACCGATGTTGTCCCTGTTTTCAAGCGGCAACTGCCAGACACTCGTTTTTTGCAGATTAAGTCCAGCGTAATTAATGTCTGCTCATTAAGTCCCCGTCGGACTTAATGGGCACTGGCGGCAGTTTGTCAGCAGCGCTGCGGGCGCATCACACCTCTGTTGAATGCGGGCGATCTTAAGAGATTAACTCTCTGTTACGGCGTTGTGAAGATTCGCTGAACTCACTGCGTTCCCCTTTATTTTCCATTCGTTATATGGTATGATAAATTGATGAACTGTCACCAGAGAACGTGTTGCCGGCCGCCTGCCGGCAGCAGATGGAGGAATCGGATTCAATGGACGCCCGACAATATGGGATGTATATTACGGCCATCGTGTGCCTGCTGATTCTGTCAGCATATTTTTCTGCTACGGAAACAGCGTTTACTTCGCTGAACAAAATTCGGCTGAAGAATCAGGCCAATGACGGCGACCGCAGGGCGAAACGCGTGCTGGAACTGGCAGACCAGTACGACCGCCTTTTGTCAACCATTCTCGTGGGCAACAATATTGCCAACATCACCAACACCGCTGTAGCGACGGTGTTCTTTGTGGCGCTTTACGGCCGCTACGGAGCAACGGTATCGACGGTGGTCATGACCCTGGTGGTCCTGATTTTCGGAGAAGTCTCGCCCAAGAGCCTCGCCAAGGAATATCCGGAGAGTTTCGCCCGGTTCGCCGCACCGCTGATCCGCGTGTTAATGATCGTCTTCACGCCGGTCAACTGGCTGTTCGGCATGTGGAAAAAATTCCTGATGATTTTGTTCAAGGCAAGTCCTGAGCATTCCATCAGCGAAGAGGAACTGAAGACCATCGTCGAGGAGGCGGAGACCGAGGGCAGTATTATGTCCGATCAGAGCGAACTGATCCAGAACGCTATTGAATTCAACGATCTGGAGGCCTGGGATGTGCTGACGCCGCGGGTGGATATCAAGGCTATCGATATTGAGGCGACAAAGAAGGACGTCGCTGCGTTGTTCAAAGACACCGGCTTTTCCAGAGTCCCCGTCTATGAGGGGGACCTGGACAAGATTCTGGGCGTGCTGAATCAGAAGGATTTTCACAATTTCATCTCCGGGTCCCGCAAGACCATTGCCGACTATGTCAAGCCTGTGGTCTTTGTGGCCGGCTCCATCAAATGCGCGGATCTGCTCAAGAAGATGCAGGCCAGCAAATCCCAGATTGCCATCGTCGTGGACGAGTACGGCGGGACAGAGGGACTGGTGACGATGGAGGACATCATAGAGGAGCTGGTGGGCGAAATCTATGATGAGCACGACGAGGTGGAAAGTCCGGACATTACACTTCTCCAGGACGGAAGCTACCGCATCCTGGGCAGTACCAACGTAGAGAAGATGTTCGACTACTTCGACGAAGAGGAAGAGTTGGATGCAACCACCGTGAACGGATGGGTGGTGCTCCTGATCGATAAGATGCCTGCGGCGGGCGACAGCTTTGAATATGACGCGGGCGACAAAGTATTCACCGGCAAGGTGACCCGTGCGGACAGCCGCAAGGCATTGGAAATCAACCTGAGGGTGGAAGAGAAACCGGAAGAGGAACTGCAGAAAGGGGACAGCAGAAAATGAGCCTGGTAGAAAAAATATTTGGCGACCTGAACAAAAGAGAGGTCAGAAAGATCGAGAAAATCGCGGACCGCGTCGAAGCCTATGATGAAGAGATGCAGGCGCTGACCGATGAGGAACTGAAGGCGAAGACGCCGGAGTTCCGGGAACGGCTGGAAAACGGAGAAACACTGGACGACATTCTTCCGGAAGCCTTCGCAGTGTGCCGTGAAGCGGCCTGGCGTGTTCTAGGCATGAAGCACTTTCACGTTCAGCTGATCGGCGGCGTGGTGCTCCATCAGGGCCGCATCGCCGAGATGAAGACCGGTGAAGGCAAGACGCTGGTGGCGACACTGCCGGTGTATCTGAATGCTCTGTCCGGAAAAGGCGTTCATGTGGTGACAGTGAACGACTATCTGGCGAAGCGCGACTCGGAGTGGATGGGCAAGCTCTATACCTGGCTGGGTCTTACCGTTGGCTGCGTGATCCACGGGATCAGCGATGAGACGAGGCGCGCGGCGTATCAGGCGGACGTCACCTATGGCACAAATAACGAGTTCGGCTTCGATTACCTGCGGGACAATATGGTCACCTATGAAGAGGAACTGATGCAGCGCGGCCTGAACTTCGCTATCGTGGACGAGGTGGACTCCATCCTTATCGACGAAGCAAGAACCCCGCTGATTATTTCCGGGCAGGGGAACCAGTCCACCGATATGTACCGCCAGGCGGATCGTTTTGTGAAGGACCTGAAAAAGGGCTATAAGACGGATCCCAAGGCGGAAGAGCCGGATGATCCGGATGCGGATTATGAAGTCGAAGAAAAGGATGAGCAGGTATCTCTGACGGATAAGGGCGTCAAGCTCGCGGAGGCGTTCTTCGGGCTGGAGAACCTCGGAGATCCGGAAAACATGGAGATCAACCATGCGATTCAGCAGGCACTGAAGGCGCATTCTCTGATGGAACGGGATGTGGACTATATCGTCAAGGACGGCGAGATTATCATCGTTGATGAATTCACCGGACGTCTGATGTTCGGACGCCGCTACAGCAACGGGCTTCACCAGGCCATCGAGGCCAAGGAGCATCTGAAGGTCCGTTCGGAATCCAAGACGCTGGCCACCATCACGCTGCAGAATCTGTTCCGCATGTATGAGAAACTGGCGGGCATGACCGGTACCGCCAAGACGGAAGAAGACGAGTTCAGAGATATCTACAACATGGACGTCGTCGTGATCCCCACCAACAAGCCTGTCATCCGCAACGATATGCAGGACGCCGTCTATCAGACGGAGCATGGAAAATTCCTTGCGATTGCAGACCGCGTGGCGGAGGTGCACAAAACCGGACAGCCGGTGCTGGTGGGTACGATTTCCATCGAGAAGTCAGAAATCGTCAGCGACTTGCTGAAGAAACGGGGTATACCCCACAACGTGCTGAACGCCAAGCAGCATGAGAAGGAAGCGGAGATCGTCGCGGAGGCCGGACGTCTGGGCATGGTCACCATCGCCACCAACATGGCCGGCCGCGGTACCGATATTATTTTGGGCGGAAACCCGGACTTTGAGGCCCGGCGTGAGATGAAGAAGAAGGGCTACTCGGAGGAGGCTATCAGTTTTGCCACCGGCTTTGCCAAGTCAGACGACGAGGAGCTGATGGACGCGCGGAGGGCTTATCAGGAATTCTACGACGCAGTAAAGGAAGAAAGAGACGAGGAGCACAACAAGGTTGTGGAGTTGGGCGGACTCTGCATTATCGGTACGGAACGTCATGAATCCAGACGTATCGACAACCAGCTGCGCGGACGTGCCGGCCGTCAGGGCGACCCCGGTACGACTCAGTTCTTTATCTCTCTGGAGGACGAACTGATGCGGCTGTTCGGCGGCGAAAGGATGCAGAACATCGTCGCAAGAATGGGACTGGAAGAGAACGAATCCATCGAGGCCGGAATGCTGTCCCGCTCCATCGAGGGCGCGCAGAAGAAGGTGGAGGGCCGCAACTTCGGAATCCGTAAATATGTACTCCAGTACGATAATGTCATGAACAAACAAAGGGAGATCATCTACGGCGAGCGCCGCAAGGTGCTGTTCGGCGAGGATCTCAGAGAATACATCATGAACATGATGAAGGATCTGGTGCACGAGACCGTGCAGAGCGTTGTTCTGGAATCCAAGTTCCCGGAGGAATGGGATTTCCCGACACTGAACCGGAATCTGAAGCGCATCACCAGACAGTATCAGGGTAAAGACGAATACGACACCGACGAATTGATCTCCATGACGCCGGAATCCCTGGAAGAGGATATCGATGCCCAGTTCGAGGCGATGTATGAGAAGAAAGAACAGGAAATCGGCATAGAGCGGATGCGTGAGGTGGAACGCATGATTCTGCTACGCGTTGTGGACAATCACTGGATGGATCAGATTGACGCCATGGATCAGCTGCGGGAAGGAATCGGACTTCGTGCGCTTGGACAGCAGGATCCTGTGGCTGCCTACGGACAGGAAGGATTCGATATGTTCGAGGGCATGATTAACGAGATTAAGGAAGAGACTGTTCAGTACTGCTACAGTGTCACGCTGGAAACCGATACAGAGAGGCGTACAGTGATACAGATCGGCGGAGAATCCAAGGCGGAGGATGTAGACTCCGGTATTCTGCAGGCGATGGCCGGCGGAACGGAAGAGGAACTCCCCGAGGGGGCGGCGATGCCCGAGAGAGAGAAGAAGCAGCAGACCGTGCGCCGTGATCATCCAAAACTGGGACGGAACGACAAATGCTGGTGCGGCAGCGGAAAGAAATACAAAAACTGCCATATGCAGTCCGATCTTGAGAAGGAAAGGGAGAATATGTAATGCTCAAATTAGATCCGATAAAGCAGGAACTGCCCGCAAAAAAGAAGACACTCACCGAAATCGGTGAGTCGCTGGGACTGGAGGAGCTGAAAAAGCAGGCAGAAGAATTGAACCAGAAGACGATGGCGGAAGGCTTCTGGGACGATCCGGAGGTTGCGCAGGCTCTGCTGAAGAAGAAGAGCGGTATCGACGGCCGAATCGAGAAATATGAGAAGCTGTCGAGCGAGCTGTCAGACATTGAAGAACTGACTGATCTGGCAGACGAGATGGAGGATGAAGAGGAAGCCGATAATGTAATTGAGGGATTTCGGTTATTTTCCGAAAAACTGGAGAACTTCAAACTGGAAACACTGCTGAGCGGAAAATATGACCACAACAGCGCTGTCTTGTCCCTGCACGCTGGAGCCGGCGGTGTAGAAGCTATGGACTGGGCGGAGATGCTTCTCAGGATGTACACCCGCTGGGCAGAATCCAAGGGGTATACCGTGAACATCGTCGATCTCCAGGATGACACAGAGGCCGGTATCAAGAGTGCCACTTTCCTGGTGGAAGGCGAGAACGCCTACGGTTATCTGAAGCATGAGCAGGGCGTCCACCGGCTGGTTCGGATTTCCCCGTTCAACGCGGCGGGCAAGCGGCAGACATCCTTTGCGGCGCTTGAGGTGATGCCGGAGATCGATGACGATATTGAGGTGGATATCGATCCCAATGACATCCGCGTAGACACCTACCGCAGCAGCGGGGCCGGCGGTCAGCACGTCAACAAAACCGATTCGGCCATCCGTATCACCCACATTCCGACTAACATCGTCGTCACCTGTCAGAATGAGCGAAGCCAGCACCAGAATCGTGAAGTCGCCATGAAGATACTGATGTCCAAACTGATGGATCTTGCGGAGCAGCAGCACAAGGAAGATCTGAAGGAAATCAAAGGGGACTTTTCTCAGATAACCTGGGGTTCGCAGATTCGGTCTTACGTCTTCCAGCCCTATACGATGGTGAAGGACCACAGGACCGGAGCGGAGGTCGGAAACGTCAGCGCAGTCATGGACGGCGCACTGGATCCTTTTATAAATGAAGAGTTGAAGCAGCTGTAAACAGGCGGCCGGCTCAGGGCCGGCCGTCTTTTATAAGGAGAATTATGGACATTGTCAAAGTATTAGCGGAGGAATTTCGCATTCGCCACTCTCAGGTGGAAAGCACCATTGAACTGATTGACGACGGAAATACGATTCCGTTTATTGCCCGTTACAGAAAGGAAGCCACCGGCGGACTGACAGACGTTACCCTGCGGGATCTGGCGGAACGTCTGGAGTATCTACGGAATCTTCAGGAACGCAAGGAGGAGGTTAAGCGTCTAATCGGCGAGCAGGGGAAACTGACAGAAGAGCTTTCCGCGGAAATCGACCGGGCGGAAGTCCTGCAGAGGGTGGAGGATCTATACAAGCCGTACCGGCAGAAGAAGGCGACCCGGGCAGGCAAAGCGAGAGCCCGCGGGCTGGAGCCGCTGGCCATGATTCTTTATGCTCAGCAGCAGACAAAGGGTGATCCGGAAACCGTCGCACAGGATTTTGTCAATCCCGAAAAAGAAGTCGCCTCTCCGGCAGACGCGCTTCATGGAGCCTGTGATATCATCGCGGAGATGATCGCGGATGATGCCGACCTCACCGAGGTGATTCGGGACAAAACCTTCCGGTTCGGGAAACTCGTCACGGAGGCCATGAATCCGGAGGAAAAATCTGTCTACGATATGTACTATGACAGCAGCGAGGGTATCGCCAGAATTCCGAACCACCGGATACTGGCCATCAACCGGGGTGAGAAGGAAAAGATGCTGAAGGTCAGGGTGGAGACGGATACGGACAGAATCATCGGACTGATTGAGAAACAGACAATCCGCAACCGCAGATCGATCTTTGTGCCCCTGCTGGAGCAGACTGTCACGGACGCCTACAAACGTCTGATTGCACCGTCGGTAGAACGAGAGGTGCGGAAAACTCTTACAGAACGTGCGGAGCGGGAGGCGGTCCGTATTTTCGCAAAAAATACGGAGAACCTTCTGATGGTTCCGCCGGTGAAGGACAAGCGCGTCATCAGCATCGACCCGGGATACCGCACCGGCTGCAAGGTCGCTGTGTTGGACGGCACCGGAAAGCTTCGGGCCTACGCAACGATTTATCCGACGCAGCCCCGCAATGATGTGGCGGGTGCGGAGCGGACGCTTCTGCGGATGATTAACAAATACGGGTGCGATATCATCGTCATCGGCAACGGTACTGCCTCCCGCGAGACAGAAGAGGTGGTGGCAGGTTTCATCCGGAAGAACAGTCTGCAGATTCAGTACACCATCGTCAACGAGGCGGGTGCATCGGTCTATTCCGCCTCTAAGCTTGCGTCGGAGGAGTATCCGGATCTGGACGTCACGACGCGCGGTGCAATGTCACTGGGCCGCCGGCTTCAGGACCCTCTGGCAGAGCTGGTGAAAATCGACCCGAAGCACATCGGCGTCGGTCAGTATCAGCATGACATCAATCAGAAAATGCTGGAAAGCGCACTGACCGGCGTGGTGGAAAACTGTGTGAACCGGGTCGGTGTGGATCTGAATACCGCCTCCCCGTCGCTTCTTTCCTATGTGGCGGGAATCAATATGGGTATCGCTCGCAACATCGCGGCGTGGCGCGAGGAGAACGGCCGCTTCACGAATCGGCGGCAGCTGCTGAAAGTTTCCAGGCTGGGTGCCGGAGCGTTCGAGCAATGCGCCGGATTTCTGCGAATCGCGGACGGGGATCAGCCGCTGGATCGGACGGCAGTGCATCCGGAGTCTTACAAGGTGGCCGAGGCGATGATGAAGAAAATCGGGATTGATGACTCCGCCATCGTCGCCGGCGGAGTCGGTGATGCGCTGGATGAACGCATTGCCGCCGCCTATCCGGCAAAGAAACTGAGCCGCAGCATAGACCAGATGGCCGAAGACCTGGGTGTCGGCAAGCCCACGCTCCTGGATATCATCGAAGAGCTGAAAAAACCGGGACGTGATCCCCGTGACTCCGCACCGCCCGTAGTCTTCCGCAACGATGTCCGCGATTTCGATGACCTGAAAGAAGGCATGGAGCTGACCGGCACCGTCCGCAATGTAGTAGACTTCGGCGCCTTCGTAGACATCGGAGTCAAGCAGGACGGCCTCGTTCACATTTCTCAGCTCAGCAGCAAGTACGTCTCCCACCCGATGGATGTCGTATCCGTCGGCGATACCGTAAAAGTCAGGATCCTTTCCATCGACCGGGCAAAGAAAAAGATTTCCCTGACGATGAAAATCTGAGGATATCGCCTGCGCGTTGCCCCGAGGGGCGGACCGGCGACTGTACGCCGCGCTGAGACCGCCGCCCGTATGCTGCGCTCTGGCGAGATTGTTGCCGACTCCGATGGGAGCGCGGCGAGCGTACGCAGTCCGAGACCGCCACCCGTAGGCTGCCCCGACGGACGGGTGAGGAATGAGGGCTAGTCAACAAGCGGGCGACGACTGGCGACGAATGACGAACTGTGACTGATGTAAAATAACACATCGTAAATTAACGATTACAAACCCGCTTAAACGACCCTTGTTCGGAAAATCTGCCACAAAACGCGAAAAAAACCGAAAATGTGGCAGGTTTTCCGAGGCGAATTTACATTTTTTACTATTTTGCATAGAAAAATGCACACTGTGCTCACTTTAACGATGCGAGATTTTACAAAATCAGGTACGAATGACGTAAATTCGACACTCTAACTTTAAAGCATATGTTATACATAGCAGAAAACTCATGAAATCTGCCACATTTCTCGAAAAAAGCCAAAAATGTGGCAACTCGAAGTTCCGTCTGACCTCTGTCGAGACTCGACTCCCGGCTATTGAGAAATCGAGTTAGAATCTCGATCGTGAGCCAATATAAAATGAATGATTACCATAGATTCACATCATATTGCCTGAGATGGCGCGAGATGATAAAATGTTTATGGTGAGGCTGTTGTAAAACAGAAAAACCTGAAACGCGGAAAGTATAAGAATGTAAAGCTCTGCTTCGGACGTCGAGCCGCAGAAACAGAGCGCTCGAAGGGTGAGCGACAAGCCGTTTGCGGCGATGCGTAAGTCGGCGGCTCGATGACCGTCCCGGAGCGTGAGCCTGGAAGTGTGAACAGTCAGCGCGTAACGGCGTGGGCCGGAACAGTTATTACGTCTGCCTGCGCCGCCGCGGAAGAGAGGTGTGTGAAATTGAAGGATTTGTATGATGCGATGCAGCGTGAACTGCGGGTGCAGAGGAAAATGCTCGGACAGCTTCGCGCGGCGAAGTGCTGTGCAGAGGATGGTACGTTGTACATCCGGACAAGAGGCGGGCGTGTTGATTGCTATGCTCTTTCAACGGTTGAAGGCCGGCGTCTTCAGACCAACATTACGAAGGATCCTTCCCGCATCGAGACTTTGGCGGAAAAGTCTGCAGCGCAGCGGTTGATTTTATTTTGCGAACAAAACATAGAGCTCCTGGAGCGCATGATGAAACATATGGATCGGCGTGATCCACAGGATATTATCGCAGAAATGCCTGCACAGGTCCAAAGAATTCTGAAAAATCGGAGGCTGCGTCTTCGCGCGGAACAAAATCAAGCCGACTATGAAAAATGTCCCAAGGACCCGAGAAAGCATATTCATGAAACCTGCTACGGCGAGATGGTTCGCTCTAAATCCGAGGTCATCATTGCCAATGCACTTTATACATACGGTATAATTTTTCATTATGAAGAGAAATTTCCCTATTGTGATGAGGATGGGAGAACGTATTATCCGGATTTTACGATTTATCTGCCTGACGGCAGAACCCTGATCTGGGAACACTTCGGGATGCTGAGAAATCTGGATTATTGTATAGAAAATGCATATCGTCTGCGCGCCTATCAGATGAACGACCGTATTATCGGAGAAAATCTGATTCTGACGCAGGACGACAGCCGCGGCCGCATCAACAGCGCCCATATATACAAGATCATTGAGGAGAAGATTTTACCTTTTTATGAGCATAAGTAACAAAGACAAATTCACAGATTTTTCCCAAACGCCGCCGGCAGAATTTACTGCGTCCACATTGACAGCGCTGCCGCATGCTTCGTCACCCACATCGCTGCGGTCTGCGTCGGCATCACGTATGCCCGAAACAGCGTCACTGGGTTCGCCGGCATCCCGGCATCCGGAGTCGCAAAATCCGTCGTTGGGTTCGCCGGCATCCCGGCATCCGGATCCGGCCGGCCGCATCAAGGCGGTACTGTTTGACTATGATGGAACCGTCGGAGATACGAACCAGCTTGTAATCGATTCCTGGCAGCACACATTTATGACAATTCGGGGCAGAAGAACGGACGACGAGCTTTTATATCACACTTTTGGAGAGCCGCTCAGAGAGACTATGGTCAGATTTTTTCCGGAGCATGACCTGGAGGATGCGCTGAGAATTTATCGCGACTGGCAGGCGGCGCAGGATCAGAATCGCTGGTATCTGTTTCCCGGCATGAGGCAGCTGATCGGAGAGTTGAGACGCCGCGGATACCGGATGGGAATTGTCACATCCAGAACGCGGGATTCACTGGAGCGGGCGCTGGTGTACCTGGGAATGGAGGATACTTTTTCGGCAATCGTAACCTGCGACGATACCACGGTGCATAAACCGGAACCTGAACCGGCACTGATCGGCCTGGAGAAGCTGGATGTCAGACCGGATCAGGCTTTGTTTGTAGGGGACACGCATTATGATATGGGATGTGCTCATAACGCCGGCATCGAGGCTGTGCTTGTGGGCTGGTCGCGATCCATGCGCCCGGAAGACAAAGTGGGAATTTACAGACCGGATCACGAGATAAAAGAAGCCGGAGAGCTTTTGGAGATTCTTGAAAAATGCTGAATATTTATTATGGAAGAGAAAGTGTCAACAAAGAAAAATTCATCTATGACCGCATCGCGGGAACTGCACCGGGCGTGGGCAATGCGCCAACCCTTAGTACTGCACCGGTCAAGGGCGCTGCATCGGCTTCTACAGGTAATGTGCCGGACATGGGCAGCGCGCAAATCGCCTGTTCTGGATCGCCCGGCTTCAGCGAGGATCGGAGAGTTCTGATCATCGTTCCGGATCAGTACACTCTGGAGGCGGAGCGGCAGGCTTTTCGATATTTGAATGTGACCGGACTGGTGGGGCTGGATGTGTTCAGCATGTCGCGTCTTGGTCACAATATCCTTCGGGAATTGGGCGGCGGTCGTCGGACTTTTATCGACAAATACGGACGGCAGATGCTGCTGACACAGATTGCCAGAGAAAAAGACGGTGAGCTTCAGGTATTCAAAGGAAATATGGCGAAAAATTCCTTTGTGGAGCTGGCAAATGATTTCATCTCCGAGCTGAAGCAGTATGGTGTTACTCCGGAAGGATTGCGTGCGGTTCGAGACAGCGTGCCGGAGAAAACGCTGCTTCACAGAAAACTGTCAGACCTTTCCCTTATCTACGGTGAATATCAAAAAAAAATAGAAGGGAAGTACACTGATTCAGAGGATTACATTGATCTGTACATTGACCGCATCGGACGGTCCGGAATCGTCAGCGGTGCACGTATCTGGGTGTACGGGTTCGACAGCTTCGCTCCGAAATCCGTGAAGGTGCTCCGGGGGCTGATGGGAGCTGCGGAGGAAGTCAATATTGTTTTGACCGGCGACAAAGGATGCCGGGACGAGGAACTTTTCTCCCTGACGCGAACAGTAATGCACAGACTGATTGAAGCAGGGAAGGAAGTCGGATGCCCTCTTGGAGAGCTGAAGAAAATCGGACCGGAATACACGCGCCCTGTTGATGCTCCGGGGGGAGGCTCGGATTTTCGGCGGCCGGCAATCGCGCATCTTGAGCATGAGCTGTACGCGCCGGTGCCTGAAACAGCGGAAGACAGCGACGGAATTACCATTTGTGAGGCGGCAAATATATATAATGAGGCGGAGTCGGCGGCAGCGTTTATTCTGGGGCTTATTCGGGAGCACGGATACCGGTATCGCGACATCGTGGTAATCTGCAACGACCAGAGCGTCAGGGCGCAGGCCGTTTCGCGTGTATTCCGGGAATACGGTATCGACCTGTTTCTGGACAGCAAGCGGGGCATTCTTAATTCCAATCCCGCAATATTTCTGGTCTCTATGCTTCAGTCGGTCGCAAACCGGTACCGTTTTACTGACGTGATGCGGACGCTGAAAACCGGATTCACGAGCCTGACCGTAGACGAGGTGGAGCGTCTGGAAAATTACGCGCTGAAATACCGCATCAGAGGAACGATGTGGAAAAAACCCTTTGAGAAGGGCGGGTTTGAATACGGCGCAGACGGAATGGCGGCGCTGGAGGAACTGCGGGAGCAGGCGATGGAAATATTCGGCGGACTGGAGGAAATCATTGCCGAAAGCCGGACGGTACGGGAATTCCTGACCGGATTTTTCGGATACCTGACCGGGCCGCTTGGGATGGAGGAAAAACTGCAGGAGTTCATGCGCCTCCAGGAGGAGAATGATGCAGATGATCAAGCAGAAGAGACGAGACAGATCTTCACCATGATTATCGGACTTTTCGATCAGATTGTAGAATTGATCGGCGACGAACCTTTTGATGCCGGAGACTTTATTGAAATTTTCACCGCGGGGCTGAAACAGATTGAAATCGGCGTTCTGCCGTCCTCCATCGATGATCTGATGATGGGAACTATGCAGCGGACGAGAAGCGGGCAGCTGAAGGCACTGGTCGTTCTGGGTGCCAATGAGGGTGTGCTCCCGGCGGAGGCGGCCGACGAGGGACTTTTCTCGCCGGAGGAGCGGCAGCAGCTGGCGGAGGACGGGCACGAAATCTGCAAGGTGGATCAGATCCGTCTTCAGGAGGAACGCCTCGCCATCTACCGTAATATGTCCAGACCGTCGGAACATCTGTGGATCGGATATTCCACCGGAGACGAAGAGGGCCGGGAACTCAGGAGATCCGATATCGTCGACACTTTGACGGGTATCTTTCCGTCCCTCGAAATCCGCCGCGACATTATCAACCGCGAGGATGAGGAGGCGCTGGTCGGAGGTCGCATCAGCACACTGCGGCATCTTGTGGAGAGGATGCGTCTGGAACAAAAAGGAGTGCGCCGTGCTCCCGTATGGGCTCCGGTTGAAAGATGGTACCGGGAGCATCTGCCGGAGGTGATGGAGCAGATCGACAAAGACCTGTCCTTTGAAAACCGGACAGAAACCCTTCCGTCCCGTTACAGCAGTCTGCTGTTCAAGAGCGAAAACGGAGGAACCCGCACTTTGTCGCCGTCGAGAATTGAAACCTATGCCAGATGTCCCTTTGCATATTACGTCACCTATGGACTGGAGCCGGAGGAGCGGCGGATTTTTCAGGTGGCAAGCCGGGAGATCGGAGATATTTATCACGGCTGTCTGATGCGGATTACCGCGCGGCTGTCCCGGGAGCAGGCATGGGAGACGGTAACAAAGGAAGAATGCCGCGAACTGGTCCGCAGGGCTCTTGCGGAGGAGACCGAGGGGTATCGCGACGGCCTGTTTTCCCTGGGAAACGAGGAACGTTACAAAACCCGACGCATTGAGGATACCTGTCTGAAGTCTTTGTGGGTTCTGGTGGAGCACGCCCGGTCCGGAGAGATCAGCAGCAGCCGATTTGAGGTCGGATTCGGAACGGGACGACCGATACGTCCTGTTGTGGTAAAGGTCGGGAGCACGGAGGTGTGCATTGAGGGCCGGATCGACCGCCTGGACAGGCTGCCGGACGATCGGCTGAAAATTATCGATTACAAGTCGGGGAATCTCCAGCTGAAGCAGGAGGAGGTCCGGGCGGGCTACCGGCTGCAGCTGATGTTGTACATGAGGGCGGCGCAGGGCGATTCATCTCAGACAGAACCGGCGGGAGACGAGGTGGTGCAGGAGGAAATCCGCAGACCGGCCGGGGTCTTCTATTTCCATATACAGGATCCCAGAGTCGACGGGAGCATTACGGGAGCATCGGACAGAGGCGGTGAGTCTGATGAGGAGCGTGCGGAACGGCTGGAGGCGGAGCTCCGGAAGCGCTTCAGACTGAACGGGATTATGGTGGATGATCCGAAGGTCGTGAGGGAGATTGCCGGAGAATTCGAGGGTACCTCAAGCATCGCGCCTGTCCGTATTACTGCCGGTGGACTGAAGGGTTCGCCGGAGGGCTCTCTGGTCAGCGACGAGGAGTTTGCGGAGCTGCAGGAGGCAGTGGACGAAAAGGTGCAGGAATTTGTCGCGGACATGCTGGAGGGCGTCATCGATATCCATCCGATGAAGACAAAGGACAGCACTCCCTGCGATTACTGCGGGAACCGGAGCATCTGCCGGTTCGATCTGATGTTCGACGGCTGCGCCTACAATCG
Organism: Hornefia butyriciproducens; assembly: GCF_009695915.1. GTDB lineage: Bacteria > Bacillota > Clostridia > Peptostreptococcales > Anaerovoracaceae > Aminicella > Aminicella butyriciproducens. Next base: position 62,044 of record NZ_VUMZ01000010.1, on the reverse strand, counting down.
AATCCGTTGAAAACCGCCGGCATACGTCGACCGATACAGCAGTGGCTAATAGCGGCGCTCTTTGGCTTTGCGCACGCGGCGAATGGTCCGATCGATTTCCTTTTGCGTCAGATTTTTCACCAGACTGAGTTCAAGCTCCCGGATATTGTCCAGGGGCTTTTTCTGGCAGTGCTCGATGAGAAGCTGCTGGATTGCTGTGACCTCGTCCTCGCTCTCCGCGCCGGCCTCCAGAATATCCTCCCGGGTCAGCTCCAGATCTTCAGCGTCCAAAGGAACTCCCTGGTTCATCCAGCTGAGGACATGGTCTTTGCTTTTCAGCGGCTTCAGCTCACGCATTTTGGTGATTTTCAGGATGGCCCAGGCGTAGTCGTTCATATCGAAATAGAAGTCTTTCCCGAATTTGCCGACGAAGGATTTCAACTTTTTCGGAGTGTTCAGGCGGATGAACTCCATATAGAAATAAATCAGATTGCAGATCCAGTTGATGGCGTCCCGGTCGAAATTGGCGTCGTAAAGTGTTTCCTCGGTCGCCAGTGGGTCGAAGGAGAACATCAACAGCGCGAGCTTGAAGGCCAGGTCGTCTCTTCGGTACTCCAGCTGATTGAAGTTGTCGATGATAGAGTAGAAGGTTTTTTTGTCCATCAGCTTCCGGATCGGGAAGCAGCGCGGCATGCAGAAGCGCATAAATCCGACCTTTTGAAAAGCCTGCAGTGCTGCCGAGGGGCTCTCGTCCTCCAGCACGCGGAGAACCTGATCCATGCGGTCCTCAGCACTGATTTCCGGCCAGCGCTCCTCCTGGGTGAGCCAGTATTCAAAGTTGGATTTTTTCACGTCTCCTCTGAGAATGATGTCGGATACCAGAACATACATCATTTCCGCTGGTTCCAATGTTTTGAAAAATTCGGTGTCCTGCAGGGCCCGGCTGATTTTCTTCTCTGACAGTTTCTCCATGATTGCTGCACTCCTGTTCTGTAAGTTCATATCTGCCCGCATAACCGCGCAGGGCCTGACGGGCGGCACTGAGCATACACTAATTATACAGACGAAACAGTAAAACCGCAAGAGCGATTGAAATGACACAAAAAAACCGCCCCGTGGGTAGTCGGGGCAGTTCGTGATCCATTAAAAAGTATTGAGGATTTATTGGATCATTTATTATGGGCTTTAATTAGGGTTTATGGGCTTGATTAGTTGTTGAAGGACCACCGGAAGCTGTAGTCGGATGTCGCATCGTTCATCTTCGCCAGCTCGGCCTTCACAAAAGCTCTGATTTCATCTTTTCCGCAGACTTTTCCGATTCTGCTCTCCATCGTGTTTTCAATTACGGCTTCCATGATTTCCGGATCGGAAACGTAGAGCATCTCGTTCGCCGCGTCTGCAAAAGCTTTTCTCATGATTTTTTCGTTCTTCATCTTGAATACCTCCATTCACAAAACACTGAGTTCCTTTATCTGGTTTCTTTTTTATCCTTTATTCACCCCTAGTACAAAGCATATACCGTGCCAAACTTGCAAAAGAAATCCGGAAATAAAATGATATTTTATCGAGTGGTGTTGAAATTTCAACGATAATTGCTGAAAAATACTTTGTAAAAAATTTTGATGCCTGTCGGCAATCCCGGGAAAATCCCTGAAAATGCGGGAATTCCGGATTTCAACCGGTGCAAAAATGGCGGAATGGCGGTATTCTGATTCAACATTGACTCAGAACGAAAAAAATATTGAACCAATTATGGGTCGACGCCATAACTGGCGCGTGGCTTACGCCTTAGCTTGCGCTGTGACTCGTGTCTCGGGCACCGCTTATGAACCGGCAGGTTGGAACGGACAAACGAAGTTCGCGCCGAGAAGTCTTTGTCACAAAGAAAAAAAGAACCTCTCTGTGAGGAGAAGTTCTTTATGGAGCTCCCGGGCGGGCTCGAACCGCCGACCTGCGCGTTACGAATGCGCTGCTCTGCCAACTGAGCCACGGAAGCGTGTCGGCTGCCGGCAATAGTGCCGGATATATCGACCCGAAAATGGGTCACGCGCTTAAATTGCGTGTTAACGAGGGGTGCGCCCCTCACACATCATAAAGTGTAACACGAGTGGCCGTTGATTGCAAGGGATTTTTTGGCGGATCAGCGGGTATTGCAGATGTACTGCAGGAGGGTTCCTGTTGTACGGGAGATTCTCGCAGATATCTGCACGCCGGTGGAGGAGCTGCGGAGAATCCGGTTCGCCCGCCGGTCGTTCTGTACGGCAAACCGTCGGCACAGTAAGGGTCGCTCTGTACAGTAAAAGCCGGTCTTTTTGCAAAGGCCGGCTTTTGGTGAAATGGACGTCTATTCAGTGTATTCCGCGTCGCAGTAGATGCAGCGGTACACTTTTTTGTCCCGATCGACGAGACGGAATTTGTGGGGGATTTCCTGCTCGATTGATGTGATGCAGCGTGGATTCTTGCATTTGATGACATTAGTCAGCGTCTCGGGCAGGTCCAGGTGAACCTTTTTCTCCAGGCGGCCGTTCTCGACGATGTTGACGGTGATGTTGCTGTCGATATATCCCAGTATGTCAAAATCCAGGTTAAGGTCGCCGTCTACCTTGATGATATCCTTTTTTCCGTATTTCGCGCTGTCTGCGTTCTGGATGATGGCAACGCAGCATTTCAGCTTGTCGAGCCGCATGAGTTCATAGATCTGCATGCTTTTTCCTGCCTTGATGTGATCTAGTACGACGCCGGTGTTTACTCCATCGATATTCATTAATGTACCTCGCTTTCCTGTTTAAATCTATTTGATGCCCAGAAGATAGAGAATCAGTGCCATTCTGATGTATTTGCCGCAGAGTGCCTGGTAGAAATAGCAGGCCCGCGGATCATTGTCCACCTCTACGGAAATTTCATTGACACGAGGCAGCGGATGCATGATGATCAGATCCTTCTTGGCGGGCTCCAGGAGCTCCAGATTCAGAATGAAACTGTCCTTCAGTCTGACGTAGTCTTCTTCGTTGAAGAAGCGCTCTTTCTGGACGCGGGTCATGTACAGAATATCCAGTTCCGGCATTGCGTCCTCCAGCTTGCGGTATTCCACCCACTCAGCGCCGGCGCGGTCCATGTTTTCCTTCACATAGTCGGGGAGCTGCAGTTCTTCGGGTGAGATCAGAGCGAATTTCACATTTTCATAGCGCATCAGAGCCTCGATCAGAGAGTGGACCGTGCGGCCGAACTTCAGGTCGCCGCAGAGACCGATGGTGAAATTCCCGAGGCCGCCCTTTTTCCGGCTGATGGTCAGGAGGTCGGTCAGGGTCTGAGTCGGGTGGAAATGACCGCCGTCGCCCGCATTGATAATCGGAACGGTTGTCTTTGTCGCGGCAATGACCGGAGCGCCCTCCTTGGGGTGGCGCATGGCAATAATGTCCGCATAGCAGCCTGCCATGATGACTGTATCGCTGACACTTTCTCCCTTCTTGGTGGAGCTGGTGCTGGCGTCGTCGAAGCCCAGTACGTTCCCGCCCAGTTCCATCATGGCCGCGGTGAAGCTCAGACGCGTTCTGGTGCTCGGCTCAAAGAACAGTGTGGCCAGTTTTTTGTGGGCGCAGATGTCCTGGTATTTTTCCGGCTGTGCGATGATATCATCGGCGACCTCGATCAGGTGATCGATTTCCTCCACCGAAAAGTCCGTGATGTTAATCAGGTTGCGAATTTCGCTCATGTCAGTCCTCCTTCATCCATCCGCCGTCAGACGGATTTTTTCTGAAACGCAGTATTTTATTTTTGTCCTCCGGCTTGATATATCCGGCTTCCACAGCTACTTCAACCAGAGTGTCCAGGTCGCAGAGGCTGTGATTTTCTGTGTTGTGCTCCGCCAGGCGGTCGAGTCCCTTCTGCATGCCGTAGGTGAAGATGCTGGCAACTCCCAGGACCTCCGCACCGGCTTCTCTGAGGATTTCGACGGTTTCGCAGCAGGAACCGGCGGTGGAAATCAGGTCCTCGATGACGACGGTCTTTTCCCCGGGGACAAGCTTTCCTTCAATCTGGTTGGTACGGCCGTGATCCTTACGGCTGCCCCGGACATAACCCATGGGAAGATTCATCAGGTGCCCGACGATTGCTGCGTGAGCAATGCCTGCGGTGCTGGTTCCCATGACCAGCTGGCAGTCAGGGTAGCATTCCTGAATGATGCGAACCAGACCCTGCTCGACCTTAATCCGCACGTCCGGCGCGGTCAGCGTCAGCCTGTTGTCACAGTAGATAGGGCTCTGAATGCCGCTGGCCCAGGTGAAGGGATCCTCCGGCCGCAGAAAAACAGCTCCGATGGACAGCAGCCCCCGCGCGATTTCTTGCTTACTCATGTGTACTCCTTCCGTGTATCTGAATTAACAAATTGTCAGTCTTTCTCCTCGCGAGCCCGGCGCGCATCTCGCCGCTCCTTGCAGGCTGTTCTCTCGCCTGCCTTACGCTCGACCACATGCTCCGAGGCTCGGGGGCTATGTTCCGCCCGGCTGTCGCCCGGCGTCAGCCGAGGAAATCCGTCAGGCATCGCTCGTAGGCGGCGACGGGATCCTTCGCTTTGGTGACAGGGCGGCCTACGACGATGTAGTCGCTGCCGATCTCTCTCGCTCTGGCGGGAGTGGTAATCCTGGACTGGTCATCTGCGGCGGCCCCGGCGAAACGGATGCCCGGGGTTACGGTCAGAAAATCTTCACCGCATGCCTTGTGGATCACGCCGGCCTCAAGGGGCGAGCAGACCACGCCGTCCAACCCGGCCTCTCTGGTGTTCCGGGCGTACTGTGTGACCACCTCTGCGATGGGCGCATGGATCATCAGATCCTGTTCCATCGCACGCTGGCTGGTAGAGGTCAGCTGGGTGACGGCGATCAGGATAGGACGGCTGCCGTCCGGGCGGGTGAGGCCTCTGCGGGCGGCCTTCATCATTTCAATGGTGCCGGCCGCGTGGACGTTGGTCATGTCCACTTCCAGGCGGGCCAGCGAGGCCATCGCTTTTTCTACCGTGTTCGGGATGTCGTGGAGCTTCAGATCGAGGAAGATTTTGTGCCCCCTCGCCTTAATCTCCCGCACGATGTCGGGTCCTTCAGCGTAAAACAGTTCCATGCCGATTTTAACAAAGGGCTTCCGGCCGGTGAACCGGTCCAGGAATGCCAGGGTTTCTGCTTTGCCTGGAAAATCGCAGGCGATGATGACGTCTTTGGCCATTATTCAATCACTCCTATTATTTCTTCAAGATTTCTGATATTCAGCTTTTCCATCAGGGTCGGGAGAGTCTCGATGATGTTGGGGCAGGCGAACGGATCCACCAGGTTCGCAGCACCCACCTGTACCGCCGTGGCACCGGCCATCATCATCTCGATGACATCCTCTGCCGTGGAGATACCGCCCATCCCGATAATCGGGATTCTGACCGCCCGCGCCGCCTGATATACCATGCGGACCGCCACCGGGAAGATGGCCGGACCGGAGTAGCCTCCCATTTTATTTGCCAGCACCGGTTGCCGGCGCTGAATGTCGATGCGCATTCCCAGAAGGGTGTTGATCAGCGACAGGCCGTCCGCTCCGGCTGCCTCGCAGGCACGGGCGATTTCAGCGATATCAGTGACATTCGGTGACAGCTTCATGAACACCGGTTTGTCCGTGACGCGCCGGACCGCCTTTGTTACCTCGGCCGCAGAAGCGGGATCTGTTCCGAAAGCCATTCCGCCGTTATGGACATTGGGGCAGCTGATATTGACCTCGATGATGCCCACCTGCTCCTCCCGGTCCATGGCTCTTGCGCAGGTCACGTAATCCTCGACTGAGAATCCGCTGATGTTGGCGATGACCGGCTTGTGATAGATTTTCGCAAGTTCCTTCAGTTCGCGGGTGCAGACCTCCTCCAGCCCGGGATTCTGCAGCCCTACGGAGTTCAGCATTCCCTGCGGGCATTCCGCGATGCGGGGGAGGGGATTGCCGCCCCGTTCCTCCGGCGTCGTGCCCTTGAATGAGATGGAACCCAGGATATCCAGGTCGTAGAGTTCCGCGAATTCCCTGCCGTAGCCGAAGGTGCCGCTGGCGGGGATGACAGGGTTGTCCAGGGTGAGGCCACAAAGGTGAACCTGTGTGTTTACCATATGATCTCCTCCTTTTGCAGAACAGGACCGTCCTTGCAGATCCGTTTGTACCCGTACTTTGTTTTGCAGCTGCAGCCCATGCAGGCGCCGAAGCCGCAGGCCATGCGCGCTTCGAAGCTGAACTGTCCGTCGCCGCAGATGTCGTAAACTGCTTTCAGCATCGGCTCCGGACCGCATGCATAGACATAGCCGGTGTCGGCGTTTGCAGCGGCGTCCGTTACTGTGCCCCGCAGTCCCTCGCTTCCGTCCATCGTTGTGATGACCGGTTCGATGCCCAGGAAGTTGAAGTCCTTTGTCAGAATCACATCATTCTTTGTGTTGAACCCGGCGATGACCCGGGGCGTCATGCCCTCCTGCACCATGGCGCGAGCCAACCCGTAAACCGGCGGAAGACCGATGCCGCCTCCGATGAGGAGGGGACTGCTACCGCCCTTTGTAAGGTCGAAACCGTTGCCCAGAGGCATCAGCACGTCCAGCGATGTGCCCGGCTCGACACGGGAAAGAGCCTCTGTTCCGGCCCCCACAGTCCGAAAGACGATGGTGAGGCTGGCGGCGTCCCAGCTGGCGATGGAGATCGGACGCCGCAGGTAAAAGCCCGCGAGGCGGATATTGATGAACTGTCCGGGAGCGGAAATTTCCGTGCAGTTGCCGGAAAGCTTCATCTTATATATGTTTTTCTGAATTTCGGTGACCGATCGGACGGTCAGATATTGCTGCTTCATTGTTCTACCTCATATACCGGCGTACCGGCGCAGAAGGTCATCTGTACCTTCCCCTGAACCTCCCAGCCTTCAAATGGCGTGGCTTTTCCTTTGCTTCGGAAGTCCGACGGGTTTATCACAAAGGAAGCCTCCGGGTCGATGACGGTCACATCCGCGCGGGCGCCGTCTGTGATGGGTCCGCCCGGGAGGGGGAAGCGCCGTCTCGGCGCGAGAGCCATCAGGTCGATTAACTTTTCTGTTGTGATGAGTCTGTCCCGGCACACCAGCCGGCTGTACAGGACAGGGAAAGCGGTTTCCAGTCCGACGATGCCGAAGGCGCTGTCCAGAATTCCCCGGGATTTCTCTTCTGCGCTGTGGGGAGCGTGGTCGGTGGCGATCATGTCGATTGTGCCATCCGCAAGACCCTCTCGCAGTGCGTCCCGATCGTCCGCGCTGCGGATCGGCGGATTCATTTTGAACCGTCCGAGATCCTGCAGATCCTCATCGCACAGGACCAGATAGTGAGGGCCTGTCTCACAGCTCACATCCACGCCGCTTTTCTTTGCCTGCCGAATAATTTCCACGGTTTCCTTTGTGGAAATATGGCAGACGTGATAAGCGCAGCCGGTCTTCGCCGCCAGCTCCACGTCCCGTTCTACCTGCCGCCATTCACTTTCTGAAGATATTCCTCGGATGCCCAGCTTCTTCGCATAGACGCCGTCGTGGACAGCGCGTCCGCCCAGGAGGCTCTCGTCCTCGCAGTGGGCGACGATCATGCGATGCAGAGACTTCGCCAGCCGCATGGCTTCCTCCATCCGTGCACCTGCCTGTACGCCTTTACCGTCATCGGTGAAGGCGCAGACGAAGGGAGCCAGTGTCTCCATGTCGGACAGACGGCTGCGGCCGTCCTGATCAGCGGTGATGGCTCCGTAGGGAACAATGTCGATGAGAGAATCCCTGCGGATCAGGTCCAGCTGGACCTGCAGACCTTCCTTTGTTGAAGGCGCCGGATTCAGATTCGGCATGGTGCAGACGCAGGTATAGCCTCCGGCAGCTGCCGCCGCGGAGCCTGTGCGTATGGTCTCTTTATAAGAAAACCCGGGTTCACGGAAATGTACGTGTACATCCGCTAAGCCGGGAATAATGATCTTGCCTTTACAGTCGATTGTACGGTCTGCGTGACGGAGGTCGGGTTTTTCAAAAACGAATGACCGTCCTTCTGAAATGAGAAGGTCCGTCCTCTGAAAACCTCTGTCACAGTATACGTTGCCGTTCGTCAGCAGAATTGCCATGTCGTGTCCTTCCTGTTCCGAAAAAACTCAAACTTTTAATTTTATATCACAAACCCGGGTCACTGTCAAGCCCTCCTGCAAGAAGAATTGTCAGCTTCAGGTGAACAGATTCCGGAGCAGGGGCAGCAGCGGGTTGTTGGTGTACAGGCTGCCGGTCACAAAGGAACTGTCCAGCGTACCGGACAGCGCAGACGCGATACCCGACGGTAACACCGCCATCAGTGCCAGCAGCATCGTCAGCGCCAGAAGAACATAGATGATGCCCATTCCGGTTCCGCAGACAATTCCCGTCAGCCGGTCGAAGAAACGGCGGATTCCGTCATAGCTTTCCTGCGGGAAGATTTTGCAGAACAGCCACAGCAGCAGCTTCACCGCGGCGATGATTACAAAAAAGGACAGAATCGCCAGGACAATCTGAGTGATGTCCGAGGCTCCCGGATTGGAAACCATCTGGGAATTGCTGCTGATATAGCCGTGAAACACATCGTATACCGACTGTGCCTGTGTGTGCGGGCTGCCAGTGGAGGCCAGCTTTTTCTCGAATACGCCGTTCAGAAAATTTCCCGCTCCGGTATGTCCGGTCAGGAGCCGGGTGGCGTTATCACAGAGCAGCAGTCCGACGACGATGCAGAGAAACCACTGAAGCATATTGATGACTGATGCCGCAAACCCCCTGCGACAGTAAAAGACTGCCGACAGAACGATGATAATCCCCGCGGCGATATCCATAATCATAGGGCGGAGCCCTCCTTTTTCATTTTCTTTACCGTATATGTTACTAAAAAAACATAAAAAAAGCAATGCCGTGTTGCAGCAACACAGCGCAGTTGCACTTCTACACACCACGGCAGTCTCTCGTTCTCCTGAACATACCTTCCTTCTGTGATTATTTTTATGCGATTTCCTTCGTAGTGACAGCCTTGAACGATAATGACGCGTTGAACGCTTGTCAGGATTGGGGCTCCGCATATCATTTGCTTATTTTGTTCCCGATGTATACAATTGCCGGCGCCATAAAGCAACAAATAGTTGCAATTCCGTCACCCAAATAACCTTCTACTGATATATAAGCCAAAAATCCTGCCAGTATGCAGACCAGCAGCAGAATCCATCCGTTAAATTTCATTTTGCTCTCCTCTGCTATTTCAAAGTTGCCTTCATGTATGCCTCGTCCCCGTATTTACATCTCTTTTCGGGCGTGAAACCGATTGCAGCAGAGCGACCAAAAGATACCGATGGAGTACATGAAAGAATGGTATGCCCATAATTTGATGCAATGCCAACTTGCTTGAGCTTTTTGCTCACACTCCACGATGTTGTAATTGACCCTGATAAGGGGATTTCTTTATAAGAATGTTCCGATACATCAAAGTTTTTGCCCATACTGAGTTTAATGTATACTCCTTGACCGGCATTCGCGGTCTTTACTTTGGGAGAGGAAGTACTGGTTTTTTTGTTTTTATTTCCATATGCATAATATTGCACTTTTGCGGTGGCAGAGTCCTTAGTAAATGTTTCACTGGTTGTCATCGCGGGAATGTCCGTTAAAAGACATATTGGTGCTTTACTCCAATCCCACGTCATTTTTGTTCTTAAGAACGTTTCGCCGTTTTTCTGGTACATTTTATCATAGTTGATGGTATATGTTATATTTCCATACTTTGATTTTGCTTTCAATGGACCTTTAATTGCAGTGATTTCCTTTTGTGAAAATCCATTTTCTTTCAACGTATCTGTTGGATATTGTCTCAACTCCTTGATCATTTCATATTCGGATACAGATTTTGAAACAGCTGGCTGCAGCACAAAGTCATTGTATGCAGTAATATTGCTTTTGGAATCAGCGTGAATTGAATATTCGGCAGTTTCCGTATCCGCAAATGCACTAACCGTCAGCACAGCGCACAGTGCAAAGACACTCAATGTCTTTGAAATCAGTTTTTTATATTTTCTACATCTTGACTGCATTGTAGACTCCTTTCCGAAACATAAACAAATAGACTTACATCATATTATATTGTTTTGTCACAAAAAAGTCAACAAATTTACGGAATTATCCAATTTTTGTAAATATAATGATAGATAGAAGGGCATTTTAATCCCTTCCTTCTGCATAGCAGGATATCGTGAAACTGGTCATTGCAAACCGCTGCATAGTCTGCTTTCCGACAATCGCTTCAAAGTCAGTGTTCCGAAGCAGAAAACGATACCGGTTTTCATAGCAGAAGACGGGGACGGAATGCTCCGTAATGCACGGAATTCTGTACAAAAACATCTTGAATACTGTATGGAAGTGTTGTATACTTTTTAGGTGTATGAGTAAGTACGAATATATGAAAGAAGCTTTGAACGAAGCGGAGAAGGCGTTCCGGCTGGGGGAGGTTCCCATCGGTGCGGTGATCGTCCGGAACGGCGAGATCATCGCCAGGGGACACAATCTGACAGAGACCCGGAAGGATCCCACGGCTCACGCGGAAATGAACGCTATCCGCCAGGCGGCAGAACGGCTGGGAGGCTGGAGACTTCCCGGCTGCACCATGTATGTCACCTGCGAGCCCTGCGCCATGTGCGCAGGCGCGCTGGTCTGGAGCCGGATGGAGAAGCTCTGTATCGGCACGATGGATCCGAAGGCGGGCGCCTGCGGGTCCGTATTTGACATCGTGGAGGAACCGCGGCTCAACCACAATATTGAGGTGGAGACGGGCGTTCTGGAAGAGGACTGCTCCCGGATCCTGAAAGAGTTTTTTTCGGATCTCAGAAAATCAAGAAAACAGAATCGGAGGACTTTAGTATGAAAAGAACAGGCGCGATAGCGTGTCTTGCCGCGCTTATGGTAATGCTTGCTGCGACATTCATTTTTGGGGCGTCATCGTTCCAGGTGACCAACACATACCCGAAGGACGGGGCGAAGAATACGACCAAGGACAATATGTGCGTCAAGGTCTACTTCAATCACGCAGTCGGAAACAAGGCCTCCAGGGCGGCGAACAAAGACAAGTTCAAGATTACAGATTCCACGGGACACTCCTATCCGACGCTGATCTATTACAACAGCAAGGAGCCGAAATACGTTCTGATGCTGATTGACACCAATAAAGTCAAGACCACCGGAAAGGGCAAGAATACCATCAAGGACAACACCGTCTACACGGCCACCATTTCGGGAGATTTTGTTGACAACGACGGAAACAAGCTCGGAAAAGACGTGAAGATCAGTTTCCGCACGATGAACCAGAGCCGCAATACAGTCATCTACATGGTTATGATGTTCCTGATGTTCGGCGGAATGATGGTGTTCTCCATGCGGCAGCAGAGAAAGAAGAGCGACGAGAACGAGAAGGACGAGAAGGAAGAACCGTTCAATCCGTACAAGGAAGCCAAACGCACCGGCAAGTCCGTGGAGGAGGTTCTCGCCAAGCATGAGAAGGAGGTCGCCCGCAAGAACGCCGCTAAGGAAGCCCGCGCAAGACGTGACAAAGAGCTGGATGAGTACTACGCCAGAGAGGACGACGGCTGCTATCATGTAAAGGGTCCGCGGCCCATCGCTGCGGCGGGCTGCACCTACAAAACCGGACGGAAGGCTCTCGCTGAGGCGAAGAAGGAAGAGGAAGCCCGGAAAAAAGCGGAGCTGAAAGCTACAAACTACGGCAAGAACCCGAAAGGGAAAAAGAAGTAATAATCATGAAAGAGATTACAGTCCGGTCCTTTGCCAAGATAAATCTGTCTCTGGACGTGGGAGCCTGCGATGCGCAGGGATACCATGAGGTGGATATGATCATGCAGCAGCTGGCGTTTCATGACGATGTGCAGCTGCGATTCGTGAGATTTCCCGGCGGAAAGAAGGGCGATATCGGGATTTCTGTCCGCACCAACCGCTATTATCTGCCGACTGACCGGCGAAATCTGGCCTGGCGCGCGGCGGAGCTGATGATTGACCGGTACGGGAGCTCCTGGGAGTCCGGAAGACTGGAAATCAATATTCTGAAACGGATTCCGGTCGCGGCGGGACTTGCCGGCGGATCCGGAAACGGAGCGGCAGTGATCCACGGGATGAATGTCATGTTCGGACTGAAGCTTACTCTGGGGGAAATCTGCAGTCTCTGCGAGGAGCTGGGGTCTGACGTGCCCTTCAGCGCGGTGGGGCAGGCCCGGGGGAACAAAGTCTTCCCGACTGCGGTTCGCCGTGATTCCATGGCGGCGTCCTGTGTCAGGGCGACCGGCAGGGGTACTGTGCTGGAGCCGCTGCGGGGGATCGACCGCTCCATCGTCATTGCGAAACCGGCGCTGAGTGTTTCAACGGCGGAAGTGTATCGGGGCATTGACAACTGTGATATTCCGGAGCGGCCGGACAACCGGAGACTCGCACGCAGACTTGAGGAGAACGTCGTCGGGGACGGGCGTGTCTACGAGGACTTCATCAATGTTCTGGAGAATTATACGCTCGCAGCCTACCCGAAGGTTGCGGAATTAAAGGAAAGAATGGAGCGGATGCATCCGGAGAAGGCGCTGATGAGCGGAAGCGGTCCCACCGTTTTCGCGGTGTTCCGACGGATGGAGGATGCTCAGAAATCATGCAGGATCCTCCGGAAACAGGGGTATGAAGCCTACTGGACCCGGACGATGAAGTAAAGTGTGAGGGAAGAGAATGATAGATTTTGAATTGCAGAACCACAGGCCACTTCGCGAAATCGTGTACGAACAGCTGAAGCGGCAGATCCTGACGGGACGTATCGCGCCGGGCACCCGGATGATGGAGGTGGAGCTGGCGGAGGAAATGGGAGTCAGCCGGACGCCGGTCCGGGAGGCGACCCGTAAGCTGGAGAAGGACGGTCTGGTTGTAATCGAGCCGCGGCGCGGTGCGTATGTATCGGACATTTCGGTGAAGGATATGGTGGACACGCTGGTGGTTCGCGAGTCGCTGGAGGGTCTTGCGGCGGCGCTCGCCTCTCAGCGCATCACCCGGGAGGAGCTGGACAGACTGGACGCCATGACGACGGAATACAGCGACGCCATTGCTGCCGGAGATATGGAGAAGATCATCCATGAGGACGAGGGTTTTCATCGGACGATTGTTGAGATGTCGGGGAACAAAACCCTGAGCAGTCTCTTTGAGATCATCCAGGAACTGGCGCTGCGTTTCCGGTACCTGTATTACGATGATTTCACCCGGTATGAGAATATGCCGACCGAGCATATGAATATCGTGGAGGCGATTCGCGGAGGCGATCCTGAGAACGCCAGAGAGGTGTCCGACAAGCATGTCAAGAAGCTGAAGGATTTCGTCATCAACGAGGGGAAAGACGCTTTCCAGGAGCACAGTAAACGGTAAATTACCGTCGTGATCCGGACGATCCGGCGCCCATATGAACAAAACACGGATCGTATAATCCGAAAACGTATATGAACAGAAAACCGAAAAATGAAGAGGGACTGTCGCTCCACCTGATATTTAAATCAACTGTGCGACAGCCCCTCTTTGATTATATATATGATGCTGTGCTCCGCGGCGGAGGACGCCTGAATTCCAATGCTGCAGAGGCGCATCCCACGGCAGAGGGATTCGGAGACAGCCGAACCCCAAAGCACAGCCGCTGCCTTAATTGCTGACGGAGGTCAGCCTGACGGTTACAGTATGTTTCTTACCATCGCGCACGATAGTAATCTTCGCCTTATCTCCGGGCGAATGTTTTTTAAGTGCGCTCTTCAGAGCAGTCAGGCTGGATACAGATGTTCCGTCCACGGCCGCGATGCGGTCTCCGGATTCCAGTCCCGCAGACCGCGCGTAGGCGCTGGTGACGGAGGAAATGTAGACTCCCGCCGCGTCATAGCCTGAGCTTTTTGCTTGGCTTTCAGAAAGCTCCGTTACCGTGACGCCGATGGCTGCGTCTCCGGAGGAACTGGAACTGCTTGAGTTGCTGGAACTGGTGCTCTTTCCGGTCTTGATAAGCTGTTTCGCGATTTTCGCCGCTTTGTTGATGGGGATAGCGAACCCCAGACCTTCCACATCCGAGCCGGAGGACTTCGCTACGACGATGCCCACCAGATTGCCGGAGGAGTTGAAGAGCGCTCCGCCGGAATTGCCCGGATTGATAGAGGCGTCTGTCTGCAGCAGATTCAGCTTTTTCCCATCAATTGTCAGATTACGGTTCAGCGCGCTGATGATGCCGGTTGTGGCTGTGTTGCTCAGCTCGCCCAGCGGATTTCCGATTGCCACGACCTGGTCGCCCACCTGAAGCTTGGAACTGTTCCCGTAGGTGGCAGCCTTCAGCCCTGTTGCCCGTATTTTCAGCACGGCGATATCGTTATCAGAATCGGTTCCGACGACAGTTGCCGTATAGGTTTTTTTGTTCTTCAGCGTGACAGTAATCTTACTCGCACCCTCGATGACGTGGTTGCAGGTTATGATGTAGCCGTTGGACTGAATGATGACGCCGCTGCCGGCCCCCTTTGTGACATAATTCTGCGCCCACGCGTCTGTGGACATGGATTCTGTCGTGATGGACACTACGCTGTCACTGGTCTTGGAGATGATGCTCTTGTAAGAGAGCGACTCTGTCGACGAGGACAAAGTGTAGTTCGTCGCCTGATTTGCCCCGGCCGCAAAGTGGTTGTCGTACAGCGCGATGCCTCCGACGGTGAGGAGGGAGGTGACCAGCATGGCCAGAATCAGGATGAGAACAAAAGCCTTTTTAGTGATCTGCATCGGCTGTGCAGACTTCTTCTGCCTGCCCCCCGGCGGAACAGTGTAGCCGTAGTTGTATCCGCTGCCGTTTCCGCCGCCGCCGTCGAATCCGCCGCCGTACCTGTAGGCTGTGTCGTTCCCGCCTGCTTCGGTGCTCCCGTAGGCTGCGGCGTTTCCTCCGGTTTCAGTGTATCCGTAGGCCGATGAGTTTTCGGCTGTGTTTCCTGTTGTGCCGCTCCAGTCTGTCCATACGGAACTGCCCGCGGAATCGGCACCCGGTCTGGAATCACCGGTGCTCACGCTGCCTACCGTATTTTCGACGGATGAGCCGAAGGCGCCGGCTTCCGTATCGGAGCCGGTCTCCTTAACACCGATGGGACCGGCATTTGTGCCGGAAAAAGGATCCGGCGCCTCGGACGGAGCCGCGCCGGCCCGGTCGGCGTCCCCGCTGTATTTTGTGCCTGCCGCGTCGGTCGTGCCTGTCGCGCCGGCCCGGTCGGCGTTCCCGTTATTCTTTGTGCCTGAAGCTCCGGCGGAGACGGCGTCCGAATCATGCTTTGTGCCGGAAGAGAAAGCGTCCGCTCCGGAATCCGTATTACCGGGGGACTGTGACGGTCCGTCCTGCCGGGGAAGGGTCTCCTCCGGGGACCTTCTGAATTTATAGTCATCCCATTTGTCCATATATGCATACCTCCATGAATTAAACGACAGTGAGATATCTGTGGATATTGTTGATGGTATTATACCACCCGATGGCTAAATTATGGGTCCGGTTCGTGTTTTTTATGTGTGCAAACCGTCAATGTTATGGTAAAATAAGTTGTTAAAGCAGCGTTATGACAGTGAGGTATCGAAATGAAAGAGATCATGCTGAAAATCGTCGGGAAGCAGTATTCCGGTGATGAAGCGGAGGAGCAGATGGAGTTTGTCACCGAGGGACAGCTCTATGAAAGAAACGGCGCCACCTATCTGATCTATGAGGAAAGTGAGTTTTCGGGATTTCCGGGCTGTAAGACCAGCCTGCGGCTGAAGGACGATTCTGTGCGGATGAAACGGATCGGCCGGGGCGCAGGCTACGGAATGGAAATGGAATTTCGGAAGGGGCAGCGGTTTTTCGGCAAGTATGAGACGCCCTACGGCGCTATGGACATGGAGGTTCTGACGAACCGTGTGGAGAACAATCTCTCTCCGGAGGGACTTGGCGATATCAATGTGGATTACCATGTGAGCCTGGAGGGGATGGCGGAAGGCCGAAATGAGCTGCACATAGAAGTAAACGAAGCAAGCAGTGGCAAATAGAGTTCTGGAGGAAAGATGAAGATCGGGTTCAGCGCAGAGAAGTATATTGAAGAACAGTCAAAGTATATCCGTGAGAGAATCAGTCACGCCAGCGGCGAGCGGCTGTATCTGGAATTCGGCGGTAAGCTGGTGCATGACAAGCACGCGGCCAGAGTGCTGCCGGGCTTCGATGAGAACGCCAAGGTCAAGCTGCTGCAGCGGCTGAAGGACGAGGCGGAGATCATCATCTGCATCTACGCCGGCGATATCACCACCAGTAAGACACGCCATGATTTCGGGATCACCTACGATCTGGAGGTCCTTCGGCTGATCGACAATTTTCGCCGGTATGATCTGCAGATCAACAGCGTGGTGGTCACCCGGTATGAGGACGCGCCGGCGGTGAACATGTTCATCAACAAGCTGGAGCGCAGGGGGATTCGCACGTATAAGCATTTTTTCACAAAGGGTTATCCCACCGACGTGGATACGATCGTCAGCGACGAGGGCTACGGCGCCAACTCATACATTGAGGTGACAAAGCCTCTTGTGGTGGTTACCGGCCCGGGAGGAGGCAGTGGCAAGCTGGCTACATGTCTTTCTCAGCTCTACCATGATTACCGACGAGGCATCCGGGCGAATTACGCCAAATTTGAAACGTTCCCCATCTGGAATCTGCCGCTGAAGCACCCGGTAAATATCGCTTATGAGGCGGCGACCGCAGATCTGAAAGATGTGAACCAGATCGATTCCTATCATCTGGAGGCCTACGGCGTACCCGCGGTAAATTACAACCGGGACATGGAGGTTTTCCCTGTCGTCCGCCGGATTATTGAGAAGATTACCGGAGAAGCTCTGTACCAGTCGCCGACGGATATGGGCGTTAACCGCGCAGGCTTCGGAATCACCGACGATGAGGTATGCCGCGAGGCGGCCTGCCAGGAGATAATCCGCAGATATCTTATTGCGGAGGTGGACTATAAAAAAGGAAAGATTTCCGAGAGTTCCCTGGAGCGCTCGGAACTTCTGATGAGAGAGGTCGGCATGGATGTGGAGGATCGTCCTGTCGTGCTGCCGGCTCGGGAATATGCGGAGCAGAAACGGGAGTGCGACTCCCGGTACGAGAACGTTGTGGTTATGGCGATGGAGATGCCGGACGGGAAAATCATCACCGGAAGAAGTTCCCGTCGGATGGTTGCCGCGGCCGCGGTGATTCTGAACAGCATCAAGTATCTGGCCGGACTGCCGGACGGGATGCTCCTGATTACCAAGCAGGTGTTTGACGCGATGCAGAAGATGAAGGATGAGGTGCTCAGGTCGGATCGCTCTTCGCTGACCTGTGAAGAGGTTCTGATTGCGCTGACCGTGTCCGGAACTCAGAATCCGGCCGCGGAATACGCTGCTCGCAAGCTTGCGGAACTGCGCGGCTGCAAGGCGCACTGTACCGCGATTCTGAGTGATCAGGATGAGCAGGTGCTCCAGTCGCTGGGCATTGATGTGACCTGTGATCCGGAATACGTCACAACTAACCTCTATACGAACTGATATACGGATATGAAGAGTAAAGCTGAACAGGCAATTGAAAGAATTTCAGAGATCCGCTATCCGCTGATCCTGCAGGGATGCTGTATAGGTGTCCTTACAGGGATCGTCGTGTCGTTTTTCCGGCGGATCCTGATTGCTGCAGAGTCCCTGAGGGACTCTGTTTTGCGTGAGGCCGCGGGGGGAGCGGCGGAATCGGCGGGAACGTCGGGAGTGCCGGGTATGCAGTCGCCCGGGACGGCGATGATGCAGCATCCCCGGATGGCGGTGCTTCTGCTGATAGTGCTGGCGGGATGCTTTCTGGGCACCTGGCTCTGTGTGCGTCTGGTTCCCCTGTGCGCCGGCTCGGGAATTCCTCAGGTGGCAGGAGAACTGAAGGGGAGGGTGTTTCAGCCATGGTGGAAGGTGATTCCGGCCAAGATTATCGGCGGCACGCTGGCTATTGGCGCGGGACTTTCTCTGGGAAGAGAGGGCCCTAGCATTCAGCTCGGAGCCATGGTGGGCAAGGGTTTTTCCTCTCTCATCGACCGCCTGGCTACGGAGGAGAAACTGCTGATGACCTGCGGCGCGGCGGCGGGATTGTCCTGCGCCTTCAGTGCTCCGCTGGCCGGAGCTGTGTTTGCGCTGGAGGGCCTGCACAAAAACTTTTCCACTGACGTACTCCTGGGGAGCATGGCGGCGTCCATCGCCTCGGACTTCGTGGCGTTCTATGTCTTCGGACTGACGCCGGTCTTCGACCTGAGCATCCGTCAGGCGCTGCCCCTGTCGCTGTATTGGACTCTGGCGGTGCTGGGCGTGCTGCTGGGCTTCTTCGGTATGATCTACGGGAAATGCATCGCCTTTACTCAGGATCTCTATGATCTTATCCCGTCTAAGGCGGGACGTCTGGCAGTGCCTTTTCTGCTGCTGATTCCTCTGGGCCTCTGGTATCCCATGGCGATGGGCGGCGGCTATCGGCTGGTGACGCAGGTGGCGGATGAGAAATTTGTTCTGTCGGCTCTGGCACTGCTTCTGATGATGAAGTTCTGCTATTCGATTCTGAGCTTCAGCGCCGGAGCTCCGGGCGGGATCTTCATGCCGCTGCTGGTCATCGGCGGCATCGCCGGCGGTCTGTACTTCACGGCGGTGACGCAGATTCTTGATATTCCGCAGTATTATATCGACAATTTTGTCATCTACGGTATGGTGGGATACTTCGCCGGAATCGTCCGCTCCCCGGTCACCGGTGTAATCCTTATCACGGAGATGGTCGGAGATTTCACCAATTTTCTTGCGCTGAGCGTGGTGGCGCTGATCGCCTATATCACGGCGGATCTGCTGGGCAGCGTTCCCATTTATCAACAACTGCTGGAGAGGATGCTCCGGAAGGATCCGGACTGTGGCATGACAGACCAGCTGCGCCGGAACAAAGTATTGCTTGAAAGTGACGTCTATATTTCCAGTATCATGGATGGCCGCAGGCTGAAGGAGATGAAACTGCCCAGAGGATGTCTGGTGGTTTCGGTGCTCCGGGGTCCGGAGGAACTGGTTCCCGGTGGTGATACGGAGCTGAAGGGCGGAGACCGGCTGACGGTTCTCTGCAATCAGGGCAGAATGGATGAGGCAGACCGCATTCTGAAGAAGATGTGTCGTACAGAAAGGATTCGATAATGGGAATCATTGCAGATAACAGCAGAGCGGGTGATGAGGCGGAAATCCGTCTGTGGAGAGAGAAGAGCGGAAAGGCGCTTGACGAGCTCTGGAAACGATCCTGGATCCGGGACGGAATCAGTCCCGGAGCGGGGCGCCTGAAGGAACTGGAGCTGCAGCTCAGTGAATTTTCCAGTCTCTGTGATATGATTGTGCTGGTCGCTGACGGGAGCATGGCTGCCATGCTCCGGGGAATGCTCCGAGCGCTGACGGGAACTGGACACAAAAAACTCGTGGTGTTCGGCGGGACTTTGTCGGCCGGCTCGTATCGTGTTTTGTTCCAGGAGATGGAGAAACACAGCTGCGGCATGGTTGCCTTCTCATGCGGGGAGGAGACGCTGGCACAAAGAACGGCCTTTGCGGCGATCCGCAAATTCCTGCAGGACCGGTATGGAACTGACGGAGCGGGACGCCGGATTCGGATCGTTCTGAACGGTGAGGCCCGATATCTTGCAGAGGAAGCGTCTGCCGACGGACATGAGATGCACCTGTTGGAGGCTGACGTCCAGGCCGCTGAGGCTTCCGGCACGGACGCGATGCTGGTACCCGGGCTCCTGGCCGGCGCAGATATGCAGGCGTTTATGGAAGGATTCCGCCGGATGCTGACCAGCACATGGTGGGACCGGGATGCGGATTGTTATAGTCTTTGTCTGGCTGGCCACCGTGAGGAGGATATCGTGTACTGGCAGCGTGAATTCACGGGTGCGGCAGAATGGATCGCCACTCTGCACAAAGCGATCGGGATCGATGCGAGGACTGTATTCATGCCCCGGGAGGAGGCGGCGCTCCGGGAGGACGCGTTCTGTACCCATCTCTTTTGTCGCAGTGAGGATTCCGACATCATGCTCCCGCCGTTTCCGGGCGCGGATCCGGACGGCTCTCTGAACGAGATGGCGAAGTCGGCGATGGAGGCTTTGTGGAGGAGGACGACTGGCACAAAACTCACATTGGACGGGATGACCCCCGGCGATTACGGCGAGCTGGTTTGCTTCCTCCAGATTTCCTCCGGAATAACCGGGTTTATTTTGCAGAATTAGGGTTTACTTTAGTTTGGAATGTGTTATAATTTAATTGCGACAAAAAGTTAATTTTTTAACAGATTCGCCCAGTAAATATGTGTGATTAACACAAATATAGGAGGTTTTCTGAAATGAAAAAAATTGGTGTATTAGGAACGGGCACCATGGGTGCCGGAATCGTACAGGTACTGGCTCAGAACGGATATGAAGTGGTAATGAGAGCCAGACATCAGGAATCCATTGACAAGGGTATGGCCAAGGTTGAGAAGAACCTGTCCAAGCTGGTTAAAAAGGAAAAGATTTCTGAGGAGGATAAAGCTGCGGCTCTCGGCAGAATCAGCGGTTCCACAGAACTGAGCATCATCGCTGACGCAGACTTGGTAATCGAGGCTTCTACGGAGAACATGGAAGCGAAAAAGGCTCTGCTGAAAGAGGTTGACGAGCTGACCAAGCCTGAATGCATCATTGCGTCCAACACTTCCTCGCTGTCAATCACCGATATCGCAATGTCCACAAGCAAACCGGACAAGGTTGTCGGAATGCACTTCTTCAATCCTGTTCCGGCTATGAAGCTGGTAGAGATCATCAACGGGCTGCTGACCTCCGAAGAGACCAACAAGACAGTTACAGAGCTGTCTGAGGCTCTAGGCAAGACTCCGGTCCAGGTTAAGGAAGCGCCGGGATTCGTTGTCAACAGAATTCTGATTCCGATGATCAACGAAGCGATCGGAATCCTCAATGAGGGAATCGCATCTGCGGAGGACATTGACACCGCGATGAAACTGGGCTGCAATCACCCGATGGGACCTCTCGCTCTGGGCGATCTGATCGGTCTGGATGTCTGCCTGGCTATCATGGAAGTGCTGTACACGCAGTTCGGCGATCCCAAATACCGTCCGAACATTCTGCTCCGCCAGATGGTAGCAGCGGGCAAGCTGGGAATGAAGACCGGATGCGGATTCTTCGATTACAGCAAATAAGAGCAGCTGAAGAAACTGATTACAGAGCTGTCGTTGTGCGGCAGCTCTTTTTCGTACAAAGAAAGACCCCTGCGGATTGCTCCGCAGGGTCAGGTTCATCGCATTCGTAACCGGTGCCGCAGTTACCTATTGAAGATACATATATACTGAGGAACGGAAAACCGTACCATCGGTGTCAAACCGGGCGTCGCCGCCGTATATCCGGGCGATGCCCCGAATTGAGGACAGTCCGATTCCTACATCGGCGTTGTCCCGTTTGCTTGATCGGAACAGTTCGCCGGAGCGTTCGGCTTTTCCGTCATAGCTGTTGTCCATCACGATGGTGAGGGTGTTGAGATGACAGATGCTGTTCAGCGTGACGAAGCGACTGCCATCCTCCATGCGTTCACAGGCTTCCAGCGCATTTTCCAGAAGATTTCCGAACACAGCGCAGAGATCCACGTCCCGGATCTGAGTCAGGGTATCGTCAGCGCTGATCGACAGGTGCGTCTCGAACCGGATCCCCTGCTGTTCGCAGGCCGATGCATAATAAGAGACAATTGCATTAATCATCGGATTGTCGCAGTATGTGCGGATTGCCGAGGGAATGCAGTCGATGATGGAGTCGATATAGCGGTTCAACTCATCCGTATTGTTCTGTTCAGCGAGAGACTTTATTGCGATCAGGCTCTGGCGCATGTCATGACGCAGGGCACGTGTCTTCCGTTCATTCTCCATGATGAGCAGGGAATGTTTCTTTTGTTCCCTGGCCTCAATGGTCATCATCCGCATGTCCGTCTCCATCCGCTTCTTCTGTCGGTTGGTCAGATAGAAATATCGGACGCTGAGGTAACCGGAATACAGGATGAATATCGTCATACCCACCTCAAAGAACAGCGCATTCTGCCAGAGGAGGCGCAGATAATAGTTCATCGCTTCCAGTGTGGCCGAGGTGAAGAGAATCAGCAGTGAGAAAACGATGTGGAGAGAGTTGCTGTCTCGTTTTCTGCGGTATTCCCGGAGACTGTGGAAGAGAATATACAGGAACACCAGCGGGGTGAAAATATGAAAAAACCGGATGCTCTGATACAGAGGAACGGTTCCGGCAAGCTGCAGCGTTAGAGATACGATGGGTGCGGCCACGGCGAGACAGTCCAGAAGGACGATGAGTCGAGCCCGGGTCAGGTCGAGGATGCACCGCAGGAAGCGGATGAACGGAATCAGCAGGCATTCCAGCCCCATGAAGTCCAAAATATACAACAACGCAGGCTTGTCGAAGAGCAGGAGGGTCAGATTGTTTTCGCCAAGCTCCCAGATTCCGGCACAGAGGGAGAAGAGTCCGAGCCAGAAGACAGCGCGGATGTCCGGTTCCCTGCGGAGCGCGGAAGCAGTGACGATCATGACGATGACGCCGATGAAGATCTGCAGCAGGGCCAGTGCGAACGGAAACTGTCGGTCTTGGCGCAGCACCGAGGTTACGGGACCGACCTTCCCGATTATCGGGGCGTGCAGCGTGACATAGTCCCGGCCCTCCGGAGAGAGGTAGGTGAGAGTGACTGTCCGCTCATCGGCGTCGTTCGGCAGCGCCACGAAGCGCACCTCTGTTGCGGGGTCGTGCATAAAGGACGGGTAGTAGTTCAGATCGCCCAGCTGCGCCAGAATCCGGCCGTTGAGGGAGACCGTGAGCGGGCAGTAGACGGTCTTTACATACAGCATGTCCCGCGCCTCTGCGCGTTTCGGCACCTGAAAGGTTACAGTCACCCTTGTCCGGGATTTCTTTGTCCGGATCGTGCACGGAAGCTGCATATCCTTTGTCTTTCCGTTCGTCGTAACCGTCACGCAGCTGATAACAGCTGCCTCTTTTTTCGGATAGGACTCGAAGTCCCGCTGGGGAGCGAGCGCGAGAATGATGCTTAGCAGGATCAGGAACAGAAGAACAGCCCGCAGTGCGGCGGAGACTGTCCGGATATTATTGCGGTTCAGACGGATTTTTTCTTGCTTTGCTGAAGAGGTGATTTTCATAGCGTTTCCTGACTTTCGGATAGATTTCCCTGCGGACCGGGATGTTCGTGCCGTCCTTCATGACGAGGCATCTGAGTTCCGGGTTGACGGAGCATATAAAGTCCATATTCACACAGAAACTTTTATGGGTGCGGCAGAACAGATTGTCGTCCAGCTGCAACATCATGTCGGCGATTTTGCCGTAGACCAGAACAGATCGTCCGTCGCTGCACACGATGCTGACCTGATGGCGCTGCTGCTCCAGATACTGGATGTCCCGGAAGGGCACCCGGATGGTTTCGTGGTTTTTCTGTGCGTAAAGAGACGGCGTGTTGATCTTCAGCGTGCGGGCGAGATTCAGGATTCTCTCGATATCCTTCGGCTCATACGGCTTTTCGATATAGCCGATGGCGGAGAGCCGGTAGCTGTCCAGCGCGAAGTCCAGGCTGGATGTGATGAATGCAACCGGGACACCGGGATCCTTCTCGCGGATTTTCGCGACGGCGTCGATTCCGCTCATGCCATCCATATAGATATCCATGAGAATCAGATCGTACGTACTCGCCGAGAATTTCTCCAGCAGCTCCTCGCCCCGGCTGAAAAATACCGCCGTGACCGGCGGCGACTGGATTTTCCGCAGTATTTCTTTCAGCCTTTTCTGTTCTTCTTCCTGGTCATCGCACACCGCGATCTTCAAAGCCTCCATTCAAAACCTTCCTTTATCTTCCTGATTTGATTTCCGACATCACTATCTTAAACGATGAGAAAAGACTTCGTCAATGAGATTTAAAAAAATCAGGCTTTTCCGGAGAGGTCGCGGCTCCGGGAGGATTTCTGCCATGCATTGTAATTGCTCTGTGAGCAGAAAACATATGCTTTGTCAAGTACGAATTATGTCAACGAAAATGGCATTTTTCGTTATTCTCATGCGGGTAAAAAAATAATAAAATCAAGGAAAAGAAATCCCGAAGTGATATGCGGAAAGGGAAAACCAACCCTGCTCCGCAGTTCTCCGGTGGGAGCAGGACTTTTGTACCGAATTTTCGGTCATAGGTTCCGAAACTATTGGAAACAGAAAGATGACCGAGCAATATAGAAAAAATTATCGAATTGTCCGCTTTTCCGCGCTCTCTGGTTCAGGGCGCGGATTCGGTTGAAAAAGGGCGGAGATGCGGGCTGTCGCAGACCGGCGAACTCACAGCTCACCAGCCTGCGGAATTAATATGAGCCACAGAACGAACTCCGGCAGCGCGCCGGGGATTCTGTGATATATATCGTTATTATTACCCGTTAATCGTTTTCACACATGAAAGAGAGGAGACATTCTATGAAAGCGTTGAAAACAGCCGGCAAACAGGCAGGAGTTGCTATCCTGGCCGTCATGCTGGTAATCTCGATGCTGACGATCATGCTGCCGCAGACCACATATGCGGACACAGCTCCGAAGCAGCCGGTCGCAAGCATCAACGGACAATCTGGCACTAATGTCAGTTTTGTTTACAGCGGGAAGGCAAAGAAGGTGAGCTGGGATTCCGGCTCATACGAGAACGACCCGTCGATAAGTTATACTAAGAAAGGGGACACGACCGTTACGGACGAGCAGCCCACAGATGTAGGCAGCTATACCCTGAGACTGCACTTCCCGTCTGACCCGCTGGGAACGGTGACTTATGATGCGGTAACTGTGACGCAGGATTTCACAATCACGCAGGATACCAACACCGTGAGCGGACTGACCATGGCGGACTTCACATACGGAAATACGCCGGGCAAACCGTCGGCATCCTCCAAGTATGAGTCCGGCGCGATCACCTATACATATTATGAGGATGCGGCCTGCACAGTTCCGGTCGCGATTTCCTCCACGACCGCCGCGGGAACCTACTATGTCAAGGCGACGTCAAAGGGCACCGATAACTACAAGAGCGACTCCGCGACAGCGTCCTTCAAGATCCTGAAAAAGAGCGCCGTGTCAGTTCCGGGAACGGTAACAAAGGATTACACCGGAGCGGAGATCACCGGTCTTACGAACAGTGACGCCTATACAGTCGCAAATGCGGTCCACATGGACGCCGGCACCTATGACATCACCCTGACTCTGAAATCAGGATATACATGGGAAGACGGATCCACCGATCCCAAGACCGTGAAATTCACCATCAACAAGAAGAAGGTGGCTGTGCCGACAGTCGCTTCCAAGGAGTACAACGGAGAGACGCAGAAGGCGGACATCGCGGATACCGCTGAATACGCCGTCACCACGAATGACGGTGGAAAAGACGGCGGATCCTATGATGTGGTTCTGACGCTGAAGGATACGAACAATCACGTCTGGGCCAACGGAGACACCAAGACGACCACCGTCAAATTTACCATCACCAGGACAGAGAACTACTGGATCGAGGGTTTGCAGATCCAGAGCTGGAGAGCCGGTGAAACCGCGCAGGAACCCACCGCCAAGGCGAAGTGGGGAACCGTCCAGTACAAGTATTACGATGAGGACGGCAGCGCCGTCGCCAAATCAGAGGTCAGCGCGGCAGGAACCTACTATGTCGAGGCATATGTAGAAGCGACCGACAGCCTCAAGGCGCTCACCTCTGGCAAAGTCAAGTTCCAGGTTTACGACAAGAAGACCGGCGTGGTTCTTCCGACAGCAGCCGACAAGGCGTACACCGGTGAGAAGCAGACCTCCGGACTCAAGGCGACAAAGGATTATACCATCGTCAGCGACGAGGGCGGCACAGACGCCGGCACCTATACTGTGACTCTGCGTCTGAGCGATCCTGCCAACTTCACCTGGGCGGACGGTACCAGCGAGGATAAAGAGATCTCCTGGAAGATCACCAAGGCGAAGAACAGCTGGGATACCGCTCTCAGCACGGCAGACTGGACCTATGGCGACAAAGCCTCTTCACCGGCCGCAGAACCGCATTTCGGTGCAGTCAGTGAATATAAATATTACGAGAAGGACGGCAACAGCTATACCCAGATTTCCAGGCCGAAGAATGCCGGCACCTACTATGTCAAGGCATTTGTAAACGGCACGGACAACTACGAGGCTCTGGAGTCCGGATATGTCAAGTTCAATATCGAAAGACAGGCCGTCAAGGTTCCGATTCTGAAGTCCAAGGTCTACGACGCCAAGGCGCAGACGCCGGACATCGATTCCGAACTGTACGGGCTGTACGACTATGAAGCGATGACAGACGCGGGTACCTATACCGTGAAGCTGAAGCTGAAGGATTCTGCGAACTATCGCTGGTACGGCGGCAAAGGCAGCATCGCGACCACGGAGTTCAAGATCACCAGGGGTGAAAACGAGTTCACAAAGGCTCTGAGCATCGAGGGCTGGACATACGGCAAAACGCCGAACAAGCCGACCGCCGAGACGAAATGGGGCAAGGTGGAATACCACTACTACACAAACAAAGCCTGCACCAATGAGATTGACATCGATCAGACGACTGCTGCGGGAACCTACTATGTGAAGGCAGTCGTTCCGGGGAACGATAATTACGCGGAGATTTCTGACACCGCATCCTTCACCATCTCGAAGGCGGAAGTCGAGGTTCCGACAGTTGCCTCCAAGGAATACAACGGCGAAGCGCAGAAGGCAGATATTAGGGACACCGCTAAATACACCGTCACCACAAATGACGGCGGAACAGAGGGCGGATCCTATGATGTGGTTCTGACGCTGAAGGATGCGAAGAACTACATCTGGTCCAACGGAGATACAGAAACCACAACCATCAAGTTCACCATCACCAAGGCGGAGAACTACTGGATTGAAGGTCTGCAGATTCAGAGCTGGAGATCCGGAGAAGCCGCGCAGAACCCGACCGCGAGCGCGAAGTGGGGAACCGTCCTGTACAGATTCTACAGCGAGGACGGCTCCATCATCAGCCAGCCGGACGGCAAGCTGCCGGGAACCTACTACGTTGAAGCCTATGTCGAGGGAAGCGACAGCTACAGCGCACTGACCTCAGGCAAGGTCAAATTCCAGGTTTATGAGAAGAAGGCCGGAATTGTTCTGCCGACGGCTGCTGACAAGGCGTACACCGGCGAGAAGCAGACCTCCGGACTCAAGGCAACCAAGGATTATACCATCGTCAGCGACGAGGGAGGCACAGACGTCGGTACCTATACTGTGACTCTGCGTCTGAGCGATCCTGCCAACTTCACCTGGGCGGACGGAACCAGCGGGGACAAAGAAATCTCCTGGAAGATCACCAAGGCGAAGAACAGCTGGGATACTGCTCTCAGCATGGCAGACTGGACCTATGGCGATGAGGCGTCCACACCGGCCGCCAAGCCGCACTTCGGTACAGTCAGCGAATACAACTATTACAAGAAGGACAGCGACAGCTACACGCAGATTTCCAAGCCGGAGAATGCAGGCACCTATTATGTGAAGGCTTTTGTTGACGGCACGGACAACTACGAAGCGCTGGAGTCCGGATATGTCAAGTTCAATATCGAAAGACAGGCCGTCAAGGTTCCGACTCTGAAGTCCAAGGTCTACAACGCCAAGGCGCAGACACCGGACATCGATTCCGAACTGTACGGGCTGTACGACTATGAAGCAGTGACAGACGCGGGCACCTATACCGTGAAGCTGAAGCTGAAGGATTCAGCGAACTACCGCTGGTACGGCGTACCTTCCGGCAGCATCGCGACCACAGAATTCAAGATCACCAAGGGTGAGAACGAGTTCACAAAGGCTCTGAGCATCGAGGGCTGGGCGTACGGCAAAACGCCGAACGAGCCGAGCGCCGAGGCGAAATGGGGCAAGGTGGAATACCACTACTACACAAACAAAGCCTGCACCAATGAAATCGATATCGATGAGGAAACAGGCGCAGGAACATATTATGTGAAGGCAGTCGTTCCGGGGAACGGCAATTACGATGAGATCTCGACTTCAGTGTCCTTCAAGATTGCTAAAGCCAAGGTCGAAATCCCGACCCTGAAAGACCTCACATACACGGGCAAGGCACAGAAGGCAGACATTCCGAAGAGCCCGTACTACAACGAGGTTTCCTCCAAGAACGTGGAGCACGTCAACGTTGGAACCTATACCGTTTACATCGAGCTGACGGAAACCGACAACTTCACATGGGCGGACGGAACTCTGACGAAGCAGCATGAGCTTGAGTACAAGATCGTTCAGGCGAAGAACGAATGGACAGAAGAGCTCAAGGCAACGAACAAGGATTGTGACGGAGATCCGGCGGAAGTGACTGCAAAGGCGAAATTCGGCGATGTCGAGTACACCTACTATGACAGCGATCTGAAGAAGCTGGACAGCGCTCCGACCAGACCGGGCAAATATTTCGTGGAGGCTTCTGTCGCAGGAACCGATAACTACACCGGTCTGAAATCCGACAAGGTATCCTTCCGGATCACTCAGGCCGACAACGAGTGGACCGGCGAACTGAAGGCGGAGAGCAAGGATTACGACGGCGATCCGGCTGAGGTAAGCGCGGCTGCAAAGTACGGAACGGTCACATACAAGTACTATGACACCGATATGAACGAGCTTGACCAGGCTCCGACCAAACCGGGCGCCTACTACGTCAAGGCGATCGTCGAGGAGACCGACAACTATAAGGGACTGGAATCCAAGACTGTGAAGTTCACGATTAAGAAACTCGTTGTGGACATTCCGGCTTACACGCAGGCCTCCAAGTACAACGGAAAACTGCAGACCGCGGAGATTCCGGAGTCCGGGCTTTACGAAGTCGTTGAGAACAAAGGCGGAATCGACGCCGGCGAATACAAGGTTGTTCTGAAGCTCAAGGATCCTTCCATCTATGCGTGGAATGACGGCGATCAGGACGGCGACGGAACGATTACGCTGCCTTATCTCATCACAAAGGATGATAATGAGTGGATAAAGGATTTGTCCATTGACAACTGGACATACGGAAAGACCGCGAAGAAGCCGGTCGCTGAGGCGAAATACGGAGACGTTGTCTACACGTATTACAGCAGCAGCAAGAAGCAGCTCAGCGCCGCTCCGACCATGCCGGGCACCTACTACGTCAAAGCGACGGTAACCGGCACCGAAGGCTTCAGCAAGCTGGCTTCCGGATACGTGCAGTTCAAGATTTACAAGCCTGCTCTTGTTCTGAAGGCTACGCCGCGCACAAAGACGACGGAGAATCTGAAATGGACCAAGTTGACCAAGATTGACGGCTACATGGTTTACTATGCGAAGTGCGGACGCGACATGAAGTACTACAAGACCTACAGTAAGTCCCGCACCAGCATGGTGAAGAGAGACCTGAAGAAGGGTACGGCGTATAAGTACAGAATCAAAGCGTACAAGGTTGTCAACGGCAAGAAGGTTATCGTTGCTTCTGCGTATGTCTCGCATGCGATTGCGGGCGGATACAGCAAGAAGCACACAGATGCGAAATCCGTCTCTGTACCGGACAAGTACGTCAACCTCTCTGTTGGTGAAAGCTACAAGATCAAGGTCAAGGTGACCAAGCTCAAGAAGAGCCGCAATCTCCTGGACTACGATCATGATATGTACGTCAGATTCAGCTCCTCGGATTCGTCCATCGCATACGTGGCGGCTGACGGTACAATAAAGGGAAAGCAGGCGGGAACCTGCAGAATCAATGCTACAGCTTTGAACGGTATGACCGCAGTTGTATATGTTACAGTCGTGAAGTAAACCGTTTGAATAAAGTCATAACACACAACCTTCAACTCACCGCGTCCGCTCCTCTGTCCCCCGACACGAACAGGACGCGGTGAACCAGAGGGCAGCGCAGAAGCTGCCGCGGAAAACCTGCCGCACGAAGCACACGAGGTCAGTGAAAACTGATTCCCGACGCTCCGTGCGGCAAGTTTCTTATTGTTAAAAAGGAAGGCGCCGGCTCTGCCGGCCACCCGTTAAATTTTGTACGCGCAGAAGACTCCGGTAACCGGCCTGCAACCCGCGGGACGCCGACCGCCTCCGGGCCTCGCCGGGCTTGACGATTCACCGTGACGCACCTATAATCAAAGCAGAAAAAAGAGCCGGGGCGGTTCGTCCTGTCCTGCTTATTAAAGGAGATGATTGTATGAATAAAATGCCTGTAGTGTTCTCCGGGCACGGAGATCCGATGATTGCCCTCCACAGGGATGCACTGACGGAGGAAATAGGTCGTACAGGGGAGCGGATTCTGAAGGAGTACGGCCGGCCGCAAGCGATACTGTCTGTTTCCGCGCACTGGTACACGAGGGGAACCTTCGTGCAGACTGCCGAAAATCCGAGACAGATCTATGACATGTATGGTTTTCCGGAGGAACTGTATCAGGTACGCTATCCCGTATCCGGATGTGAAAAACTGTCTGACCGGGTGCTGGCGCTGCTCGGCAGCAGGGTCGCGGTAAATGATGAATGGGGAATCGATCATGGCACCTGGTCGATTTTGGTTCATATGTTTCCGAAGGCGGATATACCGGTGGTGCAGCTTTCTGTGGACAGCACGGGAACCGCTGCGGACGCGCTGGAAATCGGCAGAAAGCTTGCCGCGCTGCGGGAAGAGGGTTATCTGATTTTCGGAAGCGGAAACGTGGTTCACAACCTTCGCCTTGTCGACTGGGATAATCCCGGCGGAACAGGGCAGGCGGAGGCCTTCAATCGGTATATCGCCGACGCGGTTCTGGCAGGGGAAACCGATAAGGTCGTGAATTATGAGTCCGGTCCGGAAGCGGCCTATGCAGTTCCGACGCCGGAGCATTTTCTTCCGCTGATATACTGCCTCGGCGCGGCGGACGGCGACAGCGCCCGGATATTCAATAACGTCTGCAGCCTCGGCTCCATGGCGATGACAGGCTTTGTGTTCGGAGAGAGATAAAGTTTTGTGACTGCGAGGAGAATTGGACGATGAATATAACAGATAAACTGAAGCAGTGCATGGAAGAAAACGACATCGATCTATACGGAATCGCGGATATAGAACTGATGAAGGACACATATAGTTCCTACAAGGAGGGAAGAGAAATGAGGCTCGATCAGTATTTTGGAAAAAAGTTAGAAATAACCGACATAGATGATATTTTATGGATCGGGAAGGCGGTTTCTTACGAGTCTCCTGAAGATTCAGAAGATGGTCATTGGTGGATTGATATCATTGTAGAAAACAAGAAGGATTTTGGAGAACTCACTATCTCCGAAGAAGAAATCAAATCTATTAATGTATGATAACGCACCGGTTACATCCGGTGCTATTTCATACCTCACGGCAACGTGGGGTTTTATTATACATTGTGCGGGCTCATGATGATCACATCGGATGCGCATGAAGGTATCATTCAGGCAGTAAGAGAAGTATTTCCTGACGTACCGTGGCAGCGGTGCCAGTTCCATTTTTCAAAGAACATCGCAGACAAAGCTCCGCAGAAATATCAGTCCGGTCTCAGAGCGGAACTTCAGGAGATGTTCAACGCGAAGACCATTCAGGCGGCACGGACTCTCCGCGATAAGATCATCCGGGATTATCAAGATGTCGCTGAATCTCCCATGGCTTGTCTGGACGAAGGATTCGAGAGTGCCATGACGGTCATGACGCTGCCAGAAGGGATGCGGCGGTTCTTCCGCACATCAAACCACATCGAGCGGCTGAACAGGGAACTGAAGCGGCAATCGAAAGCCATCGGGATCTTTCCGAATGATGCCTCACTGGTCCGGCTGATTGGATCCGTCCTGCTGGAGCAGAACAGTATCTGTCAGGCTGGAAGGTCCATCTTCAGTAAGGAGACATACAGCAAACTTCTTGTATCAGATGTAAGGAACAGGCTCCACCTGATTGCGGAGGAACAGGCCTCCCTCTTACAGGTTTCCTGACCAGAATGAACCTAAAGGCAATTTACACACAAATTTGGACTTGACTTGTGAATCCCTCAAATTTCAGCCAGTACTATAACAAAAAAGATTGCAAACGGAGAATACTCGTTGAAGCTGAGTCAGCAGCAATACGACAAACACCGAAATGGAACGAGAGATTATGAGAGATACAAAGAGCAACGTGAGAGAAAAGGATATGGACCGCAGAGCAGGCTATTAATAAACAAGGAAGAATCACAGGAAATCATTGTAAAACAGAGTGGAACTGGTATAATAAAAATAAGGAAAGATGGAAGTCCAACAAATATTGAGCAGATAACATGTGACAGAGTTATTGGCGAATATTATCAAAAAGGGAAATGGGTTTCAACTAATAAGGCAGCTATTCATCATGGAAGAAGAGAATCACATCTGGTCCCGATAAAAGGGAGTAACTATGATTAACATCATTAAATACATCGATATTGAAGAAAAAGTCCGCATCACTTTTACCGATGGCATGTATACCGATGGGTATATCGAGAGTATCGATGATGAAGAAGAAAGCGGAATAACGGAACCAGGCATTTCATTTTGGACAGATGATGGGAACTACTTAGAAATAGGACAAAGTGAAATTGATAATATCGAAATATTAAATTAATCCACTTGCTTCGACTGACGCTATTTTATGCCCTGCACCGCGGGGTTTTATTATACCCATAAAGGAGAAAGCACAATGAAAAAGATATGCCCGTCATGCAAACGCGAATATAGGAGCATAGAAAATTTTCATTTACTGGGGCAGGATTGACGAAAGGAAGAAAAAAGGATATATTAAACACTGGAAGAAGGAAATTAATAATTTTGAAGATAGCATAAAACGCAAAGAGGAAGAATTGAGAAAGAGAGGTAAACGTGTTTGAGTTAAGTCAGGAAGCGATGAATCGCATGATCCATAGGTTGATAGATAATGCAAAAGATGCAATCGAAGATGTCAATAATAATAAAAACGATGAGTTCTACGAAGGAAAAAAAGCGGCGTATTACGAGATGCTTGACAGTTTAAAAAATGATCTTGAAATAGAGGATGCTGATATTAAGGAATTTGGGTTAGACATAGACTTGGATGCAATGATTGAAGATCATAGGGCAGCATTTTGAAAAAGGAGAATGGCATGAAACGAGGCGAATGAAAATATTTCATTCCAAGAAAGGGATACACATCGTGCCGGTAAAAAGCACATGAAAAGATTATGTGATTATTTAGATAGCGATTTGGTAAAAATTGAATTAAAAAACGGAATATCATATTTAGGGGTTCCTATTGATGTGACATACGCAGATGAATCTGAAAATGGAGAGGATCAAATCACTATAGAGGATCCAAATATTAGAATGAGACTTCATACGGTAACGAAAAGCAATATAAAAAAAATTGTTGAAATAGGATAATTCAACGTAGGTATGATATCAGACTCTAATGAGAAAGGAATTAAGGATAATACGTTTCCGTAAGTTCTCTATATCAGGTAAGTTGTTAAAGGGATTGACAATCGTCGGTCTCTTTTTGTTTGAAGCGGAAAAGAGAGGAAAGCACAATGAAAAAGATATGCCCGTCATGCAAACGCGAATATAGGAGCATAGAAAATTTTCATTTACTGGGACGGGATTGGCGAAAGAAAAAAAGGATATATTACTCAAACTTCCCGCACCCCAAGAGGGGTGAGAACATTGAAAATTCAATAGTTTAGCCGTATTAAAAAGGCATAGATCTCCGAAAAATGGTATAATGTAAGTGACCAAACTAACTAAATACCTATGGAGGATTTATGCCATGACTATCATACCATAGAACGACCGCGATGGACAGATGCTTTGCACAGTGATCGAGAATTTTCTCTCGATCTTCCATGTCGGAAAGCTCCTTCGAAAGTGTAACGCCAGCAAGGAAAGGGTGTCCCGGTCATGAAGATCTTCCGTTATATGATCGGCAACGTCTTCAATGCCAGGAGCATGTACATGCAGATCCGCGCGGATTCCTACCGTGAGGATTTCAGTAAGAACACATACTACCGGTTCCTCAACAGTGTGAGGACCAACTGGTTCCGGTTCACCATGCTCCTGTCCGCAGCTGTCGTCGGCGACTTCATGCAGCGTTTGACCAGTGAGGAACGCAAAGATGTATTCATCATCGATGACACCCTCTTTAGCAGAAGCGGCTACAAGAAGACCGACATGGTCGCCAGAGTGTTTGATCATACAGAGATGAAATACCGCAAGGGATTCCGCCTGCTGACACTTGGCTGGTCTGACGGCAACTCCTTCCTTCCGATAAATTTCAGCCTCCTGTCCTCCAACAAGGAGAGCAATCAGCTTGGAGTCATGGAGCTGGGAGATGGACGAACGATCGCCGGGAGGCGTCGGTCCATGGCATTGCGCAAGGCTACCGATGTCATGCTCGAACTGCTTGATGCAGCGATGAAAGCTGGCCACCAGGCAAAATACGTTCTGTTCGACACCTGGTTCGCGAATCCTCACCAGATCGTTGCGATCAAGGATATGGGCCTCGACACCATCGCAATGGTGAAGAAGAGTTTCAGGATCACATACGAATTCGAAGGCAGGCGCATGAATTCCAAGCAGATCTTCAAGCAGTCGAAGAAGCGCAGAGGACGCAGCCGTTACCTTCTGTCGGTGGAGATCCTTGTGGGCAAGGACGATGGCGCGAATGAGCACCCGATCCCAGCCAGACTGATCTATGTCCGCAACCGCAGCAACCGCAAGGACTGGATCGCTCTGATCTGCACGGACATGGATCTCAGCGAAGAAGAGATCATTCGGATCTACGGCAAGCGCTGGGATATTGAGGTCCTCTTCAAGACCTGCAAGTCCTACCTGCGGCTGCAGAAGGAATGCAATTCGCTTTCCTACGATGCGATGACAGCTCACGTCGCCATCGCCATGGTGCGATACATGATCCTGTCTGTATTCCAGAGGCAGGATGAAGATCAACGAGCGCTGGGTGAACTGTTCTATGTGATGCTGACGGAACTGGAGGATATCACTTTCCACCAGTCCATGATGATCCTTGTGGAAGCGATGTTCCAGACAGTGAAGTCGGTGTTTCGGGTCACAGAAGAACAGCTTGAGGTATTCGCCGCTGATTTCTACAGCAGACTGCCGGAATACATGCAGCGAGCACTCAGTTACACCCATCCAGCGGAGTTGAAGCTATTTGCCACGGCTAAAGTATTGAGTTTTCAATGTTCAGTTCCCATTTTGATGTGGGAAGTTTAAGTTATTGAAAAATACCATGGAACGGGTATACTAAAATTAAACAAAAAAGGGGAGCTGATACCATCAGAAATGATAGTAGACAACGATAAAAAAATAGGCTATGCTGTCGATAATAGGACAGGCAAGAAGGTGCCAGCCACAGGCTTCAAAATTCATTATGCGGCGGCAGGCACGCATATTGTACCAATGTATGAGAATCAGAAGGAGTATTGGATAAGGAGGAGGAAAAAAGATGGAAATGATTGGCTACTTAGGCAAAAAGGTTGATTTGACTTGTAAAGACGGAAAGCAATTTTCAGGGTATATATTCGAGGTTCTTGATGCGGAGGATTCAGACATAGGAAAGGATTGTGTTGATATTGACCCGATAGATTCAGACTGCATCATCGAAATTCCTGTAGATGATATGACAATAAAGGAAAGAAAATATTTACTTAAAGAATTGAGAGCTTTAAAAGAGGTGTTGTAAATGACATTTGAAAGTTTGATATCTGAGGCATGCTCTAGATTCCCGGAAGTTCAAACAGAGTTTGAAATGCAGAAAAGGGCGGGAGATATAGATGAGAGCCTTGGGCAGCATATTTTTTTTAGTTTTGTTTTCGACAAAATATTGTTCCGTGCGATTGATAAAAAAAAAGAGGATATTGTTCAAAGTATGTTCATATTCTTAGAGGAGATGGAAACATCCGGAGATTCAAACATAGCTGAAGTTGTAGAATTTACTACTCTTGAAGAACTATGTGATGACTATAGAAATGTGCAATTTGAAAAATATCTGGGTTCGGAAACAAAGCTTGCTCTCAAGGCGATAAGAGAATATATGCCAGAACAAGCACAGTTATAAAAATCAGAAGCACATGCTGGACAAGATGATTTCATAATCGAACACCCTAATGGCGGGCGACAAAAGACGGTCCCGCCTAAGCTGCTTATTCATTTAAAACACATATCAGGAGTTTTATACCTCGCGGCACCGCGGGGTATTCTTATGTAAAGAAATGGAGGACAGAATGCAGGAAAAAGCAAAACGGATTGTCGCGAACTTGTATAACGATCAGGCCGGCAAGGATGAGATTTCTGCAGTAACCGCAGAGGATGTTTATGTCGTGTGGTTCTGCAAGACATTGCAGAACTGGAAGGCGCTGCTTTCCACGGATCTTCCGGACGGCATGTACTTTGAGGTTACTTATAACGGAGATAAAAAAGAAGCCTATCTTGACGTATATAAGAAAATCAGGAATGTTAAAATTTCAGACTGAAAAAGAGAAATGTATATAAACTGATATACATATATGCAGAACGCCACCAGCTTGCGCCGGTGGTATTTAATACCTTCGGTGTGCTAAGAAAAATTAAGGAATAAGGGACCTCGCGGCAACGCGGGGGTTTGTCGTGGAGGTAAAAGCATGGAGCTAAAAGAACTGACAGACAAAACGCTTCGGCGGCGTGGCGCTTCAGAGTTTCCGCGGCTGTAGTGGGGAGACTCAGGGTGTCCCACCAAACCACGCTAAAAACCACTAAAAATAAGGATTGATTTACATTAACTGGTAAATTTAGAAAAATGAAAGCCTTGCGTGAACGTTGAAATTTCAGCGTTTGCAAGGCTTTTAAGAATGGTGCCCCAGAGGCGATTCGAACACCCGACGCACGGTTTAGGAAACCGACGCTCTATCCCCTGAGCTACTGAGGCTTAACAACATTTATAATACCATTCTTCGGGCTGTTTTTCAAGGGCGGAATGAATGACCTCTGCAAAATTGTGGAAACGAGGATTCGTGGCCTCCGGAGACATCTCTCGGCTGCCTCGGCAACTTTGTCAATTCATGCCGGAGTATGTATTTCCTGGTGGCCTAGTGCATCAGTCTGCGTAGATTTTGTGCTAAACCGCCGGCCTCGTACATCAGTCGCGTGCACTAGCTTCGCAAACCGCCCGGCATGAATTTCACACAGCCCGAGACCTCGTGCACTGGTTTTGTACCAATTCGCGGCGATTCACACAATCGTCGTCGGCTTTGTGCACCAGCCTGCGTAGATTTTGTGCTAAATCGCCGGCTTCGTGCATCAGTCGCGTGTACTAGCCTCGCGAATCAGTTGACATGAATTTCACACGAACCGCCGGGCTGGCACGCTGTCCCTGCTGGCCGCAATTCTCCCGCCGCCCGCCGATATTTTGCAGAACTTTAACTTTGTGCCCGTCGGAGATTTTACAGAGATCCGCTATTATGGGGGCAGAGAGAAGTTGCTGACAAGAAAGGAGATGACGAATGAGTAAGATGAGGAAGGCGTCGGCGCTGATGCTGGCGGCCATGATGACTGTGACGGTCTTGCCGGCGCAGGCGGCGTTTGCGGACACCTCCGCGGCGGTGCAGGGCTTTGATAACGGCAAGGGAGTGAACTTGACGAAGATCGGCTCCTATGTCTCGGGATTTTCAAACAAGGACGGCGGCGTGGCCGAGATTGTTGCGTATGACAAAGACAACAACAACGCGTGGGTGGTCAACGGCGCTACGGGAAAGCTGGATATCCTGAGCATGGGAAATGTGACCGGAGCCAGATCTGATGCGATGACCGCAACGTCCATCGACATCAGCGGGAAGGCGGCGCAGGCCGAGAGCACGTTCACTTATGGAGACATGACCTCTGTTGCGGTAAGTACAAAGGACGATCTGGTGGCTGTGGCACTGCAGGACAAATCATATGACAAGCGCGGGTATATCGCGTTCCTGAGGAAAAACGGTGACTTCCTGGGAATGGTTCCGGCGGGATTCCAGCCGGATATGGTGACCTTTACGCCGGATGGCAATACTGTGCTGGCAGCGAATGAGGGAGAGCCGAGAAACGGAATCGGCAGCGGAATTACCGATCCGAAAGGCTCCGTATCTGTGATTCGTGTCAACCATGAAAACCCTGCGGCTAGCAGGTCCGAGGACGCTGATTTTACGGCCTTCGACAGCAAGAGAGATGAGCTGGTGAAGCAGAATATCATTCTGAGCAAGGGCACCGCTCCGTCCGCAGACCTGGAGCCGGAATACATTGCGGCAAGCAATACCAAGGCTTACGTCACACTGCAGGAGGCTAACGCGATCGCAGTGCTGGATATTTCCGG
This sequence comes from Hornefia butyriciproducens, assembly GCF_009695915.1. Classification (GTDB taxonomy): domain Bacteria; phylum Bacillota; class Clostridia; order Peptostreptococcales; family Anaerovoracaceae; genus Aminicella; species Aminicella butyriciproducens. The sequence continues at coordinate 23,544 of NZ_VUMZ01000010.1, read as the reverse complement.
CGGAAGCTATGACGGCGTATATTCCATGGGATTAAAGGATCTGGGAGCGGAGAGCAACGCCATTGATGTTCTTGAGGACGACAAATATGAGGCCGCTGTTTATCCGGATGCGGTCGGAGCGTATATGCCGGACGGAATTGCTGCCTGGGAGTCCGGAGGACAGCAGTATATCGCGACGGCTAATGAAGGAGACGCCAGAGAATGGGGCGATTACGCAAACGAGGAAAAGGTGACCATTACTTCCGCGGACGGAACTGAGGCCAAGAAGGTTCGCGCGATTAAGGCGGATGTTACCGATGGACTTCCTGAAGGGAAAACAGTTTTGTTCGGCGGCCGGTCCTTTTCGATATACAAAGTTGAGGACAGCGGTCTGAAGCAGGTCTATGACAGCGGAAACGAATTCGAGAAGAAGACAGCAGAGACTCTGGCTTCCTACTTCAACTGCTCCAATGACGATAACCTCATCGACAGCCGTTCCCGCAAGAAGGGACAGGAGGCCGAAAATGTAACCGTCGGGACTGTGAACGGAAAAATCTATGCGTTCATCGGACTAGAGCGGATCGGCGGTATTATGGACTACGACGTAACAGATCCGGAGAAGGCGCAGTACAGCAATTACATCAACAGCCGCGACTTCAGCGAGGATCCGGCGAAGCTGGGCGAGGGCGTTGAATCCCTGAAGGGAGATGTCGCGCCGGAAGGGCTTGCCTTTGTTAGCGCATCGGATTCCCCGTCCAAAACCCCGATTCTGCTGAGCGCCTTTGAGGTGAGCGGCACCGTGGCGGCGTATGCCGTAGGAGAGCTGCCGAAAGCGCAGACCGCTCCCGCGGTAAAAAAGAGCGTCATGTCGTTCCGTGCTCTGAAAGCGGCTTCGGTGAAGCAGACAACAACCAGCGTAAAGCTTTCCTGGGAAAAGGTGAGCGGAGCGGCGAAGTACACTGTTTTCAGAAATCACCTTCGCCGCGTAGGGGAGTTTCCATGTTGGCCTTGATCTCGTTTCGGCTTAAACCCAGACTGAAGAGATAATACAGCTTGGCGATTGCGGCTTCCGTTGTCATGTTGCCGCCGGAAACGGCTCCGGCATCCGTCAGCATGGAACTGGTTTCGTAAGCACCCAGGCGGACGGTTCCCTGAGGACATTGAGAGCAGACACAGACGATAGTCCCGTTCTCAAAGGCTCTGCGTATCATCGGCAGAAGTTCAGAACCATATGCCGGAATATTGCCGGTGCCAAAGGTTTCCAGGACTATGCCGTTTAATCCCTCTGTCATAATCGGTTCAAACAGACGGAACTGTATGCCGGGGAAAATCTTGATTACGCCAATCGCAGCATGCCTGAATTCGGTAAGATGAAATTCCTCTGAGACGGACTCGTCGGGAATCGCTGCTTCTCTGTATTCTGCTGTTCTGTCGAGAGTCTCTGCCCCTCTGTATTCTGCTGTTTTGTCGGGAATCGCTGTCCCACTGTATCCTGCTGCTCCGCCGGACACTGACGTTTCGCAGCTGCAAGCCGTGAGTGAATCGCGGAAGCTGGTGGTCAGGATTTTGTTATAGGCGATATCGATGCCTACGCTGGCCAGGTTCGGAAAGTTTGGAGAGTCAAAGGCCAGCAGACCGTCCGCGGAGGATTTTGTACTCCGGTTTCCCCGCATCAGTTTCCCGCCGAAGTAAAGACAGACCTCGCGGACATATCCTTCCGCGGCGATGAGCAGTGAAGTGATGATATTGTCTCTGGCGTCGCTGCGCAGACGGCACAAAGGAATCTGTGACCCGGTCAGAATCACGGGTTTGTTCAGTCCCTCCAGCATGAAAGAGAGTGCGGAGGCGGTGTACGCCATAGTATCTGTGCCGTGTAAAATTACAAAACCATCATATTGTCTGTAGTTCTCTGCGATGACGCGTCCCATCCTGTTCCACTGCTCTACGGCGATATTGGAGGAGTCCAGCAGCGGGTCGAACTCTATCAGCTCCCAGCCCGGCATGGCGGGGTCTTTCAACTCGTCGATGCGTGAGAGGGCGTTCCGGAAATAGCCGGACTTCGGGGCATAACCGTGACTTGTGGGAACCATGCCTATGGTACCGCCGGTATATAGAATGCAGATTTTTTTCATGAGAAATTCCTTTCTGTTTCTTCCTTCATGGTATATTATAGGGGATGGAGGTAGGAAATGAAATACAATTTTGATGAGATTATCGATAGGAGCAACACGAACGCGCTGAATACCGACGGATGGCGGAGTTACATTTTCGGCACGGAAAAGGACAGAAAATTCCCTTATGAGGATGACGAATTTGTTCGTATGTGGGTGGCGGACATGGAATTTGCGACGGCGCCCCCGATCCTCGATGCGATTCGGAGTCGGCTGGACAGGAGGATTCTCGGGTACACCGGGCTTACTACAGACGATTACAGCGACGCTTTGTCCGCCTGGTGCCGCGAGTGCTACGGATGGGATTTCCCCCGGGAGCAGCTCGTGATTACGGGAGGCGTGATCCCCGCGCTCTATCAGGCCATCGAGGATCTGACCGAGCCGGGAGACAAAGTCCTGACCCTGACCCCGTCCTACGGCTTTTTCGCTCACGCCGCCGACTACAACAAAACAGAACTGGTTGTGTCTGCGCTTCACAATGAAGACGGGTATTATTCCATTGACTACAAAGACCTTGCCCGCAAAGCGGCGGATCCGGCGGTGAAAGTCCTGATTTTCTGCAATCCTCATAATCCGACGGGTCGAGTCTGGAATGAGGATGAGCTTCGGCGTCTGGCTGACATCATCGTTTCCAATGATTTGTGGGTGATATCTGACGAGATCCACTGCGACCTCGTCCGCACCGGGATTACGCACATTCCGCTGGGAAAGATTATGCCGGATTATCCGAGGCTGATTACATGCATGTCTGCCAGCAAAACCTTCAATATGGCGGGAATGCTGTTCGCCAACGCGATTATCCGGGATGACCGGGAGCGCCGGAAATTCCGTTCCAGAAACAAACTCGTCGGGAACCTCAATCCGCTGTCACTTGCCGCACATAAGGCGGCGTATGAAGAGGGAGGTGAGTGGCTCCGCCAGCTGAAGGAATATCTGGACGAGAACTTCCGGTTTGTAAAGGAATATTTTAACAGTGAACTTCCGGAGGCGGTCTGCGGAATCCCCGAATCGACTTATCTCGACTGGGTGGATCTTCGACCCTGTTTCCGGAATGCTCAGGGCGGTTTCGACGGTACGAACCTGCCGCTGTTCTTCGCAGAAAATGCCGGCGTCCTGCTGGAGGGTGGAGACCGGCTGTTTGTAGGCAGCGCAGAAGGCTTCGTCCGGCTGAATCTCGCGATGCCACGGAGTATTGTCGCTACCGGTATACAGCGCATGGCCGGCGCAATAAAGCGCAGATAAAAAATTGCGGAGCGCCGGCAAACCATATAGGCCTGCCGTGCTCCGCAGCTCCCGTTAACCGGCTGCCAGCCGGAAATTGTTTCACATAAGGACTATTTTACGAACACCTTGGGCAGTCTCTGACCGAACGCACAGGTGATCTCGTAATTGATGGTTCCGGTTGCGTCCGCGATATCGTCTGCGGAGATGGTGTTGACACCGTCGGTTCCCATGACGATAACTTCGTCGCCGACCTTGACGCCCGGGACATCAGTAACGTCAACCATGAACTGATCCATGCAGATATTGCCGGCAACATTGCAGATCTGTCCGTTGACGATGACTCTGGCCTTTGACGAGTACGGACGGGGGTAGCCGTCAGCATATCCCAGACCGACCGTAGCAATAGCGGACGGACGGTTCGCAATGAATTTACGTCCGTATCCGCAGGAGAATCCCGGTGGTACGTACTTCAGATGGACGATATTGGCCTTTACCTGCATAACGGGTTTGAGACTCAGCTGATTCTTGTCAACCTCATGGGAGGGGTACTGGCCGTACAGGATGATTCCCGGGCGGCATCCGTCGAACAGAACCGTCGGAAGTTCCATGATGGAAGCACTGTTTGCCAGTGTCCGGAAAGGAAGGGGAATCCCTGCCTGCGTTACTGCATCGTAGAACCGGTTGTACCTTGCTTCCTGCTCATGGGAGAAGGTTTTGTCGAAGGCGTCTGCCGTAGCCATATGGGAGAACATTCCCAGAATGCGGATGTTCGGGAGCACCGCGATGCGACGGATGTCCTCGACGGCATAGTTGAGGTCGTCTGCCAGATAACCGATGCGGCCCATACCGGTATCGACGGCAATCAGGCAGTCGATGGTCTTGCCCCGCGCGGCTGCCGCGTCGCTGATGGCGCGGGCGTTTCTGGAGTCATCCACGACGGGGATGATGTCGTACTGCGCCAGAATATCGACGTACATATCCGGCGTCAGGCCCAGACAGATGATGCGCTCTGTGGCTCCGGCCTCTCTCAGCGTGATTGCCTCCTGAAGAGTTGCGATAGCGAAGGTTTTGACACCGTTTTCGCGAAGAACCTCAGCACACTGGATGGCGCCATGACCGTAAGCGTCCGCCTTGATGACACCGATAAACTCTCTGTCATTTCCCATCTTGGCGCGAATCTGCTTTACATTGTAGTCGAAGTTGCTCAGATTGATTTCGGCCCATGCGGGTCTGATTGCTTCTTTATACATATGCTGTACCTTCTTTCGTATAACAAATAATAATTGAGACTAGATCAGCGGCTTGCGGAGAATGATGTCTTCGCGGGCCGGGCCATTGGAGACCATGGTAATCGGGAAGCCGAGCTGACGCTCGATTTCGTTCACGTACTCCCGACATTCCGCCGGCAGTTCTTCAAAGGTCCGGATGCCTGTGATGTCAGACTTCCAGCCCTTCATCATTTTATAGATCGGCTTGCACCGTCCGAGATCGGTGACGTGCGGGAAATCCTGAATTTCCTTTCCGTCGATCTCGTAGCCGACGCAGAGCGGAATCTCGTCTAGATAGCCGAGGGGATCCACGACCGTCAGAGCAACGTCGGTAGCGCCCTGAATCATACAGCCGTACCGGGAAGCGACGCAGTCATACCATCCGACTCTCCGCGGGCGGCCTGTGGTCGCACCGTATTCACCGCCGTCTCCGCCGCGTCTGCGCAGTTCCTCGGCTTCTTCGCCGAAGATTTCGGTCACAAAATCTCCGCCGCCGACACTGGATGAATATGCTTTTGTGACTGCGACAATCTGACGGATCTCATAAGGCGGAATGCCGGCCCCCGCGCCGCCGTAGCCGGCGATGGGGTTTGAAGAGGTGACCATCGGATAGATGCCGTGGTCGATATCCTTCATGGTTCCGAGCTGTCCCTCCAGGAGAATTGTTTTGTTGTCGCGGATAGCCTGATTCAGGAATGCGGCGGTGTTACCCACATAGGGACGGATCTTCTCCCGCAGATCCAGGATCTTCTCGTACACCTCCTCCGGAACCAGAGCAGGCTTGTGATAGAGGTTGGTGAACAGAGCGTTCTTGATGGTGCACACGTTGTTCACCCTCTCCTTCAGCGGTTCGTCAGGCATGAAGAGCTCGTTGACCTGAAAGCCGATCTTGGCGTATTTATCGGAATAGCAGGGTGCGATTCCGGACTTGGTGGAGCCGTATGCGTGACCGGCCAGACGCTCTTCCTCGTACCCGTCCTGCAGGATGTGATAGGGCATGACGACGTGCGCCCGGTCGGAAACCAGGATGTCCGGCTGCGGAACGCCCTTCGAGACGATGTCCTCCACTTCATTGACGAATTTATCGATATCCAGTGCGACGCCATTTCCGAGAACACAGGTGGTGTTATCGTTAAAGACGCCGGACGGCATCATGTGAAGAGAGAATTTCCCATATTTGTTCTTGATCGTGTGACCGGCGTTGGCGCCGCCCTGGAACCGGACGACTATATCCGCCTCCTGTGCCAGGACATCGGTGATTTTGCCTTTACCCTCGTCACCCCAGTTTGCTCCTACGATTGCTTTGACCATAAAACGTTTCCTCCTGTCAAAGATCCTCAGAAATGAGGATGCTATACATTGATTTCCGCTTCGACGCCCAATACGTCTCTGTTTGCGGACAGAACAGGCTTTATGACCCCGTCAAGAAACTCGAGTGTCTGCTCAGCAGACCTTCCAATGTAATTCTCTGGCTTCATAACCTTCTGTAAAGCCTCTTTGCTTATATTAAAGGCGGGATCGGCCGCGATGCGATCCAGAAGATCGTTGGGCTTTCCCTCCTCCTTGACTGTTTTTCCGGCCTCCATGGAGAGCTCGCGAATGCGCTCATGGAGTTCCTGACGGTCACCGCCGGCCTTGACGGCGTCCATCAGAATATTTTCCGTCGCCATGAATGGAAGCTCAGCCATCAGGTGCGCCTCGATGACCTTCGGGTAGACCACGAGACCCTCGGAGATGTTGATGTACAGCTCGAGAATGCTGTCCGTGGCGAGGAACGCCTCAGAGACGCTGATTCTTTTGTTGGCGGAATCGTCCAGTGTTCGTTCAAACCACTGGGTTGCCGCCGTCAGCTGCGGATTCATGGCGTCGCTGATCACGTAGTTCGCCAGGGATGCCATGCGCTCTGAACGCATGGGGTTCCGCTTATATGCCATGGCAGAGGAGCCGATCTGATGCTTCTCAAAGGGTTCTTCGACCTCCTTCATATGTTGCAGCAGACGGATATCGTTGCTGAATTTATGTGCGGACTGGGCGATGCCGGCCAGCACGTTCAACACGCGGCTGTCTACTTTCCGGGAGTAGGTTTGTCCCGAAACGGGGTAGCACGCCTCGAATCCCATTTTATCCGCAATTTTCTGATCCAGAGCCTTGCATTTCTCATGGTCGCCGCCGAAAAGCTCCAGGAAGGAAGCCTGTGTTCCCGTCGTTCCCTTAGAGCCCAGCAACCGTATAGTGCTGAGGACGTAATCCAGATCACCCAGATCCATAACCAGGTCATTCAGCCACAGTGTCGCGCGCTTACCCACAGTGGTGGGCTGGGCGGCCTGATAGTGCGTATAGGCCAGACAGGGCTGCGAACGATATTTTTCCGCGAAATCGGCCAGGTGGTCGATGGCGTTTATCAGCTTGGTGCGGATCAGCTTCAGCGCTTCTGTCATGATGATCAGGTCGGTGTTGTCGCCGACGTAGCAGGATGTCGCGCCGAGGTGGATGATTCCCTTTGCCTTTGGGCACTGCACCCCGTATGCGTAGACGTGAGACATGACGTCATGCCGCACTTCCTTTTCTCTCGCTTTGGCAACATCATAATTGATGTCATCTTTGTGAGCGATGAGTTCGTCAATCTGTTCCTGAGTGATCTCCAGGCCCAGCTCCTTCTCCGCTTCTGCCAGAGCGATCCACAGCCTGCGCCAGGTCCGGAACTTCATCTCCGGCGAAAAAAGGTACTTCATTTCCGCGCTCGGATACCGTTCCGAAAGTGGACTTGTATAGCCAGTATAATCTGCCATTCATTTTCCTCCCTGTACATACAGTTTAATCCATTTTTGATTATAGCATCTGAACCATGTGTTTTCAACCCCGATTAGGCAATGGAATCGCGGTAAAGTGGCATGAAATGAGTGCTTCGGACCGGTTCGGCGAAGCCGGGCGATAAGAAAACGACCATGCCGGAGTATTTCTGCTCTGACATGATCGCATTATTCTTTGTGTAACGCCCGGAAATGACTCTGTTCGTAAATGCGGCACGTCCGCACCGGCCTTTGCTGCCGCCTGCGCACGCCCGAGTCTGCCTTTGTTCATGCTCGCGGCACGTGCACATCTGCACCGGCCTTTGTTGCCGTGCCTAGAACGATGTTTTGCTGGTGTATTTCCAGATTCCCATTTTCTCCGCGTTTTTAATCAGATCCTCGCGGAAATCAGGATGGGCGATGTTAATCAGCGCTTCTGCCCGCTCCCAGGTGGACTTGCCTTTCAGATCCGCGGCGCCGTATTCGGTGACAATGTAATGAGTGGCCATACGCGGCGTAGTGACAATGGAACCCGGCTTCAGCATCGGAGCGATGAGGGATTCCACAGTGCCGTCGGGCAGTGCCCGTGTCGAAGGAGTACAAATGAAACTTTTGCCGCCTTCCGACTGGAAAGCACCCATTACGAAGTCCAGCTGTCCGCCGGTGCCGGAAATCTGCTGGTGCCCTACGGATTCGGAACATACCTGCCCGTACAGGTCGACCTGAATGCAGCTGTTTACCGATACGAAATTCTTAATGCTGGAAATGATGTGTACGTTGTTTACATAGTTTACCGGCGCGTTGCAGCAGATCGGGTTGTTGTCGATGAAGTCGTAGAGCCTTTGCGTGCCGCCGGCAAAGGTATAGAGAGCCTTGCCTTTGTCTACGTTTTTGTTCCCCGTGAGCTTGCCTGCCTCGAAGAGATCTACGTAGGCGTCAACGAACATCTCTGTGTGCGCATTGATATTGCGGATGTCTGACTGCGCCAGCATTTTTCCGATGGTGGAGGGCAGTGCGCCGATTCCCAGCTGCAGTGTGCTGTGGGATTTGATGCGTTCGACAACGTGGGAGGCGATCATCCGGTCGATTTTGCTCCCCGGCTTGTCCGGCATCTGGGCCAGAGGCGTGTTGGAGCCTTCCACCACATAATCGATGCCGTACAGGTTCAGCTGAGTCTGGTGCCCCAGCGCGATGGGCATGTTTTCGTTGACTTCGACGATGATCTTCTTGGCGGCCTTGATTACGCCCCACATGTCCGCGACCTGGGGACCCAGATTGAAGTTCCCGTGCTTGTCCATGGGCGCCACCTGGAACATGGCGATATCAATACCCGACGGATTGTTGATCCAGTATTTCGGCAGCTCGGAAAACAGCATGGGGATATACCAGCAGCGTCCGTTTTTGGACATCAACCGGTCAAATCCGCTGAAATGCGCCGACGCGAATTTCACCTGATCGTTGGAGGTGGTCGCCTCGTAAAGGGCGAAGGGCTTCTCTCGGATGGATACAGTACTGATCACCTCTACGCCGTGAAGTTCGTCCGCACGCTTGGCCAGCGCCTCGTCGATATCCACGACCGCGCCGCAGCCCAGACCGTAGTGGATCCGATCACCGGGGCGCACCATCGCAGCCGCTTCGTCTGCCGTAATCAGTTTTTTCTTATATTCTTCCGCTAAAGTCGAAACCTTGTACATTCAGGCCTTCCTTTCTTTTTCTGTGGCGGCGCGCCATCTGCGCCGGACTCGTGTTTTGTACGAAAATCACAGTACCCCGGCAGCGTGTCCTTCCGGCTCGCCGACCGTTTGTTAACTTTCTAACAATCCAATTGTACTACATTGGCGGAAGGTTAGCAACCTGTTTATTCAAAAATATCTGACCCGGCCGGGACTTTTGCAAAACTCCCGCCGTATGTCATTCCGCGCCGGGTTGTCGGACGAACCTCGTGCCCGCGCCACGGGGCGAAGCCCCTGCCGAGCCGCCGGACGAAGCCCCTGCCACGCGCCGCCGGACAGGACTCTTACCGCGCATCGACGGACGGGGCCCCTACCGAGCCGCCGGACGAAGCCCCTATCACGCGCCGCCAGACGAAGCCCTGAAGACCCCGCTGTTCAGTTCTCGGAACTCACTGGTCAGCCGCATTCCGGTTTCTGTGCCTGCGAAGGTGTGGGAGCCCAGCCTGCGAACGGGCATGACTCCCATCAGTGAATTGGTCAGAAACATTTCCTCGCAGATGGCGGCATCCTCCGGCCGGAGGATTTCTTCGCAGATATCGCACCGTTCCATGAGAACCTCCCGGGCGATGCCGGGCAGCAGACCGCAGGAGACAGGTGGTGTGACGATGCTCCCGTTCCGCACAAAAAACACATTGGACACTGCGCCCTCTGTAATTTCGCCGCGGGTGTTTAAAAAGACGGGTTCATCGACGCCCAGTGCGGCGGCTCGCCTTTTTTCGAGGATGCAGTCGCCGTAGTTCAGAGTTTTGCGGAAGACCAGCGGAGATGTTTCGTTCCTGCGGACAGAGGAATATACGGCGACAAAATCTGATTCGACTGTCTGCCGGTCGTAGGGGTTCGGCCGAATCGCCGTCAATATATTTTGTTCTGAAATCGTAAGTTTCAGCGCATAACGCCCCTGCTGCAGCCGCGGGTCCTCCAGTGCCGCTTCCAATGCATCGTTGATTTCTCCGCCTGTCCGGTCAATCCCCAGAAAGGTTAGCGCCTCCGCCAGCCGCCGCAGGTGCCGGTCTGCCCAGACGGGAGTTCCGTACTCAACCGCGATGGTTTCAAATGCTCCCAGCCCGAAAAAATATCCTTCGTCTTCTCTGATCATACAGTCTCCTTCTGTACAAAGTCATCGTCAGTATCAACTCCGCCGCCCGTATCGGCATGTTTGCGCGCACTGTCGAGCCCTTCGGCCTGTCCGTGAGCGTCGTCGCCGAGGCCGTCGGATAGTTCACGAGCGTCGTCGCTATCGGCCTGTCCGCGAGCGTCGTTGCCCGACCACAAAGCCTCCCGCATTGCTTTTGCCTTCTGCAGGGTTTCTTCGTACTCCGCCTCCGGGTCGGATTCGCAGGTGATACCTCCGCCGACGCCCAGATGCCACTGGTTCCCGCGGCATATCCCGGTCCGGATCATGATATTGAAGTCGCAGTTTCCGTCCAGCGAAAAGTACCCAAGTGTACCGGTATACAGATTCCGCCGCTCCAGTTCCAGTTCATCGATGATTTCCATGGCCCGGATTTTCGGTGCTCCGGTTATGGAACCGCCGGGGAAAAGGCTGTGAAGAAGCTCCGGAACCTCAATATCCTGCCGCCTTCTTCCGATGACTGTGCTCACCAGGTGAAAGACAGTGGAATAGTCTTCGATGACAAAATGCTCCGGAACCTGTACGCTGCCGGCTTCGCAGATGTGATTCAGGTCGTTGCGCTCCAGGTCTACGATCATCAGGAGCTCGCTGCGATCTTTGGTTGAGTGCCGCAGTTCTTCGCGGAGCATGGAGTCTTCCTGCTCCGTGCTCCCGCGTTTCCGGGTACCCTTGATGGGCCGTGTTTCGACCCGGTTCCCGCGAATCCGCACAAAACGTTCGGGAGAGGCGCAGACTACCTGAAAATCCACGCCCTGCAGGAATCCGCCGAAGGGGGTCGGGTGGTGTGTGCGGAGGTAGCGGTACACTTCATAGGGCTCCCGGCTGCTGCTGAGCCGGAGCTGCTGCGTCATGTTGGCGATATAGATGTCGCCGGCTCTGATGTATTCAATCAGTCGGCGAATCGCCTCCTTATAGGAAGCCTTTGTGAAAGCGGAGCTGAAGGGAGCAAGCCCTTTGTGCGCGGGGGGAGCAGGAACAAAACATGGTTTGCGCAGCTCTGCTCGATACTTTGTGAGCCTGGCTCCGAAGTCCTCCGCTTCCTCGCGCATCGTCAGATACAACGCGCGTTCCTCCCGGTCCTCGATAATCAAAACGTCATAAAATGCGAAAAAAGCGTCCGGAACCTGCACCGTTCGGGGGTGGCGGCTGTGAATATTCTCGAACTTCCGGCAGAAATCGTAGGAGAAGTATCCGAAGGCGCCGGCGATCAAAGGCAGGTGTGTCGGATTATCTTCGCGGTGCTCCTCCAGCCGCCGTGACAGACGCTGCTCGAGAGACTCCGGACAGGCAGCCCCGTTTTCCGTGCAGCGCCCTTCCGTCTCTGTCAGAATCAGGTACGGCTCCAGTGCGATGATGGAATATCGTTCGTATTGCCGGGAGGAGGAGCTGCAGCAATCCGCGACCGGCGTCGAAGGCGCCGGCGAAGAGCCGGCGAACTGCGAAGAACTGCAGCGACCTGCGACCGGCGTCGAAGGCGTCTGCGAATAATCGGCGAACTGCGAAGAGTCGCAGTAACTCGCGACCGGCGTCGAATTGCAGCGACTCGCGACCGACGTCGAAGAATCCAGGAAAATCGCAAAAGGTTCCTGATGATACCGCTCAAAAATTTCTGCTGTGGGCCGGTAAAAGTCGAGTTTTTCTACGTGTGTTGTCATGATCTGATTTCCTCCTTTTTGGTACCGGCGGAATCTCCGATGTCTGTTTCATTGTCTTTCTCGGCATTGCCGACGAGGGCTGCCTCGGTCGCTTTCGCGACATCACCCCCAAGGGTTGCCTCTGATGCATCTTCAGCATTGCCCCCGAAGATTGCCCCGACGGTCTCACCGGTGACTGTTTCGGCATTGCCTCCGAGGGTTGACTCGGCCGCTTTCACGACATCACCCCTGAGGGCTGCTCCCGCGTATGCTCCAGTGGCTTTGCTATCGGATCTTTCTCTGCTGATCTGGATAAAGTTGTAAAGCAGCTCGTGCCCATACTCGGTCAGCACAGCTTCCGGATGAAACTGAACCCCGAAAATGGGAAATTCTTTGTGGTGGAATCCCATAATTACGCCGTCGCCGGTGCGCGCATCGACCTCCAGTTCATGCGGCAGATTTTCTTCACTGACCACCAGCGAATGGTAACGTGTCACCCGATAGAAGGCCGGAAGCCCGCGAAACAGACCTTGCCGGCTGTTGTGGATGAGACTGATTTTTCCGTGCATGGGGCGTTGTCCGCGCTGAACGGTGGCGCCGAAAACACGGCCGATAATCTGATGTCCCAGGCAGACTCCGAGAATCGGAATCCGATCGGACATTCGGCGAACCAGCTCCTGGCTGAGCGGGCAGTCGTCCGGCCCCTTCGGACCCGGGGAGATAACGATTCCTTCCAGTTCTCCGGACCGTGCAAGCATTTCAATTTGTGTGAGATCGGCGCTGCCGCTCCGTACTGTTTCTACCTCCGCGCCGCATTCCTGCATGTAGCAGGCGAGATTGTATACAAAAGAATCATAATGGTCAATCATCAGATACATAACAGCAAGTACTTCCTTTCTGATTTTCTGAAGGCTTCAGCCCTCCGGGAGATGTCTGGTTTCTGGGGTCCGGGTTCTCCGATCCCGGATTTTCGGATTTTGAATTTCATGTCGATGCGCTGCCTTTCATGCCAATCGTGCCGGCACGCCGCATGCCGGGAGGCTGCGGCATAAAATAAAAAACTGTCAGGGAAAGATTCTGTTAGAATCTTTTCCTGGCAGTTTTCCGCTTCGTGGACACACCATCGCAATTAATATAACATGGCGGGTCAGGCTTTGTCCAATGTTTTTATGCAAAGTTTGCGAAACACGGTACGAAGTTTACAGAACGCGGTGCAGAGGTGTGGAGTTTACAAAACATGATGCGGTGGCGATTCTTTTAACTGACCTGCTGCGAAGCCGGAGTACAATCGCGGCCGCCATATATGTCTGTTCGGCCTTTCACGTCTGCATTAAAAAATCAGGCCTTTCCGGAGAGAGTGCGGTTTTGGATGTATTTATTCCATGCATTGTAATTGCTTTGTGAGCATAAAATTAATATTTTGTCAAGTACGAATTATGTCAACGAAAACGTCATTTCTCGTTGTTTTCATGCGGGTAAAAAAATAATAAAATAAGGTAAAAGAAATCTCGCAGCGATATGTGGAAAGGGAAAACAAACCTGCTGCATTTCCAAGAGTTCAGGGATTATTAAGTCAGCGTCTGCTCATTAAGTTCCCGTCAGACTTAATGGGAGCTGACGGCAGTTTGTCAGTAGCGTCGCGGCGCACCATCCAATGGAAGGGTGCGCCGGCAGGCTACCGAATATGCTCTTTGTATTATTGATATTTCAAGCATATCCGGTAGCTGAGCACGCATTAAGTTATTGTGAAGTTACAGTGTATTACGATTTTGAGAGAGAGGCATCTATGAGTATGAAATTTCATTCCGGCCGGATGACAGACGGACGGGGCAGAAAATGGGTCTGCAGCGCGGCGATTGTGCTTGCGGTGATTTTGTGTTTCGCAATGCTGAATGTCACTCCGGCACACGCGTTATCGGACTCCACCGCCATTGTGCTTGACACAAATGGCGGTACGGGCGGAGGAACGGTAAAGGTAACGGACAAGAAGAGGGTGGCTGCGCCGCTGCCTGTCGCGCAGCAGGACGGATACGTCTTCAACGGCTGGTGGACCAAGAGTGGATCCGAATGGGGGAACATTCTGAAAGCAGGTGACAGTGAACCCGCATCAAACACCACCTACTACGCCCGCTGGACGGAAATCAGTGAGGCAACCTCCAGGACCGCAACCTATTTTTATGGAAAAGCGACGGACGACAGTGCCGGGAGCGTGACCTACAATTACGGTGAGATCGGAACGGTGAACAAAGGATTTACCTACAACTATGGAACCATCGGTACAGTTCCCGCAACCGCGGGCAGCGGCACATATAACTACGGAACGATTGAGAACTACGCTTCCACGAAGAGTTCCCGGGGGCTGAGTTACAACTACGGCATCATAAAAAACAACAGCGGGAATGTGGATGATAACTACGGCATCATCGAGAGCAATAGTGGAACCGTGGACACCAATCGCGACGTCATTAAGAGTAATACCGGCACCGTTAAGACTACGGAAGAGAATTCGGTGATGTATAACGACGGCGGCACCGTCGAATCAGCGGAGGAAGGCGTTATTTACAATTACAGCGGAACGGTGAAGCAGTACTGGGCGAGCGGCAGCCCCAGGGTGTATAACTTCGCGGGCGGAACCTTTGTATATAACAGCAGCAGCGGCGGTGCCACCATCTATGATCTGGGCGGCACAACCTCCGGAAAGCCGGGACGCTATGACAAAACCATCTCATGCTTTAAGGTGGAGTTGGGCAGCGGTCTGGTGAAAAGCGTCGGCGGCGATTTCATCGAGGCGAAGGACGGAAGTGTGTACCTGCCGCAGGGCGGAAAGGGAACGCTGACTCCGGCGGACGGTGTGGATAAGCTGTACATGTCCGGCGGTGATCTTACTGAGAACGGAGACGGAACCTATACGGTTTCCAATGTCAAGAAAGACGCAGCTATCAGCGATGTGCCCACATATTCCATCAGTTACGATCTGGACGGCGGAGCACTGGCGGACGGCGACAGCAATCCGATCGCTTACACGTCGAAGGACACGATCACGCTGAAGAATCCGCAGGATAAGAAAAACGGCGAATACACTGAGTTTCTGTTCGCGGGCTGGACCGGGACCGGACTGGATGCTCCTGCGAAGGAAGTCACCATTCCGGCGGGCAGCACGGGCAATCGCAGCTACAAGGCTACCTGGACGCCCAACCCTGACCTGATCAGCATCACATTCAAATTCGATGTTGACTCCAGGGGCATTGTAAAGAAATACGATAAGAGCAAGGCCGGAACTGTCTTTGGGAGCTTCCTGAACGACTCCGGACTGGACAGCTACGTCACCAGAACCGGATATGATTTTGTCGGCTGGTACACCGGGGAAAAGGACGGAAAGAAGATCGGCAGCGACACGGCGAGACCTTCCGAAGACACCACGTATTACGCCCGCTGGCAGATCCGCACCGTGACCATTAAACTGGACGGAAACGGCGGCACAGACGGCGGCACATTCACGGGGAAATATAAAGAAACCATCGGCGTGCTCCCGATGAGCAGCCGCAGCGGCTACATCTTCAACGGCTGGTGGGCCAGGGATAAAAGCGGGAACTGGAACGGCGTGCTGAGCGCGCGCGACGGCTTCCCGGCACAGGACACCACCTACTACGCCCGCTGGACGAAAAAGACCGCGGAGAACACCACGACCTTTATCAACGGAGTTTCAGGTTTTGACGGCTTTTTCACCGCGACCGATGAGAACAGAGGGAACGTCTCCGAGAACTATGGAGAGATCGGCCTGGTGACGGAGGGCGGAACCGTCGGAAAGAACTACGGATATGTGGGGATTTACAAAGGCGGGTCCATCTCCGACAATTACGGAGTCATAGGAAACAACAAAGGGAAACTTAACTATAACTACAATATGCTGAAGGTAAACAGCGGAGAACTCGATTACAACGAAGGACTGCTGAGTCTCAACACCGGGTTTCTTCACAACAGCCGCGCAGGCGTTGAGACCAACAAAGGAACCATCGACTACAACTACGGTGTTCTCAAGGCCAACGACGAGACCGGCGAGGTTGGGACCAACTACGGAGAAATCCGGTTCAACGCAGGAACCGTGAACAGAAACTACGGAAAAGTGAACAATTTCGGCGGCACCGTCAAAGACAGCAGAAACGGTGCGGAGGTCACCGACTTCTATAAGGTGATTCCGGGCTCCAGAGTGAAGAAGATTACCTATGAGGAGGGCTTCACCGGTTTCCAGAATGAGAGATGGCTGGAGAAGGACAAGGGAACCGGCATCATCAGAGTGCAGCTGACCGATGACGCGCTGGACGAGGCCTTTGCCGTCAAAGCGGACGGCTGCGACATTCAGAAAAATGAGGACGGCAGCTATACTCTGAGCAAGGTGACCGGGAACGTGACGATCAGCGCCGAGCCGACTGTCTATACGATTACTTATGATCTGGACGGCGGCGAAGCGGAGAACAAAGCGACGTACACCTATGACGACGAAGCGTTCACGCTGAACAATCCGGTCCGCAAGGGCTTTAAGTTTACCGGATGGAGCGGAACCGGTCTGCAGGGCGAGGACAATATGACGGTCACCGTGCCGCAGAACAGCTACGGCAGCCGCAGTTACAAAGCGCACTGGAAGAAGGTCACCTATACAATTACCTATGACCTGGCGGGCGGCAACGTGAAGACCGCAAACCCCGACAGCTACAATGTGGAAACCGCAGCATTCTCACTGCAGAATCCGGAGAGAGAAGGCTACGTGTTCACCGGCTGGACCGGCACCGGCCTGACCGGAAATACCAGAACCGTCACAGTGGCGACAGGAACCACAGGCAATCTCGCCTTCAAGGCGACCTGGAAGAGACCGGTTCTGCTGCTGACGGTGAAAGCCGGCGGCAAGAAGGCTCAGAAACTGACCTGGAACAAAGTCAGCGCCCATCATTATGAGGTGTACGGGACTTTGTGCAGCAAAGAGAAATTCAAAAAACTCGCTTCCGTGAAGGGCACGTCTAAAACATTCCGGAAGCTTCGGAGGAAGGACGCGTACAAATATTACGTTGTCGCTGTGGATTCACAGGGAAAACGTATCGCAAAGTCGGCGGCGCAGCACAGCATCACCGGCAATGACAGCGGAATAAAGACAAACGCGAAGTCGGTCAGCGTCAGGGCGGGAAAGACGACGCTGCGCACTGGCCAGACGACGAAACTGAAGGTTTCCGTCAAGGCGGAGCGGAAGGGCAGAGTGGTTCTGTGGAAGGGCCACACCCCCCGGTACAGGTATGTTGTCACCGATGCGGAATACCCGTACAGCACCTCCAGAGCGGTGAAGGTCACCGCAGGCGGCACGGTAAAAGCGGTGTCGAAGGGTCAGGCCAGAATCTATGTGATGGCGGCCAACGGCGTGCGGACCAGTGTAGTCATCACCGTGAAGTGATGAGAGGCTGACGGCGGATGCGGCGAGAATTAAAATCAGTAATGGGGTGAAGTCTGTTCGGGAACTTCATCCCATTTGAATAAGTACACCTCAAAATATAAATGGGCAGAAAACAGACGAAAAATGGTCACATTATAGCAAGAATCTATGCAAATAGCCATTGTGTATAGTAATAATGTATGAATTTAAATATAAAATAACCCTAAAAAGGCTTGAAAAGGGTTTTCGAATATGCTAAATTTAATAGAGAAGTGTGATCAATGTAAGGAAAGGGGTTGACAGCGATGTCACCAAAATCGATAATCTTTAGACAGACAGACAGACAGACAGACAGACAGACAGACAGACAGACAGACAGACAGACAGACAGACAGACAGACAGACAGACAGACAGACAGACATGACATAGTTTGTCATTTTTGCCTGCATTTTAATATGGAAAATCACGCAAACATCCGACCTGTGGAGAGTTAGAGCTCCCCACAGGCCGGATGTTGTGTTTTTTGTAAAATAGCGCATGCTCATTAATTCCCCATCGGATTAGATGGTCGCTGACGATAGGTTTTAAATAGAGCCGCAGCGTACAATCCAATGGAGCGAGGATGAATGATATATGTAAGCATGTGGTGTATGAAGATTGTGCACGCTTAGTCTGCGAATGAGCAGTGGGACTATTAGGGGAAGGAGGAATATATTACATTAGAATTTTGTGCACATCATTGTTCTATTTTGTTCTATAGAATAGAAAAGGAGAAAAGCAAATGAAGAAAGTGTTCAAAAAGGCCGTTACGTTATTGTTGGCCTTGGGTGTGATACTGGCGATGGGCGTTACGAGTTTCGCGGAAACGAGAACGGCAGAGACCACGATCACAGTGAAAAACGTAGAAGCGGGAGCGACGGTAACAGCATATCAGGTGGTACAGGAAAAGAATGGTCGCTGGGTGGCGATTGCGAACAACAGTGGGAATAAAATTACTGTTAAAGAAGACGGGAATGTGGATCTGAAAGCCTCCGACGTTACAGCGCTGGCAAACGATACTTCAGGTCTTACCGGAAAAACAATGATTTCCAGCGGCAGTGATTACACGCTGAGCGATGTAAAACCGGGCATGTATCTGGTGCTTGTGACAAAAACAGATTCGGCAAAGGTCTATAATCCGATGATTGTCAGTGCAGATTATACCACAGGTGAAAATGAAAAGCCTGAAGTGGATGCGACATCCAATTTTGTGGCCTCTGACAAAAGTGTGGCATATGCCAAGAGCAGTGAGCCGACGATTGACAAATCAGTTACCACCGGAAAAGGAAAAACGAATGACGGAGAAACAGATAAAGGATATTCTGTCGCAGTCGGCGATGATGTGGGATTTAAAATTGAAGGAAAGATTCCTTCCTACAGTGACGACTATGACAACAACACGCTGACATATAAAATTGAGGATACTCTGTCGAAAGGATTTGATGATCCTAAGGATTTCGCTGTTACGGTGAACGGGACGCCCGTTAATGAGGGGGATGTAACTTATAGCAAGACAGGCACTAACCCGTTTACAATTTCGTTCAAAGCCCCCTTTATCAAGAAGCATGGAAACGAGAATGTCGTTGTTACATACAGCGCAAAGGTTAACAGCAATGCGGCGGTCAACTTCGATCCAAATACCAACACTGCGAAGCTGACGTACAGCAACAATCCGAGTACCGACGGCACGGCAAAGCCGAAAGAAAGCAAGACCTATAACTATACCTTCGGCATAGATGCGAATCTGAACGGGGAGTCCGGAATCGACACTAAGAGAACCTCAGAGATCATCAAAATAGATGAGAACGGCAAAGTAGAAAAAATTGATTCTACAGAAACGACACAGGAATCCACCAAGGTGACTGAGCCACTGAAAGATGCAGAGTTTACTTTGTACACGTCTGACGGAAACACTGCGGTTAAAACGGCGATGACAGGAAGTGATGGATATCTCAGCATCACGGGACTGAATGAAGGGGAGTATGTTCTGAAGGAGACTAAGGCTCCGACAGGTTATGCGCTGGATGATAAGACGCATTCAGTAAAAATTTCCGCGAAGTACAACGAGGATGGAACTCTGGCATCGTATACCGTCACTATAGATGGAAACGCTACGTCTACCTATACGGCTACTTACGATAAAGGGACGATCACCAAGATCAGCGGAGATTCATCTACGGTCACGATTAAAAACAGCAAGACCAAGGGACTGCCCTCCACAGGTGGTATGGGCACCTATCTGTTCATCGTTCTGGGCATCACAATCATTGCGATTGCAGGCGGCATGCTGATCAGAAGACATCGGAACGAAAACAGATCGGAATAGATGCAATAAAGACGTCTGAAACGCTGATTCGGGACGAATTTCAGTAAGGATAAGTAATAGTGTTAAAGCGGGTGTCGCGTCTGCGGCGCGGCATCCGCCTTGCTCAGAAAGGGAGAAACGGGATCACAGTAATATGAAGAGATCTGAAAGGAGAAACAGAAAATCCACCATTGGTATTGTCCTGCTTTTTCTTACAGGCTTGTCCATATTACTGTATCCAACAGTAAGCAACCTTTGGAATGAGCATCGCGATAAACAGTTGATTTCTGTTTATAACGCGAAGGTCAGCAAAAGCGGTACGAACTGGAAAAAGGAATTTGCCAAGGCGCGGGCATATAATCGTGATCTTCGCCCCAAAAGTGTGCCGGATGCCTTTTCGTCAAAGGCGGGACATCGATCCGCTGAATATGAAAAGCTTCTGAATGTGACAGGCAATGGAATGATGGGGTATGTTGACGTACCATCCATCCACGTGAAACTTCCTGTGTTTCACTACACGACAAAAAGTGTTCTGAAAAAAGGAGCAGGGCATCTTCTGGGAAGCAGCCTTCCGGTTGGAGGGAAGGGAACACACGCGGTGATTTCTGCACACCGTGGCCTGCCCAGCGCCAAAATGTTTACTGATTTGGACCAGCTGAAGGAGGGGGATCAATTTTACCTGCATATTCTGAATAAAGTTTTGGCTTATCAGGTGGATCAGATCAAGGTTGTGAAACCAACACAGACAGATGCTCTGGCGGCTGTCAAGGGGAAAGATTATGTGACATTGCTGACCTGTACTCCATATGGTGTCAACAGTCACAGGCTTTTGGTCCGGGGACATCGAGTGCCGTATAATCCGGCAGAAAAGGCAGGAACACATCATAATTGGAAACATATACTCATGGTGCTGCTCTGCATCGCGGCAGGACTGGCTATGGCGTTCGTGATATCGAAGGCGATCTTCTGGGATTCTCCGAAACCCCGAAAGGAGTGAAAGCAGGAATCGGATGTGATGAGCCGGGAACGGATATGGAAAATTGTATCCGACCGAATACAAAAATGTAAATGGCTGTGAAAGGAAAAACTATCGACAGAAAAAAAAGAAAGAAGAAAAATACGAAGGGCTCGTTAATTCTTATCGTACTGTTGTTTGTATTAGGGATCGGCGTGCTGCTCTATCCGACTATCAGTGATTTGTGGAACAGTCACAGGAGTAATCAGCTTGTGACTGTGTATCAGAGTAAAGTTGATCATATTCCTGAGACAAGAATACGGGAGGAACTGAGGAAGGCTCGCAGCTATAACCGCCAACACACGAGCAATGTGGTTGCAGACGCATTTACAAAGGATAAATATATGATTGAGCATCCCTATGATGACCTTCTGAATCCTACAGATAACGGGGTTATGGGATACCTCGAAATCCCGAGAATTCAGCAGAAACTGGCGATTTTTCATGGTACCTCAGCGAAGGTTCTGGAGAAGGGAGTAGGACATGTGAAGGGTACCAGTCTTCCAATAGGCGGAAAGGGAACCCATGCGGTTCTGGCGGCTCACAGGGGACTGCCCAGCGCAAAGTTGTTCAGTGATCTGGATAAAATGGAAGTAGGAGATAAATTTTATCTGACTGTGCTGAATCGCCATCTGGCTTATCAGGTGGATCAGATTCGTGTTGTGAGCCCGAAAAATATGGAAGAGCTGGCGATTCAGAAGGGACGTGATTACGTAACGCTCCTGACGTGTACGCCTTACGGAGTAAATACTCATCGGTTATTGGTTCGGGGGCATCGTGTTCCATATCAGACTCATAAACCGATACGGTCCCCGCTTAGTAAACTGCTGCACAGCTGGCAATTCTGGCTTTCGGCTGGGGCAGTGTCGGCAGCGTTTCTGACAGGAGCCACGAAGAAAAAACGCAGGGGAAGGATGCGGAAAGGATGAAGAGATGAATTTCCTGAAATTGCAAAACAGACCATCTCGGCTGGTAACAGCGGTTCTTGTAATTGTTTTGACACTGGTCGCGGGTGTGTCGGTCTGCATGGCCGATACGGACCCGAATAAAGTTCCGGATGCGGATTTAAACCGAGCATGTACGCTGACGATACAAACGATTTATCACAAGACAGTTGACAGAGCGATTCCGATTCCCGGTGAAGAGCTGACGCTTTATAAGGTGGCAAATTTGAAGACAAAGGGAGGAAGCGCTATCTATACGTCGTTGCCTGAATTTTCATCAGCAGACATAAATTATGATGGGATGACGGCGGAGCAATCAGAATCAGCGGCTAAAGCTTTGGCGGAGCTTGTGAAAGCAAAAAACCTTAATGGTGTAAAAGCCGTTTCAGACGGTGCCGGAAATGCTGCTTTTACTGATCTTAGCCATGGGATGTATCTTGTTCTGGAGACCGGAAAAACCGGAAATGCGAAGGCGTACAGTCAGATCGAACCGTATCTGATTATGGTTCCCGGAATCGAACGTAAGAACGATGTCAATACATGGAAGTATGATGTGGTTTCCGAAATAAAGCCGGTACTCGTAAAGAATCCGACGAAACCCTGTCGGACGGAAGTGCGGCTGAAGAAGAAGTTGTCCGGAAAGAAATTGACGAAGAGAATGTTCCGGTTTCGTCTTCGGCAGACGACAGCGGCTGGGGAAATAATGAAGGACGGAATAAATGAGACTGTTTCAAACGGAAAGAACGGTGAAATCATCTTTTCTCTCAGGTTTTCAAAGACGGGAACCTATTATTTCCTCATTAGTGAGATTAATGACGGAATGAAGAATGTAACCTACGACAAAATGAAGGTAAGAGCTGCGGTAACCGTAAAGGAAAACAGCGATGGATCCCTGCGGATAGACAGAATAAAGCTTGGACGAGACTCCACATTCAACAATGTATACAAGCGAAGGAGTTTTGTTCAGCACATTATCAATACCGGGGATCCGATGAATCTGATGTTGTGGGTTGTCGTGATAACAGCAGCGGCGGCTTCTCTGTTGGAAGTGTGGAGAAGAAAGCGCAGTCGGACATCGCGCATTGAAAAAATCAACTGATAATGTCCGCTGAGACTGCAGATTGAATACGGTCTGTTTACAGACTGTCAGGAAGGGGGCAGACGGCATGAAAATTGAAATAATGTTGAGGAGACTGTTTATCGGACTTCTGATAATTACAGCGGTAATTCTGGCGGCTGCCGGTACCTATGCGGATTCTGCAGTACCGGAAGGAACTGCGGAGCTTCAGGATGCCTGGCATCCGACGGATTCGCCGTTCAATGCTGACAGTTCTGCGGCAAACCGGTGGCAGATCGTGTCAGGAAATTACTTCGATGGCAGGTAGGGGAGCACTACTGAGAAAAGAAACAGCAGCGGAAGTGTTATCGTCAGAAAAAATGTGATTCCGACAGACACGGAAAATGTATTTCAGGTAGCTCTGAAAATCAGGACAAAGGCCAGCTGGGCAGATGCACTGGATGGAACGCAGGCACGGGTTCAGAACGGGAACAGTGACCATTCATCGAAGGTGGATTGTTTCAGCATCCGGCCGACGAGTACGCACAGCGTCAGAATATATGTGTATTATGTGAATGCGCCGGATAATACGGATGAGAACACAGTTGCCTCCGGAGTGCAGAGCGGCCGGTACAAGGTTGTTTATCGGAAGGCTTATTATGTGAACCCCAGCATCAGCGGAAAAATGTTTCTCTATTTTCGCAATCCGTAGACGCGCAGGGCGAGGCGACCTCGGGAAAACTGGTTCCGGGGAAATACTCCATCGTCGAGGTGACTGCGCCGACGGGCTATGAGCTTGACAGCACGCCTTATGAGGTGACCGTTACAGAAGATGAG
>NZ_VUMZ01000001.1 GCF_009695915.1 Hornefia butyriciproducens | reverse complement strand
AACTGAATACATCAAAAGACCACTTGAGCTACGGTGCTACACTTGAATATTGTTTTAGTGTCCGGAAAACCGATCGAAAAGAATAGATGAATTCTACAGGAAACAAATCTTGCGGGATGCTCGGTAGGAGCCAGTGAAAACAGTCATTTTTTCAAAAAATAAAGAGGCTCTGAAATACTTAGAGTATCCTCCACCCCAACATATTTAACAGAGCCAGAATTCCCGCCCTGTAAACTGGTAAACCGTAAAATGCCGAGGAAATGAAACAACCCCTCAGCATATTGCAAGGGGTTGTTTCTGGTGCGCCACGGGAGACTCGAACTCCCAACCTACTGATTCGTAGTCAGGTACTCTATCCAATTGAGCTAGTGGCGCTTACGCATCTCACGTACCTTTTAATTATAGCGTGTTTAATGGCATTTGTCAAAGGGTTTTTCCATAAGTTCAGGATGTTTTTCATAAATTTACGATGATTTAAGAGCCTGCCTTTTTGGTTTGCCATACAGAGTTCTGGCTGATTCTTGGAACGATCATGAGATCGTTGACTGATGCCTGTGCCCAGGGATTCGGCCGATTTTGAATCCCGCTGCCGCAGGGTCCCGGACGAAACGCCTGAAAAGACCGCACCCCGTATCGTTGTCGTACAATACGGGGTGCGGCGCGTGTTTAAGGATAAACGATATGAGTTGTTATGCAGTGATAGCGTCTTCTTTCTTTACGTTCTTTTTCAGCTGTACGTCCGGTTCCTTCGGCAGGTGGAACAGCGGGATGAAGCGGTCCAGACCGGTGAAGGTCAGGATCAGCAGTGAGGCTACCGCGATGATCGCCATGAAGTTATACCGGATGAAATCGGTGTTCGCAAATTTGTACAGCGGGTAAACGTTGGCCGCAATTCCTACGTAGAATGCGAGGTAGACGTGCCACGGAATCAGCTGAGAACCGAATACGCCCATGGCATCGCCGAAGGTTGCGTTTCTGAGCTTGATACGGTACATATCTTCTTCGCTCGCTTCGATATTCTCTTCCGCGATATCTTTGATAATCGGTCCGACCGTTACGATCTGCGCCATTTCGTCGGACAGGATCGCGTTACCGATGATGCACAGCAGTCCGTTGCAGGTCATCAGCTGGCGTACGTTCCTGGAAATCGCAACG
Organism: Hornefia butyriciproducens; assembly: GCF_009695915.1. GTDB lineage: Bacteria > Bacillota > Clostridia > Peptostreptococcales > Anaerovoracaceae > Aminicella > Aminicella butyriciproducens. The sequence continues at coordinate 514,575 of NZ_VUMZ01000001.1, read as the reverse complement.
ATGCCCTTGGCAATCGGGTCGAATGCGTTCATAGCAGCCATGATTCCGCCGAACGCGGCAACCCACATCATCATGACGACAACCCAGGAACCGGCGTCAGAGAATCCGCTCATGCACATATCCAGGTACTTCTGCAGACCGCCTTTGGCGAAGGACGTGGTTCCGGCCGGAAGCCCCAGGATGTAAGCGGACAGGATTCCGGAGCCGATGCAGATGAAGGTGTTCAGACCGATGACTGCCAGGACGATAACCAGAATCAGCGGGATGATCATGTACATTGCGACCGCGTTGTCAGTGCCGACCTGTGAAAGCAGGTCCACAGCCTGAGGACGCTTTGTCTTCAGGTACTCCATGGCGCTGTCCGGAATTGTGGACATGACGGCGGAGGTGTCTGCGTGCGTCGTGGGCAGGCCCATGACGATTCCCGCGATGATAAAGCAGATTGCCGCTGCGATCAGGCACATGATGGACCATACTCCCTGATACCGGATACGGTCGATGACTTCAACGCCCTGAATACCGGAGGATACGATCGTCGTATCGGAAATCAGACCGATGTTGTCGCCGAAGCATGCGCCGCCCGCAGTCGCGCAGGTAACCAGCAACAGACAGCCGTCCGTTGTGCAGGACGGGTCTACGATGTGGCAGAGCCACAGGAAAATCGGCGCACAGGCTGCGAATGTTCCCCAGGAGGTTCCGGTCGCAACAGACAGAACTGCGGTGGACAGCAGTCCGACAACGGCGATGTAACGGGCAGTGATACCCGCCTTCAGCGCCAGATTAATAACAGAGGCGCCGACGCCGGTGGACATGAATGAGTTCGCCATTGCGTAAGCGAACATCAGAATAAATAACGCTACAATAATGTTGGTAACGCTTTTGATGGCGGCAGACTGGCATTCCTTGAATGTCAGGTGCTCGGTGAAACGCGCGATGATAATTGCGGCGATGGTTGCCAGCGGCGCAGCGATCAGCGCGTCCTGCCCGGCGATCATGAGCCCCGCAAGGACGATGATCGGCAGGAATTTGATAATTGCTTTCAGGATTTTCATTCTCCCTCTCCTCGTTGATTAGTGATAACAAATAACAACTCGTTATATTTTTAACGCAAGACTTGTGCCATGACGGCAGGATCGGATAAAACGAGTCGATTCCAAGACGATTCGTCTCAGGTTGTGAGAATATGCGGACAGACAGAGAACGGATCCCTGGAATGAATCGAAAAAAACAGATATTGAATTGGAAGCGACCCATAAATGGAATTTATCAAAATAAAACGACCCGTAAACGGGTCAGAAATATGAAGAAGTATAAAAACCGCACTGTGAATCTCTGTTGCGAGATCCACAAGCGCGGTTTCCGAGTGCTTTGTCATATTGCAGCTATTATATCAGAGCTATTTACATCAGAACTTCCGTCACGAGTGTGAAATCATCTGAAAGAATTCCTTAAAGGTGATCGGTGCCTGAAAGGCCTCCTGCATGATGTAGGCCGCCAGACCCAGCGTTGCTACGATAATCAGGAACGCGAAGATTATAATTCTGATAAATTTCCACATTATATTACCCTCACTAACAGCCGTTACGGCTTCATTGTTTCACTAGTGGACAAGCCATGTGATGACGAACAGCAGTACGGAGAAAGCTGCGAAGCAGTAGGAAATAATTCTCCAGAGCTTGTACTGTTTGTCCAGCTTGGTTCTCTCTTCGGGAGATGGTTCTGCTGTGGCGAGAGCCAGAGCTTCCACGTCCAGAGCCTCCTGCGGGATCGGACGCTTGCGTACGTAGATCAGGTAGTATGCAATCGCCAGAACGTCCCAGATGATGTTGTACCAGATGGCGACAGGGTCGTAAGCCAGAACCAGCAGAATCGCGAATGTGATAATGCTGAACCAAGCGCCGAAGGTACCGGCAGGGCATTTCCACGGTCTCGGAAGATCGGGCTCCTTCTTACGCAGCATCAGGAACGAAAGGTAACCGATGATGTAGCACTGAATCTGGTTGTAGGAGCACATCATGGCAACGATCTTGATGGATCCGGAAAGAATGAAGAAGATTCCCAGAACGCCGCAGAGAACGACCGCGCGGTGCGGGCTCTTGTATTTCGGATGAACCTTGCCGAAGTATTTCGGGAAGTTGCCGTCTTCTGCCATGATATAAATGTAACGCGCCGGTCCGGCGATACAGGGGTTCATGGTAGAGAAGTCGCCGCCGAGAGTGATGCCCAGGCACAGGATGATCAGAGGCAGACCGACGATTCCTGCATACTGCATCGCAGACGCATACGGCGCCGCAGCGGTGTACAGGTCCGGAATGTGCTCGGACGGTGTCAGTGCACAGAGGAACCACTGGAACAGCAGGTTAACGGCCAGAACGCAGAACGGTGAGATCAGCAGTGCTCTCGGCAGAGTAATCTGCGGGAATTTGACCTCGGAGCCCATTCCGACGATGGTTTCAAATCCGAAGAAGCACCAGAGCACCAGCAGTACAGCCTGTGCGAATGCGTTTACTTCGTGGGGGATTCCTACGCCTGCGACCAGCGTGGTAACGCTGGAGAAATCTGCTCTGGCCAGCACAGTGGCAAACCATACCAGAGAGCAGGCCCAGAAGAAGAACATGAAGAAGTTCTGTGTCTTACCGTTCATTTCGATTCCTCTGTAGGAAATTACAGTAAACAGAATGAACAGTCCGATAGCGGGCATAATCTTCCACAGGAAGAGGTTCATATCCACATTCCCCTGGAACAGGTCGATCAGGGAATAATCGTTGTCATCCGTCGGAATGTGCATTCCGCATGCGTTCAGCAGTCTTACGAAGTAGTTGGAGAACGCCATGGATTCAGACGCGCCGATGCCGATCTGCGCCAGTGTGTAGTTCCAGCTTTCAAATACAGCAACAGGATAGTTGATTGCACGCTTGGCAAAGGAATACGTTCCTCCTGCCAGCGGCAGCGCCGCTCCCATTTCACCGTACATTGCGCACGGCCAGAGAATGAGAACGAACGAAATCAGTGATGCGAGAATAACGGTGCCACCCATAAGTCCGACGATCTGCGAACCTACGGTGAACAGTCCAACGCCGATGACAGCGCCGGCTGTTATGGTGACGCATTCCGCAAGTCCCAGAGTCCTGCTCAAGGATTGGGATTGAGCTTTGTCATCCATAAGATAATACCTCCTTACAAAAATAACAACTAATGGAAAACATATTATATATATAGTTCAGTTATATATATACGAATCAATGTGCGGCTCCGGAAGACGCTTCCTCCGGGGAGTTCCGCATCTGCTCCTGCTGCAGCCGGGAGGCCTTGAGCCGTCTGCGCTGGCTGAAGTAGGGAAACATGAAAACAATAGTGGGAATGTTGAAGGTGAGCCACATCCGCAGACAGAACAGGCCGAGACCTTCATACTGACCGGGAGCCGATACAAACAGAGGACGGATCGCGAGGATCGTGGCGGCGACAAAGCATACAACCGGAATGAGAAGTCCCGGATAGCGGCTCCTGAGTCCGCTGAGATATTTTTGCAGACTGATGATCAGATACATTGCGACAAGTGCCGACGGCAGAATGATGACCATCTGATTTGTGCTCATATTCAATAAAGCCTGCATCTTTGCGCTCTCCTTTCTCTGCACCTCTGGTTTACGCATGGTTCTGCAGTAATCTGTATGCGAAATCCCCGCAGTATGTGGGGATTCTGAATTTTATCTGAAGTTTCCAGAAATATTACATACAAATTTTATACTTCTTTCCGAATAAAGACATAGTACAAAGCGGAAATTGACAGAAAAAAATGAAAGTGATATGATTAAATTATAAAAAGACAGTTCCGATTTTTACTAATAATATAGCTATCATATCGACCATCGGTGCTGCGGATATAAGATGCAGGATGATGTGAGGACAGGAGGCGACGGGAGGCGATATGGCATACTTTATCAGCGACAGACAGGCCTTGGCATCGGATCGGGAGCGTTCGGCCTATACGCCTTTTGTTCCGGAGGTCCGGGGATGCAAAAGAACCGAGGAAATGATTGATAAAGGGCATCCTTTGTACACCGCACTCTGCAGTATTTCTACGCTGGAGAGCACATCAAATGAGATGGTTGTCTATCCGGTTGTTCCGGACGGCTGTATCAGCATGTTCTTTTATACGAGAGACAAACTGAATTATGCGAAGCTGTGCGGCGTGACGGACAGCATTCGGAAATTTATTGTTTACCCGGGGGATCAGATTCTGATTTTCCGGTTTATGCCGGGTCACTGTGAATCCTTTGTGAAATGCGATGGCTGTGAACTGACGAACAAGGCTGTTGACATTCAGGAGGTGATCCGTAACGGGCAGAGGCTGACTGAGATCGCGAAGAGAGAAATCTCTATCGAATGGAAGGCTCTTCTGATGTCCAGGGTTCTTCGCATGGAAACGAATGAGCGCGACACAGATTATCTGATCCGCTTCTGCACAGAGGCGATTCTGAAGAATAACGGCAACATCCAGGTGGCAGAACTGGCGAAGAAAAGCGGCTTCTCGCAGAGGTACCTGGGAAAGATTTTTGAGAGGTATATCGGCATTCCGCCCAAGACCTATGCGGAGATCATCCGGCTGCAGAGGTCGCTGCGTATGATTTTCGACCCGGAGAACAAATCCTCTCTGCTGGAGATCGCCATGGACAACGGGTACTTCGATCATGCGCACATGAACCGGGCGTATAACCGCTATCTAAACTGTTCATCGGGAGCTTTGAGGAGATCAGGGTTCTCAATTATAGATTACAACAAGGTTGAATCGTTGATTTAACAGGAAGGAGCCAGGAAAATGGCTGGAAAATATTATCTCGGTCTTGACAGCGGAACGACGGGAACCACGGCTCTTGTCATGGATCAGGACTGGAATGTGGCCGGCAGAGGCTACAAAGAACTCACGCAGCGTTATCCGCACCCGGGCTGGGTGGAGCACGATGCGATGGAGATCTGGGACAGTGTGCTGTACGCGGTTTCGGAGGCTTGCAGAAAGGCCGGCATTAATGCGACACAGCTGCGCTGCATCGGTATTGACAATCAGGGCGAAACGGTTGTGCTGTGGGATAAGACGACCGGCATCCCGGTCTATAACGCGATCGTGTGGCAGGACAGACGCACGGCCAAATATGCGGATTCCATCACGGAGAAATACGGGAATATGGTCCGGGAGAAGACCGGACTGATGATAGACGCGTATTTCTCGGCCACAAAGATTCGCTGGATCATCGACAATGTGCCGGGCGTCCGGGAAAAGATAAAAGAAAAGAAGATCCTCGCAGGTACGCTGGACACCTGGCTGATCTGGAAACTTACCCACGGGCAGGTCTTTGTGACGGATGTGACGACGGCAAGCAGGACAATGCTGATGAATATTCATACCGGTCAGTGGGATCAGGACATTCTGGACGCGCTTGACATCGACAAAAGCATGCTGGCTGAGATCTGCGACAGTTCTCATATCTACGGGAAGACTGATCCTCTGGATTTCTTCGGAACGGAGATCCCCATTTCCGGCTCCGCCGTAGACCAGCAGGCTGCGCTTTTCGGACAGGCCTGCTATAAGCCGGGAGCCATTAAATGTACCTATGGTACGGGCTGCTTCATGCTGATGAATACGGGAGACAAGCCGATTTATTCCAGGAACGGAATCCTGACAACGGTCGCCTGGGGACTGAACGGGAAGATGACCTTCGCGCTGGACGGAGGCGTGTACGTAACCGGAGCGGCAACCCAGTGGCTGAGAGACGGGCTGAAAATCATCGACAACGCTGATCAGACGGAGGCGATGGCGGTTGCAGCCGGAAACAACGGCGATGTATATTTTGTTCCCGCATTCTCAGGATTGGCGGCGCCTCACTGGGATTCCTACGCGAGAGGAACTATCATCGGCATCACCGGAGGCACCACGAGAGAACAGATCGTCCGGGCGTGTCTGGAAGCCACAGCCTATCAGGTTAAGGACAATCTGGACGTGATGAAGCTGGACGCCAACATTCCGATTACCGCGATGAGAGTAGACGGCGGAGCGGTTGCGAACGGGTTTCTGATGCAGTTCCAGGCTGATATTTTGGGAATTCCGGTCGATATTGCGGCGGTGCATGATACAACTCCTCTGGGTGCAGCGTATCTGGCGGCGCTGGCTATTGGCGATTTCCATGACCTGGATGAGATTCAGGCTAAGTGGAAACTGGAGCGCAGCTACGAGCCGAAGATGAGTGTGGACGAGAGGGAAACTCTTTTGTACAAATGGCACAAGGCCGTGGAGAGATCGAAAAACTGGGCTGAGGATTAAGGCACGGCCCTGTTGATAAATAGTGTCTGCTCATTAAGCTCCATCGGACTTAACGAGCACGCATTAAATATTACAACGACGACAAAAGTTTACAGCTTTATGGAGGGTAAAAAATGAGTAAGCAAATGCTGTTCAGTCCTGGCCCTGTTATGACCAGAGATAATGTGAGAGCATCCCTGATGCATTATGACATCTGTCATCGCAGCAAAGAGTTCGAGGCGATGTACGCCGGTCTGCAGCAGAAGATCCTGAAGATTTTTAACGCAGACGACACCTATAAGGCAGTGGTCGTATCCGGCTCCGGAACCGCCGCGAATGAGACTGTGCTGTCCTCTATTTTCAACGACGGGGAGAAGGCTCTGCTGATCCGCAACGGAGAATTCGGAAACAGGCTGAAGCAGATCCTGGATCAGTACAAGATTCCTTATGTAGACTGCTCTTTCGACTGGGGCAAACCGGTAGATGTTGATGCGGTAGAAAAGGCGCTGGCGGAAAACCCGGATGTTAAGGTCATCTGCATGGTCTTCCATGAGACATCCTCCGGCATGATCAACCCGGTTCCGGAAATCGGCAGGCTGGCGGACAAATACGGCAAAATGTATTCCGTCGACTGTGTATCTGCGGCGGCGGGACAGAATATCGATGTGGCGGAAAATCACATCACTTTTGCAACCTCCGTCGGCGGGAAATGCGTCGGAGCCTATCCGGGAAGCGCTTACGTCTGCTTCAAGGAGGACGTCGCGAAGACACTGACTCCGGAGATGGGGAAGAATGTCTACCTGAATCTGGCGAGACATTATCAGAAGGCTGTGGAATGTAACCAGACGCCGAATACGCCGAATGTGACTCTGTTCTGGGCGCTGGACAAGGCGATGGAGAACATCCTGACCGAGGGTCTGGACAAGCAGATTGCCAGATACCGGGAGTGTGCCGGAATCCTGAGGAAGGGCATGAAGGATCTGGGGCTGCGTATGCTGCTGCCTGAGGAGCAGATGTCCAACACTGTGACCTCCGTGTTCCTGCCTGAGGGCAAGGATCTGGAGTCGTTCCTGGCGGCGATGGAGGCCGACGGCTATACCGTTTACGCCGGCAAGGGCGTGTTCTATGAGCAGAACATGTTCCAGGTGGCGAACATGGGCGAGATTTATCCGGAGGACTGCAAGAAGTTCCTGGAGGTTCTGGCGAAGAACATCAAGTAGATTAGAACTAACTTAATCAGACCATACATATAATGCCTTTGAACGGCGTGTCGCTTTACCGCGGCACGTCGTTCGTGCTATAATGAGCCCATGAGATTACATTACAAAGGACAATTCAGCGGCGACCTGCGGTCCCTGCCGCGCGGAGAGCGGCGGCTGGGCGCGGTACCCTTCCGGGAGCCGGAGTCGATAGGCGAGTTGGCGAAGCTTACCTCCGTTATCGCGGTGGTCTGTTTCGTTCCGCTGTTTCTGCTGTATGAATGGCTGGGACATGTACCGCCGTTTTTCGCAGCCTGTTTCGGCGTGCTTCTCTCCTTCGCGGCGGCGCTGCCGCATGAGTTGCTGCACGCGGTCTGCTTCCGGGAGGACGTTTATTTGTACCACAACCTGAAGCAGGGCATGCTTTTTGTGGTCGGACCGGAAACCATGAGCCGGAACCGGTTTATCCTGATGTCGCTTCTGCCCAATCTGGCGTTCGGTGTTCTGCCGTTCGCAGTTTTCCTGCTGAATCGAGAGATGACGGTTCTGGGCGCAATGGGAATGACGGCGATTCCGATGGGTGCGGGGGACTACCTGAACGTCTGGCACGCAGCGCGTCAGATGCCGAGAGGAGCCCGGACTTACCTGGATGGATTCCATTCCTGGTGGTATATGCCGGGGGAGGATCGGGACAGATAAAAACGGGAACAATAGAACGCTGTAAAAATATTAAGTTCGTATATATACGAACAATACGGCCGAAGACGTTCGATTTTTCTCTTTTATGAGCAGGCTTCCGGGGGAGTTTCGGTCACCCTGTGATATAATGACTGTGTATTTTTTGACTGCACAAATCAGAGTCGGAAACGAGCATTAACCACGGATATATTGTAGTAGACAGAAAGGAAGTAAACTATGGGCGGTTTCTTTGGAGTGGCTTCTAAGACGAGCTGTACCAATGATTTGTTTTTTGGGATCGATTATCATTCTCATCTCGGCACGCGCCGGGGCGGCATGGCCGTGTACGGAGAGGACGGATTTCACAGATCCATTCATAATATAGAAAATTCTCCGTTCCGGACCAAGTTCGACGGAGATCTGGATGAGCTGGAGGGGAGAATGGGAATCGGATGCATTTCGGACATGGATCCGCAGCCGCTTCTGATTCGTTCTCACCACGGGAGCTACGCGCTGACCACGGTGGGAAAAATCAACAATGTGGAAGAACTGGTGAATCGGGCCTACGAGCGGGGGAATTCCCACTTCATGGAAATGAGCGGCGGCAAGGTCAATGATACAGAGCTTGTCGGCGTGATTCTGGATCAGGCCGGAAATCTTGTGGACGGACTTCGTCTGGTGCAGGAATCCGTAGACGGATCAATGTCGATTCTCCTGATGACGCCTACCGGGATATACTGCATGAGGGATCGTCTGGGCAGAACTCCGGTGGTGATTGGCAGAAAGGATGGCGCATTCTGTGCGTCCTTTGAAAGCTCCGCATATATCAATCTCGGCTATGAGGATCACTATGAACTGGGGCCCGGCGAAATTGTGCATATGACCTGCGAAGGAATCGAAACGCTGAGCCCGGCCGGAGAGGAAATGAAAATCTGCACCTTCCTGTGGGTGTATTACGGATATCCGACTGCCTCCTATGAGGGTGTCAATGTTGAGGCTATGCGGTACCGGTGCGGGAGCATGCTGGCGAAACGGGACGATGTGGACGCGGACATCGTTGCGGGTGTGCCGGACAGCGGCATCGCCCATGCTATCGGGTATGCAAATGAATCCGGGATTCCTTACGCCCGTCCGTTTATCAAGTATACTCCGACCTGGCCGCGATCTTTCATGCCGACCCGGCAGAGTCAGAGGGACCTCATCGCGCATATGAAACTGATTCCGGTTCAGTCGCTGATTCACGACCGTTCCCTGCTTCTCATCGATGATTCCATCGTCCGCGGCACACAGCTGGGACAGACCGTACAGTACCTGTATCAGAAGGGGGCGAAGGCGGTGCATATCCGTCCGGCCTGTCCTCCGCTGATGTACGGCTGCAGGTATCTGAATTTCTCCCGGTCCAGATCAGAGTACGATTACATCACCCGCCGCATTATCCGGGAGAGAGAAGGCGAGGATGTGAAACCCGAGGTTCTGGCGGATTATGCAGATCCCGACAGCACGAATTACTGCGAAATGCTGGAGGAAATCCGCAGGCAGCTGGGCTTCACGACCCTGGCGTACCAGCGTCTGGACGACCTGATCGAGTCCACCGGCATCGAACCCTGCAGGCTGTGCACCTACTGCTGGAACGGGGAAGCCTGACACGTCGAGTGGTATTCTACGGCGCGGAGGCCTAACACGTCGAGCCAGAAGCGAAGGTGGAAAGAGGTAATACAAAATGAAACAGAACGTGAAAGATATAACTGTGGTCATCGGGCATAAGAATCCGGACACGGATTCCATCTGCTCCGCAATCTGCTACGCGGAGCTGAAACACCGGATCGACGGCAGAGAATACATCCCCGCGCGGGCGGGCGAGGTCAACAATGAAACAGCCTTTGTGCTGGATTATTTCGGCGTTAAAGCTCCGAGGATCATCACCAATATCACCACACAGGTCAGAGATATCGAAATCCGGGACACCCCGGGAGTGAACAGGACTTTGTCGATTAAAAGAGCCTGGCAGATGATGCAGGAACGGGACGTGGTGACGCTTCCTATCGTTGACGGCGAGGGAGAGATGGAAGGTCTGATTACGGTCTCGGACATCGCTCACAACATCATGGATGTGTACGACAACCGGATTCTCTCGCGGGCGCACACTTTGTACTCCAATATCCTCGACACCATCGACGGCGAGATGATCCTGGGAGATCCATCGGTCGTTTTGGACGAGGGAAAGGTGCTGATCGCTGCAGCGAATCCGGATCTGATGGAAAACTATATTGAGAAAAACGACATCGTCATCGTGGGAAATCGCTATGAATCTCAGCTCTGCGCCATCGAGATGGAGGCGCGGTGCATCATCGTCTGCGAGGGCTCGCCTGTGTCCAAGACCATTCGGAAAATGGCTCAGGCACGAGAGTGCTACATCATCAGCACTCCCTATGATGCGTTCACGGTATCCAGTCTGATCAATCAGAGCATTTCCATCGGGTATTTTATGAAGGACGCCAAGAAACTGACCATGTTCGACGACACAGACTATATCGACGAGGTTAGTGACGTCATGAAAAACAAAAGATACCGGGATTTTCCGATTATCGGCGGAGACGGGAAATACATCGGCATGATTTCCCGTCGTAACCTGCTGGGCGCTCAGGGCAAGAAGGTTATTCTGGTGGATCACAATGAGCGGAATCAGTGTGTCAGCGGCATTGAGTACGCCGATATTCAGGAAATTATCGACCACCACAGGATCGGAGCGCTGGAAACCATCTCGCCGGTATTTTTCCTGAACAGGCCGGTGGGGTGCACCGCAACGATTATTTATCAGCAGTACAAGCAGTACGGATTTGATTTCGACCGGAAAACGGCGGGACTGCTCTGCAGCGCGATTCTTTCGGATACGCTGATGTTCCGTTCGCCCACCTGCACCGAGATAGATGAGGCGGCGGTCCGGGAGCTGGCTCCGATTGCGGGAATCAATGTGGAGGAGTATGCGGATCAGATGTTCTCGGCGGCCGGCGATCTGGAGGGAAAGTCCATCGACGAGATTTTCTATCAGGACTTCAAACGGTTCAACGCCGGAAACGTGAATTTCGGCGTCGGCCAGGTTGTGTCCATGAACCGGAACGAGCTGCTGGGGCTGAAGGAGCGCCTGCTGCCGTTCATGGAACAGGCGCGGGAGGATCTGAAACTGGATATCATCTATTTCATGCTGACGAACGTGCTCTCCGAGGCGTCCAGCATTATCAGTGCGGGCGAAGGCGCATCTGAGCTGATATATGATGCGTTCCGGGGCAGTGCGGTCAGCGCGGTTCCGCATCCGGAGGATCCGGAGCTGATTCATCTCATCGGAGTCATGTCGAGAAAGAAGCAGCTGGTTCCCAGAATCATCACAGCGCTGCAGGATCGGAAATCGTAGGAAACAGCGGAAGTCCGGCGAGGCGGTTCTGCTCTGCGCGCCGGAAGACATCTGTTGCTGTTTCGCGAAGCAGCGGAGCGGCGTTTTTAATCGCGTCCTCGATGCTTCGGCTGCCGCGCAGAGTGACGATTTCAGTCAGGCCCCGGGACAAAAGAAGATCCGCATCGGGCGTCCGGTCGCCGCACACGGCGACGCAGGGGACGCCGGCGGCTCTGCACCGGCGCGCGACGCCCTGACAGGCTTTGCCGCCGGCCGTCTGACCGTCAATCCGGCCTTCTCCGGTGACGACCAGATCGGCGCCGACAAGCTTTCGGTCGAACTCCAGAAGATCCAGAACGGCGTCGATGCCGGAGCGTATCTCCGCATGACAGAACGCCAGGAGGCCGAATCCTAGTCCACCGGCAGCACCGGAGCCGGGGATTTCATGGAGATCGGTTTCCGTATACCGTTCAACGATATCTGCATAATGTGTGAGCCCCTCCTCCAGCAGAAGCTGCTCGGCGGGGGAGGCGTTTTTTTGTGCGCTGAAAACCATGGTGGCGCCGTCTGGACCGAGGAGCGGGTTGGTGACGTCACAGAGAACCGTGACCGTGACGTTTTTCAGGAACTCATCGCAGGCTGTTTTGTCGAGGGATCCGATTTTCCTGAAACTGGACGGAAAGGGCGGCAGGACTTGTCGATGAGAGTCCAGAAAGCGCACTCCGAGAGCCGCCGCCATGCCCATGCCGCCGTCATTTGTAGCGCTTCCGCCGATTCCGATGAAAATGTTACAGCAGCCCCGCAGCACTGCGTCCTGCAGCATTTCTCCGGTTCCGTATGTGTTGGAGCGGAGGATGTCGCGGTCATACGGAGATACCCGCATCAGACCGGAGGCCGCGGCCATTTCCATCACGGCAGTATTCCCGTGTATTCCGTAATCCGCTGTAATTCTGCGTCCGAGAGGATCGTGGAGACGCGCGTGGATCCGGCGCGCCCCTGTGGCGGACAGAATACAGTCCATCGTGCCCTCCCCTCCATCCGCCAGCGGGAGGGTCAGAATTTCCGCATCAGGCCAGACATCGGCTGCGGCGCGCGCGATGATGCCGGCGGCGTCAGTGGCACACAGCGATCCTTTGAATGAGTCCGGTGCGATAATGATTTTCATAGCAGCCTCCTTCTGTAACAGTAACTTCCTTTCTGCTACAGTATATTTATGGTTAATAATTCTTACAGACAGCAAGGAATTATCTTCAGTTTACCTGATGTGTACGCATTTTTCAATCAATTCCCTTTACGCATTGTGCGCTCAGCCGTTGTGTGCACAGCCATCGAATGCGCCTCAGATATCAATAATACAAGGAGCCTGTTCGATGGCCTGCCGCAAGGTTTTTAGGAGATTCATCCAAACAGCCCTGCGACAGCGGAATTCGTAAACGTCTGAGCGGAATTTTGATTTGGAAACGACCGGCCGGGATTTTGTTGACAAATCGGGATCCGGATGCTAAGATTATTGTTAGCCAATGAAAAATTAAAAGGGTGACAATATGAAGAGGGATGACGGAGTGCCGCCGTCCGGCGGGAAGATGCCGGGCTGCAGCCCTCCGGAAATGTCCCGGGAGGAGAGAATCATGAACAGAAACCATACACAATACCTGATTCTGACTGCTTTGTTCACAGCGCTGACGGCAGTCGGAGCGTTCATCAGAATTCCGGTGGGACCGACGCCGATTACGCTTCAGCTCCTGTTTATCGCGCTGGCCGGGGTGCTGCTGGGGCCCCGGTGGGGAGCATTGTCCCAGCTCCTCTATGTGGGAATGGGACTGGCCGGCGTTCCGGTTTTCACCGGAGGGGGCGGGTTTTCCTATGTGTTCAGCCCCAGCTTCGGGTATCTCATCGGGTTTATCTTTGTGCCCATCATCATAGGGTTTATCACTCAGAGGGAGACAAGTCCGGGATTCCTGCGGATTTTCCTGGCGACTATGCTGGGAATCTTCGTCTGCTACTGCATCGGCGTTCCATATATGTACATAATTATGCGGAATGTGATGAACGTGGACATCAGCTTCGCCCGGACAGTCATGATCGGATTCGCGGTATTCATTCCGGGAGACATCGCCAAGAGCCTGATTACGGGATACCTTGGGAAACGGCTGGTGCCGGCCGTTCGGAGAAGCACCGCCGGAGCGGGGAAGGAACAAAGAAAGCAGCGGGCGGCGTAGGGCAGACGGACCGAGGAGTGCGGCACGCTACAGAGAAATGATTCAGAGGAAAACGTCCGCGGGAGTGATATGGAAAAACCTTCCATGACCGACCTGCCGGTCCGCAGAGAGTGCCGGTGCGAGTGAAAAATTGGTAAAATGTCCAAACCTGTCATTTATCAGAAAGTTCACGTTAGATGTCTTAAACTTCAGAGTCAAGTGTTTGCAAGGGAAGCATGAAAGGTTGAAATTCCGTGACTCCCCTTTTTTGTGTAGGAAAAAATACATTGTATACCGCCTTAATTTGCAACTGATTCCGTTGACTTTGAGAACCATAAAGAGTAAACTAAAGTTGACTTTGTATACACAATAATGGTCAGACTTATTCGTCGCCGCCACAGGCTGATGCGGCGGGACGTAATTTACTATTAAGTAAAGGAGGAGTTAGTAGTTATGAGTACTAATCAAGGCGGAACAACTACGGGCAACGAAAACCTGATCGCTTTTGTTTTCTGTAGTGGCGATGCTGCCGGCAAAGAGAGACTTGCGAACTGTGGTTCCTGCAAGGAAGCCGTTGAGAGCGGATTCCTGCGTGACGAGTGCAAGAACGGATGCGTGGGAATCGGATCCTGCATCGAGGCCTGCAAACAGGATGCAATGAAACTCGTAGACGGCAAAATCATCATCGATCCTGAGAAGTGCGACGGATGTGGCGATTGTGCCAAGGAGGACGTCTGTCCGCAGCTTCTGATCCGGATGATCCCCAGAGATGCGACCAACTTCATCCCATGTTCTTCCAAGGAAGAAGATGACGATCGGACAAGAGAGATCTGCGGATACGGCTGTATCGCATGCGGGGACTGCGTAAGAGCATGTCCCGAGGGCGCTGTTGACATCATTGACAACCATGCGGTTATCGATTATGACAAATGCGTCGGCTGTGTTTCCTGTACAGTTAAATGTAAGAAAAAGATCATTGTAGATACGCTGCACGATCTGACCGCTCTGAAGGAGAAGGTCGCCTTCGTGAGATGCAGCGGCGGCTACAAGCCCAACAAAAAGTATCAGGAGCTGGGATACGAGGACTGCTGTGACGTTGTGAACAATGTGAATCCTAAGGACTACGATCTCTGCACTACAGGCTGCACCGGTCTGGGGAACTGCACCAGAGTATGCCGCTATGACGCCATCCATGTCGTAGACGGAACCGCGATCGTTGATCCTGACAAATGCGTCGGCTGCAAGGACTGCACCTATGCATGTCCGAAGGGCCTGATCACGATGGTTCCGTATGGCGGGACCAAGCTCGTTCCGTGCTCCTCTACAGCAGATTATGAAGATAAGGCGGCGGTATGTGATTCCGGATGCATTGCCTGCGAGGACTGCGTGAACAACTGTCCGAACGACGCAATCTATATGGATGAGAAGCACGCGGTCGTCGATCCTGAAATCTGCGAGGACTGCAACATGTGCCAGTACATGTGCACCAGATACGTTATCAAGGAACAGGTCGTTCCAGAGAGCATCTTCCTGCAGAGAGAAGCTCTCGGCCTGACGGAAGGAGAGTGATCACGGTGAGAAATCTCAAGACAATGGACGGAAACGCGGCAGCAGCTCACGTAGCATACGCATTCTCGGAAGTTGCGGCTATTTATCCGATCACGCCATCCTCGCCAATGGCTGAGAATATGGATGAATGGGTTTCCCAGGACAGAACGAACATCTTTGGTGAAAAAGTCAAGATCATTGAAATGGAATCTGAAGCGGGTGCGGCAGGCGCTGTTCACGGCTCCGTCGTAACCGGATCGTACACGTCCACGTTTACGGCTTCGCAGGGTCTTCTGCTGATGATTCCGAACATGTATAAAATCGCGGCAGAGCAGACGCCGACTGTTTTCCATGTTGCGGCCCGCTGCGTATCCACCCATGCGCTGAATATTTTCGGCGATCATTCCGACGTCATGGCATGCCGTCAGACCGGCTTTGCGATGCTGGCTTCCAACAGCGTTCAGCAGGTCATGGATCTGGCAGCCGTCGCTCATCTGTCGACCATCGGCGGACATCTTCCTATGCTGCATTTCTTTGACGGGTTCAGAACCTCTCACGAACAGCAGAAGATCGAGACATGGGATTACGATGAACTGAAATCCATGGTGGACTGGGATGCGGTCAGACGCTACAAGCAGAACGCCCTGAATCCGAATCATCCGAAGGCGATGGGTTCTGCGGAGCAGCCGGAGGCATTCTTCCAGCACAGAGAAGCGTGCAACACCGTTTACGATGAAACTCCGGACATCGTCAACAAATATATGCAGATGGTCAACGAGAAGATCGGTACCGACTACAAACCGTTCAACTACTATGGTGCGCCAGACGCGACCGACATCATCGTCGCGATGGGTTCCGTGTGCGACGCCGCAGAGGAATTGATCGACCATATGCTGAAGGACGGCAAGAAGGTCGGCATCCTGGAGGTGCATCTGTACAGACCGTTCTCCGCGAAATACATGCTGGCGGAGATGCCGGAGACCGTAGAAAGGATTTCGGTCCTCGACAGAACCAAGGAGCCGGGAGGCATCGGCGAACCGCTGTATCTGGATGTTGTTTCCGCTCTGAAGGGAACAAAGTTCGAGACAGCGATGGTCTGCAGAGGCCGTTACGGATTGGGCTCCAAGGATGTACAGCCGGGTGACATCCTCGCAGTGTATGAGAACATGGCCGCGGCGGAGCCGAAGCCGGAGTTCACTTTGTCAATCAACGACGACGTTACTCACCTGTCGCTGACGCCGAGCCACTATCCGGACACCGCTCCCGAAGGCACAAAGGCCTGCAAGTTCTGGGGTCTGGGTGCAGACGGCACAGTCGGCGCCAACAAGAACAGCGTCAAGATCATCGGCGACCATACCGACAAAAAGGTACAGGCATACTTCCAGTATGACTCCAAGAAGTCGGGCGGCGTCACCATTTCGCATCTGCGTTTCGGCGACAAACCGATCAGATCCACATATTATGTCAAACAGGCAGACTTCGTGGCGTGTCACAATTCTGCGTATCTGCAGAAATATGACATGGTGCAGGATGTCAAACCGGGCGGATTCTTCCTGCTGAACTGCGTCTGGAATGACGAGGAGCTTGAGGAGCATATTCCGGCAAAGGTCAAGAGATATATTGCAAAGAACAACGTTCAGTTCTACACCTGCGACGCCGTTTCCATCGCAAAGGAAATCGGTCTGGGCGCACGGAGAACGAACTCCATCCTTCAGGCTGCATTCTTCAAACTTGCGGATATCATTCCGATCGATGAGGCGGAAGGCTACATGAAGGAAATGATTAAGAAGAGCTACGGCAAGAAGGGTCAGAACATCGTCGATATGAACTGCGCTGCCGTGGACGCCGGAATCAAGAACGTCCACAAGGTGGAGGTTCCCGCTTCCTGGGCGGAGGCACCGGACGACCCGGCTCCGGAGAAACTGGTCGGACGGGATGAAGAGATGTCTACATTCCTGAATGACATTCTGGTGCCGATGGCAACTATGAACGGAGATAATATTCCGGTATCGGCATATATGACATCTGCAGACGGAACCGAGCCTTCCGGCACGGCTGCCTTCGAGAAGCGCGGCATTGCCACAGATGTTCCAAAATGGATCAAGGAAAACTGTATGCAGTGCAACCTGTGCTCCTATGTCTGCCCCCACGGCGTTATCCGGCCGTTTGTCATGGATGAATCCGAGGTCGCGGGAGCGAACGGTGATTACCTGCCGATGAAGGGCACAAAGGACAAGTTCTTCTCCATCGGTATTTCCGCTCTGGACTGCTCCGGATGCGGATCCTGCGCGGATGTATGCCCGGCCAGAAAGAAAGCCCTGGAGATGAAACCCGCGGAGGACGAGATCGTTCAGAGCAGCCAGAAGAAATTCGATTATCTGTTCAAAGACGTTCCGGAGAAGGAGGTTCCCTTCAAGTCGAATACCGTCAAGGGATCTCAGTTCCTGCGGCCGCTGCTTGAGTTCTCAGGCGCCTGCCCGGGATGCGGAGAGTCTCCTTACGCCAAGCTGGTTACACAGCTTTTCGGAGACAGAATGTACATCGCGAATGCGACGGGATGCTCCTCTATCTGGGGGCACAGTGCTCCGAGCACGCCGTACACGGTCAACAAGGACGGACGCGGTCCGGCATGGTCCAATTCCCTCTTTGAGGACAACGCGGAGTTTGGACTCGGTATGGCAACGTCTGTAAACAACAGAAGAGATGAAGTGAAGCATGCTGCGGAAAGACTCGTTGAGACCATCGGCGTACCGGCCAAGGCGTGGCTGGCGACCATGGATGATGCGGAATCCTCCGGCATTACCGGTGACAATCTGGTCGCTGCCTGTGAGAAGATCGCGGACAGCAATGAGGACGCCCGGTTCGTTCTGGACAATAAGGATATGCTGGTCAAGCCGTCCATGTGGATCTTCGGCGGCGACGGCTGGGCTTATGACATCGGCTACGGCGGACTGGATCACGTCATCGCCTCCAGACAGAACGTGAATATCCTGGTATTCGATACTGAGGTTTACTCCAATACAGGCGGACAGGCCTCCAAGTCCACCCCGACCGGCGCTGTGGCGAAATTCGCAGCTTCCGGCAAAGAGGTCAAGAAGAAGGATCTGGCGCAGATCGCCATGGCTTACGGGTACGTATATGTCGCCAAGATCGCGATGGGAGCCAATCCTGAGCAGACGCTGAGAGCGCTGAGAGAGGCCGAGGCTTATGACGGACCTTCCCTGATTCTCGCGTATGCGCCGTGCATCAACCACGGAATCAAGAAGGGCATGAACAAGGCCATGCTGGAGATGAAGGAAGCGGTACGCTCCGGATACTGGAATCTGATGAGATTCAACCCGGCAGTTGCTGAAGAAGGCGGAAATCCGCTGTTCCTCGACAGCCACAAGCCGACCGACAGCTTCCGTGACTTCATCATGGGCGAAGTCCGTTACAACTCGCTGAAGCTGAAATTCCCGGAGAGAGCGGAAGCTCTGTTCACGCAGTCCGAGAAGGAATCTGTGGAGAGGTATGAACATCTGCTTCAGGAAAAGAAGAGCTACGACAATTAGGAAAGGAGGGTTCTGAAGATGAAAAGGTTTGAAATTCTAAGTAAAAGAAAACTTAATGATAATATCACCTGGCTGGTGATCAGCGCACCGCTGGTCGCCAGAAAGGCGAAACCGGGTCAGTTCATTATCCTTCGTACTGACGAATATGGTGAGAGAGTTCCTCTCACCATGGCGGGACATGACTCCGAGAAGGGCACTATCGACCTGATTTACGCGGCGGTCGGCAGATCCACCATGCTGATGGATCAGATGGAGGTCGGCGACTGCTTCGCAGACATCGTCGGACCGCTGGGAAAACCGACGAACATGGAAGGACTGAAAAAGGTCTGCGTTGTCGGCGGAGGCACCGGAAATGCTCTGGCGTATCCTCTCGCAGTCGGGATGCATGACCACGGCATCCACGTGGACATGATCACCGGTTTCAAGAACAAAGATCTGGTCATCCTGCAGGATGAGTTCGCGGCGGGAACAGATCGTCTGTTCCTGGTGACCGATGACGGAAGCGCGGGCGAGAAGATGTTCACCACTGAAAAACTGGAGCAGCTGATCAGCGAAGGCAACGAATACGACGAAATCGTCGCGATCGGACCGCCGATCATGATGAAGTTCACCTGTCAGATTGCAGAGAAGCATGGAATCAAATCCATTGCGTCCCTGACGGCATATATGATCGACGGAACCGGAATGTGCGGCGGCTGCCGCGTCAACATTGACGGCGAGGACAAGTTCGTCTGCGTGGACGGACCGGAATTCGACGGCTCCAAGGTTGACTGGGACGAGGTGCTTCAGAGAAGCGCGTACTATGGCGAGCAGGAAAAATACGACAGAGAACACGTTTGCCGTCTGACAGGAGGTGTACGTTACTATGATTAATTTGAGAAACACCAAGAATCCGATGCCGGAGCAGGATCCGAATGTCCGCAACAAGAACTTCCTGGAGGTGACCCTGGGATATACCCCGGAGATGGCTATCAGTGAAGCGATGAGATGCGTCCGGTGCAGGAAAAAACCATGTATGTCCGGATGTCCGGTCATGATTAAGATTCCTGATTTTGTGGCAAAGGTCGCCGAGGGAGACTTCGAGGCGGCGTACCAGATCATCAGCGAGGACAGTTCTCTTCCTGCGATCTGCGGACGTGTCTGCCCGCAGGAGAACCAGTGTGAAGGCGAGTGCGTCCGCGGCGTCAAGGGCGAGCCGGTTTCCATCGGCCGTCTGGAGCGCTTTGTTGCGGACTGGCACGCTGCGAACTATGGAGACGAGGAGATTCCGAAGGCAGAGAGTAACGGCCATAAGGTTGCGATTATCGGAGCGGGTCCTGCAGGACTGGCGTGCGCCGGCGATCTGATCAACAAAGGCTATGAGGTGACGGTCTTCGAGAGTCTGCACAAAACCGGCGGCGTACTGGTATACGGTATTCCGCAGTTCCGTCTGCCGAAGGAAATCGTGGCTGCAGAGGTGTCCAAGCTGGAGGCGAAGGGCGTCCGGTTTGTTACAGACGCCATCATCGGAAGAGCGATTACGGTAGATGAGCTGATCAAGGACGAGGGATATGAATCCGTATTTATCGGAACCGGCGCGGGACTGCCGTCCTTCATGCATATTCCGGGAGAGAACCTGCTGGGCGTTGTCTCCGCGAATGAGTATCTGACCAGAATCAATCTGATGAAGGCCTATAAAGACGAATATGATACTCCGATCATGCACCGCAAGCGCATCGCAGTCGTCGGAGGCGGAAACGTTGCGATGGACGCCGCCAGATGTGCCAAGAGAATGGGCGCGGACGATGTGTACATCATTTACCGCCGTTCCGCTGATGAGATTCCCGCCAGAGCTGAGGAAATCCATCATGCGGAGGAAGAAGGCATCATCTTCCACTATCTGACGAATCCGGTTCGTATCCTGGACGATGGCAACGGCGACGTCAAGGGCATCGAGTGCGTCAAGATGGAACTGGGTGAGCCGGATGCCTCCGGAAGAAGACGCCCGGTTGAGATTAAAGGCTCCAACTTCGTCGAGGACGTGGATTACGTCATCATGGCGATCGGAACCAAGCTGAACAAGCTGATTCTCGATACCACGGAGAATCTGGAACCCAACGAGAGAGGCGGAATCGGAACCGACGAGAAGGCCAACACCAACCGTCCGGAGATCTTCGCAGGCGGAGATGCGGTAACAGGAGCCGCAACCGTCATCAAGGCGATGGGCGCAGGCAAGGTTGCCGCGGCCGGAATCGACGAATATCTTTCCAGATAGGTCTGAACAAAGGCTGATTCAGACGCGGGGATGCGCCGGAATCGGAAGCGGATGAAATGCGAAATGCAGGGGGCTGTCCTAAAATAGGGCAGCCCTTTTCGTATGCCGGGTGTGCGGTTCTGCCAGGTCCTCGTCGCAGGCATGTCAGGATACTCAGCTCATGAAGAATAGATTTCCGGGAAAACGCTATAATATAACAGAAATTTGTGTTATAATAATACCGTGGTCTAATCATTGAGAGGAGAAAGCTCATGAAAAGAAGAATCAGACTGATCGTGTGTATGACGGCATTTGCCATGGTCATGACGACTGCGGGCGCGTTCGCCTGCACGGGGATGTACGTTGGCAGGGATGTCAGTAAAGAGGGAACAACACTTATCGCGCGGAGTGAGGACCAGGGCAGCGGAGCCTATAATAAGATGTTCAAGGTTCAGAAGAGAATCACCAAATCCGGACGGTATTATAAAGACACCGGTACCGGTTTCAAGGTCAAACTGCCGAAGACCACCTACAAGTTCACCTACGTTCCGGATTCCTCCGATGCAGAGGACGGTCAGTATCCGGCTTCCTGCACCAACGAATACGGTGTAGCGGTGGTCGGCACAGTTTCCACGGAGGTCAGTGAGGAATACGAGAAGGCCGATCCGGTAAAGGACACCGGAAAGGGTCTGCGTGAGGCCATTCTTCCGGGACTTGTGGCGTGCCAGGTGAAGTCCGCGAAACAGGGAGCACAGCTGCTTGCCCGCCTTCACGACAAGTACGGTGCAGAGGAATGGAACACCATCCTCCTGTCTGACAAAAAAGAAGCGTGGATCTTCGAAAATTACGGGGGACACACATACTGCGCCATGAAACTTCCGACGGATAAGGTGGCGGTATTCGGCAATCAGATCATGATCGGCACAGTGGATCCCGGCGACAAGTCGAATTACATTTTCTCAAAGAATCTTTTCTCTACAATCGACAAGGTGGGAGCCGTGAAAGAGGACGGAAAATATAATCTGGCCAAATCCATCGCAGGATTCAGGGAGGAATACTCCAATATGAGAACCTGGGAGGGCCATAGAGTTCTGGCGCCGTCTGACGCGGGAGATTATGACAATGACAAGTTCTATCCGCTTCTGTATTCTCCGGACGAAAAGGTTTCAGTGACACAGATTATGAAGCTGTTCCGGGATCGTTATGAGGGAACCAAATATGATATGTCGGATGCGGCCAATGCGACAAGACGGCCGATCGGCACCACGCGATCCTCCGACGTTCATATCATTCAGACCTATGCGAAGCTTCCGACAGACGCCTGTCAGGTACAGTGGCTACTGATGGGGAATGCGGAGCATTCGGTCTTCGTTCCCAGCTTCAGCGGGATCACGGATACTGCTGCGGAATACAAAGTGGACGGCTCTGCGGCAAGCACCGGGAGCGCATACTGGATGTTCAAGAGAAACGCAACTTTGGCGCAGTCCGACCGGAAATTCCTGAGTAAGGGTACCAAAGACTTCTGGAGCAGACAGGAAGCGAAAGAAAACGAACTGGTGAAGAAGCAGCTGAAGACGGTGACGGCGAAGTATAAGAAGAGCAAGACGGCCGGACGTGCGTATGTCACATCCGTCGGAAAGGCGGCCGCAAAGAAGCAGCTGAACAATTCCACCGTTCTGTACCGGGCGCTGGAGTATACTGCGACGTATAACGACAACGACCGCGGCAGCGACAAAGGCAAGGTCACATTTACCAGACCGGTATCCCTGAAGACATACGCTCAGTCCAAGGGCTTCAAGGTCACGGTGAAAGGAAACCGCTATACACTGAAAAAAGGCAAAGATACTTTTGTTCTGAAAAACAAGGCAAAATCTGTTTACAAAAACGGCGAATACACGGACGATCTGATCTACCCGGTTTATAAAGTCGGAAAGACCGTCTACGCTCCGGCAGGTTTTACCGGATATCTGAAATAAACAGACATGAGACGCTGTTGCAGAATTTGAATTGAAGATGATCAGACCACATATCGGAGGGCTTTCGCTCCGGACAGGCATGACGAAAGGGCATGTCTGCCGGAGCGGGGCTCTCTTTTTCTGCTTTCCTTTTCTGTTCGCTCTTCTGTGTTTCTCCTGTGTCCCACATCCACTGCAGGACTTTGCCTGTATCCCTGTTCACTTTTTTACATTTTTACGTTCATTTAACACTACTATGGTTACGGTCTTTACATTCGATCGCTATTATATAGCTGTAAACAGAAAAACGATCGCCGGTCCAAAAGCGTGGCTGGTCGGATCGGTGAAAATGAAAATAATAAATTAGGAGGAATATCATAATGGAACTGAAGAGAATGAAAAAGGTACTTGCAGTCGGCGTGATCGCCGCGATGGCAGCCACAATGTTCACTGCCTGCGGAAGCAGCTCATCCGGGTCGTCCGACTCAGACGCATCAGGGAAGATCAGCGTCATCTCCAGAGAAGAGGGATCCGGAACAAGAGGCGCGTTCATCGAGCTGTTCGGCATTGAGACGAAGGACAAGGACGGAAACAAGACGGACAATACGATCAAGGATGCAGAGATTACCAACAGCACAGCGGTCATGATCCAGACTGTTCAGGGTAACAAAGCCGCTATCGGTTACATCTCGCTGGGTTCTCTGGCAAGCTCTGTAAAGGCTCTGAAGGTTGACGGAAATGAAGCTTCTGTCGAGAACGTCAAGAAGGGAACCTACAAGGTATCGAGACCGTTCAACATCGTTATCGGAAAGAAGACCAACGCTGCAGCGAAGGACTTCATCAACTACATCATGAGCAAGGAAGGCCAGAAAATCGTTGAGAAGGAAGGATATGTTCCGGAAGACACAAGCAAGACCTACAGCAAGAGCGATGCATCCGGAAAGATTTCTGTAGCAGGGTCCTCTTCTGTAACCCCGCTGATGGAAAAGCTGGCGGAAGCCTATCAGAAGGTTAACAGCGATGTCAAGGTCGAGGTACAGGAGTCTGACTCCACTACCGGAATTACTTCCGCGACCGAAGGCGTCTGCAACATCGGTATGGCGTCCAGAGACCTGGAGAAGGAAGAGACCGACAAAGGCGTTAAGTCCAAGGAAATCGCCAGAGACGGAATCGCGGTCATCGTCAACAAAGACAACAGCCTCTCTGAGATCACCAGCGAGCAGGTTCAGAAAATCTACACCGGTGAAATCACCAAATGGGACGAGCTGAAATAAGACGTGAAAAAGACGGAGTAACGTAAATGGACAATAGCTTGAAAGAAAAGGGCATGCGGCTGGTATTCTTACTGGCGGCATGCGCCTCTATTATAGCCGTCGCGCTGATCTGTATCTTCATCTTCGGAAACGGCGTGCCGGCTATTCATGAAATCGGATTCGTCCGGTTCCTGACCGGAGTCAACTGGGAACCATCCAAGGATGTATACGAGATACTGCCGATGATTATCGGAAGTATCTATGTAACCGCAGGTGCGATTATCATCGGAGTGCCGGTGGGGATCCTCTGCGCCACATTTATGGCCAGATTCTGTAATGACCGGCTGCATCGTCTTCTGAAGCCGGCGATTGATCTGCTCGCGGGCATTCCGTCTATCGTCTACGGATTTTTCGGGCTGACGGTGATTGTGCCCCTCATCCAACAGATGTTCGGAACGAACGGAAAGGGTATCCTGACTGCCTCGCTGATGCTGGGCATGATGATCCTTCCAACGATTATCGCGGTTTCGGAATCCTCCATCCGGGCCGTACCGGAAAGTTATTATGAGGGTTCCCTTGCACTGGGAGCGACCCATGAGAGAAGCGTGTTCTGCGCAGTTCTTCCGGCGGCGAAGTCGGGAATCGTGGCGGCGGTGATCCTCGGAATCGGCCGTGCCATCGGAGAGACTCTGGCGGTATCCATGGTAATCGGAAATCAGGCACTGGTGCCGAACAGCATTCTGGCAGGAGCCCGTACCATGACAACCAATATCGTGTTGGAAATGGGGTATGCCACAGGGCTGCACAGAAGAGCGCTGATCGCGACGGCGGTGGTGCTGTTCACCTTCATTCTGATCATCAATCTGCTGTTTGCGATTGCAAAGGAAAGGAGTGAGAAGAATGACTGAGTATTACAGAAACCACAAAGGATCGCTGGCGCTGCGTCTTCTTGTCTATCTTTCAGCTGTGCTTACAGTGCTGGTTCTGGTAGTTCTGATCGGATATATTCTGATCAAAGGAATCCCCAACATCACGCCGGAGCAGTTTCAGTGGAAATATACGACCCAGAATGTCTCCATGATGCCGGCCATCATCAATACATTGACTATTACCGTTCTGTCATTGCTTGTAGCCGTGCCCTTCGGGGTGTTTTCCGCGGTCTACCTGGTAGAGTATGCGGAGCGGGGAAATAAACTGGTACGGGTGATCCGTCTGACCACGGAGACCCTGTCCGGAATACCATCCATCGTCTACGGACTGTTTGGATTCCTGTTCTTTGTCGTCGCCCTGGGATGGGGACTTTCCATTCTGGCGGGAACCATGACGCTGGCAATTATGATTCTGCCGCTGATCATGAGAACGACAGAGGAAGCGCTGAAGTCTGTACCGGACAGTTACCGGGAAGGAAGCTTCGGCCTTGGCGCGGGAAAGCTGAGAACCGTTTTTCACATTGTACTGCCATCAGCAGTGCCGGGAATACTGGCCGGTGTTATACTTGGAATCGGCAGAATTGTTGGCGAAACGGCGGCTTTAATTTATACAGCAGGTACAGTTACAGGCGTTGCGACGGGTCTGCTTCATTCCGGAAGGACCCTGTCTGTTCACATGTACGCGCTCTTATCAGAGGGCCTTTACATGAAGCAGGCCTACGCAACGGCTGTGATTCTGCTGGTCATGGTAATTATTATCAATGCGGTCTCCGGCCTGATTGCCGGAAAGGTCGCCGGAAAGAATAAAAAGGAAAACTAGAAATGGACAAATTTACGATAAGGGATTTGAATCTTTATTACAGTGGGTTCCATGCGCTGAAGTCCATCAACCTGAATCTGCCGTCCAATGAGATCACGGCGTTTATCGGACCCTCCGGCTGCGGAAAATCCACGCTGCTGAAGACATTGAACCGAATGAACGATCTGGTCGAGGGCTGCCGCATCGAGGGCGATGTGCTGCTGGACGGACAGGATATCTACGATTCCCGGATGGATGTGAACCACCTGAGAAAGCGTGTCGGAATGGTGTTTCAGAAGGCGAATCCCTTTCCGATGAGCATTTATGACAATGTCGCTTACGGTCCCCGTACACACGGCGTCAAGAACAAAACTCAACTGGACGAGATTGTGGAATCTTCTCTTCGGGGAGCCGCCATATGGGACGAACTGAAGGACCGGCTGAAGAAAAATGCTATGGGTCTGTCCGGCGGTCAGCAGCAAAGGCTCTGTATCGCACGGGCTCTGGCTGTGCAGCCGGAGGTTCTTCTGATGGACGAGGCGACCAGCGCCCTGGATCCGATCTCCACCTCCAAGATTGAAGATCTGGTTCTGGAACTGAAGAAGAAATACACGATCATCATGGTGACGCACAATATGCAGCAGGCGCTGCGTGTTGCGGACAACACGGCGTTCTTCCTGCTGGGTGAGATGATCGAATACGATCGGACTGAGAAACTGTTCTCAGTACCGTCAAACAAGAAAACAGAAGAGTATATTACAGGGAGGTTTGGCTGATGAGAAACCGATTTGACGCACAGCTCGCACAGCTGAATGTGGAACTGATCAAGATGGGAAGCCTTTGTGAGCTGGTGATCTCCAACTCGATGAACGGACTGCTGGAGGATAATGACGAGCTGCTGAAAATCGTCGAGGAGACTGATCCGGAAATCGATGAGAAGGAACGCGAAATCGAGACGATGTGTTTCAAGCTGATGCTTCAGCAGCAGCCGGTAGCGCGGGATCTCCGTACGATTTCCGCCGCGCTGAAGATGATTACAGACATGGAGCGAATCGGCGATCAGGCGTCGGACATCGCAGAGATCGCGAAATACATAGAGGGTGAGGATTCCAAGCATCATACCCATCTGAAGGCGATGGCGGAATCCGCTGCAGATATGGTTACCGGAGCGATCCGTTCCTTTGTGGAGAGAGATCTGGATCTGGCTTATGAGGTCATGAGATCAGATGATGTGGTAGACCGGCATTTCGATGAAATGCGGGAAGATCTCATCTCCATGATACGCAGTGGAGAGGATTCTCCGGAGCTGTGTCTGGATCTGCTGATGATCGCCAAATACTGCGAGCGCATCGGAGACCACGCAGTCAACATCGCCGAATGGGTGGAGTTCGCGATTACCGGCGTGCACATCAGCGAGGAACTCAGAAACGAGAATGCGAAGCAGAAAGGCGAAGAAAGATAATTCCGACCCAAAAATGGAACAAAAAACACAATACTCCTGTCATCTATGCTATAATAAACAGAGTCTGTTCATCAAGTCCCCGCAGGACCTGGTGGATGCTGACGGCAGTCTGACGGCAGCTCCGCGGTGCGCAATCCGGCGCCAGGGCGCATGAGTGACTGCATAGCTGAGGATGGGAGTATTTTTTATGGAACGAGAATTTGGACTTGGCAGAGTGCTGGAGCCGAAGGGAGTCTTTCCGCCTATCGCCTGGAGGCTGGATACGGATCGGGAAATCCGGCGGGGAGAGGCGCGTATCCGCCTTGAACTGATCAATATAGAGTGGGACAGCTTTCAGCAGATCTGCAGCAGCAGCGGCTATGCAGAGGACAAGATCCGGGCGCGCATCTTCGACATTGTGGAGAAGAGGGGCAAGCTGCAGAACCCGTTCACCCGTTCCGGAGGCGTGCTGATGGGAACTGTGGAAGCAGTCTCCCCCAGTTTTAATGCAGATGTTGCGATTCAGCCGGGTGACCGGATATACTGTCTGACCTCGCTGACATCTCTTCCGCTGCATATTGACGAGATTACAGAAATCGACTTCGACTACGGGCAGATC
The DNA here is from genome assembly GCF_009695915.1 of Hornefia butyriciproducens. GTDB lineage: Bacteria > Bacillota > Clostridia > Peptostreptococcales > Anaerovoracaceae > Aminicella > Aminicella butyriciproducens. The sequence continues at coordinate 486,489 of NZ_VUMZ01000001.1, read as the reverse complement.
CGCTGTTCCGGCTACGGAATCATCTTTGAAACATCACCGGTATATCGGCCTAGTATGCTTTTGAATCTGAGTGACAAAGCCATGATGGCGGCTTTCGACGAGTCAGGAAGTATTTACGGCTCTTATATTGCGGCACAGGAGCAGGACTGCCGTACGGTGGCGATTCTGGGGAACAATCTCCATACGATGCTGCTGTACGCGGCGTCCATGCGGGAGGCCATCGGACCGGAATATCAGGTCATCGGAATCGTGGACGATTACTATAACGACAACATTTCCAGAGAGGAGATCGTCCGCGTGCTGACGCCACTGATTAAAGACATTCATTTTGTGAACTTCAGCGAGCCGGTGAAAACCTACGAAACTCTGAAACAGGATCTGAAGATACGCAGCCCGATCGACATGGTGATCGTTACTGACGATATCGCGGGAACGGAAACGATGGCCGTAGAACTGGTGAAAAACCGGGGAGCCATTTACTTTACTTCCTTTGACAGCAATTACAACATCGCGGCGCTCTGTGCGGAAGCCCTCGGAAAGATGGTAATCAGCTACGCCTTCGATCAGTTTATTGACGGGTTCTTGGACTTTTCCCGGCAGATTTTGTATGTTCTGGCGCCCAAGCTGGAGGAAATCGACGGAATGTACCGGAGTTATTCCGGAAGCCGGCACCAGGTGCAGAGCAGAGCGAAGAGCCGAGCCGTGGAGAACGCGGGACGGGACGACGGCTTCATTTATCAGGACATTGTGACCCGCAATATGGTAGAGGACGTTCTGAATATCGCCCATTACGACTGTAACGTGATTATTCAGGGAGAGACCGGTGTCGGAAAAGAGAAGGTGCTGGAACTGATTCATCAGAACAGCGAGCGGTGCGCCAAGCCCTGCGTCCGGATTAACTGTGCCACGATTCAGGAGAATCTGGCGGAATCCGAATTCTTCGGGTACGAGTCCGGCGCGTTCACCGGGGCACAGGCCGGCGGAAAAGCCGGATACTTCGAGGCGGCTAACGAGGGTATTCTGTTCCTGGATGAGATCGGAACTCTTTCCATGAACATGCAGTCCAAGCTGCTGCGGGTACTCCAGGAAAACCAGTTCTACCGGGTGGGCGGAACGAAACAGATCAATGTGAATGTGCGTGTGATCTGCGCCAACAACGTGCCGCTGCGCCAGCTGGTGGATCAGGGCAAATTCCGGGAGGATCTGTACTACCGGCTGAATATCTGCACCATCGAGGTTCCGCCGCTGCGGGAACGGCGGGCGGATATCCTCGTGATGGCGGAATTCTTTGTGGAGAAATGTAACAAGCGGTATGGTACGGCCAAGGAGCTTTCCCCCGAAGCGTTGAACCGATTGTATGATTACTATTGGCCAGGCAATGTGCGGGAACTGGAGAACGTGGTGCATCGTCTGGTGATAAGCACCAGAGGAAATGTCATCGGCGACGAGGATGTTGACGCGCTTCTGAATGAAAGCGCCTACGGCGATCTGGTCCGGAGCATCCGCAAGACTTATGACCGGAATGATCGACTGGATTTCCATCAGATCATGGAGCAGCAGGAAAAACGTTTAATCGAATACGCACTGAAGAAAGAGAAGACTACGCGTAAGGCGGCGGATATGCTGGGGCTTCCCCAGACGACCTTAGCGCGAAAAAAATTGAAATACGGGCTGTAGGATGCCGGAGGAAATTGATGAGAAGAGAATCTCTGATTTACAGAGCATTGAACAAAGCATTGCTGGATCGGGCGTTTCTGAAGGAAACGGGAAAGACCCGCAGGGAGATGGAACGGAAAATCGCATCGGCGGGACTGTGGGAGATGGCGCAGGAGCTGTCGGACCTTCTGCTGGAGAACCCGCGGTTCGATTCCCGGGAGGTGGTGAAGGTCGCTGCGGAATATTTCGGCACGCTGAATGAGGAGCCTCCCGAGGGGTGGCTGTCCTGGTGCTTCAGGGATATTCTCCACCAGCTTTTCGAGACGATGCCGGAGCCGGAGCACCGGGCGGTTTATGAGGAAGGGAGTGTGCTGCTCCTCCAGATTCTGAGGGGACTGTACGCCTATGAAGAGGAAAATCTTCCCTTTGATCCGACCCGCAGCATGGTGTTTCTGACAGACGACGAAATTGAAGAGGGAGGCTATACGCGTGAGTACATCAAGCTTCATCATCTGGTGAAGCACCGCTATTTTTATGAGTTCATGCGTATCGGCACAGACATCACGCCGTTCAATACTTTGGGGCACATCGGAGGCGTGCACTATGTTGCGATGCATGTGGCCCGCCAGCTTGCGGAAGCCGGAGCTCCGGTGGATCTGGGAATCGTATCCGGAGCGGCGGCGGGGCACGATATCGGGAAATACGGCTGTCGAAAAAGCGAGGAGCGGCGCATCCCGTATCTTCACTACTACTACACGGACCGATGCTACGACCGGTTCGGAATGCCGACTATCGGCCACATCGCGGCCAATCATTCGACCTGGGATCTGGAGCTGGAGAATCTGTCCGCGGAATCCCTGATTCTGATTTATGCTGATTTCCGGGTAAAGAGCTGCCGGGACGGGAACGACAGAGAGCGGGTCTGCTTCTATACGCTGGCGGATGCCTTCGATGTGATCCTGGACAAGCTGGATAATGTGGATGAGGCAAAGAAACAGCGGTATCAGAGGGTGTACGACAAGCTGGAGGACTTCGAAGACTACATGAAGGAACGGGGAGTAGACGTTGCCCTGCCGGAGATACCGTCCCGCTACCCTGCCCATTGCGGGAAACCCCGGAAACGGGAGATGGTGTTGCTGGAGGGAGAAGAGGTTATCGAACAGCTGCGGTACAAGGCCATCGACCACAACATCCGTCTGATGAGCCGTTTCCATGTGGACGCTGAATTCGGAAACCTGATTGAGGCGGCCCGCAGCGAGCAGAACTGGAAGAACATCCGGACATATGTGAGCATTCTCGGAGAATATTCCACCTACATGACCGAACGTCAGAAACTGATGACCATTCGCTTTCTGTATGAGCTGCTGGCTCATAAGGAGGGAGACATCCGAAGTCAGGCGGCGGAGCTTCTGGGGCAGATTGTCGGGACCTTCAACGAGGAATACAAAAAAGAACTGCCGGAGGGTGAATCCCTTCCGGACAAGGCCGTGACGAACCTCACTTTGTTCGCGGAGTATCTCCAAAAAATCATCGAGCCTGACTATAAACTGACGGATCAGCATAAGAAATGGATACGCAACAGCCTGAACAGTTTCTCAGCCGCGGTGCTTCGCTTCTGCAAGCCAAGCTGTCTGTATAACTACATGAACATCCTGATCGATTATTACCGGAGAACGGATTATGATGAGGAAATCATCATGATCCTGCTGAAGACCATTATGGAACTGAGGGAGGAGGAATGCTCCCGGCAGGAAATCACAATTCTGGACAAGTTTATCCGCAGTGCCGGCGAGAGCGGAACGGAGAAGCTGGCTGTTGCCGCGGTTCATGCAGACAGTGCGTTGCACGGTCGTGGCGTGGGTCGGGAGCACGTGGAGCATCTGAAAAAAGTTGTAGGGATCACCGAGGAGCAGTCCTTCACGGAACGCATGAGCAATATGTTCCTGGATGACCTGAAGGCCGGAACGCCCTGGGTCGTCAAGGTCGCCAACATCGAGATGATGATCGATTACGTGATACGGCCGGAGAACAAAGGCGAAATTCTCCATGTGGCGACGCATCTCTCCAATCTGATCAAGGTCAGCGAGACGGTGACGGTGAGGAGAACCGCAGGACGCGGGCTGCTCACAATTGTGGATCGGATGAGTCCGGAGCAGCGGAACGAACTTTCGGTGGAACTGTTCAACGGATTGGAAATCGGCGACTACCAGTTCTCCAAGTACATACCGGACTATCTGGGGAATGTGGTGCTCCGTCTGCCTCCTCAGGAGCTGGATGAGTTTATCAACACACTGGAACGCGTCGTCGGAACAGGGAACGACAAGCTGATCTCCGCGACCATCAACACCATTGGCGTGATTCTGGAGAACTACAGTGAATACAGAGACCGCTTCCGTGAACCGGAGAAGTGTTGGAACAGCAGGCGCATCCGTCTGCTGTACATGCTGATAAGAGGGTACGCCAACTACGATAAGCTGGCGAGCCGGGAGGCCTTCTGGGTCATGGGGAAATATCTTTTCGGGAGCACGGAGATGTCCCTCGATGAGAAGGATGAACTCTTTCTGCACTGTCACAAAAAACTCCTGGCGCTGCTCCATGAGAAAACCGAGGATGCTCTGGAATTCTATAACAACGCAGCTGTGCTGAACAGCCTCTATCGGTACATTTGCGAGCACCGGGCGCAGAAGGGGGAATTCTGTTTTCCGGCCCGGCGGAAGGTTGCGTTTTACCCGGGCACCTTCGACCCGTTCAGTCTGGGGCATAAGGCAGTGGCCAGAACTATCCGGAATATGGGGTTCGACGTGTATCTGGCGCTGGATGAGTTTTCCTGGTCCAAGAACACGCAGCCACGGCTCCAGCGCCGCAAGATCATGAATATGTCGGTGGCGGATGAAGAGGGGATTTATCCGTTTCCGGATGATTTTTCCGTGAACATCGCGAACAATGACGATGTGCGGAGACTGAAGCAGGCCTTCGAGGGACGGGAACTCTATATCGCGGTCGGATCCGACGTGGTCCGTCACGCCTCCTGCTACCGGAAGACGCCGGCAGAGGATTCTATCCACGGGATGAACCATATTGTCTTTGCCAGGGAATCCAAGGAACAGGAACGCGGTCCGCAGGACGCCAGGATCTATCCGATTACCGGAAAAGTGATCACGCTGACTCTGAAAAAATATTATGAGGACATCAGTTCCACCAGGATTCGTGAGAATATTGACCTTAACCGGGATATTTCCAATCTCATCGACCCGGTGGCGCAGAACTATATCTATGAGAAAAGCCTGTATCTGCGGGAGCCTGCGTACAAGCACGTGCTGCAGGCCAGAGAAATCAGCATCAGCTCCTATAGCAGCCAGTCTCCGGAGACGCTTGAGCCGATTCGCAGAGATCTGGAGGGAATGGGCTATGACTTCGGAAAAATCGCAGAATATCTGGAACGGGAAAAGACACGGGGACTTTATATCGAATCTGCAGGACGCAGCAGGCGGTGTGTCGCGTATGCGGCGGCTCACCGGCTGGAAACCAATCAGCTGCTGAGGGAATTCGGCGACCTGAAGATTGCCTCGCATATCCGGGAGGCCGCAGCAGGCGGCATCGCAGCGATCGGGTTTTTGTACACCAAGAAGAGTCGGAGCATCTCCAACATCAGCCAGATTGTGCTGACGGAAATTCTGACAGAGCTGATCTCCCGGGATTTTGCCTATGCGGTATATCATCCTGTGGACGCCTCAGGGATGAATCCGAGAATCATCGACGCGCTGAAGAAGCAGGGATTTGTGAACATCGCGGAGGGACGCGGCGGAAAGCCCGTCTATGCGGTGGACATGCGTTCCCCCATTGTGATTTTCAGGGATGTGGAGACGATGATCAAGAATCCGCTGAATAAGCGGTCTGCCGTGCTCCGGGCGATTGACGAGGCCCACGGAAATCTGCTGAAGGTGATGACGGAGATTCATCCGGGGCAGCTGGTGCTCTCCTTTAACACCAGCGCGGTGCACAATAAAATCATCCGGAGGGTGGCTGAGATTAACGGAGTTCCGCCGGTGCACGACAAGAGCGGGTTGAGAGGACCGTATATGACGGTACCCTTCGGAAAGGCGCTGGCTGACGTACTGGTGCCGAACACTGTGACCAAGGTGCTCCACACGGAGAAGTATTTCAATTCGGATCTGGACGGCTTCACGATCCGAGAGTCCCGGTATTACTCGCCGCTGGATTCCCAGGCGAGAGCCATCCGATCTTTCGATCGCCCGGTGATTCTCATAGACGATCTTTTGCACAAAGGATACCGGATGAACATCATCGATCCGATTCTGAAGAAGAACGAGGTTGATGTACGAAAGATCGTTGTGGGAGTCATGACCGGAAACGCCAGAGATGCTATGGAAGTTCGGGGGCGTGAGGTGGAGAGCGCATATTTCCTGCCGACGCTGAAGATCTGGCTGAATGAGCGGGACTGCTATCCCTTTATCGGCGGGGACAGTCTGACGCCGGCGAACGACAAGGACGGGCTCAGGAGCGGTTCAATCAATCTGATTATGCCTTATACCACGCCGGTGTTCATCGCGGACGGAAATGTCGGGGAGATATTCAGGTATTCCATGACGTGCCTGGAAAACGCCCGGAATATCTGGCAGGTCATTGAAAAGGAATATCAGTCCATCTATGAACGAAAGCTGACACTGAAGAGGATCGGAGAGGTAATCACCTATCCGCGGATTCCGGAGATGGGAACCGGAATTGAGCTGGATGAAAATCTGGCGCCGACCGCCTTTATCGATAATGCGATCGCCCGGCTGATCCGGCTGAAATGGGGGAAGAAAAAGGCATGAAAAAAATAAGTGAGATTCTGAGGGAGCAGGGACTGGACGCCGGCGCGGTCACCGGTCTTGATCCCCGGAACGGAAAGAAAAAGCTGCGGCTGAATATCATCGCGCTCGGTGACGTGGGGACCACCATGCTCATCGGGCTTCGTCTGCTGGGCGGAGATGTGCTGGAGAGCATTGGAATCTGTGATCTGAATGAAGCCAATCTGGCCCGTCTGGAGATGGAAATGAATCAGATCCGGTATCCGGGACCGGAGGAAGCCCGCACCGCGAAGGAGACCGCGAAAGAAATCCGCAGACCGGAGGAGCATGCTGAATCAGTGGCTGACGTATATCCCGTGCTCCCGCCGATCAGGGTCGTTCCGCAGGAACAGATCTGTGACTGTGACATTCTGGTCTTCTGTGCCAGCCGGGGCGTTCCTGCGATCGGAGCGAAAGGGGATGTGCGGATGGCGCAGCTTGAGACGAACCGCACTCTGGTCCGGCAGTATGGAGCGCTGGCCGCAGAAGCGGAGTTTTCAGGGCTTGTGGCGGTGGTGTCGGATCCTGTGGATCCCCTCGCGAAGGTCTTTGTGCGGAGCTCGGGACTGGATGCCCGGCAGTTCCGCGGCTATGGGCTCGGCGTGATGAACGCCCGGGCGTCCTATTACGCAGAGCGGGATGATCGTTTCTCCGCTTATCTGACGGAAGGACGGGCATTCGGCCCCCACGGACGGGACCTGGTCATTGCGAACAGCATCGAGCACTATGACGACGGGCTCTCCCGGGAGCTGACCGATCTGACGGTGAACGCAAATCAGATTGTACGGCGGCTGGGATATAAGCCGTACATTGCGCCGGCTCTCTCCTCGGCGGCGCTCTCAATTTTGCTGACGCTGCGGGGCCAATGGCATTACAGCTCTCTCTGGTTCGGGAACAAAGACGGAGACGGCGCGTTCCTCGGGATCCGCAACCGGCTGACCGACAGCGGAAACGAGTTTGAAGATCTCATGGTGGAGGATGCTCTGTATGAACGGATCCGAGGCGCATATATGCACCTGCGGGAACTGGAATAAGAAGGAAACGAGGCGAAGAGATGTTGACGGTTCTGAAGATCGGATGGGAGGAAGGCGGAAACACGCGGCGCATCGATTATGTGCTGAACCGCGCCCTGCGGGAAATCCCCGCGGAGGAGTTTTGCGGATGTGCAGCATTTACCGGTGCGATTGAGAATAAGCGCTGGAATGGAGGCCCTCTGCTCATTGCCGTATGTCTTCCGCATTGCGGCGTATGTCTGGATGCTCAGCGGCTGATCGGCTGGCTGAATGAGAACCGGGACAGCCTCCGGGGGACGACAGCGGGTATCCTGATCGATGGGAAGGGAGAACTGTACACCAAGAATCTGGCACGGCAGATGGTATTCTCTGCGAACAGAGCGGGCGCTGCGTTTCCCGGCAAAGCGCTGGTGGAAGCTACCGGAGACCTGTACAATTTCAACGTGATGAGTAAAATCAGCCGGGTGGGGCATTACGAAGCCTACGCCCGCAGCGTGGAAAATCTGGTGCGTAAGATTTTGTCCTTTCGGATGCCGTTCTCACCGAGGCCGAAGGTTCTGGCGGTACACGCCAGCAACAGCACCACATCCAATTCCCTGCTTCTGTGGGAAATGATCCGGCAGGGTATCGGAGGCCGCTGCGATATCACGGAAATTTCTCTGCGCAACGGAACTGTGGTGGACTGCAGCGGATGCAGCTACGAAACCTGTGTCCACTTCGGCGAGCAAGGGGACTGCCTGTACGGCGGCGTAATGGTGGAACAGGTGTATCCGGCCATTCTGCGCTGCGACACTCTGGTCATGATCTGCCCCAACTACAACGATGCGGTCAGTGCCAATATCACCGCCTTTATCAACCGCCTGACGGCACTGTTCCGCACCAACGACTTCTCCGGGAAAAAGGTATATGCGCTTGTCGTTTCCGGATACAGCGGCGGCGACATCGTGGCGGAACAGATTATCGGCGCCATGTGCTTCAACAAAAACTTTATTCTGCCCGGCAACTTCGCACTGGTGGAGACTGCCAACGATCCCGGCAGCATCCTGGAGAGACTGCGCATCCAGAAGCGCGCGGCAGAGATGGCAGCCAGGATCTGCGGGAAAGAAAAAGCGGCAGATCAGAATCTGTCGCTGTAATTAATCATCCCCCGGAGGAATCCTCCCCGGGATTTTTTTCGGTCCTTCCCGCCGAAAAGATGTTCATAGTAATAAATGCCGCCGTCGAACCCGTTTTCTGTGGCGTTCAGCAGGGCGCAGGAGCCGGTGGTCCCGTCCCGGGGGAAGGTCAGGCTCCCCGGATTGATCATCAGAACGCCGCCGATATCCTCGAATACCGGAACGTGGGTATGTCCGAAGCACGCGGCTCTGCATCCGTTTTCCTGCGCCAGATAGCGAAGCGTGGACAGATCGTAGTCGACTCCTTCCAGATGCCCGTGCGTAATCAGAATTTTTCCGGCGGGCGACGGAACGACCCGGAAATCCCGCTTCCGACAGCCGTCGCAGTTTCCGGCGACGGAAACCGCCGGTACGGCAAGCCGCTCTCCGATGATTTCCCCGTCCCGCAGGTGATCCCCGCAGTGAAGGATCATATCGACAGGTTTCCCGTCGATAGTCATTTCAGAAAGACGGTCGAACATATCGTAGACCTTTTCCAGATGCCCGTGCGTATCGCTTATTACAAAAAAATTCATAGTCTGCTCCTTTTCCGGTTTCTCATTGTATCACAAAAAAGCAAAAAGTCATAGCTGGGCATGTAAAAAGTCACAGCGGGGCCGGAACCGCTGTGGTAAAGAGTATTTTTTTGTGGTAGAATAACCGTGAATACCATAATATTTTTGAAGAGAGGTAGCAAATTGAAAGAGCGCTTCGACGAAAAGTATCTGAAGCTTGGGGCGACGCTGTTCCTGACGGCGGTGGCGATCATTCTGTTTTACTTTATACTGCAGAATATGTCTCACATTTCATCGGCCATCGGCACGCTGGTCAATATTCTGAAGCCGTTTATTTACGGCCTCATCATGGCGTATCTTTTGTGCCCGGTATTCAATCTGGTCACCAGACGAACATATCACAGATTGGAGAACCGGTGCAAGAATAAAAGACGGGCGTTCATCTTCGCGAAGGTCATGGGAACCACCGCGGCGCTGGCCGTTCTGATTGCCGTGTTCGCAGCTGTGGCGGCGCTTCTGATCCCTCAGATTGTGAAGAGTATCGTGGCACTGGTGACGGTGATGCCCGACCGAATTCAGGACTTCAGCCAATGGGTAACGAAGATGCTGGCGGGGAGCAGGTATGAAGCATTGTCAGATTCCTTTACCAATACGGTGAATCATGCTTCTGAATATCTGATGAAATTCATTCAGAAGAGGGTTATGCCGAATGTAGGCGGATATGTGGAAATGATTTCTCAGGGATTGTACATGACGATTAAGACCTTCCTGAACATTCTGATTGGAATCATCGTTGCAGTGTACTTTCTGAACAGCAAAGAGAAATTCAAAGCGGAGATCTGCAAAATCATCTACGCACTGTTCCGGCGGGATAAAGCGGAAGAGATTTTTGAATTCGGCAATTTTACAAACAGAACATTCGGAGGCTTTATCAACGGAAAGATTATCGACTCGCTGATTATCGGACTGATCTGCTTCGTGCTGATGAAGATCCTTGGCCTTCCTTATGTTGCGCTGTGCTCCACCATCGTGGGAGTGACGAACATCATTCCGTTCTTCGGGCCATTTATTGGTGCGGTGCCGTCGGCTATCATCATCTGCGTTATTGATCCGATCAAGGCCGGAGAATTTCTGATTATGATCTTCGCGCTGCAGCAGTTCGACGGAAATATTCTGGGACCGAAAATTCTGGGAGGAACCACGGGTCTGTCCAGTTTCTGGGTCATGTTTGCCATCATTCTGGGCGGCGGGCTGTTCGGGTTCCTGGGAATGATTCTGGGCGTTCCGGTGTTCGCCATCATATATCACTACTTCAAGATCTACACAGAAAAGCGGCTGAGACGTAAGGGTCTCGCTGAGGAAACAAAGGATTATCAGGAATTTAATAAATATGACATCGATCGAAGGGATATTTTATGAGAAAGTTTTATGATGTTGACATGAGAGAATATACAACGTTCCGGGCCGGGGGAAGAGCTGCGGAAATGGTGGTCTGTGATACCGCTGAGGAACTTGCGGAGACGGTTCTGTCTCTGAAAAGGGAGGGTAAACCCTGTATAATGCTCGGGAAGGGGTCGAACACGCTGTTCACGGACAGGGGCTACAAAGGAACCGTGATCCGCCTCGGCAGAGACTTCCGCGCCGTCGCCGTTCACGGAGTCTCCGTGGTCTGCGGTGCGGATGTATCGGTTGCTGCAGCAGCGAAGGCGGCTCTTGCGGCAAATCTGACCGGATTCGAGTTCGCAAGCGGAATTCCGGGAAGTATCGGCGGAGCTCTGTTCATGGACGCCGGCGCCTACGGCGGAGAGATGAAAGATGTAGTGACAGAGGCGCAGATTCTCCGCATCGGGACGGGACAGGTCGAAACCGTTGCCGCAGAGGAAATGGAACTGTCCTATCGTCACAGTGTTTTCCAGACTTCCGGGGACATCATCCTTTCGGTGACCCTGGGTCTGAAGCCGGGTGATCATGACGCCATTGCTGCAGAGATGAACGAGCTTACCCGAAGGCGGAATGCGAAGCAGCCGGTGCAGTATCCAAGTGCCGGAAGTTTTTTCAAACGTCCGGAGGGCTACTTCGCCGGAAAACTGATTCAGGATGCGGGGCTCAAGGGACTGTCAGTGGGCGGAGCACAGGTTTCCGAGCAGCATAGCGGATTCATTATCAACAAAGGAGACGCCACAGCTGATGATATAATCCGTTTGATGCACCTGGTGCAGAACACAGTGAGGGATAAGTTCGGCGTCGTACTGGAACCGGAGGTTCGCATCATTGGAGACTGATTTCAGCAGATACAGAATGACTTTTGATATTCATACCCATACTGTGTACTCGCCGGGAACTCTCCGGCCGCACGGGAAGGGCACCATGGAGGAAAATGTCCGGGCGGCGGTGGAGAAGGGGCTGGACGCTGTTGCGATTTCCGATCACGGACCGGGGCATCTGTTCTACGGCGAGGACCGGAACAGGCTTCCGGAGATGCGGGAGGAGATCCGGCGTCTGCAGGAGAAATATCCGCAGATCCGCATATTCCTCAGTGTCGAGGCGAATGTGATTCAGAACTACGGAAACTGCCTGGATGTGCAGCCGGAGGAATTCGGCCGGTATGACTTTGTTCTCGCGGGATATCATTTCGGCACACTTCATGCGCATATGCTGGGGAACTGGCTGGACAGCCGCGGAATCCGGCTTCCGGGAACGCGACGGGCGCTTACGCGGGCCAATACCGCCATGAACATCGCAGCGATCCGCAATAACAATCTGAGGATGCTGACCCATCCGGGAGACAAAGGCAGGGTAGACATGGCCGCACTGGCGCGAGCCTGTGCAGAGACGGACACCTGGATGGAGATCAGTACCTGGCACAGCCACCTGACGGTGGAGGAAATCCGGATCGCGATGAAAGAGGATGTGAAATTCGTCATCAGCAGTGATGCCCATACGCCGGACCGGGTCGGAAGCTTTGAGGGCGGGCTTGCGAGAGCCTTCGAGGCAGGACTTCCGCTGGAACGGATCGTGAACATAGAGGAGAGATAGCTCATGAGTAAAGAAGAAAAAATGAAAGTAGTCATTATATCCGGACTTTCCGGCGCAGGGAAGACTCACGCTGCAGACTGGTTTGAAGATCACGGCTACTACTGTATCGACAATATGCCTCCGGCGCTGATCAAAAGCTTCCTGGATCTCGCCATGTTCCGGACGATCCGGATGACGAAGGCGGCCTTTGTTGTGGATATCCGCAGCGACGAGTTCTTCAGCGGACTGAATGATACCATCGACTATCTCAGGATGCGGGAGGATATCGAGTTCAGCATTCTGTTCATCGAGGCCTCGGACTCCACACTGATCCGCAGGTACAACGAAACACGGAGGAATCATCCTTTGTCCACGGGAAGGACAAGCAAGGCAGTGATCGAGAAGGAACGGAGTATGCTGGCGGATCTGCGGGCCAGGGCCAATCATGTTCTGGACACCACCAACCTGAAGGTTGCGCAGTTCAATCTGGAAATGAGCAAACTCTACAATCCGGACGGCGACATCAGCAGTACCTTCGCGATTAACGTGATCTCCTTCGGCTTCAAGTACGGAATTCCCCAGGAGACCGACATGGTGTTCGACGTGCGGTTCATCCCGAATCCCTATTATGTGGAGAGCCTGAAACATCTCACCGGCAATAACAAAAAAGTCCAGCGGTATGTGCTGCGGCACGATATCGCTCAGAAATTCATCGAGCAGCTCACCGTGATGATCGATACCATCGTTCCCTGTTATGTAAAGGAGGGAAAGAATCATCTGAATATCGCCTTCGGGTGCACCGGAGGGCAGCATCGCTCGGTGACCCTCGCCAACGAGATGGCGAGAATCTTCCGTGAGGAAGGTTATCGTGTTACACTTGAACACCGGGAGCTTTAGTGATAGAATATGTGTGTAGAACCAATCAACCAAATCATATTTTATTGTTAAAGGAGTAATCAGTTATGGAAAAGTTAATCATCAGTGCCTGCATCTGCGGCGCGGAAGTTACGAAGGAACAGAATCCGAACGTACCTTATACAGTGGAGGAAGTTGTCAGAGAAGCCAAGTCGGCTTATGATGCCGGCGCTGCGCTGATTCATCTTCACGTCAGAGAGGATGACGGAACTCCGACCCAGAGCAAGGAACGTTTTCAGGTCTGTGTAGACGCGATCCGCAAGGAATGCCCGGACGCCATCATTCAGCCGTCTACCGGCGGAGCGGTAGGTATGACCGATCTGGAGAGACTGGAATCCACAGAGATCACGCCGACGCCCGAGATGGCGACGCTGGACTGCGGCACCTGCAACTTCGGCGGAGACGACATCTTTGTCAACACCAATACTACGATTGAAAACTTCGCGAAGATCCTGAAGGAGAGAGGGATCAAGCCGGAGCTGGAAGTATTCGACAAGGGCATGATCGACCTGGCGATGAAGGTTGCGGACCGCAAGGGGCTTCTGGTTCACCCGCTGCACTGGGACTTCGTGCTGGGCGTGCAGATGAATGCGACCATCGAGGATCTGGTGATCATGAAGAATGCCATTCCGGCAGGATCCACCTGGACTGCGACCGGAATCGGCAAGACCGCGTGGGATATTGCGGCGGGAACCATCGCCATGGGCGGACACGTCAGAGTCGGCTTCGAGGACAATCTGTACCTGGAGAAGGGCGTTCTGGCCAAGAGCAACGGCGAGATGGTCGCCAAGGCTGTGGAGATCGCGAAACTTCTGGGAAGACCCATCGCGACGCCGGCAGAGGCAAGGGAGATCCTGAGCCTGCCGCCGCTGAAATAATCATAGCAGATACGAGGGCAGCCGGTTCGGCTGCCCGATTTTTTTAGGAGAGCAGGAAATGTCGTTTTCATCGGAGACAAAGAATGAGCTGGCGCGTATAGAACCGGAGCGCAAGTGCTGCCAGTTGGCGGAAATCGCGGGATTTCTCCGCGTGTCCGGCAGTATCCGGCTGGTGGGCGGCGGAAAATTTCAGATCGTTGTCACCACCGACAGTCCGGCGGTAGCCCGGCACTACAAAAAAATGCTTCAGGAATATTTCCGCATTGAAGCGGAACTGCTGATCGGAGAAGCTTCGGCGCTGAAAAAGGGACACACCTATATTCTGACGATTGATCCTGAGATGCGCAGCGAATCGATCCTCCGCGAGACCGGAATCCTGCTGGTCCGTGAAGGGAATAACTATATCAGTGACGGAATCTACGACGGAATTGTGAAGACCCGATGCTGCCGGAAGGCGTATCTGAGGGGGATCTTTCTGGGAACCGGAAGCGTGAATTCTCCGGAGAAAGGCTATCATCTGGAGTTTGTCTGCGGCAGTGAAAATCTCGCCAGGGATCTGCGGCGGCTGATTAATACTTTTGACGATCTGTCCGCTAAAATCACGCAGAGAAAGGACCGGTATGTGGTCTACATGAAAAACTCGCAGTACATCAGTGATACGCTTGCGATTATGGGCGCTCATTCCAAAGTTCTGGAATATGAGGATGTGAAGATAAAAAAAGAACTGGTGAATCAGGCGGTACGGATGACGAACTGCGACACAGCCAATACAGACCGGACGCTGGACGCCTCTCAGCGACAGATGGAAGCGATCCGGCGAATTGAAAAAACCGGTGGCTTGGATGCGCTGCCGCCCAAACTGCGGGAACTGGCGCTTCTGCGGCAGTATAATCCGGAGGCGAGTCTGACTCAGCTGGGAGAAATGATGAGTCCGCCACTGAAAAAATCCGGCGTGAACAACCGGATGAAGAGGATTCTCGATTTCGCCGCAAAGCTGTAGGTCGATGTGCCGGTTCAGCGGTTCCTGTGGCCGTACTCGCACAGCACACGCCGGCGACGGTCGCCTTGTGTTCGTACCGCGCACGGCCGACGACGGTCGGTTCGGACTTTGTGTCCGACGCTATTCCGGATCGAAAAGCCTGCGGATGCAGCGGAAAAGATAGGGCTTGTATTCACTGAGCGTTACGGGCTCACCGTTGAGGATCACGCTGTAGCAGGTGGAGCCGACTAGTTCTAT
This sequence comes from Hornefia butyriciproducens, assembly GCF_009695915.1. Lineage (GTDB taxonomy): Bacteria > Bacillota > Clostridia > Peptostreptococcales > Anaerovoracaceae > Aminicella > Aminicella butyriciproducens. The sequence continues at coordinate 471,256 of NZ_VUMZ01000001.1, read as the reverse complement.
GGTGGTGAAAATGGCGAGTTCCATCTCTCGGGTGGGCTGTACATTATCCTCCTCCAGCAGCTGCCGTATGAAGTCCCGGAAACTCAGTGGCGCGCTGTTCTCGCCCGTCGGCTGATAAAGGTTCGAACGGGTGAAGAGTCCCCAGGACAGGTTCTTGGCGATGAAACGCAGCAGAGCGATGTCCCGTGACAGACATGTGATCACATAATCCACGATGTAAATCAATTTGTCAAGGGGGGACATCTCCCGAGGTGCATGCTCCAGTTCTGCAAGCGCGGCAGTTAGAAGCTCCGAGGATTTCTCGATGATCAGAGCGTTGCGTATATCCTCCTTGTCTTTGAACCACAGATAGAAGGTCCCTTTTGCAACTCCGGCTCGGAGAGCAATGGCCATGATGGTAGTCTTATGAAAACCCACCGTGGTAAACAGATCATAGGCACTGTTCATCAGCGCCTTTTTTTTCTGCTGCTTTTTTTCTTCAACTCTACCCATCTTTTTTCTCTTTTCTCTCCTTATGCGAACGAGGCGGTCGTTAGCCGCAGCGCAGCATGTTTTGACGGAATCCGCCGACTGTATACTGTTCGACGCAGTCTGTCGGTCTTTCCATCGGGATACGATGCGTTCGTCCCGACACGGTGCATTTTTCGTAATCCGCTACCTTTACTTAATACAATAGTAGCATTGAATTGACTTTTGGTCAAGTTAATCACGGTAAACTTAAGTAATGCCTATATGCGCTGGGAACACAGCGTTACGACAGATTCGTGATATTGTATAAAAAAAGAATACGGATAATTATTGACTGACGGTCAATAATGTGGTAATGTGGTCTGTGAAATCAAGGAGAAAACCTTGCAGTATTATTTGGAGGACAGAATGAAATTCGGACGTGGATTTGGCAAGAAAGTGGTAAAGTACAGGATGGTGATCCTGGTGGTGAGCCTGTTGCTCCTGATTCCATCGGTGTTCGGGTATCTCAACACGCATATCAATTACGATATGCTGACATACCTGCCGGATACCATGGAAACCATGAAGGGACAGGATCTTCTGTTGAAGGACTTTCATAAAGGAGGCTTCACCATCGTCGTTACGGAAAACATGAGCAAGAGCGATGTGAGCCGTATGGCGAAAAAGTATAAGACAATCAAGCACGTGGATTCAGTGGTCAATCTGCAGGACGTCATCGATCCGTCGGTACCCCGCAGCATGTATCCAGAGAAGGTAAGAGAGGACTTTGACAACGAGAACGCCTCGATGATCGTAGTGTTCTTTAACCGCTCCACCTCGGATGAAGGCTCGCTGAACGCCATCAAGGAGATCCGGAAGGTCAGTACCAAGCAGTGCTATGTGTCCGGCATGAGTGCCTGCGTGCAGGATCTGAAGGCTCTGTGTGAGCAGGAGGAAGCCAAATATGTGTTTATCGCAGTAATCCTTTCGCTGATCGCGATGATGCTTCTGCTGGATTCCTACCTTGCGCCATTCTTGTTTCTGGCAAGCATCGGCATGGCAATCATGTACAACCTCGGGTCGAACATTTTCATGGGGGAGATATCCTATGTAACAAAAGCTATCGCGGCGGTGCTGCAGCTGGGCGTTACAATGGACTATTCCATCTTCCTCTGGCACAGCTATGAAGAGCGGTTGGACAAAGGAGAAGAGGATCTGAAGGCTATGGCCAACGCCATCGACGATACGCTGGTTTCGGTGGCCGGAAGTTCCATCACCACCATCGCCGGTTTCCTGGCACTGTGTTTCATGACATATACGATGGGCCGTGATCTGGGAATCGTAATGGCGAAGGGCGTTGTTTTCGGCGTTTTGGCCAGCGTTACGGTTCTGCCGTCTCTGATGATGCTCTTCAACAAGCTTCTGAAAAAGACGAGACACCGCGGACTGATCCCGAACACAGAGAAACTGGCCCACGGGCTCACCGCCCGTTACGGCGTATATATCCTGATTTTCTGTGTATTGCTGTTCCCGGCGATTTACGGTTACAATCATGACAATACAGTCTATGATTTTGCCAAGATCCTGAACGGAAGCCAGGGTCTTTCGGAAGAACAGGCTCCATTCTTGAAGGCGAACGACAAGCTGGAGGAGGATTTCCACATCGGCACGACGCACATGGTTATCGCGGATGCAAATCTCTCATCCAAGAAGGGCTATGCGATGAGCAAGGATATGGAGAATGTCAAGGGTGTTGAAAACGTACTGGGACTGGACGCCTTCACAGGAACTGCTATTCCTAAGGAAATACTGCCCAACGAGATTACCGACGCGATGATTGCCAAGGGGCATCAGCTGATCATGGTCAACTCCAATTATAAAGTCTCGACTGATGCGTGCAATACGCAGATCAAGACACTGAAGAAGGTGGTTGCCAAATACGATCCCACCGCCAAGGTCATTGGCGAAGGCCCGGCGACCATGGATCTGATCAACCTGACTGCCAAGGATTTCCGGGTGGTGAACATCATATCCATCGCTGCGGTGTTCCTGATCATCCTCATTGTACTGCGGTCCGTGACCCTGCCGTTCATTCTGGTGGCAGTCATCGAGTTCGCGATTTACGTAAACCTGGGGATTTCCGGATTTACCGGCCTGGAACTTGCGTTCATCGTTCCGGTTTGCATCAGCACGATTCAGCTCGGTTCAACGGTCGATTATGCGATTCTGACATCCACCCGGTACAAGACGGAGCGGATGGCCGGCAAGGCCAAGCGGGAAGCGGTTATGATCGCCTCCTCAACGTCGATGCCGTCCGTAATCACCAGTGCGGTGGGTTTCTTCACCGCAACCTTCGGTGTATCGCTGTATTCCGATATCGGCGTCATCAGCGTCCTCTGCGGACTGATGGCACGGGGAGCGATTATCAGTATGCTGACCGTAATCTTTATCCTGCCGTCCATGCTCATGGCCTTTGATAAACTCATCTGCAAGACGACCGGCGGGCTGAGAGATATTTACAAAAAAGAGAAAAAGCAGGTCGTTCAGGAGGCCTGATCCACAAAGAACAAGTACGGAGAGATTCCCTCGCGGAACCCGGCGGGTTTCTTTTGTAACCGCTGCCGCGGAGGAATTCAAAGGTTATAAAAAGTAAGTATTATTGGAGGAGTAAGTAAAATGAAAGGGAAAGGAATCACAGAGAGAGGAAGGCTCACCGCTGCATTGGCGGTAACGCTGATCGTCGCAGTCGTCTGCTTCTTCAGCCTGAACAGTTTCTCCTTTGGAGCGACCTCGGAGAAGAGCGGCAAGAGCAGTTCAAACAAGGTCTCGACGACGGACAGCTCCGGCGGAAACGACGGAAAAGAGACAGTTTACATCATGCAGAAGGCCAACGGAAACGAATATAAACGTGTGGTCAGCGACGAGGGTAACCTGAAGTACAAAGGCTATGACGACGCGCAGCTGCCGGTCACCATGAAGGTGTCCTACACGCTGGACGGAAAAGCCATCTCCCCTGCCGACCTTGCGGGGGAAAGCGGTCATGTGAAAATTCACATCACCTATACAAATAATATCAAAAGGAACAACGTCTATGTACCGTTCGCGGTCATGACAGCCTTCATCTTCGACAACGATGATTTCTCCAACGTGTCCGTCGATAACGGCAAGGTGATCGATGACGGAACCAGAAACACAGTGGTCGGATACGCCCTACCGGGACTGAGCGAGAGCCTGAGCCTGAATCTGTCAGAACTGGATTCCGGCGCGAAGGACATCGATATTCCGGAGAGCGTCACGATCGAGTGCGATACCACAAAGTATAACGTGGAGAATGCTTATTCTGTAGTTACCGATGAAATGTTCCAGGATATCGATATGTCCGATGTCAACAATGCCTCAGACCTTAAAGATAAAATGGATGAGGTGAAGAGTGCTGCGAAGAAGCTGGCAAATGGAACGAGTCAGCTCTCGAACGGAGCGGATAAGGTCGCTTCAGGAGCCGGAAAGCTTTCCGCAGCCAGCAAGACTATTAAAAACGGTGCGAAGGACGTGGCGAGCGGAACAAATCTGCTTAAGTCCAAAACGCCGGCACTGGCGGGAGGTGTCAGCAAGTTGGCTGCCGGTTCTAAGCAGGTCTCGGACGGCAACGCGGCTCTGCTCGCAGGGCTAAAAGAAATGCATGGACAGGTAAATGTTCTGGCATCTGGGGCAAGCGATGTCAGTAAAGGCGCGAATGACGTATCGAAGGGCATTCCGCAGGTTATTTCAGGGATCACAGATAATCTAGAGGAAATCACTGCAAATAACGATAGTATCAATAAGGGAACAGATGAGGTTGTAGATACAATTATTACATCTGTAAACCAACAGATGAAAGCCGCAGGATTGAATAATATTTCAATTACTGAGGAAAACTATGCCGCTCAGATCGGAAGTGCGATTAGTAAGGCGGACAGCGGCATTTCTCAATACGACGCGGCAATAAAAAAATTAGAGGCCGCCGGGCAGAGTGATTCGGATACCTATAAAGAAGCAGTTGCCGCCAAAGCGAAGCTAGAGGTTGAGAAAGCGAACTTGCAGGGGACTAAGAAACAGTTGGATGCTTTGACTAACTATCATTCTGGTGTTAAGTCGTATACTCAGGGTGTCAGTGATGTGCTGCATGGAATTGAGAAAAGTAAGGACATTTCCAAACTTGAAGCTGGCGCTAAATCGGTTGCTTCCGGTGCAGACAGTGTATCTGGAGGCGTAAACAAGGTAAAAGATGCGCTTTCTGATGATGGCGACTTAGTCAAAGGAGCTCAATCGTTAAGTCAAGGTTCTAAAGAGGTTTACGACGGAGTTGTCGCTCTGCAGGGCGGAAGCACAGAGTTGGTCAGCGGCGTGAACAAGCTGGCGTCCGGCTCTATGCAGCTGTACAACGGCACAGTGACTTTCAGCAGCAAGGAGGCTGAGCTGGCCTCCGGTGCGGCAGCGCTGGCAAAAGGCGCGAAGACTCTGGACAAGAGCGTTGACAGCGCTATGAACAAAGCGAAGAGCGAGATTGACAAGCTGAACGCCAGCAATCTGCTGGACGTGGTGGACAACGCCAAGGCCATCCAGAAGGCTGCGCAGGACTACAACAGCTTCGGCAATACAAAAACTTACAAATCAGTAACCTTCATCTACAAGATGGATGAGGTTTCTCCCAAATAATACTAACTAAATGAAAAAGCCCCGACGTTCAATACGCCGGGGCTTTTTCATTTGGTTAAGTTTTGCTTCTGAAGAAAGAGAGAGGCCGTAGCATATAGGATTCAGGATTTCTTCGTGCTTACTCCCGTGTTCTCCGGCGCATCGCAGACCGTGCAGAAATACAATGTGTAAAAGATAGGTTAAAATATTGTATAAATTTTTTAATTCCTGTGTACAAAAACAGAATTTGGTGTATATTATAGATAAGGAGAGGTGTACTAACAGTGTGAAGCAGAATATATTCGTTGTTTCATGGAATTGGAACAGGAGGGTAGTCATGCAGCAGTTACCATTTAAATTCCGGATTGTAGAGTATGCCGTCAGCCTGGGCAGACCGCTGACATCCATCGATGTCTGCAGAGGCCTGAAGAATGAGTATCAGGAAAAACAGTGTAACGCGAGGAACATCGAGGACATCATGCAGACGCTGCAGAAGACCGGCATCCTGACGGGAGTGGATCAATATTTCGACAGAGAAGGACGGATCAGAACCCGGTATGCGGTTACCGATCAGGGCAGAGCCTACTACGTAGGCATGCCGCAGGAGTCCTGAAATTTCAAGTTTTGCGGAGGGAACTGCTGAACGCCGGCAGTTCCCTTTTTTTGTGCGCGGCGCTTCGCGGCAGCTGCTCTCGTCGCGGGAGTCGCCGCCTTCTCTCTTGAGGTCTTTGTACAAAGTACAAAGTATTTTTTGTTCCGGCCTCGCGGTTCCCGTACAGAATTGAAAAAATGTACATATATTTGTTGCCGAACAACAAATCACATGGGGTGATTTGTTCTTGATAAACTAATAACTATCGTTGATTCCTGGCGGGAAATAAAGTATACTATAGATTAAGAATTGTGCGCATTTTATTTTGTTAAAGGAAGACGTGTTAAAGAATTTTATGAAAGGGAGGTGAGCAGCGTGTTCGTCGAGGAACTCTCGAAGATAAAAGAGTGTGAAGACCGGGCGGATCAGGTGCAGCGGGACGCGCGCACGGAGGCTCGGAAACGAATCGAAGACGCAGAAGCGGAGGCCGGAAGGATCGCAGAGGAGGCGCAGACTAAAGCGAAGGATATCTACGACGCCTTTATGAAGGAAGGACAGGAGGAATCGGACCAGAAGTACGCCGCCGCCATGAAGCAGGCAGAATCGGACAGTACACAGCTGGTCGAAGCGGCGAAGAAGAATAAAGAAAAAGCTATCGGTCTGATAGTAGAAAGGATTGTGAGCACCAGTGTCAATCGCTAAAATGGAAAAACTGGCTGTCATTGGCCTTGACACGGTGAAGGAAGAACTGATTTCCAGACTGATGGATCTGGGAATGGTGGAGATAACGGATCAGTCGGCACGGCTGGCGGAGGAAGACTGGGTCGGCCTGGGTGTCCGGGACGGAAATGAAGATGAGGTCGCCGCACTGGACGCGGAGATCAACCGGGTCGATACAGCGATCGAGCTTCTCGAGAAGTACAGTACCGCCAAATCGCCGCTGTTCTTTACAAGAAAAGCCATGAAAAAGTCGGAGTTCGAAAAGATCATGAGGGACAAGGACCGGATCTCGCAGAATGTCGACTATATCATGGGACTGAACGAGAGACTCCATTCCTGCAGGGAAATCATCAACAAGAGGAATTCAGAGCTCGCCTCATTAACGCCGTGGGTCAGCTACGATCTGCCGCTGGAGATCAGCGAGACGCAGTGCACCAGAATCGATCTGGGCGTTGTGCCGTCTACCGTCGATATCGACGGACTCCGGAAGGCGATCGGAGACGACAGCGAATACGTGTCCCTGCACGAAATCAACAGGGACAAGGATATGATCTACCTGGTGATCATATCGCTGAAGGAAGACCAGGACGCCGTCATTGCCAGGCTCAAGCAGTGGGGCTATTCCCCTGTACCGTTCCGGGAGTTCCGGGGTACGGTGACGGAAAACACAGAGCGGATCACCCGGGAGGTTGCCGAGACCAGAGGACAGGTCGCCGAGATTGAGGCGGAGATCACCGCCCACGACGATATGCGGTTCGGCATGCAGTGCCTGCAGGACCGGCTGGTCATGCAGCGCGATCGTGAGAAGGTGAAATCCCGGCTGCTGAAAACCAAGAGAACTTTCAATCTGGAGGGCTGGATTCCTTCCGAATGCAGGAAATCCGTGGAGGATGTCCTGGAAGAGAAGGGATGCTGCTACGAATATCGCGATCCGGAAGAGAACGAGGAGGTTCCGGTTCTGATCCACAACACCAGGTTTGGAACGCCGTTCTCCGCAATTACGGAGATGTATTCCCTGCCGGATTACAGAGGTTTCGATCCGACGGACATCTTTGCGATCTTTTATGCATTGTTCTTCGGACTGATGCTGTCAGACGCGGGCTACGGTCTGGTCATGACCATCTTCTGTGCGGTGGTGCTGCACAAATATGATCTGGAGGGGATGACCCTCAAGATGATCAGGATGTTCCTGTACTGCGGCATTGCGACTGTATTCTGGGGAGCGCTGTTCGGAGGATGGTTCGGAGACTTTCTGCCGACCTTCACGCAGACGGTGTTCGGACATAAGGTTCCGCTGAATCCGATCTGGTTCAATCCTATCGAGGATCCGACGAAGCTGCTGATTTTCTCGCTGCTGTTCGGCGTGGTGCATCTGTTCATCGGTATGGGGATCAATGCATACATGCTGATACGGAGAGGCCACCTGTTCGACGCGTTCTGCGATGTGTTCGCCTGGTATATGATCATCGCCGGAGCCGGCCTCTGGCTTGGCGGAGGATCAATCTCCGCAGCGCTCGTCGCCCCGGGGAAATGGGTGTGCATCGCGGGCTGTGTGATCGTCCTGCTGACCGGCGGACGGAAGAAGAAAGGCGCCGGCAAGGTAATCGGCGGTCTGGGCGCGCTGTACGGCATTACCGGATATATTTCCGATATTCTGTCCTACGCCAGACTGCTGGCTCTGGGACTCGCGACCGGCGTAATCGCCAATGTGGTCAACCTGCTGGGCTCCATGCTGGGCACAGGTTTCAAGGGCTGCATCGCCATGATTATCGTCGGAGTCATCGGACATGTGTTCAATATGGCGATCAATGCTCTGGGATCCTTTGTACACGCTAGCAGACTGCAGTACATTGAGTTCTTTGGAAAATTCTATGAGGACGGCGGAGAACCCTTCGACCCGTTCCGTAAAAATACAAAATATGTCAGATTAGTAAATGATACAGACGGAGGTATGAAATGATTACAGGTAACGTATGGGCACTGATCGGTGCCGCGGTGGCAGCGCTGGCAGGTATCGGAAGCGCAATGGGTGTTGGTATCGCAGGACAGGCTGCGGCAGGTGTACTGGCGGAGGATCCGAAAAAATTCGGTAAGACGCTGATTCTGCAGGCACTTCCGGGCACACAGGGAATCTATGGTCTGCTGATGGCTTTCCTGATTTTCATCCGCATTGGACTTCTGGGCGGCGGAATGCAGGATCTTTCCGTGGCACAGGGACTGTATGTGTTCGCATCCGCACTGCCGATCGGGCTGATCGGAATCTGGTCCGGTATTGCGCAGGGCAAGGCTGCCGCGGCGGGCATCATGCTGCTGGGCAAGAGACCTGATCAGATGGCGAAGGGAATCATTTATGCCGCGATGGTGGAAACCTACGCGATTTTCGGATTGCTGGTATCCATTCTGATGCTGTTCAACCTTGGAATTTAGTGATTGACAGGAAGTGACAAAATGGGCATAGAGAAGATTACATCAAAGATCATGAGTGAAGCGGAAACCGTTGCGGGCTCCATTCTCAGCGAAGCCGATTCCGGCAGTGATGCAATCATCGCGGAGGCCAGAGAGAAGGCGGAAGCCGTTGTTTCCGAAGCGCGGGAACGTGGCGCCGCGGACAAAGTCAGAACGGTGAACCGCCGCGAGGCGGTTGCGGCCATAGACGGACGCAAGCTGATTCTGGCCAGGAAACAGGAGATGATCGCGGACTGCTTTGACGGAGCTATCGGACAGATTGCGTCCATGGACAAAGACAGGTACGTGGAGTTCCTGGCCGGTATTGTGAAGAGCACTGGGAGCACCGGCGGCGAACTCGTCTTCAATGAGAAGGACGCCGCGGAGGTCGGACCGCAGCTTGCAGAAAAGCTGAATCGTGAAACAGAGGGAGGCGCTTTTTCCGTGTCGGACGAAACAGAACCGATCCGGGGCGGCGTGCTCCTGAAAAACGGACAGGTATATGTCAGCGGCAGTATCGAGTCTCTTGTGGACGAGGTGAAAGGCGAGCTGACAGCAGAAGTTGCAAAGGTGCTGTTTGGCGAATAGGAGCGGAGGAACATGGCAAAAAGAAAAGAAAATGATTATATCTTTGCCGATGCGTTCATTGGCTGCTACGTCCGGAATCTGATGAAGCGTCAGGACCTCATGAGACTGGCGAACTGTACGGATTTTGACGCGGCAGAGGCCCTCCTTCAGGAATTTGGCTACGGAGAATCGCCGGAGGTCAAGGAAGGCGATGTGGAAGCGTTTATCAGAAGAGAACAGAACAAACTGTTCGATATGATCTACAATACATTGCCGGAGCGCAAAGAACTTGCGCTGTACCTGTACCCCTACGATTACCATAATGTGAAGGTCTGCCTGAAATCAGAGCTTCTCGGAATCACGCCGGACGACACGTTTCTGATGTCGACGGGCGATATAGAATGGAATAAAATGATGGCGATGATCCGGGACCGGAACTATATGTTCATGCCCGTCAACATGAAGCACGCCATTGAAGAGGCGATGGACCTTTACAGCAGGGGACATGATCCCCAGATGATCGATATCATCATGGACAAAGCCTGCTACAGGGACATGCTCCGTGCGGCCGAGGAGAGTGGTGAGGAATTTCTGATCGGCATTGTGAAACTGCAGATCGACCTCCTGAACCTCAAGGCGTTCGTGCGGCTCAGAGAAATCGGCAAGGCGTGGTCCTTTTTTCAGACGGTTTATTTGGACGGCGGAAATATCCAGGAACAGTTCTATATTCAGAGCTGGGAGGAACCCTATTCCCAGGTGGCGGACAAGCTGATTCCCTATGGTCTGAAGGATATGATGGCCGAGGGAGGCCGGATGATCAAAGAAGAAGGGGACTTTACTTTGTTCGAGAAAATGCTGGAAGACGCGCTGATGGAATACAACAAGAAAGCCAAATATCTTTCCTTCGGCATTGTCCCTATCGCCGGCTACTGGTTGGCAAAGGAGGTCGAGATCGACAATCTGAGGATCGTCCTGACGGGGATTCTGGTCGGTGCATCGCCGGAGGAGACAGGTGAAAGATTGAGGGAACCGTATGTATAAAATCGGAGTCATCGGCGACAGGGATTCTGTGCTTGGATTCAAAGCAGTCGGTCTGGACGTGTTTCCGACCGAAAAGGCAGAGGAGGCGAAAGCGGCTCTGCGGAAATGGGCAGAAGGCGAATACGCCATCATTTACATCACAGAAGGCCTTGCCGTACAGTTGGAAAAAGAAATTGATAAATACAAGGATTCAAGGCTGCCTGCCATCATACCGATCCCCAATAAGGACGGCCCGTCCGGTACAGGACTGAACAACGTCCGTAAATCGGTGGAACGCGCAGTCGGCGCAGACATACTATTCGGAGGTGATAGATAATGAGTCAGGGAACAATCGTTAAAGTATCGGGGCCACTGGTAGTAGCGTCTGGTATGGAAGATGCGGATATGTACGACGTGGTCCGCGTAGGTGACCTTGGACTGATCGGAGAGATCATTGAGATGAGAGGCGATATGGCCTCCATTCAGGTATATGAAGAAACGGCGGGAATCGGACCGGGAGCACCTGTGGTTTCAACAGGAGCGCAGCTTTCTGTCGAACTGGGGCCCGGACTGATCGAGAGCATTTACGACGGCATCCAGCGCCCGCTGGAGGTCATGTTCGAGCAGCAAGGGGCAAACATTCAGCGAGGCATCCAGGTTCCCGCGCTGAACCGGGAAAAGAAATGGGATTTTGTGCCTGTCGCAAAGGCCGGCGACCGCGTCGGACCGGGGGACATCATCGGAACCGTTAAGGAAACCGTTATCGTGGAACAAAAGATCATGGTTCCATGGGGAGTAAGCGGTACTGTGGAGTCTGTCGAAGGCGGAGCATTTACCGTCGATGAGACAGTCTGCAGAATTAAAAAAGATGACGGAAGCATCGAAGAACTCAGCCTGATGCAGAAGTGGCCTGTGCGCCGGGGCAGACCGTACAAAGAGAAGATGGTGCCGGACATGCCGCTGGTAACAGGGCAGCGGGTCATCGATACGCTGTTCCCCATCGCCAAGGGCGGTGTCGCCGCGGTCCCCGGACCGTTCGGCTCCGGAAAAACCGTAGTGCAGCATCAGCTGGCGAAATGGGCGGACGCGGACATCGTCGTCTATATCGGCTGCGGTGAGCGCGGAAACGAGATGACTGATGTACTGATGGAATTCCCTGAACTGAAGGACCCGAGGAGCGGCGAATCATTGATGAAGAGAACCGTGCTGATCGCGAATACGTCCGATATGCCGGTAGCCGCCCGTGAGGCATCTATTTACACGGGAATTACCATCGCGGAATATTTCCGCGACATGGGATATTCGGTGGCGCTTATGGCGGATTCCACATCCCGCTGGGCGGAGGCTCTGCGAGAAATGTCCGGTCGTCTTGAGGAAATGCCGGGTGAAGAGGGATATCCTGCTTATCTGGCGTCTCGTCTGGCGCAGTTTTATGAAAGAGCGGGACGCGTGGTCGCTCTCGGCAGCGACGGACGGATCGGAGCGCTTTCCGCGATTGGAGCGGTATCTCCTCCGGGCGGCGATATCTCGGAGCCTGTTTCCCAGGCGACACTGCGTATCGTCAAGGTGTTCTGGTCTCTGGATGCGGGGCTGGCCCACGCCAGACATTTCCCGGCGATCAACTGGCTGTCCAGTTATTCGCTTTATGTGGACCGTCTGACGCCGTGGTTTGAGGAAAATGTTGCAAAAGATTTCCCGGCTCTTCGGAACCAGGCTATCCGTCTGCTTCAGGAGGAAGCGGAACTGAACGAAATCGTGCAGCTGGTCGGAGTGGACGCGCTGTCCTTCGAGGATCGTGTCAAACTGGAGGCCTGCAAGTCCATTCGTGAGGACTACCTCCACCAGAACGCGTTCCACGATGTGGACACATATTCCTCGATGAACAAGCAGTATAAACTGCTGAAGCTGATTCTGGGATACTATGATCAGTCGGTGGACGCTGTTTCCAAAGGAGCGCCGTTTAACCAGCTGGCCGCTGTCCCGGTCAGAGAGACCATCGGCAGATTCAAGTATATTGAGGAGAAGGACATCGATTCGTCCTACGAGGAGATCTTGACCGAGATGAAGAAGGAAATCACTGATATAGTAAATAAGGGGGCGGAAGACGATGATTAAGGAATACAGAACGATATCTGAAGTTGCCGGACCTCTGATGATGGTACAGGACGTGGAAGGCGTCACCTATGACGAACTGGGAGAGATCATTCTGCCCAATGGAGAACGCCGGCTCTGCAAGGTGCTGGAAATTAACGGCGGGGACGCTACAGTTCAGTTGTTCGAAAGCTCTGCGGGAATCAACCTGAAAGAGAGTGCTGTAAAGTTCCTGGGGCACGGAACACAGCTGTCCGTTTCACCGGAGATGCTGGGCCGTGTATTCGATGGAATGGGGCGTCCCAAGGACGGCGGACCGGAGATTATCGCAGAGAAACAGATGGATATTAACGGACTTCCGATGAATCCGGCAGCCAGAGATTACCCTGCGGAGTTCATTCAGACCGGCGTATCTGCCATCGATGGCCTGAACACGCTGGTCCGGGGACAGAAACTTCCGATTTTCTCGGGAAGCGGACTTCCCCATGCGGATCTGGCTGCACAGATTGCCCGTCAGGCAAAGGTCCTCGGTGACGATGCCGGAAACTTCGCTGTAGTCTTTGCGGCGATCGGAATCACTTATGAGGAGGCGGACTTTTTCGCCTCCGACTTCCGAAGAACAGGAGCGATCGACAGAACTGTCATGTTCATGAATCTGGCCAACGACCCGGCGGTAGAGCGTATCGCCACGCCGCGTATGGCGCTGACTGCGGCCGAATACCTGGCTTTCGATCTGAACATGCATGTGCTGGTCATTCTGACGGATATCACCAATTACGCTGAGGCACTCCGTGAGGTATCTGCCGCCCGCAAGGAGGTTCCGGGCAGACGCGGCTACCCGGGCTATCTGTACACCGACCTCGCGACGATGTACGAGAGAGCCGGACGGAAAAAAGGTTATCCCGGCTCCATTACAATGATCCCGATTCTGACGATGCCGGAGGATGATATCACCCATCCGATTCCGGATTTGACCGGATATATCACAGAGGGACAGATCATTCTGTCCCGTGAGCTGGACAGGAAGGGAATCAAGCCGCCTATCGACGTTCTGCCGTCGCTGTCCCGTCTGAAGGACAAGGGAATCGGCGTCGGGAAAACCCGAGAGGATCATGCGGATACAATGAACCAGCTGTTCGCCGCCTATTCAAAGGGCAAGGAAAGTTTGGAACTGATGTCCATTCTGGGCGAAGCGGCTCTGACGGACGTCGACCTGATGTATGCGAAGTTCAGCGAGGAATTCGAGAAACGCTATGTGTCCCAGGGATACGATACAGACCGAAGCATTGAGGATACGCTGAATCTCGGATGGGAACTCCTGAGGCTTCTGCCGAAGGGCGAACTGAAACGTATCAAGGATGAACTGATCGAGAAATACCTGAAGGAGAACGAGGGAACGGAAACGAAGGAGTAAGCGATGGAACGAATGAATGTCAATCCTACAAGGATGATGCTGACTTCGTTGAAAAAGCGCCTGAAGACAGCCGTCCGCGGCCACAAGCTTCTGAAGGACAAGCGGGACGAGCTGATGAAGGAATTTCTGGATCTCGCCCGTGAAAACGGGCGTCTCCGGGAGGATGTGGAGAAGCGCCTTGGGAATGTTTACAAAAACTTCACGGTGGCGAGCTCCATCATGAGTCAGGAGGTTATGGAAGAATCTCTGATGTTCCCGAAACAGGGCGTTGAGCTTCAGGTCAGCAGCAGAAACATCATGAGTGTGGATGTGCCGGTCTTCGATTTCAGAACCACGGCGGAGGATCCTGCCGACATCTTCCCTTATGGATTCGCCAGGACCTCAGGAGAACTGGACAATGCGATTTCCGAGCTGTCGGATATTTTTCCGATGCTTCTGGACCTCGCGGCCAAGGAGAAAGAGACGGCTCTGCTTGCGGCTGAGCTGGAAAAGACGCGTCGACGCGTGAATGCGCTGGAATACGTCATGATTCCCCGACTCCAGGTCACGATTAAATATATCCAGATGAAGCTGGACGAAAACGAACGAGGCAACCAGACAAGACTGATGAAGGTCAAGGATATGATGCTGGAGGAAGCCATCGCCGAGAAAAAGGCGAAGGACGAAGCCGCCATCGAGCGCATGGTGGAATCTTGCCAGTAGCGGCCGGCAGCGGAGCTCTTCGGCAGCAGAAATACGGTCCTCAGCTACGAAGCCGTGAACCGGCGGAGCCTCACGGGCGGTTACGCCGGGGCAGGTTCACGAGCGGTGATGCCGGCGCGAAACCTTATATAAACCGCGACGCCGGGGCCAAGCCGCACATACACTGAGATACGAAATGAGGAAAACCACCTGTTGAACGGGTGGTTTTCATGCTATAATAAAAACCATGGATAAAGGACAAAAAATCAGATTGCAGATAAACGATATGACTACAGACGGAAGCGGAATCGGACACAGTGAAGACGGCCTGACCGTCTTTGTGAAAGGAGCGCTTCCGGGTGATACAGTGCAGGCGGAGATCTTCCGGGTGAAGAAACGTTATGCCCTCGCCCGGCTACTCAGTATTGACGAACCGTCGGAAGACAGGACAGAAGGCTTTTGTTCCCTGGACTCCCGCTGCGGAGGATGCCCCATGGGCAGACTTACCTATGACGCGCAGCTGAGGCTGAAGGAGCGGCACGTACGGGACGCGCTGACCCGCATCGCGGGGCTGAGGGATCCTCTGATCCGGACGGCTCTGGAGGCGGAGTCCCCCTGGCGCTACCGGAACAAAGCGTCGATGGCGGTCTCAACCGGCGGGATTATCACGCGGAAGGGCGGGATTGTTGAAAATCTCGGAGAACCGGCGGTTGGCTTTTACCGCGGAAAAAGCCGTGAGGTGACGGACTGTCCCGACTGCGCCCTGCAGACGGAACCGGTTGCCTCGGCGGCGGAAGCGCTGCGGGAGTTCATGCGGCAGGATCACATTACCGGCTACGATCCCCGCTGGGAAAAGGGCCTTATGCGGCATATGGTCGTCCGTACGGCGTTCGGCACCGGCGAGGTCATGGTGATTCTGGTGATCAACGGCAAGGGGATTCCCCACGCCGCCAAGCTTGTGGCGATGCTGGACGAGGCCGTCGAAGAGCCCTTCAGCCTTGAGAGCGTTATTCTGAACATCAATAAAGGAAAGCCCGGCGAAATTTTCGGTGACAAAACCGAGGTTCTTGCGGGTCGCCCGACTATTAATGAAGAACTCGGCGGTATGCGGTATGAAATTTCTCCGCTGTCATTCTACCAGGTAAATCCTGCACAGATGGTGAAACTTTACAATAAGGCGGCAGAGTATGCGGCTCTGACCGGCGGCGAGACGATTCTGGATCTGTACTGCGGAGCCGGGACCATCGGCCAGTGGCTTTTGAATGAGCTACGGAAGCGTGACGAGGAGGCTTTCGCGGGCACAAAGGTCATCGGTATTGAATCACAGAGAAGTGCCGTTCTGGACGCTAACCGTAATGCGGTAATCAATGGGATCGTAAATGCACGATATGTATGCGGAAAGGCGGAATCTGTGCTTCCCAGGCTGATGGGGAACAGCGGCGATACGGCTGATTTCGCAGCTTCGGCTCCGGTCGATGAGGATCTTCGCGTTACAAAGGCAGATGTCGTGATTCTGGATCCTCCCCGCGCCGGCTGCGATGAACGCCTTCTGGATGCCGTGACTGCGGCAGAGCCCTCCCGAATAGTCTACATATCCTGTGATCCGGCCACACTGGCCCGGGATGTGAAATACCTGAACGGGAAGGGCTACCGGTTCATAGAAGCGACCCCCGCAGATCTTTTCTGCTGGACCGGACACGTGGAGACGGTCTGTTTGATGTCAAAGGTTAAGTGAAAAAGGGCGTATAAGCCTTGATTTCAAGGGATTCCCGGGTTTCGGTCCGGAAGTCAATTCGGTGATAAGTTTTGTCATAGAGGTAAGTAAATCCTGCGCATTTTATGATACTGTATCAAAGCAGATGCTTGAGAGGATAGAAAAAATACCGACAATTCGGTTTTTGCGATACAGGGATATATCGCCATCGTTAAAGAAGGCGATCTCTGATATTGCTGCAGAATTCGCTTCTTTGCATGAGGATCTTAAGTCACCTAAAATGTGGATTCGGTCTCATTTGCTATCAAAAACCGGACTTGAACGGTGGGAAAGAACAGCAGAACTTGTGGGTGAATGCAGATATGTTGTTCCGGACCCAGAATGGAGAGAAAACTGGGAGAAGAAAAACGTGGCTCCACTCTGCACAAGACTTGAAGCAGAATTGATAGCAAAGGAATTCATATTCAATAATACTGGAATAGACCTAAGTGAAATAGATCCAAAGGATGGAAAGCTAAAGTACTATTGCTTTCGTTATGCAAAAAATGGATGTTTCAAGCTACGTTTCGGGGAATGGGGTGAACTGAATCATCCATATAATGATATCGGAACGGTTGTTGTTTATATGCTGACGAAAGAGGCTGAAATGATAAGCCCGGACAATGGAGATCAATAATGATAGGAGTCAAGAATCAGCTTCTGGACATTTGTACTGAAATGTTAGAGGAAATATCAAATACAGAGAGTGACCCTCATTTTGGCACACCACCAAGTGTCTTTTATATTGATTTTGCTTATGGAAACAAGCGTACAGTGGGTTTTTATATATCTGATCCGCTCGAAACATATAAATACGAAAATGGGGTTTTAGAGATAGTAAAAGTTGGGACAAAAAACAGAATTTCTCCTGTCAGCGGGATGTATTTTCCGGAAGGACGTGGGGCAGTCGGCATTTATAGTAATTATGAATATGCTTTTGTAAGCTTCCAAGTCGGACCACGTTATGGTCGGGGATTTCGTTACAGAATAATAGATGAGGGCGAAAGCAAAAGACTCGGTGAGCAGGAGTTGATATGGGTGTCGTGAATACGGGAAAAAGCTATAAAGAAGAACTGAAAAGAAACAAACGAATAGTGAATGATATCAAGGGCATTGTAGTACGTTCATCACATTATTCATTTCCAGACGGACCGGAAACACATTGTATCTATGAAATACAAATATCGGGGGAAGGAAAATACGAAGAGAGTGATGAGATGGGCAAGATACAGATGGAAAAACCCTTCAGTGTTCCAACAGAAGAAGTTGAAAAATTATGCCTGAAAATAGTAGATATTATGCATCGCTTTGATCGGGTGGATTTTTTCTATGACGATTGTTCCGGAGAAATCGAACTGCTATTTTCTGGAGGAGGGGTAATCCTTCCTCGTGGCATGGCATTCAAAAGAAGATATGTTGATGATGCCTGGACAAATAGTCAGGATGGATGACTATTATTGGTATTGTGATGGGGTCACAGACTTTATTACAGATTCGGTAGAAATAGCCGAGAAAGAAATACTTCGTGAGTTAGGAGATAAGTATATTGAGGCACCAATCGTAGATGTTTTTTATCACGTTTCTCTCGCTGATGGAAGGGAAGGAGAGATTGTTGATATTACAGCGGATGGTGATTATATAGTTCGAATCGAGGATGATGGTATAGAAGAGTGTATCTCGATTCAAGATATTAAAGAAGCGCACGATTGCGAATAGTGGTTAACAGATGGATATTAGAACGATCAGTGATGACTTTTTTACAATTGGAAATATTGCTGTCCTGCTACGGAAGACAGGAAACGATGTATATGACTTCGATTTCAGGAACAACTTTGAATGCAGATCCGTTGTTTCAGAAGTAGAGGCTCCTGTTTTATTGCATATAGGCGCGGTTGAGGATTACGCCGGAGTGGAAGCGACACTCGAGGACATGGGAATGAAGCTGCTCGTGCACGAGGGAGAACATCTGCGTTGCAGCACAATTGAAGAATGGTACCCGTCGCTGAAGGATAAAACACCGTTCACAAAGATATATGATGAGCTGCCTCAAGTGGAAGAACTCCTGATTGATTTCTCATTCCCTGTCTTTATTAAAGGCAATAGGCAGACAAATCGCCATAAAAAGTCACAGTGCATCATCGAGAACATTGATCAGTATAACGCTTTGAGAAAGGAATGGGAACGCGACAGCATACTGTCCTGGCAGAAGGTAGCTGTGCGTGAATATGTTCCACTGCAGGTGATCGATGCGGATTCGTATCCGGATATGGTTCCTATCAGTTATGAATTCCGGTTCTTCTACTTTGAAGGCAAATGTATGGCGTACGGTCCTTACTGGTATATGGGTCATCAATACTCTTTACCGGAAAGCGAACTACAGGAAGTTCTCAAATTGACTGACTGGGCTGCACAAAGACTTGCTGTGTCCTTCCCGGCTATTGATGTTGCCAAAACTGCATCCGGTGAATGGATCATTATTGAAGTTAATGATGCGCAGGAAAGCGGTTTCGTGGGTGCTAATCCACTGGTGCTCTGGAACAATACGATTGAGGCTATGCAGGAACGAACCTGGATCCCGGTGGAAGACTTCTTCGAGGAAGGAACCGTAATTATGGCAGGAGATCCACTCCCGGAAGTCTCATTAGAGGAAATGTGGGATGTGGCTAATAATCTGAAAGGCACTCAGGAATTAGTCGATGCGTTTGCCGGAGCATTCAATAAGTTCTGGTGGGTTGAAGATGATGTGTACGATTTCGAAGAAGGTACAGAGGAATATGAGAATGCCTGTGCAATCACAGACGCGTGGGCGGAATTAATGGATTCTCTGGAAGAACGGCTGATTCAAATTGCTAAAGCCGAAGGACTCATGAGTGAAGACGAGGAACACCCGCATTCAATAGTGGCTCTGTCACCAATCATGGAAAAGTACGGCTATCGTGATGGCCGCGGTTGGTGGGTCAAGGCTGACAATAGGTGAGAATATGATCATGACATATGGCTGGATGGTATATGCACAAAACCATCCTGACTTTAAGAAGGAAATTGAGGAAGCGATAGAATCAGGAGAAGAGCGCGAGTTAACTTTCAGACAAATCCACAGAATACGATTTGAACCGGAACGGCAGTCTGTTGTTGTCACACCTTTTTCTGATCACAGTGATTGGTGCGTCAAAATCATACCAAAGCGTATTACTTACAGAGCCGTTCTGCAGGCAATCAATGGAGACTGGGATTTTTCAGAAGCTGATATTTCGGATGTGGATTAATAGTAGAGGTGAGCATTATGATGAGACCACCAGAGCCACTTTGGGATGAGTCTCAAGCGTTGGCAGAAGAATACTTTTCACAGTTTTCAGAAGAAGAAATGCAACGCGAGATGAGTGAAGAAGAGGAACAGGAGTTTCACGAGGATTTTGAACACTGGATGTATGAACATGCATCCGAGGAGCTGAGGCTTTATTGGGATTATCGATCCTGGGTCGGTGACGAGGGACAGTTATGTGATGGAAAAGGGAATATCCTACTCAGGGATCCAGAGAATTCATGGAGTTGGATTCAAGACTGGGATGTGAATGAAGACGGCTATTGCATGTTCAAAGGAACGCAGGAACTGATACTTAATACAGACGGTTCTCCGATAAAGGATCCGGTTCTTGATAAGAGAGTAGAGGAAATGTATTAGAAAAAAGTCCGGATCAGGTGATTGATATGAGGATTAGCTCTTACTGGAAAGAGTATAAAAAGATAGAGGCAGAGTACCGGGCAAAGAACTGCGAGGTGCCGGCTTCAGTAAAGGCAGATTACAAAGCCCAAGAGTATCTTGACTCTCTTTGGCGGCTTCTGAATAAGTGTGCGGATGGGAATGCAGTTTCCAATGCAACATGGGAGTATTTATCCAAGATTCAATTCGAAGAGAGAGATCCTGACATATCCACAGAAATGGAAGGTCAGGTCGATGCTGCTATAGAAGAACTGGCTGTTTTATTTGCCGATTTGAGAGAAGAGAAGAACGGCTTTCTTATGGATGGAAATACTTTGACCAGGGATGGAAGAAAACGAGTTCGGGCAAGTGCGGATAGAATAGGGCGGTTAAATCAATAGGAGAAAGAATATGGGCTTATATTTTGAAGTTCAATGTACAGAATATGGTTACCATGAAACCTTAGTTGAAGGCGAATGCGGGTTTGAGCATTTAGACGCAATTAAAATGAAACAGGAATTTGAATCAGGAGAAGGTGATCCGTTCTACAGAAAAATATTTGAGCTTTTCCGTGGTACTGTTACCGAAGAGGATTCGACTGGAAACTGCTTTCTCTTTAAGGATGTAGAACCTGGCAGTGAAGAATGGGAAGAAAACAGATTGCTCTATGGAGAGCCGTATATTCGTCTGACACCAACTATTTATGAGTGCTACCATTGCAAGAAACTTTTTAACCATGACAGGGTGAGCATTATTTGTAAGCGTGGCATTTTTAGAGAGAACGATGTAGAATGTCCGACTTGCAAAACATATTATACGCGATCCATTCCGGCAGAAGATTTTTTCGAGGATGAAGAAGAGCCGAAGGACGGATACGTTTATATTTGCAAAGAAAGATGTCCAAAATATCATAGTAAAATGAAGGTTATCAATTCCGGTATTGTCGGATAATGATAACCGTCTTATTGACAAGTTCCCGATAACGAGGAAATGCTCAAAAAAGGGTATGATAAGTTTCCGATAACGGGCAAGAGTCATTTTGACATTCATGGTATCAACTCTTGCCATATGGAGTGCGTAGTATTGATGTCAAGGGTCGAAGGGAAATAGCCGCGAAAGCCCTTGATTTCAGGCATTTTTCGGCTTCAGACAGTTTCGAGTTGGTGGAACGGGTAATTGTCTGCGGTAACTTATCCAAAGGCAGATCAGCTCAAAAAGTGTGAGAGTTGAGTTGCCACGATAGATGTCACTATGTTGAGTTGCCGAGTTAGATGTTGGGGTAGTTGTGGCTGTGAGATAGATGTCAAGGCTGGAACGACTTGATATGTTCGCAAAGTTTACTGTTTCTATTATAGAACAGTAAAAGGAGGAACTTCGAAAATGGAGTATGTTGTAGTTGGAATATGCATTGTGGCAGTGCTGGCCATTGTTGCTTTGCTAACTTATAGGGGAAAAAGAGTGAGTTCGCCCGAAGGTGAGGATAAATCTGATAAGGATAACGGTACGATAATTACAAAGCAAACCAGCGAATTATCTCAGTCAGATCAAAAGCTCAATGAACTTGCTATTCAGATGGAGATGCTCCCTGCAGAAGCAATACCGGACGAGAGTAGGCTGGTAGAGATAACTGATAGTAAAGTTCTGGCACGGGTGAATAATCTTGTTCCCGGATTGGCGCAAGCTGGTGTAGCTAGGACAAATGCAGTCCAAGCTGCAAAAGCGGGAAACGAAGTTTTATATCGTGCCATAATTCCGGCTGGTGCTAAGCTTACCAATTCTCAGGCTATGGAAGGCGCGGTTCGAGGATTTTATCGCGGTGCTGATGGAATTCAAGGTCATGCAAATCTTGTGGCGGTTCAAGCTCAAAAAGGAACTGCTGTAGTAGCAAACACTGCAGCGGCAGCTATGGGAGTTGCGTCAATGGTTGTCGGGCAGTATTACATGACACGGATAAATGCGGAATTGGGTGAAATCAGCGATGATATATCTAAAATATCTGATTTCCAAGACAACGAGTTTCGAAGCCGAGTTTTTTCGCTCGTTGCTCATGTTAAGAAAATTGCTGATTTTCAAGTAGAGATCCTTGAGAATGATGAATTGAGGCTGTCAAAGATTGCACAGCTCGATAGTCTGGAAGAAGAATGCACGCAGTTGCTTGGTCAGGTCAATTTAACACTGGCTGGCTATTCAAAGAAAAACGATTTGGATTATGCAGCCTATGAAAAGGAATTAAAAGAGGCGCAAAACTGGTATACGTACCAGAAAGCATTACTTGATGTTCTGTATAAGATTTCCGACTTGAGGTATACGCTTCATATGGGGACTGTATCAAGAGAGCAGTGTGTAGCGCTATTGCCGACATACACAAAGCAGGTGGAAGACACTCAAGCATTATTGACTGGGTGGCATCAGACATCCGTAAAACGATTAGGCATTGATACCGATGAAATCAGGCGAAAAAGAGCTGGCTTCGATGGTGTTATTCATTTTCTTCCCGGATTATTTAACGACGAACTCAATTTCAGGGCGATTGACGAAAAAATAGTGGACATGATAGCAGTTCAAGCGTCAGCGAAATCTATTGAATATCCGCAGGATAACAGTGAACTGTACGCCGAGGATGTGCAACTGATTTCAAAAGACGGTAAAATCTTCTATTTGCCAACAGATAAAGCAGAATAAATAAAGAGAAAGGCTCCTCACTACTGATTAAGTTCAGTGGCGAGGAGTCTTTTTATGCTTCGATTTCGATTGTGATGTCGGACTTGAATTCCACGGTGAAGTGGTCGGAGAAGACGGTGATCTTCTCGATGAGCTTTTTGACCAACGCATCATCGAACTCTGTGATGTCGGTTTCCTGACCGGCGATGAAGTCTTGCAGTTCCTTGATCCGGTTCATGGCTTCTTCCCGGTGGTAGCTGTCGACCTCGGACTGTTCCTTCTGGTCGCGGAGCCGGAAAATCTCATCAGCGATGGCATTGTATGGCTCTGATGTGGCGGTTGATAGAGTAAATATATTTCTCTATCAGCCGATTTTTTGCTTATAAGCATTGACATATCGCGAAAGATAGATATAATAAATGTATGGATAAGATTGAAATTTTTAAAGCACTATCAAATGAAACACGGCTCAGTATTATTGAGTGGTTGAAGGAACCGGAGAAAAACTTTCCGCCGCAGGGAGGACATTTTGATGATGTGGTGGATCTGAAAGGCGGTGTGTGTGTTGGAAGCATCTGCGACAAAGCCGGGATATCACAGTCAACCGTATCTCATTACCTAGATATGCTGCAAAAAGCAGGCTTGCTTCTTTCCGAAAGGCACGGAAAGTGGACATATTACAGACGGAATGAAGAGATGTTGGCTGCACTGTCAGACTACTTCGGACACGAAATTTAAGTTGTGCATAAATTAGGCGGGATGAGAATCCCGTTTAATTTAAGGCCTTATATATCGTCAAAACGAGATATAAGGATATATAGAAACAAGGAGGAATTTTTATGCATTTTTCATGTGGAATTGTCAGACCGCCCTATGAGGCAGGTTCCTGTTTTTTACAAGTAACGTCAGGTTGCTCGCATAACAAGTGCCGCTTCTGTACCTTTTACAAGGAAGCACCGTTTTCTGTATCTCCTGAGAGTGAGATACGGGAGGATCTTCAGGAAATAAGAGATTCCGGATGGAAGGTAAAGCGGATTTTTCTGCAGGGAGCTGACCCGTTCCTGCTGAGCTACGACAGACTTAAAAGAATCATGGACTTGATCAAAGAATACCTGCCCTGGGGCGTTTCCGTTGGTGGATATGGCCGGGTTGACAGCGTAAAGAACAAGTCTGTGGAGCAGCTTAAGTCACTGAAAGAAATGGGATATGACATGATCGTATTCGGAATCGAGCCGGGTGATGATGCTGTTCTCGATAAGATGAATAAGGGTTATCATGGAAGTGATATCGTAGAGCAGCTCTCCAAGCTGGATGAAGCAGGAATGCATTATTCCGTCATCTTCTTATACGGACTGGGAGGCCATGATTATGGTATGGGGCATGCCATTAAAACGGCAGAAGTGTTGAACCATCTGTCGCCCGTCAGGGTGCTGGCTTCCGGACTCTCCATCTTCCCTGATACGCCGCTTATGGAAGAAGTGAGAAGGGGTGAGTTTGTAGAAGCTACAGAGACAGAAAAGATACAGGAACTGTATACCTTTGTGAAGACGCTTGAAATCCACACGCTGCTGGATGCAACGAATGTCTCCAATATGATGCCGGTATATGGACATCTTCCGGATGACAAAGAGAAGATATTGGCGATGCTCAAACAGGGTGCAGACGAACAGGGAGAAGAGCGATTGCGGATGCGAAGAGACAGCATGAGAAGCCTGTGACCAGGACAAAAATCAGAAAGGTGGTATTTAGATGAAGGTGTATTATATTTTTGACAGCTATTGTGGATGGTGCTATGGGTTTGAGACAATTCTTAAACCGTTTATTGAAGCACATCCGGAATTGGAAGTAACGGTGCTATCAGGTGGATTATTTATGGACGGACATTCGCTTTCGGCATTTCCGTATATGAGTGATACGAATAAAAGAATCGCAGATATGTTTGGAGTGGAATTCGGCAAGCCATATCTGAACTTGTTAGAGACGGGAAGTATGGTTCCTGACTCGAATGATGCCGCAATAGGATTTGGAGTTCTCAGGAGCTTCTTACCTAAAGGAGAACATGTTAATCTTGCGTCAAAGATGCATGAAGCATTCTATTTGGATGGCAAATCACTTTCTGATGTGGCGACGATCGAATCAATCGCCAAATCCTATGACCTTCCTGCAGACAAGATCGCAGAGGATTTCGTCCGTATTTCTGAAGAGGGCAAGTACCATCCGGACTTTTATGAGGCAAGAAAAATAGGAGTCACATCCTTCCCGACGCTGTTTCTTGAAATAAATGGGAAGCATTATGACTTAAAAGGAAGTGCAATTACCCTCAATGATTTAGAGGAAAATCTGAATATCATTAAGGAAAAGGGCGGGATCCTCAATGATGGATACAATACGCCCGTTGCCTGTAATATCGACGGTACAGGTTGTTCATAAGCTATTTGAAGGAGGGCATTATGAAACTGCCGAAAATCTTTGAACCAAGCAGTTTGATGAAGCGAACCGCCAGATATCGGAAAAGAACGCAAGGTCAGAACGGATTGAGGATTTCATCGGGAAGCTGAAAGAACAGAACGGTGTGATTGAGGAATTTGATCCGTGGCTGTGGGCCTGCATGGTGGATTTCGTCACAGTAGGCCGCCGGAAGGAGATGATTTTCACCTTTCGGGACGGTACCGAGATAGAGGTATAACTGAACATAAATCAGGTGACAGACACTCCGCTCCGGCGGGGTGTTTTTGTGTTGAGTGGCAGAGTGGAATCATTTTAATCGAAATGTTATAATGTTGAAAATTGAGGATTTCCAGGTCTATTTGTGCCTGGAAAACGAAGATCAGCAGGTGTGATAGTTTGCATACACCCAATGCACCCATCTGTATGAAACGAGGAAATACAGACCCAGTGTGCATTTTGGGTTAAGGAGTGTAAATGCCGGAAAAGTTACATTGTATCAGATATAGAATCCAGACATTCAGGTGCTTGTCTCGTGCCATATTGAGACCGTAGTATTGATGTCAAGAGTCGAAGGAAAATAGGCGCGAAAGCCTAGTAATACAGCGGTTTTCGGGGAATCGGGCAAATTTGGCATCGGGCGGGACATGCGCTTCTCGGTAACTTATCCAAGGGCAAATCAGCTCAAAAAGTGTGAGAGTTGAGTTGCCACGATAGATGTCACTATGTTGAGTTGCCGAGATAGATGTTGGGGAGTTGTGGCTGTGAGATAGATGTCAGAACTAATAATAAATTCCGGATGCACAAAAAGCGTCCGGCAATTTTTTTTGAAAAAAATTGATGTAACTATTGACATTACATCTGCTGCGTGTTATATTAATGCCATCGGATGAAACCACGGTGGTTACATCAGAAACGCAAATTACAGATTTTTAAGGAGGATACCATCATGACAAAGAAAGAAAAGGCACTGGCACTTATCGGCACATTCGCAAACGGTGATACCGCAAAGGCAAAGGAGCTTCTTGCTCCCGGCTACATTCAGCACAACCTCGCTTATGGCACAGGCGCTGACGCTTTTGTAGGCAGCGTTGCCTATCTTGCATCCGCTCCCGTTAAGACTACTGTCAATAACATTCGTGCTTTCGAGGACGGAGACAAGGTATTTCTGCAGACGATCTACAACTTCGCAGGAGCCGGAGAACAGGTCGCCTTTGACATCTTCCGTTTCGATGCTGACGGTAAGATTGCTGAGCATTGGGACAATCTCGCGGCAAAGGCAGCTCCGAATCCGTCCGGACATACACAGGTTGACGGCTACGACTCGCTGGAAGACCTCGATAAGACTGAGGAGAACCGTGAGATTATCAAGAACTTCCTTCATGATGTAATGCAGGGCAAGGCTCCTGAAAAGACACCTTCCTACTTTGACGGTGACATCTATATTCAGCACAACACAGGAATTGCTGACGGCCTTTCCGGTCTCGGCGCTGCGCTTGATGCGCTTGGTAAGCAGGGCATTCAGATGATCTATGACAATATCCATCAGGTTCTTGCACAGGGCAATTATGTACTGGCCGTTTCCGAGGGCACCTTTGGCGGAACTCCTACTTCCTACTACGATCTGTGGAGGATTGAGAACGGTAAGGTGGCAGAGCATTGGGATGTCATGGAAACCATTGCTGACAAAGAGACTTGGCAGAACACAAACGGCAAATTCTAATGTAACCGTTGAAATTACAGCATGCGTGATGTAGAATGATAGACGGAGGTGTTTTATATGCAGATATCGAGCAGATTTACGGTGGCTTTACATATCTTCACCTGTGTGGATACGTTTAAGGATGAATATAAGGTTACGAGTGATTTTCTCGCGGGAAGTATAGGAACCAATCCGGTCATCATTCGAAAAATACTCACACAGCTGCAGAGTGCAGGGCTTATCACAGTAGCAAGGGGAACTGGCGGAATCTCGCCAACAAGAGAACTGTCGGAGATATCCTTTTATGATGTATATCAGGCCATAGAGCCTGTAGAGGGCGGAGACTTATTCCGGTTTCATGAAAATCCGAGTCCGGAGTGTCCTGTAGGAAGAAACATCCATGCTCTTTTGGATGACAAGCTGAAAGACATTCAAAACGCTATGGAGGACGAGATGAAAAAGTACACCATAGCGGACTTGAGGACAGGAATGCAGGAGATTCTGACAAAAGAAACCTGACAAAACGGGACTCCGGGGCAGACAGCTTCGGGGGCTTTTTCTAAGGAGGCGTCAACCGTGACAGCAAAAGACTATCTTGACTATATAGTGAATGAAATCCATCGAACGATTGTAGCGACTGTCGATGACGAGTGCCTTCCGGTGACGGCAGCAATCGATATGATGGACAGTGATGAAAATGGGTTGTATTTCCTTACCGCAAAGGGCAAAGGCTTTTATGACAGACTGAAGAAAAGAGAGTTTCTTGCTCTTACTGCGATGAAGGGTGAGGATACCATGAGCAGTGTGGCTGTGTCTATCCGCGGAAAAGTTCGGGAGCTTGGATATGATAAGATTCCGGAGCTGTTCGAGAAAAATCCGTATATGCGAAAGATATATCCCACAGAGGAGTCTATGCATGCTCTGACGGTGTTTCAGATATATGAGGGCAGCGGTGAGTGGTTTGATCTTTCAAAGAAACCGATCGAGCGTGTCTCCTTTACCTTCGGAGGAGCAGAGAAAAAGGCAGAGGGATATTTCATTACTGATGCCTGCATCGGCTGTGGAAGCTGTGCGGCAGTCTGTCCGCAGAACTGCATCATGACAGATAGTATTCCCTATGTTATCGAGCAGGAACACTGCCTGCATTGTGGGAACTGCATGACGAAATGTCCTGTAGGTGCGGTGGAAAGAAGGTAACAGTATGAATGAGAAAATGACACAGAATCAGCGGCTGGATTATCTCGTAGAGGAATTTAGAACAGATTCTGTTCAATATAAAGATTTGGAAACGCCTAAAGGCACTGAAGGAAAACGACGCATTCTTCGGTCGCTTATGAACATCCGTATGCCGAAGGCTTTTTCAGATGATGTACTCGCTGTTCAGGATGAATATCTGACAGGTAGAGCAGAAGAAAAAGGTATCGTTTCTGCTGTATTTCTACCGGTGTATTTCGCTTTCCGAACAAACGGGCGGCGGAGATTGCGGTACAAACGGTGAACGATTGGATGAAAAAGCATCCGGGCAGTATGGAAAGGGTGATCTTTAATGTTTTTAAGGACGAGGATAAAAAATACTATGAAGAACTTATACGATGAAATGCCGAACGGTTATCAGGAGAGCATTCAAAAGGGACTCAGTGCGGTGCGTTATTTCAGCAGAAATATGACATTCGAAACAGGTTCTAAGGAGGAACGACTCTCTGGATTAAAGAAAGAGATCGAAGAGGCAGATGCTATTGTGGTCGGAGCGGGTGCCGGACTTTCTACTTCCGCCGGACTGACCTATAGCGGAGAGAGATTTGAAAGGTACTTCTTTGATTTTGCAAGAAAGTACGGCATCCGGGATATGTATTCCGGCGGTTTCTATCCCTTCCCCGATGAAGAAACACGCTGGGCGTGGTGGGCAAGGCATATCTATTTCAACCGATATATTGATGCACCGAAGCCTGTCTATAGGGAACTGCTCTCACTTGTGAAAGATAAGGATTATTTTGTTGTTACAACGAACGTAGATCACCAGTTTCAGAGAGCAGGATTCGATAAAAGGCGTCTGTTCTACACCCAAGGAGACTATGGACTTTTCCAGAGCGCCAATTCATCCATGCAGAAAACCTATGATAATGAAGAATGGGTAATGAAAGCAATGGAGGCTCAGGGGTTCATAAGGGACGAGAATGGGGTGTTTCAGGTTCCTGAAAGTGGTGAACTGAAAATGAAGATTCCGGTATCGCTCATTCCGAAATGTCCAGATGATGGTTCGGATGTTACTATGAATCTTCGTGCGGATGATTCCTTTGTCGAGGATGAAGGGTGGCACAGAGTGTCTGCGGCATATGCGGAATTCCTGCTTAAGACTAAGAATCTTCAGGTGCTTTATCTGGAGCTTGGCGTAGGAGCCAATACACCTGTCATTGTGAAGTACCCGTTCTGGCAAATGACGATGGAAAATGAAAAGGCAGTGTATGCTTGTATCAATTATGGCGAGGCATTTTGTCCGGGCGAAATTGCAAACAAAAGCATCTGCATTGATGGGGATATTGGTGATGTGTTTGCGAAGATGAAATAAAGACAGGGCTTTAAAAGAAAAATCAGGCTCCTCGCTACTGATTAGGTTCAGTGGCAAGGAGCCTTGTCTTATGCTTCGATGCCGATTGTGGTGCCGGACTTGAATTCCACGGTGAAGTGGTCGGCGAAGACGGTGATTTTCTCGATGAGCTTTTTGACCAGAGCCTCATCAAACTCTGTGATGTCGGTTTCCTGACCGACGATGAAGTCCTGCAGCTCCTTGATCCGGTTCATGGCTTCTTCCCGGTGGTGGCTGTCAAGCTCGGATTGAACATTTGTGATTTCGTCTGTCATAACATATCCACCTCCAGTATCCAGTGGAGACTCAGAGCCGGTTTGAGCGGAGGAAAATAAAAAAAGCCTGCGGGCATTCCGAAGAACACTCGCAGGCATGCAGATTGGATATTCAGTTATTTTCGGTTTTCATTTCCCCAGTCACAGAGCTTGTCGAGCACTTTTACAAGGGAATGACCGCGCTCTGTCAAGGAGTATTCGACTTTGGGAGGAATCTGCGGATAGACATTGCGGATGATGAGATCGTCGGCTTCGAGTTCCTTTAGATTCTGGCTTAAAGTCTTATCAGCGACCTTCTTCAAATATCGCTGCATTTCATTGAAGCGGACTGGCTCATATTCCATCAAACAGTAAAGAATTATGGGCTTATACTTTCCTGCTATAAGAGAAAGGGTATAACTGTACCCGGTTGTCTCAAAATCTGCATCGGCTATGTCGTTTTTCATAATAGCTTACCTCGAAGTAAGTACCTTACTTATATGTAGGTACTTGAAAATAATTTATGTACTTGTATAATATACATTGTCTTGCTGAAGAAGTCAAGAACGATGCAGGAGGTGCGCTATGGCAAAAAATATAATTATCCTTAACGGAAGCCCGCGTCCAAAAGGAAACACATCTGCACTCACAGCTGAATTTAAGAAGGGTGCAGAAGAAGTTGGGAATAAAGTTACAGAGTTTCAGTTATCCAGAATGAAAATCAACGGATGCATTGGCTGCTGGGGCGGTGGTAAAGATTCGGAGCATCCGTGTTCACAGAGAGATGACATGGAGAAGATATATCCACTATATAAGGAAGCGGATGTGGTGGTTCTTGCTTCGCCGTTATACTACTGGTTTATTTCTGGATTTTTGAAGAACGCATTTGATCGACTGTTCGCAATTGCTGAAAGTGATCCAAACTGCAGAAATCCTAAAAAGGAATCTGTCCTGATTATGGCTGCAGAGGGCGCTGGATTTGAGGAAAGCGAGCACTGGTATGATCATCTTGAAAAGCATATCGGATGGAGGAGCCTCGGAAAAATTCTCTGTGGATATGTAACCCAGCCCGGTGACACAGATGGCAAAAAAGAACTTCAAGAGGCGTATGCCCTTGGTAACTCAATTCAATAACATGAAAGGTGGACAATCATAATGAAGAAAAATCTTGGTGTAGTACAGGCAGTGTATCCGATGCCGGTTTTGATGGTAGCGGCATACGACGAGAATGGAAAAGTGAACGTCATGAACGCAGCATGGGGTATGATCTGCAATGCGGACAGAATTGCTCTGTTTATTGATGAGGAGCACAAGACCACGCAGAACCTTCTGAAGACAAAGGCTTTCACTGTAGCACTTGCCGATAAGGAGCACATGGATGTTGCTGACTTCTTTGGAATTGCTACAGGCAATAAAATGAACGATAAGTTTGAACGCACCGGTTATACAGCAGTAAAGAGCGAATTCGTTAATGCACCCATCATCGATGAATTCCCCGTTGTCATGGAATGTGAACTGGCAGAGGTGAGCGAAACCGAGAGCTTCTACTGTATCGTTGGAAAGATCATCAATACGGCTGCCGAGGAAAGAGTGTTATCTGAGAACGGAAAGGTTGATCCGTCTAAGCTACAGGCACTGATTTTTGACCAATTCCAGCACGGCTATTATGTTTCCGGAGAACAGGTCGGAAAGGCGTGGAAAGCCGGAGCAAGCTTAATGAAAAAATAAGCAAAATAAAATGTCAGGTGCGCTACCATCAGTAAAGATGTTAACGCACCCGAGAAAGAATTATGACAGCATTTCATTGACTCTTTTCTGAACGGCATTGTAATCATATCCGGCAGCGGTGGACGCATTTGTTAAAAGCGACAGGACCTATGATGAGATCATGGAGTTCCTGAAATCCAGTAAGAAAGAACTGTAGAGAGTTAATATTGCAGGAAAGCCATATTGAGTTGCCGAGTTAGATGCTGGGGAGTTGTGGCTGTAAGATAGATGTTGGAGGAAGGCTTCCATACTGCAGCCATTGAAGGAGAGAAGTCCTTATTAAAAAATATACATTGATGCATTGACAACCGTGAATGCGTGCGACATAATATGTATATCTCCTGGAGGTGAAGGTCATGGGATTGAGAGAAGATGTTAAAAAAATGAAGGCACTCACAGATGAGAACCGCCTTGCGATCCTGCTTGCGCTGCAGCATGGAGAAAAGTGCGGATGTGATCTGCTGGAAGAACTGAATATCACGCAGCCGACTCTTTCGCATCACATGAAAATTCTTGCAGACAGTGGTCTTGTTGATTACTACAAAGAGGGAAAATGGATGCATTACTCCATTTCAGCAAACGGGGTTAGAGAGTTCCGTGAAATGATCAGCGCCTACGCAAGATGTGACTGTGAAACAGACAGCAGCGTATCCTGCGGATGCAAGAAAAAGGAATAATCAATATCTTTCATTAACATAGGCAGTCCCTTGGGATTGCCTATATAAAGGTCATAAACATAGATGCATTTCAATATATAAAACTAATGGAGGCGAAGTCATGAACAATCAGAGCAAAGGGATTAATACATTTCAGCGGTATCTTTCTGTGTGGGTACTGCTTTGCATGGCTATAGGAGTGCTGCTCGGGCATTTTGCCCCGGCCATTCCTGCCACACTCGGAAAATTTCAGATTTCCGGCATTTCGATTCCTATCGCTGTTCTCATTTGGGTCATGATCTACCCTATGATGATGAAAGTGGATTTTCAGAGCGTAAAACAAATTGGGAAGAACCCGAAAGGGCTTCTGGTCACGTGGGTGACGAACTGGCTGATCAAGCCCTTCACTATGTACGGAATTGCTTATCTATTTTTATTTGTAGTATTCAAAGCTTTCATATCTTCGGAATTGGCAACAGAATACCTTGCAGGAGCAGTGCTTTTAGGTGCTGCTCCATGCACGGCGATGGTGTTTGTGTGGAGTACGCTTACAAAGGGAAATCCTGCTTATACGGTCGTACAGGTGGCTACAAATGACCTTATCATCCTTGTGGCTTTTGTTCCGATC
Organism: Hornefia butyriciproducens; assembly: GCF_009695915.1. Classification (GTDB taxonomy): domain Bacteria; phylum Bacillota; class Clostridia; order Peptostreptococcales; family Anaerovoracaceae; genus Aminicella; species Aminicella butyriciproducens. The sequence goes on along the minus strand of NZ_VUMZ01000001.1, from coordinate 438,452 downwards.
GTAAAATTTCTTTTAGGCGTTTCTAATGTGGTTGTTCCCTACAGCACTCTGTTCGTCAGCATATTTCTGTTTGTAGTGATTCCGCTTGTCGGCGGCGTCCTGACGAGGATAACGGTCACGAAGCAAAGAGGCGCGGATTACTTTGAGAGTACTTTTATCCACAAGTTCGACAATGCCACAACGATAGGGCTGCTGTTGACGTTGGTTATTATCTTCAGTTCACAGGCAGAGGTGATTCTGTCTAATCCGCTTCATATTGTTTTGATAGCGGTGCCGTTAACCATTCAGACCTTTCTGATCTTCTTTATCGCTTACGGAGCAAGCAAGCTGCTGAAATTACCGCATGATATTGCGGCTCCTGCCGGGATGATCGGAGCATCAAATTTCTTTGAACTTGCGGTAGCTGTGGCGATTGCACTATTTGGTACGACAAGTCCTGCAGCGCTCGCCACCACTGTAGGCGTTCTAACGGAGGTACCCGTCATGCTCCTGCTTGTGCGAATAGCAAATAAAACGACAGCGAGGTTTGTGTAATGTGGACTTTTATTCAGGATCAGATCCTTGGGATGAAGTGGTTGAATGCCCTGATTGAGCAATTGCTGCTCATGTTCGGATTTAATTTAGATAGTCGGATTGGTGGCAGTATACAGTTCTTCATTTATGACACAATTAAAATCACGGCATTGCTCTGTGTGTTGATCTTTCTGATTTCTTACATTCAGAGTTTCTTTCCTCCGGAGCGGAGCAGGAAGATTATGGGAAGATTTCATGGAATAGGAGCAAATGCGGTAGGCGCGCTGCTCGGAACGGTTACACCATTCTGTTCCTGCTCCTCTATTCCGATTTTCATGGGATTTACGAGCGCAGGGCTTCCGCTTGGGGTGACATTATCATTTCTCATTTCATCGCCAATGGTGGATTTGGGGAGTCTTGTGCTTCTCATCAGTATCTTTGGTGTGAAGATTGCCGTGACCTATGTGGTGCTGGGTCTTGTCATTGCGGTTCTTGGCGGGACATTGATAGATAACCTGCGCATGGAAGATCAGATTGCTGATTTTATCCGCAATAATAATAGCAAGGTGGATATAGAGTCTCCAAATCTTACCGTAAAGGATCGGCTGCTCTATTCCAGAGATCAAGTCGTATCCACCTTTAAACTTTGAAATCAACGCTGCCGGATCCATCGTTCGCAAAGAATTGTATTAACGCGTCCTTGCTTTTGATAGCTTCGCCGTTACTCACTCAGTTTTCCGAATATTATTGTGACCTGCCGATTTTGTTGTTGACAAGAATGATAGTATCTGATAATGTATTAGTATCAGATACAAATTTAAATATGATATTAAGGAGAAAAAATGGATACAGAAGTGATCAGGAAAAGAAAAAGCATACGAACTTATAGAGAACAGGAGATTCCGGAGCAGACATTGAATAAGGTGAAGAATTTCCTTCAGGGAGACACGGGTTTGTTTGAAGTTCCGGTCACCTTCACGATCCTGAACGCAAAAAAGGAAGGTGTTACCAGCCCGGTGATCATTGGCGCAGACACTTTTATAGCGGGAAAGTGTAGAAAACAGAAAAATGCAGAAGTCTCGTTTGGATATGCATTTGAGAAGTTTGTTCTCTATGCAACGTCCTTGGGGTTAGGTACAGTATGGCTGGCTGCGACAATTGATCGTAAGGCATTCGAGAAGGCTATTCATTTAGAAGATGATGAAGTGATGCCTGCGGTTACGCCTCTCGGGTTTGCGGCCGCGAAACGCTCAATTCGTGAGAGTATGATGCGAAAGGGATTGAAATCGGACAGTCGTCTTCCGTTTGAGGAATTGTTTTTCCATGACGATTTTCAGAAGCCGCTAAGCGTGGCAACGGCAGGGATATGGGAGTTGCCATTGGAAATGGTAAGGCTTGCGCCTTCTGCCACAAATAAGCAGCCCTGGAGAGCTGTTGTGGGGAAGAACAAAGTGTATTTTTATGAAAAGAAGACGAAGGGATATGCAAAGGAATCTACCGGAGATATTCAGAAGGTGGATTTGGGGATCGCACTTTGTCATTTCGAAATAGCGGCAAAGGAAAGTGGACTCAAAGGTCGATTTATTCAGGCTGATCCCGGAATCTCAGTTGCGGGAGATACGGAATATATTGCGACATATGTGCTGGAGGTGTAACTGTGGATACGAAATTTTCGGCCGCACTCCATATGCTGATCCTGATCTCGGAATCAGAAACACCGATGAATTCCGCTCAGATTGCAGCAAGTGTCGGAACAAATGCGAGCTATATCCGAAAACTTACTACAAGGCTCAGCAAAGCAGAAATCATTGAGGGGCGTCGCGGTATCAGCGGCTTTCGGCTGATCAGGGAGCCGGAAAAAATTTCACTTTTTGATATTTACACATCCGTCATGGAGACCAGTACATTACATCTGTTTGATATCCATCAGAATCCGAATGACGCCTGCATTGTCGGGCATAATATTCGTCCTGTTCTAAACGGAATGTTTCGGGATATGGAGGAGCGTGTGGAAAAGGAACTTTCTGGGATCACGCTTGCGGATTGTATCAACAACATGCGCATATACATCAATGAACATGATGGTGGAAGGGAGAAGACGAAATGAAGGCAGCAGTACTTACGCACTATGATAAGAAGGGAACGAGCTTAGATGTTCAAAATCTTCCAATCCCTGTTCCGGAAAGTGAAGAGGTTCTCGTAAGGATTAAAGCAGCGGCTGTCAATCCTCTGGATAATATGATCATTCGGCGCGAGGTGAAGTTGATCGTCCCATATAAGATGCCGCTTATAATGGGAAATGAATTTGCCGGAGTGGTTGAAAAAACGGGAAAGACTGCTGCACATTTTAAACCTGGAGACAGGGTCTACGGCAGGATGCCGCTGAAGAAAATAGGTGCATTTGCAGAATATGCGGCAGTAAAAGAGTCTGCACTCGCTGCGATTCCGGATTATTTGTCTTATGAGGAGGCGGCGACAGTGCCGCTTACTGCACTTACGGCGATGCAGGCTTTTGAGATTATGCAGGTGAAGACAGGCGAATCTGTGTTTGTCTCGGGAGGTACCGGAAGTCTTGGCGCTATGGCAATTCCTGTCGCCAGAAGGCTTGGACTGCATGTGTATACTAACGGAAACGGAGAAAATGAAGAGCGTGTAATAAGGCTTGGCGCGGAGAAGTTCATTGACTATAGGAAGAAAAATTACGCGGACGTATTAGCGGATGTGGATCATGTCCTCGATACGCTTGGAGACAGTGAACTCCCAAATGAATTCAGGGTGCTGAAAAAAGGCGGAAGCCTGGTATCTCTGCGAGGATTGCCAAACGGAAGATTTGCAAAAAGAATCGGGATGCCGCTATTCAAGAGAGCACTTTTTCAGATTGCCGGGAGCAAATACGATAAAATGGCAGCGGTAAAAGATCAGACCTATGATTTCCTCTTTGTGCAGGAGAACGGGTATCAGTTAGAGAGGATCGGCAGATTGTTTGACAAGGATCATCCTCTGGAAACATCTATTGATTCTGTCTTCAGCCTGGACCAGATTAATGAAGCTCTTGCAAAAGTAAAGTGCGGACAATCCAAGGGTAAGACAATAATAACAATGTAAACACAATGATATGAACTGATGTAAGTGCGTAGTTGATATGGCCGAAAACTAATTCGTGTCTGCTCATTAAGTCCAACGGAGACTTAATGAGCGGACACTGATTTGTTGAATTATGCGAAGTATGCCGAGTTATGCGGAGTATCAGGAGCAGCGTATGCGTATGAGGGAAAGAAAATTCAGCGCCCACTCCGGCGCGATGACGTTTATTTTGTTAATGGGAATTGTCAGTCTGTTTTCGGACATGACTCACGAAGGAGCCAGAAGCATTCTGGGAGAGTATCTGAATTTGACCGGTGCATCGGCGGCGACCATCGGCTTTGTTTCCGGCGTCGGTGAGCTGTGTGGATATTCGCTGCGGCTGCTCTCCGGTTTCCTTGCGGACAAAAGCCGGCGTTACTGGACGCTGGTGATTTTCGGTTACACTCTGCAGGTGCTTGCGATTCCGGCTCTGGCACTGGTTCCGGAGAACGGCTGGATTCTCGCCTGCGGGCTGGTGATTCTGGAGCGCATCGGCAAGGCGGTGAAGAAACCGGCGAAAAACACATTGGTGAGTTTTGCGGCCAGCGAGGTGGGAACCGGGAAGGGGTTCGCATATCAGGAATTTCTGGATCAGCTGGGCGCATTCCTGGGCCCTGTGATTTTATTCGTTGTTACGCTAATCAAAGGGACGGGAAAACTCTTTTCCGCCTACCGCCTGTGTTTTGCCGCCCTCGGGATTCCTGCGGCTGTCACGGTCGCACTCGTTTTTTTCGCACAAAGGAAATACCCCCATCCAGAGGTCTTTGAAAAGGATGAAGAGGAACAGACGGAGTTCCGCTTCCGCCCGGCTTTTGTGCTCTACATGGTTGCGATCTGTCTGTTTGCGTTCGGCTTCGCGGACTTTACGCTGATTACTCTTCACGCCGCCCGGACGCACGCCTTCCCCACGGCGACTCTGAGTCTTCTGTATGCGGGAGCGATGGCGGTAGACGCATTCGCCGCACTGTTCTTCGGCTGGCTGTTTGACAAAATCGGTCTGCGCGCGCTGATCCTTTCGACTCTGTGCAGCGCTTTTTTTGCGTCATTTATCTTTCTGAGCGCGAATCCCTGGTCTATGGCGTTCGGGATTTTTCTCTGGGGCATCGGCATGGGTGCACAGGAAAGCATCATGAAGGCCGCCGCCAGCAAAATCATTCCCAAGTCCATGCGCTCCACCGGTTTCGGCATCTTCGAGACCGGCTTCGGCATCGCCTGGTTCCTGGGCAGCTGGCTGCTTGGCGCCCTGTACGACACTGCGCCGCTGTATCTGGCCGTAGTCTCCGCCGCCGCCCAGCTTCTGGCCGTTATGTTCTATCTCTGCATCCGCCGGAGCGCTGCCATGAAGCAATAATATCCGCCGGAGCATCACCTCGAGGCAGCAACATCCGTCCGAAGAACTGCTGCGAAGTGATATCATTCACCAATCCGCCACCGTGAAGCTGTATCATTCATCGATCTACGACCGCGAGACTATATCATTTACCAATCTGCGACTGCGACGCTGTATCACATATCAATCTGCGACCGCAAATCAATATCGTAATAAGACGATTTGGATTTAGGCACAAAGCATATTACAGAACGCCCTGCGCCGATAGCTTCGTCGAGGAACGTTTCGGTGATTTTTCGATGAGTTTCCGACGATTTTCCGAACAGGCGACCTTCTGAACAGATATACGGTAAATAAGTACCATGTAGAGGCTTCGGCACAGAAAACATCCCGTCTTGTAATTGCCAATTATTTGAAAATAACGTATAATATGAATTGCCCCTTGCTTATCGGGGTTATCGGTTGAGTGAGTTTAGAATGAAACGGAACTGCGGAAAAATTGGAGCAGGGCATATATGAGAGTTTTGGATAAAAGTGTTATGTCATTATGGGCAAAGAAAGAAGAGAAAAATGGGTTTTTTTTCTGGCTGCCTCTGATGGCTCATCTAGAAGATACTATGAATGTATCCAGGTGGCTTTTTGAACACTGGCTCAGTGATAGTCAGCGGGAGCTGTGCAGAAAAGGGCTTAAAGATATGGGAAACAGAGAAGCTGTATCTCATGATCTTGCTTGTAATCTGGCCTCATTTCTGGGCGGGATACACGATTTGGGAAAAGCAACTCCTGCTTTCCAGACAAAAAAAGGGTTCAATAACTCTCCAACACTAGATGACGAGCTGATGTGCAGACTGGAAAGAGCCGGTTTCCGGGAAATTACAAGTTTGACATTGGCTGATCCTGAGAAGTCACACCATTCAGTCGCTGGGGAGTATCTCCTGAAAAAATATGGGTTAAAGGATGATATCGGTTCGATCGTCGGAGGGCACCACGGGAAACCGGTTGATAGAATATTGGACGTGTGTGATCAGGATGCATACACAAAAAATTACTTCCAATCCGACGATTCTAATAGCGAAATTTACGGCCAATGGTCCAGAGTGCAGAAGAATATCTTTGAATGGGTCTTACATGAGAGCGGGTTTTCAAACGTGAGAGATCTCCCTGAAATATCCATGCCTGTTCAGGTTATATACGAAGGACTGGTGATCATGGCGGACTGGATAGCAAGTAACTCTGAGTATTTCCCCTTGATAAATATCTATGAGGATTGCCCAGAAGACCAAAATGATAGATTCTGGTCTGGAATGAGAAGCTGGGTCAAGGACCGACCTATCCAAATTGACTCTTGTCCTGAAAAACATCAGTTGTTCAATGACAGGTTTGGATTTGACCCTAGGGAATTCCAGGAAGTTGTTTATGGAACGGTGGATTCGATAAAGAAACCCGGAATTGTGATCCTGGAAGCTCCTATGGGACTTGGAAAAACGGAAGCAGCTCTGGCAGCAGCAGAACTGCTGATGGCAAAGACCGGAAGCAGTGGATTGTTTTTCGGCCTTCCGACTCAGGCTACATCTAACAGTATGTTCAACAGAGTGGAAAAATGGCTTGAAAGTTTAACTGAGCGTTACGATTCTCCTCAGTCGCTTAGACTTTCTCACGGAAAAGCTGCATTGAACGATGATATGAACAGACTTAGAAATCCGGCAAGTCATGTTAATGATGACGAATCGGGCGATGAAAATGTGTTTGTCAATGAGTGGTTCTCGGGAAGAAAGAAGGCCATGCTCGATGATTTCGTCGTTGGAACCGTGGATGGATTTCTGCTTACAGCATTGAAGCAAAAGCATTTGGCTTTAAGACACCTGGGATTTAGCAAAAAAGTAATCATCATAGACGAAGTCCATGCATATGATGCATATATGCAGCAATATCTGGAAGAGTCAATCAAATGGATGGGAGCTTACGGTGTTCCTGTAATTCTCGTATCAGCAACACTTCCACCTGAAAAGCGGAAATCGTTCATAGAAGCGTATCTCAGGGGAGCGGACGTAAAGGGACGGGATATGGATTTCCCGCCATCGGCGGACAACTACCCGCTTATTACTTATACCGACGGAGAAAATATCAAGGCACAAACTGATTTCTCAAAGACTGATGATAAGCAGATACAGGTAAAAAAACTTGAGGAAGATAAACTCATTGAAACGATTTCAGATCTGCTGGAGAGTGGCGGAGTCCTGGGAATAGTCGTAAACACTGTGAAAAGGGCGCAGGAACTTGGAAGAGCATGTAAAACTGAATTTGGAAATGAAACTGTGGAAATACTGCACTCATCCTTCATCGCGACAGACAGAGTTGCCAAAGAATCCAATCTGGTGAAAATGATCGGAAAAGATGGAATGCGCCCTGAAAAGAAGATCATCATAGGTACGCAGGTTATAGAACAGTCTTTGGATATTGATTTTGACGTGATGATAACTGACCTTTGCCCGATGGATCTGCTCCTTCAGCGTGTGGGTAGATTGCACAGGCATAAGATAGTGCGACCTAAAAACCTGGAAGAACCAGTACTGTATGTGATGGGAACCAACGAACAGTTTGATTTTAACCGAGGATCAGAAATGGTGTATGGCAAGTATTATCTGATCCGGACACAGTGTTGTTTGCCGGATTTTATCCGAATCCCGTCGGATGTTCCAAAATTGATACAGAAAGTGTATGGGGATTTTCAACTAGATTTGAATTCTGGACAAATGACTGTATATAGTGACAGTAAACTGAAAAAAGATACGGACATAAAAAAGAAGGCGGATAAGGCGTTGACTTATAGACTGGAGGATCCAAAGGAGGGTATCAACCCCCGTAGAAACAATTTGATCAGATGGTTGAAAAATCCGGATCATTCCGATACTGAAGAAATGGCAGTTGCGCAGGTTAGGGACATTAAAGAAACTATAGAGGTAATAGCAGTAAAAAAAATTGGAAGAGGATACTGTACATTTCGGGGTGATAAGGATATTTCAAATGATATAGCAAAGTCAGAGATCGCAAAAGAAATTTCCAGCAATACTATTCGCATTCCTGATAATGTTACACAGGAAAACGGTATCAGCAACACAATAGAATGGTTGGAAGAATACAATAAAAAGCATTTGTGGGAATGGCAGAAACAGTCATGGCTGAAAGGAGAACTAGGAATAATTTTCGATGAGAACGGAAAATTTACACTCAATGAAAAATGCCTGAAATACGACAATGAATATGGACTTCGTGAGGTAAAAGAAAATGGGAAGATATAATCTTGTGGAAGAGCCTTGGATATCAGTACTTGATTACGAAAAAAAAGAGAAAAAAGACGTATCATTGCTGGACCTTTTTGATAATGCGGAAAAATACAGGTGTTTAGCTGGTGAGATGGAGACTCAGAATTTTGCAGTGATGAGAATGCTCCTTGCCATAGTGCAGACAGTTTTCTCAAGATTTGATCTTTATGGTGATTGCCTTCCGGGGGTAAAGGTCGATGAAAGATATGTCCAGATTGAACAGGTCGATGTGACCAACAGGACAAAATACGCAGAGGCCGCAGAAGATACCTGGTTTGAAATGTACGCAGGTAATACTTTTCCTGCAATCGTAAGTGAATATTTACAATGTTGGAAAGACAGATTCTTTCTCTTCGATGATGAGTATCCATTCTATCAGGTGAACAAAGTGGAAATGGATGATATTATTTCGAAGATTCCAAAGAAAAGTCAGCCGGCGAAAATATATGGGAAAAATCTTAATAGGACAATTTCTGAAAGCGAAAATAAAAAAGCATTATTTTCACCTGTGGCAGGGACTGAACATGGAAAGAGAACGACCAAGGATCTTATGTCGTGTGCAGAACTTTCTCGATGGTTGCTGACATTTCAGGGGTATTCTGGATTAGCGGATAAGGTCAGTCTGGTGACCAAAGATCAGACTACATCTAAAGGGTGGTTGTTTGATTTAGGGGGAATTTATCTAAAGGGAAACAACCTGTATGAAACACTTATACTCAACTACATTCCAGTAATTTTCAGAGAGGGGTTAATTGGTCGTATTCAGAGACCATGTTGGGAAATGAGTGGCAGTTTGGTTGTGAATAAACTCTGTAATGGAGCACCTATAGATAATTTTTCTGAGTTATATACGAATTGGAGCAGAGCTGTTTATATCGATGCCGGTTCCGATACGAATAAACCTGTGGAAATAAATGTTGTAAAGCTTCCAGATATCGTTCATACGGAAGATTCAATCGAGCCAATGACGATCTGGAGATATAACGATTCTGGTCCAAATAAAGGGAGATACACACCTAGAAAACACAAAGCAGAACAGTCTTTGTGGCGGTCATTTGGAGCCATTGCAATGCCATCTGCTTTGCTAAGTACGGAGAAATACCTACGGCCAAGGATATTTGATCAGTATGAATTGCTAGTACAGGCGGATGGAAGCAGATGGACGGATCTGGTGGGTGTAAGCATGGCTGATGATGGAAACGCAACTTCGTGGCTTCCAGTTGATGAGGTGTGCGACAGTTTTCAGATCAATGACGGTGTCTTAGTAGACGAAACTGATGGAGGATGGGTGATACGGATAAACGATACTGTTGAAATCACAAAAGAAGCAGTTTCATCGACGTATAGGAAATTTCTCAAGGGCATCTGCGACATCAGAAACATTAAAGATAAGGCTGCAGATGGATTTATTAATGAAGGGTTGGCGGAGGTCTATGATGAAATCGACATTGACTTTAAATCATGGCTGGCGTCAATCGAACCAAACGACTCGAAAGATCAAAAGATAATGAATTGGAAGAAGCATTTAAAAGGGGTTTTATTGAACAGAGCGGAGACATTGTTTGAAAACGGTTCAGGAAGAGATATGACTGGAGTCATTAAAGACGATCGAGTTGATAACATTGTCACACAATATTTGAGGTTTGTACACTTGATAAATAAAAAACTATAGGAGGTAGAGCTTGAAAGACATGAACAGAGAACCAACTGTGTATCAGACGGTCCAAGTGATAATTAATACACTGAAGGATGCGAATGAAAAGAGAAGTACTTCAGGTAAACTAGCCGCACTGAGAAATTCTGTTGGCAAGGAGTACGAAGAGGCAACAGATGTGTGGCCATTGATTTTACCTTTCATACCAGATGAATTTATGGGAAAAGGGAAAGCAACTTTCGCCGAGGAGGCAATTTATATCGCATTGCAGTTGTATGCAATAGGACAGCAAGGTGCATCAAAAAATGTGTGTGTAGATGAACAGAGCAATGGCATGGGGGAATCATTGAAAGCATTGAGATCCGATGACTCGACAGCTATTGATAGAAGATTCAATACGCTGATTGCATCTTCTACTTTTGACGAATTCGTATACCACCTCAGACAGATATTTAAACTGGGAAAATCCAAGGGGGATTTTTCAGTAAACTATCCAAAGCTTGCAGAGGATCTGTACTGGTATCAACGAGGAAAAAATAAACAAATATGCCTTAGATGGGCAAAAGATTATTACAGAAGAAAATACAACAGTGAAACGATAGCGCAAACAGAGAGTGATTCAATTCCAGAAAGCAATTAGGAGGTATTAACATGAACGAAAATCGTCTTTATCTTGACATCCATGCAATTCAAACACTGCCACCGTCAAATGCAAACAGAGATGATACGGGAAGCCCGAAGACAGCCGTCTATGGGGGAGTAACCAGAGCCAGAGTAAGTTCTCAGTCATGGAAGAGGGCTATGAGGAAGTACTTTCTGGATGAATCTGGGGAAGATTTAGGTGTTAGAAGCTTAAATGTAGTAAAGTATGTCGCTGATATGATTATGAAAAAGGATCCTCTAGTTCCGGAAGATGTGGCATTTAAAAAAGCAGAGAAAATTTTTAATGATGCCAATGTAAAGACTGCAAAGGGAAAAACCAAGGCGTTGTTTTTTCTGGGGAAAAAACAGGCAGAGGCTCTTGCTGATGCTGCCATTCAAGGAATAAGCGATAAAAAAGAATTGAATAAAATCTTTAGTGATAATCCAGCAATCGATATTGCGCTATTTGGCAGAATGGTTGCAGATGATCCGTCGTTAAATGAGGATGCTTCAGCTCAGGTAGCACACGCCATTTCTACTCATGGTGTTCAGACGGAGTTTGATTTCTATACAGCAGTTGATGACCTTGCGCCGGAAGATAATGCTGGTGCTGGTATGTTGGGTACGGTCGAATATAACTCTTCAACACTATATCGATATGCTAATGTAGCTGTTCATGAACTTGTCAGACAGTTAGATGACAAAGATAGGGCAATAAATACAGCAAAGCTGTTTATTGAGGCCTTCGCAAATTCAATGCCAGCAGGTAAAGTAAGCACCTTTGCTAACCAGACTCTTCCGCAAATGCTTTTGGTAAATATTCGCCAGGATCGTCCAGTAAATCTCGTTACCGCATTTGAAAATCCTGTCAAGGCAAAGTGTGGAAACGTTGAACCATCAATCGAACGTTTGCTTGAAGAAGAAAAAAGTGTTGAGAAGTTCGTCAAGAAGCCTTTTAAGTCTCTTCTTGTAGTTGATGGCAATATGGAAGTACCTGACTGGGCAGAGGAAGAAGATAGTATTTCAGAATTGCTGGACGACTTTGGCAAGGCAGTAAAGGAGATTTTATAGAAGGCAGGTGATGATGTTGAAAACTGTATTATTGAAGTTTTCAGGACCACTGCAGTCGTGGGGGACGAATTCTCACTTTGAAACACGGCACACGGACGATCATCCATCGAAAAGCGGAGTGATCGGAATGATCGCCGCTGGTCTTGGCTGCAGCAGAGACGATACAGAAACGCTGGATCGGCTGGATCAATTGAGCGGATTAGGATTCGCTGTAAGAGTAGATCAGACAGGCCAAATACTCAGGGACTATCATACTGCCAAAAAATATAAACCAAACGGGGATCTGGAAAGAACTTACGTTACGAATCGATATTATCTCCAAGATGCGATTTTTTTGGTGGCATTGAGTAGCGATGATGACGAACTGGTTAAAGAAGTGAAAGAGGCAGTAGACAGGCCATATTATCAGATGTTTTTGGGGCGCAGGGCTCTTCCTCCAACAGCGGATCTTTTCCAGGGAATCATTGACGGAGATCCGATAACTGCCTTGAAGAAATATCCATGGCAGGCTGCTGAATGGTATAAGAGGAAGCCTCACAAGAAGATCCATATTTACGCTGACGCAGTCCTGCTGTCAGATGCTCCTTCTCGCATCAGAAATGATAAAGCCGTTTCTTTTTCCCAAAAAAAAGGCAGAAAATTCGATCCAAGAAGAGAAGCACACATCGTTATAGATGCTTTTTCAGAAGGGGCGAACGCTCCGGATCGCAGGGAAGAACATGATGCTTTTGGCGCTATAGGAGAGGAATGATATGTATTTATCTCGAGTCGAAATAGATATTCTGGATAGAAGGAAAATAAAGGAACTGACCCACTTGGGTGCATATCACAATTGGGTGGAGATGAGCTTCCCAGATGAGGTCGATCAGGAGATCAGGACACGTAAACTTTGGAGAATAGACAGAATCAGGGATCATCTGTATCTGCTTATAGTCAGCGAGAACAAACCGAACCTTGAAGCATTGGAGAGGTATGGTGTGTCTGGCAGTGCTAAGACAAAGGACTATGATAAATTCCTTGATTCGATAAGCGAGGGAGAGCTTTACCGATTCAGGGTGACTCTAAATCCAGTGAGAGCGGTATCCCAGGGAGAAGGGAAGAGAGGAAGGGTCATGCCTGAAATCACGGCGGAGCAGCAGCTTGCCTTTCTGGAGTCCAGAGCCGAGAGGCTAGGCTTCAAGCTGATGCCTGAGGAATATCAGATCGTGGAGAGAAGTTGGGAGCCGTTCAGGAAAAAAGGACAGAGAATGATGCGTCTGAGCAAAGCGACGTATGAAGGAATACTGAAAGTGACAGATGAGGAACTGTTTTACAATACTCTGACAAAAGGGATAGGAAAGAAAAAAGCCTACGGATTTGGTTTGATGACAGTAATTCCACTATGAATTGAGGGCGAAGACATGGCCTATGCAAAGACAAAACTCCCGCAGCTTCCAAGGGCATCCGATAGAGTGACGTTTATATACGTTGAACATGCAAAGATAAACAGAAACGATGGTGCGGTCACGGTCGCTGAAAGCAGAGGGATAGTGCGTATTCCGGCCGCTATGATAGGTATTCTTCTGCTGGGGCCGGGCATTGATATTAGCCATAGAGCAATGGAACTTCTGGGAGATACGGGAACAAGTGTTGCCTGGGTGGGTGAGCATGGTATTCGTCAATATGCTCATGGAAGAAGCCTTGCGCGTACGTCCAGATTCCTTGAAAAGCAGGCAAAACTCGTCAGTAATACTCGTACTCGGCTTCAGGTAGCAAGATCGATGTATCAGATGCGATTTCCGGAAGAAGATGTCTCTGAGCTGACGATGCAGCAGCTCAGGGCAAAAGAAGGAGCTCGTATTCGAAAATTATATCGGAAAATGTCTCAAGAGTATGGTGTGCGATGGGACGGAAGAGAATATGATCCTGAAAATTACCAGGGCGGCGATCCAGTCAACCAGGCATTATCCGCTGCAAACGTTGCTCTATACGGACTGTCTTACAGTGCTGTATCATCATTGGGAATGGCTTCAGGATTGGGATTCGTACACACAGGACATGATCTTTCTTTTGTCTATGATATTGCGGACCTTTATAAAGCTGAGATCACGATTCCCATCGCATTCCGGATTGCGTCAGAGTATGAACCAGGAGACGATGTTGGAAGGATCGCTCGCCAAAACGTCCGTGATGCTTTTTCCGACGGTAAAATTTTTGCACGAATAGTACGTGATATTCAACTCCTAATCGGCGTCCGGGAAGATGAGCAAATTGTTGTTGATCCACTGAACCTCTGGGACGATAAAGAGGGGACGATAAAATACGGGGTCAATTACAGCGAGGTCTGAAAATGCCTTTTACAGTAATTACTTTGAAAAAAGTCCCGAATTCACTCCGTGGCGATTTGACGAGATGGATGCAGGAGATCGCCACTGGAGTTTATGTGGGCAATTTTAATTCAAGAGTCCGAGAGGCTCTATGGCAAAGGATTACAGATACTGTTGGAGAAGGAGAGGCAACTATGAGTTTTGCCTTCCGAAACGAAATTGGCTATTCATTCCAGACGATCAATGCGGAAAGACAGGTAGTTGATTATGATGGAATTCCTCTGGTTCTGTTACCGTCTAAAGAGAATGAGACGCAAGGAAAAGATAAAACTGCCGGATTCAGCAATGCAAGTGAGATACATAGAGCAAGACGTGTTGTCAGACCGGAAGCAGAGCATCAGCAAACAGGGCTTGTTTTTCTGGATATTGAAACTACGGGACTTGACGTTGAAAAAGATAAGATAATTGAAATCGGGGCAATTAAGTTAATGGGAGAACAGGAGGAGGTGTTTCACGAACTTATCAAGATAAAAGAAAAAATTCCAAACACAATTGAAAAACTAACAGGTATAACTAGCTCTGAACTTTCTTCAGATGGTGTGGAACTCGAGCGATGCATTGCAGAATTCAGAGAGTTTATCGGAAAGTCAGAACTGATCGGTTATAATATAAGATTCGATATCAAATTTCTTAACAAGGCTCTTTCGGATGCTTCTCTTCCGCCAATACATAATAAGACTGCTGATTTGATGCGTGAAGCAAAAAAGCGCAACATGTTCCAGACAAATTACAAACTGGACACCACCCTGAAGGAATATGGGATAGATAAGGTGGTACGACACAGGGCACTGGAAGATGCGAAATTGATAAATCAGTTATACAATGCGATGAACGAAAAGAATTAGTCGGATCGTAATAAACTGACGCTGCGGAAAGTGAATAAAAACAGGTCGATGACTGGTGAAAAGCCGGTATTTTTAAAGGATTTTTTGCTGTGGTTCCCGCGTGAGCGGGGGTGATCCTAAACAGGTCCGTTAACCCGCATTCCGCAATTCGTGGTTCCCGCGTGAGCGGGGGTGATCCCTCGCAATCGCAGCTGCTATGGATGTGCTCTGCGTGGTTCCCGCGTGAGCGGGGGTGATCCCTAACGAGGATGCGCTGGTGGAAGGCGCGTAGGGTGGTTCCCGCGTGAGCGGGGGTGATCCTAATTGCGTCCATCTCGCCCTGAGTGAAGGTCTGTGGTTCCCGCGTGAGCGGGGGTGATCCCTGAACACGGAATCCACACTCAGGGCGATGAAAGTGGTTCCCGCGTGAGCGGGGGTGATCCTCCGTTCCATATTTTCCCATCTGCTTTCTTTTAGTGGTTCCCGCGTGAGCGGGGGTGATCCCAGGAAAGAGGCAATTAAAATGACTAAAGGCGCGTGGTTCCCGCGTGAGCGGGGGTGATCCTCGGGGCCGGGAGGTGTGGCAGGAGGCGGACGAGTGGTTCCCGCGTGAGCGGGGGTGATCCCCGCGGATCATCCGCGGCCTTGTCTACATCAGAGTGGTTCCCGCGTGAGCGGGGGTGATCCTAACTTCCGACTCCGCTTCCGGATTTTCGTCTTGTGGTTCCCGCGTGAGCGGGGGTGATCCTATCCGATTGTGGAGATTGCCAGAGCGCTGAAAGTGGTTCCCGCGTGAGCGGGGGTGATCCTGAGTTTTGAGTCTTTTAATAAGGCTAAAGAAAGTGGTTCCCGCGTGAGCGGGGGTGATCCTTGAAAGACGTTCACGTTGGTTCGCTGGTCATGGTGGTTCCCGCGTGAGCGGGGGTGATCCTTCAACAGAGGTTACAGGTTCAGCGACTCTGATGTGGTTCCCGCGTGAGCGGGGGTGATCCCAGTTTTTTTAATTTATTTTTTCTAAAATTTTAGTGGTTCCCGCGTGAGCGGGGGTGATCCCCGCGGCGTAACGGTCGACCTCGCCGCAAGTGGGTGGTTCCCGCGTGAGCGGGGGTGATCCTATACTTTACACTCCCGATAAGCAAGCCGATCAGTGGTTCCCGCGTGAGCGGGGGTGATCCTTCCGCACCTCCGGCGGCTTTTCTCAGTGCCGCGTGGTTCCCGCGTGAGCGGGGGTGATCCTTGTCACATTTTTCGCACTCACAATTACCCCAAGTGGTTCCCGCGTGAGCGGGGGTGATCCTAGAGGGAACAGCAATGAAGCGACCGAGAAGAAGTGGTTCCCGCGTGAGCGGGGGTGATCCTCTCCTGGAGGGATACGCGCCGATCGAGATCGCGTGGTTCCCGCGTGAGCGGGGGTGATCCCACGATCGTCTGATCGTTGACATACTCGATCGTGTGGTTCCCGCGTGAGCGGGGGTGATCCCGGCTTTGCGATGATTATCGATGTAACCGCGGAGTGGTTCCCGCGTGAGCGGGGGTGATCCCTGCTGGCATATCGGGAAGAATCGTCCGGAGAAGTGGTTCCCGCGTGAGCGGGGGTGATCCCGACGGAGCTCAGCGTGAGAGGCTCTTCGAGTGGTGGTTCCCGCGTGAGCGGGGGTGATCCCAAGCGCGGCCACCGTGCGCTTCGGCAGCCGCTGTGGTTCCCGCGTGAGCGGGGGTGATCCTTACGCATCGCTCAACGCATCGACAATCGTAGTGTGGTTCCCGCGTGAGCGGGGGTGATCCTATCCGTTGATGCAATTAGAGGGCGATACACTTGTGGTTCCCGCGTGAGCGGGGGTGATCCTGGGTATTTCCTGATTCGTCCGGATACGCGGTAGTGGTTCCCGCGTGAGCGGGGGTGATCCCCGCAGTCTGTAACGATGGTTAATCCGGTTTTTGTGGTTCCCGCGTGAGCGGGGGTGATCCCGATATGCAATTGGCTCGTAAATTGATAAAAGCGTGGTTCCCGCGTGAGCGGGGGTGATCCTATGATTCATCAATCTCAAGCGGCACTGAGGTTGTGGTTCCCGCGTGAGCGGGGGTGATCCTAGTACAAGTCTACAGCATATGGGAGCAAAGCGGTGGTTCCCGCGTGAGCGGGGGTGATCCCGATGGTGTTAATACAAAGAAGGTTGGTTTTACGTGGTTCCCGCGTGAGCGGGGGTGATCCCAAAATAGATGTTCCAGAATGTGGCAGATTCCGGTGGTTCCCGCGTGAGCGGGGGTGATCCCTAAAATCGCAGAAAACACGATCGATTATGTCAGTGGTTCCCGCGTGAGCGGGGGTGATCCCGCCGTGGGCGGAATCGTGAAAAGAATCAAAGGGTGGTTCCCGCGTGAGCGGGGGTGATCCTTGTTTTGTATCAAAAAAAATACATAAAATTCAGTGGTTCCCGCGTGAGCGGGGGTGATCCTCAAAGCGATTCCGCAGGTGATCAAGTCCAGTCGTGGTTCCCGCGTGAGCGGGGGTGATCCCTTGAAGTCAAAGAATCCGATAGCGACGAAGATGTGGTTCCCGCGTGAGCGGGGGTGATCCTATATCGAGATGGCATTGGAGAAACCACGGAATGTGGTTCCCGCGTGAGCGGGGGTGATCCGCATTTCCCCATCGTCCATTTTTTCCCGCACCAGTGGTTCCCGCGTGAGCGGGGGTGATCCTGGCCATCACGCGAAGAGAATGCGTCCAGATAGGTGGTTCCCGCGTGAGCGGGGGTGATCCTCAAAGCGATTGATTCTTCAGATGATCGCAGAGGTGGTTCCCGCGTGAGCGGGGGTGATCCCTGCGGAAGCCGCGCCTTTAATTCCTCCGCCGTGTGGTTCCCGCGTGAGCGGGGGTGATCCCCGTTGATAGCTCTCATGTCGTCTTTGACTCTCGTGGTTCCCGCGTGAGCGGGGGTGATCCTGGACGCCGGAGAAAGTCAGAAGCAGGCGGTCAGTGGTTCCCGCGTGAGCGGGGGTGATCCCGATCGAGAGAGCCAAGAAAGGGAAGCGCTACCGTGGTTCCCGCGTGAGCGGGGGTGATCCCTAAATTTTACAGAGGCGTGATTTTGATCAAAAAGTGGTTCCCGCGTGAGCGGGGGTGATCCCAGCATGGACGGGTCTGTCGGATCAAGCGACAGGTGGTTCCCGCGTGAGCGGGGGTGATCCTGCAAGGATCATGGGCACCTTGTGCCCATCGAGGTGGTTCCCGCGTGAGCGGGGGTGATCCCAATTGTCTGCGCATCCGGCACTTCGGAAGTCGGTGGTTCCCGCGTGAGCGGGGGTGATCCTTCCGCAGCAGACCGCAAATGTTTTCTCTCCCAGTGGTTCCCGCGTGAGCGGGGGTGATCCTAACAACAGGAATATGATCTCATGCGTCAAGTGGTGGTTCCCGCGTGAGCGGGGGTGATCCCCACTTGCGGTTACGTCCAGCCCCTCAGCGTGAGTGGTTCCCGCGTGAGCGGGGGTGATCCTCCGCCTGGGCGGTGCCAGCATCGCCTACCGGCGTGGTTCCCGCGTGAGCGGGGGTGATCCCAATCAGGGATATACGAAAAGGCTTGTGTTGATGTGGTTCCCGCGTGAGCGGGGGTGATCCCGCTGGGATTTTGAAGAATGGCATGGGCGGACGGTGGTTCCCGCGTGAGCGGGGGTGATCCTCAGCCGGGAAATGTCTGTGCAAAGCTGGAAGGGTGGTTCCCGCGTGAGCGGGGGTGATCCTTATGCATGTAATGTTCTACGTAGTCTGCAGGAGTGGTTCCCGCGTGAGCGGGGGTGATCCTCGCTCTGAGTCGGTTTCTCCGTTGGCAGTATGGTGGTTCCCGCGTGAGCGGGGGTGATCCCGTGCATCCCGGAGCCGATACGGGAGTTTGTGCGTGGTTCCCGCGTGAGCGGGGGTGATCCCGGCACCAAAACGACTTGTAGTTGGCTGGATTTGTGGTTCCCGCGTGAGCGGGGGTGATCCTGCATTTTGCTGCCCAGTTGGCCAAAGTGGTGTGTGGTTCCCGCGTGAGCGGGGGTGATCCCGGCTGGCGCAGGGCGTCAAGGAAGACGATAAAGTGGTTCCCGCGTGAGCGGGGGTGATCCTAGATCGCGCCCTCATCGGCAGAAAGCATCAGCGTGGTTCCCGCGTGAGCGGGGGTGATCCTCGGATGTTCTTCCATGAAGTCGATCCCTTTTTGTGGTTCCCGCGTGAGCGGGGGTGATCCTGAAAGAAGAAAGACTTGACAATGACGAAGAAAGTGGTTCCCGCGTGAGCGGGGGTGATCCTCAGCTAAAATTTTTATGTATTTTTTTTAGTACGTGGTTCCCGCGTGAGCGGGGGTGATCCTTACACACAGATTTGCGATTTCTGGTGGTTTTAGTGGTTCCCGCGT
This sequence comes from Hornefia butyriciproducens, assembly GCF_009695915.1. Taxonomy (GTDB): domain Bacteria; phylum Bacillota; class Clostridia; order Peptostreptococcales; family Anaerovoracaceae; genus Aminicella; species Aminicella butyriciproducens. The sequence continues at coordinate 419,212 of NZ_VUMZ01000001.1, read as the reverse complement.
GAGCGGGGGTGATCCTGAGATTTTAGATGCGCTTGATGTAGATTATATGTGGTTCCCGCGTGAGCGGGGGTGATCCTATGATTCGTCAATATCCAGCGGCACGGAGGTTGTGGTTCCCGCGTGAGCGGGGGTGATCCCAGTGCGGACTGCACATCGTCACAAATCAGGGCGTGGTTCCCGCGTGAGCGGGGGTGATCCTGGCACTATCATGCCGCCGCTGGCTCTCTCGACGTGGTTCCCGCGTGAGCGGGGGTGATCCCGATTGACGCTAAAGACACAGCGATTGTATATCGTGGTTCCCGCGTGAGCGGGGGTGATCCTCCCAGCGTTCCTGTTTTTCCCTCGATATTCTGGTGGTTCCCGCGTGAGCGGGGGTGATCCTAGACAGGCCGGCATGAGTCATACGCAGATCAAGTGGTTCCCGCGTGAGCGGGGGTGATCCCAGCGACGGCGCTGAACTGGAGCTGGACGTGGCGTGGTTCCCGCGTGAGCGGGGGTGATCCCCATCGCCGGCCGGATTATCCACCGTCGGGTGAGTGGTTCCCGCGTGAGCGGGGGTGATCCCCCCCGGAGCAAAAATGGCACCCTACGGAGAAAGTGGTTCCCGCGTGAGCGGGGGTGATCCCAAACCGGTGTTTGAGATGACCGGACGGATGTCGTGGTTCCCGCGTGAGCGGGGGTGATCCCGACGCTTCCGGCGAATGCGTATGCGGCGCTGGGTGGTTCCCGCGTGAGCGGGGGTGATCCTAGAGGAGGGAGAAGATGGACAGGCAGGCACTAGTGGTTCCCGCGTGAGCGGGGGTGATCCTAAGACGATTCCGGAAATAAACGCCAAATATATGTGGTTCCCGCGTGAGCGGGGGTGATCCCCCACATGAGGTTGCCCATGTCACGATTAATGAGTGGTTCCCGCGTGAGCGGGGGTGATCCTGTTCCATCCGGAATATCCTACTTGCGGCAAGGGTGGTTCCCGCGTGAGCGGGGGTGATCCCCATACAACAAACACATCATCAGCGGAAATGGCGTGGTTCCCGCGTGAGCGGGGGTGATCCCAGACTGGGATGGCTGACCTCGAGCCTACACAGGTGGTTCCCGCGTGAGCGGGGGTGATCCCAGATCTTCCGCGACCATATTCTTCCGGAGTTCGTGGTTCCCGCGTGAGCGGGGGTGATCCCAGAGATTCGTCGAACGGCTCTCTGATATTTTCGTGGTTCCCGCGTGAGCGGGGGTGATCCCGTATGATATTATATAAGTACAGTAAAGAGAGAGTGGTTCCCGCGTGAGCGGGGGTGATCCCGGATTCATCATCATATCGTGGTCAACTCACAGGTGGTTCCCGCGTGAGCGGGGGTGATCCTGGGAGCGAATACAAGGCCGCTTCCTGCTTGCAGTGGTTCCCGCGTGAGCGGGGGTGATCCCGAGCTGGGCGAGATTTTCGACGCATTGAGTAAGTGGTTCCCGCGTGAGCGGGGGTGATCCTCGTGGGACGCAATCTGCGGCAAACGGCGATTCGTGGTTCCCGCGTGAGCGGGGGTGATCCCGTAAGCGATCTGCTGGGCGCGGATCAGCGCCGGTGGTTCCCGCGTGAGCGGGGGTGTGGAATTGTCAATATTTGTGCAGTCTTTAAACCCACAAAATTACGTAGCTTCTGCTAACGATTGTTCCAGACGTCTCCTGTAAGCTGCCGGCGGGAGACCATCCGGATTTGAAGTGTATATCCTTATCCGGTTATAGTAGATAAAGACATACCTGAAGATGATTGTTTTAACTTCTTCCATCTTCATCTTGTATGTTGGAATCCTGTAGAGGAGCTTCTTCTTGAGAGTAGCAAAGAAGCTTTCCATCCTGGCGTTATCAAAGCAATGGTTAACGCCGCTGAGGCTCTGCAGAACACCGGCATTATTGAGTTCTTCACGGAATGCTTCACTTGTATACTGGCTTCCGCGATCTGAATGGAGTATGGCTCCGTTCAAAGGAAACCTTTTGGCTGCTGCGTTGAATGTATCAATGCACAGTTCCTTGAACATATTGCCTCGCATTACCAGAGAAAGTATTTCTCCGTTGAAGCAATCCATTATTGGAGATATGTATAGTTTGCCGTCACGGCATGCTATCTGAGATATATCGGTAAGCAACTTCTGATACGGCTGATCTGACCTGAAATCCTGTTTGATCAGGTTTCCCTTCTCCTGTATTTCAGTAGTTGCCCTGGTTAAGCCTTTCGGACGGCGCTTACGTTCATGGAGCCAACCATTTTTCTTCATGATTCTGGCTGTCCTGCGCTTACCAGCCCTGTAACCGCGATTTCCAAGTGCTATCTGCATTCGATCCACACCATAGTTATCGTTATATATATTCTCATCGAGTATTTCCTGCATAACTGCCGAAAGAACAGCGTCCTTGCCGGGCTTACCGAGATTCCTTTTGAAGCTGTAATAACCGGTCTCGCTCACGTTCAGGACATTGCACATAACGCTTACAGGCCATCTGCTGCTGTATTCACGAATGAACTCAAAGCGTTTCCGAGCGCTCACTTCTTCCGGCTTTGTGCGAAAAAACCAAGGGCCTCCTTGAGTATATCGTTAGCTTGCCTAGTTTCCCGAAGCTCCGCTTCGAGTTCTTTAATGCGACGATCCTTCTCGCTGAGCGGTATCATTTTGTTACCACTGCCAACGAAAGATTCTTTGCCGTGAGCCTTGCGCTGGCGACGCCAGTCGGCAAGCGTGTAATACTTGATGCCGAGTTGCTCCGCAGCTGCCTTGACGCCGATTTCATCGGCCAGTTCAAGGGCCCGCAGTTTGAATTCCTTATCGTATTTCATGTCTCCACCTTCCCTGATGATATATTATCATCTTTTTGTGGATTTAACGACTGCATTTAAACGGTACTACTCCAGCCTGTATTCCAGGTTCACATATTGTCCGACAAGTGCATTCAGGCTTTCAAGTTTTGGCATTCCTTCGATATGAAAAGCGTTGATCTCTTCAATCAGTTCATGCTTAAACTCATCAAATTTTCTGCCATCTCCGAGTTCCTCGTACATCTTCCAGTAATCTAGTTTTGGCAGGGTTTCTCTCAAGTATGCCCGCGCCTGTTCCTCGGTGAATTCCTCATTCACCATGTTACGGACGCATACCTCAATCAATTCATCCATATCACTGTAGGTACAGGTGCCGTTTGTATAACACCAGATTGATAGCTGACCGACTAGGGTAATGTGGTCAGAATGTCGATCAGATTTAGAGTGAATGGCGGCGGGAGCCTTGTTTTTTTGCTTCGCTATCGATTGTGATGCCGGATTTGAGGTCTACGGTGATGCGGTCAGCGGGGGGCGGTGATCTTATCAATCAGGCGGCTGACCAGCGTTTGAGCTTGTCAATTGCTACCTTCAAATCCTGCTGTATTGACAGGATATTAGTAAGATCTATATAGCTCGCCCCTGCATTTCCTTGATTGACACGGATTAACATTGCATCTGGATTTGCAGCCGCAATCCTCTCAAAGGGATAACGAATGATTCCGGGGGTATTGAATCCTACACCAAGCTCCAATAGAACAGGTTTATGAGCCATTGCCTGCTCTAAGAATTCTTGGTAGGCAGTGCTTCTTTCATGCCACGTCTCATCCTCAACAAAGGTATTATCCATTCGAAGGTGCATGGACATTGGCTTTCCACAGACTGGACAACGGGGAAGCAGGTCGGAGGGGATGCGAAAGCCATGGGTAGTCTCCACCATGCGCTTTACGGCATCCTCGTTTCTGTACACTTTTTGATGGCATGGAATCGAGCATTGGAATTCACTAAGATCGCCTTGTACTTGGAATACGCGATCCTCGGGAAAACCGGAAAGCACAAACTGGTTGTCGCAGTTTGTCGAGATCACGAAATACGACTTGTCTTTTACGAGTGCCAGCAGATCGCGGTACAGAGGTGTCCCTCCCACTTTATAGCGGCTGAGCCAGATATGCCGCGCCCAGAATGCCCAGCGTTCCTCTTCAGTTGGAAAAGGATAAAACCCTCCGCTATATAAATCCTGTATGCCATACTTCTGCTGATAATCCCGGAATTGTTCGTGAAATAGGCGGCCCCCCATTTCAATACCTGAGGCTTCTGATAAGCCGGCCCCGGCACCGATAATCACATGCGTGGCATCTGCGATTGTCTTCACGGCTTTTCCAAATAAAAATTGTTCACTCATAAGTACCAGCCTTATTCAATCTCGCAGTGAAATTGGAACTCTGTCTGTTTCGGAGGAGTAACGCCAAAGTCCTGATAGTTGCCATAGCCTTCGTAGACTTGAAAGACATCAATGATCCTGCGCTTTTCCTTTTGCTCATCCGGATACAGTTTTTTCATATAGGGATTCGCATCGATCAGTTCATCCACACGGGCTTTGCCGATGTTGCGCACTCTTCCCTGTATCGTAATCATCTTTGCGTGAAAAAAGTCACCTTCCGTTTTTCCGCAAATGGAAATATAGTCGCTGCCGTTCAGCAGGTGATACAGCTTTCGACCATTGTCGGAGGTCATAAAGTAAACAGCGTCCTCCTCTGCAAACATGACATCCAGAAATGCACTGGATGGATGCCCTTCGGAGTCGATCATTCCAACAACGACAGAATGAATCTCGCTGTACAGAATTGATAAAATCTTTGAAGTGTCCATCCTTGCTGCCTCTTCTTACAGCGAATACGATACAGGCGCTTCAGTGAAAGAATAAACCGTACCCTTACCGCTTACGAATTTGAAAACGGTCATTAGGTTGTCATCCACCGTGTACATTTTGCTCAGGGAAGCAGTGTTGGCATCCATCATGGCTACGCGTGCTTCGCGCCGGGTATCTTCTTCAACCACACCGCTAACGCGGATCCAGGTACCTTTGTACATACCGCAAATTGCCACATTGGGATTGGCCTTCATCTGCTTATAGACTTCCTTCTGATTGTTGGTGACGAAATACAGTTTACCTTCAAATTCGCATACCGCGCCAAAGGGACGAACCTGTGGTTTGTCACCATCCACGGTAGCCAGATAAAATGTGCCGCAGTTCTTCAGATATTCATAGATTTCCTTCATGATAAAACCATCCTTTCAGTTTGTGTTGTATTTTGAACTTGCACGTGATATTATATCCATGTAGGAGATTTTTCACAAGTACGATATTTTATGATACTGGTATCCTCAATGATACCTATGGAGGTCATATGGAAAAAAAGCAGCTGTTTGGCCTATGTCCCTACGTCACTTCTCAAAAGGTGCTGACAGGGAAATGGTCTATGTACATTATGTATCTTTTAAAAGATGCGCCGGTGCGCTTTAACGAGCTTCAGCGCCGAATGCCGGAGAATATGACACATACCACTTTATCGCGTCAGCTCAAGGCGTTGGAAAAGGACGATTTGATCGTGCGCCGGGTATATTCTGAAATACCACCTAAAGTTGAGTACGAACTGAGTGAGATTGGCCATAAATTTGAGAAGGTGCTTGCCGAACTTGAAGTGTGGGGAAATGAATACATCGAGTATTTGAAAAAACGCGACAAGGAAAATCCTGTTTTGGATGATCGAGAAGGCTATTAAGATAACATAGGGTTGAGTTAGTGATTTGGATAACAGTGGGTCGTGATTGCGATTTAGATGTCAGGGTGACAAATTGGAGGTTAGGCATATAAATGTGCATATTCCGCAGGAGATACGGTAAAACGCCTTCTTTGAAGTTGCGCTTTGAGAGATTCGGTTTCGGGTAGATCGGGTAAATGCCCATCTCCTGCATATAGCTGCGGACGAGTTTGCGGCTTACGTCGTAGCCTTTGTCTCTGAGCTTCTTGACGATCTTGCGCTGGCTCATGTATGGATGCTTTGTATGGATCTTGTCGATCTCAGCCATGATCCGCTCTTTGAGTTCTACAGCTTCAGGATCGAGGCAGGCCGGCTTATAGTAATATGTTGATCTGCTGATTCCGAGCAGCTCGCACTGGCGTGTGATCGGAAGTTCAGCGTTTGGATTTATCTTGTGCTGGAACTGGGTACCCGTTTCGGCGAAACACCTCCTGGAGAAAATCGCGCTCCATCGTTAGCTGACCTATGGCCTTCAGCATCTGGTCTCGTTCCTGCTCCAGTTCAGCTCCATTTCTGCGGATCTCTTTCTCAGACTGACGCTCGTTGAATACGCGGTTGGCATTCTTGATGAACTCAGCCTTCCGGGTTCTGACCATGTTAGGATTCAGATTATTCTCGGCAGCTATCTCGCCGAGCTCGCGGTCGCCCTCGAGCACTGCGAGAACGATCTTGGCCTTGAATTCAGGGGTGTACTTGTTCTCTGATGGTTATCGTCCTGTCCGGAATCATGGGACTGAATGCACCGGCGATTCTGGCAGTCGGAGCTTCGTTTGCGAAGCCGCTGGGGAAACAGCATGGTATATCTCCGTACCGGATGGCCAATCTGATGGACGCTCAGTCTAATACGCTGGCATACTGTCTGCCCTGGTCTCCGGCGATGATATATACGCTGAGTTTCGCCAAGGATTCCGGAGCGCCTCTCACGGGAATTGAAGTAACGCCAATGGTCATATACTGCTTCGCGATGTTTATCGTGATGTGTATTTCCATTATGGCGAAGATCGGAAGAAGGGATCTGATGGATCAGCTGACGCCGGAAATGAGAGCGGAATATGATCATGAGGATCGCGTCGGTGAAATCGTCCAGTAATCAATCAAAACATGGGCGGGGAACTGTATTAAATCGCGTATGAATTCCAGCCCTGCGGAATATTTTGTGGAAACAAAGGAAACAGAAGTCAGAGACATCGCCTCTGGCTTCTGTTTTTTGATAAACTGCCTAACTGCACCGGGTGCGGCAGGTCTTTTTCTTTTATACGGATTTATGATTCGTAGTGCGCCGTGCGGCCGATGATGGTGTCCTGGGCTCCTTTGTCCAGTTCGGTGAAGTAGGCCATGTATCCGGCGACGCGAACCATCAGTCCTTTATGGTGCTCCGGATGAATCTGCGCGTCCCTGAGCGTTTTGTTGTCTACGACGTTGATCTGGATATGCTCACCGCCATGTTTGAAATAGGTCTTGATGACTCCTTCGATTGCGGCGAGGCCTTTTTCGCCTTCGACTCCTTTAGGATCGAAACGGAGATTGAACAAAGCACCGTCATGGAAGGCCTCCTGCCCCATAGAGGCAACGGATTTCACGGTTGCGGTCGGCCCGCTGGTGTCTCTTCCCATCATTGGAGAGGAATTGTCGCAGAACGGTTCACCGGCGAGTCGTCCGTCCGGAGTAGCGCCTGTGACCATGCCGTGTGAAACATTCACCGTCTGGGAGTGGACATTGAAGGAATACGTTCCGCCGCGGGCATCCTTCCAGGTCTGTACTTCGTCGGCGATAAAGTGCATCATCTCCCGGTAGATCCCGTCAACATGGGGTTTATCGTTTCCGTATTTTTCAGGCTTGTTGAGCAGTAGCTGGCGCATTCGCTCTTCGCCTTCGAAATTGTTGTCGAGAGCATTGATCAGCTGATCCATTGTGATGTCTTTGTCCCTGTAAACACATTCCTCGATGGCCTCGAGCGAGTCTGCCATATTTGCAGCTCCTGTGATATACAGTCCGGCCGTCGAGTATTTGGCACCTCCGTCCTGGACGGATTTCCCGCTTTCTACGCAGCCCTTTGTTACCATTCCGGCGAAGATTACGGGGAAACGAAGCATGTGCATGCTCTGCATGATGTTATAGCCGGTCTGAATTAATCTGTAGTGATGGATGATCTGCTTTTTCAGAGCGTCCTTGAACTCTTCGATATCCTTGAATTCCCGCGGGTCTCCGGTCTGGAGTCCCATGAGTTTTCCGGTGGACGGATCTACTCCGTTATGGAGAACAAATTCCAGCATTTTGCCCATGTTCACATAGCCGGCGTCCGGGGAACCATCTGTTGCTCCGCCTCCCGGACCGGGTTGGATGCAGCCGACGATAGTCCAGTCGCGTGCCTCTTCTAAAGTGCAGCCTTTGCCCAATGCCATTTTCATGGCGGCGTCATCGTTGAAGAATCCGGGGTTGGCCTGTCCGTCCTGAATCATTTCACAGCCCTTGCGGATCAGTGCTTCAGGAGACCCTTCCCAGACTCTTACCGCCATAACAGGCTGAGTGGTCTTTAACTGGTTCGCCACTTCAAGGCAGACGTAGGACAATTCGTTGGTCGCATCTCTGCCGTCAGGCGTCTGACCGCCTACGATCAGAATCTCCCACATAGGATAGCCGGCGAAAGAGGTTGCGTACCATTTGTCTCTGACCTCATATACCTCACAGGACTTCAGATACAGGCACGCCAGCATCTCGAAGGCCTCGTCCTCGGTGATGTTTTTCTCGTCGATGACATCTTTTTTGTAGAAGGGCCACATATATTGATCGAATCTGCCGTAGCCGCAGGCGGTGGTGCAGACTTCGATGTGGAAATACACATGGGCGAACCACACCATCTGAAGGGCCTGCTGGAAAGTCTGAGGCGGATTTTCCGGCACGACTCTGCAGTTTTCAGCTATGGTCAGAAGTTCCTTCTTTCGTTTCGGATCTGCACATTCGGCAGCCTGACGCTCCGCTTCATCGGCCATGCGGTGAGCGTAGGTGATCAGACCGTCGCACTGGATGATACAGGCCTTCCAGAAATCGATTTTCTCCTGATCCTCTTTGCAGGTTCCGGGAGTCTTAGCTATATTTTCGCGGCATTCCTGCATATATCCCTTCAGTCCTGCGGACAGGAGTTTTTCGTGATCACAGGTTGTTTCGCCGGATACGCCGTTGGTAAGTCCGACAGTGATGATGTCGTCTGCCATACATTCCCGGATATGCGGCGGAATAGCATCTTTGGACATATCCTCCATGGACTTTCCTTTCCAGTATGGCAGAGTTTCCAGAATGATTTTTTTGTCCTCCGGAGAGATATCGTACGGATCTTTGGATCGTGTGGAAAATTCGTCAATGTCGCTGATATACCAGGAACTGGACTGGAATTCGGGATGCAGGTTGGCGCCTCTGTATTTGTTGGTCGGGGTGCCGACGATCAGCTCGTCCTCCATGATCAGTGTCGTCATCCGCTCTGCGATATAGCGGACGACTTCCGCACGGAATTCAGGAATAGCGGTTCCTGCGAATTTTTTATAAGCTTCTGTCGCCAGAACAAGACGCTCTGACGTGATACAAGGGCGGGTGTTCCAAAGCTTGTCCCGCATTCTCTGTAATCTCGGGTTTAACATTTCTCTACTCCTTCTTTTGATATTTTACCCCAGCATCATGCCGCCGTCGGCAAGAACGTTGGAGCCGTTTACATAGCTTGCCTCATCAGAACTGAGGAAGTATACGACATTGGCGATTTCCTCAGGTTCAGCAGGTCTTCCCAGCGGTCCGAGGGTTACCTGTGAGTCGCTGAAATTCTTGTAATCCTCTACCGATTTACGGAACATGTTTGTGTTTACCCAGCCCGGGGATACTGAATTGGCCCGGATGCCGAACTGCCCGTATTCATTTGCGACATTCTTTGTCATACCGATGATTGCCCACTTGCTGGAGCCGTATCCGATTTCATAGGTATATCCGGTCATTCCTGAGACAGAGCCGAAGTTGACAATGCTGCCCTTTCCCTGTTTTTTCATGATTGGAAGAACGTGCTCCATCATCAGAAATGTGCCAAACACATTGATCTCATAAATTCTCTTGAAGTTCTCGAAAGTATAATCAATGGTCGGATTGTATTTTCCGATAATCGCGGCGGTGTTTACCAGAGCATCGATCCTTCCCCGGGCATCGAGAATTCCTTCGATGGTGTCCTTCACCTGCTGTTCGACAGAAACATCCAGAGTATGGCAGCGTACACGTGCCGGATCAAGTTTTTTCTTTTCAATAACGGTTTTTAATGCATCCTCATCGATGTCCAGCATCTCTACATCATAGCCGCTGCTGCAGAATTTCTTTACGACTGCGGAGCCAATTCCCCCGGATGCGCCGGTTACAATACATACCTTACGTTCGTCTGTCATATGAAACCTCCCCATTGCTCAGTTCTTGCTACCATTCTAAATTAACAGCAGAACTCAAACAACAATTTAGTTGCTCTAGAAATTGATTTTCTTGTTAAATGTTGGCCGGGCGTTTTACAGTGTCTATGGGCAATCATATTGTCGCGTAAGTTTGTCGCGTAAGTCGCGTACCATGTAAAGCGTGATTGTGCGCCGCGATGATGCTGACAAACAGCCGTCATCGACCATTAATCCCGAAGGAGAACTGATGAGCGGGGAATTATCACAAAGCAATATAATCAATATTAATAGCAATAAAATCATAGATAGAGGATTGACAAAATGTTATCATTTGCATAAATATTTATAAAAAAGGGGAATCATATGCGTAATGAATCAGTACAGGCGCTGGTAGGAGCAATTCAGAAATTCTCCACAGAAGACGGCCCGGGGATCCGCACGACGGTGTTTCTCAAGGGATGTCCGCTGAACTGCAGATGGTGTCATAATCCGGAGCTGATCAATGCGGAGCAGGAGCTCATCCAGCTTCCGAACAGTTGTATCGGCTGCGGCTATTGTATAAAGATTTGTCCAAGGAAGGCCGTTTCCACGGATGAGGACGGGCGGATAAGTATCGATCGTCAGAAATGCGACTGTTGCATGAAGTGCGTAGATGGTTGTTATGCCCAGGCGCTGAAACGTGTTGCGGAACCGATGGCGGCGCAGGAAATATTCCGGCAGGTTCTTCAGGACAAAGATTTCTATGATCAGACCGGAGGCGGCATGACTCTGAGTGGAGGGGAAATCTTATCGAATCCGAAAATCGTTCGGGAGCTGATTATTCTGGCGGAAGAGCACGGAGTCGGCGTCTGTCTGGACACATCGGGATTCGGCGATGGGCAGTTTCTGCTTGAGATGGCCCTGCGGAAGGGCGTGACAGATCTGCTGTTTGATATCAAGTCGATGGATCCTGCCGCGCACAAAGACCTGACGGGACAGAGCAATGATGTGATTCTTGCGAATCTGCAGATGCTGGCTGAATACCCGGAAGTTCGGGATAAAATACAGATTCGTATGCCGCTTATGGCGGGGATTAATGACGGAACTGAGGAAATCGAGGCGGTGACCGCCCTGATGAGGGGTATGGGGCTCCGGAGAGCCACCCTGCTTCCCTATCATGATCTTGGAATCTCCAAGATGAATCGTCTGGGAAGGCAGCAGGAAAGATTCCGTCCTCCATCGGAGGAGAGGCTGGAGGAGATCCGGACTTTTATGGAATCTGAAGGAATTTCGATCGATATATTAGGCAGAGTCTGATTTATCATATGTGGTTTATTGTTGCAGAAGGTATAAAAAAGGAGTGCAATTATGAGTAAAGACACTGGAAACAATAACTCCCTCCACAGAGGCCTGAAGGGCAGGCACCTGCAGATGATTGCCATCGGCGGATCGATCGGAACAGGACTGTTTCTGGCTATGGGAGGAACAATTCGCGATGCCGGACCCGGCGGAGCGATGGTTGCCTATGCGATCATGAGTGTTGTCGTGTATTTCATGATGACGGCGCTGGGAGAAATGGCGACGGAATTACCGATACCGGGTGCGTTTACTTCGTATGCGAACCGTTTCGTTGATCCGGCGTGGGGATTTACAAATGGATGGGCATACTGGTTTGGCAGTTCTATGACAGTAGCCGCAGAGCTGATTGCAGGAGCCATCATCATAAAATACTGGTTCCCGGACGTCAATTCCGCAGTATTTGTGGTTTTGTTCCTTGCAATCCTGCTGGCACTCAATCTGTTCTCTGTTAAAGGATTCGGAGAAGCGGAGTTCTGGTTTGCCGGAATCAAGGTCGTGATCACGGTAATTTTCCTGGTAGTCGGTGTGCTGATGATTATCGGAATTATGCACAGTGGTGAAGACGCCGGGTTCCACAACTGGGTACTGGATGGCGGCAAGGCCGGAAAAGCACCGTTTGTAAATGGAATCGGAGGTATGGTGGGTATCTTCATGGTTGCTGCATTCTCGTTCTCAAATACGGAGCTTGTAGGGCTTTCCGCAGCTGAATCTGAGAATCCCAAACACGATGTTCCGAAAGCGATTCACAGTGTGTTCTGGAGACTGGTGATCTTCTATCTGGGAACGATCTTTGTTGTGGCTACATTGATTCCGTTCACAGAACCGTCTCTGCTGGATGCTTCAGAAAGCAACGTGGCAGCGGCGCCTTACACAATAATTTTCCGCAACGCAGGATTTGCCGCCGCCGCATCCCTGATGAACGCTGTAATCCTGACTTCGGTTCTGTCCTGCGGAAATTCATCCATGTATGCCGCTTCCAGAACCATGCAGCATATGGCGGAGAAGGGAGACGCCCCGAAGTTCTTCGCGAAGATCAGCAAGAGGGGCGTGCCGGTGAGAGCTGTCCTGCTTACCGCTTTCATTGCAGCGTTCGCTTTTGTCGCATCTCTGCTGGGAGACGGCGTGGCGTATACTGCAGCTTACTATCTCTGCGGAATCGCAGGCGTCTACAACTGGCTGACGATCAGTTTCGCTCACTACAGATTCAGGAGAGGCTGGGTCAGGCAGGGACGTTCGCTGGATGAGCTGGACTACAAGTCGCCGCTCTATCCTGCCGGCTCGATATTTACAATCGTTGTCTGCATCATCGTATGCTTCGGTGCGAACTGGTGGGTATTTACAGATTTCAACTGGTTTGATTTCATCACCTGCTATGCCATCATTCCTTTGTCAATTGTAATGTTCTTTGTTTACAAAAAGGTAAAGCATACGAAATGGGTTGCCTATGAGGACATGGACTTTACTCCGCCGGATGGAATCAGCAGAGAGGATATTTCGGCAATTGACTGATAACAGGAAAAGTGTTTCCGGAACGGAGGAAATATGCCGCATGAGTTTAAAATAGGGCGGGACAAAACCCGACGGCTTGTTGATCCGGAACTGGTTGCGCAGATTGACAGGGACTTTGCACAGGAACTGATGTGCTCACAGATTACGTTTCGCTATGGTGCGAAAAAACTGGGATATGATGAGGACATGGCAATGCTGGCGGCAAGTGGATTCGGATGGGGAATGCAGTGCGGAGAACGCTGCGGAGCGGTAACAGGTGCACTGATGTCGCTTGGATTGAAATTTGGATATCGGGACTTCTCCGAGTTCTCGAATTACGAGGTACTGAAGGAGAAACAGGCAGAATTTGACCGCAGATTTAAGGAACAGTTCGGAAGTCTGACATGCGCCGGAATTCTCAAGGCGAATTACGCAGATCCGGATCAGCGGAAAACTATCTACGATGAGCAGAGGTACCGCGGGTGCTCCGTCCTTACAGCATATGCCTGCCGGCTTTTAGATGAACTTATGGATGACGGGGAGTGAACAAAATATTTTCCGGTGCGGCCGGTACAGCGCAATCTGTCAGATCTTCTGTATCAGCGCAGCCTGAACACCGGCACCGCGGAAGTTCATATCAACAGACAGTTCGGAACGGACCTGCTCCACATAGGCGTCCACGATCGGATTGGTGGTGTATTCCAGATGGATATCATATTTCAGGGGAAGTTTCTCCGGAAAGTGAAGTTTGCTCATAAGCCCGAACATACTGTCGAAGGTGCTGGTGGAATACCGTGTGATCAGATATTCCCCGGGGTTCAGGTCAATCGCGATATTCACGGTCAGTTCATCCTGAAAGGAATTCAGAACATCGTCTGCATGATAGATGGTGCCTGTCCCCTGACAAAGCCCCAGTATGTCGCTGTTGTAGTTCGTTGCCATAAGAATATAAGCTTCTTTATTATGCAGCCGCACGGCTGCATAATATTTATTGCGGAGAACCAGTTCCCCTTCATTTGAAACGAGAAAATTCAATCCCGTATACATCGGTTTGGGAACGCCTCCGGAGGTGAGAAGGCTGCGTCCGCCCTTCAGAAGAACATCCGGATCTCCCTGATCGCGCAGACCGAGGCTGATCGTGCTGTTCGGCTCCATAACACCATGACGGACGATATAGATCAGTCCTGCCACAGAATCAAAGCCGAAATACTTTTGTTCGCTCGGAAAGAGGCGGCTTTGGCGCTCCACTTTGATTCCCCTCTTAAGAAACCTCTGCTCCAGCTCATCGCATTGCTTCGGATCATCGTCGTCCCGGCAGATCAGAACAACCTCTGTACAGCAGAGCTGGCGCAGGTGATCGAACAGACTGTATCCGATGGATTCGAAATCGGCAGTTGTAACGGAAAATTTCAGATGGTGCCGGAAGGCTGCAATCGGTTCTGCGTCCGGAGGGATTCTGTCCGTGAGATGGATCCTTTTCGCCATGGAGAGCTGGGTATCCTGCTGTATGAGCCGTGAGCTCAATCTGCGCGCGGCATCCAGGGCTCGGGAGACCGTGAGCTGCTTCAGAACCGGTGGATTGTCCGGGCTGATCACGTTATTCTGGTTTGCTGCCCGATGTTCGCGGGGAGTGTGGCCGAACCACCGGACAAATGCATCCTCATAATATTTTGATGTGGAAAATCCCACCATGTGGGCTACGGTGTTTATCTTCTTGTCGGTTTCCAGAAGATAAATTTCTGACCACTCTGCCCGCGCGAAGGACAGAAAATCCCTGAAACTGATTCCGCAGTACTGACGGATCAGGTGAGACAGGTAATATGAACTGAGATGCTCCATTTCGGCCAGATCATCCAGTGTGATTTTCAGCTCGTGATTGGCGTATATATAGTTAATCACGTGACTGATGCGCTCCTCTATTACAGGATTGTCGCAGTTGAAATGGACAACTACATCGTCATTAAAGGCGAACAGGTTGAAATGACGGTTCAGGGTGCGGACGACTTCCATGCAGTGCTCTATACAGGTGTCCCGGTAATTGATGTTTTTCTGCAGATATGCAATGAGCAGCTGGAGCAGCGTGTGCTTCAGATGAGGCAGCCGCGGACTCGGATCGTTCGATGGATTGGTGCGGAAGCAGCCCTTAGGAAGATCCGGGAAAAACTGTGTAAAAAAGAGATTGCTGATATGGAACACTGCGGTGATGTTCTCTGTGTCTGCCTCCATAGTATGAACCTCGTGTCCGGCGTTGGTGAAAATATCTCCGGCATTGAGAGAATAGGTGCAGTAGCCGTTCCGAAGGTTTATGGAACCGTCTAGGACATAGACGATTTCGGTATCCTTGTGGTAATGAATTGGATACCTTGTGATATCTGCGACCGTAATTGCGATAGGAAAATTATCCTGATATGAGATTGCTTCTTCCAGCATATACGCCTCCTGTTAATCGCCGCGGCAGACCGGAAACCTGTATCGTATTACGGCTGCGACGGATTTGTGTCCGGTCCTACGGCGGATTCACTGACCATATTTTAACATTATGTGCCAGATTATTTCAACCGTTACGTGAGCGCTGTGAATGCTGTGCAGGATTACCGCGAGCACGCGAACCGTGCCAGACTGCGAATTTAGCAAACTGTGCCAAAGCGAAATGGAACCAGCATCGAAAAGTGAGTGTCTCCAGTGTCGCGAGTATCGGAGATGTCTGCGTCAGAGGTGTTGACATCCTGACATAACCAACTATAATGAAAGCAATTGCAACCGGCGGTTGACACATTGCAAAGGCGGTTTGGTGGTCTGCAACTGTATAAGAGACTATCCTTTTCTCATCAGGTAAACCATCAGTATAGGCGTGTAAAGCCGGGAGGATGAAGATGATACTGGCAGACAAAATCATGGAACTCAGAAAGAGAGCGGGGTGGTCCCAGGAACAGCTGGCAGAGAGACTGGGAGTGAGCCGCCAGTCGGTCTCCAAATGGGAGAGCGCTCAATCCATTCCGGACATGAGCAAAATTCTGCAGCTGTCCGGGCTGTTCGGTGTGAGTACGGACTACCTGTTAAAGGATGAAATTGAGGAAGCGGACGTGACGTCTGACGTCGGCGTGATGGAATGTGACGGGGAGGAAACATCTCTGAGGAGAGTCACTATGGAAATGGCCGGCAGTTTTCTCGAAGTTAAGGCGATGACGGCGCCGAAGATCGCCTTTGGTGTGATGCTTTGTATCTTATCCCCTGTAGCGCTGATTTTTCTCAGCGGTGCGTCAGAATACGGCATGATCCCCATAGAAGAGGATCGGGCGGCGATGACCGGACTCATTCCGACGATTTTATTCATCGCCGCGGGGGTTGCTCTTTTTGTATCCGCCGGAATGAAACTCGGGAAGTATGAATACCTGGAGAAAGAGCCTATCGATACAGTTTACGGAGTCGAAGGCATGGTACGGGACCGGATGAAAAAATGGGAAGATACGTATCGACGCATGATGGTGATCGGCATCGGTCTGTGTGTTATTGCCTGCCTCCCCATTTTTATCGCAGGAGCGATATTCCGGAGCGATGACGATATGCCTATGATCCTTGCAGTCTGTCTGCTGCTGGTTCTTGTATCGGCAGGAGTCTATCTGATCGTGCGGGCATCCGTCACCTGGAACGGTTATCGCGCACTGCTGGAGGAAGGTGAATATTCCCGTTCCCACAAAAAAATCAATCGTTCTGTTTCCGGGGCGTATTGGGGAATTACGGTTGCGATTTACCTGGGGAGCAGTTTCCTGAGCGGCAGATGGGAGATGACATGGATCATCTGGCCGGTGGCCGGCGTGCTGTATGGAGCCATCGTCGAAATACTCGAGACCAGGAGCCGGAATTCCTGACAGAATATACGAACGTGAGATGATAAAGAGAGGTGATCCTTAACAGCAGACCCCTCTGCGATCCCGCCGGCTGACCGTGCAGAAACTGTTTAACCGGAGACGGCCTGCGGCCGGTGCACCTCTCGTATTAAACGCGCCGTTAAACCTCCTGCGCGTAAAATGACGGCAGTTAAATTTTAAGGACATTAGGGAGGTATCATCGAATGAATGATGAAAAGAAACTGGCCGAACTGACCACCGAGCAGACCGAATTTAAGAGAGAAATCGGCGTGTTCGGCGGCGTCAGCATTATCGGCGGAATTATGATCGGATCCGGGATATTCTATCTGGGATCATATGTTTTACAAAGAACCGGCATGAACAGCGGTTTGGCGTTGATCTGCTGGATTGTCGCAGGAGTCATCTCGCTGTTTGCGGGACTCTGCTATGCGGAGCTTGGATGCGCGATGCCGAAGGCGGGCGGCCGTCTGGTGTATCTGAACGAGGCGTATCATCCGGTGTTCGGCTTCATGGCCGGATTCACCGACTGGCTGGTGGGCGGGCCCGGTTCCATCGCCGCTGTGTCCATCGCAATGATGACGGTGTTGAAGCCTTTTGTGGGTCTGAGCGATACAGGTGTAAAGATTGCCGCCGTCATTCTGATTGTCGGTGCGACTCTGTATAATCTGATCGGAGTGAAGGTTGCGTCGGTGATCCAGGACATCTCTCTGGTCGCCAAGCTGGTTCCTATTCTGATCATCCTTGTTGCTGCCCTTGTCGCGGGCAAGGCGAGCCCGGATCTGTCCCTCGGCTCCGCTTCGACATACGCTGCGGAAAATCATACGAGCATCATCGGCATGATGGCGATTGCGATCGTCGCTGCGCTGTGGGCGTACGAGGGCTGGAGCAACCTGAATACCGTTACGGAGGAAATCAAGAACCCGAAGCGAAATCTTCCGCTGGCGATTATCATCGGAATCGGCGGAGTAACGGTGCTGTACACTTTGTTCAACTTCGCAATCATGAAGGTTCTGCCTCATGAAACAATCGTAAATATGATTAACAACGAGGACCTGTATCTGGGTACGGCTGTCGCGAAACAGGTACTGGGCAGCGCCGGCGCGGTTGTCGTGTCCGTCGGCATGATCCTGGCAATGTTCGGCTCTATGAACGGAATGATTCTGGCTCAGCCGAGAATGTATTATGCGATGGCAGAAGAGGGACACTTCTTCAAGAGCTTTGCGAAGCTTCATCCCAAGTACAGAATCCCGACGGTGCCGATTATCGTTCAGGGTGTGCTGTCCTGTGTTCTGGTGCTTCTGCGGAATCTGGACCAGCTGACTAATCTGGTCGTTCTCTCTGTGATGCTGTTCAATGTTCTGGTTATCATCGCGGTTCCGATTCTGCGCCGGAAGTATCCCAATATTGAGCGTCCGTACAAAGTATGGTTCTATCCGGTATCCGTCGTCGTTGTTGCGGCGATCTTCGTGGGACTGTTCATTCAGGGCGCGATGGAGGATCCGGTAAACGGATTCGCAGGATTTGCCGTACCGGCTGTCGGCGCTGTGGTATATTACATATTCGACAGAAAAATCAAAAAGGAAGCGAAAGGAAATGAGTAAGACACTTTTATACAACGCGAAGGTATATGTCGAACGAGGCCATTTCGAGGAAGCTGTTCTGGTTGAGGACGGAATCATCCGGGCTGTCGGCGGGAACATGGAACTGCTGGCTGCGGCGGACGCCGAAACAGAAAAGAGGGACTGCGAGGGCAGAACACTGATTCCGGGTCTGAATGATTCTCACATGCATTTTATGCAGTTTGGTGAAACCCGTAACCAGGCGATGATCGAAGGCGTTACGTCGATTGACGAAATGATCCGTATCTGCCGTGAATTCGCGGAGACGCACCCCGGCCATGTGAAGAACGGCATGCACGCCATCGGCTGGAATCAGGATCTCTTTACTGATGGCGACCGGATGCCGGACCGTCACGACCTGGACAGAATCAGCACGGATTATCCGATCGTGCTGGAACGTGTCTGCGGCCACATCGTTTCTGTCAATACGACGTTGCTGAACATGCTGCATGTGAAGGAGAATGCGGAGTTCAAAAAAGGGGATTTCGGCGTTGATGAAAACGGAGAACCCAACGGACTCTTCTACGGAAACGGCACGAATCTTGCGAAAAGGGTTGTACCGGACTTTTCCCTCGAAGAGCGTCACAGAATCATACTAGAAACCATGGACTACTGCGTTTCCCACGGACTCACCAGCGTTCAGAGCAATGACGTGGGAACGACATTCATGGACGGCCCTGCTGCCTTTGATTTGTTCCACAAAATCTATAACAGCGGCGAGGGAAAACTGCGCTACCGCCACCAGGTCTGCTTCAATGATCTGAACGAATTCCGTGATTATCTGGAAAACGGCGAGTACGCCCATCGGAAGGAGCTTTACCCGAAGGATTCCTGGCTGACGCTCGGACCGCTGAAGCTGTTCAAGGACGGAAGTCTCGGTGCGCGGACGGCGCTGATGACGAACGGATATGTAGGAGCACCGGAGAACCACGGTCTGGAATGGATTGCTCCGGAAGACATGGATGAATACTGCAGGCTTGCGAAAGAACACAATCTGCAGGTGGTTACACACTGTATCGGTGATGAAGCGGTCAAGAGAGCTGTTGACAGCTACGAGAAAGCTTTTGTTGACGGTAAAAACGCCCTGAGGCATACTGTTATCCATTGTCAGGTGACCAGTGAGGAACTGCTCGACCGGATCGCAGACGAGGGCATTCTGGTGTTCGCGCAGCCGATCTTCCTGGATTATGATATGCGCATTGTAGAGGAACTCGTCGGGGAAAAGCTGGCGTCCACATCATACGCCTGGGGAAGCCTGACCCGCAAGGGAGCCCATGTCGCTTACGGCACGGACTGCCCGGTAGAGGACTGCAACCCGTTCCCGAACATCTACATGGCGGTTACCAGAAAAAATCTTAACGGCGAACCTGCCGGCGGATTCTATCCCGATGAATGTGTGGATGTGGAGACGGCAGTGGACGCGTACACTGTGGAGAGCGCCTACGGTGAGTTCATGGAAGACGTCAAGGGACGCATTAAAGAAGGCTATTATGCCGACATGGTGCTGCTCGACAGCGACATCTTCACGGTCGATCATGACAGTATCAAGGATATCCTTCCTGTCATGACGATGGTGGGCGGACAGATCGTCTTTGAGAAATAGACGACAAAATTAAACGGGGCTGTGATCCGGATGCCTGCTTCAGGCGGATTCCTTCAGGGACATTCTGAGGGATTTTGTCTCCGGCAGGAGAACATTTCCCACAGCTCCGTTTTGTGTTATGATAGGGACAGAAGTTCAGAGCGAGAGGTAGAGACAGAACGTATGGGAAATCGGATACTGATAAAAAACGGGAACTGTATGACAATGGAGCAGGGACGGCGCTGTGAATGGGTGCTGCTTGAAGAGGATAAAATCGTGAAACTCGGAAACGGCGACGGATACCGGCAGTATGAAACAGAGGGAATTCGTCAGATCGACGCTGCCGGAGCGACGGTGCTCCCGGGCTTTATCGACAATCATTTTCACCTGATAAACAGTGCGCTGATGGAGAGCTGGGTCAATCTGGAGGGCGCGGATACTTTCACGGAGATGGGAGAGCGGCTCCGGTGCGCCTGCGCGGAAGGGAGAAAAGTAGTTCTTGCATACAACTTGAGTGTTGAGGAACTGAAGGAGAAACGTTTCCCTTCGCGTATAGAACTCGACCGGATCTGTGACGACCGGCCGGTGTTTCTGCTTTCGAGAGACGTGCATACTATTGTTCTGAATACGTTTGCGATTTTGTATTACAAAATGCCGTTCGCAGCGAATGGCGTCGGACTGGACGACAGAAAGATGCCTACGGGTATTTTTCGCGGACAGGCGGCAGCGCTTCTGGAAACAAAGGTTAATGAAATTTTCACGCCGGAAGATTTCGACGAGGCGACGCAGGCATTTCTCCCGGCTCTCTTTTGTGAAGGAATAACGACTATTGCCGCAATGGAGGGAAGCAACCATCTTACGGGACACGGTCACGACAGCGAGTGCGACTTCCTCGTGAAAAACGCGGCGCGGTACCCGCTTTCCATCGAACTGTTTTATCAGACGACGGATGTGCGCCTGGTGGCGGACGAAGGCCTTCGTCGCATCGGTGGAGCGTTATATATTGACGGCACGTTCGGGACTCACAGTGCGTCGCTGACTACGGATTACGCAGATATGCCAGGAGTCCGGGGGTATAATTTCTTTACAGACGGATATATGCGCTCTTTTGTTGAGGAATGCTGCGAAAACGGCCTGCAGATCGGATTCGATGCGATCGGTGACGCTGCTATTGATTCTGTGCTGGATGCCCTCGAGTATGCGGCGCGGAAGCGGAATGTGCGGCCAATGCGCCACCGGATTGAGCACGCCGAACTGATTCGGATCGATCAGATGGAGAGGGCGGCCCGGCTGGGCGTGGTACTCTGTATGCAGCCCGGATATGAAGAGAGATGGGGTTATCCGGGTGGGATGTATGAGGAACGGCTGGGAGCACGCTATGGAGAGACGAACCGGTTTCGCGAAATTCTGGATCACGGGATCACGATCTGCGGGGGCTCTGACCACAGCGTATGTGAAATCAGTCCGATGGCTGCGATCTCCAGCGCGGTAAATCATCCCGTGCCAGAGAACAGCATTACGAGGCAGGAAGCCCTGGAAATGTACACGATCAACGGGGCGTATGCTTTGTTCCTGGAAGAGGAAAGGGGCAGCATTGCAGAAGGCAAGGCTGCCGATCTGATTATTCTGGATCGTAATCTGGACGAGGTGAGCAATTCAGATCTGGCGGAGGTTAAGGTGAATCTTACGATAAAAAACGGTGAGATCATCTATGAAAGGACAGACGCATGTTGACGGTTTCATTCATGGATAATCCTATACTTCGGCTGGACGGCAGGACTCTTGACGACAAAGTCAGCCAAAAGACCATTGCGCTGCTGGCGCTGCTGATGATGCGTGAGAACAAAACCATGCGCAGAACGGAGCTCATCGACATACTGTGGCCGGACAGCAGCGAGGAGGCCGGTAAATACAACCTGCGGTTCAATCTGTGGCAGCTGCGGAAGGCGCTGGGCGAACGTGACGACAAAACACTGGTTCTGAGCAGCCGCGCTGATTGCCGTATCAATCCGGATTATGAGTACGTCTGCGACATTGAAATCGCCGAACGCTGCCGGCTTGCAGAAGACCCGGACGCGACTTCAGAGAACCCCGCAGGCGCGGATCGGCCTGATGATGCGGACAGGTCTGCAAGCGACGCCCCGGAGAACCCCGCAGGCGACGTGATCGAGACGGTTCTGGACATGTTCCGCAGAGACTTCCTGTCGGACTACTATTTCCGCGGCTGCAGCGAGCTGAACGATATGATAGTGATGGAACGATACAGGCTGGAAAATCAGTATCTTCGACTGATGCATGCGTATATTCAGCGAACTTTCGAGGAAGGGAATTACCCGAAAAGTCTGGCTGCCGCAGAGAAAACTCTCGAGATTGATCCCTATGATGAAGACACTGCATATATCCAGTTCAGTATCTTGCTGAATCAGGGAAACTTCAGCGAAGCAGGGAAACAGTATCACCGTTTTCGCATGAAACTCATGGCTGATATCGGCGTGGAGCCATCCGATGCACTGCAGGAATTGTTCCATGATTTTGCTTTTCCGGATCCGGAGCATCCCGAGCCTGTGGAATTTCGGTTCACTTCCGTTTCGGTTCCTCAGTATTTCTGGCTGACGGATCTGCTGCGTGCGATGTATGAGAAGGATGATTTTCGACTGACAGATTATGCGACACAGGCACAGATTGAGGATTTCGCATATATGCAGTACCGGCTGCGGGATAGCGGTCTGCGGCACGACAGCGCTGTGCCGTCGACGACTGCAGTGGCGACAGCAGGTACGACGGCCGGAACAGCGGCAACAGGGATAGCGACTGATGCGGTGACAGCAGGCAGGGCAATCGAGTTGCCCGCACCTCCGATAGAGCGTATTTTAGATGAAATGCTCACAGTTATTGACAATATCTGCGGTACGGGCATGACGGTGAACTTCATTCTGATGCCGGGATCAGAGATTCCCGAGTCTTTGTATGGAATCACTCGAATCCTGGCCGCGAGGAATGGAGACAATTTCCGTTTTAAACGAGCAGACGCTGCGGCAGGAACAAAGGATGGGCCGAAATGAAGTGGACAGATGTAAAAGAAATTGTGAATGAGGTGACAAATCATGATTGAAATCAGACTTGAAGAATACCGCAGGCGCGCTGCCGCCTACGATGGAGAAAAACTGACGGGGGTATGTGAATACCAAAGGCATTTTGACGACTGGATTATCACACACACGGAGACAGATCCTGCTTATGGCGGACAGGGGATTGCAAGACGTTTGGTCGAGTGCGTTCTGAACAAAGCAGAATCGGAGGGCGGTTCCGTAACGACCACCTGCAGCTACGCTAGAAAAGTCATGACGGAAAGAACAAAATAAGTCATAGCTATGGAGCGCGGAGTATTCTTTTGTTGTGCTCTGAAATGACAAAACCATAACTCGGCATGGTTTCGCAGGCCGGCAAGGTTTTGCAGTCCGGCAAGATTTCACAGGCCTGGACCTGCGGGAACCGTCTGCTGAACCTGCGAGCCACGTAATCCTGTCGATTTCATAAATTTTTCAAAGTTCACAGGCCTGTTCAGGCAAATAAATCTATCTAGAGGTATAAACATGCGTCTCAACACATTCACTGTTCTGAAGAATCGCCTGTGTGTTTCCGCGATTCTGCGCTCTCCGATAGCCTGACGGCCGAGAACTCGTGATCTCTCAATTGAATCGAAAAGAAAAATATTCGAAAAGCCGCTTGACAAATGATATCAAAATGATATCATTAAGATACAAGGTGCACGTTCGGCAGATGCGTGAGGGAAACCGATGAGAACTCCGGTCGTCTCGATCGTCTCGGTTGTCTCGGTAATCGGGATGGCCAGCGTGATCGCACGCATTCCACACGCTAACGGTCAGATTTTGGGAGGAAACTGAAATGAAAGAAACTATTTTGACAACGAAAAAACGGGGGATGACGGTTCTGGTTATGGTAATTGTGCTTTATTTTGCGGCAGTGATACTATTCTTGCGCACGATGGAATTCGGAGGAAGTATTCTGGTTGGCGCATTGTGCGTGGCATGGTTCTTCCTCGGCTGGATACTGCTGCTTGGACTGAAGATACTGAAGCCGCAGGAGGCGCTGGTTCTGACGCTGTTCGGCAAATATGTCGGAACGATTCGCGGTGAGGGATTTTATTTTGTGAATCCTTTCTGCACAGGCATGAACCCGGCGGCGAGAACCAGACTCAGTCAGAGCGGCGATGCCGGCGAGGGAGGAAAGTCTGCTTTTTTCAAGGGGAACAAAGAAAAACCGGATGCGGCTGAACTGGTCAGCAAGAAGATTTCGCTGAAAGTCATGACGCTGAACAACAATGTACAGAAAATCAACGACTGCCTGGGGAATCCGGTGGAGATCGGAATCGCAGTGATGTGGAGAGTAACGGATACGGCGAAAGCGGTTTTCAATGTGGATAATTACAAGGAATATCTGTCACTTCAGTGTGACAGCGCGTTGAGGAACATTGTCCGGAATTATCCGTATGATGTTGCGCCCGGAGTCGATACGACCGGAGACGGTGTTGCGGATGAAGGAAGTCTCCGGGGGTCCAGCGAGATCGTCGCGGCCAGGATCCGGGATGAAATTCAGGAAAAGGTGAATGAGGCCGGCCTGGAGATTATTGACGCAAGGATTACTTATCTCGCTTACGCGACAGAGATTGCGGCGGCTATGCTGCAGAGACAGCAGGCTGCGGCGATCGTGGATGCTCGCACTATGATCGTGGAAGGTGCAGTCGGCATGGTGGAAATGGCTCTGGATCGGTTGAATGAAAAAGAAATAGTTGAACTCGATGAGGAGCGTAAAGCAGCAATGGTCTCCAATCTTATGGTTGTTCTCTGCGGCAATCATGAGGCACAGCCGATTGTAAATACAGGAAGCCTGTATTAAGAGCAGTCATCGTACACAGGAGTAGACACGTTGGGGGATGGTCATCGTGCAGGCGCAGGAGCTGACATGCCGGGGGATGGCAGTGACCTGCGCGTCGGCATATTGCCGGGAGTAACCGGACAAAAGCAGGCATGAAAGATTGCGGTTTGCCGCATCTGGAACGTACATGGCCGGTCCGTGGCTCATAGGGAGAAGAAACGACAGAAGACAGAAGGCGAAGCAGGATGAAGAAGAAACAGGTGCCGTTACGGCTCTCGGAAAAACTGTATAATGATATTGCGTCCTGGGCGGAGGACGA
The DNA here is from genome assembly GCF_009695915.1 of Hornefia butyriciproducens. GTDB lineage: Bacteria > Bacillota > Clostridia > Peptostreptococcales > Anaerovoracaceae > Aminicella > Aminicella butyriciproducens. Next base: position 394,070 of record NZ_VUMZ01000001.1, on the reverse strand, counting down.
TTTCCGGTCGGTGAACGGACAGATTGAGTACCTGCTGACAGAGTGTGTGAAGCAGCGCAAAAAGGACGGAAAATATGTGGGAGAGGAGATTGATGTTCCGCCGGAGCTGGATCTGAGATGAGTCTGAGGGACGCTCGCCTCGGCACAGGCCCGTATAATTCCGCCTGAGCTGAACCTGAGGTAAACCTGAGAAGTCTCCTGTCAGGAAGTTTAGCCTGACGGGGGATTTTTTTATCCTGTTCTGGCCCAAATCTGGGACAGGGCTTGAATGTCCGCCGCAATCCTGTAAACTGGTAACAGAGGATCCGGAGATGACGGTTGGACCGGGTTTTGTACGATGGTGTGAAAAGAAGTGAAAAGCAATGAAAAGTAATTACGGGATTGACCGCGTGATAGAGCCGGTCGGGATGGTGCCGGTCAGCGCATGGAAAATCGACAACAGCCCTGAACTCAGGCCCGGGGAGGCCAGAGTGCGTCTGCGGAGGGTGCACATCGACTGGGCCAGTTTCCGGCAGATATGTTCCAGCTGCGCCTGTGATCAATCCCAGTGTGATTCCCGGAATCGCAGGGATCTTCAGTGCAATCGCTCCGATGACAACGATTGGCGGAATCAGAAGCAGCGGATTAATGTTGAAGGTATCCTTCAGCCCGTTTGCCAGGAGTTCAGCCTGTGAGGTGTCCACATTTCCGCCGGATGCATGCGTGAAGCCGTATACGCCGAAGAAAATGAGGGCGATAGAGTAGGCTACGATAGTTGATTTCATCATGTATTTGACGTGAGTGAATACATCGGTGCCTGCCATGGCCGGGGCCAGATTGGTCGTGTCTGACAGCGGCGAAAGCTTGTCGCCGAAATAGGCGCCGGACAGAATCGCTCCGGCGGTCGGCCCCGGGGGCATACCCAGTCCATGGGCGATGCCCATCAGCGCTAATCCCATGGTTCCTGCGGTTCCCCAGGATGTTCCGGTGGCCAGGGATGTGATCGAGCAGATCAGCAGAGCGGCGATCAGGAAGATCGACGGGGACAGAAGCTTGAGCCCGTAGTAAATCATGGTCGGAATCGTTCCGCTCAGTGGCCAGACGCCGATCATCATTCCGACAATACACAGGATGAGAATCGCCTGCATCGCCTTGGAGATTCCGGAGATCATCATCTCCTCAATCTGACTCCATTTGTACCCGAGGGACAGCGAAACCAGCGCCGCCACGATCACGCCGATAAACATCGGAACATGAGGGTCTACATGGAAGTAGGCTATGCCGACAGACATTACTGCTACCAGAGCTCCGAAGGAGATCAGCGACTGCCATACAGTCGGAGCCTTCGGCGTCTTCATTGTTGTTTCTTTTTCCATTTTGAAAAATCCTCCTCATTGATGAATAAAAAAAATATAACGCTAATATTAATAAGCACGGTCCATGCCAATTGTAAAGGTATTTGTGCAAATCATTATGAATCATTGAAATCGACTGAAAAATCAACAAATCCTCATTGTCCGTAAGTATCCTGCCCGGAGAAAAGCGTCGGAGAAAGCAGACTGTCTGCACCAAATCAGAGTCAGGACAGGCCGGTTTGTCCCAACTATGAGACAAAATGGAGCAAACCGAAAAAGGAGATGGCGGCGCGGGAACGTCGGAATCATCGGGGGAGGGCTCCCTCGAAACTCGCGCGGACAGTACGCAGATTTCCCATGGACAGTCTGTGGCCTTCAGGCGGATAGCCCTTTATCCGCGGGCAGACCTGTGGTATAGTATAAGTCAGAAAAATGTGTACACAGCAATGAGGAGGAATTATGCTGACTGATGAAATCAGGGAGGAACTGTTCCGTCTGCAGGATCCAGATTACCGGGATTTTCAGAGCCGCCTGATCCCGACAATGTCGACGGATCGTATGATCGGAGTGAGGACGCCGGAACTTCGGAAATTCGCGAAGGAGCTTGGGAAACGGCCGGATAAGGATGAATTTCTCGAAAATCTCCCGCACCGATACTATGATGAGGATCAGCTGCACGCTTTTCTTTTGTCAGAGATGAAGGATTACGGAGAATGCCTTGCGGCGGTGGAAAGGTTTCTTCCTTTTGTCAATAACTGGGCGACTTGCGACCAGATGTCGCCGCGGGTATTCAGGAAGCATCGGACAGAACTGCTGACGCCGATACGGGACTGGCTGACATCTGAACAGCCTTACACGGTGAGATTCGGCGTCGGTATGCTGATGGAGCATTATCTGGACGGAGATTTCGATCTCGCGTATCCGGAGATGGTGGCGCGGCTCCGATCGGATGAATATTATGTGAATATGATGATCGCCTGGTATTTTGCCACGGCTCTTGCCAAACAGTATGATGCGGTTCTGCCGTTTCTGGAGGAGCAAAGGCTTGATGACTGGACGCATAACAAAGCGATTCAGAAAGCGATCGAAAGCAGGAGAATCACGCCGGAGCAGAAAGCGTATCTGCGCGGACTGAAGATAAAACGGCAGAAGTAAGCTGCGATGCCGTCCGCAGGGAGCATCGGTCTGCACACGATGCCGCGGGCAGGAACGGAAAAAGCAAGAACTCAGGGGAAAAGTGTAAAGAAAGAAAAAAACCGCAGAGGGAATCGTAGAGAAAGACGAAAAAAGAAAAACGAGAAAAGAAAGAAAGGAATTGCGATGTCTGGCGATAGTGGAGAGAAGAACAAAGTGAAAGCCCGTCTGCTGATTTTGACGAGGATGTTTTATATACAGACGGATGAGAATAACGCTATGACTACACGGGAAATTATCGATTACCTTGCGAGGCACGGTGCACCCGCCAATGAAAAAACACTTCGGGGTGATATCGCTCTCCTGCAGGAACTGGGCGTTGATATAGTGAAGGTTGTGAGTCGTCCGAACAGGTATTTTTGGGGAGACCGCCGGTTTGAACTGCCGGAGTTGAAACTGCTCATTGACGCGGTGGCTTCTTCCCGTTTCATTACGGCGAAAAAGAGCAAAGAACTGGGAACCAAACTTTGTTCTCTGGCGAGTGAGAACCAGCAGCGGGAGCTGAAACGGCACATCTATGCCACCAACCGTGTCAAATCCGATAATGAAACGATCTATTACATGGTTGACACGATAAATCACGCCATCAACGAGGGCAGAAGGATCCGGTTTCAGTATATCGAGTATACGCCCGAGCTGAAGCCTGTCCTGAGAAACGACGGAGAGGTTTACGAGTTGAGTCCCTACGCGCTCTTCTGGAATGAAGACTACTATTACGCGGTGGGCTGGTCTGACAAGCACGGGAACGTTTCCGCGTTCCGGGTCGACCGGATGCAGGCGCCCGAAATGACAGAGGTGCCGGCGGAGACGCCGCCGAAAAACTTCAGCCTGGATGATTATTCCAGACGCATCTTTGAGATGTATGACGGCGAGCCGGTGAAGGTGAGGCTGGAGTGCCGGGACAGCCTGGCGAAATACATCGTTGACCGCTTCGGAACCGAGCTGAAGACAAGGGTTCTGCCGGGAAATCGTTTCGTCGTGGACGTGGAGGTCTCCCTCAGCCCGACATTCTATGCGTGGGTGTTCCGCTTCGGCGGAGAGATTCGGATTTTGACGCCGCAGAAGGCGGTAACGCATCTGGCGGAGATGGCGCAGCGCATGGTTGAGATGTCTCGCAGGGAACAGGACTGCGACAAAGAATAAACTGGTCATTATTCTGAACAAAGGAGAATTTGGAGTTGTTTGACATATGACGGAGGAAGGCAGAAACATCAGCGAGTTCAATACATCCGGTGCGGAACTTGAAGAAGGGCTCCGCACGGCGTTTGTCGACGGCATGCATCAGTCGAATCTCGCATACAGACCACAGTTCGTTTCAAATGATTATCAGTCAGGAAGAAAGGTCCTCACAACGATTGAGGACGCACTGTTAGACTGCGAGGAATTCAGCTTCAGCGTCGCTTTTGTTACGATGGGCGGAATTGAGCCATTGCTGCAGACCTTCAGAGAACTGGAGCAGAGAGGCGTTCGGGGCCGGATTCTGACCACGGATTACCTCAATTTCAGTGAGCCCGGGGCACTGGATAAGCTTGCCGGATTTTCCAATATTGAAGTCAGAATGTTTCAGTCGGACGGAACTGCACAGGGGTTCCATACGAAAGGGTATGTGTTTCGGAACAGAGAACTGTACCGGATTTTAGTCGGAAGCTCCAATATGACCCTTTCCGCTCTCACGAAGAACAAAGAGTGGAACACGAAACTGGTGTCAACTGACCGGGGAGAATTTACACAGGATATCCTTTCTGAATTTGAGCGTCTGTGGAACGACCGGGACAGAACCAGAGAATACCGGGAATTTATCGGACATTACAGAATCCGATATGAGGAAGCCCGCAGGCAGCGAAAAATCGCGCTCCAGTCGAATCCGATCGATTTCGAACAGGCGACACTGACGCCGAACAAAATGCAGGTCGGAGTGATTGAGAATGTGCGTGAGCTCATCAGACAGCACAAACGACGGGCGCTGCTGATTTCCGCGACGGGGACCGGAAAAACCTATGCATCGGCATTTGCCTTGAGGGATCAGAATCCCTCGAGGGTGCTCTTTGTGGTCCACCGGGAACAGATTGCCAAACAGTCCTTGCAGAGCTACAGGAGAGTCTTCGGCAACAAAGTAAACATGGGCTTGCTTTCCGGAAGCAGCAGAGACTACGACGCGGATTTTTTGTTCTCGACGATGCAGATGATGGCAAAGCCGGAGATTATGGAGCGATTCCCGCCGGATCACTTCGAGTGTCTTGTAATTGACGAAGCCCATAAATCCGGCGCGGAAAGCTATCAGAAAATTATCGATTACTATAAACCTAAATTCTGCCTGGGAATGACGGCAAGTCCGGAGCGAACGGACGGATATGATGTCTATCGTCTGTTTGACAATAACATCGCGTATGAAATCCGCCTCCGTCAGGCGATGGAAGAGGATCTGCTCTGTCCGTTCCATTATTTTGGTATTACGGATTTGGAAATAAACGGGGAAGAGATTGATGACAAAAGCAGATTCAATCTCATCACATGCGATGACCGAGTGGATTATGTTTTGAGCCAGGTGCAGTTCTACGGTTATAGCGGAGAGCGTGTAAAGGGGCTGGTGTTCTGCAGCCGGAAGGATGTTGCACAGGAACTTTCGAGGAAATTCAATGAGCGCTGCTTTGAAGGGCGTCGACTGAAAACCGCGTTCCTGTCGGGAGAAGATACGCAGGAACAAAGAGAAGATTGTATCAGGCGTCTGTCGGGATCCTCCGGGGAAGATCAGCTGGATTATATCTTCACGGTCGATATTTTCAATGAAGGAATTGATATCCCTGAAGTGAATCAGATTATCATGCTGCGTCCGACGGAAAGTCCTGTTATCTTTGTTCAGCAGCTGGGACGCGGGCTGAGAAAGGCGGAGAACAAAGAATATGTTGTGGTGCTCGACTTCATCGCGAATTATTCCCGAAATTACTTGATTCCGATGGCGCTGTCGGGAGACCGGACATATAGTAAAGATGCGGTTCGGAAGTATGTTCTGGAGGGAACAAATGTTATTCCGGGAGCGTCAACGATTCATTTTGATGAAATCGCCAGACGAAAAATCTTTGAATCGATCGACAGCTTCACTGCAGGGAAAAGGCTGATTGCCGCGAAATACCGCGCATTCCGGCAGAAACTGGGACGCGTTCCGACAATACTGGATTTCTACCATTACGGGGAAATCGATCCGATGCTGATTCTGAGCAATTACGGAACATATGACCGCCTGATAAGTGTGATGGAGAAAAAGGATTTCGGATTCACAAACGCGGAGCAGGAGAGTCTGCAGTTCGTTTCGGACTTTCTCGTAAACGGAAAGCGCCCGCATGAATTGCTGATTCTGGAGGCGCTGTGTGAGGACGGTTCGGTGAGTGAACGCATTATCCGGGACTGGCTGTGGACTCGTCGGGAGCCCTTCCGAGAGCAGGATTATGATTCGGCGTTGAACGTGATGAGCATGGATTTTACGAACGCACAGTTATACAGAAAGAAATATGGCGAGGTGGAATTCTTTGATGCGGAGGAGATGGCGAAGGGAAGCCTGATACGGTCGCAGACATTCAGGAAGGCGTTGAACAAGCCGGAATACCGGGAGCAGATGCAGGACCTTGTTTCCTTTGGACTGGAGCGCTACCGGGACAAATATGCGGTCCATGACGAGGACAATTTTGTTCTGTATGAAAAATATTCCAGAAAGGATGTATGCAGGCTGCTGAACTGGGAGCATGAAACCAGTGCGACGGTGTTCGGATATACGATCCGTGAAAACTCGTGTCCTATCTTTGTGACATATAACAAAGCGGCAGATATTTCCTCCGGGATCAATTATGATGACGGCTTTCAGGATGAGGAGAATTTCAGCTGGATGACGCGGCATAATGTCAGGCTGGACAGCAAAGAGGCGCAGGATATTATAAATTGTGAGAACAACGGGCTGCGAATCTATCTCTTTGTTAAAAAGAGTGATGACGAGGGAACCGACTTCTATTATATGGGAAGGATGAAACCGACGCACTGGCGCGAAACGGTGCAGAAGGTGGACGAGAACGGCAAAACGGAACCGATTGTCAATTTTCGTTTTGCGATGGAGCATCGCGTCAGAAATGACATTTATCGATATTTCAGGGAAGATCGCTGAAAACTGTGCGGCAATAGACAGGAAGATATAAGAAGATACAAGAATATACAAGGAGACAGCATGAAATCAATTGAGGTTGTGGCGGCAATCATTCGCAGGAATGACAGAATCCTGGCGACACAGAGAGGCTATGGAGAGTTTAAGGACGGATGGGAATTCCCCGGCGGAAAAACAGAACGCGGAGAAACTCCGCAACAGGCTCTTGTCCGGGAGATAAAGGAAGAACTGAAATCAGAGATTCGGGTTGGTGAGAAGCTGTGCACAGTTGAATATGACTATCCGAAATTTCATCTGACGATGCACTGCTTCTGGTGTGACTTACTTGATGGCGAACCGGTTTTGCTGGAGCATGAGGCTGCCAGATGGCTGACAACGGATGAGTTGAATTCTGTCGACTGGCTGCCGGCGGATGTTCAGGTGGTCGAGGCGATTCTGGCGGACAGCGCGAGCATATCCTGATACTGCTTCAGGGAATGCCGAATTCGGCTCTATTGGGAGATAAAACTGCAGAATGTGATTCCTATCATATTTCTTATAAGATTTAGTGTGGCTGTGAGTTATGATGATTGGAACAAGATTTCCCGCTTCGGCAAAAATGAGAAATATAAGACAGGGACAGTTGATATTTTTGCCGATAATGTGGTATGCTATACAGCAGATAAGTGTAGTTTTTTTGATTTGATTTATGACGGAGGATAGCAGATGCGATATCTTTCGGTTGCAGAGACAGCAAAGAAATGGGATGTGTCGGAGCGTAGTGTTAGAAACTATTGTGCCCAGGGACGTGTGAATGGAGCGTTTCTTACCGGCAAGGCCTGGAATATTCCCGAAAATGCAGAAAAACCAGAGCGCATCAACAAGAGAAAAGAAGAACCGATTACTCTCTTGAGTATTCTGAAAGAGCAGAAGGCGAGCAAATACTCCGGCGGAATTTACCATAAGACACAGATTGATTTGACATACAATTCCAACCATATCGAAGGCAGCTGTCTGACTCACGATCAGACCAGGTATATTTTTGAAACCAACACGATCAGCATAGAAAATGAGGTTCTCAATGTTGACGATGTGATTGAAACAGCAAATCATTTCCGTTGCATTGATATGATCATTGATAATGCGAAAGCCGCTTTGACAGAGAAGTTTATCAAAGAGCTTCATCTGATTTTAAAGAACGGAACCAGCGATTCCAGAAAAGACTGGTTCGCTGTTGGCAGCTACAAAAAACTTCCAAACGAGGTCGGTGGTATGGATACCGCCCTTCCGGAAGAAGTTGCCGATAAGATGAAAGCGTTACTTACAGAATATAATGCCAAGGAAGAAAAGACTTTTGAAGATATTCTGGACTTTCATGTAAAGTTTGAGCGAATCCATCCGTTCCAAGACGGTAACGGTCGTGTGGGCAGATTGATTATGTTCAAGGAATGCCTGAAATACAATATTGTTCCTTTCATTATTGAGGATAATCTGAAGATGTTCTATTACCGGGGATTGAAAGAGTGGAATAATGAAAAGGGCTACCTGACAGACACTTGTCTGACCGCACAGGATAAATATAAAACATATTTGGACTATTTCAGGATTGCTTATTAATGCGTGCTCAGCTATCGAATATGCTTGAAATATCAATAATACAAAGAGCATATTCGATAGCCTGCCGCAAGGTTTTCAAGCGTTTCACCCGAAAACCTTGCGGCAGTGGGATTCGGAAACGGCCGAATCCCTGAGCACAAGCATCAATTAGTGTCTGCCGGCGCACCCTTCCGTTGGATGGTGCGCCGTGGCGCTGCTGACAAACTGCCGTCAGCGCCCATTAAGTCCGACGGGGACTTAATGAGCAGACACTTATTAAGAAGGAAGATTTCCGAAGAGTCAAAGGCTCATTCCGAAGAGTCAATTTGACATTATGGGAAATGAGATATTTTTGTGCGCTCGCCGGACGCACAAAAAACGGAGGCCTGCCGCGGGAAACGTTTCGCCAATGTTTCTCGCGGCAGCCTCCATTTTGATTTCATGAAGTACGCCGTTTACGGCAACTCATATTTACAGAAGTCCGCCGTTCAGGACGCGTGCTTCTCTTCCTGCTCGGCTCTTTTCTTGCTGGCGTGGAAATAGAAGCTGATGCTGAAGATGAAGCCTCCCCACAGGAGTCCGCATCCGATAATCATCATGGTAATTGCTGCGCTACTCATACAGTGCCACCTCCTTTGTGGTCAGCGGATCAAGGGTCGCATAACCCTCGCGGCTCTTCGCGTTATTCAGTACGATGGCGCCGATGACGACGATCAGCAGAGAGCCCCATCCGAAAATATTGACATCCAGCTGGCTGTACTCACCGTAGCCGTTGAGTACGAAGCCGCGTGTGTTCAGGAAGGTCATGATGCCCAGCATGATCACCGTGACGAACTTCAGGCAGCCGATGAACCAGACCTTGGAAGCCGGGAAGTTGGAGTAGCGGTTTGCCATCTGGCGGATCTGCTCCAGCTTGAAGAACCAGCCGACCAGGATCAGCTCAAGGAATCCGGAAACGGCGAGTCCGATATTGTTGATGAAGGCGTCCAGGATATCCAGGATGTTCAGCCCGGCACCCGTGACGAAGAAGATGCTCAGGAGGAACGCCGGAACCAGTGTGAAGGTGACGGCCCTGTTGTGGGAAATTTCGAATTTGTCTTTCACTGCGGTGACGATTACCTGAGAAATCGATACCAGCGAGGTGATACCGGCCACGAACAGTGCACCGAAGAAGCATACGCCGGTCAGTGCCTGCATGGTAGGCAGGGAACTGATGGCGGTTGGGAATGTCATGAAGGCCAGTCCGACGCCGGCGCCTGCAACCTGCTCGACAGGCACGCCCTGGGAATACGCCATGAAGCCGATAATGCTGAAGACGCCGATGCCGGCGAACAGCTCAAATCCGTGGTTTGCAGTTGCAGTGATAAATGCGCTGTTGACCACGTCTGTTTCCATCGGCAGGTAGCTGGAATAGGAAATCATGATGCCGAATGCGATGGACAGACTGTAGAAGATCTGACCGTATGCCGCGATCCAGACACTTGGTTTCGCCAGCGATGACCAGTCGGGATTGAACATGTACTGAAGACCGTCTGCTGCATGGGGAAGCGTGATCCCGCGGATGACCAGGACACAGGTCAGAACCATCAGAATCGGCAGACCGATTTTGCAGGCCAGTTCTACGCCCTTGGAAATTCCTCTGTACATAATGACTGCCGCCAGAACCCATACGACGATGAACGGGATCAGCAGGTTGGTCTGGATGCCGCCCAGAGTATGTGCGTTTGCGGTTACGCCCAGGAATTTGACAAAGAACTTTGACGGATCAGCGCCCCAGGCCTGTGTGAAAGAAAATCCGACATAGGACAATGTCCATACAACAATTGCCAAGTAATAGATCAGGATCATGAAGGAAATCATGACCTGTACCCAGCCCAGCCATTCAAAACGTCGGTTCAGTCGGGCCAGTGCGGCAGGAGCGCCGCCTCGGTAGGACTTGCCGATGGTATACTCCATGATTAAAATCGGGATTCCCGCCGTGATGATGGCGATCAGGTAAGGCAGAAGGAACGCTCCGCCTCCGTTGTTCGCCGCCACATACGGAAATCGCCAGAGATTGCCAAGGCCAACGGCGGAGCCGATTGCCGAGACAATAAAACCAACTTTAGAATTCCATTGTTCTCTCATTTACACTCTCCTCATTTCGAACTCAAAAACTCCGGTTTCATAATAATTGCATTATTCGCGTATATATAGATACAAACGCAAAGACAATTATATAAAAGCGGCAGGAAAATGTCAATATCAATAATTTATTCGGCGGAAATTTGTTCACAAAAACAAAATACGGTCGCTGCACCAGAAGGTTTTCGTCCCGACCCACGAATTTAAGAGTCTATTCACAGGGACGCTCGCAGCCCTCTCGCGGCCTTTCGTCGATTTCCGGCGACTTCGGAGAACCGCAGCCTGCGGACTCCTCGAGAAACCTTTAAGTGCCCCGGCGCGGATTTTTTTTGTTGCAGGAGACGCTATGAACCGATTGATTTTCACACCCATCTCTGCTAAACTTGCAGTATGAATACTGCAGGCGCGGAACGGGGCGACAGGCAGCTGCCGGACAGGAACGGCTCAGAACACGAATGCTCCGGCACGGACACCGGAGGTCTGAGGTATGCGGAAGAGAATATCTGGAAGGAGAATATCTAATGAACGATAAAATTACAGATTCCATCGTCTATGTCGGTGTGAATGATTACGATATCGATCTGTTTGAGGGACATTATGTCGTTCCGGAGGGAATGGCGTACAATTCCTACGTGATTCTGGATCAGAAGGTCGCGGTCATGGATACCGTCGACCAGAGGAAGACGTCAGAATGGCTTCAGAATGTCTACTGTGTTCTTCAGGGGCGCCGGCCGGATTATCTCGTGGTACAGCATATGGAACCGGATCATTCCGCATCGATTCAGGCGTTTCTGAATACATATCCGGAGACGACGGTGGTCGGCAACAGCAAGATCTTTCAGATGATTCATCAGTTCTTCCCGGAGCTCACGCTGAAAAACAAGCTGGAGGTCGGAGACGGGGATTCGCTGCGGCTGGGAACTCATGAACTGACCTTTGTGTTTGCACCTATGGTTCACTGGCCCGAGGTGATGGTCACCTATGATTCGGCGGACCGCGTTCTATTTTCTGCGGACGGATTCGGGAAATTCGGGTCCCGGGACGCGGGCGGAGACTGGGCCTGTGAGGCGAGACGCTACTATTTCGGGATCGTCGGCAAATACGGGGAGCAGGTGCAGAATCTGCTGAAGAAAGCCGCCGGTCTGGATATCGCGACGATCTGCCCGCTGCACGGTCCGGTGCTGACGGAGAACCTCGGCTATTATCTCGGACTGTATGACACCTGGTCCAGTTACCAGCCGGAGGATGACGGCGTATGCATCTGCTATACTTCTGTTTACGGGCATACAAAGAAAGCCGCGGAGATGCTCTGCACAGAACTTCAGGACAAGGGTGTTCCGGAGGTGGTGCTCCACGATCTGGCTAGAAGCGATATTTCTGAGTGCGTTGAGGACGCATTCCGCCTGGATAAACTGGTACTGGCCACCACGACCTTTAACTCAGAGATCTTCCCGTTTATGAGGGAGTTCATCGATCATCTGGTGGAACGCAACTATCAGAAGCGGACTGTCGCGCTGATCGAAAACGGTTCCTGGGCGCCGAACGCCATTAATGTCATGAAGGCGGCGTTCAGGGATTCCAAGGATATTTTGTTTACGGAGAATAATGTAACGATTCTGTCCGCGCTGAATCAGGAAAGCACAGAGAAGCTTCATGCGCTGGCGGATGAGCTGGCCATGGACTACGCCGGTGCGCAGATCAGCCGCAGACAGACCATCGATCCGACGGCGCAGTTCCGTATCGGCTACGGACTCTATGTGGTGACCTGTAACGACGGAAAAAAACACAACGGGCAAATCGTGAACACGGTTTCACAGGTGGCTTCTAATCCGGACCGGTTCGCCGTGAATCTGAACAAATCTAATTACACTGCGGAGGTGATTTACCGGACCGGCGTGCTGAATGTCTGCGTGCTGAACCAGCAGGCGCCCTTCCGGATCTTCGAGCACTTCGGCTTTCAGTCCGGCCGTGATGTGGATAAGTTCGCGGATTACCGGCACTACGGGATTTCCTCCAACGGGCTGGCGTATCTGAGCAGGTATGCCAATGCCTATCTGTCCATGAAGGTGACCGGAATCGTGGATATGGGCTCTCACTGGATGTTCGTCTGTGAGCTGACGGAATCCGCGGTGCTGAATTCCGTGGAAACGATGACCTACTCCTGGTATCAGCAGAACGTCAAACCGAAGCCTGAGGCGAAGGGCAAGGGCTGGGTATGCAGTGTCTGCGGGTATGTATATGAGGGAGAGGAACTTCCTGAGGACTTTATCTGTCCGCTGTGCAAGCATCCGGCAAGCGACTTCCGCAAACTGTAACGGCCGGCGGCGTCGGGGGATTCCGACGCATTGCGGTTCACGCCGTTCGGCGGAGTCCATCCGGGCGTACAGCCCGTCGGTGTTCGTCGGAGCGCACTGGAGTATATCATGCTTGCACTGTTCGCTGGCACACAAATTGCAATTCATATGGCCAAAGTAAATCTGCTGCCCGCGGGAACTGATACGGGCGAAATGACGGAGGCCCGATGGTATGACAGGGATGAAGCCCTGCCCGGAGAGGGCGGGGCTTCTGTATTTTCGGCCCGGGACGGCAGGATTTCTGCAACACTGTTGCATATGGACAACAAAGGAACAACTCGAAGTAAGAATACCGGAGGTGGGTCAATGAAATTTGCATTTGTGGGAACCGGAATGATCGGTTCCGGTCTGGCGGTGAACGCTGCGCTGAGAGGTCAGGATGTGGTGCTGTACGACGTTGCGGAGCCGGAGACAGTGAAGGGAACTGTCGGAAAGGTTCTGGATATTCTCGTGGAGGCGGGAGCTGTCGACAGAGAAAGAGCGGACGAGACTTTGTCGAAGATGTCTTTCACAAAGGATCTGGCGGAAGCCGTGACCGGAGCTGATTTTGTACAGGAATGCGTGCCTGAGAAGCTTGAACTCAAGCATTCGACGTATCGTCAGATACAGGAAATCTGCGGTGACAGCACAGTCATTGCCAGCTCGACAAGCGGTATGTTCCCGTCTGCTCTGGCGGAGGGAGCGCTCTATCCGGAGCGGATTATTGTAGGTCATCCGTACAATCCGTCGTATCTGTTGCCGCTGATCGAAATCTGCGGGCCTCACGCACCGCAGGAAACCATTGACCGTGCGCTGGAGGCTTACCGGGCGATGGGCAAAGAGCCTGTGGTCTGCCGCAAAGAGGTAACGGGCTTTATTGTCAACAGTCTTTCCTGGGGAGTAATGGACGGCGCGATTGACAAGGTTCTGGACGGCGTCTGCGATGTCGAGGATGTGGATAAGGCTATCATGTACGGACCGGGACTGCGGATGGCGGTGACCGGACAGCTTCTGACCATGTCCATGGGCGTGCAGGGCGGATTCCGGGAGATGGCAGAGAAATACGGAAAGACTGCGGCCCGCCGACCGGACCAGATTGAGCACTACGGTCAGATTGCGGACGGAGTGGATGAGGAAATAGCAGACCGATCCGGTGCACAGGGCAGAACCGTGGAGGAAATCACGAAATTCCGCGACAAAGCGTTTGTCGGGCTTCTGAAGCTGCAGGGGAAACTGTAATCAGTGTCTGCTCAGGGGGTCGGCTGGTTCCGAATCCCGCTGACGCAGATTAGGATATCGAAAAAAAGAAATGCTGCAACGAGAAAATCACCAGAAAACGTCGCTCGCTGCGGCGTTTTTTTTCGTGCACAGTACAAAAATGTGTGATATATTTGTGTAAATAGGATAAACCGGCAATCGAGTTTGGATAAGTTTGAGTATTTCCGTTATTGTAAAAATTCTTTTTCATGATAGAATAAGAGTATATTTATTCGTGCATCTGATAATTTCCTCTCGCGGAAGGTCAGGGAGTGCTCTGCGGAAGGATGTCATCGGGTGTGTGCATCAATGTTATTTCTTAATCACAAATTTTGACCGAGGAGAAAGGAGGTCCAAGATGGGAGAGAATGTTCAGGAAAATACTCAGAAGAAGAGAAAATTCGCAGTTCCTCACGTCTACATTTTGTTATTGGCCATTATTGCAATCTTTGCGATACTGAGTTACATTATGCCGGCAAGCGTCTATGACACCAAGACGATTGACGGAAGAGAGATTATTCAGGCAAGCACCTGGCACACCGTCGCGAAAACGCCGGTCAGCCTGATGCAGTTCCTGACCGCGGTTCCGAGAGGAATGCAGGAATCCGCACAGATTATATTCTTTATATTCATCGTCGGCGGCTCCTTTACTGTCGTTCAGGAGACGAGAGCGATCGAGGCAGGCATGGGTAAACTTGTGCAGGCTCTGAAAGGAAAAACGATTGTGATTCTTCCGATCGTTATGGTTCTGTTCTCCCTCGGCGGTTCTGTATTCGGAATGGCAGAGGAAACAATTCCGTTCATCCCTATCTTCGTCGCGCTCTGTCTGGCGATGGGGTATGACTCCATGACCGGTGCGGCCATCGTACTCTGCGGTGCCGGTGCAGGATTCGCCGGAGCCTTCATCAATCCGTTCACCATTCAGGTGGCGCAGGGAATTGCTGAACTTCCGCTGCTGTCGGGAATGACGTTTCGTATTGTTATGTATCTGTGCATGGTGACGCTTGCAACGGTGTTTGTCTGCAGATATGCGCTGAAAATCAAAAAAGATCCGCAGAAGTCCCTGATGTATGAATTTGACCAGACCCGTGAGGACACGGTGCAGATGGAGGAACTGAAAGAATTCACCGGAAAGGACGCGGCGATTCTGATCGTGTTCCTGGCGGCGATTATTCTTCTGATCTTCGGCGTTATTCACTACAAATGGTATATGGATGAAATCGCAGCACTGTTCTTCGGAATGTCCATGATCATCGCGGCGATTGACCGGATGGGTTTCAACAAATATGCGGAGACATTTGGAGCTGGAATGGCGGGAATCGCTTCCGGCGCTCTGGTTGTAGGATTCGCCAGAGGAATTCTGGTCGTTCTGAACGACGCCAACAATCTGCACACGATTCTGCACGCATCCGCGGCGGGACTGTCGCAGCTTCCTTCCATGGCGTCTGCCGTTGGAATGTACATTTTCCAGTGCCTGCTGAACTATCTGGTTCCTTCCGGCTCCGGACAGGCTATGGTTTCCATGCCGATCATGGCGCCTCTGGGCGATCTGGTCGGAGTAAACCGTCAGGTCGCATGTATCGCGTTCCAGCTTGGCGACGGAATTTCCAACATCTTTACGCCGACCTCCGGATACTTTATGGCGGGACTGGCGCTGGCCAAGATTCCATGGGCCAAGTGGGCGAAGTGGATTCTGCCGCTGATCGGGCTGGAATACCTGCTTGGACTGGTCTTTGTCATTGTTGCGCAGGCGATCAACCTGGGACCGTTCTAAATCCGGAAACAGCGATGAACTGACCGGCAAAAGCCGGCCGGAATCCGATTAACCTATTGTCAAAGAGAGCAGAGGCTGCTGTGCCGCTGACCGATACAGCAGGCACTCCGTGGAAGACACAGCGGCCCTGCCTTTTTTATAAGGAAGAAATGTTTTATATTTTGATATTACTTGCGTGCTCCGTCGCCGCGATGGTGATTTTCTTCGTCACGCTGGTGCGGAATTTTAATAAGCACGTATTGCTGATGGCGGCGGCTGTCACTATGCTGATCAATATGTTTGCCATGCATTATGTCACCTGGCTGGGACTGTGCCTTACGGTATCCCTGCCTCTTTCTGTTGTTTACGTACTTGGCGTTACCTTTCCGGGATTCGCCGCCGGCAGAGAGAACATAAGAGGTGAAGGAACAGGAGAGCACGGGATGAACGCCGGGCGCGGAAAGAACGACGGTCGCGGCAGTCAGCCTGACAGGCGCGGAGAAAGAGACAAAGAGGACGGAAAATGACGATATTCGGCGGACTGATGATTTTTATCGGGATACAGCTGTTTCTCCTTGGGTCACAGATTCAGCGGGGAAATACCAGACTGCTGACGGCTTCTGTCCGGGAGAACATTCCGGAGAAGGAGATGGTGATGTTCTGCAGGCTCTTCGGGAACAAAATTCTGACTTTGTGTTTTGTTACCCTCGGCGTGGGCGTCGTCTGTTTGTTCCTGAAACAGAGTACCATGCTGCCGCCTGTTTTCATCATCGTTATGGCGCTTTATACGGTAGCGCGCGAAGCGCTCCTGTACAGGCAGTACAGGAAAAAACAGAACTGAGGTAAGGAGACTGAAATGCTTGATATTTTACTGGTGAACGGCCGCTATCCGGATTTCCGCGCAGGAGAAATGAAAAGCGGCAATATCGGAATCAGGGACGGAAAAATTGACATTATTACGGAGGGAGAGCCGAAGGCGGCGCAGGTGATTGACGTCTCCGGACGAGTGGTTTCTCCGGGTTTCATTGATATTCACATGCATGAGGAGGATTTTGCCGGTGAAGGACTGAACTACTGTATCGCAGATATGATGCTCCGGATGGGCGTCACAACGGCAGTGGGAGGAAACTGCGGTATTCAGCACCAGACACTGAAGGAATTCAAATCCGGAATTCAGAAACTCGGCGGTTCTCCGGTCAATTACCAGATGCTGGCCGGATATAACCAGTGCCGCTACCGGCTGGGTACGGAACGTTATGCAGCAGCTACGCAGGAAGAGAGGAAGCGGATCAGGGAAATGCTGGCGTCGGAGCTGGAGGAAGGCGCGATCGGAATTTCCTTCGGCATTGAATACGACCCCGGCATGACGACGGATGAGATTCTGTACGCCGCAAAGGTGACAGAAAATCCGGGGCATCTTATCGCAGCTCATTACAGATCGGATAATGATAAGGCCCTGGATGCCATCGGAGAGATGATTCAGGTTACAGATGCGATCTGCAGTAAATTCCAGATTTCCCATCTTTCCAGCTGTGCGGCCATGGGGCAGATGACTGATGCGCTGAATCTCATTCACGAGGCGATGGATCGCAATCCGCGGCTGAACTATGATACCTATCCTTATGACGCTTTTTCGACGCATATGGGCTCGTCAGTCTTCGAGGACGGATGTCTGGAGGCCTGGCACAGGAGCTACGACAGCATCCTTCTGACAGAGGAACCGTACCTGTATCAGTGGTGTACAAAGGAAATGTTCGAGGACGCCCGGGAAAATTATCCGGACATGCTCGCGGTTGCCTTTGTGATGAATGAGGAGGAAATCAGGCAGGCGGTGGCGGATCCTTACGGAATGATCGCCAGCGACGCCATTATCAATCAGGGAGCGGGACATCCGCGGGCCGCAGGGACATTCCCCCGGGTTCTGGGGAAATACGTCCGTCAGGAGCACGCCCTGTCACTGATCGACGCACTGCGCAAGATCAGTTTCACGCCGGCGGAGCGTCTTGGACTCAGGAACAAAGGCCGGGTCGAAGAGGGTGCTGACGCGGATCTGACTGTGTTTGATCCGGAAACAATTATCGACAAGGCGACTTTTACCGACGGCGGCCTCCCGCCCGCGGGAATCGATTATGTCTTTGTGAACGGCGGAATCGCTGCCAGAGGCACCGAAATCGTCGACGGCCGGAGGGGCGGCTTTATTCCGTATCATGATTAATGTAACAGTACTTGCTGAGAATTATGTGAAGGATTTTCGGTGCAGAGGAGAGTTCGGACTTGCGATGTATATCGAGACGGAGGATCATAAAATCCTGTTCGATACCGGTGCGTCCGAGCTTATGTTCGCGAATGCAAGGCAGAAGGGAGTGGATCTGTCGGAGGCGGATATCTGCGTTATCAGTCACGGACATTTCGACCATACAGGCGGAATGCCTGAATTCTGCAGACAGAACCGGAAGGCGGATATCTATCTTCACAGGGACGCGTTCGGCGTGACCTTCGGGGAAACAAAGGGAAAAATCGACGATTATGAGTGCGGAATTCTCTGGGATCCCGAAGTGCTTGAGGTTTGCGGCGACAGGGTGATTCGGACGGACGGCCCGGAATGGATCGGCAGAGATGTCGTGGTTTCCGGAACAATTCCGGAACTGCCGGAGTTTCAGCCTCCGGAGCGTTTCTACCGGCTGCGGACCGGAGCGGATCCGGGACTTGCCGGGGAACTGACGCCGGAATCTGCAGGAGAAATGTCGGCGGGTTCTGCCGGGAAATCCCGGACTGGCAGGGATCTGATTCCGGACACTATGTCTCATGAGCAGTTCCTGGCGATTCGGGAACCGGGGAAGGGCATCGTTCTTTTCTCCGGATGCAGTCACAAAGGTATCATCGCCGCAATATGCCGCGCGAAGGCTTTGTTCCCCGGAGAGCCGCTGTATGCGGTGGTCGCCGGGATGCATTTAATCGGAGCCTCCTGTGGGATGCGTCAGAAGATTATCGACCGCCTGATAGAGGAGGAGCCGCAGATTGTCGTGCCTCTGCACTGTACAGGTCTGGAGGCGATTTGTATGATGAAGGCGCAGTTGGGCGACCGGTGTCGCCTGACAGGTACCGGCGGCCGGCTGAGATTTTAGAAATGAAGTAGAGGCCGGGTCTGATGTTTTGAAGAGCAGGAGCCGGATACAGGGTGTATCGCAGCAGAAACCTGCAGGGAAGGAAGTTATATGGATTACGAAGTATTGAAAGAAAGAATCATACAGACAGTGGAAGCAGGGCGGGAGGAACTGTCCGCGCTGAATGACGATATCGCAGATCATCCGGAACTTTCCGGTGAAGAATTTCAGACCTCGCGGAAAATCGTCGAACTGCTGCGGGGAAAGGGATATGAGGTGGAATATCCCTTCGATGAACTTGATACCGCGTTTCGGGGAGTAGCAGGAAACAACGGCCATAGATATAAGGTTGCGATTATGGCGGAGTACGACGCTTTGCCGGAGGTGGGACATGCCTGCGGGCATTGCCTCAGCGGAGCTATCAGCTGTCTTGCAGCGATTGCGACAAAGGATATTCAGGACGAGCTGGACACGGATATCCATATCATCGGAACGCCGGCGGAGGAGACTGACGGCGCCAAGTGCAAGATGGTGAAGGACGGCGTGTTTGATGGTTATGATATGGCGATCATGGTGCATCTGTATGATCAGAATCTGGTAACGCCCAGACTGCTGGCGCTTCGCAGCGATATGTACACCTTCCACGGGAAGGCGGCGCATGCGTCGGCGTCTCCCTGGGAGGGAATCAACGCCTTCAATGCGGCTCAGCTGATGTTCCACGGAATTGATATGCTGAGGCAGCACGTTACGCCGGATGTCCGGATTCACGGAATCATCCGCGACGGCGGAGAAGCTCCGAACATCGTTCCGGAGAAGGTTACGGCAGAGCTGTATGTCCGGGCGCTGGACTATCGTTATATGGAGGAAGTGAATGACAAGGTCGTCAACTGTGTCAAGGCCGGTTGCCTTGCGACAGGCGCGACCTGGGATACGTACTCCACGGCGGCGACCTATCAGGATCTGAAGCCGAATCCCACGGGACTGGATGCGCTGAGGGAGATCTTCGATGAACTGGATATTCCGGATAACGGAGATTATGACGCTGTTTTCGGCTCCGCCGATGCCGGAAACGTCAGTTACGTCTGCCCTACCTTCCATCCGTGCCTGCAGCTTGCACCCAGAGGTGTGGCGATCCATACCAGAGAGTTCGCCGAGCTCGTTAAGACGGATGCGGCTCATGAATGCCTGGTGAAGGGCGCCGAACTCATCGCTCTGCAGATCGCGAAAATCTTCAGTGACGAAGGCAGAATCGCGGCGATGAAGAGGGATTTCGAGACGGCGTGATGATCGTGCGGGACTGTTGAAATTAAAGCACAGAAAAGGGGCGGTTCAGATTGAACTGCTCCTTTTCTGTGCTTCTGGCGGTGCACGTTTCTAACCGGTGTCTGTCCATTATGTCGCTGTAGGACCTGATGGTGCTGACTGCGCATCGTCCGGGACTTCAGAACCGGACGAGCTTGCCGAGGCTGTCAGCCCAGGCGCCCCAGCCTTCTGTCAGCAGCTTGCGCCCGGCGTACATAGACGCGAGCGAATCATCCAGAGGAGGCGCGATTTCTACGATGTCGAATCCGATGATGTTCAGTCCGGCAAACAGCCTCTGCAGCAGAGTCATCGCCATGCGCGAGGTCAGCCCTCCGAACTGAGGAGTTCCGGTGCCCGCTGCATACGCCGGGTCCAGCGCATCGATGTCGAAGGTCAGATAAACCTTGCTGAAATTCCGCATCTTCGTGATGCAGTCGTCAGCGACCGCCTCGATTCCCTCTTTGTAGCAGTCCCAAGAGGTCTTGATCTGAAGATTTCTGCCGATGTGAAATTCAAATTCATCGGGTTCAATTGAACGGATTCCGATGAAGTACAGGTTCTCTTCAGACGTGATATTGGACATTTCCAGTGCGCGCTGCTCGGTAGAACCGTGGGAAAGAGGATCTCCCTCCAGTTCGTAACTGAGATCCATATGCGCATCGATATGGATAATGCCAAAGGGCTCATCAAGCGCTGCATTGATTCCGCGTTCAACCGGAATTGTGACGGAATGGTCGCCCCCGATCATTGTGAATCTCACGTCGTTGCGTACAAGGGTTTCAACATATTCCTGTACTTCCGCGAAAATTTCATCCCGATCGGTTCCATCGAAGTTGCCTGCATCCAGAACTCTGAAATCCCGGTAGAAACCGAGCCGTTCCGTACAGGGTGTAGCATGATCAGTGTTGGCCCTCAGCAGATCCGGCGCCTGGGCGGCTCCGCCTCTGTAGCTGACGCCGCCGTCATAGGGAATTCCGAAAATAACGGCGTCAACGTCTGCGATTTCCGCACCCGGCGTGTTCAGTCCAAACCATGTGGCGGATTTTTTTGCGTGTTCATTTTGTTTCAGCATGATGTCCTCCTGTCTGGTGTGTGAAATAAGTTTTGACTTTCTGGTATAGAGTGGGTTGACTTAATGTGTGGCGGCGCACCTTGCGAATAGATTGTACACAAAGGTGCTGCCGAAAAATACCGTTAGTCCCCGTTAAACCCAACGGGGACTTAATGAACATATATCAAGCATACATCGATTATAGCATAAATGTGGTCAGGGCGGAAGAAATTGAGAGACAGAAAAGCAATCACAATTGTGCGGATGATTTTTTGTCGGCTATGTGTTACAATAACTGAAACGGAGGTATTCAACGCCAATGCAGTATAAAAACACGGTGGAAGGAAAATTCATAGACCGGCCGAACCGTTTCGTGGCTCACGTGGAAATCGACGGAACGCCGCAGACCGTGCATGTGAAGAATACCGGGCGATGCCGGGAACTTCTGCTGCCGGGGGCACCTGTGATTCTGGCGAAGGCGGAAAATCCGAACCGGAAAACGGCATGGGATCTGATTGCGGTGTACAAAGAAGGGCTGGGACTTGTGAATATCGACAGCCAGGCGCCGAACAGGGTCGTGCAGGAATGGCTGAGTCGAGCGGGCTTCAGTGCGATCCGCCCGGAGTATTCCTATGGGAATTCCCGCATGGATTTTTACATGGAGCGGGAGGGCGTGCCGTATCTGATGGAAGTCAAGGGCTGCACGCTGGAGGTAGACGGAATCGGGTATTTCCCGGATGCACCGACGCAGCG
Organism: Hornefia butyriciproducens; assembly: GCF_009695915.1. Classification (GTDB taxonomy): domain Bacteria; phylum Bacillota; class Clostridia; order Peptostreptococcales; family Anaerovoracaceae; genus Aminicella; species Aminicella butyriciproducens. Next base: position 372,143 of record NZ_VUMZ01000001.1, on the reverse strand, counting down.
GGGAGTGAAGCATCTGCATGAACTGATGAAGGCGGTTGGTGAGGGATACCGCGCCGTACTGGCCTTTGTGATACAGATGGAGGGAATTATCGAGGTAAGACCCAACATGACGACGCACCCTGCGTTTGGTGAGACCCTGAGGAAAGCCGTCAGAGCCGGCGTGGAAGTTCTGTATCTGCCCTGTCGGGTGAAGCGGGACACGCTGGAGATTATAGACGATTCGATTGTTTGTCGGAGATGATGTGACAAGGAGGTAAATGATGAAGAAGGTTGTCATTGTAAATGTGAGCCCGAGGAAGGGCGGAAATTCAGATGTTATTGCGGCCAGACTGGCAGAGAAGGCGAAGGACGCGGAGATCCGGACGGTGGTTTTCCGGGAAACGCCTGTATCCCCATGTCTTGCCTGCAATGTATGTAAGGGAAAGGAGACTCCGTTCTGCGTGCAGAAGGACGTGATGGGAGAATTGGTTCCTGAACTGGACGAGTGTGACGCGCTTGTTCTCGTTTCGCCGATTTACTTCGGACGGCTCAGCGGACCGGCCATGCTCTTTATCGACCGTCTGTACAGCTTTTTCGCTCCCGACAGAGAGAATGCCTCTAATGCGACAAAGACAGGGAAGAAACTGGCGCTCGTCAGCCCCTGCGGAGCAGGTCCCGCGGACGTTTATACAAAATATCTGGAAGAGACCGCGGCGACGTTCGGAGTGGCGGGATTTACCGATCCCAAAGTGCTGGTCTGCGGCGGCGTGAACGCTCCGGGCGAGGTCGGAGAACACGCGGAGGATATGGAAAAGATCGACGAGATAGCGGCATGGATTTAAGGTGGCAGGTTTAGTCAATGAGTAAAAAAATCAGCATATTTGCAAGGGAAGACAGGGAAATTACAGTAGGGCTGCCGAGAGCCCTGCTGTATCACCGGTATGAGATTCTGTGGAAGTCTTTTTTCAGCGAACTGGGCGTCCAGTGCGTCACCAGCCCCAGAACCAACAAGGCGATCATCGACAGAGGAATTGAACGCTCTATCGATGAAACCTGCCTGTCCACAAAGATTTATATGGGACATGTGGATGCGCTGATAGGAAAATGTGATTATATTCTGATTCCGAGGATCAGTAATTTCGGAATCCGTCGTTTCATGTGTACCAAGTTCGAGGCCCTCTATGATATGACCGGCAACGTGTTCCGCGGCAGCGGACAGAAATTTCTGGCGTATGACATCGATGTGGTCAAAAAGACGGGCGAGGAAAAGGCCATGATTGCCATGGCGGAAGCGATGGGCTTCAGCAGAAAAGAAGGGAAAAACGCATACAAAGCGGCGAAACGGTTTGAAAACGACGACTGGAAACGTAAGGTTCGGGAGGAGGAGCGAAAACTGCGAACGGATCAGATTAAAATCATGGTTGCCGGGCACAGCTATATCACCGAGGATGAATATGTCGGGAAACCGGTAATCCGGATGCTGGAAGAGATGGGAGTCACTCCGATTATCGCGGACCGAATTGACCGGAAGGAGGCGATCCGCCAGAGCGCCAGAATCTCCCCGACGATAAAATGGGAGATGAGCCGCGAGCTGATGGGAAGCATTCAGATCCGGCGGAACAAAATCGATGGAGTCATACTCCTCAGCGCCTATCCCTGTGGGCCGGATTCCATGGTCAATGAGATGATCATACGGAAATTCCGGGGTCTGCCGATTCAGACCATCGTGCTGGATACTCAGGAGGGGATGGCCGGACTGGAAACGAGACTCGAGAGCTTTACGGACGTACTGAAGCTGCAAAGGGGGGAACTGTAAATGGATGCAGGCAAGCGGAACATCGCTTTTCCAATCATCGCGAACTACAACTGCATTGTGAAATTCTTCATAGAGAAAGGAATGGATCTCAACTACATTGAGCAGCCGAAGATGACCCGACGCACGCTGGATGTGGGAACGAAATACAGCCCGGACTATGTCTGCGCGCCGTTTAAGAGTACTCTCGGGAGCATGATCGACGCACTGGAGGCCGGGGCGGATACACTTATTATGACGATGGGACTGTGCCGCCTGGGCTATTACGGAGAACTGCAGGAACAGATTCTGCGGGATCTGGGATATGAGTTTGAAATGATCAATCTGGCCAGTTATACGACGGGAAACGTGAAGGACTACTATAAAGCGATCCGCCGTCTGAACCCGAAGATCAGCCTTTCCCGCTTCACCAAGGCGGCGCTTATCGGACTGAAGATGCTGGAATACATTGATGAGATAGAGGCGCTGTATTACAGAAACTGCGGATTTGAGGTCAATAAGGGAGAATACAGGAAGGCATATGAAGATTTTCTGATGGCGATGGATATGGTTAACGGACGAAAGGATATTGAACGTCAGTACCGCAAGACCAGAAACGCGTTCCGTGAAATCCGTCTGGACAAACCGGATCATCCCATCCGGGTCGGCGTCATCGGCGAATATTTTACGGTTATGGATGATTTCTCCAATCTGGGTCTTGAGCAGATGCTGGCCGATATGGGCGTAGAGGTTCATCGCTGGATGAATCCTACGAACCGGAATCTCCACTATAAAGGCCAGAAGAACCTGGGCGTGCAGATTTCTGAATACAGCCGATTCGAGATGGGACCCACCTCGACGGCGAATATCTGGTGCGCCAAGAATTACGCGGAAAACGGATTCGACGGGCTTATTCATGTGAAAAGCGCGGGATGCACTCCGGAGATCGATATCATGCCGGTTCTGGAGAATATCAGCAGGGATTACAAAATACCGATTCTGTATCTGACCTACGATTCCCAGACCAGCGACACCGGTCTGCAGACAAGAGTAGAGGCGTTTAACGACATGTTAAGAATGAGGAGGGCAGCAATATAATGAAGAAGGCATATCTGGGAATCGACATCGGCTCGATCTCAACCAAGGGAGTGGTGCTGGACGACGACAGCAACATCCTGGCGAAGGAGTATCTCTGGACGGAGGGGAATCCCATGGGAGCGGTCAAGAAGCTGCTCGCGGAGCTGGAGAAACAGTTTGATAAAGACGAGTATGAAATCGTATCGACGGGAACCACCGGAAGCGCCCGAAAACTGATCGGCGTCATGGTGGGTGCAACGATCGTAAAGAATGAAATTACAGCCCATGCTGTCGGAACGCTGAATTTCTACCCGGACGTCCGGACGATTCTGGAAATCGGAGGACAGGATTCCAAAATCATTCTGGTGGATAACGGCGTTGTGGTCGATTACGCCATGAATACTCTGTGCGCAGCCGGAACCGGCGCATTCCTGTCCAGCCAGGCGAAGCGTCTGGGCGTGGAGGTTGAAGAGTTCGGTAAAATCGCACTGCAGTCCAAGTCTCCTACACAGCTTGCGGCAAGATGTACAGTGTTCGCGGAATCAGATCTCGTTCATAAGATCCAGATGGGTCACACGCGTCAGGACATTATCGCGGGGCTTTGCCGCGCCGTCGTCAATAATTATCTGAACAACGTGGGAAAAGGTAAGAAAATCGTCTCACCGGTGGTATTTCAGGGCGGCGTGAGCCGCAACGAGGGCGTGGTGCATTTCTTTGAACAGCAGCTTGGAACAAAGGTTATTGTGGATGAGAACGGACCTCTGATGGGCGCAATCGGCATTGCAATTCTGGGACGCAGAGCACGCGCACGGAAAAAATTCGATTTCGCTGTTGAGGATATGGAGTTCCGCACCCGTGAGGTGAGCTGCGGACGCTGCCCCAACAACTGCGAAATCATCTGTGTCTATCGGGACGATGTGCTGATAGATTCCTGGGGAAACCGCTGCGACAAAGGTGCGCTCAGAGCCGGAACCCGCGGAGAAAGTGTGAAGTAAAGAGGAAAACGAATGAAAAAGAAGAATGTGGATAAGTACTGGTATACTGATATCCGTGAAATTACCACTCTCAAGGATATGCTTGCAGGAAGCGTAGGACTCTACGGAAAGAATCCGGCATTCTGGATCAAGGAGAAGAAGGGTGCGCCCTATGAGCCTGTGGATTACGAGCTGCTGCAGCATGACATCAATGCTTTGGGCACTGCGCTGGTGAAGATGGGAATGTCCGGAAAGAAGATCGCTGTCATGGGACAGGGCTGCTACGAATGGATCGTCACTTATCTGGCGGTGGTCAACGGAACGGGGATTATCGTTCCGGTGGACAAAGAACTGTCCGGGCCGGAGATCCGGAATCTTCTGCTCGCGGCGGACTGCGACACGATTTTCTGCACTGCGAAGGAATGTGCGAAACTGCGCGGCATCGCGGAGATCCGCAATCTTATCGTCATGGAATTTTACGGGGATCGGACTTCGCCTGATACGCCGCCGGTTACCGGTATCCGGGACGCTGCAGAATACCGGGCCCTTGTACCGGACGCTGCAGTATACACATGGCGTGATCTGGTCGCAGGAGGCGAGGACCTTCTGAACAACGGCGATATCGGATTCCTGGAAAAGGAGGTTGACCCCGACGCGCTGGCCGTTATTCTGTTTACGTCAGGTACGACGGGAAATCCCAAGGGAGTTATGCTTTGTCACAGGAATATCACCACGAATATTATGGATGTCTGTCGCATCGCGCAGATCCCGGAGACAGACAAGACACTGTCCATCCTGCCGATTCACCACACCTATGAGTGCACGCTGGGAATGCTCCTGGTTCTGTACCGCGGCGCCAGCACCGCGTTCTGCGAAGGTTTTAAGTATATCACAAAAAATATGAAAGAGGCGCAGAATACGGTCATCATCGTGGTCCCCAGGGTACTGGAAATGATTTACGGACGGATTGAAAAGGCGGTTCGCGACGGAGGCAAAGAGAAGGCTTTCCACAATCTGATGAAGGTCAATCGGGGACTGAGGTCTGTGGGAATCAACGTCAGCCGCAGGATTTTCCGGCAGGTGATCGATCAGATGGGCGGTAAGCTCCGTCTGGTGATTACCGGAGCTGCGGCGCTGTCGCCGAATATTTACCGCGCCTTCGAGGACTTCGGCATCACGGTGCTCCAGGGCTACGGCATGACGGAGTGTACGCCGCTGGTTTCAGGAACGCCTATGAGCGCGCCTGCGGAGCGGTACAGAAAGGCGGGTTCCGTTGGAGTAACGGTCAGCAGAGGGGAGACTCGCGTGATCAATCAGGATGAGGACGGGATCGGCGAGATTCTGTTCCGCGGACCCAATGTTATGATGGGTTATTATAACATGCCTGAGGAAACAGCAGAGTCCATCGATGCGGACGGCTGGCTGCACACCGGCGATCTGGGCTTCATCGACGGGGACGGATGGATTTATCTCACCGGCAGAAGCAAGAACATTATCGTCACAAAGACGGGAGAAAACGTCTATCCTGAGGAGATCGAGGAATATATCAACAAAAGCCCCTATATCGCGGATTCCATGGTATTTCCGTACCAGAATGAAGGAGAGGAAAGCGTGGGAGTTCAGATTCTGCCGGATATGGATGCGGTGACAGAGGCGCTGGGTCATGAGCCGGACAGGGAGGAAATGCAGTCGTTTATGAAAAAACTGATCCGGGAACTGAACCAGGGACTGGCCGTGTACAAAAGGATTCGTGATGTGTTTGTGCGTGAAGAGGATTTCGTGCGTACGACGACACAGAAGATTCGCAGACAGGATAATCAGCTGAAGGAAGAATGAGATGACAACAAATGAAGTTATAGACATCCTGACGGAATCCGTTCTGTTTCGGGGATGCGATGCGGAGGAAATCCGGGAGCTTGTGAGAAACAGCGGTACGCTTCGGAAGTACGAGCAGGGCGAATTTATCTTTGCGGAGGAGGATGCGCCGGATCGGATCCGGATGCTGATCAGCGGCGCGCTGCTGGTCGCCAAGGATACAGTAAGCGGGAAGAGAATGATCCTTACGAAAATCGATGAGCCGGGAGATCTCTTCGGAGAAATATATCCGTTTATCGGCCTGACCCATTATGATATGTATGTAGAGGCGCTGAAGGACAGCAGAGTTCTGTCAATCAGTCTGGAACCTTTTCGTATGACCGGGAACGCGGCGCATGACCGGATGGCGCAGAGACTGCAGGGGAATCTCCTCAGTGTGGTGGCCAGGAAGGCATATCAGATGAACAGACGGCTCCGCGTGGTGGGATCTCCAGGAATCCGCGGTAAAATTGCGCGGCTTCTGGTTGACCTTCAGAAGGCGGGGAACCGGATTCGCGTCATGCCGCGGGAGGAGATGGCGGATTACCTTACAGTCAGCCGGCCGGCACTTTCCCGTGAACTTGGAAACATGGTCAGAGAGGGGATCTTGAAAATCGACGGACGGGATCTGGTGATCCTGGATCAGGAAGCTCTGGAGGAATATCTCTGATAAACTGCTGATGGGCTGCCGACGGACTGCTTCGGCTTTTCGGCAGATGCTGCAGATTCGGAAATAATTTTTCAAATAGTAGTGCTATTTTCCGAAAAATGGTATATGATAGATAATGTCTGCTTTTTGTTGGAGGATATATTCATGACAATGTTAGAGTTTTTTTCGCTTCTCGGCGGCGTCGGACTGTTTCTGTTCGGCATGACGATCATGTCGTCGGGTCTGCGAAACGCATGTGGGGATAATCTCCAGAGTATTCTGGAGAAGGCAACCGCAAACAAGTATATTGCTGTTTTTATCGGTCTCGGTATGACCATGCTGATCCAGAGTTCTTCGGCGACTGATGTGATGGTCATAGGCTTTGTAAATGCGGGAATGATGAATCTGGCGCAGGCTATCGGCGTCATCATGGGGGCGAATATCGGTACGACTGTCACGGCACAGATCACCGCTTTCAATATCGGCGCCTACGCACCGCTTCTCGTCTTTTTCGGAGCGGTGATGTATCTGTTCATCAAGAAAAGTCTGGTGAAACACATCGGTGAGATCACCATGGGATTCGGAATGCTGTTCCTCGGCATTTCCATCATGAAAGAGGCGATCGCGCCTCTCGCGGAAAGTCCGCAGTTTATTAAATTCATCGCGAACATGAGTAATCCTGTGATAGCGCTGATTTTCGGAATCGGGTTTACCGCGCTGCTGCAGAGCTCATCCTCATCAACCGTTATCTTTCAGACCTTCGCGGTTCAGGGCCTTCTGTATTACGATACTGCAGTCTATCTGATCATCGGAGCGGCGATCGGCTCCGTCACGCCGAACATTCTGGCGTCGCTGACTACCAATCGCAACGGAAAACGCACGGCGCTGCTGAATCTCACATTTAACGTCATCCGCGCGGTCATTCTGATTACATTGATCAACCTGTTTCCGGGGATTCTGGATTTCATCCGCAGTCTGTCACCGGGAGATATCGGACGGCAGATTGCCAACACGCATACGGCGTTCGCGATTATCGCGGTTCTGATTGAACTGCCGTTCACCGGTCAGATCATCAAACTGGTGGAGAAAATTATCCGGATCCTGCCGGAGGAGAGCGAGCAGCTTGAGGAACGGCGACTGCAATATATGACGAATATCAAGTCTGTGCCTCAGAGCATGGCCGTAGATCAGGCGCACCGGGAGGTCACCCGTATGGGTAGAATCGCGGCGAAGAATCTGCGCAATTCTCTGACGTGTTTCTTCAACTATACGACGGAGATGGCGGAGTCTGTCCGCGCCAGGGAAGAGAGCGTCAATATCCTGAACAAGACCATTGCGGATGCGATCGCGGAGCTTCGGGCCTTCGATCTGGATAAGGAGAATATGCATCGTGTATCGATGCTGACCATCGCAGTTACGGATATCGAAAGACTGTCTGACCATGCGGAGAATGTCGTCGAATACGCGGAGTCAATGCTGGGGCGGCATTCCTGTATGTCTCAGGCGGCGATCGATGAACTTCGGGAGATGGCGGATGATACGCTGAGGGAAGTGGATCTGTCTTTGGACGCCTTTGAATCAGAGGATTACAGCGGGTTGGATGAAATCGAAAGACTTGAAAGCAAAGTGGACGAGAAGGAGACAACGCTGGTCAATAATCACGTTCAGCGTCTGATGACTTCCTCCTGCGATCCGATGGCCGGGGTTGTGTTCTGCGATCTTGTTACAGATCTGGAACGCTGTGCGGATCATGCGATCAATCTGGCTTATGCGCTGAAGGAGAGATCGACGGATTCCCTGCCGCATCATTCCGGAGCTGCGGAGCTTCCGGAGGCCTGAGGTGTTTCCGTCCTGAGAAACCTGTGACAAAATCCGGATTCGGGATGCCTGCGGTGCAGGCCGACCGAAAAGCGTGATCTATCAGAAAATTATTAATCGGGCAATATCAAAAAAAGGACGCGGTTCTTCAAGACAGAAGGGCGTCCTTTTGCTATAATAGAGGCGGAGGTATCGATGGGAGAAAGCGAGCTGGAACGGCAACTGCGGCGCGCAGCCGCCGCAGGATGCCGATATTGGAGAGATTTTAAAGTAAAGTGCCGGAGGGCATGGACAGTGTGCTGCACATTCCTCACGGAACACCGGCAGTGGGCGGAGCGGTATCTTCTTCGGGAACTGCTCTGTATGGTGGCTGTCAGCTGCGTTATGGCTGCGGGAGTTTCAGAGGTTGGAGCGAAGCAGGCGGAACAGCCTGCGGAGATTTTTCGTGCCGTTGGCGATTACAAAGCTGCAGCAGTCATGGAAAAGGAGGCTCCGGTCTATGACAAAGCGTCATCGGATACTCAGAACTGCAGGCAGCTGGGAACTTTAAAATACGGCGGGCATGCGAAGGTTGGAGCGGCGTCGGAGCACTGGTACGAGATCCGGTATAAAGGGGAAAAAGCGTACATCCGCCAAAATGGAACGGTGCTCTATAATTACAGGAAAAAGCATATCGCATTGACTTTTGACGACGGCCCGAGCCGGATGACGACGCCGAAGGTGCTGGAAGCGTTGGAGAAGAATGAATGCAGAGCGACATTCTTTGTCCTGGGAAACCGCATAAACAAAAGCACGGCAGAACTTCTGCGAAGCGAGCGGGCACTCGGCTGCGAGATCGGAAACCACAGTTATGATCATGCGTTTCTGGTGGGAAAGAGCAGGAGAAAAATTTACAGGGAGTTTCACCGTACCGACCGACAGGTGTACAGAATTACCGGACAGACGCCGGCTCTGTGCAGGGCTCCCTACGGTGCGTTCAACAAGAAGATCCTGCAGATCATGGGGCGCCCCAACCTCTTCTGGACACTTGATACACAGGATTGGAAATATCGCAGCCGGCGGCATCTTATGAAGTATGTGAAGAAAAACAAGCGGGACGGAGCGATCGTACTGATGCATGACATCCAGCCGAGCACGGCGAAATCCATTGACGGGCTGTGCCGCTATCTGAAACAGAATGATTATGAGATGGTGACGGTTTCAGAACTTGCGGCCATCAAAAACGTCAGGCTGAAGCCCGGTCACGTTTACAGTTACATAAAGTAGAGAAGGGCAGGAAACGCAAATGTACAGTCTTATTTCAAAACTGATTATTTACCGCAATATCGGAAGCGACAGCATTCTCTTCCGGCTGGCGGATATCTGCCGCCGGTTTAAGGCAGGGGAATACGCCAGAGAGGAGCTGACTTCAGAAATTCTGGAGCAGATCAACCGGCTCCTCGAGGTCTCCACACGTTACGGCTTCAACAAAAATCTGTGGCACAATTATCTGGCCTATCTTCTGGCGATGACGGTCACACCGTTTACTCTTGTGTCGGAAAAGGTGGGAGCCAACGACGGTTCTGTCAATGAGTTCGCCAAGAACGACTTCGCTGTTTTCAAGCAGCTGTTCGATTACGACTTCTCCGCGATGGAGAAGGAACTGGGAATTCGGTGCTTTTCCATCATTGAGAATTATCGGGCGGTGGTGAAGAGTTCTCAGATTTTCAACAGAAATGTCAGCGAAAAGGTGCAGGAACTCAGCGAATCCATCGAGCGGACAGCCGATCCGGAGGAATTGTATCGCGTCGTTACTGACTTTTACCGGCGCTACGGAGTCGGAAAATTCGGTCTGAACAAGGCGTTCCGCGTGAACGAGGATCCGGAGGGAGAACTGCTGCTTCCGATTACCAATACCAGCGACGTCCGGCTGAAGGATCTGGTGGGGTACGAAATCCAGAAACAGAGACTTGTGGAGAATACAGAGGCCTTCCTGAAGGGAAGAGCGGCGAATAATGTTTTGTTGTACGGAGACGCTGGAACAGGAAAATCCACCAGCATCAAAGCCATCCTGAACCGTTACTATGCCGACGGCCTGCGGATGATCGAGGTATACAAGCATCAGTTCAAGGATCTGTCGCGCATCGTCACGGAGATACGCAACCGGAATTACCGGTTCATCATATATATGGACGATCTGTCCTTTGAGGAGTTTGAGACGGAGTACAAATATCTGAAGGCGGTCATTGAGGGCGGAGTGGAGCCCTATCCGGAAAATGTGCTGATCTATGCCACATCCAACAGGCGGCATCTGATCCGCGAGACATGGAAGGACCGCTACGATGAATCGAAGGAAGATATGCACCGTAACGATACTGTTCAGGAAAAACTGTCTCTGGCGAACCGGTTCGGCTGCCAGATCGGATATTTCGCACCGACGCCGAAGGAATATGAGATTATCGTGAAGGAACTGGCGCGCCGCTATCCCCAGATTCAGATTGATGAAGAGGAACTGCTGATACAGGCAAAAGCCTGGGAGATCCGTCACGGCGGATTTTCCGGCCGCACCGCGCAGCAGTTTATCAATTATCTGGCAGGAACGCTCTGCGCAGAGTGAGGATGGAGTTATGACGGAACAAAGACATATTCTGTTGGTCAATGATCTGCCCGGCGTGGGAAAGGTCGCCACGGCGGCGATGGAGCCGGTGCTGTCCCATATGGGCTTCAGCGTCGCGTTGCTGCCTACGGCGCTCGTTTCAAATACGCTGGATTTTGGAACCTTTGAGATTCTGGATACCTGCGAATACATGAAGAAAACGGCGGATGTATGGAAAAAACTGGATTTTCGTTTCGACGCCATCTGCATCGGATTTATCAATTCCCCTGAGCAGATCGGAATTATCCGGGAATTAATTGAAAATCAGAGAGAAACGCTGCGCTTTGTCATCGCTGATACGATCATGGCGGACGAAGGAAAGCTGTACAATGGAATGACCGGAAAAAATGTGGAAAGCATGAGGGAAATGATTCGGTATGCGGATGTGATTACGCCGAATCTGACAGAGGCGTTGCTTTTGGCTGGAGAGGACCCGGAGCAGTATGATTCCCTGAGCCACAGAGAAATCGGGTGTGTGATGCGAAAACTGAGAGAGTTCGGTGCAAGATCCGTCATTCTGACCAGTTGTCATGTGCCTTCGGAGGACCGGTACTTTGTTTACGGTTATGACGCCGGCAGCAGGAGTGTGTTCCGCGTACCCTATGAACTGAAGGGAACGCGCTGCCCCGGAACCGGGGATATCTTCTCTGCGGTTCTGACCGGCGGATTGATGAACGGGAAAACGCTGGAGGACAGCACCCGTGAAGCGGTGCGGTTCATGTCCGGAATGTTCGAGTACCTGGGCGACCGGGAGCCGGGGTACATGGGCTTTCCCATCGAAGCGTACCTGGCGGAGCTGCGGTAACCGCTGCGCTGAGCCTCAAACTGAGTCTCGGACGGATTGCCGCAAACCGTTCGGATGCGGTCGGAAGGAACAGAAGAGAACAGCGGAAGCACTTCGGAACCTGCTTTTCGGATAAATTGAGAAAACAAAATGAAAAAGAACCCTGCAACCTGATGAATTCATCGGTTACGGGGTTCTTTCGACTGGTGACCCATACTGGACTTGAACCAGTGACCTTCTGGTTGTCACCCAGACGCTCTCCCAGCTGAGCTAATGGATCATGCGACTTGATTAGTATAACACAGATGAAAAAGTTTGTCACGCATTTTTTCAGAACCTGTGCAATGTTTTTCAGATATTTTTTGAGGAGACTTTCGGGTCTGTTATGCGGAAAGGCGTCTCTTGCAGAATATCTTTTCATTGCGCCCCGGATTATCCTGCCATATAATAAGAATAACGATTGTCTGCTCATCAGAGGTTTCCGCCGGACTTTCGTTTCGGACAGGCATGACGACAGGGCATGGCTGCCGGGGCGGGGCTGTTCCGGAAGGACTGTGAGCGCCCGGAAACAGGCGGCGAAGCGCCCGGTGAACGGCCGGTGAGAAAGCGGGGGATGGGCGGACTGACGCGGGAGGAAGGACTAAATGAAGGAAAAGTTTGAATTTCTGTCAACGGATGGAAAGACTGTACTGCGGGGATATAAATGGATTCCGGACGGCGGCGCGGTGAAAGCGGTGGTTCAGATTACTCACGGTATGCAGGAGTTTATCGACCGCTATGACGGGTTCGCTGCGTATCTGGCGGAGCATGGCTATCTCACAGCGGGTTACGACCAGCTGGGACACGGCGCTTCAGCGGAAACTCCGGAGGATTGGGGATATATAGGAAAAGATCCCTGCAGTCTCCTGCTTGGCGATATGCACCGGGCCAGAGAACTGCTTCGCGGAGAATATCCGGAAATTCCGTATTTCATGCTGGGGCACAGCATGGGATCCTACGAACTCCGGTGCTACATTGCGGAGCACGGAGACGGACTGGCCGGAGCGGCGATCGTCGGCACAGGTTTTGTACCGGGGAAGGATACAAAGAAAGCCAGACGGGTCGTGAAAGCCATGGCCGCGGTACGGGGCTGGCGATTCCGAAGCCGGATGCTGCAGAAAATGACCTTTGCGGGACCGTACCGTCAGTTCGACCTGACCGGAGAAAATCCGGAGAACAGCTGGCTGACCGGGGATCCGGAAATCGTGCGTCATTATTACAGCGATCCCAGATGCACTTTTCTGTTTACGCTGAACGGATATCTGGGACTTTTTGATGCAGTGAGCGGTTCCTGTAATCTGGAAAGCGTGCAGAGGGTTTCCGCTGAACTTCCGGTGCTCATCGCCTCCGGGGAGGATGATCCTGTAGGTGATATGGGTGACGGCGTGCTTCAGGTTTACCGCATGTTCCGGGATCACGGCATGAAGGACCTGACCTGCCACATCTACGATGGAGATCGCCATGAGATTCTGAACGAAACAGACAGAGATAAAGTATGGACTGATTTTCTGCGCTGGTTCGACCGGCACTGCTGAGGAAGGAACCGATATGAAACTGATTCATTTATCCGATCTTCATCTTGGGAAACAGGTAAACGGTTTTTCCATGATAGACGATCAGAAGTACATTCTGAAGGAAATACTGCGTGTGATCGACGAGGAAGCGCCCGACGCTGTCCTGATCGCCGGAGACATATATGACAAGCCGCTGCCGGCTGTCGAGGCGGTGAAACTCCTCGACAGTTTTCTTTCTGCGCTGATGAATCGCCGGCTTCCGGTTTTCCTGATAAGCGGGAATCACGATTCAGCGGAACGTCTGGCGTTTGGCTCGGATATCATGAAAAACGAAGGACTGTACATCGCACCGACCTATGACGGAACAGTGAAACCCGTCACCCTTCAGGACGAGTGGGGTGATGTGCGGATTTACATGCTCCCGTTCATCAAGCCGGTTCATATGAGAGCGGTGCTTCGGAGCATGGACCGGGAGCAGAAGGAGATTGATGCGGTTGTCTCTTATACAGATGCGGTTCGGGCGGCGATTCGGGAGATGCATATTGATCCCCGCAAGCGGAATGTGCTTATTACGCATCAGTTCATCACAGGTGCAGAGACGTCTGACTCAGAGGAGCGGTCCGTGGGCGGCGCGGACAATGTGGACGCGTCGGTTTTCCGGGATTTCGACTACGTGGCGCTGGGGCATATTCACCGGCCGCAATATGTGGAGCGCGAAACGATTCGATATTGCGGAACGCCTTTGAAATACTCTTTCTCAGAGGCCGGACACGAGAAGTCTGTCACGGTCGCTGAATTGGGAGACAAAGGAGAATTCTCCTGGCGTGCGGTGCCGCTTGCCCCGCTTCGCGACATGCGCGAAATACGCGGAACCTATGATGAACTGACTCTGAAGCAGAACTATGAGAATACAGAGACTGATGATTATGTTCACATTACCCTGACGAATGAGGAGGAAATACTGGAGGCCGTGGCCAGGATGAGGATCATATATCCGAACCTGATGCGTCTGGACTATGATAATCAGAGAACCCGTGCATCTGATGAACTGCAGGCAGCGGAAGAGACGGAGCAGAAGACTCCGCTGGAACTCTTCGGTGATCTGTTTGAGATGCAGAACGGAAAACCGATGACAACGAGACAGAAACAGTACGCCGGAAGAATAATAGAAGAAGTCTGGGAGGAAGAACAATGAGACCACTGAAACTCACCATGTCTGCCTTCGGTCCTTATGCGGGGAAAACGGAACTTGACCTTGCGGCGCTGGGAACGGGCGGCCTTTATCTGATTACCGGAGAAACAGGCGCCGGAAAGACCACGATTTTCGACGCAATTTCCTATGCTTTGTACGATGCTCCCAGCGGCGGGGACAGAAGCCGTGAAATGCTCCGGTCCAAATATGCCCGTGAGGACACGAAGACCTATGTGGAACTGGAATTCCTTTGTAAAGGAAAACACTATGCTATTCGCAGGAGTCCGGCCTATCTGCGGAAAAAGGTCCGGGGTGAGGGGATGACCAGGCAGGATGCGGCTGTCGAACTGATTCTGCCGGATGGACGTGCACCGATGACGAAAAATCGGGAAGTAGAAGAGGAAATCAGGAAAATCATCGGCGTGGACCGCGGACAGTTTGCCCGAATCGCCATGATTGCACAGGGAGACTTTCGTCAGGTGCTGATGGCGTCAACGGATGAACGCAGAGCGATTTTCCGCGATCTGTTCGGTACAGCTCCCTATGAGAAAGTGCAGAAGAGGCTCAGCGCAGATGCTAATGATCTTCGGCGCAGTCTGCATGACGAACTCAGAGGAGCAGAACAGTACTACAGTGAAATCTACTGTGCGGCAGAGAGTGTCCATTCCGCGGAAACAGAACGGGCCAGGGAAGGAAAATTGACATCGGAGGAGGTTGATGATCTGCTGGATCGTCTTTTGTCAGAGGATGCGCAAGAAGACGGGAAGCTGGGCGAAGAGCGGCGGAAGGCTGAGGAGAAACTTCGGGCGGTGGAAAGTGCGCTGAAGACGGCGTCGGAACTGCGGGAGAAGAAACAGAATCTGATCCGGAAGGAGGCGGAGTACGCGAAGGCGTCTGTGAGCGCGGAACAGGCGGAGGCGATGTGTATAAAAGCAGCTGAGGAGGAACGGCGGGGGCGCCGTCTGGGAGAGCGCGCAGCTCTTATCCGGAATGGAATCGGCCGCTACGAGGAACTCGACCGTCTGCAGGAGGAACTGGAGAACGTGTCTTCGGAGACGAGAGAAAAGGAACAGGTACTGATCAGAAAAAAATTTTCCCGGGCAGAGGCTGCGAAAACACTGGAGTCCCTGAAGGTGGAAAACGCCGCACTGAAGGACGCGGGTATCAACCTGGAGCAGAAGCTGAACGGGCAGAAGGAACTGCAGAGAGAGATGGAAGAACTGCAGCAGCTGTTGAAGCAGTTTCGGGAGCATGATGATCTCGCTGCGAAATATCGCGACGCACAGAACGAGTATAGAGCCTGCAGGAAGAAAAATCTGAATGCAGAGGATGCGTACCAGAAAGCGAACCGAGCGTATCTGGACGAGCAGGCCGGGATTCTCGCGGAAACGCTGAGGGAGGGGATTCCCTGCCCGGTGTGTGGTGCTGTGGAGCATCCGAAACCGGCGCGGAAAGCTGCCGGTGCTCCGGATAAGGAGCTGCTGGAGCATCTGCGCCGGGAACTGATGAGGTCGCAGGAGGAACTTGAGGCCGCCAGCGGCAGGGCAGGTGAAATCGGCGGTACGCTTTCTGAAATGAAGAAGAAACTGATGGACAGGTTCAGAAGCTATTTCGGTTCACCGGATTTAAGAGAAAATCGTCCGGAACCGGAGCAGATGAGCTTCTGGTATTCGGAGACAGAGGGTACAGTGCAGGAGCAAATGCGCATCGGGGAACCGGAGAATCTCGAGTCCCGGGATTCAGAACAGCTGAAGGATCGGGTGGATTCCCGCCTGGGGCAGACGATGAAAAAACTTTCACGGTTGGAGGAGGAGATTGAGAAGGAGAAGAACCGAAGCTGCCGGAAGACGGAGGTTGAGCGCCGTATTCCGGTAATTGAGACGGAAATTGCGGATCGGGATCGGGAGATTGAGGATGAGTCCTCGCAGCTTGCGTCTGCGTCTGCACAGAAAGAGGCCCTCGGCAGCCGCATCGATTTGCTGCGGAGACAGCTTGAATTTCCGGGAAAGAAGGATGCGGAACAGGAAATCGGCAGACTGGAGAAGGAAGGAACACGCCTGGAAAAGGCGAAGCAAGACGCGGATGCGGTCAGAGAGCAGGCGCAGGGGTATCTTAGAAGACTGGAAGGTGAAATCGGAACGCTGAAGGAACAGATCCGTGAAACGCCGGTTCCTGACGAGGAACTGCTGTATACAGAAAAAGCTGAACTTCAGACAGCACTGAGTTCCATAAATGAAGCACAGAAGGAGATTCATGCACGTGTGTCCGGCAACCGGAGAGTCCGGGAAAGACTTTGTGAGAACAAAGAAACTCTGAAACAGACGGAGGAAGAACTTGAGGTGGTGGGAGCTTTGGCGGACACGGCTTCCGGGACGCTGTCCGGCAGACCTAAACTCATGCTGGAAACTTACGTGCAGTCGGCGTATTTCGACCGCATTATCGGTCGGGCCAACGTCCGGTTCCTGCGCATGACGCGGGGGCAGTATGAACTGCGGAGGCGGACGGAGGCAGACCAGAACCGCAGTCAGTCCGGTCTGGAACTTGATGTGCTGGATCATTACAATAACAGTCTGAGAGATGTCCGAACCCTGTCCGGCGGGGAATCCTTCATGGCATCGCTGTCACTGGCGCTGGGCCTCTCCGACGAAATCCAGGCCAGCGCCGGCGGAATTCGCCTGGATAGTATGTATGTGGACGAGGGATTCGGTACGCTGGATGATGAAGCGCTGACACAGGCGCTTGACGCACTGGCGTCCCTGGCAGAAAGCGATCGTCTGGTGGGAATCATATCTCATGTGGAGGGACTCGCAGAAAGAATCGACCGTCAGATTGTGATTCACAAGAGCAGGCAGGACGGAAGCAGTGCAGAACTGGTGGTGTGAACCGCCGGCAAAACGTGCTATTTCGCTTTCACGATAAAATTTTTCAGAATACCCCTGCGTCCGTAGTCGATTCTCAGTGTCGGTGCGAATTCCCTGACCTGCAGGGCAATGATAAAATGAACGTCCTCCACATCGGTGAGTTCGTCGCTGCCCCGGAGTTTATCGGGGTATATGTCAAAGGTGTAACTGCAACAGCCTGATTTCGTGAGAATCAGTCGGGGATATAGTCCCTGACGCTCTAGTTCACGGATCTTTTCACGGGCGTTTTCCGTCAGTGTAATGTCAGTTTTGCGCATAAGAACCTCCTGTTCATTCCCGGCGCCATTCTGCTGCCCGGCGCTGTCATGCAGCGAACTCCGGCGGCAGAACAGACGAAACATCGCCGCAGATGGATTCGGAAACAGCAGAATCCCGGGAGCATGGATCTGCCCTGATTATATCACAGAAATATCGTATAAAAAAGAGACCGTCGCATCAGGCGATGGTCTCGCTTAATACAACGGTTCTGTGATTTTTCTTTGTTGCCGTTTAGCGGGCAGCGACTTTGTTGACTGCATAGCTGAATGCTCCAGATACAACCAGTGCTCCGATAACTCCTGCTACCATTTCCATTACCTCCCGATTCAATACTCGACTTTGTTAAATCCTTTATTTGCCTTGATTATAGTGTCGTTTGCCCATTCTGTAAAACGGTAAAGAGGAATGACTGCCATAAGGCACTGTAATATACAGAATTGAATAAAATGATTTTCTTATTGCCGGTAATATAGAGCGAAGGAATCTGCAGATGAAATGGGATTGAAATTGAGGGAGTTGTTCTTGAATATTTGAAATCACTGCTCTATAATATTTTAGAAATGATTTAGGCAATGATTCGAAGCAGGGAAATGATGTGAGTCAGGCGATGATTTAAGCTGAGCATGCATTAATTCAGAGAAGAGTGCGAATCAGATACCAGTGTAAATCAGATAATGAAAGAAACAGGAGGGAATTATGACCTGGGGACCGAGTTTTATGTATTACCACTGTCCGGAATGCGGAATCAAATTTAAATATGCGATTGATATGATTCCGGAGTTCGGAGATGATTACGGGAAATGTCCGCGGTGCGGCGCGATGGGCGTCTATGAAAAGGACGGAGCCAGAACGCCGGACGATGCAGATTATGAAGAGGTTGAATGAGACGCGGATCAGCGAGTGAACCTTCGCTTGCCGGTGAATATATCTGAAGGATACGGCAACCCCGTTTAAGGAGGATGAACAAATGGACGATCATAGAATACTTGAAATCCTCAGAGATTATTACGAGGAGTCGATTTTCATTACCGACGACAAAGGAATCGTGGTTTTTGCCAATAAAGTCGCTGAACGGCGCCTGGATGCCAAAATTGAAGATATGCTGGGGAAGAATGTCAGGGAACTTGTCAGGAACGGGATGTATGAATATTCCACTACAGAGGCGGCGATTCAGACCGGTAAAACGGCAGTGGGGCGCATCGACGACAATGTTTTTTCCAACAGCGTCCCTGTATTTGACAGCGATGGGAAACTGGAGTATGTAGTCACGAATAACATGAATCTCAAACACAATCAGGAATGGGCGAGCATTATCGAGAGCAACAAGGCTGAGAACAGCAGACTCCGCCGCGAGCTGGACTATATGCGGCTGAAGGATCAGCGTGTTGTGATTGCCAACAGCCCCATCATGAAGAATGTGCTGAAAATGGTTGAGGCGGTAGCTCCCACAGACAGCAGCGTCGTCATCCTTGGGCAGAGCGGAACGGGGAAAGACGTGATCTCTCAGCTGATTCATGAAAAATCCCATCGTTCGAATAAGTCCTACCTCAGTGTCAATTGTGCAGCCATGCCGGAGGCACTGCTGGAGAGCGAACTGTTCGGCTATGAATCAGGAGCCTTTACGGGAGCGAAATCCGGAGGCAAAATCGGTCTGTTCGAGGCGACTGACGGCGGTACTATTTTTCTGGATGAAATCGGAGAGATGTCCCTGCCGCTTCAGGCGAAACTGCTTCGCGTGCTGGAAAGCCATGATATCCGCCGTATCGGCGGGATTGAGAACATCCATGTGGATGTCCGGGTCATCTGTGCGACCAACCGCGATCTGGAGAAGATGGTTGCGGAGGGAACCTTCCGCGAGGATCTGTATTACCGACTCAGTGTCTTTACGATTCAGCTTCCGCCTCTGGCGGAGAGAAAGGAGGACATCCTTCCGATCGCTCAGATGTTTCTGGATCAGATGAACCATAAATACGGAACTGATAAGGTTCTGGCAGACGTTACAAAGGAAACGATGCTGAACTATTACTGGCCCGGAAATATCCGGGAACTGAGAAATGTTGTGGAGCGCATCTATGTGATCAGTCAGGACAACAAGTTGTTTTTCACTCCGGTTCCGACGGCTGA
This sequence comes from Hornefia butyriciproducens, assembly GCF_009695915.1. Lineage (GTDB taxonomy): Bacteria > Bacillota > Clostridia > Peptostreptococcales > Anaerovoracaceae > Aminicella > Aminicella butyriciproducens. Next base: position 352,533 of record NZ_VUMZ01000001.1, on the reverse strand, counting down.
ATACGGCGAAAAACCTACAGACAAACCGAAAGGCGCAGCGGAGAAGCGTGAACCGGAACGTGAATTCGGAAGTCTGAAGGAATATGTGGAATTTGCGGAACGGCGGTACATCGACCGGGTTATGGCCGACTGCGGCGGATCCGTGGGCAGGACAGCGGAACGGCTGGGAATTCACAGGAGCGTTTTGTACCGGAAGCTTCACAAAAAATGATCCGGGCGGTTATACAAAAGATAATCCGAAGATGTTCAGGCAAAATTCAAAGGAGTTCCCGGCATCGGCGAATGTCGCAAATCGGCAACATTTTTGTTGCTAATTTGCGACATGTCGCTTTTTTGCATCGTCAAAAAATGCCCGATATGTGATGAAACCTTGAAATTTAAATGAAGGCTTTGTTGGCACGATTCATGCTATATACAAATATCGAAATCAATTCCCGGTGCGGAGCGGACACCGCGGGGACGACAGCAGACCGGGAGAGGACGGAAAAATAACACATGGGAACAGAAAGGAAGTTAACATGAGTTCTATCAAAAATGTACTGGTATGCGGCGGAGGCCTGATGGGCAAGAACATTGCTTTTGTCGCATCATCTGTTAAGGAGCATAATATTACGATTTATGATGTCAGACCGGTGGATGTGGAAGGCGGAATTCGCGAGACCATGAAGCAGCTGGTGGAGGCGGAAGTCATCACGGAAGCAGAGCTGGACGAGCGTCTTTCTAGGATTCACTTCACCGAAGATCTGGACAGCGACGCAGTAAAGAATGCGGATCTGGTAATCGAGGCGGTTTTCGAGGACATGACGCTGAAGCAGGAAACCTTCGCCAAACTGGAGGAGCGCTGCAGACCCGACTGCATCTTCTGCACCAACAGTTCTGTGATGAGTCCTTCTGAAATCAGCAAGAACCTGAAGCACAGGGAACGCTTCGTCGGCACTCATTTCTGGAATCCGGGGCACTTGATTCCTCTTGTCGAGGTAGTAAGAACTGATGCGACCAGTGATGAAACAGCAGATACTGTAATGAAATTCATGAAGGATATCGGCAAGGAGCCCTGCCTCTGCAACAAGGATGTACCGGGATTTATCGCGAACCGCCTGCAGCACGCCCTCTGGAGAGAAGCTATCTCCATCGTAGAGCACGGTATCGCGGATGCGCCGACTGTGGACAAAGCCATCAAGAACAGCTTCGGACTGCGGCTGCCTCAGCTTGCGCCTCTGGAGAATTCCGACATGGTAGGAACCGACCTGACGTACAACATCCATAATTACGTGCTGAAGAGCATTGAGGACAGTCACGAGCCGTCACCGCTTCTTACAAAGATGAAGGATGAAGGCAAGATGGGCTTCAAGAGCGGCGAAGGGTTCTACAAGTGGACGCCGGAGCAGATTAAGAAATGCAACGAGGATCTGAACGCATATCTGATTAAAATGCTCTATAAATAATGTATGACTATAAAATCCGGTCGGCTTCAGCAGGCGCTGACGATATTTTCTGCAGTGCCGCAGAGCATCGAACCTGATTTTGTAACTGTATTAAAGAATATATAGATAAGAATTTGACGGGAGGCAAATAAAATGGATAAGAGTTTAAAGAACAAACGCATCATCACAGCAGCAGTGACCGGAGCATGGCCGAAGAAGGAAAACAATCCGAATGTTCCAATGACACCGGAGGAAATCTGTGAAGATGTATACGACTGCTGGCAGGCCGGCGCCGCTATCGCCCATCTCCATATGAGAGATGACGAAGGAAACGGAACCATGGATCACAACAAGTTCAAGAAGACTGTTGATCTGATTCATGAGAAGCATCCTGACTGCGACATCATTCTGAATCTGACCACATCCGGCGACATCTATGCGACTGACGAGACCCGTATGGAGCACGTCAAGGAACTGAAGCCGGAAATGGCGTCCTATGACTGCGGATCCATGAACTGGCTGAACAGCGGCCTGTTCCTGAACAGCCCGACTTTCCTGGAGAACCTCGGAAAACTGTTCCAGGAGACTAACACCAAGCCGGAAATCGAAGCATTTGACCCCGGAATGATTGCCAACGCTGCATACTATGTCAAGAAGGGCATTCTGAAGACACCGCTGCACTTCCAGTTCTGCATGGGCTGTGCGAATGGAATCCCCGGAACAGTCAAGAACCTGGTATTCATGAAGGAAACCATGGATCAGCTGTGCCCGGGCTCTACATGGAGCACCTTCGGCGTAGGTCACAGCGCGATGGAAATCATGTACGCTGCCATCGCTCTGGGCGGAAACATCCGTGTAGGCATGGAAGACAACGTTATGTATGCAAAGGGACAGCTGGCGGACAGCAACAGACAGTTTGTTGAAAGAGCTGTCAGAGTCATTGAGGAGTACGGCCTCGAGGTTGCCACTCCGGATGAAGCCCGCCAGATCCTTGGCCTGAAATAGTACCGGTGCCCTGTCGGCACGATGGCAGAAGCTGATCAATCCATCAGGTCCCCCGGGATCTGATGGATGATATAAACGTTATCATTATCAATTATCAATAGAATTATGGAGGAAAAAACCTATGCCTACTGCTGAAACATTAAAACAAGACAGGGGAAATATCTTCTGGAGAATATCAAAGAAGTTCCAGTTCGCGGCAGAAAAGATCATTCCGGACGCATTCGTATTCTGTATCGTTCTGGCTATCCTGACCTTTCTGCTCGGCTGGATATTCACCAAATCCACATTCCTGAACATGGTTCAGTACTGGTATGACGGATTCTGGACACAGTCCGCATTTGCCTTCCAGATGACGATTATGGTCGTTGTCTGCGCGACATTTGCGAAGGCGCCGTCTGTCAGAAGAGGACTTGACAAACTTGCGGGAATTGCGAAAACTCCGAAGGGCTGCATGGCAGTCATGATGATTTTCGGATATGTTGCGTCCTTCATCAACTGGGCGTTCTGCACAGTCTGCACCCCGATTCTGGCCATGCGTATGGCAAAGAATATGAAGGGCCTGCATTTCCCGATGATGGTTGCGGCCGGATATACGACCATGATCCTCGGACAGTGCATGGGACCGTCGGCTACAGTATATGCGATGGTAGCCGGAAAAGGTCATCAGTTTGAAAACATCATCGGCGTTCTGCCCCAGAATCTGACGACATACAACCCGATGAACGTGATCCTGTGGTTCGTTCTGGCAGTCGTTGTTATGATCGTGTCAATCATGACCGTTCCGCCGAAAAATGAAATCGTTGAGTTCCACGGAAATATCGCTGATGCGGATATCCAGCTGGAGGAGCCGGAAGAGATGACGCCGGCTGAGAGAATGAACAGCTCCCGCATCATCATGTACATTGTCGGCGTGATCGGCATCGTGTACGCTGTCATGAGTTTTGCGACAAAGGGTTTCCTGGGTTCTCTGGACCTGAACTTCATGATCTTCCTGTTCATCACGCTGAACTGCTTTGCGTATAATACGCCGAGAAAATTCATCGCGGCGCTGAAGGATTCCATGTCCCTCTCCACCGACGTTATGATTCAGTTCCCGTTCTACGGTGCGATCATGGGTATGATGACCATGTCCGGTTTCGGCCAGATCGTCATCGACGGGATGTCACACATTGCGACACAGGCGACGATGCCTCTCGTTACATACATTTCCGCATGTATCCTGAACCTGTTCATTCCTTCCCAGGGTGGTCAGATCATCGTACAGGGACCGATCATCCTGCCTCTCGGAAAGAGTCTGGGATGCTACATGCCTGATATCCTGAATGCCTTCGTCTACGGCGATGAAGCCACGAACCTGCTGCAGCCGCTGTACCTGATACCGGCTCTGGCAGTTGTCAATGTACCTCTGAAGAAGGTATGGGGATATTGCGCATACATCTTCGTGATCATGTTTGTCCTGACCTGCATCGGTCTGAGAGTTCTTCCGGGACTTGTATAAGCGGGCAAAGAGAAATAGGATGTGATCTCGAATGAACGAACCGACAAAGAATAAAACGGATGCTGAATTAAAGGAGAACAATGAAATGAATGAAAAGGACAGCAAGAGAAAATCCCGCACCGAGCTGATGGAAGGACTGGTGATCCTGTATTTCGTAGTCTGCCTCTTCATCGTGGCAATGGCGCAGCAATATAAGTTCATGACTTATGGGCAGCTGTCGATCTTGTTCCTGCCGCTTCTGGTCGGATTCATCTTCTTCGAGATCCGTCAGTATAAGAATCCTCAGGCGAAAAGACGCCCGTCGCTGACGAGAACTGTGATTTCCTGCGGACTGGTAAGCTTCATGATTGTGCTGACGGTACTGTATAATGTCGGGAATCTGTTCAGTTAGCGAGGGAAAGGATCAATTCCTTCTTCGCCTGATATTCAAGCTCTGAAAGGATACCCGCTCTGTAAAGGGAATCCAGATTGGAGAGGAGCGCTGTTACAGCGGATTTCGTAAAATGCGGCGCTGCGTCCTCAGTGGAATATTCTGTTGGACGCGGCGCTGTTTTGCTGTGAAGCGTCCGCAGCCAGGCACATGCATCAGAAACTGCGGTAAAGCTTTTTTCTGCGTGCACCTGCCAGATTCCACTTCCGTGCTCGTCCCGTTCTATACTTGGATATTCCATTTCCATCACTGCCGTGATGCGGCCGTAATGAAGGCGGAGAACAGGCCGCAGAAGTTCGGCACCGTGGAAATTGAAATCATGCTCCGGATTCTCCCGGAAATACCGGCTGAAATACATTTTGCTGCTGGTTCCGAGATAATGGATATGAATGTTTCCGTCGGGAATGCTGAACTCGGTTTCGATAATCGGGCTGGTCATTCCAATCTTGCCATAGGCGTTAGTACCTGCGGTGGCAGCCTTTGTATAATCATTGACTTTTATCTTTGCCTCGACGACGACGGAGTCGGCAGAAAAATCTTTTGTATCCGCGTGATCCCGGAAGAGATCTCCGGCCCAGTCTGTCAGGGCGGAGGAATCCGTGTCCGGAGACAAAGGGAGGACAATGAAAGGATCTTTGTTCAGAAGTCTTCCGGCGGGTGCGGCGAGATCCGCTGCCAGAACGAGACTGCGGTCGCGGTCATCTGTCTCTCTGCCGCCGTGCTGAATCAGACAGTCCGGGCACCAGGACAGCGCGCGGATATTCCGGCGCGGAACAGTTTTCCTGCGGTTTACGATGAGCGCATGCTCGGTCAGCTCGATCTGGTTTCTTTTCATGTTTGTCACCTCCGATTATCAAATGTATTGTAACCATTATGTGGCGGGGGGTCAAGTTTTGTGGTAAGATAATTCACTGAAGGGAGAAGTGCTATGAGGATTTTTTTGTTTGAGCTGATTACAAACAGGGTGTTCCTGGCGGCTGTCTTTTCCTGGGCGGCGGCACAGGGGAGCAAGATTCTCTTTGAAAGCATCAGATACGGGTTTTCAAAGGAGCGGCTGACAGGCGGCGGAGGGATGCCAAGCAGTCATACGGCGACGGTAACCGGACTGACTGTTTCGGCGGCAGCAGTGTACGGACCGGGAGGCTTTGAGTTCCCCATGGCGATGTTCTTCGCTATCGTCGTGGTTTATGACGCGATGAATGTGCGTTACGAGACGGGGCGGCAGGCCAAGGTACTGAACGAACAGAGGAGGCAGAGAATTGAAGCCGGAGAGGATCCGCTGTACGACCGTCCCTTTGTTGAGAAAATAGGGCATACGCTTCCGGAGGTTGTTGTCGGCGCGGCCATCGGAATCGTTGTCGGACTGATTGTCGGGCTGGTATAAGCGGCTCGGTACAGGAGGAGGGCAATTGACAAAACAGGAATTTGAAGGATATCTGAAGGAAACTCTGGGCTTTGCGGCGCTTCAGCCGGAGCGTTTTAATGCGGCGCTGGGCGTCCGGTATATGGACTGCGGCGTGGAGCCGGCGCCGTTTGCGGATTTTCTGTATCAGGCGAAGGAGGAACATCGCAATCCTTACGGAGGGATCCACGGCGGGATTATTTCATCGCTGGTGGATTACTGTACAGGGACGGGGGCTGTGGCAGTCACCCGGCATTTCGTGACTACGGTGGATCTGAGCGTCAGTTATCTGCGCGCGCTGAACGGTGAGAATTTCCGGATCCGTGTGGAATATACCCATGTGGGCGGCAGGATGATCAGTGCACTGGCGCGGGTCAGCGATTTTGACAGCGGCGAGCTCTGTGCTACGGCACAGCTGAATTTTATGCAGCTTGCGGAGAAACCCAGGGGACTTGCGGTGTAAACATTGACTTTGTACGGGGAAAAGACTACTATAGTGGTTAACGAACAGGAAAGGAATTGATTTATTATGCCTATTACACAATATCTGGAGCGTAACGCAAAGGAGTGGCCGGACGATGTGGCGCTGGTGGAGCTGAATCCGTCCGTCTCTCTGCCGAAGCTGACGACATGGAGGGAATACGAGCTGATCGAGCCCGCGCGCACCGATAAGTACCGGGAGGAAATCACCTGGAAGGTCTTTGATGAAAAAGCGAACCGGGTGGCGAATTATCTGATCACCCGGGGGATACGCCCGGGTGAGAAGGTGGGAATTCTTCTGATGAACTGCCTGTCCTGGCTGCCGATTTATTTCGGCATTCTGAAGGCTGGGGCGGTTGCAGTACCGCTGAACTTCCGTTATGCTGCCGATGAAATTGAGTATTGTGTGAATCTCGCCGATATTCGCGTGCTGATCTTCGGCGATGAATTTATCGGACGGGTGGAGGAAATCGTTCCCAACATCGGCCCGGGGAGGCTGCTGCTGTATTTCGGACAGTCCTGCCCGACCTTCGCGGAGAATTTCATCTTCCAGACCTCAAACTACTCCAGCAAGGCGCCTGATGTGAAAATCACAGATGACGATTACGCCGCGATTTATTTTTCCTCCGGTACGACCGGCTTCCCCAAGGCGATCCTTCACAAACACAGGGCGCTGATGCATTCCTGTCAGGTGGAGCAGCACCATCACGGACAGACCAGAAAGGACGTTTTCCTTTGTATCCCTCCCCTCTACCACACGGGAGCCAAGATGCACTGGTTCGGCAGTCTGATCTCCGGCAGCCGCGCGGTGCTTCTGCGGGGAACAAAACCAAGGGATATTCTTCATGCTGTTTCGGAGGAGCGCTGCACGATCGTGTGGCTGCTGGTGCCCTGGGCGCAGGATATTCTGGATGCTTTGGATCGGGGAGAACTGAAACTGGAGGACTATAATCTGGAGCAGTGGCGTCTGATGCATATCGGAGCGCAGCCGGTGCCGCCTTCCATGATTCGTCACTGGAAGGAATACTTTCCGCATCATCTCTATGATACGAACTACGGTCTGTCGGAGTCGCTGGGACCGGGCTGTGTGCACCTCGGCGTGGAGAATATCGACAAGGTGGGTGCTATCGGCGTTCCGGGATTCGGCTGGGAGGCAAAGATCGTCGATGAGAGCCGGAAGGAACAAAAGAAGGGTCAGGTGGGTGAGCTTGCAGTTCGCGGGCCTTCTGTTATGATCGAATATTACAAAGATCCCGAAGCAACAGCGGAGGTTCTGTCGGAGGACGGCTGGCTGTATACCGGAGACATGGCCAAGCAGGATGAAGACGGGTTTTACTATCTGGTGGATCGCAAGAAGGATGTCATCATCTCCGGCGGCGAGAATATCTATCCGGTTCAGATTGAGGATTTCCTCCATACTTATGACGCGGTAAAGGATGTGGCGGTCATCGGTCTTCCGGACAAGCGTCTGGGAGAGATCTCCGCAGCTGTCATCGAGGTCAAGGAAGGCTATACCTGTAACGAAAAGCAGATTAACGAGTACTGCATGAAGCTTCCGCGGTACAAAAGACCGGTTCGCATCATCTTCGCCGATGTTCCGCGCAACGCCACCGGCAAAATCGAGAAACCGAAGCTTCGGGAAATGTACGGCGGCGCATTCCTGGTGGCGGCCGAAAACGAAGTCACAGACTAAACTGAGATCCACCTGGCGTCGGAACTTTGCTCCCGGCGCAGGGGGTTTTGATAACTAATGAAGATATGAAAGACCAGAAAGAAACGGAACAATTATTATCATGGTATGACGCCCGACGGCGAATTCTGCCGTGGCGTGAGGAGCCGACGCCGTATCATGTCTGGCTTTCCGAAATCATGCTTCAGCAGACCCGGGTGGAGGCCGTGCGGGAACACTACGCGCGATTCCTCAGGGAAATTCCTGATATTCACGCTCTGGCGTCGGCTGATGAGGACTGTTATCTGAAACTGTGGGAAGGACTCGGATATTACAGCCGCATCCGCAATATGCATAAGGCTGCGGTGGAAATTGAGGAACGCTGCGGCGGCGAAATGCCGAAAACCGCGGAAGAACTCGTGCGCCTCCCCGGTATCGGTGAATACACGGCGGCAGCCATCGCCTCCATCGCTTTCGGTCAGCCTGTGCCCTCTGTGGACGGAAACCTGCTGCGGGTCTGGGCGCGAAAAACGGCCTCGGCAGACAACATCAAAGTACCTGCCACAGTAAAATCCGCCCGGGCCTATTATGCTGAACGGATTTCCCGGACGCGGCCCGGCGACTATAATCAGGCACTTATGGATCTGGGTGCGACCGTCTGCCTGCCGAAGGGGCAGCCGGACTGTGACCGCTGTCCCTGGAGCCGGCGCTGTTCGGCGCATCTGGACGGTCGTGAACTCGATTTCCCCGTCGTGCCTGCGAAGGCGTCGCGTCGCGTGGAGAAACGCACTGTCTTCATCATTCATGACTCATCTCGCGCTCTCCTGCACCGCAGAGGGGACAAGGGACTTCTGGCAGGGCTCTGGGAATTTCCGGGCACAGAGGGCGTCCTGACAAAGTCTTCTGCCGTTCAATTCCTGCAGGAACACGGCTTAAAACCGACGGAAATCAGGAAACTGCCGCCGGCAAAGCACGTTTTCTCTCACGTGGAATGGCGCATGACCGGTTATGACGTCTTTGCTGACGGCTTGTCCGCGCTTCCTCTTCCTGAAGACTATGTAGCCGCGTCCCGCACAGACCTGGAGGAAATTTACACAGTGCCGTCTGCGTTCGCGGCGTTTCTCAACAGCGAAGCCATACGGAGCCTGCTCTGATTCCGTGAATCTGAGTACTTGTGTGATATATGCGAGGAAACACTATTCCTTTTCTCTGCGTCCGGAGACGATCCAGGGCGCAGGTTCAATCTCGAAGGTGTTCTTGGGACCCAGTCTGGAGATGGCGACCTGCAGAACCTCCGGGTCTTTGATCCCGTGCGCCTCAAACACATTTTTAAGCTGACCGGCCTCCACAAAATCCAGTGTGTAGACTACCAGGATAATATGGGGGTTCAGTTCCATAAGACACTGAATCTCCTGCTCCATGCTGGCGGAGGCGACGATGAAGGCGATGTCAGGCACCGGACAAGCGGCCAGAGTATCTTTGTCCACGTGATCCACAATCTGTACATTGCGCAGATCGAAGTAGTCGATATTATCTTCCAGCGCTTCCCTCTGCTTGTGGTTGTATTCCACGGCGATGACCGTTCCCTCGTTTGCCTGGAAGGCCGCGTCGATGGCGATAATCTCGCCGCCCACGACGCAGACGGTGTCCTCGGCGTCGATATGCATCTTGCTGAGGATGATGTTGCGCAGCTCTGAACCCACCTGACTGGAGGAAGAACGGACCGAAAGGTCGCCCAGCCCGCTTTTGTAGGTGCTGACGGCGTTCGGGTTGACCACCAGCATGCCGGCGGAGGCGTTGATTCCACGGTCGATCATGAAGCGCACATCGTCGTGCTTGATGGGGCCTGTCGGATCGGAACCTTCATTGTACCAGACCTCGCAGCCGCCCAGGCCCGCGTTCCACATATGATAGAAAATTTCTGTATCGCCGGCCTCCATGAAGGCCAGAACCGCTTTATGCGACTCCACAGTGGGGATGAGATTCTTGTTCTTCTTTGTCACATCCATCATCTTGATCTGCTCCAGATCGATGGGGGTGTTTTCTGCGAAGTACTGCAGCCACTGAAGAATTACTTCATTTGTGAAAATTACATCGTTTGCCATAGATTTCAGCTCCTTTCCTGTTAACCTGATTATACTCGATTTATACCGCAACATCAAACAGAAACTCCTTTTTTGTGCTATACTATACGCGGGAGAAGAAATATGGAACAACAGACTTTTTTTAACAATACATCGGTCAACCAACCGCTGGCCGACAGGCTCCGCCCCCGGGATCTGGATGAGTTCGTGGGACAGAACCATCTCCTCGGGCATGGAAAGATTCTTCGCCGTCTGATAGAAGGGGATCAGGTCTCCTCCATGATTTTCTGGGGACCGCCCGGTGTAGGCAAGACGACTCTGGCCAAGATTATCGCTCATCGTACGCGATCCTCCTTCATCGAGTTTTCCGCGGTGACCAGCGGGATCAAGGAGATTCGCAGCATCATGAAACAGGCGGATGAAAACCGCTTTTACGGGGAGAAGACCATCGTCTTCGTGGACGAGATCCACCGCTTTAACAAAGCGCAGCAGGATGCGTTTCTGCCTTTTGTAGAGAAGGGTGCCATCACGCTCATCGGCGCAACCACGGAAAATCCGTCCTTCGAGGTGAACGGCGCGCTCCTTTCGCGCTGCAAGGTGTTTGTGCTCCAGCAGCTGACGCAGGAGGACATTACGGAACTTCTGCAGCGAGCGCTGGATGATCCCAGAGGCTTCGGAGATCAGCATGTGGTGATGAACAAAGACTATCTGGAGGCGATTGCCGCCTTTTCCAACGGAGACGCCAGAAACGCTCTTTCTACGCTGGAGATGGTCGTCCTGAACGGCGATGTTGACGGAGACACGATCACGGTGACGGAGGAAACCGTAGAGCAGTGTACGTCGAGAAAGTCGCTGCTGTATGACAAGAACGGAGAGGAGCATTACAATCTCATTTCCGCGCTGCATAAGTCCATGCGCAATTCCGATCCGGACGCAGCTGTTTACTGGCTGGCGAGGATGCTGGAGGCCGGAGAAGATCCGATCTATGTCGCGCGGCGCATCACCAGATTCGCCAGTGAGGATATCGGGATGGCGGATTCCCGGGCGCTTGAGGTCTGTGTTGCAGCGTTTCAGGCCTGTCGGCTGATAGGCATGCCCGAATGCTCCGTGCACCTGACCCACGCCGTGGTGTATTGTGCTTTGTCCCCGAAGTCAAACGCCATGGAACAGGCGTATAATGAGGCGAAGGCAGACGCTCTGAAAAGTCTGGCGGAGCCGGTTCCCCTGCAGATCCGCAACGCACCCACGAAGCTCATGAAGGAGCTGAACTACGGTGTGGGATACAAATATGCTCACGACTACAAGGAAAAGATAACGACGCTGCAGTGCATGCCGGACTCCCTGATCGGAAAGGAATATTACCATCCTACGGAGCAGGGACTGGAGGCCAGATATAAAGAGCGTTACGAGCAGATCAAGGAGTGGAAGCAAGAACACCGTAAGCAGGAAAACGAAAAAGAAAAATGAGAAGATAGAGCAGACAGGGAGAAAGAGACAATGGCAATGCAGTTTAACAATATGACGGCCTATGATGTTAAATCCGCGATTTTCGGCGTGGTCACGGCGGACGCACTGGGTGTTCCGGTGGAGTTCAGCGTCCGTGAGGACCGACGCAGAGATCCTGTTACGGGAATGCGGGAGTATGGGACATATAACCAGCCAAAGGGAACCTGGTCGGATGACTCCAGTATGACACTGGCGGCGCTGGACAGCCTGTCCGCAGGCGTGGATTACGGAGATATCATGAAACGGTTCGCGGCCTGGGCGCAGAAGGGTGATTATACGCCGTACCGGGAGACTTTTGACATGGGCGAAGCAACGCGGCGGGCGATTATCCGTTATCTGGACGGTACGCCGCCTCTGGAATGCGGAGGAACGGGAGAGCGGGACAACGGCAACGGCTCACTGATGAGGATTATGCCCTTTGTGCTCGTGGCGATTCGGGACGGAGATCGGAAGATCAGAGATCTTACAGGGATTCATAACGCTTCTGCATTGACGCACAGGCATCCGCGCTGCATGGTTGCCTGCGGGATTTACGCCCGGCTTACGGCGGCGCTCATCGATGCGATGACAGGGAACAAAATGAACCTGGCGGCTGCCGCGGTTTCCGGAGCACTGAAGGATTACAGCCGTTCTCCGTTTGCAGAGGAAACGGACACCTACCGGCGGATGGCGGATCTGAAGGCTCTGGCGGATTTGCCGGAATCGGAGATCCGGAGCTCGGGATATGTGGTGGATACGCTGGAGGCGGCGGTCTGGTGTTTTCTAAATACGGAAAGCTATCGGGACTGTGTGCTGAAGGCGGTGAATCTGGGGGAGGACACGGACACCGTTGCGGCGGTGGCGGGAGGACTGGCAGGCGTCTGGTACGGGTTTGACGCGATTCCTTCCGACTGGATTGACGTTCTTGCCCGCAGAGAGTGGATTGAAGAACTGTGCAGGAACCTTCTGTGAGGGAGCACCATAGGGAAAGAACGCCATCGAAGAAAGGAAAAAGACTGAAAATCTGCAGAAAAAGCTTCCGCAGCAGCAGGTTCTGGGAAATTTCCATAGGAAAAGAACGCCATCGAAGAAAGAGAAAAGACTGAAAGGATGAGAAAAATATTGTGAATGTGAGAAATGTATATCTGAAAAGAATTCTGACACTGATGATCGCCGTTCTTACAGCGCTGTCGCTTGCGGGAACGGATCCGGCAACAGTCAGCGCTGCATCGGGTGTCGCGGCGCCGACAAAGGTGAAGGCGACGAATCTGTACACCGGAGTCCGGCTGACCTGGAAGAAACCGACGAAGGATACCACTTTCCGAGTTTATGTGAAAACCGGAGGGAAATACAAAAAAGCCGGCACGGCCTCTGCAAATAAATTTGTATATAAAAAAGCGAAGTCCGGGAAGACCTACACCTTCCGGATACGTGCGTACAGAAAAGGAAGCCGTTCCGGATACAGCAGGACGGTCACGAAGAGGTTCGTCCGTTCGCTGGCCAATATGGAGTACAAAGGGAAGGGCTATGCGGTGCTGCACGGCAATAAACCGAATTTCTCCGACGCTCAGGTGACTCGGGCCCGGAACGCGTATATCACGTTCGGTAAGCTGGATGACAGGGGTCGCTGTACGGCGGTGACCGCCAGTGTGTCCTCTGAGACGCTGCCCAGAGAGGAACGCGGCGATATCAGTTCGGTACATCCTACTGGATGGGTCAGCGGACAGGGCTGGCAGCGGTGTCACCTTCTGGCTTTCAGCCTCGGAGGGGGAAACGCCAATCCCCGGAACCTCATCACCGGATCCGCGCAGCTGAACGTGAGCGGAGGCATGTGGATTTTCGAAGAACAGGTGCTGAACTATGTCCGTCAGACCGGAAATCATGTTCTCTACCGTGTGACACCGGTCTTCAAGGGAAAGGAACCTGTGGCCAGAGGAGTTCACATGGAGGCCAGATCCGTGGAAAATGCGGGGCTGCAGTATAATGTCTATGTGTTCAATGTCATGGACGGATACAAAATTGATTATTCGACCGGCATAGTGCGCGCGAAAAACGCCGCCGCCGAGGAAAATCCGGGAGGCAGCAGTCACAGCAACGCCAAAAGGACCTACATCCTGAACGAGAATACGAAAAAATTCCATTACCCCAGCTGCAGTGCCGTGAAGAGGATGAAGCCATCCAACCGGAAGAAGGTGAAGACTAGCCGCAAGAGTCTGATTCAAAAAGGCTATGACCCCTGTAAAATCTGTGAGCCGTAATTTCCTGCCGGGCACTGAATTGTAAAATATAGGTTGGACAAAGGGAAGACGCTATAGTAAAATGGGTAGCAAGGAAAAAGCTTTGGAGAATGACGAATGATTTTAGTAAAGGAATTTGAATTTGACGCGGCTCATAATCTGATCAATTATCACGGAAAGTGCGAGCGCCTGCACGGGCATACCTACAAGCTGGTTGTGAAACTGGAGGGAATCCGGGGATCTGAGGATATGATCTATGACTTTGTGGATCTGAAAAACCTCGTAAAGGAGCACATTCTGGATGAATTTGATCATCACTATATCAATGAATTTATCGAGCAGCCGACGGCAGAAAACATCGCGGTGTACATCTGGAACAGGCTGGCCCCGCTGGTGAAGACAGAGAATGCGCATCTCTGTGAGATCCAGGTGTGGGAGACAAAGACATCAGGGATTATTTATCACGGAGAGGAAGCATGAAGGACGTACAGAATCAGCCGGATCGGAGACAGATTTATCTGAATCAGGTGGGGATCAAGGATTTCCGGATGCCGATGGAGATCTGCAACAAAAACGGAGAATGGCTCAGTACCGCGGCGGACATCAGTCTGCTTGTGGGACTCGACGCCAGCCTGCGGGGCACACATATGTCCCGTTTCGTCGATATCATCCAGGAGAATCGGCGGATGGACCTCAAGCACATGAGAAATATCCTGGAGAGTATTCAGCAGCGTCTGGAATCCCGGAGCAGTTTTGTGCGGATGAAGTTCGATTATTTTATAGAAAAGGAGTCGCCGGTCACAAGGCTGGCTTCTTTCATCAATGTTCAGGTGGAGTACAGTGCGAGTCTGGAGGGCAATGATTTCGAGTTCGACATGAAGGTGATCACGCCGGTGACGACTCTTTGTCCCTGCTCCAAGGAAATTTCGGAGTACTCGGCGCACAATCAGCGCGCTAATGTTTCGATTCAGATTCGCCGCAAGAAGTTCATGTGGATTGAGGATCTGGTGGAGATCGCGGAACAGAGCGCAAGCTCGCCGGTGTATTCTCTACTGAAGCGGCCGGATGAAAAGTACGTGACGGAACACGCTTATGATAATCCCCGGTTCGTGGAGGATGTGTGCAGGGAGGCCAAGCTCCGTGTGGACAGAATGCGGGATGTGAAGGAATACTGCATCGAGGTGGAAAGCCTGGAGAGCATACACAACCATTCCGCCTACGCGATGGTTACCGGCGGAGAGGAGATATGACAGGAGTAGTATGAAACATTTTCTTTTAAAGAACGGAGAGAGAAAGGAATTCGCGCACATGGAGATGATGGGGATCATCAATGTCACGCCGGATTCTTTTTTCGCAGGCTCCAGAACTGCAGAGACACAGGCGGCTGTGGAACGGGCAGACCGCCTGATTCAGGAAGGTGCGTCGTTTATCGATGTGGGAGGAGAATCGACCCGCCCCGGCGCGGAAAAGGTGGAGATCCGCGAGGAAATCGACCGGGTCTGCCCTGTAATTGAAACTATCCGGAGGAAACACCCGGAGATTCTGCTGTCGGTGGACACTTATAACGCAGAAACCGCCGAAGCGGCCGTTGCTGCCGGCGTGGACATCATCAACGATATCAGCGGACTGACCTTTGACGAAAACATGGCGGCGGTGGCGGCGAAAGCCGGCGTTCCGGTGATTCTGATGCACACCGGAGGCAGACCGGATGTAATGCAGAAGGATCCGCACTATGACGATGTTGTGCAGGAGGTGTATGATTATCTGCAGCGACAGATCAACTACGCCGTGGCGTCAGGAATTTCCCGTGAGAAAATCATCATCGATCTTGGAATCGGATTCGGAAAAACCTTTGAGCATAATATGACACTGCTGCGGAATATAGATCGTTTTGCGGACCTGAACTGCCCGCAGCTTCTGGCGGTATCACGGAAAACCTTTATCGGCGCGCTGCTGGACGAAGAGGATCCGGCGGATCGCCTGTACGGAACCATTGCGGTGACTCTGTACGGGCAGCTGCACGGCATAGAGATGGCGAGGGTCCATGACGTGAAGGAGAACTGCGACGCGGTCCGCATGATGGAGGCACTGCGATGAAGAAGTCTGACGGGACGGAGAAACAGCCAGCGACGGCTGAGACATCTGCGACAAAGATGCCCTCTGCGGAGAAGAAACAGCCCGCGCCGGCCGGGACAGCCGCGGCAAAGCAGCCCGCGACGGTCGCAATCATCGCGCTGGGTTCCAATATGGGGGACCGGGAGATGTATCTGCGCCGGGCCTGGGAGGAAATCGAAGGAAGAGCGGGTCATATCACAAAAGCCTCATCAATAATGGAGACGGAAGCATACGGGTATACAGATCAGGATAATTTCCTGAACATGGTTCTGGAGATTGAAACCGGCCTTTCTCCTCATCGCCTGCTGGCGGAACTTTTGACGATTGAAGCGGAGCTGGGAAGGGTACGGACTATTCACTGGGGACCTAGAACCATCGATCTTGATATAATTTACTACGGAGATCAGATCATTGATGACGATGACCTCCGTGTCCCCCATCCGGATCTTCACAATCGGGAGTTCGTACTGAGGCCGATTGCGGAGATCGAACCGGAGTGGTACGATCCGAAAAGACAGAAAACAGTCGGGCAGATGCTCGATGAATTAATATAAACGAGGTGACAAAATGTTAAGTGGAGCACAGGCAATGGTGAAATGTCTGGAGGAGGAGGGCATCAAAACGGTGTTCGGCTATCCGGGCGTTGCAATTGCACCGTTTTACGACGGTTTGCATGATTCTGAAATCGAGCATGTACTGGTCAGGGGAGAGCAGTCGGCAGGGCACGCCGCGAGCGGAATGGCCCGGATCTCCCGCCGGCCGGCAGTCTGCGTCACGACCTCCGGGCCGGGCGCAACCAATCTGATTACCGCTCTGGCAACGGCTTATGCGGACAGTATTCCGATTATCGCGATTACCGGGCAGGTGGACAGCAGTCTTCTGGGACGTGACGTCTTCCAGGAGGCAGACATCACAGGCGCGACAGAGTCCTTTACCAAATATCGTTATCTGGTCAATAATGTAAATGACATCCCGCGGATTTTCAAGGAGGCTTTTTATATTGCCAATACAGGGCGCAAGGGTCCTGTTCTTATCGATATTCCGGTGGATATCCAGCGGGCGATGATGACAAAGGAATTTAATTACAGTGACATTGAAGTTCGGATTCGCGGCTACAAGCCGCCAAGCGCCGGCGGAAACCGCCAGCAGATGCGGAAGGTGGTGGCGGCCATCAACAAATCGAAGCATCCGCTGATCTGTGCCGGCGGCGGCGTGATTCTGGGCAACGGCGAGGATCAGGTGACCAGGTTCTGTGAAAAAAATCAGATCCCTCTGGTCCACACCATGATGGGGATGGGCGTTATGCCCAAGGATCACCCGCTGTATTTCGGCATGCTGGGCAACAACGGGAAACCATATGCGAACAAAGCGGTCAGCAAAAGCGATCTTTTGATCATCGTGGGAGCTCGGGTGGCGGATCGCGCCGTAGCGAAACCGAAGAATCTGGAAAGCAAGCTGAAGATCATTCACATCGATATCGATACGGCGGAAATCGGAAAAAATCTTGGTCCGACGATTCCGCTGGTAGGCGATGTCCGGGATATTTTCAGCCAGCTGCTGAAGGAAGATATCCACATCGATACCACCGACTGGGTAAAGGAACTGGAGGATATCAAACACGGGACAGTTGATTCCCGCGTGTTCAGCAGCGAACTGGTGAATCCTAACCTTCTTGTTCAGACTTTGTCGGAGAAGATGAATGAGGATGCAATTTACGTTGCCGATGTCGGTCAGAATCAGCTCTGGTCTGCGGACAATTACGTCATGAAAAAGGGACGTTTCCTGACCACCGGCGGTATGGGCACCATGGGGTACTCGATTGCGGCCGCTATCGGCGCCAAAATGTGTGCGCCTGACCGGCAGGTTGTAGCGGTCTGCGGTGACGGTGCTTTCCAGATGAGTATGAACGAGCTGGCGACGGCCCGGGTTAACGATGTTCCCCTGAAGGTGGTCATCGTCAGAAACCGTGTACTGGGTTTGGTTCGCGAGTATCAGATGAACACCTATAAATCCAGATATGAGGGGATCAGTCTCTACGACCTTCCCCGATATGACAGAATCGCCGAGGCATATGACATGGAATATCTGCATATTGAGAATAACAGCGAGGTGGAGCAGCAGGTGGAGAAGTTCCTTTCGATGAAGGAGCCCTGCCTGATGGTCGCTGAAGTCGATGACGAGAACAACGTGAAATAGGAGGTCGCGATGAAAGGAATATTTTCTGTACTGGTAGAGAACCAGGCCGGCGTACTTTCCCAGATTTCCGGATTGTTCGCTCGGCGCGGATTTAACATTGACTCGCTTGCTGTGGGGGAAACGGAACACCATGATGTTTCCAGCATGACGATCGTTTCCACCGGCAGTGAGCGTACCATCGATCAGGTGGAGAAGCAGCTGAACAAAAAACTGGACGTTATCAAGGTGCGGCGTCTCGAGGAAAACCAGTGTGTCTGCATGGAGATGATGCTGATCAAGGTCTCGTATTCTGCTACGAACCGCAGCTCGCTTTTTGAAATCTGTCTGATTAATAAGGCCAGAATCGTTCACATGAGCCCGAAAAACATGATTATCGAAATGCACGCTGCCCCTGACGAGGTGGAGAACTTCATCGAGCTGGTACGGCCCTTCGGAATCAAGGATATTCAGAGGACTGGAACAGTGGCGCTGAAGAAGGACTGAGCTATGAACAAAAGAAAACCGACCGGGCTTTCAGTCCCGCCGGCAGCTGAACCGGCGATATCGGCGACGCCCACGACGACAGCAACACCGACGACTGAAATGATGCCTGCGAGCACCACGGCAACTTCGGCATCGACAGGATCGGCGACCGCCGGCGACCGCGTGCTTGTCGGACTTCCGGTCAGCGAGCGACACCGGAAATTCCTTGAATCCTGTGCCCCGGAATGCGAATTTATCTATAAGCCTAAAGAGCTTGTAGTTGATTCGGATCTGGAGGATGTCAGTGTTGTGATTGGGAACATCCGGCCAACGGCGGCAGCCGCCGCGCCCGCGCTGCAATGGATTCAGCTGAATTCGGCGGGCGCGGACGAATATGTGGCGGCCCGCAGGGCCGCCGACCACTGGCAGATCTGCTGTGCCCGCGGTGCATACAGCATTGCGGTTTCAGAGCATATGATCGGCATGCTGTTCGATATGATCCGGCATTTTGGCGAGTATCACCGCAAGCAGGCGGAGCATATCTGGGAGGCCAATACACACATAGTTTCGATTGAAGGCTCGACTGTTCTGGTCTTGGGACTAGGTGATATCGGATCATCCTTTGCCCGTAAAATAAAAGGTCTGGGAGCGGCTGCTGTGATTGGGGTTCGCAGAAACTGCGGACCTAAACCCGACTGTGTTGACGAGGTCTGCACAACAGATGAACTGGACAGCGTCCTCGGTCGGGCTGATTTTGTTGCAATGGTTCTTCCCGGCGGTGAAGAAACCCGTGGTATAATGGACGAGCGACGGCTGCGCATGATGAAAAAAGGCAGTTATCTGGTTAATGTGGGCCGCGGCAACGCTGTCGATTCTGTTGCACTCAAAAAAGTACTGTCAGAAGGACTTCTTGCCGGTGTCGGTCTGGACGTGACCGATCCGGAGCCTCTTCCTGCGGATGATCCACTATGGGACATGGAAAACGTTTTTATCACACCGCATGTCGCAGGGCAGTTTTACCTAGATGAGACTTTTGAACGCATCGTCCGTATTGCGGGCCGGAATCTTCGGCATTGGACTTCCGGAGAACCGTTGGAAAATGCTGTCGGATTATATTAGTGTCTGCTTATTAAGTCCGGAATTAGCGGGTACTAAGCGCTGAATGCAGGCAATAAATTTCGAATCAGTATTGACAAATAATGTCGTTAGCGCTACAATTCAATTGAACAATGATTCAAATGTTCATCCGTTCAAACGTTGTCTGTTCTGATCATGTCCTGACTCTGGTCCCGATACGATCAACTGGACAAGTAAAAAGAACGGATCAGAAATATAAGTTTATGAATCATATTCAGAAGCGAAAATCCAAGAGTGAAGGAAACTGAAGCAGCAAAGGAGGAAAATCGTGAGCAGCAGAATCATCGAAGATATTGACCGCTGTGACTGTACCACTATTCATGAAGATGTAGTCGGGAAGGTTCGCAACGGCATGCCCCGGGAAGATACCTTGATGGATCTCAGCGACACTTTCAAAGTTTTCAGCGATTCCACGAGGCTGAAAATTCTTTGTGCTCTGATTCAGGCTGAAATGTGTGTCTGTGATATTGCGGCGCTGCTGGGGATGACACAGTCTGCGGTTTCTCACCAGCTGAGGGTTTTGAAACAGGCAAATCTTGTGAAAAACAGGCGTGACGGCAAGGTCGTGTATTATTCCATTGCGGATGCGCATGTAGAGACAATTATCAATAACGGTATGGAGCATGTCCTGGAATAGACGCCAGCGTTCGGGCAATTGTGCAGGCGCCTCGCGGACACTGGCCTCGCAGACACATGCTCTTGACGCCCCCGTTGGCATACGTCTCGCGCGAACGTGCGTTAGAATCATCCTCGCGGGCAGAGATGCTTGTCTGCCGGGCACTCATTAATTTAATGGGGAAGACAGTAATTTCAATACTGACGGAAAGGAAACAGAAATGAAGAAGAGATTTAAGATGAATGAAGTTGACTGCGCAAACTGTGCGGCGAAGATGGAGGCTGCTATCCGGAAGATTCCGGGAGTGCATGAGGCCAGTCTGAATTTTATGACGCAGAAGCTTACCATCGATGCAGATGATGACCGCTTCGACGAAATTATGCAGCAGGCGCAGAAGTGCTGTGAGAAAGTGGATGCTGGTACAAAAATTATCATGTAGGTGAGGGTGATGACAAAGAAACAAAAGCAGACATTGATCCGGATCATCACTGCCGCTGTTTTGTTCACGGTGCTGATGGTACTGGATCATACGGGACGGCTCGCTGCAGTAACTGAGAATCGCTGGACGGCACTGGGAATCTATGCGGTTCCTTATCTGATTGTGGGATATGATATTCTCTGGAAGGCCGTGCGGAACATCAGTCACGGCGAGGTGTTCGATGAGAATTTTCTAATGATCGTAGCGACCTTCGGAGCGTTCGGTGTACAGGAATATAATGAGGCGCTGGCGGTAATGCTGTTTTATCAGGTCGGAGAACTGTTTCAGAGTTATGCTGTCGGGAAGAGTCGCCAGTCGATCAGCGATCTGATGGAGATCTGTCCGGAATACGCCAATATTGAGAAGGACGGACAGCTGGTGCAGGTGGATCCGGAGGAAATCGCGGCAGGAGATGTGATCGTGGTGCGCCCCGGAGAGCGCATTCCTCTGGATGGCGTGGTGACAGAAGGCAGTTCCATGATTGATACTTCCGCACTGACAGGAGAATCTGTGCCGCGTCGTGCCGGAGAAGGCGATGAAGTCATAAGCGGATGCGTCAACGGCGAGGGACTTCTGAAGATCAGAGCAACAAAGAAATTTGAAGATTCTACGGTATCCAAGATTCTGGAAATGGTGGAGGATGCCGGCAGCCGAAAGGCCCGGACCGAAAATTTCATCACCCGGTTCGCCAGGGTCTATACACCGATTGTCACCATCGGCGCGGCATGTCTGGCAGTTATTCCTCCGCTGGCCTTTGGACTTCCGTTCTCCGACTGGCTTCAGAGAGCCTGTGTATTTTTGGTCATTTCCTGTCCGTGTGCGCTGGTGATATCTGTGCCGCTGGGATTTTTCGGAGGCATTGGAGCATCGTCCAGGATTGGCGTTTTAGTCAAGGGAAGCAACTATCTTGAAGCGGTTGCGGACATGACGACACTTGTGTTTGACAAAACAGGGACTCTGACAAAGGGAGAGTTTGCCGTGCAGTCTGTTCATCCCGCGGGCACTGCGACAAAGGAAGGGCTGCTGGAGATTGCGGCGCTCGGCGAAGGCTATTCCAGCCACCCGATCGCCGAATCAATTCGTGCCGCGTACGGCGGCACGCCGGACATGAGCCGCGTCTGCGACGCGGAGGAAATTCCCGGACACGGAATTCACGTAAAGGTGGACGGAAAGGAAGTGCTTCTCGGCAATATCCGGCTCATGCATCAGTACGGCATCAAATGTGAAGAACTGAAAAGCGGCGGAACCGTGATTTACGAGGCAGTTGACGGCTGCTTCCTCGGGAGCATCGTCATCTCGGACACGGTCAAATCCGGCGCCGCGGAGGCCATTTCCGAGGTGAAGCAGGCGGGTGTAAAGAAGTGCGTCATGCTGACTGGGGATCGGGAGGCCGCGGCACGGGAGGCAGCGGAAACTTTGGGTATCGACGAGGTGCATGCGGAACTTCTTCCCGGTGACAAAGTCGAGGCAGTTGAGTCTCTTCTGGAGAGACAGGGTGACAAAGGAAAACTGGGTTTTGTCGGAGACGGAATCAACGATGCTCCGGTACTCACCCGGGCGGATATTGGTTTCGCGATGGGGAGCATGGGTTCGGATGCTGCAATTGAGGCGGCAGATATCGTCGTGATGGATGACGACCTGCGGAGAATCCCGCGCGTCGTGGGAATCGCGCGGAGAACGCTGCGCATCGTCAAGGCGAACATCGTGTTTGCGCTGACGGTGAAAATCCTTGTGCTGATCCTTGGGGCACTCGGTATTGCCAATATGTGGGCTGCCGTTTTCGCAGATGTCGGTGTAGCGATAATCTGTATCATTAATTCTATGCGTATTCTGGCGAGCGGCAGACGTTAAGAGGTCCAGACTCATCCGGCTCTCATCAGAACGGATGTGCGCTGAAATACAGGAATGGAGGTTTAAACATGAGTGATACGATTCAGGTAATCAAAGAAAGAAGAAGCGTGCGGAAATATCAGGACAGACGTGTTCCGCAGGAGGTCATCGACCGGATTGTTGAGGCGGGAACATATGCGCCTACAGGAATGGGGAAGCAGTCGCCGATTATTCTCCAGATAAAGAATGATATGGTGCGGGATGAGCTCTCAAAGCAGAATGCGGAAATCATGGGAAAGCCGGGAACGGATCCGTTTTATGGGGCGAAGGATGTTCTAGTAGTCCTTGCGAACAGAGAAATACCGACATACCTGTATGATGGAAGTTTGGTAATGGGAACGCTGATGCTGGCGGCAAAAGATCTTGGGGTTGACAGCTGCTATATTTTCCGCGCAAAGGAGGAATTTGAAAGCGAATACGGAAAAGCGCTTTTAAAATCTCTGGGAATTGATGGGGATTATGAAGGCATCGGTCACGTGATCCTGGGTTATGCGGAGGGCGGCCAGCCTAAAGCTGCGCCCAGAAAACAAAATTATGTTTATGTTGTAGAATAGAAGGAAATGTTGTATAATCAGTATCAGTTCATTAAGTTCCCGTCGGACTTAGTGGGCACTGATTCGATGGATGAGCATAAATTAAACAGAAACACTGCACTCTGCCGCCGGGTAGAGAGATTGCATGCGTCAGGAACTCATGTCGTTAGGCCTTAGAAGACATGAGGAACTGACGCCTTTTTTTCAGGAGGATTGACATGAAATGGATAATACTTGGAATTGCCGGTGCGATGGAGATCACCTGGGCGGTTGCGATGAAATACTCGGGAGGCTTTACACAGCTGATTCCCAGCGTCATAACCGCAGTGAGCTATATCGCGAGTGCGGTGTTTCTTGCGCTTGCGCTGAAAAATCTGCCGCTTGGGACGGCCTACGCCATCTGGACAGGCATCGGCATCATCGGTACCAGCGTGCTGGGCATGCTTTTGTTCAAGGAGACGGTCAGCCTGCCGCAGTGGGTCTGCATTGCGATGATTGTTATCGGCATCATAGGTCTGCGATTATTGTCATCGGAATAAAAATATGATAGTATGAATTAATAGTCAGGAGGTAAATTAAATGAAAAAATTTATTTGTGAGAATTCGTTCTGGGAACTGTTTCCGGATGCGGAGATCGGCGTCCTGGTTCTGAACGGCGTCGATAATACGGAGGCGGTTTACGATGCGCACGAGGAAATCCGTGACGATCTGGCAGCGGCGAACGAAGAAGCGGTGAAATGGATCCCGGCAATGCCTTTGTCTAAAAACTCCGTGGTTGCGGTGTGGCGGCAGGCATTTCAGAAATTCAAGAAAAAGAAGGGAAACCGCGCGTCGATTGAGGCGCTGCTTGCCCGGGTGGACAAAGGAAATTATGTCGGCGGCATCAATCCGCTGGTGGACATTTACAATGCGGCGTCTCTGACTTATGCGCTGCCGGTGGGCGGCGAAAACCTTGACGCCTTTGTCGGGAACCTGCGTCTGACGATTTCGGAAGAGGGCGGAGATGAATTCATGGCGCTGGGAGACGAGGAAAACAACCCGACTCTTCCGGGGGAACTCTGCTATCTGGACGATCAGGGCGCAGTGTGCCGGTGCTGGAACTGGAGAGACGGGCAGCGCACCATGCTGACCAATGATACGGTCAACGCGTTTCTGATTGTCGAGAGTGTGGATCCGTCCCGTCACGATGATCTGGTGAAGATCCTGGATCGCCTTGAGACGAAAAGCGCTGATATTCTGGGCGCGTCGATCTTTGCCCGTGACATTCTCACAAAGGATAATCCGGAAATTACAATCGGATAAGCATGCATTAAAATATAAAGTGCTGCATTCGTATGAAAGCCCCGCATTTATATGTCGTCTGCCTGTGAGACGGCATATAAATGCGGGGCCTGCTTTTCTCAGAATTTCTTTTTGTCTCAGTAGTTCAGGTTGATAACCGCGATCTCACTGTGGGTTCCGATGCGAATCGGAGGTCCGTAATATCCCGCACCCGAGGTGACGATGGAATAGACGCCGTGAATGCTCTTCAGTCCATATGCGTTCCTGGAGAGGAACGGCATTGCCAGAGTGCAGGGGAAGAACTGTCCGGCATGGGTGTGACCGCTCAGTACCAGATCGACGCCGCAGCTTGAGAGGTTTTTGAAATCAGTCGGCTCGTGTTCGATTACCAACACTGGCATCTTTGTGTCCAGAGAACCGGTCAGTGAGGCGATTGACGCACGTTTCACAGCATCGGTGCCGGTCTGCTCGCCGTCCAGCCGTCCGACGATCTGTGCTCCGTTGATAAACACGGTCTTGTCGTCCAACGGAGTGATCCCTGCCTTTGCCATAAACTCTTCCATGTCCGCGCTGCGCATAGGACGCTTACGGCTGATATTGAATCCGCACAGAAGCCGTTCTTCTACATCGTGATTGCCATAGACAGCGTAAACGCCCTGTCTGGATTTGATTTCCTTCAGAATTGCCTCATAGGTGTCCGGATCCCGGACGGCGCTGAATGATCCGGAAAAGGTGTCTCCGGCAATAACGACGATATCGGCGTTCTGTTTGTTGATCTCGCGGACCATCGCGCGGAGCTGATCCTCGTATGTGTTGGTGTCCAGGTGAAGATCAGAGATCAGCACGATTTTCAGCTTTCCGTTTGCAGCCGTCTTTTTTGAAAGTGTTACATTGTATTTCACTGTGTGGATTTTGTGGGCGTTGATGGTTCCGTAGGCGGTCAGTGAAAGGGAGACCAGAACGCACATGAACAGAACGAACAGTCCCGCCCATGGGTGTTTTTTCCGGACATGTTCTCCGTCCTTCTGATGCGAGTGTGAAAAAATCCATACGAAAAACCGGATGATATGGAAAAACACGAGACACATTCCGAAATAGACGAGAAACCCGAGCCAGATATTGCCGTTTCCGGTCATCGCGTCCTTCAGGGTGCCGTCGCTCAGGTAGCAGCCGCCGATGGGCAGCAGCGCGAACAGAATGTACAGTACGTCAACGATCGCCCGGAGTAGAACGCCGTGGCTGATCAACTTCAGCCAGTGATTCAGCTGCGACAACGTGTATAAGATGAGCAGTGCGTAAACTGCCAGCACAATTATTTCAACCATAGATAAAACTCCTTCCGCATAACAAATTTCATTTTACAAAAAATAACGCGAAAATACAATGTTAATTTGGTGAAATGTGCTATAATGGTTCTATCTGATTTTGATGTCATCTGACCCGGAGGACATACGGTCAGATGACGGGCGGCGTTGCCGCAGAGAAAGAACCATTGCGCCCGGCGCTGAATAAAGCGGAAAATAAAGCCGAAAGCGCCGGTCTAAATGGAGGTTCTATCTGATTTTGATGTCATCTGACCCGGAGGACATACGGTCAGATGACGGGCGGCGTTGCCGCAGAGAAAGAACCATTGCGCCCGGCGCTGAATAAAGCGGAAAATAAAGCCGAAAGCGCCGGTCTAAATGGAGGTTCTATCTGATTTTGATGTCATCTGACCCGGAGGACATACGGTCAGATGACGGGCGGCGTTGCCGCAGAGAAAGAACCATTGCGCCCGGCGCTGAATAAAGCGGAAAATAAAGCCGAAAGCGCCGGTCTAAATGGAGGTTCTATCTGATTTTGATGTCATCTGACCCGGAGGACATACGGTCAGATGACGGGCGGCGTTGCCGCAGGGAAAGAACCATTGCGCCCGGCGCTGAACAAGGCGGAAAACAAGGCGGAAAGCGCCGGTCTAAACCGCTGCCGCAGAGCTGAACAGGGAGGAATTTAATGAAAACATATGAACCAGTAAAAGAAGGTAAAGTCCGTGAAATCTACGATAACGGCGACAGTCTGATCATGGTTGCGACTGACCGGATCTCCGCATTCGATCACATCCTGAAGAACCAGATTACCGACAAGGGTGCGATCCTGACACAGATGTCGAAGTTCTGGTTTGACATGACGAATGACATTCTGCCGAATCACATGATTTCTGTAGATGTTAACGACATGCCGGAATTCTTCCGTCAGCCTCAGTTCGACGGCAACAGTATGATGTGCCGGAAACTGAATATGCTACCGGTTGAATGTATTGTACGCGGATACATTACCGGATCCGGGTGGAGCAGTTATCAGAAGACGGGAACCGTCTGCGGCATTCGTCTGCCTGAGGGTCTGCTGGAGTCCGACCGGCTGCCGGAGCCGATTTACACACCGAGCACCAAGGCGGAAATCGGAGATCATGACATTAACATTTCCTTCGAGGAAAGCATCGACGTCATCGAAAAGCAGTTCCCGGGAAAGGGCGAGGAGTACGCTGCGACGCTTCGCGACTGCACGATCGCCTTGTATAAAAAATGTGCGGAATACGCTCTTTCCAGAGGCATCATCATTGCGGACACCAAGTTTGAGTTCGGACTGGACGAGGATGGAAAAGTCGTGCTGGGCGACGAGATGCTGACTCCTGACAGTTCCCGCTTCTGGCCGCTGGAAGGCTATGAGCCGGGTCGGTCGCAGCCGTCCTATGATAAACAGTTTGTCAGGGACTGGCTGAAGGCTAATCCGGACAGCGATTATCTGCTGCCGCAGGAGGTAATCGACAAAACTATCGAAAAATATAAAGAGGCCTACGAGCTTCTGACCGGAAAACCGTTCTGACAGAGCCGGTCGCAGGGCTGGCAGAACTGGTCGCGGAACCGGTCGAACTGGCGGGAGGAAGCGGAGGAAGCGGAACCTCGCCGGTCAGTTTTTTGTTAAGGAGACAGAGAGAAATGGAACGATATGAGCTGGAACATGTAGAACTGCTGAACCGTTTTTACGGAGACTGTAAGGGCATGATCCGCAGGCTGGAGGAAAGCGGCGACGGTTGGCTCCGGGATTTGTACGGCAGCCTGGAGGACGGCGGAGAATATTCAGAGTCGGATTTCGGCGCGGGTCTGCTGGAATACGAAGGCGGCGTCAATATCTGCCGGATTTTTCTGCCGAAGCCGGAGCGGCCTGCGCTCTGTGCAGTCATCTATCTGATTTACAGCAGGGAGTATGAGCCGCTGAATTTCCTGACTGTGGAGGCCTCTCCGGAAGGCGGATACGTGCTGCTGAGCTGGGATGCCGGAGGCGTGTACCGCCCCCGGGGTGAGTATGATGGAACAAAGGAACGCGCTTTGATCGACGAAGTCGTTCGAGAGACGTTGGATGCGGAGGAGCCGGAATCCAACAGCCGTTACGGAGAGATGTGTGAACTTCTGACCCGACTGGAGATCCCCTTTTATGACAACGATGTCGTGGATTACATCAGAATGTTTGATGTAATCGGCGAGCTGTGTCAGAATGCGGTGGACACGCCGGCTGTTGCGGCAGGGTTCGCGGCGTTGAAGGACGTCATGGAGGACGATTCTGTGGAAACCAGCCGCGCGCGTATGATGAAGATGTTCGACATGCTGGAGGAGCTTCCGGAAACAAAGGGCAGACTGGACCGCAAGGGAAAACTGTTTTTCGCCTTTAGTGTTTATGCGGCCTGTTCTCTGATTTCCGAGAATGACGACAAAAAACACTATTATATGGGAATCCCGGAATTTGAGTCCGCCGATTACATTAAATACAAGATGGAAGAGTACTGGTCCCTGGATCCGTACATGTTTTCATTTGCAGTACGCTAGGAGGAAGTCGAGGATGGAGAAGAAGGATATTATCGCAGCAACGCAGGCTCTGTCCGGAGCGCAGCTGGCATGGAACTCGTCGGAGACGGTAACGGTGAGGGATCTGGAGGGGAACCCGATCGATATCAATGTGCGGGGAGGAATGCCGCTGACGGATATCTTCGACCTCATCATGGAGGTGGCGGGGCCGTCCGTTTCAGAGGGACACTACAACGACCTGTTCGGAGATATGATTATGGCACAGGCGATTATTGACCGTCTCACCGATATTCCGCTGCCGGAGGATCCCGGACAGATGGAGATCGACCAGTGCTATGAGCTGGTGTTCGGATATGACGGGATCATCCGCAAACTGAATCCGGACGGGCCGGCCAGGTTCCTGATCGACCGCATACTGGCATATAACAAAAGCGTCGTGGAGAACATTCTCCGCACACCGTTCGATCCTGATGATGCGGACGATGAGATGGATCCGGAGGTCATCGGACTCGAGGAACTGAAGAAGATGAGAAAAAACTGAAATGAGCATACTGGCAGGATATATGGTACCGCATCCGCCGATGATTCTCCCGGAAATCGGGCGGGGCGAGGAGAAAACAATACAGAAAACCATCGATTCCTATCGGGCGGTGGCGGCTGAAATTGCGGAGCTGGAGCCGGAAACCATTATCGTGACGACGCCTCACTCTGTGATGTACAGCGATTACTTCCACATTTCGCCGGGAAAGGGAGCCTATGGAGATATGAGCCGTTTCGGAGCCCGCGGGGTCAGCGTGAATGTCGCCTACGACCGTGATCTGATCCGTGAGATTTGTGATCTGGCGGAGAAGTCCGGGCTTCGCGCGGGCACCCTGGGGGAGAGGAACAAAGAACTGGACCACGCGGTTCTGATTCCGCTTTGTTTTGTGGAAAAGGCGTACCGCGACCGCGGGAAACGCCCTGACTTCAAAGTCATCCGCATCGGTCTCTCCGGACAGTCTCTGCTGGACCATTATGCGCTGGGAATTCTGATTCAGCAGGCGGTTTCCGCGCTGGCACGCAAAACGGTGTTCATCGCCAGCGGAGATCTGTCCCATTATCTGAAGGAGGACGGCCCCTACGGATTTCACCGGGAGGGACCGGTTTATGACGCCCGGATCATGAAAACCATGGAAACAGGAAACTTCGGCGAACTTCTGGAATATGAGCCGGCTCTCCTGTCAGGAGCCGGAGAGTGCGGGCACCGTTCCTTCACCATTATGGCCGGGGCTTTTGACATGACGGGAGTGGAGACCCGCGTTTATTCTTATGAGAGCGTGACCGGCGTCGGATACGGCGTGTGCTCTGTGCATCCGACAGGATACGACGCCGGACGCGGCTTCGGCGAACGCTATGTGGAGAAGTACGACCGTCGGCTGGCGGAAAGAAAGGACCAGGAGGATGAATATGTCCGCCTCGCGCGTCTTTCTCTGGAGACCTTTGTGCGGGAACAAAGGATCACCGGCCTGCCTGACGGCCTTCCGGAGGAGATGACGCAGCGCAGAGCCGGGGCGTTCGTATCGCTGCATATCGATGGAAATCTCAGGGGCTGTATCGGAACCGTCGGACCGACGCGGGAAAACGTGGCAGAAGAAATCATTCATAATGCGGTCAGCGCCGCATCCAGAGATCCCCGGTTCAGTCCGGTAACCGAAGCGGAACTTCCGTTTCTGGAGTACAGCGTGGATGTGCTGGGAGAGACGGAAAAGATCCGGTCTCCGGAGGAACTGGATGTGAAACGCTACGGTGTGATCGTGACCTGCGGCGGGCGGCAGGGACTCCTTCTGCCGAATCTGGACGGCGTGCGGGATGTGGAGCAGCAGATCAGTATCGCCAGGCAGAAGGCCGGAATACGCCCGGACGAGGAGATCGAGCTTGAACGGTTTGAAGTCGTCAGACATTATTAAGTGCACAGTCTGCGCCAGAGAATGCAGACTGCAGGAGGGGCAGACCGGTGCCTGCGGGGCGCGGAAGGCTGAACAGGGCAGCGTGATCTGCGCAAACTACGGGAGGATTACGTCGTTGGCGCTGGATCCGATTGAAAAGAAACCTCTGGCCCGTTTTCTGCCGGGAAGCAGAATTCTCTCCTGCGGATCCTATG
Source organism: Hornefia butyriciproducens (assembly GCF_009695915.1). Taxonomy (GTDB): domain Bacteria; phylum Bacillota; class Clostridia; order Peptostreptococcales; family Anaerovoracaceae; genus Aminicella; species Aminicella butyriciproducens. Next base: position 322,132 of record NZ_VUMZ01000001.1, on the reverse strand, counting down.
GCTGTAATCTCCGGTGTCCGTTCTGCCAGAATTACGAAATCTCCATGGCAGGAGAGACCGGCGTGCCCTGGCGGGAAATCTCGCCGGAAGAACTTTGTAAGATGGCCATGTCCCTTCGGCCGGAGAGAAACACAGGCGTCGCTTTCACCTATAACGAGCCGCTTATCAGCTTTGAATTCCTGCTGGACACGGCGAAGCTTCTGCACCGGGACGGCATGAAGGCGGTTCTTGTGAGCAACGGAAGCGTGAGCCGGGAAATCGCGGAGCGAGTGATCCCGGAAATCGATGCGATGAATATCGATCTGAAATGCTTTTCGGAGGAGGGATACCGGATGCTGGGCGGTGACTTTCAGCAGACGCTGGACTTTATCGAGATTGCGGCGGACTCGCGGACACATCTGGAACTGACGACGCTGATTGTACCCGGGCTGAACGACACAGAGGAAATGATGGAAGCGGAGGCGCGATGGATCGCTGCGATGGATCCGGAGATTCCGCTGCATGTAACCCGATGTTTCCCACGGTACAAAGTTTCGGGCCGACCGCTGGAGACAGGGCGGATACGCCGGCTTGCAGAGGTTGCGTCCGGATTTCTCAGCACAGTGCTGATCGGGAACTGCTGACAGCGAAGCCGCGCATACAGAGGCATAGGACTATCCTAATTACCTACCAAAATAGTTGATTATTGAAGACTGCGGTGGTATAATGATACAAACAAGAGGAGGAGGTGATTCAATGGCACTGAAAATTTCAACCAGAGGCCGTTATGCACTGCGGGTGCTGATCGATCTCGCCGAACATAATACGGGCGAGTTCATTCCGCTGAAGGAGATCGCTGAACGGCAGGGGATTTCGGAGAAGTATCTGGAGAGCATCATCGTCGTGTTTTCCAGAGCCGGATATGTTCAGGGGCAGCGCGGCAAGGGCGGCGGATACAGGCTGGTTCGGGATGCGGACAGCTATACCATCGGCGATGTGCTTCGGAAAATTGAAGGAAGCCTCGCGCCTGTCGCATGTCTGGACTCGGAGGTGAATACATGTCCCAGGGCCGCCGGCTGCAAGACGTTGGAGATGTGGCAGAAATATTATGAGATGACAAATGAATTCTTTGACGGCATTACAGTTGCGGATCTCGTCCGCCGCGGTGACGCCGGCGACGACTATATGATATGACGGCTCGGAGAATACGGATTTGAAGAGGGGAGATGGAGAGAACTGATGACATTGCAACAAATTCACTATGTTCTGACGATCGCCCGCGCCGGCTCCATGAACAAGGCCGCCGAACAGCTCTTTGTCTCCCAGCCGTCCCTGACCAGTGCGGTGAAGGAGCTGGAGAAAGAGATCGGGCTGTCGATTTTCACGAGGACCAGCCGCGGCATGATCGTGACCAACGAGGGCGCGGATTTCCTGATGTATGCGAGGCAGCTGTACCAGCAGTATGAACTGATTCAGGAGAAGTATTCCAGCGACCGCAATTACAAAAGAAAATTCAGCGTTTCCACGCAACACTATTCCTTTGCGGTGAAGGCTTTTGTGGAAACCGTCAGAAAGCTGGGGACCAGCGATTTCGAGTTCGGAATCTTTGAGACCAGGACCTGGGCGGTCATTGCGGATGTGGGAAATCTGCGGAGTGAGATCGGAGTTTTGTACCTCAGTGACTTCAACCGAAAGGCTATCGGAAAGCTTTTGCGGGACCACGATCTGGAATTCCATGAGCTGATTCGCTGCAGCGCCTACATCTATATGTGGCGGGGACATCCGCTGGCGAAGAAGGAGTCGCTGACGCTGAAGCAGCTGGAGGATTATCCGTGTCTGGCGTTCGATCAGGGAGAGGAAGGCTCCTATTATCTCACGGAAGAGATCATGACGGAGAAGGAGTATCCCCGGACTATCAAGGCCAGTGACCGGGCGACCATGCTGAATCTGATGGTGGGGCTGAACGGATATATTCTCTGCTCGGGGATCATCAATGAGGAACTGAACGGTGACGCTTATGTGGCTGTGCCCTTCCGGGGCGACCGGGAAAACCGGAACGCGGTCATGACGATAGGCTATATTACGAGGAAGCGCAGTCCGCTCAGCGACATCGGCCGGATGTATGTGGATGAGATGAAGCGCTATTTGGACGGAGTTAACAATGCGGAACGAGGAGGCTGACGAACGCCGCGAGAGGGTATCAGAGGCCTCCTCTCAAATAAACTTTGTTATAGACAAAAGCTATTACGCACGATAAAAATTATAGATTTTACACGGACAAGGAATCGTGCTATATTATAAACACACCAAAGATATAGGTTAAAAAAGTCAGCACACAAGGACATTAAAATGTGACGGACGCGAGGCGTTCGGGAAGAATATGGAGGTACTTGACAATGGCAGAGAAGAATTACAGATTTGAGACGTTACAGCTTCATGTAGGACAGGAGGAGGCGGATCCGGCGTCGGACGCCAGAGCGGTTCCGATTTATCTGACCTCTTCCTATGTGTTCAGAAATTCGCAGCATGCAGCCGACCGGTTCGGCCTGAAGGATGCGGGAAATATTTACGGACGCCTGACCAATTCCACGGAGGATGTGTTTGAAAAGAGAATTGCCGCGCTGGAAGGGGGCGTCGCCGCACTTGCGACAGCCTCGGGAGCCGCTGCGGTAACCTACGCGATTGAGGCGCTTGCGAAGCAGGGTGAGAATATCGTCGCCTCGAAATACATTTACGGCGGAACCTACAATCTGCTGGAGCATACTCTTTCCAATTTCGGAATCACCGCGAAGTGGGTGGATATCTATAACGAAGAAGAGGTTGAAGCCGCTATTGATGAGAATACCAAGGCGATTCTCGCGGAGACGCTGGGAAATCCTCTCGGCAATATCGCCGATATTGAAGGCCTGGCGAAAATCGCTCATAAGCACGATCTGCCTCTGGCGATTGACAACACATTTGCGACGCCTTATCTGGTCAGACCGATCGAGTACGGTGCGGACATCGTGATCCACAGCGCGACCAAATTCATCGGAGGACACGGAACCGCTATCGGCGGAGTTGTGGTAGATGCAGGCACTTATGACTGGGCGAAGACCGGAAAATATCCGTGGATCGCAGAGGCGAACCCGTCCTATCACGGCGTCAGCTTTGTTGACGCGGCGGGCCCGGCGGCGTTTGCGACATATATCCGCGCGATTCTGCTGAGAGATACCGGAGCGACGATTTCACCGGTACACGCGTTTGTGTTCCTGCAGGGATTGGAGACTCTGTCACTGAGAGTGGAACGCCATGTGCAGAACGCGCTGAAGGTCGTCGATTATCTGAAGAATCATCCGCAGGTGGAGGAGGTTCATCATCCGTCTCTGGAGGGAGAACTGGGCCACGAGTATTACGACAAATATTTCCCCAACGGCGGAGGCTCCATCTTCACGTTCGAGATTAAAGGCGATGAGGAGACCGCAAAAAAATGGATTGACAACCTGGGAATCTTCTCGCTGCTGGCGAATGTCGCAGACGTGAAATCTCTGGTGATTCACCCTGCTTCCACGACGCACTCCCAGCTGTCTGAAGAGGAACTGCAGGAGCAGGGCATAAAGCCGAACACCATCCGTCTGTCCATCGGAACAGAAAACATCCTGGACATCATCGACGCGCTGGACGACGCGTTTGCTGCTGTCAAGTAACCTTAAACGAAATTAGAACAGGCCGTGCGCCGTGCGGATTTTACCGCCGGTGCGCGGTCTGTTCGCCGTTTTTGCCAAGTGGGGATGCTCAAATGCCTTTTTTGTGTAAGTTTTTTTACACCATTTGTACCAACCTCGGTGGAATTTTTTTACAGCTGACATGCAAACCTGAAATCCATATCTCAAATAAAATATTTGACCTATGATTCGCATCGTGCTATGCTTTATTCGGTATTCAGTCGTTTTTCATGTCTGAAGATATGTCAGAGTACGATTGACTACAGATTTTTATTGCATTCGACATGCAAGATGCATATGCGGTAGAAACGAGAAAGATAATAGGGTGTATAGGTCTTCGTATAACCATTGTGAGCTTTATGGTGAGCCGTGGAATGTAGAGGAGGCTCAAGGTGAAAACCAGTTATAAGAAATTATGGAAACTGCTAATTGATCGAGACATGACGAAAACACAGCTGCGAAAAGCTGCGAAGATTAGCTCTTCTTCTCTTGCAAAGCTTGGAAAGGATGAGAATGTTACCACAAGTGTACTTGCTAAAATTTGTGGCGTCTTGAACTGTGATGTCTCCGATATTATGGAGATGATACCTGATGAAGCTACTGAAAGTGAGGACAAAGTAAATGGCTGAAAAGAACACTGCCAATATTGGTTTTGAGAAACAAATCTGGGATGCGGCCTGCGTGCTGTGGGGACATATCCCGGCATCTGAATATAGAAATGTAATCATTGGGCTTATCTTCCTGAAGTATATCTCTACGGCTTTTGATAAGAAGTATCAGCAGCTTGTTGCCGAGGGAGATGGGTTCGAGGATGATCCAGATGCATATCTGGAGGACAACGTATTCTTCGTGCCGGAGGATGCACGTTGGGATAAGATCGCGGCAGCAGCGCATAAACCGGAAATCGGAACAGTTATTGATGATGCTATGCGTGCAATCGAAGCCGATAACAAGAAACTCAAGAATGTGCTTCCAAAGAATTATGCCAGCCCAGATCTGGACAAGAGAGTCCTCGGAGATGTCGTTGACCTCTTTACCAACATGGATATGGGAGAGACTGAAGGTAACCGAGACGTCCTCGGCAGAACTTACGAATACTGTATCGCTCAGTTTGCCGAAAAGGAAGGCAAAGGCGGTGGTGAATTCTATACGCCGTCAAGCATCGTAAACACACTGGTTTCAATCCTGAAGCCATATTCAAACTGCCGTGTATATGATTGCTGCTGTGGTAGTGGCGGTATGTTTGTACAGAGTGCGAAGTTTATTCAAGCACATTCCGGCAATCGCGGCTCGATTTCAATTTATGGTCAAGAGGCCAATCCGGACACTTGGAAGATGGCCATCATGAATCTTACGATTCGTGGCCTTGATGCAGACCTTGGTGCTTATCATGCCGATACATTTACGAATGACCTTCATCCGACATTGAAGGCAGACTTCATTCTGGCCAATCCTCCCTTCAACTATAATCCGTGGGGACAGGACAAGCTTATGGACGATGTTCGTTGGAAATACGGAATCCCGCCTGCAAGTAATGCCAACTTTGCATGGATTCAGCATATGATTCATCACCTTGCACCGAACGGCAAGATCGGACTTGTTCTTGCAAATGGAGCACTGTCTTCCCAGAGTGGTGGCGAGGGTGAGATCAGAAAGAAGATCATCGAGGATGATCTGATCGAAGGCATCATCGCTATGCCTCCACAGCTCTTCTATAGTGTAACAATCCCTGCGACGCTCTGGTTCATTTCAAAGGGCAAGAAGCAGAAAGGGAAGACGGTCTTTATCGATGCTCGAAAGATGGGGCATATGGTAGATCGTAAGCATCGTGATTTTACAGAGGAAGATATTCAAAAGCTCGCGGATACATTCGAAGCTTTCCAGAATGGCACGCTTGAGGATGAAAAGGGTTTCTGCTCTGTAGCGACAATACAGGATATCGCAAAGCAGGACTATGTTTTGACTCCGGGACGCTATGTTGGCATCGAGGAGCAGGAAGATGATGGTGAGCCTTTCGAGGAGAAAATGACAAGACTGACATCAGAGCTTTCCGATATGTTTGAACGCTCTCGTGAACTTGAGAACGAGATTCGTAGAAAGTTGGGAGCGATTGGATATGAAATATAAACTTTCAGATATCTGCGAGTACGCAAAAGGAAAAATAAAGGTGTCGGCTCTTGATGAGAATACCTATATTTCAACCGAGAATATGCTACCGAACAAAGGTGGTATAACTAAAGCCGCGTCCTTACCTACCCAAGAACAGACGCAGGCTTTTATGAAGAATGATGTTCTGGTCTCGAATATTAGACCGTATTTTAAGAAGATATGGTATGCAACTTTCGACGGAGGATGTTCTAACGATGTTCTTGTCTTTAGGGCAAAGGACGGAGTAAACAGCAGATTCTTGCATTATGTGCTGGCAGATGACACTTTTTTTGATTATTCAATGGCTACATCAAAGGGAACAAAGATGCCTCGTGGTGATAAAAAAGCCATTATGGAATACGAAGTGCCTGAGCTTTCATATGAAGACCAATGCAAAATTGCTGGTATCTTGGAGGTGATAGACGAAAAAATCGAGTTAAATACGGATATAAACAAGAATTTAGAGCAGCAAGCGCAGGCATATTTTCTCGACTTGTTCGTCACCAATCCTGATCCAAATTGGCAGAGTGGAACACTTTCTGATCTTGGCACCGTAGTCGGTGGCGGAACGCCTTCCAAGAAGCATCCGGAATACTACATTGAAACCGGCATACCGTGGATCACGCCAAAGGATCTATCTATTGATAAGTCCAAGTTCATCTCTCGAGGGGAAAATGATATCTCAGAACTTGGCTTCTCGAATAGCAGCGCGACCAAAATGGCTGCAGGAACTATTTTGTTCAGCTCAAGAGCGCCAATCGGGTATATAGCCATTGCGTTAAATACTGTGACAACCAATCAGGGATTCAAGTCGGTCATTCCGAATACAAATGTCGGTTCAGCCTTTATGTATTTCTTTTTGAAACAGGCATTGCCGACCATCGAGGGTATGGCTTCAGGTTCGACTTTCAAAGAGATTTCTGGCTCTGGTATGAAATCCGTTCCTGCTGTTATCCCCGATGATGAAACGCTACATAAATACAATGAATTCTGTCAGCCACTTTTTGAACAGCAAGCTATTCTCGAAGCAGAAAACAGAAGGCTTTCAGGTATCCGTGATGCCTTGCTTCCGAAACTAATGTCCGGTGAAATCGACGTCTCCAACATCGACCTTTAAGCCACACATAAATTCTTGTTTATACTATGAAATAGTGGAGATATGCGAATGAAAAAAGACGATAAAGGACAGATCATCATCTACCAAACTGATGATGGGAAGACAAATATTGATGTTCTCCTTGAGGATGAGACTGTATGGCTTACGCAAAGACAACTGGTAGAACTTTACCAGTCGAGCAAGGCAAATATAAGCGAGCATATAAGAAATATATATGATGAAGGAGAACTTGATCATGAATCAACTGTTCGGAAATTCCGAACAGTTCAAAACGAAGGCGGTAGGACCGTCTCTCGGGAAATGACTTACTATAACCTGGACATGATCATCTCTCTCGGATACAGAGTTAAATCACGAGTTGCAACACAGTTTAGGCGTTGGGCGACGGCTATTTTGAAAGAATATATGGTAAAAGGGTTTGCCCTGGATGATGAGAGATTAAAAGGCAATGGCGGCGGCGAATATTGGAAAGAACTACTGAATCGGATTCGTGATATCCGATCCAGTGAGAAAGTTCTGTATCGGCAAGTGCTTGATCTCTATGCCACAAGTGTAGATTATGATCCCAAGAGCAGCGAGTCTATTGCATTCTTTAAGATGGTTCAGAATAAACTACATTATGCTGTTCATGGACATACTGCAGCAGAAGTAATCTATGAACGGGCTGACGCTGATAAACCTTTTATGGGATTAAAGTCCTTCAAGGGAGATTTTCCTGTAAAATCTGATATCGGCATTGCGAAGAATTATCTGGATGAGAATGAGCTGAAGATATTAAATAATCTTGTTTCCGGATATTTTGATTTTGCTGAAATTCAGGCAATGCGACATAATCCGATGCATATGAGTGACTATGTACAACAATTAGATAACCTTCTTGGAAGTACAGGTGAACAAATATTGCAAGGAGCAGGCAAGATTAGTCACAAACAAGCGATGGAAAAGGCAGAAGCTGAGTATCGTAAATATCAGGTACAGACACTTTCTCCCGTAGAAGAAGCGTATTTGGATACGATAAAAACACTTGAGAAAGAAACAAAAAATAAAAAGAAGTAATCGAATGCCAACTCCCACCAACGGCGGGAGAAACATACCAACGGAACTGCCGTTGATGTCGTTCTCTGGAAAAGCAAAAGAAGGAGAAACGACAATATGAAAGAATCTATCAAACAGGAAGTGCTGCAGCGGATGTTGCCGCTTCTGGACAACGCGCAGGTGAAAGCACTTGAGAAGGCACTTGAAACCGTGTTATGCAAGTATATAGAGGACAAACCGTATAAAGACGAGATCAGTAGTCAGGAGTTGCTACAGAAGTTCCTTGAAGCAAAGCGTATTGAAGGATGTTCAGAGAAGACACTAACCTATTACCGAAATACGATTAACCGGATGCTTACGGAGACCGACAAAGAGGTGACGCACATTATGACAGAGGATTTACGCTCTTACCTGACGGATTATCAGAAGCAGAATAATCTCAGTCGGGTTACGATCGACAATGTGCGCCGGATTCTTTCGAGTTTCTTCTCCTGGCTAGAGGATGAGGAATACCTCATCAAGAGTCCGATCCGCCGGATTCATAAGGTGAAGACGACAAGCAGCATCAAGGACACCTACTCGGATGAAGACTTGGAGAAGATGCGTGACAGCTGTGAGGAGGAGCGCGATCTCGCGCTGATTGATATGCTGGCTTCAACGGGAATGCGAGTCGGCGAGCTTGTGCTTCTGAATCAGTCGGACATAGACTTCAATGAGCGGGAATGCAAGGTTCTTGGCAAAGGTAACAAGGAACGAATTGTATATTTTGATGCCCGCACGAAGATCCATCTGCAGGAGTATCTCGACGGTCGCGATGATGACTGCGAAGCATTGTTCGTTTCCTTGAAGTCGCCTCACACCCGCCTGACAATCAGCGGTGTGGAGTCACGAGTACGGGAAATTGGGAAGAGGCTTGATATTGAGAAGGTGCATCCGCATAAATTCCGGAGGACGCTTGCCACGAAGGCGATAGACAAAGGAATGCCCATCGAGCAGTTGCAGCAGCTCCTCGGGCATAAAAGGATAGATACGACGCTCCAGTACGCGATGGTCAAGCAGAGCAACGTGAAGCTGGCGCATAAAAAATATATTGGATAGGAAGTGGAATGATGGAACCTTGGAAAATATATACTTTGGAGCAAGTATGTGAAAGAATATATAGTGGTGGGACGCCATCGACAAAACATAGTGAGTATTGGAATGGTGACCTTAAGTGGCTTTCTTCTGGGGAAACTTCACAAAGATTTATTTATAATACTGAACGAAAAATCACTCAAGAAGGAGTTGAAAATTCTTCAACTAAGCTTGCAATTAAAGGTAGTACCGTGATAGCAACTGCAGGTCAAGGGTATACAAGGGGTCAGGCTAGTTTTCTAATGACTGATACATACATGAATCAGTCTGTTATTGCTTGCAGAGCAAACAAACAAGTGGTTCTTCCATTGTATCTCTACTACAATTTAGATAATCGATATGAAGAGTTTCGACTATTGTCAGATGGAACAAGTACAAGAGGGGGGCTTTCTGGTCGGATTATAAAGAAGATGAGAATAAAGTTTCCGCCATTAAAAGTTCAAGCAAAGATAATCGATATTCTTTACTCAATTGATATGAAAATCGAGGAGAATGAACGGATAAACAAGAATTTATGTGTGGCTTAAAGGTCGATATCAGAGACGTCAATCTCGCCGGACATAAACTTTGGCAGTAGCGAATCTCTAATATCAGCAAGTTTGGTGCTCTCGTCTTGATTGGCCCATATTTGTTGATAAAAGGGCGTTACAGTATCTGTAAAACTACGCATTTCCGATTCTGATGGAACTATGATTTCTGTCTTTCGAAAATCAGGAACAGTTAGTTGTTGCTGCGTAGTACCAGTCCCATGAATCGGTATGCTTTTAAGCCACAGATACAGGTACTTTGCAGATGCGAGGTTTGTATGAGGAATCAACGTCACAAGACGTACAATTGGCGTGTATGGAATATGCCGAAGACATACAAAGCCAATAGTTCCTCTTGCGGAAACAGTTACACTTTCAGTATCGATTTTATAGTCTGACGTGTAGCCATAAAGCCCATCATTGCTAATGCCGTTGGAATAGATAGGATATTGACATTCGCTTGTTTTCTGGGAGGAGATTGTGTTTGGTTTATCGCCACCTGCACTCATGTTTGAGACATCGGCAAGAGTCATCGTTTTCCATCCTTCAGGCAGGTTATCGCGATGCTGAAATCTTTCTTGGAAAATAGTCTGCGCTTGCTGCTCTAAATTCTTGTTTGAAACGGAGCGAAGATGAATGAAAACCATCTCTATGAAGAGGACAATGTAAGAAATAAATGAAGGAGTGAGACTCATGTCAGGATTTTATACCGAAGCGGATTATGAGAATTCGATAATCGAATTATTCCGGAATATGGGGTACCGGTATGTATACGCACCGGATTTGGAGCGTGACTTCCATAGCCCTTTATTTGAAGAAGAATTGATATCTGCGCTGCATAGGCTGAATCCGAAAATGCCGGAGGATGCTATTACAGACGCGCTGTTCAAGTTGAAGAATTTTGAAAATGCTGAACTTGTTCAGAAAAATAAACTATTTATGGATTATCTTCAGTATGGGATCGAAGTCCGGTATTTCGTTAAGGGCGAGGAGCGCTCCGGCCTCGTCTATATTGTCGACTATAAAAATCCTGAGAATAACTCCTTTGTCGTAGCAAACCAGTGGACTTTCATTGAAAACAGCAATAAGCGTCCGGATGTGCTTCTGTTCCTGAATGGTCTGCCGGTTGTGCTTATTGAGCTGAAGTCGCCATCCCGTGAGGAAACAGATGCTTCCGAGGGTTATCTGCAGATCAGAAACTACATGCAGGAAATCCCGTCGATGTTTATCTATAATTGCATTTGCGTCATCAGCGACCATCTGACCAGCAAGGCCGGAACCATCACTTCCGGCGAGGATCGCTTCATGGAATGGAAAACAAAAGACGGTAGTTATGAAAATACACAATACGCTCAGTTTGATACATTCTTTGAGGGAATGTTTGAAAAAGAGCGCCTGTTGGATATCATCAAAAACTTCATCTGCTTCTCCAATGAGGGATTGAAGAAGTTTAAGATTCTGGCTGGCTATCATCAGTATTTTGCAGTCAGAAAGGCTATCGAATCTACAAAGAACGCGACAGTAACCGATGGTAAAGGTGGCGTATTCTGGCATACACAGGGCAGTGGGAAATCTCTGTCTATGGTTTTTTATGCGCATCTTCTGCAGGAAGCACTGGATAGCCCAACTATCGTAGTAATTACAGACCGTAATGACCTTGATGATCAGCTCTATGGTCAATTTGCTAAGTGTAAGGATTTTCTACGTCAGGAACCGGTGCATGCTACCTGCAGGAAATTGACAGAGACATCCGGTAAGAATGATATTGGTTTGAAGAACTGGTTGGACGGCAGGCAGGCAAATGGCATCATTTTTACGACGATGCAGAAGTTTGAAGAGTCATCAGAGCCGCTTTCAGAGCGTCGTAATATCATTGTTATGGCTGATGAGGCGCATCGTAGCCAGTATGGATTGAAGGAAAAAGTTGATGCCAAGACCGGCGAGATAAAGGTCGGAACGGCACGTATCATACGTGACAGCCTTCCAAACGCTACATATATTGGATTTACCGGAACACCTATAGCTGCAAAAGATAGAAATACCCGTGAAGTTTTCGGTGACTATATCGATATTTATGACATGACACAGGCCGTAGAGGACGGCGCTACAAGACCGGTCTATTACGAAAGCCGTGTTATTAAGCTGAAATTCGATGAGGCTACGCTTCATCTGATCGATCAGGAATATGACATTATGGCAAATAATGCTGATCCTGAAGTGGTTGAAAAGAGCAAGAAAGAGCTTGGCCAGATGGAGGCTGTTCTCGGAAATGACGCTACCATAGATTCACTGGTTAATGATATTCTTGATCATTATGAAAATTACCGAGCTGATCTCCTGACAGGAAAAGCTATGGTTGTCGCGTATTCCCGTGCAATCGCTATGAAGATTTATAACCGTATTCTTGAACTGCGCCCAAGCTGGAAAGAAAAGGTTAAGGTTGTAATGACCGAGAGCAATAAAGATCCAGAAGAGTGGCGTGCTGTTATTGGAAATAAGCGCCGCAGGGACGAGTTCGCCAAGGAATTCAAAAACAATAATAGCGAAATGAAGATCGCCATAGTTGTTGATATGTGGCTGACCGGATTTGACGTTCCTTCTCTTGCAACGATGTATGTCTATAAGCCGATGCAGGGCTATAACCTGATGCAGGCCATTGCCCGCGTCAATCGTGTCTTTCAGGATAAAGAAGGCGGCTTGATCGTTGACTATGTTGGTATTGCGTCAGCATTGAAGCAGGCCATGAATGACTACACAGCACGCGATAAAAAGAACTATGGTGATACCGATATCGCCAAAGTTGCGTATCCGAAGTTTCTTGAGAAGCTGTCCATTTGCCGCGATCTATTCCACGGTTATGACTATTCCAAGTTTACGAACGGCACCGATCTTGAACGCTCGAAGGCTATCACCGGTGCGGTTAACTTCATTGTAGGCACTGACAAGGAAAGAGAACGCGAGGACTTCATCAAAGAGGCACTGTTGTTGCGTCAGGCTTTGTCTCTATGCTCATCGCTGGTAGAACGCGACCTACGTGTCGAGGCGGCATTCTTTGAATCTGTCCGCGTGCTTGTTATGCGCTTAATGAATCAGGGCGAGGGTAAGAAGATATCTTTGCCGGAAATGAACGCCCGTATCAATGAGCTTCTGAAATCAAGCATCAAGAGCGATGGTGTTATCAATTTGTTTTCTGATGTTAAAGAAGAATTCTCCCTGTTTGATCCTAAATTCCTTGAGGAAATCTCAAAGATGAAGGAGAAGAACCTTGCTGTTGAACTTTTGAAAAAGCTGATCGCTGAGCAGATACAGATCTACAGACGAACAAATGTGGTCAAATCCGAAAAGTTCAGTGAAATAATACAGGGCGTTATGAACCGGTATCTGAACGGAATGCTTACCAATGAGGAAGTCATCGAAGAACTCCTGAAAATGGCACAGCAAATCCGAGAGGCTCACGATGCAGGAGATGAGCTTGGTCTCTCTGAAGATGAGCTGGCGTTCTATGATGCTCTTACCAAGCCGCAGGCGATTAAGGACTTCTATGAAAATGATGAGCTGATTGCTATAACAAAAGAGCTCACAGATGCGCTGCGCAAGAATCGATCTGTCGATTGGCAGAAACGTGATTCTGCACGCGCTAAGATGCGCATGATGATTAAGAGACTATTAAAGAAACATAAATACCCGCCAGAAGGCATGGATGATGCTGTTGCCACAGTAATGCTTCAGTGTGAGTTGTGGACGGACAATAACGATATGGAGCGTCAGGTAGTTAGCTATGCCGAGGATTTCAGCAATAAAGCCCAGGATTTACAGATGGTAGCGGAGGAAACTGCACCATACAGAACAAAGAAGGAGGTCTAACCTAATGGATGCGACAAAAGGTAATATCTATGTGCTCTTCAATGGAAATAAATGGCATCGCAAGAATGGACAGTTGATTCTGAACTTATCGTGAGCATAGTAGAATAATTCAAGGAGGTTGAACCGATGAACCAGTCAGGAATTCTGAACGGAATTGAAGATGAAATCAAGCCGTTTCTATACAAGTACATTCAGGCCAGAAGTCTGACCTATACGCCGGCGGAGAGAGACGCGGAACGGTTTCTGATGGAGGAGCTCGGCGCGGATCCGTATTTTCAGGCTCATCCGGAATATTTCGGAACCTGTGAAATAGAGGGAGACCCTTTTCAGCGCAGGGTGAGTTACGCCATGGTGAGAGGCCAGGGAAACGATGCGGTGGTCTTTGTTCATCACAATGATGTAGTTGACGTGGAGGATTATAAGCTTCTGAAGGAATACGCATTTTCTCCGGATGAGCTGGAGAAGGAACTGGCGGGAATCCGGGAATCTCTGCCGGAGGATGCCGGGAGGGATCTGGAATCGGGCGAGTGGCTGTTCGGGCGGGGCGGCTGCGATATGAAGGGCGGCGGAGCAATTCAGTTTTCTCTGCTTCGGAGATACGCGCAGCTTCCGGATTTCCGCGGGAATGTCATTGTGATTGCGGTGCCGGATGAGGAAAATCTTTCCGCGGGCATGCGCCGCGCCGTGCAGCTTCTGGCGGAACTGAAGGATCGGTATGGATTCAACTACAAAATCATGTTCAATTCCGAGCCGCATCAGCGGAAGAATCCTGACGTGGGAATTATTTCAGAGGGCTCGGTGGGAAAGCTCCTGCCGTTCGTGTATGTCCGCGGCTATCTGTCACATATCGGAAAAGTCTACGAGGGTCTGAACCCGGTCAGCCTCTTGAGTGAAATTGTGAGACGGACGGAGCTGAATGTGGATTTTTCGGACGTTGTGGGCAATGAATGTGCACCGCCGCCCACCTGGCTGTACATGAAGGACAGCAAGAAACACTACGACGTGTCAATGCCGCTTTCTGCTTCCGGGTGCTTCAGCGTTCTGACGCTGGATCAGTCGCCGCAGAGCCTTCTGAACAAAGTGAAATCTGTCTGTGAGGAGGCGTTTGAATGTGTAGTCGCAGACATGAACGACAGTTATCGGCGATTCTGCGAGACGGCGGAACCGGTGGCGTCGGAGCTTCCCTGGAAGAGCAGGGTGGAAGATTTCGATACTCTGCTTCGGGAGGCTGCGGAAGCTTATGGCGACCGCTTCCGGGAAGCGTACGAAAGAAAAAGAAAAGACGCTCTGGCGCGGGTCGCTTCCGGAGAAACGGATCTGATAGAATGTAATTTTGAAATCGTGGATTTCGTTTTTGAGTACATTGATGATTTTTCTCCAAGAGTGATCTACGGACTGATTCCGCCTTACTATCCGAATGTATCCAATGTATTTTTCGAGGGGCTGGAGCCCTCTGTGGCAGACCTTTACGAAAAACTGGATCAGTTTGCGGCAGAGAACTTCCGGCAGCATTATGAGAGAGAATATTTCTATACGGGAATCTGTGATCTGTCCTTTACGAGTATCCGCGGCGGAGCGGATATCCGGAAGGCACTGGAGCGGTCGATGCCGCTTCTGGGAGAATACTTCGATCTGCCCATCGAAGCCATTGAGAAAATATCCATGCCCTGCATGAACATCGGTCCGTGGGGGAAGGATTTTCACAAGATGACCGAGAGGGTGTACAAAGAGGATCTGTATGAGAGAACTCCGATGCTGCTGAATCGGGCAGTGGAACTGATTCTGAACGGAGGGCAGCCGCTGAAAGGAGTCTTAAATGGACAAGGGAAAAAAGACGACTGCAATATCAATGCAGGATGAAAGTCAATTACAGCGGAAATTGAAACCGAGACAGATGAACATGATTGCGATTGGCGGAGCAATCGGTACAGGTTTATTTGTTGCGACGGGATCTTCGATAAGCTCTGCCGGTCCCGGCGGTAGCATGGTGGCTTATGCCGCTATAGGGATTGCGGTATATTTTGTAATGATGGCACTTGGCGAGATGGCCACTTATCGTCCGGTACCGGGGGCTTTTGAAACCTATTGTACGGATTATGTTGACAAATCGTTTGGATTTGCAATGGGGTGGAATTACTGGTACTGCAGTGCAATGACAGTAGCGACAGAACTGGTGGCATCTGCGATTGTAATGAAATACTGGTTTCCAAACAGTTCATCAATCATGTGGAGCGCAATATTTATTGCGATATTGCTGGGATTAAATTTGTTCTCGGCAGGTATCTTTGGCGAAGCAGAGTTCTGGTTTGCCGGAATCAAGGTTGTCACAATCATTATCTTTCTGGTTATCGGTGTGCTGATGATTTTCGGGATTTTTCATTCTGATACTGTCGGTTTTGAGAACTGGACGATAAAAGATGCTCCTTTTGTGGGAGGAATGGCAGGAATGTTCAGCGTTTTCATGACTGCGGGATTTTCCTTTATTGGCGTTGAAGCGACTGCTATCGCTGCAGGCGAGGCAGTAGATCCGGAGAAGACAGTACCGAAAGCAATAAACAGTGTCTTCTGGCGTATTCTGATTTTCTATATCGGCGCGATATTTGTCGTAGCTACGTTAATCAGTTATACAGATCCCAATCTATTGAATGCAGATATAGATAATGTTGCTATCAGTCCTTTTACAATTGTTTTCCGAAAGGCGGGACTGGCAGCTGCAGCTTCACTGATGAATGCTGTCATACTGACATCGATTCTGTCGTGTGGAAATTCGACAATTTATTCCGGCAGCCGGTTGCTGTATTCTATGGCAGTATCCGGGAAGGCACCGAAATTGCTGGGAAAAGTCACTTCACACGGTGTTCCGGTTTTCGCGGTGCTGTTTACCGGACTGGTTGCATGTCTCTGTTTCCTGACATCGCTGAATTCTGACAGCCAGGTATATACATGGTTATATAACGCAACGGGCCTTACCGGATTTCTTACCTGGCTTGGAATCTGTATCTGTCATCTGCGATTCAGGAAGGGTCTGAAGGCTCAGGGGCACAATCCGAAAGAATTGAAGTATCAGGCAAAATTGTATCCGGCAGGAACCTGGTACGCAATAATAATCTGCACTGTTGTGATTCTGGGTCAAGGTTATTATGCGTTTACCGACAGTGGTATTGACTGGTATGGCTTTTTAGTCGCTTATATCGGTCTGCCGATTTTTGTAGCTTTGTTCTTAATACATAAGCTCGTGAAAAAAACGCGATTCGTTTCACCTGATGAAATGAATTTCAGGAGGGAATGAATATTCCGGATGTATAGCAGACAGTCCGGCTTATCGGATGCGATTGTCTGATGATACGGGAGGCTTTAACGGCTTCCCTTTTTCTTATGTCAGGAAATCAGAACTTGTCGGTGTTATGTATGAAAAAAATAAATCTCCCCAATATTTTTGTCCCCTTTTTAGTATTCTGTGCGTTTATATGTATGAGAGGGTAAAATTAGCACAGATCATTTGAATTTTATAGTGGTGGTGAGATGCGCAAGAGGAGCGCTTTATATCGGGAAGAAATAAAAATTCTTAAAATAATGTCACATTTTCGTAACTTTTGAGGTTTATATATATGAAGGCATATTTTCGGGAGACGATTAGAAGCTGATGCTGAAGAAGATCAAGCAGCAGATACTGTCATTCGTACTCAGGAAGGGGAAACGCTTTGAAGGTGGGAAAACCTACTGGACGATAGCACATGTAAAGTGGTTCAGGAATATGGAACTGGAAGGTCTGGACAAAGAAACACTGTCAGAATATCTGATCACTTACGAGTATCTCGTAGACAAGATCAAGAGGTTTGACGAACGGATCGAGGAATTAGCCGGTAAGGAAAAATACAACGAAAAAGTGAAAAATATGAGTTGCCTGCTTGGGATAAAGACACATACGGCATTGTCAATGCTCGTGGAGGTCGGAGACTTCGAGAGGTTTGAAAAAGCACCGATGCTTGCAGCGTTTCTGGGGCTGGTACCCGAAGAGAACACGACTTCGGACAGTGTGAACCGACTAAGTATTACGAAAGCAGGGAACAGTCACTTGCGGCGATTGCTTGTAGAGGCAGCACAGAACTATACGAGGGGAACAATAGGACATAAATCCGTAGTTCTGAAAGAACGGCAGAAAAACTGCTCCCCGGAAGTAGTTGCATACGCAGATAAAGCCAATGAGAGACTGCGCAGGAAGTTCTACCGGATGACATTACAGAAAAACATAAACAGAAATGTCGCAGCCACGGCAGTGGCAAGAGAACTAGCCTGCTTCATTTGGGGCATGAACACAGGCAACATCAACTAAAACAACGCTGGGTACAGAGGCAGAGCCTTGGAGCACTTTAAGGTCCGAATTATTTCCGGCTCACCTCTGTTGACATTATATAATTCATATATTTTGATTCACGCTAGGAGACGGCAAGATTCACGGCGGACCATTGACCTGTTGGTAACCAATCCACGAATAACAGAGTGGCCAAGGCTGGGGACTGTTAGATCTGAGGTTCTGCCTCTGTACCCGGCGTTAAAACTAAAGAAAGGGAAATGTGGTGATCTCACGAAAACACTTGACAGGAGGTCACTTCATAACAGGTGAGATTATATGACATAGTGAAGAAACAGTATTTTGTAGATTTGGGTAGAAATATTAAATGCAGTATTGATTTTGGAGGTTCGAAATGTATAGAGAAAAAAGGCAGTTGATGCTTGTGATGATAATTAGCGTATGTTTAATATTTTCAACTTCAGGAATATTTGCAGGCACAGCAACTATAAACGAAGTAGGGAAAGAAAAAAATGTTGAGGTAAAGTCTTTGTCTAGTAATAAAATATTAGTTACAGAGTCTGGAATGGAAACAGTGTTGAAAGTTACACAAACTGCAAATGAACTACGAGTAGATTGTGTAAACGTAGATACAAACGAACAGTATTATTTTGTTAAAAATTTAATAGATAATACTGTTTATTCGAGTATTACAGGTGAAATAATCCATATCGAAAACGGTGAAGAATCAAGGAGTGTTAATCAAGTAATGCTATCTAAGGCAAGTGGGACATGGAGTAAAAAAGTTAGTTACAAAACAATGGCAAAAGCCTTAGGCACTGTGACTACATATGCTGCATTAATAGCATGGGCCATGGTTTTTGTAGGGTTTTCAGCAATTGCTGCAAATGCAGCATCTGCCGTTGCGTATTTGATGCAGATGATAAATGACTATTTACCAAAAAAATACTCTAAACATGGATTGAAATTTACCATGCGGCATAAGAAAATAAAAAAACACCAAGGTGGCGGTGTTATTTATGTTACAATAAGCGAAGCATGTGGCTGTACTACTTACTAATCAAACCACAATAATGCTGGCTGCGCATCAAACAACGCGCATTAGGGAGAGAACATCAATAGTTTCTGAAAGGAATCTTGAATGGACAAGGGAAAAACCAGGTGGATGGTAAAAACAGGAATCCTTATTTTCGGACTGCTTCTATATAATCTGGCAGACAAAGGCAGCCGGGGATTTCTGATAGCAGGATTATTCTGTTTTGCGGTTGCTGTAACGTTATTTACGGAAGACTGCATTGATGACATCAGACATCAGAAAAAGAGGAGCATGATATGGGATATCCTTTTCGTAATCCTGCCGGCGTTCCTGCTTGTTTCGGGAGGACTCTCTCTGCTTTGAGGAGCAGGATGAAGAAAAAATAAAAATCTCAGGCAATATCTGTGAGCAGCACCCGCAGTATTTGCCTGAGTTTTTGTTTTGATTAATGTCCGGTGATGACCGGCGGCTGTTATTTCAGAGTCGCCATGTAATCCAGAGTTCTGATCAGCTGGCTTACGTAGGACATTTCGTTGTCGTACCAGGAGACGACTCTTACCTCGTAGATATGGGTTCCGCATTTCTGAGCGAGGGTCTGGGTCGCATCGAACAGGGAGCCGTAGCTCATGCCGATGGTGTCGCTGGAAACGATTTCATCCTCAGTGTAGCCGAAGGAATCATTGGAAGCGGCTTTCATGGCCTCGTTGATGCCTTCCACGGATACGCTGTCGGTCATGTCCTTCAGAGTTGCGTCCAGGATGGTGATGGATCCGCTGGGAACCGGAACTCTCTGTGCGGAGCCGATCAGTTTGCCGTCCAGTTCGGGGATGACCAGACCGATCGCCTTGGCGGCGCCGGAGCTTGTCGGTACGATGTTCTGCGCGCCGGCTCTGGATCTTCTCAGATTGCCTTTTCTCTGCGGTCCGTCCAGAATCATCTGATCGCCGGTGTAGGCGTGAATCGTGGTCATGAATCCTGTTCTGACCTCTCTGTACTGGTTCAGAGCCTTCGCCATCGGCGCCAGGCAGTTCGTGGTGCAGGAGGCACCGGAAACGATGTTGTCTTCCGGGGTCAGAGTCTCATGATTGGTACCGAATACGATCGTCGGAATATCGTTTCCGGCAGGAGCAGAGATCAAGACCTTCTTTGCGCCGGCGTCAATGTGAGCCTGAGCCTTGGCCTTGGAGGTGTAGAAGCCTGTGCATTCCAGAACGATATCGACATTCAGATCCTTCCAGGGCAGGTTCTTCGCGTCAGCTTCCTTGTAAATTGTAATCTTCCTGCCGTCCACGGTGATGGAATCGTCGTCATACTCGACGGTGTGTCCGTGATAACCGCCCTGAACGGTGTCGTACTTCAGCAGATAAGCCAGCATTTCCGGCTTGGTCAGATCGTTGATCGCGACGACTTCGAAGCTGTCGTCCGCCCATACCTTACGAAATGCGAGTCTGCCGATACGTCCGAAACCATTAATTGCTAATCTGATACTCATCTTGAGATCCTCCTTTTTACTTTATCCTTAAGATAGCGTTTTATATTGGCGGCGCTGTCTCTTGCGAGAGCGTGCCTTGCGATGTGATCCGCTTCGACTCTGGTCCACAAAGACATGTTGTAGCGGGTGCTGAGCACCTTTTCGTGGCTGACGCTGAATTCATCCAGCCCGAAGGCCAGAAGAACCGGAATCAGCGCCGGATCCGATGCCGCTTCGCCGCACATGCCCACCGGGATGCCCGCGTTGTGGGCGCAGGAGCAGATGCGTTTGATGCTGCGGAGTACCGCGGGATCATACGCCGTATAGAGGTCGGCGACCTGACTGTTTCCCCGGTCCGCGCACATGGTGTACCCGGTCAGATCGTTGGTTCCGATACTGAAGAAGTCCACCTCGGCGGCCAGTCTGTCCGCCATCATACAGGCGGCCGGAGTCTCGACCATAATCCCGATGGGGGTGTCCGGGTTGAAGTGCTTCCCTTCCCGGGTCAGATCCTCGATGCACCGGTCGCGGAGCTTTTTAACTTCACGAACCTCTTCCACGCGGGTGATCATTGGTATCATAATACGAAGATTTCCGTATGCGCTAGCACGAAGCAGTGCTCTGAGCTGTGCCTGGAACAGGTCGTGATTGTTCAGGCAGAAGCGTATTGCCCGGTACCCGAGGAAGGGATTGTCCTCTTTGGGAAGGTTCAGATACGGAATCTCTTTGTCGCCGCCGATGTCCAGCGTGCGGATGATGACCGGCTTGTCCCCGAAGGTCTGAACCACCTTTTTGTACGCCTCGTACTGCTCTTCCTCCAGCGGTGCGGAGGGACGGTTCATATAGAGGAATTCCGTCCGCAGAAGGCCGACGCCCTCCGCATCGTCGTCTTTAGCGATTACGCCGTCCGCCGGCGTTCCGATGTTGGCGACGATTTCCCGGAGTTCCCCGTCACCGGTGACAGAAGGTTTACCCCGGAAGGCCTCAAGGCGCAGCTTCATTTCCTGAAATTCCTCGGCCTTTTTCGTGTACTTCTCAATCTCCTCGTCGGTGGGAGAGAGAATAACCGAGCCCTCTGTGCCGTCCACGATGACCGTGTCGCCGTCGTGAACGCTGTCCAGAAGATTTTGTACGCTCAGCACCGCCGGGATCTCCAGCGCCCTGGACAGGATTGCGGAGTGCGAGGTATAGCCGCCGCTGGCGGTGACGATGCCGGCCACGGAATCCTTTGTGATCCCCACCGTCATAGAGGGAGTGAGATCCTCTGTGACGATGACGGTACCCGCCGGAACCTTGGCCAGATCCACATCCTCGATACCCTGAAGGTGCATGATCAGACGCGTCTTGATGTCAGCAATGTCCGTTGCCCGTTCCATAGTCAGCTGGTCGCCGGTCGCCCGAAACATTTCGATGACCGAGTTCAGGATCCGGTCTGTCGCGGATTCCGCGTTGAGTCCTTTGCGGATCTCGTCCGTGATCTGCTGAAGCACAAAGGGGTCGCGGATTAGCTGAATGTGTCCGCGGAGGATTCCCGCCTCTTTTTCGGAGGCCGCCTGCTCCAGTTCCGCTGCCATCGTTTCAGTATCCGCGCAGAAGCCTTCGAGCGCGTCGTTGAAACGGGCGACTTCCTGTTCAGTATCCTCCGGTGCGGCAGTCGAGATTTCTTTCGGCGTTGTAATGACGACCCGTACTGTTCCGATGCCGATTCCTTCGGATGCTGCGATTCCTTTCAAAATCATAATTTCACCTGCGTTTCTGTTACCGTGCTGCGGTTTACTCTTCCCCCAGACCGGATTCGATCATGGAGACGGCTTCATCCAGCGCCGCCTGCTCGTCCTCGCCGCTGCAGACGACTTCGATTTCGCTGCCGAACTTGATGCACGCCGCGATGAGATTCATCAGACTTTTGCCGTTGACGGTCAGGCCGTTGAAATTAATCGTGACGTCGGATTTGTACTTTGCCATCGCGTTGACAAAGACTGTCGCGGGGCGCATGTGGAAGCCCTGGGAATTAGTTACCTTGAGTTGCTTGCTTACCATAGTGATTTCTCCTTATATTTATATATATAAACTTTCAGTTACCAAATATGATTCCGGATACAAAATATGATTCGGTGAGGACGCCGCGTCAGGCGGCTTCCTCAGTCTGCTTCGCCGGCACGGACTGGGTCTGTTTCTTCTTAAGAAGGGCCAGCATCAGCATCCCGGCGACAGCGCCTGCGGCCAGAGCGATCAGGTAGCCGCCGACATTTCCCACTACCGGGAATACGAAGATTCCGCCATGCGGGGCGCGAAGGGTGCATCCGAACGCCATGGAAAGAGCGCCGGCCAGTCCCGATCCCACAACGCAGGAGGGGATGACGCGAAGCGGATCCGCAGCTGCATAGGGGATGGCGCCTTCAGTGATGAAGCACAGCCCCATGATGTAGTTCACCGGTCCGGATTTCAGTTCGTTGGGAGTCCATCTGTTTTTGAAGAAGGTAGTTGCCAGCGCGATTGCGATGGGCGGAACCATGCCTCCGATCATCACGGCTGCCATGATATTGAAGTCGCCTGTTGTCAGAGCGGCGGTGCCGAACACATATGCAGCTTTGTTGAAGGGACCGCCCATATCGATGGCCATCATGCCTGCGACGATAATCCCGAGAATGATCTGACTTGTGCCTCCCATGGATTTCAGACCGTGGGTCATAGCGGTGTTCAGCGCTCCAACGGCCGGATTGACCGCGCACATGAACGCGCCCATCAATATGATTCCGAAGAGGGGCAGGATGAGAATCGGCAGCATATTCTCGATCGCTCTGGGCAGGAATGCGAATATTTTTTTGAGCAGGAGCACGATGTATCCGCCGGCGAAGCCTGCCAGAAGCGCTCCGAGAAATCCGGAGACAGCCGCCGCCTGACCGGCCGGGTCAGCGAAGGTACTGCCGACTGTTGCGATATACCCTCCGACGAAGCCGACTGCGAGGCCGGGTCTGTCAGCGATGCTCATGGAGATGAATCCCGCGAGAACAGGGAGCATGAAACTGAACGCGTATCCGCCGACGGTCTTGAAGAAGGCCGCCGCAGCGGTGTAGGTTCCGAAATCGCTGTTTCTGGGGGCCCCGGCGATGGTATCGATCAGGAACGCCAGCGCAATCATGATTCCGCCGCCGATGACGAACGGAAGCATATAGGACACGCCGTTCATCAGATCCTTGTAAATTTTTCTTCCGATGGATTCTCCTTCGGAAGCACCTGAGGAATCCTCCTCCGCGCCGCCCTGATGATGGTAGATCGGAGCCTCGCCGTTCAGAATGCGGCTGATCAGCTCCTCGGGCTTGTTAATGCCGTCCGCAACCTTCGTGATGACGACCGGTTTGCCGTCGAAACGGGCCATTTTCACATTTTTATCTGCGGCGACGATGATGCCGTCCGCTTCTGCTATTTCCTCCGGCGTCAGGACATTCTTCGCGCCGCCGGAGCCGTTGGTTTCCGCCTTCAGCCAGATCCCCATCTTTTCGCCCTGCTGCTCCAGCGCCTCCGCGGCCATATAGGTATGTGCGATGCCGGTTGGGCAGGCGGTCACGGCCAGGATTTTGTGTGTCGCAGCGGAGGGGGCTTCCTCTGCGGGAGCGGCTTCCGTCTCGTCCGGGAATTTCGCGGTCTCCGCGTCATCGATGGCCTGCAGGAATTCTTCCGGCGTATCGGCCGCCAGGAGCTTTGCCCGCAGATCCAGATCCATCAGGAGCATCATCAGACGGGAGAGCACCTCCAGATGGAGATCCCCATCCATAGGTGCTGCGATCATGAAGAGAAGATTGGACGGCTTTCCGTCCGGGGCGCCGTATTCAATGCCCTGATCCACAGTCATGGCAGTGAGTCCGGGCGTCTTTACGGCCGGGCTTTTGCAGTGAGGAATGGCGATTCCCTCGCCGACGGCAGTCGTGCTTTCCTCTTCCCGTGCCAGGATACCTTTGGTGTACTCTTTTTTGTCGGAGAGGTTCCCCGCCTGATCATGAAGCTCGATCAGCGTGCGGATCGCCTCCTGTTTCTCTGTGATGTCTGCGTGGAGAAGAATGGATTGGGGTTTCAGAAGATCTTTTGTACGCATTTCAACATTTCCTTTCTCAGAGACAAACTCTTACTGCTCCAGCTCCGACAGACAGGCCTCTATACTGTCCCGGTCAGCCAGCCCCGGAGTGAAGGCGGTCGCAGATCCCGCGGCCCCGCCGAGGTTCAGAGCGTGTTGATAGTTCTGCGTGGTGCTGTAGCCTGCAATGAATCCCGCGACCATTGAATCGCCGGATCCGACGGTATTTATCGCACTGCCTGAGGGGACGCCGCACCGGTAGATGCGGCCGTCCTCTGCCAGCAGCATGGCTCCCTCTCTGCCGAGGGAGATGATGACGTTGCGGGCGCCCATGGCGTGCAGCCTTTCGGCGCCCTCGAGAGGAGTTATTTCACCGAACAGGTCGATGAGTTCGTCCCGGTTCGGTTTTATGAGGAAGGGGCGGTGCTTCAGCGTACTCAGAAGCAGTTCCCCGTTTGTATCAACCACCGGCAGAGCGCCTTGCATCTCAGCTGTTGAGAGAAGGCGGTCGTAGGTATCTGCCGGCAAGCCATTCGGAATGGAACCGGAAATCACCAGGATGTCTCCCTTGCGCATTTTGGTTAACTTATCAATGAGGAGTAAAAAGTCTTTTTCTTCGGGAATGGCACCCTGCCCATTGATTTCCGTTTCCTGAGTTGATTTTATCTTTACGTTGATTCTGGTAATCCCTGTACCCAGATGAACAAAGTCGGTTGCGATGTTCTGATCGTGCAGCCCCTTTTCCAGCGCTTCGCCTGTGAATCCGGCGACAAAGCCCAGTGCGACGCTTGACACCCCCAGGTGCTGCAGCATGACGGAGACGTTTATCCCCTTGCCTCCGAAGTAATATTCCTCCTGCCGGGAGCGGTTTGTGGCTCCCATAACCATGCTGTCCAGATGAACGATATAATCGATTGCGGGACTGATGGTAACAGTGTAGATCATGCTTCTACCTCCTTGATTACGGTGATGTTCCGGTAAATCTCGTTTGGCAGACGGTCTGTGACGATGCACGCGCAGTTAAGCTTGCCGAAGGAGACAGACGAAACATTGTCAAATTTACTGCTGTCACAAAGCACGTAGGTGATGTAGCTGTGCCGGATGGCCTGAGCTTTAATCCGGGCCTCGTCCATCTCCGGCGTTGTAAAGCCCCGGGAGGGATCGACTCCGTTCGTCCCCATAAAGCACTTGGTGAAGTTGCAGTTGTCAATGTATTCCATAGCGCCCGCGCCGACGATGGCTTCAGTGGTGGCTTTCAGAACTCCTCCGGGAAGGAATACCCGGAAGCCTCTTTCCACCAGACGTCTGGCGTGCATGATGCCGTTGGTGACAAAGTACACGCTGCCGGTCAGCGAGGAATCTATATAAGGGATGATCCGCTCGGTCGTGGTTCCTGCATCGATGTAGACGAAATCATTTTCGTTAATCTGCGTCGCTGCGTACCGGGCGATGGCATCCTTGGCTGCTGTGTTTCTGGATTCTCTGGTGAGCACATCTGATTCAATGGTGTTAACGGAGGGCTCAAGTGCCACAGCACCGCCGAAGACCTTTCGGAGTTTTCCGCTCTCGTCCAGCTCGCGGATATCGCGGCGGACAGTGGACTGGCTGGTATGAAGCTGCTCTGCTAATGTGTTCACCTTGACGGCTCCCTTTTCGGCAAGCTCTTTCAGTATAAAAGCAAAGCGTTCTTCCTGCAGCATCCTGACCCTCCTTTGTCACGTGAGAATTTTCAATCAATTTTCTTTACACCTATATACTACCACAAATTCAATCAAAGTCAAGCATAAATGTTCAAAATATGTCAAAAAATAATAAAAAATTGAGCAAAAACTTCCAAGGGGCGTATTGGACAGCGTGCCGGCGCGCGGTGACAGCGCACGGTAAGTTAGTGTGGAATTTTTTGCCAACCTGTGATAGAATATTTTTATGAGTAATGATATCAATAGGAAGAAAACCGCGCTGGTCGCCGGAGGATCCCGGGGAATCGGGGCGGCGACGGTGAGGGGTCTGGCGGCCGGTGGCTGCGAGACCGTGTTTCTGTATAAGGAAAGCTGTGCCGCGGCCGGGGCTCTTGCGCTGGAGGCCGGAGCCGAGGGAAACATCCTGCCCGTCCGCTGCGATATCGCGGATCATGATGCGGTAAAGACCGCTGTCAGGGAGGCGGGAAGAGAACTCTCCCGCAGGCTGGCAGCGTCGGAAAACAGAAGCTTCGGAGGAGACTTCGATATTGTAGTCTGCAATGCCGGAGTGAGCCTGACTGGCCTGTTTCCGGATATGACGGACGAACAGTGGGAACTTCTGCGGGGTGTCAATCTCGACGGTGCGGTTCACGTGCTGCGTGAGGTTCTTCCTCCGATGATCAGCGCCCACAAGGGGAGTATTGTCCTCGTATCATCAATGTGGGGGAGAACCGGAGCCTCCTGTGAGGCGGGATACTCTGCAACAAAGGCCGCACTGGCGGGGCTGGGGAAAAGCCTCGCAAAGGAGCTGGGTCCTTCGGGAATACGGGTCAACTGTGTGGCTCCCGGCGTCATCGATACGGATATGAACCGCGGACTGTCACAGGAGGACATTGAAATGCTCCGGGAGGAAACTCCGCTGGGAAGAACAGGACGTCCGGAGGAGGTCGCGGACCTGATTCTGTTCCTCGCGTCGGAAAGGGCGTCCTTCATAACCGGACAGGTCATCGGCGTCGACGGAGGTTTTGTGATATAGATACTGTGACACAGATTTGTGACTTAAATATGACAGAAAATGATTACGGAGATTATGTATGGAGATTATACTGGGAATCTTAAAAGGAATAGGCGGGTTCTTCGCCGGAATCCCGCAGGCGATAGCCGATGTGTTCACGCTGACCAGTAATGTGGGACAGATCTACACGGCCTTCGCGCGCTGGATATTTATTCTGCTCGCCCTATTTATTCTTCTGACGTCGATCCGTTCCTTGCTGAAAAGCCGGAATCCGTCTGAAGTTTGGGCGTATCTGAATATCGGAGATTATATGAATGTTCCTTTGCGGCACTGGGAGAATGTGATCGGACGCGCCAGAAGCTGCGACATTCAGATCGATGATATGAGTGTGTCCCGCAATCACGGGACGCTGACCCGCGACAACAGCGGCGTCTGGAAGTATATGGATCTCGGGTCGAAAAACGGCGCGAGTGTGAACGGCAGGCGTGTCCGGCCCAATGCGGAGGTACAGCTGAAGGCCGGCGACCGGCTGCAGCTGGGTGGCGCGGTCTGTACTTTGTTCCCCATCAGCATCGAGGAGCGGCGCAACAACATCCAGTTCCGTCAGGAGGATACGGTGGTGGCGTCACCGTGGCCGTCGCTTGTGGCGCTTACGGTGTTTCAGATCATGACAGTGATTCAGCTGATGATCGGGCTGGGAGAGAAGTACAACGCGCAGATAACCATATCCTTTCTGGGAATCTGTGTTCTGATGTGGATATATGTTTTATTCCTTCGGGGAATGAAACGTCGGGGATTCGAGATGGAAACCATCGCGTTCTTCCTGTCCACGCTTTCTCTGGCGGTGACGGCCACCTGTCTGCCGAATCAGGTGTTCAAGCAGTTTATAACGGTTGTGATGGGCGTCGTCCTGTTCTTCTTCATGTGCACATGGCTTCGGGATCTGCCCCGCACTATTGCACTGAAGAAGGTGATGTATGTGGCGGCGGTGCTGCTGCTGCTGTTTAATGTATTTTTCGGGACGACAAAGAACGGTGCGTCGAACTGGGTGCAGCTGGGCGGTCTTACTATCCAGCCATCTGAAATTGTCAAGCTTGCCTTCATCTGGGTAGGCGCGGCGTCGCTGGACGAACTGTTCAGACGGAGGAATACACTGTATTTCACCATATTTGCCGTATTCTGCTTCGGATGTCTCGCGGCAATGAGTGATTTCGGTACAGCGATGATCTTCTTCGTCATTTTCCTGATTATCTCCTTCCTCCGAAGCGGGGATTTCACCAAGCTCATCGTGATTCTGGGCGTGACCTTCGCCGGGGGCCTGATGATTCTGAAATTCGCTTCCGCTTCCTATGTGGCCAGCCGGTTCGCGGTCTGGGGCCACGCGTGGGATCCGGAGTTCATAAGCAATACCGGCTTTCAGATGACGCGGGCTATGACCGCGGCGGCCAGCGGCGGTTTCGTCGGACTGGGCGCCGGTGAAGGATGGCTGAACGGGATTATCGCTTCGGAGACGGACCTGGTATTCTGCGTCGTAACAGAAGAGTGGGGACTGCTCATCGCACTTTTGGCGGTGGCGGCCATCGTGACGCTTTCAGTCTTTGCGTATCGTTCGATTCTGGCCGGCCGATCCACATATTATACGATCGCGGCCTGTTCCGCCATGGCGATTTTCCTGATGCAGACCAGTCTGAACGTGCTGGGCTCGGTAAACCTGTTGCCGCTGACCGGCGTGGCGTTCCCGTTCCTGTCAACCGGCGGAACCTCTATGATCGCTTCTTGGGGACTTCTGGCCTTCCTGAAGGCGGCGGACACCAGACAGAACGCCAGTATTGCAGTGAGTCTCAAGGACAAAGGACTGGGAGAGGAGGTCGACGAGATATGAAAAAGCTGGAGCATCGTGCAATTATATGTCTCCTGATCGCCGCTGTGCTGGTGATCGGCGTCGGGATTTTCGTCTTTCGTTTTGTAACACAGGGAGCGGACTGGGCAACATATGCCTATAACAGTCATATCTTTGCCAACGGGGAACTGATCTCCGGCAGCCTTTACGATGTGAACGGAACACTTCTGGTCGGAAACAAGGACGGTAAAGCGGCCTGGCTGAAGGATGCGACGGCGCGGAGAGCAGTCGCCCATGCGGTGGGGGATTCCAGAGGGAACGTGGCCACGGGAGCGCTGTCCGCCTATCAGGACAAAATGATCGGATATAACATCGTGACCGGAACCTACTCGATTACAGGAAAGGGAAACGATATCACCTTGACGGTGAACAAGGATATAAGCAAAACCGCCTATAACGCGCTGGCCGGGAGGAAAGGCTGCGTGGGAGTATATAACTACAAAACCGGAGAAATTCTGTGCATGGTGAGTACGCCGTCCTTCGACCCGAAGAACCCGCCGTCAGCCGCAAAGGCTGCCTCAGGTACCTTTGTGAACAAATTCCTACGGGGAACCATGACGCCCGGCTCCATATTCAAGCTGGTCACCTCCGCGGCGGTCATCGAAAACTACGATGATTACCAGAACTGGTCTTATACGTGTACAGGAAGCCGGACGATCGGCGGACAGAAGGTCACCTGTACTCAGGCGCACGGTCGGGAAAATTTCTCTCAGGCGCTGGCGAATTCCTGTAACTGCGCATTTTCTGTTCTGACGCAGAAGGTGGGTGCATCGGTGATGAAAGATTATGTGAAAAAGACAGGACTGACGGAGGCTTATGACATCGACGGTATAACGAATGCGCGGGGCACGTTCAAGTTCCCGGCGTATGAACCTCTGTCTCTCGCCTGGGCCGGAATCGGGCAGTGGAAGGATCAGCTGAACCCCTGTTCCATGCTGGTGTATCTCAGTGCGATAGCGGGAGACGGTCACGGTGTAGAGCCGCGTTTCATCCACACATCGGGCAGTGAAGGGAAGACTACTGATCAGATGATTGACGCATCCACCGCCTCAATACTGCGCAGGATGATGCGGAACAATGTGACGAGCAACTATGGGCAGGCCAATTATCCGGGACTTGAGATTTATGCCAAGTCCGGAACGGCTGAGGTCGGAACCGCCAATTCGACAGCCTGGTTCTGCGGCTTTATCCGGAACGAGGGGTATCCGTACGCATTCATCGTCTGCGTTGAAAACGGAGGCTACGGAAGTGCTGTGGCCGGTCCCGTGGCGAATACGGTAATGCAGAAGGTGGTGAGCACGGAATCAGCCAGAACGCAATAGTCCGAAAGGACAGATTCTGCGGCGGGGAAAACGCCGCGGAAGGTCGTACAGAAAGGAGAAAGGTATGGAGAATCAGAGAACGTATAATTTGAGGGGGCTGCTGCTTGTCTTTTGGGGGATGCTGCTGGAATTTCTGATCTGCGGAATCGGAGGCGCAGTCAGCTCCGTTGTTTCAAACACTATGGGAGAGGGGATTTCATCAGGGAATCTGGCCACATTAATTCTGGTGATCGCCGTCCTGGTTTTCACTCTGATGATTATCGCGGGACTCAGCAGGGTCAAGAGTTATTCGGACAAGTTCCGAAAGGCGAGAAATTATTATATCTGGAATATTCTGCTGGCGCTTCTGGCAGGCGCGGTCGTGTTCGTCGGCGCATTCCTGATCCTCGGTTCGATGGATGATAACGGCAATACCACGATGCCGAAGGAAACAGGGCTGGTCATTGTCACTGTCGCAGTCGTTTTGTCGGTGATTTCCGCTGTCATCCACATCCTCTGCATCAAGAATCTGATGGGCGGCTGTGCGCAGATCGCCATGGCTCATGAAGAAAAAAAATATTCCAGAAAATGCACCCGCACATGGGTGGAATATGTGGTTCTGACGGCAGCTGCCGTTGTCCTGGGTCTCATGGCGCTGATCTCCGGGGGGAAAGGGCTGATTCAGTCCATCAGTGAACACGGCGGTACGATCCGGAACATTTCTGATATGGCCGGGAATATGGATAACGCACTGATTCTTATAGGCGGGGCGATCCTCTGCATGATCCTTCTGGTTGTCGTGTACATCGGTGCGATTGCGAGAGTGCATGGCACATACAGCCGGTTCAGTAAAATTCCGCTTCCGGGACAGGAACCGGAAGAGACTGAGGTCGCTGCGGGGTTGACAGAACAGTCCGCGACCGGCGGAACAGTTACGCCTGCGCCCGCCGCGCCTGCAAGACCTGCGGCATCGGCCGGAACCGTCGCTCCTGCGCAGAGACCGGCGCAGCCACGGCAGGAACAAAGACCGGCGCAGCCGCGGAAGGGACAGAGACCGGCGCAGCCGCGGCAGGGACAGAGACCGGCGCAGCCGCAGCAGGGACAGAGACCGGCGCAGCCGCGGCAGGGGCAGAGACCGGCGCAGCCGCAGCAGGGACAGAGACCGGCGCAGCCGCAGAAAGGATCCGGGAAAGGAAGTCTGCCGGATCTGCCGGACATTCCGGATATTTCAGACGGAGAGGATGGAAAATAAATTGTGAAAAGCGGATGGGGGAATGATGACCTGCACATCCGCAGAAACAGTTCAAAAAAAGCAGAGCCGCATCCTGCTGCCTCCCGGGAGGGAGGCGGTGATACGGTTCTGCCTTTTTCTATGTCTGCATTGTGTCTACATTGCGTCCCGGCTTTGTTCTCCACGGGAACCCCGGCGTGCAGCAGCCAGTCTGCCTGCGATGACGGCGATAACAGTGGTGACAAGCATATCCGGCAGGGTATTGCCGCAGATCAGATCCTTTGTCATCAGGAAACGATACAGAAGGAAGCCGATGAGCCAGATGGCCAGATTCCGCCAGTTAAACGCCGTGCTGCCTGAATCGGCGTGAAGAATAAAGTAATCAGCGATCATGACAGCAATCATCGGCGCGAATACCGATCCGATTAAATAGAGGAAGGACGTGATGTCATCCATAGGGAAGAGGATGGCACACACTGTACCGACGACGGCGACGATGACAGCACAGATTTTTCCATTGATTTCAGAGCGGATGGACACCGCGGAAATTCCGGCAGAGTACGCGTCCATGAAGGTCGTGGTGACGGTGGAAAAAACGATAATCAGCAGACCGGCGACGCCCAGTCCCGCCTTCAGCATGATCTGAGAAATATCATAGGTTCCGGTGAAAATCGCCGCACCCATTCCGATCAGGTACATCCAGCAGCTTACCAGCCCGTAGGTCACGGCGCTTCCCAGCGTTGCAGCGAAGGGTTTTTCGGCCTCGCGGGTATAATCGCTGATAAGAGGAAGCCAGGAGAGGGGCATGGCTACAGCGAGCTCCACTGCTGCACCGAACGTGATTCCGTCCGAGATGGAGTATCGGCTGCTGCCGCCGCTGAAGAAGATGACCTTGCAGAGAACAAGAGTCAGAATAAACAGCGCCGTCATTGTAATTACGTTGATTTTTCCCAGATTTGTAATACCGATGAACAGCCACAGACAGATCAGGGCGCCGATAATCAGGCACCAGACCCAGGCGCCGGTTTTCAGCACGGCATTCGCCGACAGCGCGCCGTCATAAATCATAATCGCAGTCCATCCCACCAGCTGCAGGACGTTCAGAATCGCGAACAGCAGGCCGCCCCGGGCGCCGAAGCTCATCTTTGTGGTCTCCATCGCGCTGCGCCGCGTCCGCGCACCGATGTACCCCGCCAGAAACAGCAGAACGCACCCGATCAGATGTCCGGTCAGAATCGCTGCGATTCCGCGGGTCATGCCCAGAGGCGCAAAATAGGTTCCGGTCAGAATCTCGGCGATGGACACGCCGGCTCCAAACCAGATCAGTCCGTTTTCAAATATTGTAGTTCTCCGTTCCATCAATACTCTCCCTTCACTGCAAAGGCGTGATCCATCGGCCCGGATCCCTTCCCGAGATCCAGCATGGCCGACAGCGCGCCGGAAATATACCGTTTGGCGGCAGCCACAGACTCTGTCAGATCCCGGCCTTTCGCCAGGTTTGCGGCGATTGCGCTGGACAGAGTGCACCCGGT
Organism: Hornefia butyriciproducens; assembly: GCF_009695915.1. Lineage (GTDB taxonomy): Bacteria > Bacillota > Clostridia > Peptostreptococcales > Anaerovoracaceae > Aminicella > Aminicella butyriciproducens. The sequence goes on along the minus strand of NZ_VUMZ01000001.1, from coordinate 289,075 downwards.
GCCGTGCGTGTTGGGATTGTCGATGCGTTTTCCGGGGAACCATTCCGCTCCCTCTGCTCCATACAAAAGATCATTGGCGGCGTTCACGTCATGCCCGCCCTTGAGCAGTACGCAGCAGCCGAATTTTTCATAAATCAGGCGGGCCGCCGATTCCATTTCTGACGCATTCCGAATCTGTCCTCCTGACAGAACCTCCGCCTCCGGAATATTCGGCGTGATGACCGTCGCGAGCGGCAGAAGCCGCGCACACAGCGTTTCAATGGCATCGTCTGAAATCAGGCGTGCCCCGCTGGTGGCCACCATTACAGGGTCCACGACAATATTGCGGGCCTCGTACCTCGTCAGCCGGTCCGCGATAACCTCGATAAGATTTGATGCGGAAACCATACCGACCTTGACGGCGTCGGGGTAGATGTCCGTGAAAACGGCGTCCAGCTCCTTCGCCAGGAATTCCGGTGTGACGTTCATGATGTCGGTTACGCCGGTGGTATTCTGGGCGGTAAGCGCCGTGACAGCGCAGGTCGCGAAGACGCCGTTTACGGTCATGGTCTTCAGATCCGCCTGGATCCCGGCGCCTCCGCCGGAGTCCGATCCGGCGATTGTTAATGCGGTTTTTTTCTTCATTACGATTCTCCTTGCATTAATTTTATTGCGCGACGGAAAGTGGTGCCCCCGATCCGCCGCGTGGTATTAACTTGTTTATCTCTGCCTTAGCAGCGAATCATCTGATTCAGCGGCTGACCATTTCGGAGACAGCCGCCTTCAGCCGTTTAGTGGCAGATTCGATCTCCGGCTGCCCGAAAATTGCGCTGATTACGGCAACACCGCAGATTCCGGAGCCGGCCAGTTCCATGACGTTCTGCTCGGTGATTCCGCCGATCGCGATGACAGGAATAGTGACGGCTTCACAGATTTTCCGGAGTGTTTCACGGGTAACCGGCCTGGCGTCATCCTTGGAGCCGGTGGGAAAAACCGCTCCCACTCCGAGATAATCAGCGCCCCGCTGTTCGGCCGCAACCGCTTCCTCCACAGTGCACGCCGATACGCCCAGAATCCTGTCCGGACCGATTAACGCCCGCACATCGCCGGCCTCCATATCGCTCTGTCCCACGTGAATTCCGTCCGCGTCAACTTCCATGGCGAGTGAGACATCGTCGTCCAGAACAAAGGGAACGCGGTAGGCTCTGCACAGATCGCGGATCTCCAGAGCTTCTTTCCGGAATGCGTCGTGCTCCATATTTTTTTCCCGAAGCTGCACAAAGGTCACGCCGCCCCTGAGTGCGGCCTCAACCTGCTGGCGCAGGGTTTCCCGTCCGGTCCAGTGGCGGTCCGTCACTGCATAAAGCAGCAGATTTTCCTTATCGGATTTCATATTTCGCACCTTCTTCCAGCTGCTGTCCGTCCATATTACAGATTGCGTCGATGATGCGGTTACGGTAGGTGGAATTTCCGTCGTCCTCCTGCATCCGGCTCCATCCGATTTCACCGGCAAGTCCCATGGCACATACCGCTGCGGCTGTCGCCTCCAGAGGCGTCTGCGGGTTCGCAGCGAGGAACGCTGCAGTGATGCCCGAAAGCTGACAGCCTGTGCCGGTGATACGGCTCATTTCAGGACGTCCGTTGCGGATGACGAAGCAGCGTTTTCCATCGCTGACCAGGTCGATAGCCCCGGTGACGGCAATGATGCAGCCCGTTTCCGCAGCAATGCTCCGCACAAAATCCACGCCCTCGTCGACGTTGTGCTCTGTAATAGCGTCTGCGATGTCTGCATCCACTCCCCGAGTAGTACCTGAGCCTGTGGCGATGGTCCGGATTTCCGAGATGTTCCCCCGGATCACGTCGAATCTGATTTTGTTCATAAGGCCCCTGGCGGTTTCGGTGCGAAGCCTGCTTGCGCCTGCGCCCACCGGATCCAGAAGGATTTTGTGCCCGAGTTCTCTGGCCCGTCTGCCTGCCGCGTACATGGCCTCGATGCTCCGTCGGTTCAGCGTGCCGATGTTGATGTTCAGAGCGCCGCAGATAGAGGTGATATCCTCCACGTCCTCCGGCTCATCGCTCATGATGGGACTCGCCCCGCACGCCAGAATCGCGTTGGCAACATCATTTACAGTAACGTAATTGGTGATGTTGTGTACGAGGACTGATCCCGCTCTGAGATTGTCAAACTGTTCTTTTAACATAATGCTTCCTTCCTGCGACAAAAACCGGGCCTTCTGCGGCCCGGTGAAGTCCCTTTTGTTTCCCTACGTTGGCATTATCCAAATCAGGTTACGGGTCAAAGCTGCCGCTTACTCTCAGCCTGCCTGTGCAAGCTCCCCTTGTGGTTGGTACAATCCCATTATACACGGAAATTTCAAATGTGCAAGGGGCGGTATAGCGTATGAAACGGATTTATGATATAATATCCTCGTGCGGAAACGCGGCTGCCGATGTTTCGGAGACAGCCGCGCCGCCTAAGTTATTTCAGCAGATGACGGAGACCGAAATTGAAACAATTCTACGTAAATAAACTGAAAAAAGACATGGAGATCATGGATTTCTTCATGGTCCGGATGATCGGAATCAAGGTCGGATCGAATGGAAAGCAGTACCTTGATATCACGCTGGGAGACAAGACGGGCGAGGTTCACTCCAAGAAGTGGGATGTCAGCGAGGCGGAGGCGCCATCTCTGAATGCCATAAAGGAGGGAGATCTGGTCAAGGTCAAGGCGACGGTGACGGAGTGGCAGAATCAGACACAGCTGCGGATCATGCGGATCCGGAAGGCCGTGCCTCAGGACGGCTGTGAGATCGCCGACTATATCAAAGCTGCGCCGGAACGTCCGGAGGAGATGTATGATTATATTTATAACGTGGCAGATGCCATGGCGGATCCGGATCTGCGCAGACTCTGCACCCGGGTGCTGAAGGATAACCGGGAGAGAATCATGTACTATCCGGCGGCCACCCGCAACCACCACGCAGAGTATGCGGGGCTTCTGTTCCATATGAAGAGGATGCTCATGACAGGGCTCAGGGTCTGCGAGGTTTATACGGATCTGGATCGCGATCTTGTGGCGGCAGGCGTTATCGTTCACGATATACAGAAGCTCTTCGAGATTGAATCCGATCACAACGGCGTTTCGCCGGGATATTCATTTGAGGGACAGTTGCTGGGACATATCGTGATGGGTGTCAAATATCTTGACGAGCTGACCGGGGAACTCGGATTTCCGAGGGAAAAGGCTCTGATGCTTGAACACATGGTTTTGTCCCATCATTACGAGCCGGAGTACGGAAGTCCCAAGAAACCTTTGTTTCCGGAGGCGGAGGTGCTTCACTATCTGGATATTCTGGATGCACGGCTTTTCGATATGTTCGACGCACTGGCTCCCGCGGAGCCCGGAACCTTTTCCGACCGTGTCTGGACACTGGATAACCGCAGGCTGTACAAGCCTTCCACGGCGCCGCGGTCGGAGGAAACGGAGAGCGGGGAATCCACAGTAGCGGGGAATCCGGAGACCGGACAGGGAAAAGCGCATCCGGGAAGTGGCGTAACCCGTCCAAAGGCGTCGAGGGAGCGAATGGAGGATCGGGATACTGCGATCGGCAGAGCGCTGAAGGCGGCGCAGACGGAAATGAAACTGTAAAACCGGTGTCTGTAAGGGTAGGACAGGCAGCGGTCAGCAAAATATATCAAACGAGGAGGATGGATCATTGATCAAGTTCGACAAGGATGTTCACGGGGCGATGAAGACGCTGGAGAAGGAGGGCTTCGAGACCTACGTGGTCGGCGACTGTATAATCGAATGGGCGCTGGGTGAATCTCCCTGGGAATGGGATATGGTGACAAAGGCAGATCCGGAGACGATCCGGAAGATCTTTCCGGAGGCGGAGGTCGAAGATGAGAGAAACGGAATCTTTCGTCTGGATTTCACCTATGAGGAGGAGGACGAGTTCGGAGAGACCTCGGTGAAGGGTTCGACCTGCGATATCGCGACGATGGAGGGTACGATTGAAGAGGAGGTGTCCGGCTACGGCTTCACTGCGGCCGCCATCGCAGACAACCCGGAGCGTACTCTGGTGGATCCGTACGGCGGAATGGAGGATATCAGGAACCGGTTGCTGAAGACGGTGAAAGATCCGGATGAGCTGTTTCGTGAAGAGCCGATCCGCATGATGCAGGCGATGCGCTATGTTTCCCAGTACGGATTCGATTTGCAGAAGGGTATGGCGGACGCCATTGTGCGGAACTGGCGCCTGCTTCTAGATCACCCGGTCGGACCCATCCGGCAGGAGTTGGAGCTTGTGCTGACCGGGAACAATACCGGAAAGGCTCTGAATATGATGGCGGATACCGGGCTTATGGCGGCCGTCTACGGTGAAGAGGTCGCCCGTAAGATGAGTTCCGGAGAGGGACAGCAGTTTGTCACACTGTGTGAGAATATTGACAAAACCAGGCCGGTGCGGCTCCGGAGACTCGGCCTCTTTTATACGGTTCTCAATGAAAAGAGAGGACTTGCGGCGATTGAGCGCATGAATTTCGACCAGGCGACGGAAACGAGACTGAAGGAAGCGATGACAGAACTTCTGAAGGTCACATTCCTTTCCAATACGCAGGATCTGAAGCGATATATATATGAAAACGGCTATCAGAAATACAATTATCTTCACAACCTCACGAAGGCTCAGCGTATCGTCTATGATCATCCTGCCATGAAGATCGAGGCCAGAAATGCACTGCTGAAGGCGGTGCAGGAGAATAACGAACCGATCTTTGTGGAGGATCTCTGCATCGACGGAAACGATATCATGGAGGCAGGAATCACCGACGAGCCGGAGAAGGCCGAGGAACTTCTGCATCTCGTGGTCGCCAAGGTGCATCAGGATCCGCGGAACAACGACCGGAAGTATCTTCTGAAAATGGCGAAGAAATACAGCAAGAGCAAGCTCAGCGCCAACAGCCGCTACGTACACTGGCTGCGGTAGAGTGCGGAAGAGCAGGCGGATCCGGCGACGGAGCCGCGGGACCGGGAGAGTATGGAAACAAAAAAAGGCGTACTGACAGAGATTATATTTCATAATGATGAAAACGGGTACACGATTGCCGACATGGAGACAGACGATGAACTTCTGACGGTTGTGGGAAATCTTTCTTCTGCGGCGAAGGGCACCTGTCTGGAACTTACCGGAACATTCAAGAATCATCCGCGTTACGGAGAACAGTTTGTATTCACTGAGGCGAGGGAAGTTCTGCCCACCACCCGCGCCGGCATCGAAGGTTTTCTGGCTTCGGGGATCATTAAGGGAATCGGTTCCAAGACAGCGGGAGCGATTGTCGCGAAATTCGGGGAAGAGACACTGCAGATTATTGAAAAGCAGCCGGAACGGCTTTGTGAGGTTCCGGGAATCGGATCGAAGAAAGCCGATGTCATTGCGGCGTCTTTTGCGGAGCACCGGGAGTTCGCGGATGTGAGTCTGTTCTTCCAGGGTTACGGCGTGTCTGCCGCGCAGACGCTGCGCCTGTACAAGGGCTATGGAAAGGATGCGGTTTCCCTGATTCAGGAGAATCCGTACCGGCTGGTGGACGAACTGTACGGCTTCGGGTTCCGGCGGGCGGACGATGTGGCCGCCCGGATGGGCGTGGCATCGGACAGTCCGTTCCGGATTCAGAGTGGGATACGATACGGACTGATGAGTTACGTCAGTGACGGGAGCACATTCGTTCCGCAAGAGGTTTTGTGCGAGAAGGTGGCACAGATTCTGGAACTCACCCGGGAGCAGGTGAAGGATGAACTGGTGAACATGGCATTTACCGGCGACGTGCAGCTTGATACCATACGGGATGAGCCGGTGGTTTATCTTTACAGCTATTACCTTGCAGAACAGAAAGTATGCCGCAATCTCGTCGCCATCGCCCACGGAGACCTGAAGGCTCCGGCCGTCGATATAAAAAAGAGCATTGAAATGACGGAGACAGCCACAGGACTACGCCTGTCAGAGAAACAGAAATCCGCAGTGCTTCGCGCCGTGACCTCCGGAATCTCAGTAATTACCGGGGGCCCGGGAACCGGAAAAACTACGATCATCAACACGATCATCAATGTCTTTGAGGAAAGTGGTTTCAATGTGGCGATTGCTGCTCCCACAGGACGCGCCGCAAAACGGATCACAGAAACCTCCGGCCATTACGCTTCCACGATTCACCGGCTTCTGGAATATTATTATTCGGAAGGCATGGATGAAATGCAGTTCGGAAAAAACGCAGAGGATCCGCTGGATTACGATGTGGTCATCATCGACGAAGCTTCCATGATCGATCTGCTTCTGATGCAGAGCCTGACAGAGGCGATCCGGCCCGGAACCCGCCTGATTCTGGTGGGAGACAGCGATCAGCTGCCTTCCGTCGGGGCGGGGAATGTTCTTACGGATATCATCGAAAGCGGCATGATTCAGACCTCACGTCTGACGGAGATCTATCGGCAGGCAGAGGAAAGCATGATTGTAGTCAATGCCCACCGCATCAATCACGGGGAATATCCGACGCTGAACGGAAAAGACACGGACTTCTTTTTCATGGAGCGGAGCAGCGAGAAAGAGATGCAGAGGCTGATTACCGAACTCGTTACGCGGCGGCTTCCTGCGTATTATGGAGTTGATCCTGTCGGGGAAATTCAGGTGCTTTCACCGACAAAGAAAGGTCTGGTGGGCACTGTGGAACTGAACAGCGTTCTGCAGGAGGCCTGCAATCCGGCGTCGCCGGATGCCGCAGAAAAGAAATTCGGAGACCACGTTTTCCGAGCCGGCGACAAGGTGATGCAGATCCGCAATAATTACCAGATGGAGTGGAAGATTCCCGGCGTCGCTCAGAGCGGGCAGGGCGTGTTCAACGGGGACGTGGGCTTCATCCAGGCGATTGACAACGAGTACGGCAGTCTTACGGTACTGTATGACGATGAACGGTTTGTGCAGTATGATTTTTCTCAGCTGGATGAACTTGAGCTGGCTTATGCTGTGACGGTGCACAAAAGTCAGGGCAGTGAATTTCCTGTCGTCATCATGCCGGTTTCCTGGTTTCCACCCATGCTGGCGACCAGAAATCTGCTCTATACTGCGGTGACCCGCGGTAAGCGGATCGTTGTTCTCGTGGGATCAGAGAACCGGATGTGCGCCATGATTGATAACGACCGAATCCGCCTGAGGTATTCCGGTCTGCAGGATCGGCTCGGGAGGATGATGGAATTTGAAGAGACTGACACCGGGAAGGAGGAACTCGTGTGGGACGACCGGGACGTTTAACGCCGGCGGGAGCGCGGGCGTTTGTGGAATCGGTTCTGGATCTGATTTACCCGCCGTCGCTGTATTGCAACTGCTGTGGAAATCTGATCGACGAAACCAGAACGTATAATCTTTGTGATCACTGCATCCGGCATATCCGATGGGATCAGGATCCGCCGAGGGAGCGGGACGGGATGCGGACGCTGCGCTGTGCGCAGTACGGAATCTATGAGAGGACACTGATTTTTTCCTTAAAATACAACGGGCACAAATATATCGCGAGAGATATTGCGGAAATGATGCGGGATAGGCTTGAGGCTGCCGGCATCTTTTTTGATGTCATCGTACCTGTTCCGATGAATCCAAGGAAGGAGCGGGCGCGCGGATTCAATCAGGCGGCGCTGATCGCGAAGCATCTCGGCAGGCTTACGGGCGCGGATTCTGTTCCCGGAGCACTGCGAAGAACGAGAGACACCCGACCGATGCGCGGGCTTTCGCCGACGGAGCGGGAGGAAAATATTCGAGGAAGCATTGAGCCTGACATGGAGACCGCGGAAAGAATTCGCGGGCGAACGGTATTGCTGCTGGACGATTTCTACACTACCGGTGCAACCGCTCTGGAATGCAGAAAGGCGCTGATGCACGCAGAGCCGGCAGATGTGATTTTCATCGCGTTCGCGGCAAAATACTGATGGTTCTGCGTTTATGCAATTGCTTGATTTTTTATATATGAGAGTGTAATATAGGTAAGCGAAATAAATGCACTGAATATGGAGGTGGTGTCAATTTATAAAAAAGTAAAGATGTATATCTTAGTTGGCTTAATATTAACTGCAGTTGTGGCAGGTGCAGCGTTCTGTGCTAACCAGCAAAAGGGAGAAATAATTTCAATATCAAAGCGTGAACTTAACGAAATGATTAATTCAAAAGGAACATTTTACGTTTATGTGGGGAGACCTAATTGCCCAGACTGTCAGGAATTTTATCCAGAATTTGAAAAGAGTGTCCACGACAAGGGTATTACAATCTATTATTTTAATACCAAAGTAAAAGTCAGTCAGAAAAGTGAAATGAGTGAATATGTTAAATCAATGGGTATTAATGAAATCCCAGCGATACTGGAAGTCAATAAAGGCAGGATTGTCACGGTGTATGATGGACAAATCGATAATGACATGAAGAAATTTTATGAAAAATGTAGGGAGAATTAGACATGGAAAAAGTGTTTGGTAAGAAAAGCAGAATGTTATCTCTTTTGATAGTCCTCCTTCTGTTGTTTGTAACAACAACAGAAGGATTTGCAATCACTGCAGAAAGTGAGGAGGAGAAAGCCTGCGAAAAGCAGGCACAGATAATTGAAAATATGACGTCGAAGAACTTGGTCAATGATGACGTATATGAAACAAAGAATGCTTTTATAGCAGATGGCTATTCTTCTGAAATTATTATACCTAAGGATGGTGATGATGTGATCGAACTAAATGACGGTGAAGGCGAAACACTAGAATTTAGATTACCGGAGGAAGCAAAAGGAACCAAAGGGTTGTTGTCTGAAAGTGGTATGATGGTTTATAATTGTGAGAAAGATGTTTCAGTAGCTGTGCAGCCACTGACGGAGCAAGTTGGGGACGAACAGATTGATAGCGTGAGAGCCCTAATTACTATATCAAAGGAAACGGCTCCGCATGAATATGATTTTGAATTTGATCTTCAAGATGGTGAGAAACTTGTCACGGCCAAGGAGTATTTGGGCGCTGACTATGATACAGGAGAAGCCTATGTGGTTGATTCTGATAATCAGATTGTATCAGTTATTGATCCTGCTTGGGCAAAGGATGCAAATGGAAACTCAATTAGTACTCATTATGATGTGAGAGGAAATTCATTAATTCAAATTGTGAATTTTGACGAGAATACTGCTTTTCCTGTGGTTGCAGATCCCACTGCGTGGCAAATCACAAAATGTGCCGGAGCAATTGGATGGGTGGTGGGTTCTACAGTTTTTGCTGCAGCTAAAATAGCAAAAATAAAAAAATACATTAAAGCCTTGGGTGGCGTGAAAAAAAGTGCAAGCAAACTGATTGGAATTATAAAGAAGGCGAAAGCTATAGCAAAGAAGCATAATACTTCAACGGTCAAAGTATTAAGAAGGGCGAAGTACTCAAAAGAACTGTGGGAAGGCGTAGGAAAGACACTTATGAATTTTGGGGCGGCAGTGCTTGGGATAGATGCAGTAGTTGATCAATGCTCGTTTTAAATGAGGGGGTCGTGTGCGATGACTAAGAGCAGTTCATTAAAATTCGGTATGGTTCTTTTATTTTTGGTTTCTGTTGTATGCGCTATTATAATACAACTTGAACCACTAAGATTTATTTTTACGGCAGTAGCATTTCTGATGCTTGGATTTTATAATACAATTGAGCATAGAACTGATAAGAAAAAAGGATCGTTATATTTTTCAGTTATGTTTTACTGCTTTAGTTTATCAGCTATGGCTTTTGCGGGGATGTCTATGATAATCGGATAGCGATATAAATTAAAAAATAGAATTAATACTCTACTCTTGTGGTAAAGCGACAACTGCAGAGTAGAGTTTTTGTTTCAAAAGAGCAATTTTATACTTAACTCGGTGGATAATTTTAATTGGGAGAGTAGATAGATGCATCATTATATCATTCGCCGACGATTTCTACACTACCCTCCAACCGCTCTGGAATGCAGAAAGGCGCTGATGCACGCAGAGCCGGCAGATGTGATTTTCATCGCGTTCGCGGCAAAATACTGAAGGTACTGCGGCGAAATACTGAAGGTTTTCCGTTGAAACGAGGCGCGTTTACTGATATACTTGGAATTAACGTTTCCGGGGTCTGTGGTTGAAAATCCAGGCCAGGCGCGGGCGAAGGGATCCACGTAAACCGCCGCGGAAGGCGGCGACTATCATGGCGCGCTCTAGATGTAAGTCCTCGGTAAAATACCGGTCAAGGCGAGTGTGGGGGCAAAGACCAGGTCAGCCCGGAGACGTTTCTCTTATTTCTCAGAGGGACCCGCGAGGTGATTCAGGAAGGCAGGAACGCGGAAATGAAATGGAAAACGCCGGAAAAAAGACCTTATTACAGCAAGTACAGACAGATTGACATCCGGAGCGGACAGGGGTGGTATGAGTGCTACGAGCTTCCGGGGGATGTGTACGCCGTTTGCGAACCGCAGCATCTGCAGGAGGTCAACGTTTTCCTTATTTTCGGGGAAACCCGCGTGCTGATGCTCGATACGGGAATGGGAATCTGTGACATCCGGCCGGTCATCGAGGAACTTGTCATGCTGCGCTGCGGGGCGCAGGCCGAAGATATGCTGGACAATCTGATTGTCGTGAACTGCCATCTTCATTTTGACCACACCGGAAACGCATGGAGGTTTCCGGAAATCGTGACTGCGGATGTTCCGATTGTGCGCAGGCAGGCCAGAGAGGGAGTTCCCCATGAGCCTCTGGCGAATCAGGCCGATGAGGATATGTTCCTGTTCGGCTATCCGAAGGGCTTTGCTCCGGAAGACTACTGCATACGGCCTTATCATATCCGGTGCTGTGAGGACGGCCACCGGTTCCGGCTGGGCGGGCGCGAGGTGGAATTCATCACGACTCCCGGTCATACAGAGGATCACGCGATGCTGTACGATCACCGGGACGGCATTCTCTTCGCAGGGGATATGATTTACTTCGGTGCGATTTACGTTCAGTTCGACAACGAGATCCTGGGGCATTCCGACATACAGGAATACATCGATTCACTGGAGAAGGTGAAACGCCGCTGTCCGGACATGAGGAGCATCTATGTTTCGCATAACGATTTTATAACGGATCTGAGTGCGATCGACAAAATCAGGGATGCGCTGATTGCAGTGCGGGACGGCGAGGCAGAGGGTGAGCCGCTTCGGGATGAGAAATACGGGTATTACGGAGATCCCCCCACGATGCGGCAGTACTGGTTCGACGGATTTTCTGTTGTGGCCGGGAAATAAAAGGCTTTCCGTTGCGGGAAGTTTTTCGCTATGATATAATAATGTTGACCGGAAATATTGATTTCGGGTCTGCATATAAAAGCGCTTCAGCAATCATGCGGAAGCGGAAAGGAAGGTCACATATGAAGGTAAACATCACAGGGAAGAATTTTAACACGTATGATCGCCTGCAGGAGACCGTGGAAAAGAAACTCGACAAGCTCGACAAGTATTTTTCAGATGAAGCGACAGCTAAAGTCGTTTTGTCAAAAGAGAGGGGAAGAGACAAAATTGAGGCAACGATCAACGCCAAGGGCGCTGTGTTCAGAGCGGAGGAGGTTACCGATGACATTTACGAGGGAATCGACCTGGCGGTAGACAAGCTGGCCAGCCAGATGTCTAGATTCAAAGGAAAACTGAGGAAACGCTATAACGACAATAAAGCTCTGAAGTTTGAATTCATGCCTGAACCGGAGACGGAAACGGAGGAGGCGAAAGTCGTCAAGGCCAAGAAATTCCAGCTGGAGCCCATGTCCGAGGACGAGGCCGTCCTGCAGATGGAGATGCTGCAGCACGATTTCTTCGTATTCCTGAATATGGAGACGGACAGCGTTAATGTCGTATATAAGAGAAAAGACGGAAATTACGGATTACTGGAGACAACCTATTGATCTCTCAGTTCCGTATTGACGGATAAAATGCAGGGGCCGCCCACCGGACCGATGATGCTTCATCGTCCGGTGAGCGGCCCTTTCTGCGTGTGCGGCGTGGCCGTGATGTGGTGCGGCGCGGCTGACGGCATTACAGCGGCTGCAGCGTTCGCAGAGTCTCGCTGCCGGAGCGGCATACTATTTGTCCCGGTCTCCGAGCACTGTTTTGGCATGAACAACGACGGAACGGTCGTAACAGCGGAACATGTCATCAACTCCCGCGGGCGCGGTTTTTTGTGTAAGAAGAGAGACGACAGGGACGATCAGCAGTGAGACGATCATGGATAACACGCCGGAGTACAGGGAATTCTGGAAGAACCAACGGAGGACGGGGCCGGCCGGAGTGAAGAGCCCCAGGGAGATGCAGAGCTGGAGCAGCATCATAACCGTTCCGAATCCGAAGGCGGTCAGTACAGACGCGCGGGTGGTTTTTTTCCAGTAGAGTCCGTAGAGGAAGGGAGCCAGGAAGGAGCCGGACAGGGCGCCCCAGGAGATCCCCATAAGCTGCGCGATGAAGGTGATCCTCGAACGGGCCTGTACGATGGCAATGACTGCCGAAATGACGATGAAAACCGCGATGAAAATCCGCATGACAGTCATTTTCTGTGCCTCGCTCATTCTGTTCCCGCGCAGCGGATCGATGAAGTCCAGCGTCAGTGTGGAGCCGGAGGTCAGCACCAGTGAGGACAGGGTGGACATAGACGCGGACAGCACGAGAATCAGAACGACGCCAATCAGGATATCCGGAAGGCCGGAGAGCATGGTCGGAATGATGCTGTCCATTCCGTTTGACTGCACCTCCTGCTCCGTGGTGAACAGGTGTCCGAAGCCGCCGAGAAAGTAACAGCCTCCAGCCACGATGATGGCGAAAAATGTCGACACGATGGTGCCGGTTTTGATGCTGCGCTCATTGTCGATCGCATAGAATTTGCTGATCATCTGCGGAAGTCCCCAGGTGCCGAGCGAGGTGAGGAGAACGACAATCAGCAGATACAGCGGCTGCGGGCCGAAAAAAGATACGTAGGCGCCCTTCATCACAGGTGAGCTCACTTCCGACATTTTTACCAGCGAACTCATGAACCCGCCGTTCTGCGCGAGAACCGCGAGGATGACCGCAACGATGCCGGCCAGCATGATCAGTCCCTGGATGAAATCGTTGATGGCTGTGGCCATATAGCCTCCGGCGATAACATAAACTGCGGTCAGCAGAGCCATGACGATGACGCAGATGGAATAATCCACGTTGAAGGCCATGCGGAACAGTCGGGACAGTCCGTTATACAGCGACGCCGTATAGGGAATCAGGAATACAAAGGTGATGAAGGAAGCCAGAACCTTCAGCCGTGCGGAGCCGTATCGCTGTCCGAAAAATTCCGGCATGGTGCGGGAACCCAGATGCTGCGTCATGATGCGTGTCCGTCGACCCAGGATGACCCAGGCGAGGAGAGAGCCGATAAAGGCGTTGCCCAGACCGATCCAGGTGGAGGCGACCCCGAAATTCCAGCCGAACTGGCCTGCGTAGCCTACAAAGATAACTGCGGAAAAATACGATGTGCCGTAGGCGAAGGCGGTGAGCCATGGCCCGACGGAGCGTCCTCCCAGAACAAAACCGTTCACGTCGGTACTGTGCCGGCGGCAGTAGAGGCCGATGGAAATAAACACAGAGAAAAAAGCGATCAGCAGAACTGTTTTAATTATCATATGATGGAACCTCCGATATCGTTGAAACCTGACGGTTCGGCGGACACGGCGTATCCGTGCAGGCCGATTTTTCAATTATACCGAATTCACGTGGAGACTGTCAATGCAGAGAAAGGAATTATTCCACACCCTGCACAATATCTGATTCCGCACAAACTATCCCCACAGATACCTTGATATTTTGTGCCGTTTCATATACAATTAAATGGGTTGAGTAGAAGGGGATTTTTTATGCATGAGTTGCAGACATTTTTCACAAACACAATATACAGCATCGGATGGAATGATGCTCTGGACATTGCAATTACAACCTTTGTGCTTTACAAGATACTGGAATTCATCAAGGAAACCAGGGCGCAGCAGTTGGTTAAGGGGCTCGCTGTTCTGGTTATCGCCTATTTCCTGTCGGGGATCCTGAATCTTCATGTGGTTCACTGGTTTCTGGGCGGCGCATTCACCGTCGGCCTGTTCGCACTGGTCGTGCTCTTTCAGCCGGAGCTGCGGCGCGGTCTGGAATATATGGGCAGAAGCAAGCTTTTTCATGCCCGCCTGGTTACTCAGGTGGATAAAGATAAGGCCAAATTCATCTGCGATGAAATAGCAGACGCGGCTATGTCCTTCTCTGCCAGCAAGACCGGCGCTTTGATCGTATTTGAGCGTGAGATTACGCTGGAGGATATCGCGGAAACGGGAACCCTTATTAATGCGGAAATTTCGGAAGAACTGCTGGGGAATCTTTTCTACGAGGGATCGCCGCTGCACGACGGTGCGGTCATCATCCGCGGAGACAAGGTTTATGCGGCAGGCTGCGTGCTCCCTTTGACAGATAATAAAAACCTGAATAAAAGTCTCGGAACAAGGCATCGGGCAGGCATCGGCATCACTGAGAACTCCGACGCCCTGACCCTGATCGTCAGCGAAGAGACCGGAATCATTTCCATTGCACAAGAGGGAAAAATCACCCGGTTCCTGGACAAGAAGAGCGTGGAAAAGATTTTGTTCAACCTTTTCATCACAGAAGAGGAGGACAAAAAAATCTCCAGGCTCGGAAGGCTGGGAAACCGGCTGGGAAGGGGGAAGCATGCTTCAAAGTAAAAAAGGCAACCTGATTATCTCCCTGATCCTGGCGCTCATCCTCTGGTTCTATGTGGTAGGAGAGATGAATCCGACGACGAACAAGACCTACCGCAATATCCCGATCACACTGACCAATACACAGACGCTGCAGGATAACGGAATGGCGGTCGTCAGCACCAGCTCTGAAAAGATGAGTATTACCATCACCGGAAAGCGCAGCGCCGTCAACAAAGTACGATCTGCCGATATTTCCGCAACAGTGGACGTTTCAGAGGCCGCGGCCGGAAACAATCAACTGAGGGTCAACATCAGCGTCCCCAACAGCGTGGATGTGAAGGATCAGAGTCTGAACCGCATTACGGTCAACGTGCAGAAACGGATCAGTGCCAGCAGGCCGGTACGTATTCTGTACAGCGGAAGCGGAGGGGCGAATACTGAAGCGACAACGACCTCAGTGGATCCAAAGCAGGTCACAGTCAGCGGAGCCAGATCGCAGGTGAATAAGGTATCCTACGTGAAGGGGCTGGTGAACGTTTCAGACATAAAAACCAGTGAAACTGTGATTTCCGCCAGACTGACGCCGGTAGACGCCGACGGAAATGAAGTGAGCAACGTAACCCTGTCACAGAACAGAGCGAATGTAAAAACCGTTCTATACTATACAAAGAAGGTGGCACTGACCGTGCCGGTCAAGGGTGAGAACAGCGGGGACTATAAGCGGACGTGGAAGGCTCCGTCCACCGTTGTGATTAAAGGGAACAGGAATGCAATTGATAAAATCAGCAGCGTGACGGCGAAAACCATCGATCTGTCCGATGTGGCGGAATCCACTACGCTGAAAATAGAGCCGAATCTGCCGGACGGAGTGGAATTGGCGGATACCTCTGACAACCTTACGATGAAGGTTACGGTGAAGGGATCATCAGCCGGGAACACCGGCATCTCCAAGACATTTTCTATCAGCGGCAAGAAGGTGGAACTCAGCGATGTGGACAATGATCTGAATGCCAGCATCACGACAGGCACGGTGCGGGTCACTGTTACGGGGACAAAAAATCAGATGTCAAGGATCGATTCCGGAGATATTAGAGTGTCTGCAAGCTGTGACGGTCTGAACGAGGGAACGCACAGCGTGAGTGTTAAGGCTTCCTGCGGAAAGGACCACAACGGAATAGCGGTGACTCCGGCTCAGATTACGGTTATTCTGACAGATAAAAGCAATTAAGCGGAGGAGGAATTCATGGGAAGATTATTCGGTACGGATGGAGTAAGAGGCGTCGCCAATTCCGAGCTGACGCCGGAACTCGCTTTTAACCTTGGAAAAGCAGGGGCGTCAGTGCTGGGAGAATCCAGGAAAAACCCGATGATCATCATCGGAAAAGATACGCGTGTTTCCGGCGATATGCTGGAGAATGCTCTGACGGCGGGAATCCTCGCCGTCGGAGGCAATGTGATCAAGGTGGGCGTGATTCCCACGCCTGCGGTAGCTTATCTGGTTCGTCACTACGAGGCACAGGCCGGCGTCGTGATTTCCGCATCGCATAATCCGTTTGAATATAACGGAATCAAATTCTTCAACAGTGAAGGCTTCAAGCTGGACGATGCGATTGAAGAGAAAATCGAAGATCTGATCATTCGCGGAATCGATCCCAACGCCCATATGACGGGAGAAGCGCTGGGCACCTGCATGGAAGGTGAGGAGAACGCCATGGAGATCTACCGGCGCTACCTTCTCTCCACAATTGACGTGCGTCTTGACGGCATGACTGTCGTCATGGACTGCGCCAACGGTGCGTCCTACAAGGTCGCTCCCCGGGTTTACCGGGATCTGGGCGCACGGGTGATTCCCATCGGCTGCTCGCCGAACGGCGTCAACATCAACGATCATATCGGCTCCACCCACCCGGAGAAACTGCAGCAGAAGGTCCGGGAAGAGCATGCGGATATCGGACTCGCTTATGACGGAGATGCGGACCGTCTGATTGTGGTGGACGAAAACGGCGAGGTGATTGACGGAGACAAAACCATCTGCATTTGTGCCCGGATGCTGAAGGACGACGGAAAACTGGCGAAAAACAAAGTCACAGCGACGGTCATGAGCAATCTCGGATTTCATAAATACATTGAGAAAATGGGCGCGGACGTGGACGTGACCGACGTGGGGGACCGCTATGTGCTGGAAGCCATGCTGAAGAGCGGATGTGTAATCGGCGGAGAACAGTCGGGACATATTATTTTCAGAGATTATTCGACGACAGGCGACGGTGCCGTCTCGTCCCTGCAGTTTATGAAGGCTCTGAAGCGTTCGGGCCGCAAGCCTTCAGAACTTGCGGCGGAGATTACTTTGTACCCGCAGGTGCTGGTCAACGCACGGGTCACCGGCGAGGGCAAGACTTTGTACAAGAAGGACGAAGAAGTGCTTCGCGCGGTGGAGATTATTGAAGAGAAGATGGCCGGAGACGGCCGTGTACTGATCCGACCCTCCGGGACGGAGCCGCTGGTCCGGATTATGATCGAGGGTCGGGATAAAGACGCCATTTCAGAGATGGCGCAGGCGCTGGCAGATCTGATCAGCAGCAAATACGGAAAATGACGGAGGAAATCATATATGTGTGGAATTGTAGGATATACGGGACATGAAGAAGCCTGCGGGATTATCATCGACGGACTGAAAAGACTGGAATATCGCGGCTATGACTCGGCTGGCATCGCACTTCAGCAGCAGGGAGAACTGATTGTCCGAAAGAAAAAGGGAAAAATAGCAGATCTGGAGAAATTCATCGGATCCGAGAAACTGACCGGAACGACAGGGATCGGACATACCCGTTGGGCGACACACGGTGCACCTTCGGATGTGAACGCTCATCCTCATACGAGTTCTGACGGAAGGATCGCGGTGGTTCACAACGGAATCGTGGAGAACTATGTGGAGCTCCGGCAGAAGCTGGCGAACGAGGAGAAAATTGAATTCCGCACCGAAACTGATACGGAGGTCATCGCGCAGATGATCGGCGTCAATTACCGGAAAAACGGCGGAAACCTGGAAGATGCGGTGTACGATGCGGTACAGGAGATGCGGGGTGCGTATGCCATCGGCGTCATCGCTGCCGACACACCGGATCGGATCGTGGCGTACCGTAAGGATGCACCCCTGATTGCCGGACTGGGAGGCGACTGCAAATTCATCGCTTCGGATATTCCGGCACTTTTGAAATATGTCAATGATATCTACCTGATTGAGAACGATGAGATGGTGGTCTGCACGCCGGACAGCATCCGGATTTATGACGAGAACCGCCGTCCGGTTCGCCGTGAGGTCATGAAGGTGAACTGGAGTATCGAGGATGCGGAGAAGGGCGGATACGAGCATTTCATGCTGAAGGAAATTCACGAGCAGCCGAAGGCCGTACAGGATACATTGCTGCGGCGTATCGATGACGACGGAAGGATCTGCCTTGACGGGATTTCTCTCACAAAGGAAGATCTGCAGAATATCACCAAAATCTATATCGTTGCCTGTGGAACGGCTTATCATGCGGGACTGATCGGGAAGTACGCTATTGAAAAAATGGCTCGGATTCCGGTGGAGATTGATGTGGCGTCGGAGTTCCGGTACAGAGACCCGGTCATCGATGAAAAGACTCTGTTCATCGCTATCAGCCAGTCGGGAGAAACCCTGGACACGCTGGCGGCGCTTCGGGAGGCTAGAAGCCACGGCGCACGGATACTGTCCGTCTGCAACGTGGTGGGAAGTTCTGTCGCTCGGGAATCAGACGATGTGTTCTATACCTGGGCAGGCCCGGAAATTGCGGTGGCGTCCACTAAAGCTTATACGACGCAGCTTGTATGCATGTACCTGATTGCCCTGTATCTGGGGGATCTTACCGGAAATATCTCCAGAGAATATTATGACCACATTCTGGAGGAACTGCTGGCCATGCCGGATAAAATACAGCAGACGCTTGATAAGGCACCGGAGATTGAAGAACTGGCCAGACATCTTTATAACAGAACACAGGTATTCTTTATCGGACGCGGAGTGGACAGCGCTGTGGCGCTGGAGGGATCTCTTAAACTGAAGGAGATATCCTACATCAACTCCTTTGCCATCGCAGCCGGGGAACTGAAACATGGAACCATTGCTCTGATGGAGCCGGAAACCATCGTAATCGCCCTTGCTACACAGGATCGTCTGTTCGAAAAGATGTATTCCAACATCGTGGAGGTGAAGGCGAGAATGGCGCATGTCGTTTCCGTAGCCAAAGAGGGCAACGACAAAATTGAAGCTGAGAGCACAGAAGTGATCTACATTCCTCAGTGCGATGACGAGGTGACTCCGATTCTGACGGTGATTCCCCTTCAGCTGTTCGCATATTATGTGGCGAAAATTAAAGGGGAAGATATCGACAAACCCAGAAATCTTGCCAAATCGGTTACAGTAGAATAGAAATGAATCTGCCGCGAAGCAGACAGAGAGGGAACTGCCGCGGTGAAGTAAACAGAAGGAGAGAGCATGAAACAATACGATATTCGGGATATCGGTTTAGCGCCTGCTGGTCATACTAAGATCGAGTGGGTGCGTCATAACATGCCGCTGCTGGCGGATCTGGAGGAGGAATTTCGCAGGGACAGACCCTTTGAAGGCGTGAAGATCTCGCTGTCTGTCCATCTTGAGGCGAAGACAGCCCGACTCTGTCTGGCGCTGGCGGCCGGAGGCGCGCAGATGTTCGTGACCGGCAGCAATGTTTTGTCCACGCAGGATGATGTGGCGGCGGCGCTTGCGGAGGAAGGCCTTTCCGTTTTCGCGTATCATGGCGCCACACAGGAGGAATATGACCGGCACATTGAAATGTGTCTGTCCTGCAGACCGAATATCATCATCGACGATGGCGGAGATCTCGTCGGAATGCTGCACACCGGGCGCCCGGATCTGGCGGAGGAGGTGTGGGGCGGCTGTGAAGAGACCACTACGGGTATTATTCGTCTGAAGGCGATGGAACGGGAAGGCATTCTGAAATTCCCGATGGTGGCGGTGAATGACGCTGCCTGCAAGCACCTGTTCGACAACCGCTATGGAACGGGCCAGTCTGTGTGGGACAGTATTATGCGGAACACGAATCTGATCATTGCGTCCAAAACCGTTGTGGTGGTCGGATACGGCTGGTGCTCCCGAGGGATCGCCATGCGTGCGGACGCGCTGGGAGCACGGGTAATCGTGACCGAAATTGATCCGGTAAAGGCGATCGAGGCGCGAATGGACGGCTATGAGGTCATGACCATGGCCAAGGCGGCTCCGCTGGGTGATATTTTCGTGAGCGCCACAGGCTGCTGCAAGACTATTACGGTGGAGCACATGATGACGATGAAGGATCGTGCGATTCTGACGAACGCGGGACATTTCAACTGTGAGATCGACATGGATGCGCTGGAGCAGGCAGCAGTGGAGAAAAAGGAAACCAGAAACAACATCATGGGTTACCGGCTCCCCAACGGGAAATGGATCAATGTCATCGCGGAGGGACGGCTGGTGAACATCGCGGCCGCAGATGGCCATCCTGCGGAAATCATGGATATGAGCTTTGCGGTTCAGGCGCTTTCCGCACTGTATATCCGGGAGCATCACGAGGAACTGAGGAAAGGAGTCGTCGATGTCAGCGCAGAAATCGACGACCGCGTTGCGAGGCGCAGACTTGCGGCCTGGGGAATTGAAATTGATCGGCTGACAGATGAGCAGGAAGCTTACCTGAACAGCTGGAATGTATAAATTTTTAAGGACGGTGATCTTATGACATATGAAGAAATCAGAAAGCAGGCAGAGAATGCCGTTAGAGAGCTGCTTGAGACGGCGCGGACAGAAAAGGGTGATATCTTTGTGGTCGGCTGCTCTTCCAGCGAGATCAAGGGGGAGCATATAGGAAAGGGATCCGACATCAACGCCGCGAAGGCGGTTTATGAAGGGATATCCCCTGTTCTGAAGGAAAAGGGACTGTATCTGGCGGCTCAGTGCTGTGAGCATCTGAACCGGGCAATCATCGTGGAGAAGGAGGCCCTTCTTCCGGGGACGGAAATCTGCAATGTGGTGCCGCAGCTTCACGCGGGCGGGTCTTTCGCGGTGACGGTTTATGAAAACGCAGAGCACCCGGTGGCGGTGGAGCATATTCAGGCGGCGGCCGGCATCGACATCGGCGATACTCTGATCGGAATGCATCTGCGTCCGGTCGCGGTACCGGTTCGGATCGCGCAGAAGAGGATCGGAGAGGCCAACGTGGTCTGTGCGAGAACCCGGCCGAAATTCATCGGTGGAAGCCGCGCGGTTTACGATGACGCGCTGTCCGGCGGAGAGGTGCGCCGGTAGGGGGAGGCTTCACCAAAAGGAGAAAGGGGAACAGACGTGTTTTTCACAATACTGGTGTCGCTCGTTATTTTACTTTGCGGCCTGATTGTACCGATCATTATCGCAGTTCTGGTCTGTCAGGACGCGCGGAAGCGGCAGGGCTGCACGCCCTGGCTCTGGGCGCTGATCGCCGTATTCACGCCGGGCTTTATCGGCGTGGTGATCTATCTGCTGGTGCGGCATGATTATCCGCTGAAACCGGAATATGTGGGGAGGCGGTATGAACAGCAGTATGACCGGGCGCCGGGCGAAGGATACGGGACTTCGGGTGAAGGTTATGCACCGAACGGGGAAAACCGATACAGGGAGGAATACGATAACCTCGCTGTGCCGACCGGGCTCCCGACTTGGGCGAAGGTCGTCATTGTGGTTGCGCTGGTGCTGGCGGCGATCTTTTTCCTTACGCTTGCGCTGGGCATTCTGCAGTACATCCCGGACGGGAAGGCAATAACCGAAATCAGAATATAAGGAGCAGACTTTATGGATTATAACAGACTAGCGGAGCTTTTGTTTCCGCAGATACAGAAAACGCCGCAGGAGTATGAGGAGATGTACCCGCCGAGGATTCTGCCGGAGGGGGCCAAAGTAACCAGGCTGGGTCCCAGCCCGACGGGCTTCATTCATCTGGGAAACCTCTACGGGGCCTTTGCGGATGAACGGCTGGCGCACCAGTCCGGCGGAGTGTTTTACCTGCGGATTGAGGATACGGACGATAAGCGTTATGTGGATGGCGCGGTAGAGACTATTATTGACTCTCTGCGTTTTTTCGGAATTCAGTTTGATGAGGGCGCAACCCGCAGCGGAGATGTGGGAGACTACGGCGACTACACCCAGAGCCACCGTGGGCCGATCTATCAGTGCTTCGCAAAAAAACTTGTTTCGGAGGGAAAGGCGTATCCGTGTTTCCTCACTGAGCAGGAAATCGGAGAGATCCGGACACAGCAAGAAGAAGAAAAGGTTACGCCGGGGATTTACGGCAGGTATGCCCGCTGCAGGGACTGGTCCTTTGAACAGGTGCAGGAGGCGCTTCAGGCCGGCAGATCTTATGTGATCCGGCTGAAGTCCGACGGGAGGGAGGCCGTCTCTGAGAAATCCGGGGAAGATGTGACCGTTCGGCGCGTGGAGGTCGTCGACGCGATCCGCGGCAGACTGACCATGCCGGAGAATTTCATGGATACCGTGATTCTCAAAGCGACAGGGATTCCCACGTATCACTTCGCTCACGTGATTGACGATCATCTGATGCGCACGACACATGTGGTGCGGGGAGCGGAATGGCTGTCTTCTCTGCCGGTACACGTGGAACTGTTCGAGAAACTGGGCTGGGAGATGCCGGTGTACTGCCATACAGCGCAGCTGATGAAGCTGGACGAGCAGGGGAACCGGCGCAAACTTTCCAAACGCGAGGATCCGGAACTGTCGCTGGATTACTACCGCCGGCAGGGCTATCATCCGGAAGCCGTCCGTGAATACCTCCTGACGATCCTGAATTCGGATTTCGAGGAATGGCGAATCGCCAACCCGGATGCTCCCGTCGATGAGTTCCGTTTCACCACAGAGAAAATGAGCAGTTCAGGGGCGCTGTTTGACCTGAATAAGCTGAACGACATCAGCAAGGACGTGCTTCTGAAGATTCCCGCGGATCGGATTTATGAGTTCCTCTCCGACTGGAGCAGGGAGTTTGCTCCGGAGTATAGCAATATGTTTGAGGATCGGGAATATATGCTGAAGATTCTGGACCTCGGCCGCGGCGACAAAAAACCGCGTAAGGATTTGATCTATGCCCGCCAGATTGTGGAGTTCATCAGTTACTTTTTCGATAAGCAGTTCAGACGGGAGGATCCGCTTCCCGCAGAGGTCCCGCAGGAGGATGTGAACACGATTTTGTCCTCCTACCTGTCCACGTATGACCATTCCGACGATCAGAGCCGGTGGTTTGACAAGATCCGGGAAATCGCCACAGAGTTGGGATATGCGGCGAAACCGAAGGATTTCAAGAAGCATCCGGAGGAATACAAAGGCCATGTCGGACATGTTTCCACCGTGATCCGCATCGCACTGATGGGACGTGCCCAGTCTCCCGATGTCTGGACGATCCAGCAGATTATGGGCGAAGAAAAGGTTCGCGCCCGCATTTCGGACTACATGGAGTAACGGGAAAGATTGCGCGAAGGATTGCGCGCGGCTCAGAGGCTGATCATGATGCTGACGGGCAGAAAATAAACGACCGGCGCATCAAGGCGGGGAGCCCGCCTGATGCGCCGGTCGTCGCTGTCAGTGCGCCCGGTGAGCGCATATTCCGGTTCCGGCAACTGCGGCCGATTACATTTTCTCGTGGCCAATATGTTCGAATTTGGCGCCGACTTCGTAGTCGCTCAGCGCTTTATGCAGAATCTCGACCTGCGACTTGATGTAAGAGACGATTTCACCCTCAGTCGCCTCCACCTTATGCCCTTTCAGATAGAGCTTCATGGATTCTCTGATGACGATATAGCACACCTCGTTGTCCAGCCCTGAAATAACCATGTTGTCAACCGCATTGAGATAAGCCTTTTTCATCATTTCCTGTTTGTCTTTTGTGTCCATAATAATAAACCCTCCTAAATATTGCGTATTAGTTTTACACATTGATTCTATCATACTGTTCCGAATTGTGCAATTAATTTTGGGGCATTTCAGGCACGTAAAATCCGCTCTATCTTTGACCTGACCCTGCTCTGAACCGTCCCGAAACGAAAAATTAATGATGTGGCAAGCGCAATCCGAATACACGAAGTCTACCCAGAAAAGGCGATGTGTGATAAAATAGAGAGAATAAACGGAGGAAACTATGTCATTTACACATCTTCATGTACATACGGAATACAGTCTTCTGGACGGCGCGGCCAGGATCCGGGACGTTGTGGCGCGGGCGAAGGAGCTGGGAATGGATTCTCTGGCCATTACGGATCACGGCGTCATGTTCGGCGTCATCGATTTCTGGCGGGAATGCAAAAAACAGGGAATTCATCCGGTTATCGGCTGCGAGGTATACACGGCTGCGCGGAGGATGGCGGACAAAGAGCCGGACAAGGATAAATATCAGGGGCATCTGGTTTTGCTGGCGAAGGACAACGACGGTTACCGGAACCTGATTAAAATCGTCTCCCGAGGTTATACAAAAGGCTTTTACTATAAACCGCGCGTGGATAAAGAACTGCTGCGGCAATACAGCGGCGGCATCATTGCGCTGTCGGCCTGTCTGGCGGGGAAGGTGCAGAACTGCCTGCTCAACCGCGATTATGAGGGCGCGAAGGCAGAAGCACTCGAATTGAGAGATATTTTCGGTGAGGATAATTTTTACCTCGAGATTCAGGATCAGGAACTGGATGAGGAAGCGTTCATCAATCCGGAACTGATCCGCCTCAGCAGAGAAACAGGAATCCCAATGGTCTGCACTAACGATGTTCACTACGTGAACCGGGAAGACGCGGAAGCGCACGATATTCTTCTGTGCATCCAGACTGCGACAAATGTTTATGACGAAAACCGTATGCGGTTTGCCAACGATCAGTTCTATCTCAAAAGCGAGCAGGAAATGCGGGAGATTTTCCGCGAACTGCCGGAGGCGGTGGAGAATACGCACAAGGTTGCTATGCGGTGCAATGTGGAATTTACATTTGGCGAATATCATTTGCCGGAGTTCCTGCCGCCGGAAGGGAAGACGAATAAGCAGTACCTGAGGGAGCTCTGCGCTGACGGTCTTCGCGAACGGTATGACGAGGTAACGGAGCAGCTGCGCGGCAGACTAGATTACGAACTGGGAGTCATTGAGTCCATGGGGTATGTGGAATATTTTCTCATCGTTTGGGACTTCATCAATTATGCGAAGGAGCACGGAATCATGGTGGGACCGGGCAGGGGCTCCGCGGCGGGAAGCCTGGTCGCCTATTGCCTGCGGATTACGGATATCGATCCGATACGGTACAACCTGATTTTCGAGAGATTTCTAAATCCGGAGCGGGTGAGCATGCCGGATATCGATATCGACTTCTGCATTGAGCGCCGAGGGGAAGTGATCGATTATGTCCGGCGGAAATACGGCGAGGAGAACGTTTCTCAGATTATCACCTTCGGAACCATGAAGGCCAAGGCGGTTGTCCGGGACGTGGGCCGGGCGCTGAACCTTCCCTATGCCGATGCGGATCGGATCGCCAAGGCGATTCCCTTCGATCTGAAGATGACCCTTGACCGGGCTCTGGAAATGAGCCCCGATCTGAAAAAGATGTATGACGAGGATGTCACCGTCCGCAAGGTGATCGACATGTCCCGGAAACTGGAGGGAATGCCGCGCCACGCCTCGACGCATGCGGCGGGCGTGGTAATCTCGCGCCTTCCGCTGGATGAATATGTGCCGCTGTATATGTCCGACAAAGGCGTTGCGACGCAGTTCAACATGACCACCATCGAGGAACTAGGTCTTCTGAAGATGGATTTTCTGGGGCTGCGGAACCTGACAGTGATCCGGGATGCGCTGGCGATGATCCGGCGGAACCACGGCGTGAGCATCGATTTCGCCAGGATGGGATATGACGACAAAGCTGTGTACGAGATGATCGCCGCCGGAAATACGGAGGGGATATTCCAGCTGGAAAGCGGCGGTATGACCAGCTTTATGAAAAATCTGAAGCCCACATGCTTCGAGGATGTTGTGGCGGGAATTTCTTTGTACCGGCCGGGGCCGATGGATTCAATCCCGCGGTACATCGACAACAAAAAAAATCCCGGCAGGATTCAGTATGTGACGCCGGAGCTCGCTCCGATTCTGGATGTGACCTACGGCTGCCTGGTATATCAGGAGCAGGTGATGCAGATCGTCCGGGATCTGGCCGGCTACAGCTATGGCCGTTCCGATCTGGTGCGCCGCGCCATGAGTAAAAAGAAACGGGACGTGATGATGGAGGAACGTCAGTACTTCATCTACGGAAAAGAAGACGAGCAGGGAAACGTGGAGATCCCCGGATGTCTGAGAAACGGTATCAGCAAGGAAGCGGCAGAGGCAATATTTGCGGATATGGAAACCTTCGCGCAGTATGCGTTCAACAAGTCCCACGCGGCGGCTTACGCAGTGGTTGCTTATGAGACAGGATATCTGAAAAAATATTATGCGGTGGAGTTTATGGCGGCTCTCCTTTCCAGCGTGATGGGGGATACTGGACAGACTTCCAAATACATCCGCAACTGTGAGGAAATGGGGATCCGGGTGCTGCCGCCCGATATCAATGAAAGTGAGAAGAAGTATACGGTGGTGGACGGAAAAATCCGCTATGGTCTGCTCGGCGTCAAGAACGTGGGAGAACATGCCATCGATGAGATCATCCATGCTCGGGAAACAAAGGGAATCCCGAAGGATATCTTCCAGTTTATCAACAATATCGATGTCGGCATAGTGAACAAAAAAGCGGTGGAATCTCTAATCAAGGCCGGGGCTCTGGACTGTCTGAATCCCAACCGGGCCGCACATCTGGCCGTTTACGGTCAGCTGATGAGCTCGGCGCAGAACGAGGCGAGGAAGAATCTGGCGGGACAGATTTCCCTGTTTCAGATCAGCGGCGAGGAGATGTCCGCGGGCATCGGAGGACGGAGCCTCCCCGACGTCCGCAATTTTGAGCCGCGGATGCTGCTCTCTCTGGAAAAGGAAATGCTGGGCGTCTATATCACCGGCCATCCCCTGAACGCTTACTCAGACCGCATCCGGAAACTGGTGACCGTAACCAGTCAGGAGCTGGAGGCAAGCGTTGCGGGAGAAGAAGAACAGGAAGAGGGCGCGATACGGGAATCAGGATTCGACAGCGGAACTGTTTCGGATCTTTATGACGGCATGAAGGTGGTTATGGCCGGCATGATCGCCGGAAAAAAGAATCTTGTAACCAAGAACAACAAGCTGATGGCCTTTGTGGATCTGGAGGATCTCTACGGCATCACCGAAGTCGTCGTATTCCCGAACGTCTACGAACGGTGTCAGGACAGCATCGCGGACGATGCCGTGGTGGTCGTCAGAGGAAAACTGAATTTCAAGGAGGGAGAGGTTCCCAAGGTTCTGGCGGATTCTGTGGTGAGCATGGATGAGGTGGAACGGCGGGCGCGTGGAACAAAGGGTCCCATGGTGAAGATCCGGATTCCCGCGGACGCCCGGGAACCCCGTGTTCTGAAACAGCTGGAGCAGATTTTCCGGGAGGATCAGGGAGACACCGAGGTGCTGATTTATTTACAGAACGGAAAGATCGTGCGGAGCAGTGTAGGCGTTAAAATGAGTGATTATCTGATTGAGGAGCTCAACGGAATCGTGGGAGCGTCCAACGTCAAGATGAGCACAGGAAAGGAGCAATAGATAAATGAAGAGGATAGGAGTTCTGACGTCCGGCGGAGACGCGCCGGGAATGAATGCCGCGATCCGGTCGGTTGTGAGATGCGGAATCGAGCGCGGGCTTGAGGTGTATGGAATTTCCCGGGGATATTCCGGCCTGATCGACGGAGAGATCGAGCAGATGAACCGGCGCTCTGTAGGTGATATTATGCAGAGAGGCGGTACGATTCTGAAAACCGCGCGGAGTAAAAGATTCATGACAGAGGAGGGGATCAGACACGCGGCGGCAATGCTGGACACCTTCGGCATCGAGGGACTGGTGGCCATCGGCGGCGACGGGACGCTCCACGGGGCGCAGGAACTGTCAGAACTGGGCGTGAAGGTTATGGGACTGCCGGGAACCATCGATAACGATCTTGCCTATACCGATTATACGATCGGTTTTGATACGGCAGTGACAACCGTTCTGGACGCTATCTCCAAGGTACGGGACACATCCTCCTCTCATGAGAGAAATACCATTATCGAGGTGATGGGTAGGCGCTGCGGCGACATCGCGCTGTATGCCGGTCTCTGCGGAGGAGCTGAGGAGATTCTTGTACCGGAGATTCCGTATGATATAAATGCACTCTGCCGGAAAATCGTCATGTCCGCAAACCACGGGAAACTGCACAGTATCATCATCAAGGCGGAGGGCGTGGACATCAGCTCCCAGGAGCTGACGCAGGAGATACAGGAACGTACCGGCCGGGAGACTAAGCTGGTTGTTCTGTCCTATCTGCAGAGGGGCGGAAGACCGACGATGCGGGATCGCCTGCTGGCAACGATGTGCGGTGCAAAAGCGGCGGAACTCCTGTCAGAGGATTCCGGGAGCAAAGCAATCGGTACGGTGGACGGCCAGATCGTCGCTTATGACCTGGCTGACGCGCTGAAAATGGAAAAGGAATTTAATCAGGATATGTACCGCCTGATCGAGGTGCTGAGCAAATGAACGCGGTCGTCGTCTATTATTCCCGCTATGGGGCAACAGAGAAGTATGCCCGGTGGATTGCGGAAGAGCTGGGCGCGGATCTGATTCCCGCAGGGAAATGCAGGCTCCGGGATCTGGAGCCCTACGATACGATTGTGTACGGAGGCGGAATATACTCCGGCGGAATCCGCGGCGTCGAGCTGATTACAAAGAACTGGTACAAAGGACTGAGCGAAAAAAGGGTTTTCTGTTTCGGTGTCGGAATCACCATTGAAGAGGAGGCCAACCGGAAGCAGGCGATGGAGATTAACTTCGGAAAACGTTTTGTGACAGACGCGGAGGAAGATAAAGGCCGTCCGGAAGCAGCCGATCCCGGTCTGAAGGAACTGTTTCGTGTGAAACTTCTGCCGATTCCGTGCTGGTTCCTTCCCGGGGCATTTGATCCGTCGAGTCTGCGGCGTTTCGACAAAGGTGTCATGAAGCTGGTGAGGAAGATGATGGCGGACGATCCCGCGAATGCGAAGATTCTGGAATACATCGACCGGGGCTGTGATCTGGTGGACAAAAGCCGCATCGGGGAGATTGTCGCCGCGGCGAAGGACGGATGTGAGGACAAATAGCGGGAACAGATGATGCAGGCTGCCGGAGCTCTGGGATTTTCGATGATTTCCGTCTTCCGGGGGCTCCGGAATCTTCAGCGGATCCGGACTTTCGGAGCCGGTCACAGATCGATGCCGATATCGTTCCCGATAATCTGACCGAAACCTATCGCATTGTCGCCGAACCGGTTGCGGATTGCATCCATCGTGCGTTCTACAGATTCGGTTTTTTCGCGGGCGGCGTTTTCCTCCCGGAAAAGAGAGAGTTGCTCTTCCCCGGTTTCGTCGCACAGACTGATAGCGGTCAGCGTGATGAGACGGATCGGCTTCTGCGAAGGCCAGAAACTTCGGATCAGCTCCATGGCGGTTCTGCGCAGTTCGTCGGCTAGATTGGTGGGGCGCGTCAGCTGAGTCTGACGCGAAATTGTTTTCAGCTGGGTATCCTTAATATCCACTTTGACGCCGCCGGCCTTGAGCTGATATTTTCTCAGGCGGCCTGCCACTGTGTCAGAGAGACGGGTCAGAGCGGTGAGAATATCGTCTTCCCCCGTCAGATTGCGGCGGAAGGTGATGCCGTTGCCTACGGACTTGATTTTGTTCCTCTGATCATAACGCCTCACCGGAGAGTCGTCTTCCCCTCTCGCATAAGAGCGGAGCAGAGGCCCCTGTTTTCCGAGAAGGCGTTCCAGCATGCGGGTGTCGGCGAGAGCCAGATCGCCGATCGTGTGGATGTCGGCAGCTTTCAGACGCTCCGCGGTGGCAAAGCCGACAAAGAACAGTTCGTTTACCGGCATGGGCCAGAGAAGTTGTTGATAGTTGCTCCGGGTGATTTCCGTGGTAGCGTCCGGCTTCCTGTATTCGCTACCCATTTTGGCGAAGATTTTGTTATAGGAGACGCCGGCGGAAAGAGTGATGCCCAGTTCTTCTCGGACCCGATGCCGGATGCGGTCCGCGATCTGCGTTCCGGAGCCGAACAGGGCCCGGCTTGCGGTGACATCCAGCCAGGATTCGTCGATACTGAAGGGCTCCACCATGTCCGTATACTCCTGGTACAGACGGTTCAGACGGCGGCTGAATTCCCGGTATTTTTCATGTTGAGGCTGGA
Organism: Hornefia butyriciproducens; assembly: GCF_009695915.1. Classification (GTDB taxonomy): domain Bacteria; phylum Bacillota; class Clostridia; order Peptostreptococcales; family Anaerovoracaceae; genus Aminicella; species Aminicella butyriciproducens. The sequence goes on along the minus strand of NZ_VUMZ01000001.1, from coordinate 258,923 downwards.
GCAGCACCAGATCGGGGCATTTACGTCTGGCTTGCCAGACGGTTTCTGCGGTGACGACGCCGCAGGCCTTTGCGGCCTGATTTTTGGCCAGAATAATTCCATGACGAAGTTCCGGATCGCCGCTGACGGCTACCGGCATATCCCGGAGCTCCGGATGATCCAGAAGCTCGACGGATGCGAAAAAACTGTTGATGTCACAATGTAAAATAATTCGATCCATGCTTTGATTATAGCACAAAGAACAGGAAGGAGACAGACCATGCTTGTGTTAAAGGTAAAATATACGGCGAAGCCCGGGATGCGCCGGGCATTTCGAGATGCGGTGGAGCGAGAGAAAATCGACGCAGCCAGCCGCGGCGAGGAGGGCTGTCTTCTGTATGAATATACGGAGCCGGACGGACGGCCGAACGAACTGATGCTGGATGAGGTCTGGGAGGATGCGGAGTCGCAGAAGATGCACTGCGCGTCGGCTCATTTCAGGAGACTGGGAGAGCTGAAGGAGCAGTATGTGGAGAGTACGCAGCTGGGCCGCTATGATCTGGATCTGGAGACTATGCAGATGAGTCTTGCGCGCAGAGGGTATATCGTCAGCGTCTTTGATACTGCGGAGGAAGCCGCGGAATATCTGGACAACAGAATCGACGGAAAAAACGTCGGCATTGGCGGTTCTGTCACGCTGGATGAAATGGGGATGTACCAGAGACTTTCCGCGCATAACAATGTGGAGTGGCACTGGCATCTGAAAGAGGGGGAAACTGTACAGGAGGCCCGAACGGCGGCGATGACGGGAGACGTGTATCTGTCTTCTGTGAACGGAATCAGTGAGGCCGGAGAGATCGTGAACATCGACGGAGCCGGGAACCGGCTGGCGGGAACGCTGTTCGGCCACGGCAAGGTCTATTATGTTCTGGGGATAAACAAAATCCGTCCGACTCTGGAGGATGCGATTGGCCGCGCCCGCAACACCGCAGCGCCGCTGAACGCGAAACGCCTCGAATGCGAAACGCCCTGCGAGAAGAGAGGTGTTTGTTATGATTGTCAGGGAGCGGATCGGATCTGCCGGGCTATGACAATCACTTATGCGCCGATGATGGGGCAGGAAACAGAGGTCGTCATCATCAAAAAATTTCTGGGGCTGTAAAACTGCAGCTGCAACGCGAAGGTGAACCGGCCGGATGAAAGGGAGCCCGACTGGCGATGCGGCATCTTGTGCCGGAAACAGAGGACTCATCCGGAGCTTATCTGCGGTTTGAAGAACAGATAACGCAGGGAATAAATAACGATAATTTCTTCACAATATTACTGTTCCGGAACGGACAAGTAGTGTAAAATATAGGAGGGCACTATGTCGGGCATCTGTATTATAGGCGGTGGTGCCAGCGGGATGGCAGCCGCGATTACGGCAAAGAAATATGCGCCTGACCGGGCGGTCATCATTCTGGAAAAGATGAAAGAACCCGGGCGGAAACTGAAGGCCACGGGAAACGGCAGATGTAATCTGTCAAACGCGGAGTGCGACGGATATATAAAAACGCTGGATTTTTTCGACGGAATCGGCGTGATGACCCGTACAGAGGAATCGGGCAGGATATATCCATACAGCGAGGATGCTGCAGATGTGGTGGATGCGCTGCGTGGACAGCTGAAAGACATGGGGATCCGAACGATCTGTCATGCTGAGGTGACTGCAGCGGAGAAGACGGCTGACGGGTTTCAGGTATCATGGAACGGCGGACGGCTTCTGGCGGACCGCCTTCTGATCGCCTCAGGCGGGAAAGCCGGGCCGAAGTTTGGGAGCACCGGAGACGGATACCGTCTTGCCCGCGGCCTGGGACATACGGTGACCCGTCTGGCGCCGGCACTGACTGCCGTTGAAACGCGGGAAAATCTGCGCGAACTTTCCGGAGTGAGGGAGAAATGTGCTGTCCGGCTGCTCCGTCAGGAAAGTGTTCTGTGTGAGGAACGCGGCGAAATACAGTTTACGGATTACGGCGTTTCCGGAATATGCGTGTTCAATCTTTCACGGTTTATGGAGCTTCCGGAGGGAAGCAGCCGGAAGGACGGATTTGACGGTTATGAGATCAGGATCGACCTTCTGCCGGAGATTCAGGACGCGGAAGCGCTTCTGATCCGGCGAGCAGGCGTGGGAGTGCCGGCGGACAGACTTTTGTGCAGCCTGATAAAACGGCCTCTTGCGAGGGAAATCAGCGCAAGAGCCGGAGAAAATCTTTCGGAACTGGCGCATCAGCTGAAAGAATTCACGGTGCATCCTGCCGATCTCCGGGGATGGCAGTATGCGCAGGTTACCCGGGGCGGGGTGCCCTACAGCGAAATTCACCCGGAGACGATGGAGTCGAAAATCTGTCCGGGACTGTTTTTCGCAGGAGAAATTCTGGATTATGACGGCCCGTGCGGAGGGTATAATTTGCAGCATGCCTGGGAAACAGGAATCAAAGCAGGAAAGGGACTGGCAGGATGAAGGTAAAAAGATACAGATTAACGCAGTTGAAACTCAGACTTGACGAATCACCGAATGTAATTCCGGCGAAAATTGCAAAGAAATTCGGCTACAGAGATATGCAGATCAGCGATCTGACTATCGTCCGGAAATCGGTGGATGCCAGAAAAAAATCGGATATTCGCCAGGTGTTCACAGTGGATTTCACGACGGATCGGGAATTGGATCTGCCTGTGCCTAAGGACATCAGTTATCAGTCTGTGCCGTCGGGAACAGAGCCGATGAAGCATCGTCCTGTCATCGTGGGACTCGGACCCTGCGGGATTTTCTGCGGAATGACGCTGGCGGAGCGGGGATATCGCCCAGTGATCGTGGAGCGCGGATACGACATGGATACCCGGATCAAGGTGGTCAATGATTTCTGGGAGCGCGGGATATTCAATCCGGAGTGTAACGTTCAGTATGGCGAGGGCGGCGCGGGAACCTTTTCCGACGGAAAACTGACGACAGGCATCCGGGATCCGCGGAGGTTCAAGGTTCTGGAGGAGTTCATCGAGGCGGGTGCGGATCCGGAGATCCGCTATGTGCAGAAACCGCACGTGGGCACGGATATTCTGCGCCATATCGTTCGGAACATGCGTTATAAAATTGAAAATATGGGCGGTGATGTGGAATTTGACGCCCGCATGAACCGCATTACCACGGAGGGGGATCGGCTGACCGGACTAGTGATTCAGCAGGGATATCAGCTCCGCCACATCGATGCGGAGAATCTGATTCTGGCTATGGGACACAGTTCTCGGGATACACTGCGCAGTCTGCTGAAATCAGGTCTTCACATGGAGCAGAAGCCGTTCTCCATCGGTGTTCGGATCGAGCATCCGCAGCAGATGGTTGATGAGTCGCAGTACGGAAGCGAAGCGGGGAATCCGTACCTGCCTCATGCGACCTATAAGCTGGTGCATCATTGTGAAAACGGACGCGGTGTATACACCTTCTGTATGTGCCCCGGCGGCGAGGTTATCGTGGCATCATCGGAAACCGGAAGAGTGGTGACCAACGGCATGAGTTATCGACAAAGAAACAGCGGTGTGGCCAACAGCGGACTTCTGGTGGACGTGCGCACTTCGGATTTCGGCAGTAACCATCCTCTGTCCGGCATGGAATTTCAGGAAAAGTATGAGGAAATCGCCTTTCGCAACGGGGGAGGGAACTACAAGGCCCCTCAGACGACATGGGCGGATTTCCGCGACAATAACGCAGACGCACAGCCTGTCATCGAGAGCCTTCCGGATTTTGCGGTTGATGCGATCCGGGAAGCGATGCCGCATCTGGGACAGAAGCTGAAGGGATTTGACGCTGACGACGCCAGGATGACGGCTGTGGAGACCAGAAGCTCCTCCCCAGTACGCATCCTTCGCGACGAGCATTTCGAGAGCAATATCAAAGGTCTTTTCCCCGGCGGCGAAGGCGCGGGCTACGCCGGAGGTATCATGAGCAGTGCGGTGGATGGAATCCGGCTGGCAGAGGAGATAATTCGCCGCTATGCACCGATGGAGTGAGTCTCTTCGGGACTGAATACATCAAAAAGAACACGCTGCAGAATCCGACCGGATGAGCCGGTTGTTGCAGCGTGTTTTTTTGGTGCGCCCGGCGAGTGCACGTTCGGGTCAGGCCGTTGTACTCCGGCGTTTATTTCACCAGCACGTTTCCGGTCATTTCAGGCGGAACCGGGATGTCCATCAGCGTCAGCATGGTGGGTGCAATATCTGCAAGTTTTCCACCGTCGGCCAGTTGGTGGGGTTCGCCGGAGATGTGAACCAGAGGAACCTGATTCAGGGAGTGGGCGGTAACGACATTGTCGTCATCGTCCAGCATGACATCTGCGTTTCCGTGGTCTGCAGTCAGCAGGATCTGACCTCCCTTTTCAAGGACTGCGTCAACGATGCGGGGAACACAGTCATTCAGTGTTTCGATGGCCTTCACTGCAGCCGGCATAATCCCGGTGTGACCGACCATATCGGCATTGGCGAAGTTCAGGATGATCATGTCGTATTTGTCTGCGGCGATCTGCTCAAGTACCTTGTCCGTAACCTCATACGCACTCATCTCCGGCTGGAGATCGTAGGTCGCCACTTTCGGCGAAGGCACGAGGATCCGGTCTTCTCCCGGATTCGGCGCTTCCACGCCGCCGTTGAAGAAGAACGTGACATGAGCGTATTTCTCGGTTTCCGCAATGCGCAGTTGTTTCAGTCCCAGTGAGGAAATGTATTCGCCCAGGGTGTTTTTGTAGGTTTCGGGCGGGTATGCGACAGCAACGTTCGGCATGGATGCGTCGTAAGTGGTCATGCAGACGTAGCTGAGATCCTGAACAATTTTCTCTCTTCTGAATCCGTCGAAATCCGGATCCACAAAGGTACGGGTGATTTCTCTGGCTCTGTCCGGCCGGAAGTTGAACATGATAATGGAATCGCCGTCCCTGACTGTGGAGGAATTTCCGTCCTGATCCAATACAGCGGTGGGCCGGACGAATTCATCGTTTTCGTCTCTGGCGTATGCGGAGTCGACGGCTTCAGCACCAGAGGAAGCGGTGAGCCCGTTCGCGAGTGTCATTGTATCGTAGGCCTTTTGTACCCTGTCCCATCTTTTGTCCCTGTCCATCGCATAATAGCGTCCTGCGACGGATGCGATGCGGCCGATTCCGAGAGCCGCGAACTTCTCTTCCAATCGAGCAATGTATTTTTTCGCACAGCGGGGCGGTACATCGCGGCCGTCCAGGAAACAATGGACGCTGATGTTCGTCAGTCCCTGTTCCTTCGCCATATCCAGAAGGGCGAACAGATGGTCGATATGGCTGTGTACGCCGCCGTCTGACAGCAGTCCGAAGAGATGTAGGGTGCCGCCGCTATTTTTCGCGTGCTCCATGGCCTGCCGCAGTGCCGGATTTTCATACATGTGCTTCGATTCGGCGTCTTTTGTGATTCGGCTCAGCTCCTGAAAGACGATGCGTCCCGCACCGATATTCAGATGTCCCACCTCGGAATTCCCCATCTGGCCCGCAGGAAGACCGACCGCCTCTCCGCAGGCATCCAGTCTCGTCATCGGGTATTCTCTGAAAATCCTGTCAAGTGCCGGCTTGTTCGCCTGTGCGATGGCGTTTCCGTGAACCTTGTCATTCAGGCCGAAGCCGTCCATGATCAGCAGCATTGTCGGTTTTTTGTTGTTCATATCTGTCACCCCTTCATCGGAGCCGTCAGAGACTCCGCATCTGAGAAATAATGGTCTTTTTTCGCATTTCTGTAACAGTTGTATGATAACACAGCGGAGGCAAATCATCAATGTATGAACAGGAAAATTGTGTTATACTATTGATGTAGAAAACAGTATATACTCATCAAATACGGAGGAGCCATGACAGACTGGACACCACAGCAGAAGACAACCATTGACGAACGGGGCCGGAACATCCTGGTGGCAGCAGCTGCGGGATCCGGCAAGACTGCTGTTCTTGTGGAACGAATTCGAAAGATGGTGACAGAAGAGAATGTCTCCATTGACTCGATGCTGATCGTCACGTTTACCAATGCTGCAGCCGCGGAGATGCGGGAGAAAATCCGGAGGGCACTGAAGGAAAGGGCCGTCACGCGTCCGGAGCTGCGCCGGCAGCTTGAACTTCTGCCTCAGGCCAGCATCAGCACATTTCACGCCTTTGCGCTGGAAGTGATCCGGCGATTCTTCTATCAGATCGACCGGGAACCGGATTTTACCATCTGTGATGAGGCACAGAGTGCGGTGATACGGGAGGAAGCGCTGGACGAGCTTCTAGAGACGTCCTTCAACGGAGCAGAAAAGGAATTTTTCGATTTTCTGGACTGGTACGGCTCTGAACGCAGCAACGATGCAATTCGCACTATGATACAGAATCTGTACCGCAGTCTGATGGCGCTTCCGGAACCCTTCGAAACGCTCGAGGAAAAAATCAGAGAGCTTTCTTTGTCACCGGAGGAGTATCGTCAGACGAAAGCAATGCAGTTCCTGAACTCTGTCATTCTGAAGGATATGGATGAGGCGGAGGAAGCGACCCTCGCGGCGCAGGAGCTGCTGGAGCAGGCGGGGCTGGAGCGCCTGGCAGATAAATTCCGCCCGGATACTGAGGCGCATGAGACGATGCGGGACATGGCGGAGCACGGGGACTACAAAGGCCTTCGGGAGCATCTGAGCGGTTTCCGGTGGACCTCGATACGAGCGAAGAAGGAGGAAAAGGCCGACTTTGACATGCTCAACGACGAGTTCAAGGCTTACAAGGAAAAAGCGAAAAAAGCCCGGAGCCGTGTGCTGGAATTCCTTAAGGATGATGTAGACAGCAGGATTGAAGGCACACGCCGGGCCGTTTCCGTAGCGCGAACCCTGCAGAAGCTGCTGAAGGAATACGACCGTATTTTCCGGGAAAAGAAAGCGGAACGAAAGCTTCTGGATTTCAGCGATATTGAGCACGACTGTCTGAAAATCCTGAAAAACCCGGAGACTGCAGAGTTTTACAGAGACAGGTTCAAGTATATTTTCATTGACGAATATCAGGATACCAGTGTTCTGCAGGAGACCATCATCGGAATGATCCGCAGAGAAAACAATCTCTTCATGGTGGGAGATATCAAGCAGAGTATTTATAAGTTTCGACTGGCGGAACCGGAGATTTTTCAGTCCAAGTACGACGCTTACGGAAGCTGCCGGGATGGGAGCTCGATGAAAATCGATCTGAACCGCAATTTCCGCAGCAAGCCATCCATTCTTAGTTGGATAAACGAACGCTTCCGGCCGATTATGGAGGGCTATGATGAGGACGCCTGTCTGTATCCGGGGCTGAAGGCCGACGCCCGATACTGCTTTGAGCCGGAAGTGAAGCTCATCGATACCTCGACTAGAGAATATGTGGATGACGAAGCCATCGCAGACATGAAAAACAATGAGCTTGAGGCACTGGAGGTCTGTCGTCTCATCGAGGAAAACCTGGGGCGCGAGTATTGCGATTCCCGTACCGGGGAGCATAAGCGTCTGCGGTATCGGGATATGGTAATTCTGATGAGATCGGTCAGCAGTAATGCGGCTGCGTATTCCGAAATTCTCCGGAGCCGCGGAGTACCGGTCTTTGTAGACGACAGCGACGGATATTTCGATACGATGGAGATAAACGTGTTCATGAATCTGCTGGCGGTAATTGATAATCAGTATCAGGACGTTCCGCTGATCAGCGTGCTTCGCTCGGAGATTTTCGGATTTTCCACCGATCAGCTTGCGGAGGTACGTAAGCGCCAGCCTGAGGGAAGTTACGCGGATGCTTTCCGGGCCGTCGCAGAAGGAGACGATGAGTTCGCGGAGCGCTGCGGGTCGGTACTGCAGAGGCTCCGGCGCTGGAAGATCCTTTCCCGGGCGGTTCCGCTGACCGACCTCGTCTGGAGACTGCTGCTGGAAACCGGCTATTATATCGCCATGGGGGCAATGCCCAACGGGACACAGCGCCAGGCCAATCTGCGCGCCCTCTGCGACCGGACAGAACGCTTCGAGGAGAACGGTCAGAGCTCACTGTACGGATTCATGCGCTATATCGACAATGTGAAGAGGAACCGGGTCAGCATCGGTCAGGTCCGTCTGCTGGGTGAAAACGACGATGTGGTGCGGATTATGACTATCCACAAGAGTAAAGGCCTGGAATTTCCGATGGTCATCGTCAGCGGCATGGGAAAGAAGCTGATGTATTCCAGAGCGGGGGACAAGGTTCTGTTCCACAAAGACATCGGTCTCGGAATGTATCTGGAGGATCCGGAGCACAGCCTGGAGCAGCGTTCACTCACTTATGACATTATTATCAGTAAGATGCGGCAGGAGGAATACGAGGAACATATCCGTGTCCTCTATGTGGCACTGACCCGCGCCCGGGATATTCTGTATCTTACCGGGACGGTTCGGAGCGAAGAGGATTACGAGAAAGGGAAAGCTGCAGGCGCCCGGGGGCAGACGGATTATCTTTCGATACTGGACAGGATGCCTCGCACGGAATTCATCGACTGCGGGAAGTTGACGGAGCTGAGGACGCAGACGGCGGCACCGGAGGAAACAAAGGACGATTCGGCGGCGGGGCCCACTCTTGCGGAACGGGTGGAACAAAGGCTTTCCTACCGGTACCCGTATCCGACGGCTCGGAAACTTCGGTCTAAATATTCAGTGAGTACGCTGAATGAGGAGGCGCATCGTCCGGTGGCGGCCCGGTCAGACGCGGATGAAGATATGTATGCGGGAGATGGGGAAACTGAAAAGCCGGATCGGGACAGTGAGCCGGAGACGGTTCTTCCGATTCCGAAATTTCTGCAGGAGGAGCAGAGGTTAACCGCGGCGGAAAAGGGAACTGTGTGCCACGGAATAATGGAACGGATTGATTTCCTCCGGGCGGAGGAGGAAGGAGAGGCGTATATCCGAAACGCAATCGACGAGTTTGTGGAGGCAGGGATATTTCTGGAAAACGAACGTAACGCAGTTCCTGTATCGGAAATCGCCCGTTTCTTCCGGACCGGTCTCGGGGAACGGGCCGTCGCAGCTGCGAGGAAGGGAATGCTTTACAGGGAGCAGCCCTTTGACCTGATGATGGAGAGGAACGGAGAGAATATCATCGTACAGGGAATAATAGACTGCTACTTTGTGGAAGATGGAAAGATCGTTCTTCTGGATTACAAGACGAACCGGATCAACCCCCGTGTACCGTTTGAGGAAGAGCGGAAACGTATTTCAGAGATGTACCGGGAACAGCTGAGAATTTATGCCCGTGCGCTGGAGGAAGCCGGAGAGCGCAGCGTCGGGGAGGCCTATCTGTATCTGTTCTCAGTGGGAAAAGTGATAGGAGTGAGTCTATGAGTGTTGGTTTGGTAGTGGAAGGCGGCGGCATGCGGGGTATCTTCGCGGCCGGAGTGCTGGATTATCTGATGGATCAGGAAATCGTGTTTCCGAATATCATCGGCGTGTCGTCCGGAGCGACCCATGCGTGCAGTTATGCGTCGGGGCAGAGGGGCAGAGCCTTTGAAGCTTTTACGGACTTCCTGGACGATCCGGAGTTTTGCAGCGTCAGGAACCTGCGGAAAACGGGAGATTATTACGGCGTGGATTTTGTCTACCACAAAATCCCGGAGAACCTGTATCCGCTGGATCAGGAGGGAATGGAGAAGAGAGGGATCTGTTTTCGGGTAGTGGCGACTAATTGTATCACCGGAAAAGCGGAGTATCCGCAGGTAAGCGACCTGCGGACGGATCTGGAATTTATACGGGCTTCCAGCGCTCAGCCGCTGGCAGCCAGAATGGTGCCGATAGACGGTTATGTCTATATGGATGGTGCCGTAGCGGATGCGATTCCGGTCCGCTATGCACTGGAAAATAATGAAAAAGCGGTTGTGATTCTGACGCAGCCGGAGGGTTATCGGAAAAATCCCCTGCAGCCGCTGATGCCGATGCTGAGGGTCAGGTACCGCAGGTATCCCCGTTTCCTGGAGACGCTCGCAGCGAGTAACAGGAACTATAACCGCACCCTGGACTATCTGGACGAGCAGATCAGAGCCGGAAAGGCGTTTGTCATTGCGCCGATGGGTCCGCTGAATATCGCGCCGACTCAGAAGGACCTCAGGAAACTGAAGAGAGCCTATGACGAAGGATATTTTGTTGCGGAGGGCCTGGGCGAAAAACTGAAGGAATTCATCGGTGATATGTGAAATGGACAGGACAAATGAGCACATCATCACGTACGACGGAAGTCATGACATGATCGACAGCAGCAGGAGCGGAAGCGGGCATGACATGAACGACAGCAACAGCAGGAACGGAAGCGGGTACGACATGAACGACAACAACAGTACGCATGACGGCGGGCAGTGCATGAACAGCAGATGCTGCATACGTGACGAGCGTGAGGAACTGACGGAACTGACGCTGAAGCCCGTCGCATATATCGAATCGGATTTTCATGAAAAATTCGGTATCCCCAGACAGTCCGGACTGGCGTCTGAGCTCACGGCAACGGTTGTGTTTACGCCGGAATTCCGATCGCCGGAAGCGGTACGGGGGCTTTCGGAATATTCCTATCTGTGGCTGATCTGGGGATTCCACGCGAATTCCCCACGAAAGGACGGGAAGACGTGGTCGCCTACGGTGCGCCCGCCCCGCTTGGGCGGAAATACGCGAGTGGGAGTTTTTGCCACCCGATCTCCCAACCGGCCCAATCCCATCGGGCTGTCTTCCGTGCGTATCCGGTCAGTAGATGCTGCCGCAGGACGGATTCTGGTAAGCGGAGCGGATCTTCTGGATGGTACGCCGATTTATGATCTGAAACCCTATGTTCCATATGCCGATTCTCATCCTGATGCAGCGGGAGGGTTTACCGATCGGATTGAGTACAAAAAACTGTCGGTGGAGTTTCCGCCTGAACTGTTGAACAGAGTCAGACCGGAAAGACAGAAGGGACTGATTCAGGTTCTGGAGCAGGATCCCCGGGATGCATATGAAAAGAAACCGGAGCACGTCTACGGAATGATTTTTGGAGGGCAGGATATTCGGTTTACTGTCAGCGGAGACCGTCTGACGGTTGTGGATGTAGCTGACCGCAGCAACCACAGTGTGAAGCAGAGGCCTGCGGCGCACCGCGAAAAGTGACTTCTGACACCTGCGGCAAAAAACAGAGCCGCCGCATCCGCGACGAAGGTTTATGACTTTCATCATTCATTCGCGTGATGCGGCAGCTCCGTCGTTTCAGTGTGTGTTCGACAGATGAATATACGAACCCCGAAGCACGGGTGATTTACATAAAATAGTGCGAGGCGTATTCAAAGAATTCGTCCTTCAGCGGTTTATCGGCAACCGCTTCATTGTTTTCCAGATAGATGGTTCGCTCGCATTGAGGTCCGTCGATAGACAGCAGGTGCACCTGGTCAGACTTCTGTGACCAGCTTCTGACCGGCCAGAACCCGATTCCGAGTCCGGAGGCGATCATTCCCTCCAGCGCCTCCACGCTACCGGAGGAGTAGATGATGTGCGGCCGGAAAGATACCATTTGACAGTATCCATGCAGGAACGCACTGAACTGATCGCTTTCCTCGGGGAAGATGAAATCCATTCCCTTCAGCTCATTCAGGCTGACTGAGTCCTGATGCGCCAGAGGATGACTTTTACTGACCGCGATCATCACCGGTTCGGAAAGGAGCGGCACGCTCTTCACGTATCTTAGTTTTTCCGAAGCCGAGGTAATACGGATATCCCAGCTCATATCGTTTTCACCCGCATCAGACAGCCGGAACGTCGCCTGTGTATGGCTGGTGCGGAAATCGTTGATTACATCCAGGAACAGCTGGGGGACAGATTGGAGATTTAGGTGAATAACGCTGTGTTCAGTGTTCTTTTCCCGTGCGATATTTTCGGACATATCGTCCAGCGCCCGGATCAGAGGAGCGGCTTTCTCATACAGCCGTTTTCCGTCTGCTGTCAGAACGATATTGCGGCCCTTGCGCTCGAACAGACGGATTCCCAGCTCGTTGCTGAGGCGCTTGACCGCCTGGCTGATGGCAGGCTCTGCCACATGCAGTTCTTCGGCGGCGCGGGTCATATTCTGGTATTTCGCAACTGCGATAAAATATCGGATTCTGTTATACTCCATTGCTTCTCTCCACTTTCTCTGCTTTTTTCTGACGGACTGCAGTGATGCCGGAACAGACGTGATTATCGCCTGTGTCGTTTTTGGTTGTCCTCGGATTAATTTAATTATGTCATAATGTTCTTAATATGTTCTTATCCAATTATTAATAATTCTTAATTAGTGTCTGCTCATTAAGGTCATGTCGGACTTAATGGGCGCTGCCGGAGTTTGTCAGCAGCGCCGCGGCGCACCATCCAATGGAAGGGGTGCGCCGGCAGACACTGATTGATGCTTGTGCTCAAGGATTTGGCCGTTTCTGAATCATGCTGCTGAAGGGTTTCGGATGAAACATCTGAAACACCTTACGGCAGTCTGCCGAATGTATTTGAAATATCGATATGGCAAAAAGAAGGGGACTGCCGTTATGACAGTCCGCCTTCTTTGGATTTTCTTTTATTTTACTTGGGATTGATAAATTATGCTTCCAGGTTGGCAAGAGCTTCCTGCTTTTCCTTCTCTCTGGCCTGCATAACCTTTTCGTATTCTTCGTCGGTCATCTTCATCATGGTGATGCCGGTGAATCCGTAGAAGATGGATACGAGCGGATTGATCAGGTTCAGGAACGCATAGCGTCCATAGCCTCCGCCCGGGCCGCCCCAGGTCTTGACGCCCAGGAACTTCTGCATCGTAGCGCCGCAGGTGTTCCACGGAACGAGGCAGGAAGTGATTGTACCGGAGTCTTCCAGTACACGGGAGAGGTTTCTCGGCGCCAGATGTCTGTCTTCGTAGGTTTCCTTGTACATTCTGCCCGGCAGTACGAGGGACAGGTACTGGTCTCCTGCGATGACGTTCATGATGACGCAGCTGATAACGGTAACGGTAATCAGTCCGCCGGTTCCCTTTGCGAAGTGCAGCAGGGACTGTGCGATTTCGCCCAGCATTCCGGAAGCGTCCATAATTCCTCCGAAGCACATTGCGCAGAGAATCAGGTTGATGGTCCACATCATGGAATCCATACCGCCCTTGCCGTCGATCAGCTTGTCGATGTTGTACTCACCGATGATGGCAGTGCTCAGACCCTGTTCTTTAGCAAGTGTTGCGAAGTCTCCGGCGTCCATTGCCAGGAAGCTGTCCGCATCGTAGGATGCGATCTGATCCGCCAGCTTGTCCTGTGCCTGTGTGTAAGCGTCGGTGAATCCCGGTACGGAATAACCGTAGTGCAGGAGTCCCGGCCATTCGGCCAGATTGATTCCGTTGAAGATGGAGCCGATCAGCATACCGGCGACGATACCGCCCATGATGCCCGGGATCGCGGGGATCTTCAGAGCAACGATGATGATAACCAGAATCGGCGGAATCAGCATCCACAGGTTCAGATGGAAGTTGATCAGGCAGGCCTGTCTCATCGGTCCGACGATGTCCAGATCGTTTCCGCTGGCTCTCATACCCAGGATCAGGTAGATGACCAGAGAGATGATCAGAGACGGCGTAACCGTGTAGACCATGTGGCGGATGTGATCAAACAGCGTGGCGCCCGCCATGGCAGGAGCCAGGTTGGTGGTGTCAGACAGCGGCGACATCTTGTCTCCGAAATAAGCGCCGGAGACGACAGCGCCGGCTGCCATGCTGGACGGGATTCCGAGACCCGTCGCAACACCGATCAGTGCGATACCGATGGTTCCGGCAGTGGTCCAGGAAGAACCGGTCGCCAGAGATACGATACAGCAGAGCAGGCAGGCTGCGAACAGGAAGATGCTCGGTTTCAGAATCAGCAGTCCGTAGTAGATCATCGCGGGAACGACGCCCGCAGCGACCCAGCATCCGATCAGCAGACCGACCTCAGCGAGGATCAGAATGGCCTGCATGGAGCGGTTGATGGAAGCCAGCATGCCGGCCTCCAGGAATGACCATTTGTAGCCGTTCAGAGCGGCCACAATCGCGGCAAATGTCGCAGAAGTAAGAAGTGCGATGTGTACCTCGCCATAGTCGCAGGCGAGTGCATCCCCAAATAATTTTCCGAGGATGCCCAGACAATACATTAATACGATCAACGTGAAGAAGAAACATAATAATGCTTGCCATAGAGGTATCTTTCTACCCATAATAAGTCCTCCTCAATAAAGACAAGTAAAATAAAAAACCCATAAACAATTACAATACTAAGTATATTCTCATGGGTTTTCATATTCCAATATCAATTAATAATCAAAGTTTTCTGAACGGTAATTTTCCGTTATTATTTTGTCGCATTTGGGAAACAAAGCGTAATGGAATAAAGGACTCCGTCGTTGTGAATCTCGCAGCTGCCGCCCATTTTCTCCATCATCGCACGGATGTTGAGGACGCCGATACGGGTGCTTTCATGACGCTCATCGTGCCTGCTGATCATGTTTTCAAAAGTGATGAGTGAAAAGCCGTCCTCCTCTGCGACCCTGAGCGTGACGGGTCTGTCGGCGTCGGCGTATTTCAGTATGTTGGAGAGGATGTTGTCCGCGATTCTGCTGATGTATTCGAAGGATACCCGGACGACAGTTTCCGGCCAGTCCAGCTCCGCTTCAAGATGTAATCCGCGGGAGGTGAGATTTTCGGAGATGTCTGATAATAAATCTTCGAAAACAACGCGGAAGGGTTCCGGATTTTCCAGATTGACATGCTCCTCTCCGGTCACCAGGAAGCGCTCAAAAAGCTGATCGGACAACGCCTTGATCCGCTCGGTTTTGTCCAGCGCGACATGGAGATAATGATCGTGCTGCTGATCGCTGCTGTATTTTTTCTCCACAAGAAAGCCCAGATAGAGGAGCAGTGTGGTCAGCGGCGTCCGCAGGTCATGCGCCATCCGCGTGACCAGTTCGTTGTTGGCGTGAACCAGATTTTCCTCACGGATCATGTTGTCCCGGAGCGTAATGCGCATCTGATCCAGACCGCGGGCGAGCAGCGCCAGCTCGTCGTTTCCGGGAACCGTGATTTCGTGTTCCATCCCGCCGCTTTCCAGAATGCGGATGTCCTGCTCCAGCCGGGTGATGTGGTTTATTTTGCGCCGCACAAAATAAAGGAACAGGGCGATAAACACGATGGAGCAGAGGATCAGCTCCAGAATCATGGCCAGAACATAATACTGATAAGTGACCGCATAGAAAAGGTAGAGATCCGCCTTTCCGTCTGCGAAATTCAGCGGATAATGTCGCAGATTCCGGTAGGTGACGCCGCCGGAGCTGACGTTCCCCTCTGAATTGTAAATCTGTTTATGACCGTTGTAGATATAGGCGAAGGTACTGCGCTGCGTGTTGTCCCACTCCTTAATAGAACTGACGTCTTTCAGCTGAAGGGCGCGATCTGTGACAAAATGCTGCAGGCTGGCCGCCTTTTCCGCCGTTTTCTGATCCCAGAGTCTGGTGTCGTTCAGGTGCTGATCCAGGAACGCATTGCTGATTTCGTGCATACAGAAATACAGAAATCCCGATACGAGAAGAGCGATCAGAATACCGAAAAAGGCTTCCCTCTGTAATCCGTTGTTCAGTCTATTCAAAACGGTATCCCTTTCCCCAGACGGTTTTTATATGCTGCGGATTCTGCGGATCCGCCTCGATTTTGACTCTGAGCTTTCGGATATGCACCATGACGGTGCTGTTGGACGAGTAATAATAAGGCTCGTTCCAGATGCTTTCATAGATATTCTGCGCGGAAAATACTTTGTTCGGGTGCTTCATCAGCAGGAGAAGAATCTGGTATTCTTTGTCGGACAGATCCACTTTGTCTTCGCCGACAAAGGTCTGGTTGAAGTTTTCCGATACCCGCACTCCGGAGCGCTCGATGTACCGTGCGGAATCCTCAGAATCAGCGGAGTCTTTTCCTTTGTACAAATGATAACGCCGCAACAGCGCCTTGACTCTTCCCAACAGCTCAGAATAGGAGAACGGTTTGACGAGATAGTCGTCGCCGCCTGCCATGAGGCCGATGAGTTTATCCGATTCCTGACCCTTCGCGGTGAGGAAGAGCACGGGGACAAAGGATTTTTTGCGAATCTCCTCGCAGGTTTTCAGACCGGAGATTCCCGGCAGCATAATATCAAGGATGACCAGATCGGTTTCCTCGGACAGAAGCTTCAGTCCGTCTTCGCCGCTTCCGGCTTCCTCTATCTGATAATCTTCGCTCTCCAGAAGGATGCGGACGCCTTCGCGGATGTCGGCGTCGTCTTCAATCAGCAGAATCTTGGATGGCATAGCATTTTCCTCTCTCAGTTTGGTTCTTACCCTGCGGCAACGCCGCAGAGATGGCGGATTGCCGGGCTGCCGAATCCGCCGGCATATTAATCAGTCAGAACAGCATTTAGATCGGCGCGCCTTCCCATGAAGCGTCGAGCGCAATGGTTCTTACCCTGCGGCAACGCCGCAGAGACGGCGGATTACCGGGCTGCCGAATCCGCCGGCATATTAATCAGTCAGAACAGCATTTAGATCGGCGCGCCTTCCCGTGAAGCGCCGATCGCAATGGTTCTTACCCTGCGGCAACGCCGCAGAGACGGCGGATTGCCGGGCTGCCGAATCCGCCGGCATAACAATCAGTCAGAACCATTATAACACAGCTTCCCGGAAACTGCGCAAGGATTCTTTTGTGCCCCGTGAAAAACGCATCACGGCCCGCAGAGATGCCGAACGGCCGAATAAAGCAGAAAGACAGCAAAAATATCTGTGAAAAACGCCGTCCCCCGACGGGGGCGCCCCTTGTTTTGCGGCAGAATAAATGTTATCCTTGAATCAGAATGATATGCCGGAGTGAGGAGAGGAGCAGTATGAGAGGAAAGAGATTAGTGGCGGCGCTGACCGCGGTCATGGTGACGGTTCTGCTGACGGGCTGCGAAAGTGTAGGGGACAGGATAGGAGCAGGAAATTATGTGAGACCCTATTCCATGACGAAAAGTGAAAAGGAACTGACACAGCTTCTGAAGGGTGACGATGATTATACTGTTATCGGTCAGTTCAAGGTGGAAGATGAGTATAAATCGATTCAAATGGGCGCCGATGTGTATAAGAAGGGAAAATTGTCTGAAACGAATGATAGCTCGTTTTCTGCGCCACTGGACTCCAAGGATTCCCGGAGCGGAAAGGTCGCTGTCGTAGTGAGGGACCGGATGGTGCATCTGGCAGAGTCCAACGGAGAAGGCATGGCCGGAAGTTCGCGGGATGCCGCGATTTCAAAAAAGGCGTCGGAGAAGGACTGGGTCGAAAGCAGTAGTGAGTTTACAGAGTCGGCAAAGGTATCGGACGGAAAGAAAATTTACCTGATGAGCCTGATTCTGACGGATTCCGAGCAGGTGGAGGGTTATTCACCCGAGGATATCGCGCAGCATCCGGAAAAGGTAAGGGATTATCAGTATGTTTATCTGTTCTATGTGACTTTCAGTAAGGACACGACAGAAAAATCAGCGGATGGAACGGATGAGGAATGAGACTGCTGTGGTGCTGCGGATTATCCACACCACCATGTGGATTTGATTGTATACAATTTTGGCGAGGTCTGTGGAAAAGTGCATGTAATGTGTTGACTGAGCGGATTTAACGATGTTGAAAGGAAAATAATGAGGAAAAATCTGAAACCGAATATCGAATATGCTGAAATATTCTGGACGTACTGGAGCGTGTATTGTGTGATCGCCAGCTTCAGCTCGGTGTTCCTGCTTGCCAACGGATATACGAATACGGAAATCGGGACGATGATTGCGGTCGGAAACCTTGTATCTGTAGCAATTCAACCGGTTCTCGCCAGTGTGGCGGACCGGTCGGGGAGGTTTGGTGTTTTTCCGGTCTCCGTTCTCGTCACTGTTGTTGTAATGCTGTTTGAGGCGGTTACGCTGATCCTTAGCGGAAGGAATTTTCTTCTGTCAGCGGCATATGTTCTCATGTTTGCGTTTCAGGCCAGTCTGCAGCCGCTGCTGAATTCTATGGAGGCCAAGCTGGCACGCCGCGGAATCGATGTGGATTATGGGATCTGCAGAGCTATGGGATCACTGGGCTATTCAGTGATGTCTGCGTTACTTGGCGTTCTGGTGGTCAGCGCAGGCGTCCGTGCGCTTCCGGTTGCCGGAGAAAGCTGTCTCCTGTTGCTTCTGGGCGGGTTGCTGCTTCTGGGCGGCCGTTTTCGGAAGGCGGATCCGGCGTCCTGTGCAGGCTCTTCGGATACAAAGGAAAAGGGCAGTATTTCTATGGGAGAGTTTATCCGCAGGCATAAACTCTTTCTGGTCATCAACATCGGAATTCTGCTGATTTTCTATGATCATCAGATTATCAATTTCTTTATGCTGCAGATATTTCAGAATGTAGGCGGAAACAGCGGGAACATGGGACATTATTATTCTATTATGACGATTCTGGAGCTGATTCCGCTTCTGGGTTTTACGTGGCTCACAAAACATTTCCGGTCATCTTTTCTGCTGAAGGTCGCTACGATAGGCTTTGTGCTTCGCGGTATTCTCATGCTTCTGGCACATACGCCGACTGCGATGATGCTAACGCTTGTGGTGCATCCTTTCGGATTTCCGCTGTTCCTGCCTGCGGTAGTCCGGTATATCAATGAGATAATGGATGAGCGGGAGGCAGTGCGCGGCCAGTCTTTGTACGTGATTATGATTACCGTCAGTGCGGTCGCCGCGAGCTTCAGCGGCGGCGTGATACTGGATACCCTTGGAGCGGGCGCCCTGCTGTGGATCTGTGCGGTTACCTGTGTAATCGGAGCAGTGATTATTCTGCCGTTGTTGGATCGCGCCAAAACTGACAGCGCAAAAACTTTGTAAACAAAATGCAAATCGGAGGTTGAAAAAAACTCTGAACCGTCGTATAATGATTCAGGACGAATTTCGGTCTGCTAGCTCAGCTGGGAGAGCACCTGGGTCACAACCAGGTTGTCGTGGGTTCGAGCCCCGCGCAGACCACCATTTGAAACCCCTTGCAATTTCAACAGTTGCGAGGGGTTCTTTTTTATTTCCGCCGACCCGTTGACGAACCTGCGCGCCTCACGGGTCCGGACTTCTGCGCATTTTGGAGTTTTCACGGGAGATCGCGGGTGATTTTGTAGCCGGGAAGATGCTCTTGTCAGCCTGCGGCCCGTAATATATAATATTCATTACAAAATCTGTTCTGATGCAGACGGCCGATGTCCGGTTGTGAGGGATGTGCGGGCGGAACAGGGAAGGGAGAAAGCGTATGGATATGCTGGAAATACTGAGGAAGCGACGCAGTATTCGTAAATATACGGGGGAACCTGTACCGGAAGAGGCACTTGAGAAGGTTCTGGCGGCCGGCCTGCTTTCCGCATCGAGCAAGGGCAGGAAACCATGGGAATTCATTGTGGTGAGAGACCGGGAGCGACTGAAGCGCATGAGCCGGTGCCGCGTCGGCGCCGCAGGAATGCTGGAAGGTGCGGACTGCGCTGTGGTCGTGATCGGCGATGAACAGAAAAGTGATGTGTGGATTGAGGACTGCACGATTGCCATGAGCAACATGCACACGACGGCGGCGAGTCTGGGGCTGGGAAGCTGCTGGATTCAGGGGAGGAGCAGAGAGGCTGCGGAAGGCGGCACGACGGAGGATTTCCTTCGTACAATCCTGAATTTCCCGGAGAATTTCAGGCTGGAGGCGATTTTGTCCCTCGGGATGCCGGCAGTAAAGCCTGCAGCGTATGAGCTTGAGACTCTGCCAACGGACAAAGTCCACCGCGAGTTTTTCGGCGGATGAGCTTGGAGAAGGCAGACAAAAAATGTGAACTGTGCCGGCCGGGAAAAGAGGAGGAAACCGATGAAGAACATGAAGAGAATGATTGCAATATTGATGTCCGTGGCGTTGGCGTCCGTTCTGTGCGCCTGCGGCGGCCCTGAACCGAAGGAAGTAGCGGATTCGTTTATGACGGCGCTGCAGAAGAACGATACGAAGACGATTAAAACGGTTTACGCAGGTGAAAGTATCGATCTGGATCTGGCGTTTGAAGACGAGAGCGAGGATGACAGTTCGTCCGGTGGATATTCGTCGACACTGGAGAAAATCGTAGGGAATAAGCTTAGCGACTTTGACTACAAACTCAGTGATGAAAAAATCGACGGCGATAAGGCTTCCGTAAAGGTAGAGGTTACGACTTACGCATTTGGAGACGCACTCGAGGGATTTTATCAGGATTACCGGGACAAGGTGCTGAAGCAGGTTCTGGCGGGAGCTTCGGACAAAAAAATAGGGGAGATGTCTCAGGGACTTCTGGAAAAACGTCTTAAAGCAATGAAAAAGAATTACACCGGAACTTTTACGCTTCATCTCACAAAGAAAAGCGACGGATGGGTAATCGACAAATTCAAGGATGACGGGGATTTTTACAACGTCATGACCGGCGGGACCATAGATGCGTTGAATAAGATTGAAGAGATGTTCAATAATACGTCGGAATGAGCGGAACAGACGGCACGCCGGATCGAATGACCAGCGTCTGTCCGAACCGGAGCAGACAGAGCCTGAAATTGAACAGGCTGAGCCTGAGACGGGCGGTACGGAAACCGGAATTGAAAAAACTGAACCTGAAAGGACTGATTTTCCTGAAATGGATGGTACCGGACGGGAATCCATCGGAAACCGGGTTGACGCGCAATATAAAAAGTGCAATAATTTAAGTGAAATTGATAAAGTTTTCACTATCTGGACTTTTTTAAATGCAGGGCGCAGTCGATGACCCGGTTTTCGTTATGTCCCGGCGTCACGGCGTGCATCCGGGGAGGAGGGAAGTATGGTCAGTTTTATTATCTGTCTGATGGTTCTTATTATCGGCTATTTCACCTATGGCAAGGTCGCGGAGAAGATCTACGGACCGGATGAGCGCGAAACGCCTGCTGTGCGCATCAATGACGGGCTTGATTATGTCGTGATGCCGAAATGGAAGCTTTTTCTGATTCAGCTGTTGAATATTGCGGGACTGGGTCCGATTTTCGGGGCGCTGGCCGGCGCTGAATGGGGGCCGGCGGTGTTCCTGTGGATCACTCTGGGAACGATTTTTGGCGGTGCGGTTCACGATCTGGGCGTCGGATTCATGAGTATGCGCCATGACGGTCTGTCCATTTCAGAACTGACCGGAATGTATCTGGGAAACATCATGAAGCAGGTCATGCGCGTGTTCAGTGTGATTCTTCTGGTCATGGTCGGAACAGTGTTCGCAGTCGGGCCTGCCGCATTGATTGCGCTTCTGATAGGCAGGCAGATTGACGGCGCCGGTATCTGGACGAACACCTATTTCTGGCTTGCTGTCGTACTGATTTACTATTTCATTGCTACATTTGTTCCCATCGACAAAATCATCGGAAATTTGTACCCGGTTTTCGGGATTTGTCTGATTATCATGGCCCTCGGAGTTTCTATAGGGATTTTCACTCACGGGTATACAATTCCGGAGATTACGCTGAAGAGTATGCATCCCGCCGGCACGCCGATCTGGCCGGTGATGTTTGTGACGGTTGCTTGTGGTGCGATTTCGGGGTTCCACGCTACGCAGTCGCCGCTGATGGCGCGTTGCTGTGAAACAGAGAAGGAAGCGCATTTTGTGTTCTATGGAGCCATGGTATGCGAGGGCATTATCGCTCTGATATGGGCTGCCGCCGGCTGTGCTGTCTATGCGCGCACAGGCGGTCTGATGACCGGACTGTTTCAGATTATGAACGATCAGGGACAGGCCGGCACTGTCTATGATGTCTGTACGAAAACGATGGGCGGTGCGGGAATCGTCCTCGCCATGATCGGCGTGATCGCCTGCCCAATTACCTCCGGGGACACGTCTTTCCGGGCGGCCAGACTGGTAATCGCAGACTGGTTCAAGCTCGATCAGGATTCGTACAAAGTCAGGCTGGCCGTTACTCTGCCGCTGCTGACGGCAGGTGCACTGATCAGTCAGCTCAATTATGATGTGGTGTGGCGGTACTTCAGCTGGTCCAATCAGACATTGGCGATGATCGCCCTCTGGACGATCGCCATGTATCTCTATAAAAATCACCGGTTTTACTGGATGGCGGCGATTCCTGCGACGTTTATGTCCGCTGTTTCAGTCACATACTTCTGTTTCGCAAAGGAGTGTCTCGGCCTTTCCACTGCGATTTCCTATCCGGTCGGCATTGTGGCCGCACTGATTTTCCTGGGGATCTTCCTCTCAAAGAGCGTGTTCGCAAGGAAGGACGACAGACTTGCAGCGTAGCGGAAAACTTCGCGGCGTTTGCTGAACTCCGGCTTAATCTGCCGATCTCTTCAACAAAAGCTTTTTCGCACACAAAGAAAAGAAAGATATAGAGAGCGGAACATATAAAAAGCCCTGATATTGTTGAAATACCAGGGCTTTTCAGGCGGTGGAAAATCAAGTGCTGCGTCAGATTCCTGTATCCCTCATTATCAGGTATCTGTCGTTCTGTCATCATCTCATTGGGAACATCAGTGATGTGGATATTGAAATGTGTCAGTACTTCTTCGCCGCTCTGAACGCAGCAAAAGCTTCCTTGGCATTACGAGTCTCGCCTGCCATTGCGTCCTGATAGCCTCTATCGAGTTTCGCATAGCACTCTTCCGCCGTCATCTGTGTTGCATCTATATTAACAGGTGCTTTTTAAAAGCGAACTGGACAAGCAGCTCCAGCAGGGGCTGATCGCGGGAAAGCATCCGCAGGTTCTGGCCAGAGACATCCGGAAGGCGTTCAACGTCTCCCGATCCGATGCAGAACGGCTCATGAGAACGGAACTCGCCAGAGTACAGACGGATGCGCAGATGAGATCGTTTGAAGAAAACGGTTTTGAATGGTATATGTTTCTGTCACTGGGGAGCCGGGCCTGTGAAGTGTGCCGGGCGCTGAACGGAAAGAAGTTCAAAGTAAAGGACATGCTGATCAGCGAGAACGCTCCGCCCATGCATCCGAACTGTCACTGCAGCACAGCGGCTTACGTGGATCGGAACAGCATTGATTGGCTGAAAGAAGAAAATACAGCACGAAGCAATAATAAAAACGTAGAACTTCCAGAGGAACTGCGCTCAGCGAATACGATAAGTGAGAGCATTAAGAAGGGTATTCGTGATGCGATTGAGGGAATAGAGAAAATTTACGGGTACCGCATACCTGAGATTGAGTATGCCCCATTTGCAGAGAATATAAAAGCCCCGTTCACGTTCATCCCGTATCAACAGAATGGAATGTATAGGGCGAAATTAAACATAAACACGCTATTTGACTGGGATGAAACGCTTGAGCTATTCAATGAAAGGATTTATAATAAAAATTACAAAACCGGAATTTTGGCAAGTAGAAATATGGACGACCTGATTCTTCATGAGGTTGCTCACTTTAAGACCTTTGAATCATGCAAGACTTGGCAGGAGTTTCTCCAAAAAGAACGTGAGATTCGCAACAGATATATACCGGGAATATCGAGGTACAACACATTGTCGTACGACGGAGCAGAGACGATAGCAGAAGGGCTTGTGGCAATAAAAAATAACAGAGATGTGTTGCAGGAAATCAAAGAATTGATAAAGGAGTACGTCAAATGGTAGTTTTTTCTGATTGCGCTGAATGTAAAAATTTTATAAATGATGAAAGACGAGATACGTGCAAATGCAAGGCGTTCCCTGAAGGCATTCCCCCAGAATGGTTTTTAAAAGGAAACCCCAAAGAAGTTAGAGAATGCAATAATGGCATCGGGTTCGAACCCGATGATGAAAGGAATAAAGGTTATTTGAAATTTACGAAGAGGTGATTATATGGCGGATCAAAAACTAGAAAAGATAAAACCTGAAGATATATGGGATGATTATATCGATGATAGTAAAATGCCATCTCCGGAAGAGGTTGAAAATTTTCCGGACACAAAGGAACTTGATAAAAACTATCGTGAGGGCGTTGACAAAATATTAAAGGAATTTGGGCTTTAATAGGCACGGCAGCACAGGCACCGTGCTTTTTTCGTGGAGCGACAATGATGTGCCGACAGAAATTGATCGTTGTTGATACATACCAGACGGATACGCAGATGGACATCGAGACGCTGGAGGGCACGATGCATGCCAGTCCAGGTGATTACATTATTACCGGTGTGAACGGAGAGAAGTATCCGTGCAAGCCTGATATCTTCAAGAAGACATACGAACCAGCTAAATAACCTCACAAGAACCTAACAAAAGATTGTGAGGTTTTATTGTGCAACGAAACGGAGGGAAGATAAATGACGACAGATAAAGAATTGATCCGCATGATTCAGAGAAGTGCGTTGACCATTTACGAACACGCAGAAAAGATGGCAGGGAATTATTCAACGCAAACAGGGCTTGATATCGGAATCAGAATACGCTTCGGGGAGTTGGTCGAAATCACGGTTGATCAGACGCTTCTTCCGGAAGGCTTGTATGATGACAATATGACAAATTGGAGGAACAATGAACATACCGGAGAAAATAAGAGTGCTGCATCAGACTTACCGGGTAAGCGAAGTAGATAACCTGCACGACGGAGCTGACGATCTGTACGGTCAGGTCCGGTATCTGGAAGAGAGGATTCTGCTGAACAGCGGCGCATCAGACGAGGCGAAAAAGGCAGCACTGATGCACGAGACGATAGCAGAAGGACTTGTGCCAATAAGAAATAACAGAGATATGTTACTGGAAATCAAAGATTTGATAAAGGAGTATGTCAAATGGCAGTTTTTCTGATTGTGCCGAATGTAAAAATTTTATAAATGATGAAAGATGAGATACATGTAAATGCAAAGCGTTTTCTGAAGGCATTCCTCCAGAATGTTTTTTAAAAGGAAATCCCAAAGAGGTTAGAGAATGCAATAATGGCATTGGGTTTGAGTCTGACGAGGCGTCGGAGGATCAGGTGTCCAGATACCAAAGGTTTATGATAACCTCGAGGGTATGTATCGATATGTTAGATAAATTCGAGTTGAAAGAAATTGCCATAAATCAGAACATTGCATAGATGCATGATTTAGAAAAACCCGGTGATGTTATGAAAAATGTTGACACTGCCTCCGAAAAAAATGTTGACAGTTTCTGCTCGCTGCTTTAAAATGGATAGTGCTTGGGGAATTAGCGCAGCTGGGAGCGCGTTTGACTGGCAGTCAAGAGGTCACGGGTTCGAGCCCCGTATTCTCCACCATAGATATGGCTTTGGCTGGAAATAGCCAGAGCCGTTTTGTTATTATACAGCGTTTGTTCCGCACCCCCCAATCCTCTACTTGATCGAGTCTCATTAGTTGTGTTTCTCAGGATCAAGGAATCCGCGGAAATCGAAAACAGACGTCCGTCGTTTTTATATTCTATAATGGAAACATCGTTGCCTCCCTTTCGTTCACCTCTACACCGTTATTATTCAAATATGTAAATTCTGAATAATCGCCCCCATGTGGCGTTTTTCCATTAATATGCTTTTTCATGTGATTACCGTGTTTTTTTTCGAAAAGGGGTTGACATATGTGTATTAATGTGTTAGTGTACTAAGTACATAATACAGTGATACAGATCGCGATCAGGTGTCACGGGATGGAGGAAATCAGGAGGATATAAATGGAATGGAAATTTGAAGGAGGTCAGCCGATTTATTTACAGATTGTTGACCAGATGAGCATGAAGATCGCCAGCAACGCCTTCAGACCCGGCGACCGCCTTCCGTCAGTGCGGGATCTCGCAACAGACGCGGGGGTCAACCCGAACACGATGCAGCGGGCGCTGGGAGAGTTGGAGCGGCGGGGACTGGTGTTCTCTGAGAGAACCGCCGGGCGCTTTGTAACAAAGGAGGAAAAGGTTTTGAAGGAATTACATGAGAAGCTGGCAGAAACGTATATCGCAGATTTTTTTGAACGGCTCCGCAAGATCGGCATGACGGATCAGGAAATCCGGGAAGCTGTGACCAGATGGAGCCGGGAGACAGGGGGAGAAGAAAATGGGAATCATTCAATGTAACGGACTGACAAAGTATTATGGCGCGGTGCCCGCGCTGAAGGGAATCGACCTGGATATCGAGCCGGGACAGATCGTAGGTTTGCTGGGCCCGAATGGATCCGGAAAAACGACATTTATCAAGCTGGCAAACGGTCTGCTGACGCCGAACGGGGGAGAGATTCGGATTAACGGCAACACACCGGGACCGGCGACAAAATCCATCGTCGCCTATCTGCCGGATCGGGAGTTTCTGCCGGGATATATGAAGGTGGGAGCACTGATGAAGTATTATGCGGATTTTTTCCGGGATTTCAATGAGAGCAAAGCGATTGAAATGTTCCGGTCACTGGGAATACAGCCGGACATGACGATTCGCAGCATGTCAAAGGGAACCAGAGAAAAGGTGCAGCTGGTGCTGTGCATGAGCAGAGAGGCGCAGGTATATCTTCTGGACGAGCCGATCGGAGGGGTGGATCCGGCTGCCAGAGATTACATCCTACGGACAATCATCTCCAACTACAACCCGAGAGCTGTGGTGATGATCTCGACGCATCTGATTTCCGATGTGGAATCGATTCTGGATGACGTGATATTTATAAAAGAAGGGAATATTGTTCTGCACGGGAAGGCGGACGATATCAGAGCAGAAAAAGGGATGAGTGTTGATGCTTTGTTCAGGGAGGTATTCAAATGTTAGGGAAATTGCTGAAATATGAGATTCGGGCTGTGGGGCGCATCATGCTCCCGCTGTATGCGGCACTGCTGATTTTATCTGTGGTATTCGGAGCTGTCATGGCCTCAGACCAGAACATGGATATGTATAAGACGATTATAGCGTTTACAACGCTGCTGCTGGTGCTGGTTTTCACGATTGTGGCTATCATGACACTTGTAACGATCGTCCAGAGGTTTAACAAAAACATTTACGGCAGTGAGGGTTATCTGACGCTTACCGTACCGGCCTCTATCGCGACGCATATCTGGAACAAGACCATTTCAGCTCTGATCTGGTTTTTCTTCTCCGAGATCGCGGGAGTCTTTGCGCTGGTATTCATGACGGTACCTGTGATGGGCGTGGAAAATGTGGGGACGGCCTTTGAGATGATCAGAAAGGTGAAGGTTGATATTACGCCTCTCGATGTCGTGAGCATCATCATTATGGCGGTGGTTATTACCGGCAGTCTCGCACTGCGGATTTATGCCTCGATCAGCGTCGGGCATCTGGTGTCCAGAGCGCAGAATGTCTGCGGAATTGCAGTCTTTATAGGATTTACGATTGTTGAGGCGGTTATTCTGAATATCTTCGGACTGGATTCCTTTACCAATGTGACGATGTCTATATCTGACAATATGCCTGAAGTCGGAATGCATGTCCTGACGCCTCAGCTGCTGGGACCATGCTTCTTCGCTCTCGCATTCGGTGCGATATATTACGTCATCACCTGGGGAATAATGAAATACCGTCTGAATTTGCAGTAACAGATGGATTTACAATAACAAAATACTTCGGAATGATCAGGGACGCCGCATCCGGTCCGGGACGCAGGCGTCCCTTTGCGATGCGTGAGGGAGGAGATTTTGTCAGCAGGTGAACAAAATTCCTGCACTGTGTTTTATTTTGTGAACAAAATAACATGAACTGAGAATTGAAAAAAACAGTTGTTGAAAGTTTGGCAAAGCATTGTCAGAAAATTATCTAATTAACAGAAAATTTTGTTAAAATCTAAACTATGCTTGTACTCTGAAAATTCTTGTACTATAATTTGTACAAAAGGAAGAAGACCGAAGGGTCTAAGGAGGTAAACTATGGATAAGGTTAAATTACAGGATGAGTACGAGCTTTTTATCGGCGGAGAATGGAGAAAGGCTTCGGACGGTGCAACCTTCAAGACAACGAATCCGGCGACCGGTGAGGTTCTGGCGAGCTGCGCGGAGGCGACTAGGGAGGATGTGGATCTCGCTGTGAAGGAGGCGTGGAAGGCGTTTGACAGCTGGAAGAAGACGACTGTGAATGAAAGAGCGACGATCCTGAACAAGGTCGCTGATATTATTGATGAAAACAAAGAATTTCTTGCTACTGTAGAGTCCATGGACAATGGTAAACCGATCAGAGAATGTCTGGCCATTGATATTCCGATGTCTGCGGATCATTTCAGATATTTCGCGGGCTGCATCATGGCAGAAGAGGGCAGTGCGACGATGCTGGGCGAAGATACACTGAGTCTGATTCTCAGAGAACCGATCGGCGTGGTCGGACAGATCGTCCCGTGGAACTTCCCGTTCCTGATGGCAGCGTGGAAACTGGCTCCGGTGCTGGCGAGCGGCTGCTGCACCGTATTCAAAACGTCGAGCTCCACGCCGCTGAGCGTACTTGAGCTGGCGAGGCTGACGCAGGATGTGATTCCTAAAGGCGTATTCAATGTGATTACTGGCAAGGGCGGAAAATCCGGACAGTATATGCTTGAGCACCCGGGATTCCGCAAGCTGGCATTTACAGGTTCCACCGAAGTGGGCAGAAATGTGGCGCAGGCCGCTGCGGATCGGCTGATTCCGAGCACGCTGGAGCTTGGCGGAAAATCAGCGAACATCTTCTTCGAGGACTGCAAGTGGGATATGGCGATGGACGGTCTCCAGTTGGGCATTCTGTTCAATCAGGGGCAGGTCTGCTGCGCAGGATCCAGAGTCTTTGTGCAGGAAGGCATCTATGACAAATTCGTTGCAGAGGCAGTGAAGAGATTCAACGCTGTCAAGGTCGGTGATCCTCTGGATCCTGAAACGCAGATGGGATCGCAGATCAATGAGATCCAGCTGGGCAAGATTCTGAATTACATTGATATCGGAGTTTCCGAGGGAGCGACCGTGGCGTGCGGCGGAGAAAGAGCCACAGACGGTGCGCTGGCGAAGGGCTGCTTCATGAAACCGACGTTGCTGACGAATGTGACAAACAATATGAGAGTTGCACAGGAAGAAATCTTCGGGCCGGTTGCAGTGGTCATCAAATTCAAGGATGAAGAAGATGTCATCAAGATGGCGAATGACAGTTCTTATGGACTAGGCGGCGCTGTCTGGACAAGAGACATCAATCGGGCGATTCGTGTTTCGAGAGGAATCGAGACCGGACGTATGTGGGTGAATACCTACAATTCGATTCCGGAGGGCGCTCCGTTCGGAGGCTACAAGGAGTCCGGAATCGGCCGTGAGACGCATAAGGTGATCCTGGAGCACTACACGCAGATGAAGAACATCATGATCAATCTGTCCGAGGCTCCGTCAGGATTCTATCCGGAACCGTAATACACAGGCTGTATAGTCTCTGTAAATTAATCTATCGAAAAGGGAGGCTGCGGGAAGCGGGTAATCGCTTTCCGCAGTCTCCCTTGCTGTGAGTTGCCTGCACTGTACATGAGCAGCCTGCGCGCTGTATGCGCTGTTGTCGATTTAGGGACGATATTTGCAATGCCTGTGTTGCCGCAATATGGAACGTAAGAGTAGGAGCGGCTGCTATTTCAGCGCTGTAAGAAGTTCCTTCAGATACACCCAGGTCCTCTTTGCGGAAGAAACGCTCAGGTATTCCCCCGGAGAATGAAAGTCACGACAGTCCGGTCCGAAGGAAATCACATCCAGATCGGGAATCGTTTCCTTCAGGATTCCGCATTCCAGACCGCCCTGCATCATGACGCGGGTCATATCCCGGCCGAAAAGCTCGCGATAGACCGCGACGGCTTTTTCCCGAAGCGCAGATTCCGGATCGTAGCTCCAGGGAGAATAGGAGTCAAAGGTTTCCCAGGAGGCTCCGGTAAGCTCCGCAAGGCAGGCGATTTTCTCCACGATGTCATCAATGGTGGAGGGGTAGTCGCCCCGAACCTCTGTTTCCAGATAGAGCTCGCGGTCCCGTTCCTCGATGTATCCAAGATTCAGGCAGCTTTCCACCATTCCGGGGAAGACCCCGTTCATCTGCATGATTCCGTCCGGATGAACGCTCAGCAGCGCCAGGATCCTGTGGAAGTCTTCCGATGTGTATTTCTGTCCCCGCGCACCGGCGGCATTCAGCTGAATAGAAAGATCCGGACACGTCTTCTGATATTCCTGAAGGAAATCGGCTTTCATGTTGTTTACGGTTTCCGCCACGTCGTCTCTGGTCAGAATGACAGCCCGGCTGTCTCTCGGAAGCGCCAGCCGGAAGGAGCCTCCCTGAATCTCCGCAAGTGATATCTGATGCTGACGCTCCAGTTTTCGGAGAAGCCGTATCAGCAGCTGATTGGCACTTCCATATCCCCGGTGAACATCTTCACCGGAATGTCCTCCGTGCATGCCTGAGATTACGATCTCAAAGGCCATGCCGTCCTCGGGAACAGCTTTTGTTTTCTGCACCGGAAGGTGCAGTCCGACTGCAGTGCCGCCCATGCTTCCGAGAATAATCTGATTTTCAGAGGCGTTGTCCAGATTGATCATTCTGCGTCCCTTCAATGAATCCGCGTTTACTGATCCGGCGCCGAGAAAGGTTGTTTCTTCTTCTGATGTCAGAAGAAGCTCCAGAGGCGGGTGCTGAGCGGCTTCAGACTCTGCCGCCGCGAAGGCAAGAGCGACGCCTATGCCGTCGTCCGCACCGAGTGTCGTCCGATCAGCACGGAGGGAATCTCCCTCCAGAATGAGTCGGATGGGATCTGAGCAGAAGTCATGATCACTGTCCGGCGTTTTTTCACAGACCATGTCAGTATGTGCCTGAAGGATCACAGGCTCCGAGTCTTCATAACCTTCCGTTGCAGGGACCCTGACGATAACGTTTCTGCTGACCGGATCCATTTCCGCTTCAAATCCCTGTTTTCTTCCGCGCTCCGCCAGATATGCGGCGATCCGTTCCTCCCCGCCGGAGGGCCTGGGAATCTGAGCGATATCTTCAAAAATCGCCAGGGGAAGCTGCTCTTCATTGTACTCAAATAATCGTTTCATCTGTTCTCTCCGTGTAATTTTCAGATAGTCCGATGTTTTCTCGTTTTTTTATGTCAGTTTGATATCCCGGTCACGTTTCAACCGGTTTTTTGTTGAGTCTGTGATCAGTGGTATCCGATCTGTACTGCGATGATCAGGAAGGCACAGGCCGCAACAGCCCATACCGCCCAGATCGGTGCCAGAAAGCGGAACCACTTTTTGTACGGGACGTGGCAGATCGCCAATGCAGCCATCAGCTCTCCGCTGGTCGGGGTAACTACATTCGTAAAGGCGTCGCCCATCTGGAACGCCAGGACAGCCACCTGCCTGTTCAGCCCCAGCACGTCTGACAGAGGAGCCATAAACGGCATTGTGACCGCGGCCTGACCGGAACCGGACGGAATCATGATATTCAGCAGATCCTGCAGGACGAACATTCCGCTGGCAGTAACACTGTGGGGAAGATCCTGCAGCAGATTGCCCATGGCCCATACCATGGTGTCCATGATCCCGGCATCAGTCAGGATATTAGTGACAGCCTTGCACATTCCGATGATCAGAGCCGCCCAGAGGAGATTGGAGCAGCCTTTGACGAACTGCTCGGCAACCGTGCTCGGCCGGATTTTCCCGATGACCGCCACAAGAACCATGACGATCAGGAAGATAGCAGACATTTCATCGATATAGAAGTGGAGTTTGATGATGCAGAAGGCGACGGCTACAAAGGCTCCTGCGAACACGGCAAGAATCAGCACTTCCCGTCTGGTCATGGGCTGCACCTCTCCGAGATCAAGCTGCTCTGCGTATTTCCTGTCAATCTCCAGCATTTCGTTGCGTTCAGGATGATTTTTGACCATACGCGCGTGACGCATGACCATGATGCTGGTCAAGGCCGCGAGGACCGCCCAGACAATCCAGCGATACCACATTCCGGAAAACATTCCCAACCCAGCAATATTCTGCGCGACGCCCACGGTGAACGCGTTCATCATGCCTCCTGCATAGCCGACGGCAGAGGAAACAAAGAGAAGGGCGACTGCGGTGATGGAGTCAAAGCCCACTGCGACGCAGATGATATACATCAGCGGCAGAAATGCGAGATATTCCTCGCAGCAGGCTGCCGTTGCGGAAATCAGAGAGAACAGGAAAATGCTGACCGGAACAAGCAGCATTTCTTTTCCCTTCAGCTTGATGACAAGGTTAGAGAGCCCTGCGTGCAGCGCGCCGGTGTACTCCACGACCTGGAAAACACCTCCCATAATCAGCAGAAAGAAGATGATGTCGCCGGCTCCCTGCAGTCCCTTTGTAAAGGACATGAACAGATCGAACAAGCCCAGCGGTTTCTGTGCTACAAACCGGAATGAGTCCATATCGATTTTGTCGTAATCTGCCCCTTTTACCGCGATGCGGTCAAAGGAACCGGCCGGAATCAGCCAGGTGGCGATCGCCGCGATGACGATAATAATCGCCAGAATTACCATCGGATCGATCGATTTCTTCTGTTTTCCCACATCCGGCGGGCTGAGCATTTCTTCACGTTCGAGTGTTTTTTCTTTTTCCATTCTTTTCCTCCATGGTATGTCGTATGCACAAATACTTGTTGGGTGTTCGGCCATCGAATGTGTCTGTCGGCGCACCCTTCCATTGGATGGTGCGCCGCGGCGCTGCTGAAAAATGCCGTCAGCGCCCATTAAGTCCGACGGGGACTTAATGAGCAGACACTAATTATACCATAGGAAATTTATGAGGGTCAACAAAGAACGATGCAGCGTGCGAAAAAGAACCGAAAAAATCTGAAAAACCCGATACTGAAACCGACACGATATACGAAAAAGGGCTGCTGCAAATCTGCAACAGCCCTCTGTTGATTCTGTAGAATAGATTTATACAATACCCTGCAGCATCATTGCCTTCGCGACTCTTTCAAATCCGGCAATGTTCGCGCCCTTGACCAGGTCGTAGCCCAGGTTGTATCTTTCGCTGGCTTCAGCGGACTCTTTGTGAATGTTCACCATGATGCCCTCCAGCTGGTTGTAGACGTCCTCCTTGGACCAGATCAGATGCTCTGCGTTCTGCGCCATCTCCAGGCAGGAGCATGCTACGCCGCCTGCGTTAGCCGCTTTGGCAGGTCCGACGATGATTCCGTTCTCCTGCATGTAAGCGATCGCTTCGTTGGTTGTCGGCATGTTGGAGCCTTCGCAGTAGAACTTCGCGCCGCTTGCTACGATGTTTTTCGCGTCTTCCATGTGAACCTCGTTCTGGGTTGCGCACGGAATGTACAGATCAGCCTTGACCTCCCACGGTTTCTTGCCCGCGACGAACTTGGAACCCGGGAATTTGTCTGCGTAGGGAGCACAGATGTTCTTTCCGGAGGCTCTCAGCTCCAGCAGGAAGTCTTCCTTTTCTCCGGTGATTCCGTCTTCGTCCAGGATGTAGCCGTCCGGTCCGGAAATCGTGATGACTTTCGCGCCCAGCTGATTCAGCTTCTGGACTGTTCCCCAGGAAACGTTGCCGAATCCGGATACGACGACGGTCTTGCCCTCCAGGGACTCACCGCAGTGTTTCAGCATCTCTCTCGCGAAGAAGACGATACCGTATCCGGTCGCCTCGGTTCTTCCGGCCAGTCCGCCGTTCTCCGTGCCCTTGCCGGTCCAGGTTCCGTCATAGACGTTGGTCAGTCTCTTATACTGTCCGAACATGTAGCCGATTTCTCTTCCGCCTACGCCCAGGTCGCCGGCAGGTACGTCGGTGTTCGGTCCGATGTGGCGGAACAGCTCTGTAACAAAGGACTGGCAGAATCTCATGACTTCCGCGTCTGATTTACCGTTTGGATCAAAATCAGCGCCACCCTTGCCGCCGCCGATCGGAAGACCGGTCAGACTGTTCTTGAAGATCTGTTCAAAACCGAGGAACTTCAGGATTCCGGGATAGACGTTCGGAGCGAATCTCAAACCGCCTTTATAGGGGCCGAGAGCGCTGCTGAACTCGAATCTGTAACCTCTGTTGACATGAACTTTGCCGTTGTCGTCAACCCAGGGAACTCTGAACTGCACGCCTCTTTCAGGCTCGATCAGACGTTCTACCAGACCAGCTTCAATGTACTCAGGATGCGCTTCCAGAACCGGTTCGATAGAAGTGAGAACTTCCTCTACGGTCTGAAGGAATTCCGGCTCGCCAGGATTCTTTTCCTTCGCAATATCAATGTACTGCTGAACTAAATTTCCCATTTTGATCTCCTCTTTTCTCTTTAATAAATATAGTTTCAAAATGCGTATACATTAATTGACAACTAAAATATAACACTTTAGATTTTTTTGTCAATGGAAGAAGGGGCAAGATTCTCTGATTCTTTTGTTTTTCTTACAGAACACAGATTTGGAGGCTGATTTTGTTGCCACATATTTTCTTTTGCGGTATAATAATTTAATGCATTAGCATTAGGTTCCCGTTGAACTTGATGTGCGCTGACAAAGGTCAGTCAGCAGCGCGAGGCACAGACGCGACTGCGGTTTGTGCCGCACACACTGATTTCAGAAAGGAAGTGAGGACATGGAGAACGTTCCGGACGGCAATCGAAGCAGCGTGCCGTTGTGCAGCAAAACAAATCCTGACCTCACGGCAGAATACGACTGAATCATGCTTTGTACCGCGAAAAACGCCCCGCGGCCCGCAGTGCATGCTCTCCCGTGTTCCCCGTGAGAGGGGAATACTGAAGAAGGGAGAACAATCCAATGGATAATTACGAAGACAAGGACCTCATGCTGGAGGAATCTCTCGACAAAATCATGGAACTGCTGGTGGACAAACAGTATTTCCGGGCCAGAGACGAGCTTCTGAAATATAATGAAGCGGATATCGCGGAACTGCTGGAGGAGATCATCGACGACAGCGGAATCCAGATGGCGGTGATTCTGTTCCGGCTGCTTCCGAAGAACATTTCAGTTGAGGTATTTTCCTATCTGCCGTCGAATGACCAGGTGGATATCATCAACGAGATTACAGATAAGGAAATCACCTATATCATCCAGGAACTGGACTTCGATGACAAGATCGACGTTCTGGAGGAACTGCCGGCCAACATCGTAGACAAGATTCTGGAGAAAGCGCCGAAGAACGAGAGAAAACAGATCAACACGTTCCTGAACTATCCGGAGAACAGCGCGGGAAGTCTGATGACGCCGGAATATATTTCGCTGATGAAGGACTGGACCGTTCGGGAGGCGCTGGAGCATATTAAAAAAGAAGGAATCGACGCGGAAACCATTTATACCTGCTACGTCAAGGATACGGGGCGGAAACTAATCGGCATCGTGTCGCTGTCCACGCTGGTGGTGACGGATGACGCCGTGAAAATCAAGGATATCATGGTCACGGACTACGTCTATGAGGATGTGGACGACGATCAGGAAGAGGTTTCCGAGGACTTCAAGAAATACGGATATCTGGCTCTGCCGGTGGTAGACAGTGAACACCGGCTGGTCGGTATCATCACATTTGACGATATTCTGGACGTTATGGAGGATGAGGCGACAGAGGATATCGAGCGTATGAACGGCGTTATCGATTTCGATGATTCGGACCGGGGGTATCTGGATACGCCGGTGTGGCAGCACGCGCTGAACCGATTGCCCTGGCTGATCATTCTGATGGTGGCGTATATTTTTACCGGACGTATCGTGACCAACTTTGAGACGTCACTGTCCAAGGTAATCGAGCTGGTGGCGTTCATGCCGATGCTCATGGGAACCGGGGGAAATACGGGATCTCAGGCGGCGACGCTGATTATCCGAGGCCTGGCCACGGACGAGGTGGATACGGATGATGCACTCCGGGTGCTCTGGAAGGAAATGCGTGTCGGTGTGATCATCGGTGTAATTCTCAGTGTACTGAACTATCTGAGGATCTATTTCATTGACGGGATTCACAATCCTGGCATCGCTCTGACGGTCTGTACGTCGATGGTGTTTATTGTCATTTTTGCCAAAATCATCGGGAGCATGATTCCTCTGATCGTCAAGAAGATCCACCTGGACCCGGCGCTGATTGCCAATCCGGCGATTTCCTCAGTGTCTGACGCAGTGGCGCTCAGCATTTACTTCGCGATGGCGCAGATTTTTCTGCCGATATAGTCGATATAACCGGACGGAAATCATCGGCAGCGATACATTACAACAGGACTGAAGCGGAAACTATGACAGTGGAGGTGCGATATGGCGGAAAACTATGAAATTACCAGAAAAACGGTTCATAAACTGCTTCCTGGGCGGTCTCCCTATATCCATAAGGGGGACTGCGGACGGGTGCTGATTCTGGCCGGTGCGTCAGGAATGGCGGGAGCGGCGGTTCTCTCGGTCCGGGCATCGATGCGAAGCGGTGCAGGGCTGACTTACATCTGTACGCCGAAGGCGAATTACCCGGTTCTGCAGACCGCGGTTTCGGAAGCAATCTGCGTTGACTGGGACAGGGTGGCAGACAAACTGGCAGGAAGAGGAAATGAGCCCTGGAACTATGATGTGATTGCGTTCGGCCCCGGAATGGGGGTGTCTGCCTCCTCCAGGAGAATGCTGAAGGCGATTCTGCTCAGCTACGACGGCCCGCTGGTTATCGATGCGGACGGTCTGAATCTGCTGGCCAGAGAACATGAACTTACAGGCTTTGCACAGAACTACAGCGGGGAACTGATTCTGACGCCTCATGTTGGAGAGGCGAAACGTCTGCTGGAGGACGTGAATCTGGATCAGACCACCTCGCGGGAAGAGATGGCGGAAGCGCTTGTGAGGAAGTACCGCGGAATTGCGATCCTGAAAGGTGCCGGAACGCTGGTAGCGCGGTACAGTTCCGCACTGAAGACCGGCGCAGTCACGGTCTGGCGCAATACCTCAGGAAATCCGGGAATGGCCACAGGCGGAGCCGGAGATGTCCTGACCGGTGTGATAGCGGCACTGACGGCGCAGGGGCTTTCTCCCTGGGACGCGGCGAGAGCGGGCGTACTGATTCACGGGGCGGCCGGAGATCTTGCGGCGGATGACAAAGGCGAATACGGCATGATCGCCAGCGATATCGTGGAAAAACTGCCGTATGCAATAGATGAAATTATCAACATGGATGTAACAGGAGATGAAGATGAAGAGAGAAAATCGTGAGTACTATGAGAACATCGCCGCCAGGGTGCGGGTGGATGTGATCCGGGCCGTCTATCACGCCGGTTCCGGGCATCCGGGCGGTTCCCTGTCCGCGGCGGATATTCTTACGGCGCTGTATTTCGGAGAGATGAACATCGATCCGGAGAATCCGGAGATGGAGGGACGGGATCGTTTCGTTCTCTCCAAGGGACATGCGGTTCCGGCGCAGTATGCGGCGCTGGGCGAGCGGGGTTATTATCCGGTAGAGGATATGATGAGTCTGCGTAAGCTGGGAAGCCCCTTCCAGGGACATGGAAACATGCTGAAGGTTCCCGGTGTGGAGATGTCAACCGGATCTCTGGGACAGGGATTTTCTGTGGCCACGGGCATGGCGATCGGGAACAAAGTCAACGCTGACGGCTCTCGCGTTTATGTGCTGCTCGGCGACGGCGAACTTCAGGAAGGCATCGTTTGGGAGGCCGCAATGGCGGCCGGCCATTATAAGCTGGACGACCTCTGCGCTGTCGTGGACTGGAACGGTCTCCAGATCGACGGTGAAAATGACAGCGTTATGACAGTGACGCCCATCGCGGAAAAATTCCGGGCCTTCGGCTGGCATACAGCAGAGATTGACGGTCATGACTTTGACCAGATCTTCGCGGCTCTCGACGAGGCGAGAGAAGTGAAGGGACAGCCTTCGGTGATCATTGCCAAAACCGTGAAGGGAAAAGGTGTGTCGTTTATGGAGAATCAGGCCGGATGGCACGGCAAGGCGCCGGACGAGGAACAGGCGAAGAAAGCGGTTGAAGAACTGGGAGGTGAATGGTAATGGCAGATAAGATTGCGACAAGAGCCGCCTATGGCGAATTTCTGGTAGAGGAAGGCGCGAGAAACCCGGATCTGATTGTAATGGACGCCGACCTTTCCGGTTCCACCAAGACAAAGGACTTTGCGAAGAAGTATCCGGATCGCTTTTTCAACGCGGGAATCGCGGAACAGAATCTGATGGGAATGGCGACGGGCATCGCGCTTTCCGGCAAAACCGTGTGCGCGTCCACCTTCGCGATGTTCGCCAGCGGGAGAGCCTTTGAGATCATCCGCAATTCAATCGGTTATACGGGAGCGAACGTCAAGGTCTGCGCGACCCATGCGGGAATCACTGTCGGAGAAGACGGAGCCAGCCACCAAACTTTTGAGGACCTGGCTCTGATGCGGACCATTCCGGGAATGACGGTAGTGTCACCCTGTGACGCGGCCAGCGCGAAAATTCTACTGAAGCAGGTTGTGGACATGAAAGGCCCGGCTTATGTCCGTCTGGGGAGGGCCGGTGTTCCGGTATTCTATGACGGGGATGCGGAACTTACGCTCGGAAAAGGAAATCAGCTTCGCGAAGGAAGAGATGTTACCGTAATCGCGAACGGCATCATGGTGGCTTCCGCGATGGACGCGGCGTCCCAGCTGGCAGAGGAAGGCATCGACGTGCGCGT
Organism: Hornefia butyriciproducens; assembly: GCF_009695915.1. Classification (GTDB taxonomy): domain Bacteria; phylum Bacillota; class Clostridia; order Peptostreptococcales; family Anaerovoracaceae; genus Aminicella; species Aminicella butyriciproducens. Next base: position 220,332 of record NZ_VUMZ01000001.1, on the reverse strand, counting down.
TATCGACATGCATACCATCAAGCCGCTGGATACGGATATCATCCGTAAAGCGGCAGAGGAGACCGGAAAAATCGTGACGGCGGAGGAGCATTCCGTAATCGGCGGTCTGGGAAGCGCCGTAGCGGAATTCACCTCTCGCGAGTGCCCGGTGAAGATCGCGATGGTGGGTCAGCAGGATGTTTACGGTGAATCCGGAAAACCGGATGAACTCAGAGATAAATATGGTATGACGGCCCGGGATATCGTTGCGGCGGTACGGGCGCTCTACTGATATTCAGCTTTTGCAGAGAACGGGGGCTGTGTCATCAGGCGAATCATCGCAGGTGGACGGCCCCTTTTTCGCGGTCGAGAAGCGTCCTGCTGCGAGACGGCGGAAATCTGCGGTTTAAGCGTCCTGCTGTGTGACAGCGGGAATTCTCCGGCCGGACCGCGTATGCTTTTGTTCCAGCTGCCGGGGAAGTCTGCCTTCACAAAACCTTCATACTGAGAAGGTTTGCAAAACGGAAAAAACATGGTATACTATACGAGTTATTAAGAAAACTTAAGAAATACTCCAGATACAAAGGATAGCATTTTATATGATAACATTTACAAACGTAACGAAGATGTACGGGGAGAATGTCGGGCTGGAGAACGCCAGTGTCAACATTGAAAACGGAGACTTCGTATTTCTGGTAGGGCCCAGCGGCGCCGGGAAATCCACATTTATCAAGCTGATTCTGAAAGAGCTTGATGCGGACGCCGGAAAGATTCAGGTCGGCGAATACGATGTGACTAATCTTTCGAACCGTCAGATACCACAGCTGCGCCGGAAAATCGGAATCGTGTTTCAGGATTTCAGGCTGCTGCCGAAGAAAACCGTATTTGAAAATGTGGCTTTTGCCATGGAAATCATGCATAAGAGCCGCCGCCAGATCCGCAAAAGGGTGCCTCAGGTGCTGACTCTGGTGGGAATCGGAGACAAGGCCAAGCGGTACCCTCAGGAGCTTTCTGCGGGTGAACAGCAGCGTGTGGCCATTGCAAGAGCCATCATCAACAATCCCAAGGTGCTGATTGCAGACGAGCCTACCGGGAATCTCGACCCGGACACCGCGACCGGTATCATGCAGCTTCTGGATGAGATCAACGAGACCGGAACTACCATCGTCATGGTGACTCACGCAAAGGACATCGTGGACCGCATGAACAAGCGTGTCATCGCCATTGAATCCGGTCATATCGTGCGGGACGATTACGGACAGTACGGATATGACGAGGATGACGATTACAGGGAGGAGGTCTTCACGGATGATTAGACTGTTCTACAACATCAAGCAGGCGATCCTCCAGATCGGCAGAAACAAAGGAATGGCGCTGGCTTCCATCTTCGCGATCACGGCGATGATGCTGATTCTCGGAATGTTCTTTGTGATCGTCGTCAACGTCAACCTGTTCACGGAAATGGTCAAGCAGGACTACGACACGGTTGAGGTCTACCTGATGGACAGCACGGACACCAAACAGGCTCAGACCATCATGGATACATTGGAAAACATCAACGGCGTTAACAAGGTACAGTATCGCACGAAGGATCAGGCTCTGGAAATCCTGAAGGAGCGCTGGGGAGAAAGCGGTTATCTGCTGGATTCCCTGGGGGACAATCCTCTGCCGAATTCGGTCCTTGTCAAGGTGGACAACCTCAGCGCCGCCAACCGGGTCAATTCGGCCGCAGGCAAGATTGCCGGAGTGGAGAGCACGAAATATTATAAGGAAACGGTTGACAAGCTGACGAGGGTTACCAATTTCATGGCAATCGCGGCCATGGTGATCATGCTGTTTCTGATTATCGTTTCCATCGTGGTCGTCGCAAACACCATACGACTTACGGTGTTTGCCCGGGCGCGGGAAATTTCCATAATGAAATATGTCGGCGCGACAAACTGGTTCGTCCGGGGGCCTTTCCTTGTGGAAGGTATAATAATCGGCGCAGTTTCTTCATTGATCGCGGCCGGCGTGACATATCTGTTCTACGGAAGGATTGTAGACGCTATCGGCGTCAAGGTGATGACGATCCTGTCATCTCCGCTGGTGCCGGCAGGTTATCTGGCAAGCAACCTGGTCATCATATTCCTGGCACTGGGCGTTGGAATCGGATCGACCGGCAGTATCATCTCGATGAGAAAGTTCCTGGATAAGTAAGCAGGGAGGGTTCAAGATGAAAAAAAAGCAGTTACTGATTGTTACGATGATCGCATCTCTGATCGTGTGCTTCTGTCCTCTGCAGGCAAGTTATGCGACAAAGAGCGTGAAGAAGCAGAAAAAACAGCTGAAGGAGGTTCAGGCCCAGAAGGACGACATCTCCGAGGAACTGAGCACACTGAAGTCGCGGATCAGGAAGAAGCAGAAGGCCCTGAATACGATTAACAGCGACATCAGGGTGAAGGAAAAGCAGATCGCGAAGTCGGAAAAGGAACTGGAGCAGACGAAGAAGGATATCAATGCTCGTAAGGACGGTCTGAACAAGCGTCTTCGCAATATGTACAAGAGCGGCTCCATTGGATATCTGGATGTGATTCTGGGCTCCAACAGCGTGGAGGAGCTCGTTACAAATGTAGATCTGGTGCAGAAGATCTTCAGCAATGACCAGAACATTCTGACTGAGCTGAAATCCCAGAAGAAGGCGATTCAGGAGAAGGAGGCAAAGCTTAAGAAGGAGAAATCAGAGCTGAGTAAGGAGCAGGAAAAGCAGAAGACGGCGAAGGCGTCTTTGGACAGCACAAAGGCCACACTGCAGGCCAAGTATGATTCTCTGGAAAAGACCGAGAATAAGCTGAAGAATGAAATCGCTGCCGCAGCCAGCGCCGGGGGCGTTGTGTACTCCGGAGGCAAGTGGGCTTTTCCTCTGCCGGGCGGCTATACGCTGACTTCCCATTTCGGAGAGGCCAGAAGTTATGAAAGTCATCCGGGAGTTGATCTGGCTGTACCGACAGGAACGCCGGTTTACGCGGCGCAGAGCGGAAAGGTGGTAAGATCAGGTTCCTATGGCGGATACGGATATGCTGTGGTCATCTACCACGGAAACGGCCTCACATCTGTTTACGGTCACAATTCCAGGCTTCTGGTAAGTGCGGGACAGACGGTGAAAAGAGGCCAGAAGATCGCTTTGGCGGGATCGACAGGCTGGAGTACAGGCTCTCATCTCCATTTCGAGGTTCGCAACAGCGCCGGTACGCCGATCAGCCCGAGACCGTACATTGGAATCTCATGATGAAGGCATGATGAAAGGAAGTAAATCTGCGAATGGAGTTGCAGCCTAAGCTGATAGAATTACTGAATAAAAGAGGAATACGGTCAGAAGAGGAATTAGCAGAGTTCCTCTCTGACCGTCCTCAGAAAACACATGATCCATTCCTGCTCCATAATATGGAGGCAGGAGTGGATTTGATTTTGTCTGCCATAGAAAAGGGCAGGAAGATCTGCGTGTACGGGGACTACGACGCCGACGGGATTACTTCTGTCGTCGTCATGACGGAGGTGCTGTCCGCTTTGACGGATCGGCTGATGTATTATATCCCGTCACGGTTTGAAGAGGGATACGGACTTAACAAAGGCGCGATTGACCGTGTGCGGGCGATGGGCGCAGAATTCATTATTACCGTGGACTGCGGCAGTGTATCCTGTGAGGAAGTGGAATATGCCAAAGAACTGGGCATGGGAATCCTGGTAACGGATCATCATACAGTGACGGATCGTATCGCCGACTGTCTCGTCATCAATCCGAACCAGCCGGACTGTAATTATCCCTGCCCATGGCTGGCAGGCTGCGGTGTCGCTTTCAAGGTCTGTCAGGCTATCGTCCGGAAAACCGGGCTTCCGAAGAGTATTCTGATCAGGACCCTCGATATGGTGGGAATCGGAACCATCGGGGATATCGTTCCTCTGGTGGATGAAAACCGAACTCTGGCCAAGTACGGACTCAGGGCGGTTAATACGGGAGAGCGGACGAATCTGGCGAGACTCATTGACGCGGTCGGTCTGAAGCAGGGGCATATTACGGCCGAGAACATATCCTTTGTTATCGTTCCACATCTGAATGCGGCCGGAAGAATGGAGCATGCGCGCATTGCTGCGGATATTTTTCTGTCTCGGGATGAGGAACTGATAAGTAAAAATATCCAGCGTGTCTGCGAGTGCAATCTGCAGCGGAAAAAAATCCAGGAGGAGATTTTCCGAAATTGTGAGGAGCAGGTGAACCGTGAACAGGCGGAAAGCCTGTTCCTTATGCTGGATATGGGGAAGGCACACGAGGGCGTGACGGGAATCGTTGCGGGGAAACTGGCGGAGCAGTATTACCGCCCGACGGTGATTCTGACGGATACAGGAGAGAACTGCCTGAAGGGAACGGGACGCAGCATTCCCGGAGTCAATATCTATGAGGTGCTTAAACAGAGCGAGGATCTGTTTGAACGGTTCGGAGGACATGCGGCTGCATGCGGCTTTACGATCCGGAAGGAGCTCTTTCCGCAGCTCCGTCAGAATGCGGAGAACCGGATGAAGCAGCTCCAGACGCAGAACCCGGATATTTTCCGGCGGAAAATCCGGACTGATCTGACTCTGACCGGTGCTGATGTAAATCCGGAGCTGATTCAGCAGCTGTCTCTGCTGGAACCCTGCGGCTGCGGGAACACAAAACCACAGGTGGCGGTTCGCGGCCGAGCCGTGGATCCGGTGCGCATGGGAAGCAACGGACAGTACATGCGGTTTTATGAGGTGATGAGCGGCAGACGGCGTTTGGAATGCGTCGTGTTCCGGGACACGGATACGGTCTGGAACACGGTGTCTGAGGAAGGCGCTGCCGGATGTGAGGTCATCGGCTCTCTGGGTCTGAAAGAATGGAACGGGAGAGTTTCCATGCAGATGATCGTGGAAAATGTCCGTGAAATGTGATATACTGCGAGAATGGAACAGATGATAAAGACAGAAAAGAAGAAACTGATCTTCGTGATCATTTGTACGGTGATCCTGACTCTTCTCGCCGCCGGCGCTGGCTTTCTGGCGTTCTGCAAAATCAGCGGAATGGTCTTTGTGAACAGCGGAACCTATCGGCGGGACGCCGCGATTGCAGAGAAATACAGCAAACTGTACACGATTCAGAAGAAGATCAACACGAACGGCTACTACAAGGTCAGCGAGACGAAGCAGATGAATGCCATGTACAAGGCGCTGGTCAAAAGTGTGGGGGACAAATATTCCGTATACTTCACCGCCAAGGAGGCAAAGGAGTGGGACAACTACGTCAACGGAACATTTTACGGCATCGGCATCGTCTTCAGTGAGGACGAGGACGGAAATTACGTTATCAATGACGTTATGGACGAGAGTCCGGCAAAGTCCGCGGGGCTGAAGAAAAACGACATCATCCGCAAGGTGGACGGAAAGACTTTCCCGAGCACGACGGAACTGAAAAAGGCGATTACGGGGAAACAGGGAACCAGAGTGAAGGTGACCTATGAACGCGGCGGCGCCGAGAAGACGGTCTCCATCATCCGGGGAGAAGTCAGAGAAATCACGGTGAAAGGAACAATGCTGAAGGGGAAGATCGGATACATCCGCATCAGCTCCTTCGCTGAAAAGACCGCGGAGGAATTCAAAACCGAGTTGAAAGCTCTGGAAAAGAAGAATCCTAAGGGAGTGATCATCGATATACGCGCCAACGGAGGCGGTTACGCGAATCAGGGCATTGAAATTGCGGATATGCTGCTTCCGGAGGGGACGATCACATATGTCAAAGACCGGAACGGGAAGAAGACGTATTTCAATTCAGATGAGAGCTGTACCAGGCTGAAGTACGTTCTGCTGGTGGACGGAAACACCGCCAGCACTTCGGAGCTTCTGGCGGCGGCAGTGAAGGACAACAGGGGCGGAAAACTTGTCGGCGCCACGACCTTCGGCAAGGGTATCATGCAGGCGGAATATCCGTTCCGGGACGGATCTGCGCTGAAGCTTACGACTCACCAGTATTTCTCTCCGAAGGGGCACCGGATCAACGGGAAGGGTGTCCGGCCCGATTACGTGGTGAAACTGAAGTCATCAGACACGACGGACCGTCAGCTTCAGAAGGCGATGGATCTGCTGAAATAGCCAGCGCTCGTTGACTTTAATGCGCAAAAGTGCTATACTCAGTGCAGAGAAGGTGGAAGGAGAATATTGGAAATGGCCTATGAATCGAAATTCCAGCGTGAGGATATCGATGAGCTGTTTGACGCAGTGCTTACGCTGAAGGATCGGGAGGACTGCTATCGTTTCTTTGAAGATATCTGCACTGTGAACGAGATCCATGCGATCGCGCAGCGGCTGCAGGTTGCCAGGCTGCTTTCGGAGAAGCACACATATAATGAGATCGAGAAGGCGACCAGCGCGTCTACCGCGACCATCAGCCGTATCAACAAATGCCTGGTCTACGGTGCAGACGGCTACCGGCGGGTACTGGAACGTCTGGCCGGGAAGGAATCGGCGGAGCAGAAGAAATAATACAATTGCGGATGAAAACGATTACGGGTATGGGGCAGCGATGTGGAAGCTGTCCCCCGTTTTTTTGTTAACGGCTTTAATGAAAATCTGAAGGAAAAGAACGGAGAGGAAGCATGAATTCAGTTTACATTTACGACGGTGATTACAAAACAGGTAAAGAAGGAGAACATCTGGTCCGGCTGGCGGCGGCGCGGCACTGCCTGGAGGCCGGGCTGGATTTCGATCCGCGGAGCGCAGAAATCGTACGCGACGAAAAGGGCAAACCCTATTTCGCGGAGGTTCCGCTGGAATTTTCCCTGACGCACAGCGGAAAACTCTGGATGTGCATGTTTTCAGACGCTCCCTGCGGACTTGATCTGCAGCTGATGAAGGAGTGCGATTATGAACGGCTGGCCGACAGGTGGTTTCTGCCCGGGGAGGCGGACTATGTAAAAGAGACTGGCGAAGAGGGGTTCTTTCAGATCTGGGTGCGCAAGGAGGCCTACTGCAAGATGACGGGAGAAGGACTCTTCGGCGGCGAGATGCCGGATGTGCTGGCGGATGAGGGACGCTGCGGCGGAAGACCATATGCCTTCGGGGAAATCGAGATTTCCGATGAGATGAAATGTGCGTTCTGTTCTTCCGGAGATCGTGAGTACGAACTGAGGATTCTGGCATGAACAGAAGCTGTGATGAAGCGGCAGTAAGAAAACTCGCCGACAGGATGATGACAGCCGCGGAGATGAAATCGTTTCTGAGCGGAAGGGGCTATGAGGCCGAGGAGATCAGACAGACGGTGCGTCAGCTTCAGGAGGACGGATACCTCGACGACAGAAACTACTGTGCGGAATATTTTGTCGCTGCCTTTCGCAGGAACAAAGGAAAGTACCGTGTGTTCGCGGAACTCCGGAGGAAAGGCGTAGATGAGGAAATCATCGCGGCCGCATATGAAGACTATGCAGAGGAGCAGCCTGTCGATGAAACGTCTATGGCCCGCGAGGAAGCGGAGAAGGTGCTGCGTCTCGCGGATCTCACGCCGGAGGATCCTGTTCCGGACAAAATCAGGGGACGAATTGCACGCAGACTCAGCAGTCTGGGTTACGGCTCCGGAATCATCTACGCAATCCTGGAGGATCTGAAAAGAGGGGAGTGAAAGATTCTTTCAGCAGATACCTTCCGGGGGGAAAGGAGAAAAAATGATACGGAATAAAGACAGGAAAATCGCGGTTGTGTTTTTTTCACTTGGAGGGAACACAGAGTATGTGGTACAGCGGATTCTGGAGGCGATCGGCGATGAGACGGCGGTCGATGTGGTTCGTCTGGAGCCGATTAAGCCCTATGCAGATGCGGGACCGATGAAATACATCAAGGGAGGCGCTGCCGCGTCCCTGGGTTCCAGGCCGCAGCTGAAGCCATACAGTTTTGACCCGAAGAAATATGATGCGGTCATTGTGGGCTCTCCGATCTGGGCGGGCACGATTGCTCCGCCGATCCGCACATTTCTGCTGGCTAACAAAATCAAGGGCAAGAAAATCGGCGTTGCTCTGTGCAGCTCTTCGGGGCGGGCGGATAAATGTTTCAGCAGAATTGAAAAATATCTGAAGAAAACCGAGATTATCTCAAAACTGAGCCTGGTCGACCCAGCGAAAAATAAAAATGGCGGCGATCTGTACGAAATCCGGAGATTCGTCCGCGAAATAATGGAGGCGAGAGGATGAAAGAAATCGTTTTAGTTCCGGACACGCCGCTGTACAATTATGTCGATGTGGCGGTTATGGATTTTCCGAAAGGAAGAGAAGACGGCACGCAGCGGCGCCGCTGTGTGATACGGGTGGAGTTCTCCAGATACGATGTGAGTCAGCTGCAGAAGCAGGGAATGGATATGGATGCGGCGATGCGCTACTATGAGGATTACCTTTACAAAGTTGTGAAGATGAACCTTGCTTCTGACTGGAAATGTGTGGACGGCTGGGATCAGGTCATGAATGTGGTAAGGGAAAACGTGGCCCGCTTTTACTGATGCGGCGTTTATACTTCTGCCGGAAGGGTATATAAAGAAGGTAAACGACGAACAAAAAATTAACGGAAAGAGATGATTTTTTTATGGCAAAAGTAGATATTTTCTCCGGTTTTCTTGGAGCCGGAAAAACGACGCTGATCAAAAAACTGATTGAAGAGGCGTATGGTGACGAGAAGATCGTTCTGATTGAGAACGAATTCGGCGAAATCGGCGTAGACGGCGGATTTCTGAAGGATACCGGAGTGCAGATCAATGAGATGGACTCGGGCTGCATCTGCTGCAGTCTGGTAGGCGATTTCGGACGGGCGCTGAATCAGGTCATCGAGCAGTTTTCCCCGGATCGGATTCTGATCGAGCCGTCTGGCGTTGGAAAACTCAGCGACGTGATTATTGCCGTGCAGGATCTGCATAATGATCAGATTCAGCTGAACGGTTTCACGACTGTTGTGGATGCGAAGAAATGCAAGATGTATATGAAGAACTTCGGTGAGTTCTTCAACAATCAGGTGGAGCACGCGAGCTCTATCATTCTGAGTCATGTGGACGGACTTTCCCAGGAGAAGCTGGACACCTGCGTCGCTCTTCTGAGAGAGCATAACAGGGACGCCTCCATTGTTACGACGCCGTGGGATCAGATTACAGGTGCACAGATTCTGGAGACTATGGAGAAGAAAAAGACTTTGTCCGCAGAACTCGACAGACTCCGTGAGGAGGCTTATGCGGAGGAGGAGGCCCATGCTCATGAGCACGGGCACGAGCACCATGACCACGAACACGGGCATGAGCACCAAGACCACGAACATGAACATCATCACCATGACCACGAACATGAACATGAACATGAACATCATCACCATCATCACGACGGTCACCACCATGCGGATGAAGTGTTTGAGGATTTCGGAGCGGAGACTGCGCATAAATATACGCAGGAGCAGATACGCGATGCGCTGACCGGTCTTCAGAATATCGCCGAGGTGGGCCAGGTGCTTCGGGCAAAAGGTATTGTAGAGGGCAAGGACGGACAGTGGATCCATTTCGATTATGTGCCGGGAGAACCGGATGTGCGTACAGGAGCCGCGGCAACGACCGGAATGATCTGCGTTATCGGTGCGGGAATCGACCGCGACCGCATCAGCGAACTTTTCGCGTTGTAGTCTGAAGTCATCTGGGGATTATAAGGAGAACAAAGGAGGCAGTATGGAAATACCGGTATATCTGTTTACAGGCTTCCTGGAGTCGGGAAAGACCACATTTATTCAGGAGGCTCTGGAAGGTCCGGACTTTAATATGGGTGAGCGGACTTTGTTTTTGCTGTGTGAAGAGGGCGAGACTGAATATCACCCCTCTAAGTTTTTCGGAACGAATGTTTTCTTTGAGACCGTCGAGGATGAAGAGGATCTCAGCGAGGAACTGCTGGTCAGCCTGCAGAAAAAGCACCGGGTGGAACGTGTAATTGTGGAATATAACGGGATGTGGGGGCTTGACAGCTTTTATCGCGCCATGCCTGCAGAATGGCTGACCTACCAGGAAATGATGTTTGCGGACGCCCGTACATTTCTGTCATATAATCAGAATATGCGGCAGCTGGTGTTCGACAAGCTGAAGAGCGCGGAACTCGTGGTGTTCAACCGCTGCGACCGTAAAAAAATGGACGAGGTCGATGAGGAAGGCGTTTCCACGAAGATGCGATTCCATAAAATTGTCCGGGTTGCCAACCGGAAGAGTCAGATACTCTATGAGTATGGCGAAAACGATGTGGAGATGGATACGATTCAGGATCCGCTGCCCTTCGACACAGAACAGCCTGTCATTACGATCCGAGACGACTGGTATGCGGAATGGTATCGGGACATCAACGAAGATCAGCAGAAATATGACGGCAAGATTCTTCATCTGAAAGGACGTCTGGTAAACGGTGGAGACATTCCGAAGAATAAATTTGTGTTCGGGCGCCACGTCATGACCTGCTGTGTCGAGGACATTCAGTTCGCTGGACTTGTCTGCAAATGGACCGATGAGGCGGCGTCATTCGGAAACGGCGACTGGGTTACTGTTTCTGCAAAGGTCCGTATAGAAGATGACCCTGTATATGCGGGTGAGGGCCCAGGACCGGTACTCTATTGTACAGAGGTGAAGAAGGCGGCGCCGGCGGTGCCGGAGGTGGCGACCTTCTGAGATATTCGGAGACAGCCCTGTTTCCGGCGACTGTGCGGAGCAGCAACTGTACCGGGAACGATACACGGGCATAAACCAATGACGGGGATATATATGGAACAGAAGGAAATCGTATGTTCAGTTGTCATACATACCGATCAGAAAACTGAAGAACTGAAAAAGGCCCTGTGTGCACTGGAAAATCAGACTGCCGGTTTTCCGGAAGGCACGCAGGTGCTTTTGATTGAAAACAAAGGCGATGAGGAGCAGCACCGTCTGTGCAGTGATTTCCGGGAAAAGTACGGAGAAAATGTTCGGATTCTTTCCGCATCGACGGTATCTTCCCTGAAAGAACTCAGACAGTACATCCGAGGCTGTTATGTAAATATCTCCGGCGAAGGCGACTACTGGGACGCAGATGCTCTGAGGATCGTCAGGAAAGCGATAAGCGCGCTTCCGCAAAGCGGCGGGCAGACTGTAGAGAATGATGGAGGCTCCAAAATACCGGAAGACGGCGGTTCGGGAAATGTTTCAGAAGCCTGCCCGGAAATTATTACCTGTCGCCGGGAATATCACGGAAAACGAAGCGGTTTTGTCGGGGCAGGCGATCGGAATTTCAGGAAGTCTCATCTTTGCAAAACCGATAAAAGGCCGAAAGAAGTCCTGTACGATCTGGATTCATCTTTCATTCCCGCATCACTGCTGACGGGGGAGGAGTCTGCTCTGGAGGCGGGTGCGGCTGAGCGTCAGACGCTTATCGGCAGGCTGGCGCTGCGATCCGGAAGAATCCGCTACCTGAGAGAGGCGGTGTGCCATGTTTCAGATGTGATTCCCGAACGGGGCGCATGGGATTTTCTGGATCGGAAGGATGAATACTTCTCTTATGCGGAGGCCGCGTATTCCGGTATAATTGAATGCTCTCGGAACTACTGCGGTGAAGTCACTGCCTATGCGCAGAATTTTATTCTCGGCGATCTGCAGACCCGGCTGAAGCAGCCGCTTCCGCAGGAAATGTCCCGGGAGGAAAGAACTGCATACAGGGAACTTATCAGCAGAATTCTGGGTGAAGTGGAGGATCTGACAATCGTAAAGTCCCGTCTTCCGCTTCCGTACAAGGCCTACGCGCTTCGTCTGAAATACGGTGACAGGACTTTTCCGCAGGAACTCCTTCTGAACAGGATACCGATGCAGATCCGGATGCTGGAAGAAAGGGACGGAATGCTTCATCTGGAGGGGGTGAGCGCACATCGCATTCTGGGAGAAAATCGTGAATTCTGCGCGGTGGATACGGCCGGCCGCGAATGGAATCCGCTCTGCATCGAAAATTCACATTATGACAGGAAAGGAATGCTTGGCGATCTGGTTCAGCAGGGAATCTGGTTTACCCTGGATCTTCCGCTGAAGGAAGACACAGTTTACCGGTTCCGTATTTCCGACAGTATGGGTAACTGTGCGTGGATGCCGCTGAAACTGCAGAAGTGGTCCAGACTTTCCGGAATGGAGAACTCCTTCTTTCTCTGCGGAAACAGGATGGTCAGTCGGGAAGAAAATGGAATTGCTGTTTCGTCAGGTAATCTGTATGCGGCGTGGCGGGCCGCAAAAAGACGCGACAGCATCCTGAAGAAACTGGGAAAACCTGAAGTCCTGCGGATTCGGAAAAGGGCTGCCGGCCTGAAGAGAAAAGCGAAAAAAAGGCCGATATGGCTGGTCTTTGACCGTGCGTACCGCGCTGGTGACAACGGCGAGGCTCTGTTCCGGTATCTGATGAAAAGCGATGTGAAGCAGAGCAGAGAAATTTATTTTGTTCTCAACGCGGACAGCGAGGATTACGAACGAATGGCGAAGGCAGGACCCGTGCTGAAGTACGGATCGGAGGAGCATTTGGCGTATTTCCTGGCGGCATCTGAAATTATTTCCTCTGCGGCGGATCAGTGGGTCATCAATCCTTTTGGCAAAGACAGAAAGTATTATCAAGATATGATCGAATCGGATTTTGTGTTCCTGCAGCACGGCGTTACTCAGCAGGATGTTTCAGGATGGCTCCATCGCGGGAATTTGAATATTAAATTATTTGTTACATCTGCAGGGAGAGAATACAGTTCTGTTCTGGACGGTAATTACGGATATGATGAGAGCGTCGTGAAACTGACGGGCATGCCGCGCCATGACCGGCTTCGGGATCACCGGGAAAAACTGATTGCGTTTCTGCCTACCTGGAGGAAGGATCTCGCAGGAACCCTCAGCGACCGGGCGGGAGAACGAAAATACTCCGAGAGCTTCCGTGAGTCTGAATACTTCCGGTTTTATGACGGCCTGATCCATTCGCCGGAACTCCTTGAAGCTATGGAGAGAGCCGGATATCGAGGTGAATTTCATCTGCATCCTTCGCTGCGCAGTCAGCTCAGAGATTTTCAGTCAAACCCGCTGATCACTGTCGGGGATGATCAGATGGATTACAGCGGGATCTTCGCACGGGCATCGCTTCTGATTACGGACTACTCCAGCGTTGCGTTTGATTTTGCCTATCTCAGGAAACCGGTGATATATACACAGTTTGACAGAAACGACATAGAAGGACGGCACATTTTTAAAAAAGGTTATTTCGATTATGAGCAGGACGGATTCGGACCGGTTGTTTACGATCTGCAGACTGCGATAGATGCGATTGTGCGGTTTGTTGCGTCAGACTGTGCGGAGCCGGAACTGTACAGAGACAGAGTGGACACATTCTTCAGGTATAACGACCGCCGCAATTCGGAGCGTGTCTGCCGTGAAATTATCAGAATGGAAGACTCGACCCGTCCATATCTGCGCTGATATTATTTTACAAAGATTTAATATAACTTTTACAGTCCTCTGATAGATAAAAAAAGCTCTGTTTTTGTAAAATTAATGTGAGCGTAAAGGAGGACAGACGAATGAATGAAACGATAAGAGTGGCTTTTGGGCTGATCGGCGGACTGGCGCTGTTCCTGTTCGGCATGAACATGATGAGTGACAGCCTTCAGAAGGTTGCCGGAGAGAAAATGAAAAAAGTGCTGGCGATGCTGACGCGGAATCCCCTTCTCGGAGTGATTTCCGGAGCGCTGGTAACAGCCGTGCTGCAGAGCAGCAGCGCTACCACGGTTATGGCAATCGGATTCGTCAGCGCGGGTTTGATTTCTCTGCCACAGGCAATCTCAGTAATTTTCGGGGCAAACATCGGAACGACGATGACTGCGCAGATTATCGCATTCAACATCAGTGACTATATCTATCCGATTATCTTCATCGGATTTATCATACAGTTTGTAGCAAAATCAGAGAAACTGAAATATATCGGGCAGGCGGTTCTGGCTTTCGGGCTTCTTTTCCTGGGAATCGAAACCATGGGAAATGTCATGAAGCCACTGGCGGACAGCCCGTTTTTTGTGAACCTCATTGCGCAGGTGTCAGACGTTCCTATTCTTGGCGTACTGGTGGGAATGTGCATGACGCTGGTGGTGCAGAGCAGTTCCGCCACCATTGCGGTGTTGCAGAATTTCGCTTCTCAGCCCGGACCGGATGGTGTATCGAGTGTCCTTGGACTGGCCGGAGCGATTCCCGTGTTGCTGGGAGACAACATCGGAACCACGATTACCGCAATCCTGGCCAGCATCGGACAGAGCCGGGACGCGAAGCGGACCGCACTGGCGCACTGCCTGTTCAACGTATCAGGCACGTGCCTGTTCATCTGGTTTATCAAACCATACGCCAGGCTGATTCAGTATATATCGCCGCATGGAGATGAGATCGCAGTAATCTCCCGTCAGATCGCCAACGCTCACACCTGCTTCAATCTTACGATGACACTGATCTGGCTGCCTTTGCTGTGGCTCATGGTAAAGATAGTAATGAAGATTCTGCCAGAGAGGGATTATGAGCGAAAACCGATTACGACGCTGGACGACAACCTGCTGCATCAGCCGGTATCTGCTCTGCATCTTGTATTTGAGGAAATTATCGCATGCAGCGATCGCGTTAATGATATGCTAGTTTCTCTCCGGGGGATCCGGCTGAAAACCCTTAAGGATACACTGCAGGTGGTTCATTCTGAGGCACAGGAAATCGCGGTACAGGGTGACGCAATCAGCGAATATCTGGCGAAGATGTTTTCCAAGGGCGTCCTGACGGAAACGCAGGCGTCAGACACGACAGGACTGATGCTTGTAGTGAATGATATCGACCGGATCAGCGGACTGTGTGGACAGATTTCTGATAACATGGCTAAAGCGAATCAGGGAAAGTCCGGATATTCTAAAGAAGCGATCAAAGAGATTTCCAAGCTGTTTGATGTACTGTCCGGACTTTATGAAGCGGTGCACAGGAGTATCGTCATGGGGAATGTTACGGCGATGCAGAAGTCTATGGATGACAAAGAAGAACTGGTGCGGCTCGATGATAAGATACGCGCCGCTCATATGAAAAGGGTAGGCAAGGGCTTGTGCGATGCCAGTCTTACAATTTCTCTGAACGAACTCCTTCATGATGTTGAGAGAATCGGAAATACATGTCTGGACCTCATGGAGATGGCGTCACAGGAAATCAATTTCAGCAAATTCCTGATCGACAAAAAGAAAAGCGCCGGCGGCCCTCCGGCAATATCCGGACAAAGACCAAAGCTGCAGGCGTAACAGCCGCAGCCGTGTCGTGTGCCGAAAATCCCTGCACTGCTAAAAAAAAAACGGACTGTCCCAAAGACAGTCCGTTTATCGTTCATTATTATTCAGTTTTGCTGACTGAAAGACATATCGTAATCTATATAAATTGAATCTCGATCTATGTCAACTTCGGTATATCTACTCCTTCCATAGACTCCGCAACTGTTACGATATCTGCATGGGGCAACCGCTCTGCTGCTTCCGAGTTCTCCGCGCTGTCGGTTTATCTGCGTGTCCGGCAGGTCTTTCCCTTCATCCGTCTCAGTCATACTGTTTGATTTCAGATCCGTCCAGCCTGACTCTGAAGCAGAAGGCTATGCCCGAATATGTCTCCCGGTCCAATGGTCCGCTTCTGCAATGGCCCTCACTCCTTTCCTGTACCCTTGGTACTTTCTTTATGTTCATATATTAATACATTATCGTACAAAAGTCAATAGGATCCCCACAAAATATCTGAAATAACTGAAATTGTCGGAGCACCCGGTTCCCTGTAGCCGACTTGAAAATATGTGATATAATGGTATCGGTGGCTGCGAGCCACGAGAGGGAGGAAGAATATGCAGATTACGGATCGGATCAAGAACTGCAACGGCTGCGGCGCATGTATCGTCGGATGCCGCGAATACTGTATGAAGATGGAAAAGGATGAGGACGGACGGATGAAGCCGGTCATCGATGAAAACGGCTGCAAACTCTGCAACAACTGCGTGCTGTACTGTCCTTTGTACAATCCGGTGGATATGCCGGGGTTCACGAATTACTATGAGTACAGCGAGGATTATTATTACCGGGATATGCCGAAGGTGTACAGGGAGACGCTGAGACAGGCAAAGTCCGGACAGACGGTGGAGTTCGCGGGAACCCTGTGTCAGATCGCCGGGCTGATTTCACTGATGGGAAACAGACTGAAGCCGAACGTGAAACTTTATCCCCTGCACTGCGATCCGGATAATCCCCACAGACCGGAATGCGCAGAATGTGAGTTTGTAAGAAGATAAACCGGTAAGAAGATGAGCCAGACAGAAGAGAAGAAGAAACTTAGAACGGAAATGAAGGAACGGGCCCGCGGCCTGTCGCGGGACTATTGTGAGACCGCCAGCAGAAGAATCTGCGACAGAGTGACGGCTGATGCGGATTATCAGCAGGCCCGGGTCGTATTCTGCTTTGTCGGCGTAGGTGCAGAGCCGGACACGAGAGCCATACTGGAGGATGCGCTCCGGAGCGGCAAGAGACTCTGTGTTCCGCGCTGCATTGACAAAACAACCATGGAGGCGGTAGAGATCCACAACTGTGACGAAGATCTGGAACGGGGATTTTATGGGCTTCTGGAGCCGAAGGAGGGCCTTGCGTCCGTTCCGCAGGAAGAGATCGAATTCGGTGTTATTCCCTGCGTCAGCTGCGATCACGACGGAAATCGTCTGGGACACGGACGGGGGTACTATGATCGTTACCTGGAAGGGATGGACTTTCCCTGCGCGCTGATCTGCTTCGAGAAAATGACCTGCGGATCGGGAGTGATTCCGGTGGATGAACATGACAGAAAAATCGCCAGGGTGATTACGGATGCTGAGTAATTTTCTGGTATGCGTGTGGGCGGTGCTGCCGCTGTTTATTCTGATGCTTATCGGAGCCGCCGTGAAGTGGAAGGGACTTCTGACTGCAGGGGAAGTGAGCCGGCTAAACCATATGATCTTCGTCGTATGCTATCCCTGTATGATGTTTGAAAACCTGTACGGGGCGGATCTCGCACAGGCATTCGACCTCGGACTTATTTTGTTCGGCGTGGGTTCGGTTCTCACGGTCTGCGCCGTATCGATTCCGATCGTCATGAAGATCGAACCCTCGCAGCGGAGCCGGGGTGCGATGATTCAGGCGATCTACCGGAGCAATTTCATCATCATGGGACTTCCGATGGCGATTAACGTGTACGGGCGGGGAAACGTTGCAGTCACGGCTGTACTGATTGCGGTGGTTGTGCCGCTGTACAATGTCCTTGCTGTGGTCATACTTGAGGTTTTCCGGGGAGGAAAACCGAATGTAAAAACGGTCGTGAAGGGAGTCGTTACGAATCCGATTATTCTGGGAGCGATCGCGGGGCTGTTCTTTGTCTTCACGGGGATCAGACTTCCTGCCCCCATAGAGACTGTGATCGGGGATCTCTCCGTCACGGCGACAACGATGGCGCTGGTGGTGCTGGGGGCATCCTTCAGTTTTCGGAGTCTGGAACGGTGCAGAAGAAATCTGGTGATCTGTGTGACGGGAAGACTGATTGCCGTGCCGGGAATATTTCTGACCGCTGCGGCGGCTGCAGGGTTCCGGGGCGTTGCTTTTGTCAGTCTTGTCTCCATGCTGGCTGCGCCGACTGCGATTTCTTCGTACACTATGGCGGAGTCCATGGGAAGTGATGGAGAACTGGCGGGAAACTGTGTGATCTTTTCGTCGGCGTTTTCCTGTCTGACGCTGTTTCTGTGGCTGTTCCTGTTTAAGAACTTAGGAATGTTTTAACAAAATGCGAATAAGAATGTTTTAACAAAATGTAAAGGAGAAAAATTATGGCAGATTGTAATCATGATTGCGGCAGCTGCGGAGAAAGCTGCGAAGAACGTCAGGGAGGAATCCCCAAGGCACCGATGAACAGTGAGTCCAAAATCCGCAAGGTGATCGGCGTGGTCAGCGGAAAAGGCGGCGTCGGGAAATCCTCTGTCACATCCATGCTGGCAGTGGCTGCGTCTCATCTTGGGAAGCAGGTCGCCGTGATGGATGCTGACATTACCGGTCCGTCGATTCCGAAAGCCTTTGGAATCACTGATAAAGCGATGGGAAACGATGAGATCATTCTCCCACAGGCCACAAAGGGCGGGATTAAAACAATGTCCATAAACCTGCTGCTGGAGAACGAGACGGATCCGGTGGTCTGGAGAGGTCCGGTGCTGTCTAACGTTATCCAGCAGTTCTGGAGCAATGTCGTATGGGGCGATATCGACGTCATGTTTGTGGATATGCCGCCCGGAACAGGAGATGTGGCGCTTACAGTTTATCAGACTCTGCCGGTGGACGGAATCGTCATTGTGACGTCTCCTCAGGAACTTGTAGGAATGATTGTGGAGAAGGCGTACAAAATGGCGGAGATGATGAATGTTCCGGTTCTGGGAATCGTGGAGAACATGTCGTATTTCCGATGCCCGGACTGCGGGAGCGAGCATGCGATCTTTGGCGAAAGCCATGTGGAAGAGGTCGCAGCCTCATATGGAATTAAAAATATCGCGAAGCTGCCTATCGACCCGGCGCTGGCTGCTGCCTGTGACAATGGAACCATTGAGGATTACCGCACTGACGCGATGGACCGCCTGGCTGACGCGCTGATCCGCTAGCAGAAGGGAGCTGAGAAACAATATGGAAGGTTTCTGCAAGATGTGCAGGATCTGCGACGGCAGAGCCTGCGGGAACACGATTCCGGGTCCGGGCGCCAAGGGCGTTGGCGATACAGCAATCCGGAACTACGACAAATGGAAGGAGATTCGTGTCAATATGGACACGATCTGTGAAAACAGGCAGCCGGATACGACGCTGGAACTTTTCGGCAAGAGGTTCCGATTTCCGGTTTTCGCGGGACCGGTGGGCGCTGTGGAACTTCATTACGGCGACCGCTATGACGACCTCGCCTATAACAACATTCTGATTCCCGCTGCCCGGGAGGCCGGCATTGCAGCCTTTACAGGTGACGGAATGAATGAGCAGGTCATGATCTCCGCATGCAGCGTCATCGGCGAGAACGACGGCTTTGGAATTCCCACGGTCAAGCCTTGGAATGCGGAAATGGTGGCGCAGAAGATGGAACTGGTGCGGCAGTCCGGCTCCTTTGCGGTGGCGATGGATATCGACGCTGCGGGACTTCCGTTTCTGAAGAACTTCCAGCCGCCGGCGGGAAGCAAATCCACGAAGGAACTGACGGAAATCATCCGGGAGGCGGGCGTACCCTTTATCGTTAAAGGCGTTATGACGGTGGCAGGAGCGAAAAAGGCGGTGGAGGCGGGAGCGTCGGCCATCGTTGTGTCTAATCACGGAGGCCGTGTTCTGGACCAGTGTCCCGCTACGGCAGAGGTTCTGGGGCAGATTGCCGACGCCTGCGGCGGCGCTGTGAAGATCCTGGTAGACGGAGGGATCAGAAGCGGCGTGGATATTTTCAAGGCTCTGGCGCTGGGCGCGGATGCGGTTCTGATCGCCCGACCCTATGTCTGCGCGGTTTACCGGAAGGGTGCACAGGGCGTGGCAGAGCTCACCGAGCGTCTGGGCGCAGAACTGGCAGACACTATGGCCATGTGCGGCGCAGCATCTCTTTCGGACATCTGCAGAGAGATGGTGTTCCGCGGATAGATGGCAATACAGAAAACCGCCTTACGGTATCGCACCGGGGCGGTTTTTTGTGAATGCGGCGGCGTGTGTGCCTATCGGCTGAGCCGGGGACCGATCTGCCTGAGAAAGGCGGATACAAAGGCGTTGATTTCAAGGTAGTTGATTCGGTCAGCCTTTTTCAGAATCAGATATCCACTCTCAAAGGCAGGGTATTTTTCCAACGTCTTCATCGATTCCTCCCCCAGAATTCTCCGGGCGTCGATAACCGGAATTCCGGGCGCGGCCTTGACAGCAGGGAAATTCACCTCGAGGATTCCACTTTCCCGTGACATCATCAGGCTGTAGGGCTGCTCCGGGGTGGGGAACAAAATATAATCCACCGCGTTTTTCCGTTTCCCGGCTCGCAGATCCAGTCCGCCGTCGCCGGCCCGCAGCTCCCGAACTGTGAAATCGCCTGCACCGAAACCGAGGGAGAACATTGCACGATGAAAGTCTGTCTTTTCGATGACGGGGAGCAGCTTCCCCAGCTGAAGAATATCGTCGTGATTGTGGAGGAGAATTTTCGCTTCCAGCTCCGGATCATGATTCGTCATATACCGCTGATAGAGCCGGACGCTGTCATAGCCGCTGATTTCGTCTTTGCGGCCGGTGTCAAGTCCCATGAACCGCTCTACGTTTTTCTGCGCCAGAGAGCCAATCGCAGCCTTCAGGTCGGAATGGTAGTGGAGAACCATATAGAGATCCAGATCGGCCATGTTCAGCGCGCCGGTGTCAATTCCATAGCGTGCGGCGCGGGTCCGCAGAAAAGGGAGGTCAAAGGAACGGCCGTTATATGTGACGATCAGATCACACTCGGCAAGATCCCGGACAGTCGCCCGGATCACCTCCGGCTCGTCTCCGGACCGGTCAGAAAAATACTGGGTTGCAGTCGCTTTTCCGCCCGTACGGAGCCGAAGAATACCGGAAAGGATCAGGCTGTCCCTCTTCGGGTAAAGGCCGGTTGTCTCAATATCAAATACGGCGATTTCTGCGCCGGCGGTATACAGCGAAAACGCCCGGCTACAGAATGGCTCAGTTTGAACTTCTTTTCGTATTGTTTTCATTAGATTTTCTCCGGTAAACAAAATAGACCGCAGGGGTGCAGTCTACTTTGTTCAAAAGGGGTATTGGGATTAGAGATTAATGAGGTTATCAGGGGGATAACCACGATTTAATTATATAAGATTAGCACCGGAATTGCAAGAGCCAAAAGATAAAAATCAGTTTTTTTAGTTAGTTTTTTTCGAAAAAACGCTATTCCCAATAGAGTTTACGAGTGATATAATATTGTAAAGCAGTGTCGGCAGATTACCGAATGTGCACTATGTATTATTGATATTTCAAGCATATTCGATGAATGAACACGTATTAAAGCAATTGAAAACGAGGTAATGGTTCGCATGAAATATGGATTTATCGGCGTGGGAAATATGGGCGGCGCGATTTTGCGCGGGCTCCTGCATGCGGGAGCGCTGAATCCGGAGGACGTGATGGTAGCGGGGCGAACTCCCGAACGTTCCGCGGAACAGGCGCAGGACTTCGGTGTGAGAGCCGCGGGCAGTCGTGCGGCGCTGATCGCCTCCTGCGATGTTATCTTTGTCGGCGTGGAGCCGGGAACCTTCCCGGAGATCCTTCCTGAAATCGCGGAGAATTTCACTCAGGATAAACTTCTCATTTCCATGGCCGCGGGAATCACCCTCGACCGGATAGAGGAAACGCTGGGGACGGATGCGAAGCTCATCCGCATCATGCCCAACACGCCTGCCGGGGTCGGGGAGATTATGGTCAGCGTCAGCCGCAACGGAAATGTGAGTGATGCTGAGGTACAGAGCATTGTAAATCTGCTGAGCAGCATCGGAAAGGCCGGCGAGGTGCCGGAGGAGCTGATTCATGCAGTGATCGGTGTCAGCGGATCCAGTCCCGCGTATACATATATGTATATTCAGGGACTTGCAGAGGCCGGAGAAAAGGCAGGGATGAGTGCCTCTGATGCCCGTATGTTTGCGGCGCAGGCTGTTCTGGGAGCGGCGAAGCTTGTTTTGTCCGCGGACAGAGAGCTTGAGGAAATGATCGACAGCGTCTGCACCCCGGGAGGAACGACCTGCGAAGCGGTGAATTTCCTCAGAGAGCACGGCTTTCGGGAAATCGTAAGAGACGGCGCCGCAGCAGCCATTCGCAAGTCGGAGGCGATGAGCGGCGGAGAGAAGGATTGACGGCTGCCGGAACAGGGAGAGAGCCGGCAGAATCAACAGGAAAAGTAACGGAAATAGGAATAGCAGGAAAGAGAGACGAGACATTGACTTTTGAGGAAAAGACGATTTGTTCTGATATTGTATATCACGGAAAACTGATCGATGTACGCAGAGACATCGTGACTACGGTGGACGGGCAGTCTTCGCGGGAGATCGTGGAGCATGCCGACGGCGTCGTAATCGCGGCACTGAAGCCAAACGGGAATATTATCATGGAGCGTCAGTACAGAAAACCGGTGGAGGATGTGGTCTTCGAGATTCCCGCGGGGAAAATGGATCCGGGCGAGGAGATGGAAGAGGCGGCTCTGCGGGAGCTTCGGGAGGAAACAGGCTACACGCCGGAACATATCCGGTTTCTGACGTCCTCCTGGCCGTCGGTCGGCTTTTCCAGAGAGGTTCTGCATGTCTTTCTCGCGACGGGGCTCCATGCGGGGGAGACGGATTTAGATGATAACGAGGCGATCGATCTTGAGGAGCATCATATCGACGAGCTTTATGATATGGTGATGCGCGGCAAACTCACGGACGGGAAGAGTCAGGTCGCGATTCTGATGGTGAAGGGTCTGATCGACCGCGGAGAGCTGGACGATTATCTGGAATAGAGGTCGGGTCAGGCAGGCCGGGTGAGCCGGCAAAAGAGTGGAGAGCAGTATGGAAGTAGAAAATTTCCTGGAATATATCACGAGCACCAGAAAGGTGTCCCAGAACACGGTCGCGGCGTACCGGCAGGATCTTCTTGCCTTCGGAAGGTTTCTGAAGCAGAACGGAATCGAGCATTACGCGATGGCGACGAACACACAGGTTGTATCCTATCTGATGCAGCTGAAGCAGAGCGGAAAGTCCAGAGCGACGGTAAACCGCAAGCTGGCGTCGATCCGGGCGCTGTACCGTTATCTGCAGGGAAAAGGAGAAATCAGCGAGAATCCCACAGAAGGAATCAAGTCTCCGAAGATTAACCGGAAAGAGATCTCGTATCTGAGCATAGAGGAAGTGGAATCGCTGCTGGCGACACCGGACGATTCCGTGAAGGGAAAACGGGACCGGGCTATGCTGGAGGTGCTCTACGCCACCGGTATACGCGTCAGCGAGATCATCGAGCTGCGGATGTCTGACGTCAATCTGAATATGGGCTTCGTCATGTGCAGCGGGAATCACGGACGGGCCAGAATCGTGCCGATGGGCGGGCCTGCGCGGTCAGCCCTGCAGACATATCTGGATGAAAGCCGTCCGGCGCTGATCCGTGATCAGGAGGACGGCCCGGACAAGCCTTTGTTCGTCAATTACATGGGAGAACAGTTCACACGTCAGGGCTTCTGGAAAATTCTGAAGCAGTACGGAAAAGCGGCGAATCTGGAGGATAAGCTGACGCCCCAGACCCTGCGCAATTCTTTTGCCATGCACATGGTGCAGAACGGAATCGATATGAAATCCCTGCAGGAGCTCATGGGCCACGAGGATATTCTGGCGACGCAGGTGTATTTCGAGCATATGCGCAACCGGATCAAGGATATCTATGACCGGACACACCCCCGGGCCTGAGAAGGGACGCCGACTATGCTGAATGTCTTTTTACAGATTGTAGATACGCCGGAGGAACAAAGCCGATTCGAAGATCTTTATTACAGCTACAGGAAGCTGATGTTTTATATTGCCTCAGAAATACTGCACGACTCGGGACTTGCCGAGGATGCAGTGAATGAGGCTTTTTTTCGTATCGCAAAAAATTTTTCAAAAATTAATGAGGTTCATTGTCCCCGGACGCGGAATTTTATCGTTATTATAGTCAGAAACATTTCGATTGATATGGTCAGACGGGATTCGGCCGGAGCAGCTGCCGCGCAGGAATTCGTGGATACGATGGAGGATACGGCGGCGGAGCTTCCGGAGTCCCGGCTGGAGTTTGCTGAAACAAAGCGTGTGATCCGCGAGCTCCCGGCGATTTATCGCGACGTGCTCCTGCTGTTCTTTGTGGACGGTTATGAAACAAAGGAAATTGCGGAGTTTCTGGGGCTGCACAGGGAGACGGTAAAAAAGAGACTGCAGCGCGGCCGTGCCATGTTGAAGGAGAGGCTTAGAGACGATGAATGATGTCAGAGAAGCGATGCTTCAGGTTTACGCTGAGGAATTTCAACAATTGAAGAGACTTTCCGGAGAACAGCCGGAGCATCGGTTTTCCCGGCGTTTTCAGCGTAGGATCCGCCGCGCGGAGAGGCTTGCGGAGCGCCGTGTACGGACAATGCGTCCGAGGCCCCGAATGCGTCGGGCGGCTCTGGTGATCCTTCTGGTCGCTGCGCTGATGGCCACGTCCATCCTTGCCTTTGCGCTGGTGCGTCCGACGATTTTTACAAAGATTCTGAAGGGCAGGACGGAGTGGCACGTCTCTTACAGACAAGAGGATCCCGATGGACTGGCGAAGGAATTCCGTCCGGTTAAGCCCGAGACGCCTGAAGGATACACGATCAGTGAGGAAATCAAAAATGACCCGTTCTATGATGTCATTTATAAGGATGGGAATAACAAAGAAATAATTTATTCTCAATATACAGTGAAGAATGCAAAAGCTCGTTGGAATTCAGAGGATACAACTTTAAAAAAGATGAAGATAAATGGATATGAGGGATATGGCTGCTATCGAGAACGAAACTGGTGCCTATATTGGAATAATGGATACTATGCATTCGAATTGAGTGGAAACTGTAAGCTGTCGGTCTTGATGAAGATGGCGGAGACATTGGAATAACCTGATTTCTGCTGTATGTCAAGCATTTCGCGAGAAATGCAGAAAAAATTCGAAAAAAATATATTTTCTTGTCCCCGTTCGGCTGTTCTGCGCGTTTATATAGATAGTGTATGCTCATTGGTCTATTGATATTTCAATCATAATCGATGGCTGAGCACACATTAAACGGAACGTATTTTTTCGGATAACATGGAACGGAGGGAAAAGAATGTTACGGAAGATCATTGTGCAAATTATTTGTACATTACTGTTGTTTGGGATGACTGTCACCGTATATGGTGCAGAGATGGAAAGCGAGTTTAAAGAAAATCTTATTGAAGAATTCAAGTACTCCAGATCAACAGTAGTTAAGTTAGAAAAGCAGGGAAAGACGGCCGTATGTTTGGCGCGCATAACTGGAAGAATGGGGGTAACTACTAAATTAACAGTCAAGTGCTCCTTGCAAAAAAATAAAGGAGGTATATGGACCACTGTAGAGACATGGTCAGATTCAACACATCAAATCGTTTTGTCATTGCGAAAAGAAAGAAAAGTGTCTGGCGGAACATATCGTGTCCATGCAGTATTCCACGCATATGCCGGCGATAAAGTCGAGACCATTACAGATAACAGTGGAAAGGTGAAATTCTAAAAAACGATTTATGTCAGGTGATTGGATGTTTTTGAAATAGAAACTTTTAAAATAGTGAGGTGAAAAATCATGAAGAAATTGGGTATTGGTTTATTAGTGAGTATGATTTGTTTGGCATCATCAACAATGTCTTTTGCCAACGAGGAACCGAAAACTTATCAGGATACGGTAAATCTTCAAGCAAATAATGTTGAAGAGATAACGGGAATCAGCGAGATAAATAATAAATTTATAGTAGAACCTGAAGCATACACTATGATTGGAGAAGATGCTAATATTTCAATTCCTAAAAATGCATCTGATGAGGTTATCCTGGATGGTAAAGAAACTGCGCCAATTAGAATGGAACTTCCATTAGAAGAAAAAAACACTAAAGGAATAATGACGAAAAATGGGACGATAATATATTGTGCACCAAATAGTGATATTGATGTAAGTGTACAAGCCCTTACTGAAAATGATAATGGGGTTTTATCCGATGCTGTGCGTAGTATGATTGTAATAAAAAATCAGTCTGCGCCTAAAGAATATTCATTCAATTTCAAATTACAGAAAGGGTGGCGTCTGATAAGATCTGAAGAATATGCCGATTTGTATTCACCAGATGACAAGTCTTGGATTGGAGCAGGATTGATCTTTATTATTAATAAAGATGGTGATATTTTATCAACTATTGATTCTCCATGGGCAAAGGATGCAAACAACAAGACGGTAAAGACATATTATAAATTGGAAGGAAATACGTTAAAGCAAGTTGTTGAATTTGATCAAAATACTGCCTTTCCGCTCATTTTAGATCCCACTCAACATGCTCCAAAATATAGATATCGTACAATGACATTTAAAAATTCTGCAAAGACAAGGAAGCATCTTATTGAGTTGAGGCGAGAAATTAATCGTAGACAAAATTCAACTGTGACAAAAGTGGTTAAATATGTAAATCATGCATTCAGTCTTTTGTCTGAAACCACTGGGATTACAGAATCCATCAGTGTTATAACAAATGGCGCAGATTCCTACTTAGAATATATGGAGGATATGTATACAGAAATACACGAGGATTTTTCAGAGGGGAAAAAGAAAAGCGCTAAAATTACGTATAAAATAATGGGTACTTGGCAGGGAAATAATCGTGGATATGTGTATCGTACATTAAAACGTCCAACCTATAAGTGATAATTTCAACTTGAAAAATATTCTAATAATGGAGGAATTTATGAGGCGGAAAATAATTTACGGAGTATTGGCAGTCGTGTGTATCGTGCTGCTCGCAGTGCTTATTACCATGTACCAGAGGCAGGTGTCGGTCAATGGACAGATGCTCGCCGATGACTTCCGGTATGCGGGATACAGTGCTGTATCATTCGATAAAGTCAGTTCAGACAGGTTGACGAACGGGGAGAAAAAGAAGGCATTGAACAGTTACTGGCTGGCGATGCGTCCTTTGTCCGCGAATATCAACCGCGTCGCAGAGTCGGGTGCATACAGGGAATATCGAATGGACGGTCTGGAAGAATTTCTGATTGAACTGAATGAAGATCTGGGTAACCCTGCGAAATACGATGCGCTAATACGCACAATAAAGAAGGTCAATGTAAACCTGGAGCGCATAGGTGAACAAAGTAGATCGGGCTATAATTTCCGGGGAGATCCGGAGAACATACGGAAGTACATCTCGGAAGCCGAGAAGGAGTGCAGGGCATATACAGGCCGATGAATATGCATATCGAATTTTTGCGGTAGAAAATAATGAAACGCGAAACACTGAAGCGGCAGTAATTGAAAATAATATAGGGAAAGCGGAGATTAATCAGAATTTGCAGGAGAATGACAATAAAATTTTGGCATTGGGCGAAGATACTGATATTACTTTCCCTAAAAGTGGTAATGGAATAATCACAGTATCCTCTGATGGCAGAAATGTTACCAAAATGGCATTGCCAGATGATGCCTCAAAACTAGCAGCTACTATTTGACGTAGTCCGGAGTTAAGAAGTTGAGAAATAAATATACGGAGATGGGAACGAGAGAACTTTATGAAGGCTTGGTCGCATGTGCTGCATCAATGAAAAATCCAGTTGCAGGAGCAGCCACTACCTTTATATTTGCGAACAAAGTGTACGGTGGATTGAAATATAACAGTTGGAATGTTATCTAAAAAAAATTTTCGAAAAAATATGCCAAGGTATGTGTGGTATTCAGGTGGAGAAACGGAGGTAAAAACAGCGGATATATACCGCATAAGGAAACCGTGGAGTATGTTAGTAAAAAATAAGGGGAGGAGTAGCAACCAATGAAAACGACCAAAGAAAAAGATAAGACTTATTTGAAAGAGAAATCCTATTGGGTCAGGAGATTTATCGCCGGCGAGATTTTGTTTCTGCTGTTCGTGATTCCATTATTCATTCATATGCCTTCTAAGCTTACATTGTATTACATCGCGGTACCGTTCCTCGGAGGAACGGCGATCAATATTTTGTGGACCTGGATCGACATAAAGCGTTACAGGGCAAAGTAGAAACTTCAGCGCAGCCTGACACCGCCGCAGATGAAATTTTTCTTGCATCGGCATCGGCGATATGATATACTTATGAGGTATTACGGGCGTTCCTCTGAATGATGCATCCGCAGGATGCGTAGAGTAACTCGAGGGCATTTAAGAACGTCTATGAGGGAAGGAGGATATCATCATTATGAATGCAATAGATGCTGTGACTCAGGATTACCTGAAGAAGGACATTCCGGAATTTGGTGTCGGCGATACCGTTCGCGTACACATCAAGATTAAGGAAGGAAACAGAGAGAGAATTCAGGTCTTTGAGGGTTTCGTGCTGAAGCGTCAGAACGGCGGAATCGGAGAGAGCTTCACCGTCAGAAGAATCGCATCAGGCGTCGGCGTTGAAAAGACATTCCCGCTTCATTCACCATGGGTTGAGAAGATCGAGGTCGTTCGCAAGGGCGATGTCAGAAGAGCAAGGCTCCACTACATGCGTGGCAGAACAGGAAAGTCCGCGAAGATCAAATCAAAGGAAAGCAGATAATGAAGGGGGAACCGTAAGGTTCCCTTTTCTGTACTGAAGTAATGACGCAATAATCAGATATAAACTGCCGGTCCGACAGGTTCCGGGCCGGCTCAACGGATATTGACATTAATGAGGACCGACGTCCTTTGAACAGCAGGAGTATCGCAATGAACAGTATCAACTGGTACCCCGGTCATATGAAAAAGACCCGGGAACTGATCCGTGATAATCTGAAAATGGTGGATCTGGTCATCGAGGTCATCGACGCCAGGATTCCGGTTTCCAGCCGGAACCCCATCATCGATGAGCTTGTGGGGGAGAAGCCCCGGGTGATTATTCTGAACAAAAAAGATCTGGCGGATCCTGAAGAGAACCGGAAATGGACTGCCTTCTTCCGAGCTGGCGGCATTCGGGCGCTGGAGATGAACTGTGTCAGCGGCGAAGGGGTTAAAGCTCTGTACGGAGCTTTGTCCACAAGGCAGGAGAAAATCGGGTCCGCCCGCTACAAGCGGCCGATGCGCATGATGATCGTTGGCGTACCCAACTGCGGCAAATCCTCGCTGATTAACCGTCTGACCGGAAAGAAGAGCGCGCGGACCGGCGACCGGCCGGGAGTGACGAAGGGAAAGCAGTGGCTGACCCTGTCCAACGGAATGCAGCTGCTGGACACGCCCGGGATTTTGTGGCCGAAGTTTGAGGATCCCCGCGTGGGGCTGAATCTCGCATATTGCGGGAGCATCCGGGACGAGATTCTGGATACGGCGGATCTGGCGCTGTCTTTTCTAGAGGATATGCAGAACCGTTATCCGGAGATGCTTCGGGAACGCTACCGCCTGGAGGAACTGGGAGAGACGCCGCTGGAGACCATGGAGCGCATAGCGAAGAAACGGGGATTCATTCTGCCGGGCAGGAGAATCGACTATGAGCGGTGTGCCCGGACTGTTCTGGATGAATTTCGCAGC
Organism: Hornefia butyriciproducens; assembly: GCF_009695915.1. GTDB lineage: Bacteria > Bacillota > Clostridia > Peptostreptococcales > Anaerovoracaceae > Aminicella > Aminicella butyriciproducens. Next base: position 190,987 of record NZ_VUMZ01000001.1, on the reverse strand, counting down.
GGCAGAATCGGCAGGATCACACTGGAGACTGCACCGGGAAGCATTACACCGGAGGACGCACTATGAAAAAAGAAGAACGGGAGCAGCGCATGCGGCAGCGGCTCCGGGAAATGAGGCTTCCGGAAGAGGCCTTGTGGGAACAGGGGATCCGGTATATCGGAGGTATCGACGAGGTAGGCCGGGGTCCGCTGGCCGGTCCTGTTGTTGCAGCCTGTGTCGTGCTCCCGCAGGATTTCGACCTTCTGGGGGTGGATGATTCAAAAAAATTGTCGGAGAAGAGGCGAGAGCAACTGTACGGTCAGATCCTGGAACGGGCGGTCGCCTGGGGGATAGGGCGCCGAGGGCCGAAGGTCATCGATGAGATTAATATTCTGGAGGCCACAAAGCTTGCCATGCTGGATGCGGCGGCTGCCGCAGACGAGATGCTCCGGGAGAAAGACGGGAGCACCATAGAGCACATTCTGATCGATGCGCTGAGGCTGGAGGCTCTGGACAAGCCGCAGACTTCCATCATCAGAGGAGACAGCAGCAGTGTATCCATCGCGGCAGCGTCCATCGTTGCCAAGGTGACACGGGACCGGCGGATGATCGAGTATGCGGAGGAGTATCCCGGATACGGCTTCGAGAGAAATAAAGGCTACGGTACAAAGGCGCACTACGAGGGAATCCGGGAGCACGGGGTGACCCCGATTCATCGGCGCAGTTTTTTAAAAAATACCGGCTATTAACCGGGGAAGGAGAAAACATGGAAATCAAAACCGATATCGAAATCGCACAGGCAGTGGAAAAAAAACCGATTCTGAACATCGCGAGGGACGCGGGTATTGATGAAAAGTACGTGGAGCTGTACGGAAATTATAAGGCGAAGATCGATTACAGCATCCTGGAAGAAAAAAAGAATGAGCCGGACGGTAAACTGATCCTGGTGACGGCGATTTCTCCGACTCCGGCGGGTGAGGGAAAGACCACCACATCAGCGGGACTTGCAGACGCTTTTCACAGACTGGACAAAAAGGTGATGCTGGCGCTGAGGGAGCCTTCTCTGGGCCCCGTGTTCGGCATCAAAGGCGGAGCGGCGGGCGGAGGCTACGCCCAGGTGGTTCCGATGGAGGATATCAATCTGCACTTTACCGGAGACATGCACGCCATCGGCGCTGCGAACAATCTGATCGCCGCCATGCTGGACAACCACATTCAGCAGGGAAATGCGCTGAACATTGATCCCCGGAGAATCACATGGAAACGCGCTGTGGATATGAATGACCGTCAGCTCCGCCATATTCTGGACGGAATGGGCGGAAAGGCCAGCGGAGTTCCGAGGGAAGACGGATTCGAGATTACGGTGGCCAGCGAGGTCATGGCGATTCTTTGTCTCTCCCATGATATAGAAGATCTGAAGGATAAACTTTCCAGGATTATTCTGGGGTATACATATGACGGAGCACCGGTTACTGTGGCGGACATCAGGGCACAGGGAGCGGCGGCAGCGCTGCTGAAGGACGCGCTGAAGCCGAATCTGGTGCAGACCCTGGAGCACACGCCTGCATTTGTACACGGAGGACCCTTCGCAAATATCGCTCATGGCTGCAACTCGCTGATGGCGACGAAGATGGCGCTCAAACTGGCAGACTACGTGGTTACGGAGGCGGGTTTCGCTGCGGATCTCGGCGCGGAGAAGTTCGTGGACATCAAGTGCCGCAAGGGCGGGCTGAAACCGGATGCCTGTGTTTTGGTCGCGACGGTTCGGGCGCTGAAATACCATGGCGGCGTACCGAAGAAGGATCTGAACGAGGAGAATCTGGAGGCTCTGGAAGCAGGGCTGCCTAATCTTCTGCAGCATCTTGAGAATATCCGGGAAGTCTACGGCATTCCGGCGGTTGTGGCTCTAAATGAGTTCCCGACGGATACGGAGGCGGAAGTCCGTCTCGTTGAGGAAAAATGTCGGGAACTGGGCGTCAACGTGGTTCTCAGCCAGGTATGGGCAAAGGGCGGCGAAGGCGGTGTTGATCTTGCGAAGGAGGTCATCCGTCTCATTGAGGAGGAAGAGAATCATTTCAGTTTCACATATCCTCTGGAAATGACCATCCGCGAAAAGGTTGAGACCATTGCCAGACGTGTATACCATGCGGACGGCGTGATTTACGAGAAGAAAGCGGCTCAGTCCATCGATCAGCTGGAAAAACTGGGTTACGGCAATCTTCCGATCTGTGTGGCGAAAACCCAGTTCAGCTTCTCGGACGACCCGTCTCTGTTGGGTGCGCCGGAGGGCTTCCATATTACGGTGACAGAGGCGAAAGCGGATGCGGGAGCAGGCTTCATCGTAGTGAAGACCGGAAATATCATGACCATGCCGGGATTGCCCAGGGTACCTGCGGCGGAGAAAATTGACGTGGACAACTCTGGCAGGATCACCGGACTGTTTTAACTCGCACAGCAGGCATCGGGCATACATCAGACAGATTACATCAGAAGGGAAGAATCAGATAATAATGATCACAGACAGCAGTTGCAGAGAATTTGTTGAAATACTCTCCAGTAAGGAGCCGGTACCGGGAGGCGGGAGCGCGTCAGCGCTTCTGGGCGCGATCGGGACGGCTCTGGGGAACATGGTCGGCCACCTGACCGTCGGGAAGAAAAAATACGCTGCGGTAGAGGACGAAATGCACGACATGATGGATCGCTGCGAGAAGATTCAGCATGACATGCTGAATCTGGTGGAACGGGATGCAGAAGCCTTCACACCGCTGGCGAAGGCCTACGGAATGCCTCGCGATACAGAAGAACAGAAGCGGGAGAAGGAGAGGGTTATGGCCATCGTGCTTCAGGATGCGTGTGCAGCGCCTCTTGAGATCATGCGGAAATGCTGCGAGGCCATCGACATGTGCGAGGAATTCGCCAACAAAGGAAGCCGGCTCGCGATCAGTGATGCCGGCGTAGGTGTCGTATTTTGTAAGGCAGCTCTTCAGGGAGCTTCGCTGAATGTGTTTATCAACACAAAAGCAATGAAGGATCGGGAGAGTGCTGAACGAATCAATGATGAGGCGGACAGCATGCTGTTCGAGTATACGGTCAAGGCGGACACAGTGTATGCCCAGGTACAGGCGAGCCTGCGGGGCTGGGATGACTGAGCCTGCGAAGAGCCTGAGATACGGAAGGCCGGTACGGCGGAACGGGAGGTGATGTCTCCGTCGCTGCTCCGGCCTTTTGTCATATCATTCGCATCATTCCTCGTTCGCCGTCACTTCAGTCACTGAGCATCATCTCCAGGGAATCGTCCTGAAAGAAGGTATTGGCGTTGTAGAGGAACAGTATTTCATCTACTTTATAGGCGTCGATGAGGTCACCGATATCCTCGAAGAAATAGCGGGGATCCACGACGATGATTCTCCGGTAGTTCTGGGACAGAAACGGGATAAAGCTGTTGGCATAGCTGTCCTTAATCAGCAGCAGTGTCCGGTTCGCGGTTCCGGGAGTCTGAATCGTATACATCGGATGATTGCTTCCGCCGAACACGGTATAGGCATCCTTCTTCTTCAGATTGTCAAGCTGATAGAAGTGGGTTGTCTTTTTCTTTGTGTCAGCGTAGTATATCACGGAATTGCGGTAATTCTGCCGGCTGTCGGGAAGGTAGATTTTAATCGCGTCGTCCCTGCCGTTGACAAATCCGCTCTTGGAACAGAGAGTTCCTCTGAAGTCGTTTTTGACGGCGTAGCCGTCGTAGGCGGTTTTGTTGTCTAGCTTCATTTTCTTAGCGGCGGTACGGTATGCGAGATAGGCTCCGTCACTGGTCCAGTGGTGGTCGGTCCGGTAGTAGAGTTGCGTATCTTCCTTCGCCCTGCGGAAAGCGTCCCGAATGTCTATTGTCGTGTAGCCGAAGCTGTGGAGATCGGACAGAAACGAGTCCATGTATCTGTTCTGGTCAGCCATACGCACGGTGGCCGGAAGCTTGTCGGAAAGAATGTTCGCAGCATTCGGCGCCAGCAGGAAATACATTTTCACGTTGCTGTGCTGACGGCTGAACTGGCGCAGCGCGTTTTTTGTATAGACAAAGTGCTTGTTCGGCGTGCTGATCTCCTCCATAAGGTAATGATCCCTGCAGCGATATACTCCGTTGGCCTCCAGTTTCCCTTCTGTGACGTCCGCGGCGGATTTAATACGGATGAAGCCGTTCCGGAGCAGGAATTGGTCGTTCACATAGTTTTCCAGCTTTGTTTCATAGCGGCCTTCCATGTATTTTGAGACTGAAAAGGACGGCAGCGTCTGAAGGACCCGGTTCTCCACAGCGGAAAAGGTTTTGTCCGGCAGAATGAGATTCAGCAGGAACACCGCCGCCAGACAGACGACGAACAGAAGACCGGTTATTCTTGTGTAGGAACTGTTTCGCATAGTGACCGCCTCCCAGAACTTTTAAAATCTGAAGTACAAAAACGGATTATATGAACTGTAAACCAGGTACGCTACGGACAGAATGAAAACTGCGAAAATGCAGATCACCGCCGCAACGCGCCGATCCTCCGCAAAGCGTCGGAAACGTTCCATGGGTCGGGGGCCTGAAAGCACACAGGAAAGAATCAGGAGGACCAGATTGGTGCGCAGCAGATACAGAGTCTTCACATTGGCGAAGGCGAACCGGCCGACGCCGAACATGACGCCCAGATAATGGACCGCCGCGGACAGATCGCTGCTGAAGAAGAAGACCCATCCGATCAGGACCACCAGCATAGCGTACAGATGCTGAGCCCACGCCGGACTTTGTTTCAGAGCGCTTCCGAAGACATATTTCTCCAGGATCAGCACGACTCCGTAATATAGCCCCCAGAACACAAAATTCCAGCTGGCGCCGTGCCACAGCCCGGTCAGAGCCCAGACAATCAGCAGATTCAGGATATGGCGGGGAACTGTGACCCGGTTGCCGCCCAGCGGTATGTAGAGGTAGTTCCGGAACCATCCGGACAGAGACATATGCCACCTGCGCCAGAACTCCGTGACGCTCCTGCTGATATAGGGATAGTTGAAATTCTCCAGAAACTCAAAGCCGAACATACGGCCCAGGCCGATGGCCATGTCAGAATATCCGCTGAAGTCGAAGTAGATCTGCAGTGTGTAGGCCAGAGCACCGATCCAGAAGGAGAGAACCGAGGCCTGGCTGTCCGGCAGGTTCAGGACCAGCTGGTGCAGCGCGCCCAGGTTGTTGGCCAGGAGCACCTTCTTTCCGAGACCGAGCATGAAGCGCGTCGCGCCCTGACCGAATTTCTCCGGATTCGTCTCGCGGTATGACAGCTGACTTTCGATGTCGATGTACTTCACGATGGGACCGGCAATAAGCTGCGGAAACAGTGCCAGGTACAGAGTGAAGTTCAGGAAACTGCTCTGGGGTTTTACTTTGTCCCGGTACACGTCGATGATGTAAGACAGCGCCTGGAAGGTGTAGAATGAAATGCCGATGGGCAGGGACAGCGCGGTATAGGAAATATGGGAATGAAAGATCCCGTTCACGGTGTCCATCAGGAAGCCGAAATATTTGAAGAAGCACAGGATGAAGAGGTTCATCACCAGCGCGAACAGAAAGTCCCGCTTTCCGGAGCCGCCCTTTCGCCTGTTCTGCGCGATCAGATGCGCCATGAAATAATTGAAAAAGGCACTGTAAATCATCAGGAACACATAGACCGGCTCTCCCCAGCTGTAAAAGACGAGACTGAAAAGCAGCAGAACGATGTTCCGGGCGAACAGATATTTTTTCGGCACGAGGAAATACACGGCCAGAAGGATCGGCAGGAAGCAGAAGATGAATACGATACTGCTAAAGAGCATGACGGAACACCTCCTCATACCGGTCAGGATTTTTGTCCACGCAATAGAAAATATAGTTTCCGCGTTTGTATATGATGGCGTTTTTCAGCATGGCGACCTGAGACGGCCCGTAGCCTTCAAAGGTCCTGGTCTGATCTGCGATGCGCCTGTCGATGGCGTCCTCCACCGCGGTCAGGTCGTCCCGCCGGTAAACGCGGACAATCAGAACCTCCTGCACTCCGAGAGCCTCCCTGCTCTTGTAATAGATGTAGGAATCGTAGTCAGAGTAATCCAGCCCCATGAACTGCATCAGCTGACGGTTGCTGCACTTCTGCATGGAGGAGAGGTCGGTTCCCTTCCGCAGAGCGGATTCGACGGAGTCCATGGGCACGTCCGGAGCGCCGGAACGGTGGTAGACCGCCGCCAGAAAAAGAATCAACACTATGGAAAGGACAATCTTGGTGATGTCGCTGGCATCCAGACGGCGGAGCCGATCCCCGATATTTTTTTGCAGTCCGGTTACTTTACTCATTACAGCCCCGCTTTCAGAATCATGTTGTTCAGCCACATGACATAATAACCCGAACTCACATGGATTCCGTCAGAGCCATAGAATTTCGGATTTTCTTCCAGAATATAGTTGTTGTCGATATATGTGAGATTCATCTTCCGGCACATTCTGCGCAGAGCGGAGTTGAATTTCCGGTAATTTCTCAGAGATTTGTTCTTCTTCCGGGCCGCCGCGGACGGAGTGGAAATGCTGTTGATCATCAGCTTCGTGGAGGGCGACGTTTTATGGAATTCCTTCAGCAGTGTTTCGTAGCGGACTACAAAGTTTTCTGCGCTACCCCGGTAGTTCCCCATATCGTTCATGCCGAAGGTGAAAAATGCGACCTTCGGATAAGTTTTCGCCGCAGATCGGAACTGCGCGTCGCCGTGCATGACGGAACCTCCCACTTTGTAGAATACCTGAGAGTCACTGAGGAAGCCGTAGGTGGTCAGTCCCTCTGTGATAGAGTCGCCGATCACTGCGCAGCCGTCAAAGATCTGACGGTATTTCGCTTTGGACAGACCGTTTTCCTTTCCGGAGCGTGTGACCGTTACGGGAGCAGTGCTGGAGCCCTCTGCCTCAAGTTTTTTTTCTACAGCGGAAACGCTGGAGAAATCATAGGAGGAAATGAGTTTCAGATTCTCCTTCACCGCGGAATTCCGAACGTCGGCTTTCAGGTTAAAATGAGCCAGATTGAAAACGAAAAGAATCAGAAGAATGAACAGGAGCATTCTTCTGATCTGTCTGGCGTTGATTTTTATTTTTATATCGGGTTTCACGCTTTTCCGCATCATTCTTTCGGGTTCCTTCAAACTCAGATATTGGCGGCGATAAGGTCACCGCACTGTGTCGTAGTCACAGCCTCCGGCGCGCCGCCGCAGAGATCCGCGGTGCGGTGCCCGTCGGACAGGAACCGGTTCACGGCGTCCTCGATGGATTTCGCCTCTTCGCTCAGACCGAAGGTATAGCGGAGCATCATAGCGCCGGAGAGGATCGTTGCAATGGGATTAGCCTGTCCTGTGCCGGCGATGTCCGGAGCGGAACCGTGAACGGGTTCGTACATTCCGAAGTTTCCGTCCGCAAGGCTCGCGGAGGGAAGCATGCCAATTGAGCCTGTAATCTGGCTGGCTTCATCGGAAAGAATATCGCCGAACATATTGCTGGTCACAATTACGTCGAACTGGCGGGGGTTGCGGACCAGCTGCATGGCAGCGTTGTCGACATACAGATTGTCCAGTTCCACCTCGGGGTAGTCCTCGGAGACTTCGGCCACAACTCTGCGCCACAGACGAGAACTTTCCAGGACGTTGGATTTGTCCACGGAAGTGACCTTTCTGCTGCGCTTCATGGCCATATCGAAGGCGACTTTCGCGATGCGGCGAACCTCGCCCTCCGCATACTGTTCCACATCATAGGCGGCCGGACCCATATCGCCGCCGTCCTTATGCCCCTTTTCTCCGAAATAGATGCCGCCGGTTAGTTCACGCACGACGACGATGTCCAGCCCGCCGCTGATGATTTCCGGCTTCAGAGGGGAGGCGTCCGCCAGCTGATCGAAAACCATGGCGGGACGGAGATTGGCAAACAGTCCGAGCTCCTTGCGCAGGCCCAGAAGCGCTCTTTCCGGCCGCTGATCGCCGGGCACATTATCCCATTTGGGGCCACCGACAGCGCCCAGCAGCACTGCATCGCTGGCTTTCGCTATACGGACGGTTTCCGCAGGAAGGCATTCTCCGACCGCATCGATAGCCGCGCCGCCTGCCGGAACATCGGTAAAGTGAAAATTATGTCCGAATTTCTGTCCGACCTTTTCCAGTACTTTGATGGTTTCCGCCACTACCTCGGGGCCGATTCCGTCGCCTCTGACCACTGCGATATTATAGTTCATTCTGCTTTCTCCTCCGTTCTGTTTCTGATGCTGTTCATCAGGCCGCCCGCCCGGATGATGTTCTGAATGAACGCAGGGAAGGGCAGTGCCCGGTAAGTCTCGCTCTTTGTGATATTGGTAATGACGCCGGTGTCAAAATTCACGGAAACCTCATCTCCCGCCTGAATCTTTTCGCTTGCCTCCGGACATTCCAGAATCGGAAGGCCGATATTGATGGCGTTGCGGTAGAAGATGCGGGCGAAGGTAGAAGCGATGACACAGCTGATGCCGCTTGCCTTGATGGCGATGGGGGCGTGCTCCCGGGAGGAGCCGCATCCGAAGTTCTCGCCGGCCACCATGATGTCGCCGGGGTGGACTTTATGCACAAAGTCCCGATCGATGTCTTCCATGCAGTGGCTCGCCAGTTCCTTGTCGTTCTGCGTGTTCAAGTAGCGGGCGGGGATGATCACGTCAGTGTCGACGTTGTCTCCGTACCGATGTACAAATCCTTTTGCTTCCATTTCTATCTGCTCCTTTCCGGTCCGCTGATTTTTCCTGCGACAGCGGATGCTGCGGCAACGGCTGGGCTGGCGAGGTAAACCTCGGAAGTGGTATCTCCCATGCGGCCGACAAAGTTGCGGTTGGTCGTCGCGACGCATCGCTCGCCGGCGGCCAGAATCCCCATGTGTCCGCCCAGGCAGGGACCACAGGTGGGTGTTGAGACGATGCATCCCGCATCGAGGAAAATGTCGATATATCCGGCGTGGATGCTGTCCTTATAGACCTGCTGGGTGGCCGGAATAATGATGGCACGAAGACCCTTTGCCACGTGCTTTCCCTTCAGGATTTCAGCGGCAGCCTTCATGTCCGACAGCCTCCCGTTAGTGCAGGAGCCGATGACGACCTGATCGATGGGGATGTTCCCGACTTCATCAATGGTTCGGGTGTTCTCCGGCAAGTGGGGGAAGGAGACGGTGGGCCGGATCTCGGACAGATTGATTTCATATGTCTGCTCATATTCCGCGTCAGCGTCGGCCTCATATACAGTGTAGGGACGGCTGACCCTATCCTTCATATATTCCTTTGTTATGTCATCCACCGGGAAAATTCCGTTCTTTCCGCCGGCCTCAATGGCCATGTTGCAGATACACAGGCGATCCTCCATAGAGAGGGAGGCAACTCCCGGACCGGTGAATTCCATAGATTTATACAGAGCGCCGTCCACGCCGATCAGTCCGATGATATGCAGGATGACATCCTTGCCGCTGACAAATTCGGAGAGTTGGCCGGTCAGATTGAACCGAATCGCCGGAGGAACCTTGAACCAGGCTTCGCCGGTGGCCATGCCCGCCGCCAGATCGGTAGAGCCCACGCCTGTGGAGAATGCGCCCAGAGCGCCGTAGGTGCAGGTGTGGGAGTCCGCGCCGATAATGGCTTCTCCCGCACAGACCAGCCCTTTCTCCGGGAGGAGGGCGTGCTCGATTCCCATCTCTCCTACGTCATAGAAATTCTCTAGGTCGAAGCGCCTGGCGAAGGTCCTGCATTTTTTACACTGCTCCGCGCTCTTGATGTCTTTGTTTGGGGTGAAGTGATCCATGACGAGAGAAACTCTGCTCCTGTCGAAGACGCTGTCAAACCCCGCCTTATCGAACTCATTGATGGATACCGGACCGGTGATGTCATTTGCCAGCACCATGTCCAGCCGAGCATTGATCAGCTGCCCCGCCGCCACATGATCCAGACCGGCGTGAGCGGCGAGGATCTTCTGTGTCATTGTCATTCCCATATTGAGTAATTCCTTTCTTTATACTCGTATATGCTCTGCGGCGGCTGCCGGAAACGGCAGGCCTCCGAAGCATAAAATCATTATATAATATTCTGCGCTATTTGACCATATGTTCTTTCTTATTCATGCGGTTCAGAGCACTGACCAGTGCATTGACCGCGGCCAGCGTTATGTCATACTGTGTTCCCACGCCCCAGTATTCGTGACCGTCCTTGTCTGCAATGCAGATGTAAGCGGCGGCTTTGGAACTGGAGTCGGTGCTGATTGCGTGCTCCGTGTAGGTGATGAACCGGTAGTCGAAGTTATACGGCGTCTTCTTCAGACCGTTGGCGACGGCATCCAGACGGCCGTTTCCTTCTGCATCGATGTTATAGACTTCACCGTCGATGACCACTCGCATCCGGACCGCAACGGTTTTCTCACCTTCTTCCTTTGTAGAGGAGAAATAGCTGAAGGTGGCGTCTGTGATGTCCAGCGGCGAGAAAAAGTTGATGTATTCCCGGGAAAAAATGTCGAAGATCTCGTCGGAGGACAGTTCCTCATGGGTATGGTCGGAAATTCCTTTCATCATATATCCGACCTCGGCGCGCATTGCCTTGGGGATATCGAAGCCGTGGTCGCGGTTGATGATGTAGGCGACTCCGCCCTTGCCGGACTGGCTGTTGATACGGATCACGTCGCCGTCATACTGGCGTCCGACATCGTGGGGATCGATGGGCAGGTAAGGAACCGTCCAACGTGTCGGGTCGGTTTCCGCTCGCCACTTCATACCCTTGGCAATTGCATCCTGATGAGAGCCGGAGAAGGCTGCGAACACCAGGGAACCGCAGTAGGGACGGCGCGGATCGACTGTCATATCTGTGAATTTCTCGAACATCTCTACCGCTCTCGGCATATCGGAGAAATCCAGCTCGGGATCTACGCCGTGGGTGAACATATTCATAGCCAGCGTGACGATGTCCACGTTTCCGGTGCGTTCACCGTTGCCGAACAGGGTGCCTTCAATGCGGTCGCCGCCGGCGAGCAGCCCCAGCTCTGCGTCCGCCACGCCGGTTCCCCGGTCATTGTGGGGATGCAGGGACAGAACTACGCTGTCTCTGCTGTGCAGGTTTTTGCTCATGTATTCCACCTGGTTCGCGAATACATGGGGCATGGACATTTCCACGGTCGCCGGCAGGTTGATGATGACCTTGTGCTCAGGCGTGGGTTTCCAGATATCGATGACGGCGTTGCAAATCTCCAGCGCGAACTCCGGCTCTGTGCCGGTGAAACTCTCGGGAGAATATTCAAATTCGAAGTCAGTGTCCGTGTATCTGGCTGCGATTTCATTCATCAGTTCCGCACCGTCGGTGGCGATTTTAATGATTTCTTCCTTATCCTTGCGGAATACCTGCTGTCTCTGGGCAAAGGATGTGGAGTTATAGAGATGAACCACGGCGTGCTTTGCGCCTACCAGAGATTCAAATGTTTTTTCAATAATATGGCGTCTGGACTGCGTCAGTACCTGCACAGTCACGTCGTCCGGAATCATATCCTGCTCAATCAAAGTTCTCAGGAATTCAAATTCGGTATCTGATGCAGCGGGAAAACCCACTTCGATTTCTTTGAATCCGATCTCGCAGAGATAGGTGAAGAATTCCAGTTTCTGTTCCAGGTTCATCGGAACGATCAACGCCTGATTGCCGTCACGGAGATCCACGCTGCACCATCTGGGAGCCTTCTCAATGTGATCCTTCTTCACCCAGTCGTATTCATTGACTGGCGGGACAAAATAACCGATTCTGTACTTGTCATAATTTTTCATTTCAAAACCCTCCTGAATACAAATAATCGCCTCTTTGCGATTATCCATCTGATCTAACCGTAAAGAGACGAAAACGTTCATTATAATAAAGTTTCCGCGGTACCACTCTTTTTGACTGCCGCGTCCATCAACGCACAGCCCGCTCGTTTGGCATGCTCGGGGGTGAGACACCGGCGTGTTTCTGCAGCATTTCACCGTACTGCTGCTCTCTGTGAGAAACCTGAAACCGGTTTATTCCCGTCTTGGCAAAACTTGTTTACATTTGGTTGTAACAATAATATAATGTATAGCAAACTCTTTGTCAACAGCAAATCGGTGAAAATTGTGTATGAAATTAGAAAATGAAATATTTTTTTGTGTTTGATTACAAAAAGTGGTTGACATTTGTTAGCGATGCTCTATAATAGAGTTGCGCCTCAAGGAGAGGCGGAATTTAAGGAATAATCAGGAGAGGTAGTATGAAACTGACAGGGGCTCAGATAGTAGCAGAGGTTCTTCTGGATCACGGGGTCGATACCGTTTTCGGATACCCGGGCGGAGCGGCTCTGAACATCTATGATGAACTGTATAAATACAGCGATCGCATCAGGCACGTCATGACTGCGCACGAGCAGGGAGCTTCCCATGCGGCGGACGGCTACGCCAGAGCGACGGGCAAAACCGGCGTGGTCTTTTCCACCAGCGGGCCCGGCGCGACGAATCTGGTGACGGGCATTGCCACCGCGTATATGGACAGCATTCCGATGGTGGCGATCACATCGAATGTGGACAACAGTCTGATCGGACGCGACGCTTTTCAGGAAATTTATATCGCAGGAATTACAATTCCGATCACCAAGATGAATTATTTCGTGAACGATGTGGATGATCTGGAGATGACTCTCCGCAATGCGTTCCGTATCGCGAACAGCGGAAGAAAGGGACCGGTGCTGGTAGACATCACCAAGGATGTGACGGCTGCAAAAACTGAGTTTACCAATAAGCCGCCGCTGCCTCTGGATCCGAAGCCTTCTCCCACAAAGGAAGAACTGGCGGAGGCGGTTCGGCTGATCAACAACGCAGAGAAGCCGGTGGCGTACATCGGAGGAGGATGTATTTCCTCCAACGCCTGTGAGGCGGTGAATGAGCTGATTTCCAGAGCGGATATCCCGGCGGTGCATACGCTGATGGCGTCCGGAATTGTCAGCTACGACAACGAACTCAATCTGGGTCTTGTGGGGATGCACGGCACGGTGGCCGCAAATCGGGCTATCGATCAGGCGGATCTGATTATCGCACTTGGCGCGCGGTTCAGCGACCGGGTAGCCCTGAACCCTAAGAAATGGGGAAGAAGAGCGCGGATTCTGCAGATCGATATCGACGCCAGCGAGATTAACAAAAATGTTCACATCGATAAATGTTGTGTCGGCGACGTGAAGGAAATCCTTGAACGGATGCTGGAATATGTGGATAAGGCACAGCATTACGAATGGCATGAACGCGTCTGCGGATGGCGGACCAAGGAGCGGGTCAGGAGAACGCTGAATCACGGTATGGATCCGAAGGAGATTCTGGAGGCCATCAGCACCATGTGCGACGATGACACCATCTATGTGACCGATGTCGGTCAGCATCAGATGTGGGCGGCTCAATACCTGAAGTTTCGTAAGCCGAAAAAGTTCCTGACCAGCGGAGGTCTGGGAACGATGGGTTTTGGCTACGGTGCGGCGATCGGGGCTCAGATGGGCAAACCGGACTGCCGGGTGGTGCACATCACCGGCGACGGTTCCCTCCATATGAATATGAACGAGGCCTGCACAGCGGTCAGTGAAAATCTGCCGGTGATCACGGTAATCTTCAATAACAGCGTGTTGGGTATGGTTTACCAGTGGCAGACGATTTTCTACGGCGGACGTTACTCCAGTACGGTGCCGCATCGAAAGACGGATTACGTCAAGGTGGCGGAGGGCTTCGGCGCTCACGGCTATCGGGCGGAGAACATCGAACAGCTGAAGGCGGCTATGGCAGACGCGATGAAGCAGGACGGACCATCCTGGATCGAATGTGTAATCGAGCCGGAGGAACGGGTGCTCCCCATGATTCCGGGCGGCAAGACTGTGGAAGATATCATTGTGGAATAGGAGGACGCGGAGATGGCAAAGGAAATGAAAAAGAAAATCGTCAGCGTTCTCGTGGATAACCTGCCGAATGTCATGACGAGGGTCGCCAGCGTTCTGGGAAGGCGCGGATTCAATATTGATACGATTACAGTATCCTCTACGGGAAATCCGGACATCACACGAATTACCATGGTGTTTAATGTGGAGGAGGAGGTCGCGGATCAGATTGTCGCACAGATCGCCAAGATGGAAGTGGTGAAGTCTGTATCCGTACTGAATCGGGAGAAAACGCTGTATCGCGAGCTTCTTCTGGTCAAGGTCAACGCGATGCCGGATCAGCGGGATTCGATTAAGAATATCGTTGAGGTTTACCGCGGCAGCATCATCAATCTGACCACCACATCACTTGTCATCGAGGTCACTGGGTCGCCGGAAAAGCTGGATGGATTCATGGATCTGATGGATGAGTTCGATGTCGTGGACTTCTGCAGAAGCGGCGTGACCGCCGTGGAGCGGAACCTGCAGACCGATCACGGGCTGGAATAGGCGAAGCCCGACGGATTATAATTTGTATAAAAAATATATCTTACTATATAACAAAAGGAGACAGAAAAATGATAACGAAGTATTATGACGCAGATTGTAACTTTAGTGTTTTAGATGGAAAGACCATTGCAATCATTGGATTCGGAAGCCAGGGGCACGCTCATGCGATGAACCTGACCGAGAGCGGAGCAAAGGTTGTTGTCGGTCTGAGACCGGGTTCCAAGCATGAGAAGAAGGCGAAGGATTTCGGCCTGGAGGTCATGGATATCGAGGATGCGGCGGAGGCCGGAGACATCGTCATGATTCTGACGCCGGACGAGCTGCAGGCGGACATCTATGCAGAGAAAATCGCGCCGCATATGCACGCCGGAAATGCGCTGGCGTTCGCACATGGCTTCAATATTCATTTCCAGCAGATCGTTCCTCCGGCGGATGTGGACGTCATCATGATTGCTCCGAAGGGCCCCGGACACATCGTAAGAGAGCAGTATACACAGGGTTCCGGCGTTCCGTCTCTGATCGCAGTTTATCAGGACGCTTCCGGCAAGGCGAAGGATATCGCGTTGGCGTATGCTTCCGGGATCGGTGCCGGCAGATCCGGAATCATTGAGACCACTTTCAGAGAAGAGACAGAAACCGACCTGTTCGGTGAGCAGGCAGTCCTCTGCGGCGGCGTCTGCGAACTGATGAAGGCGGGCTGGGAGACACTGGTCGAGGCAGGATATGCACCGGAGATGGCGTACTTCGAGTGCATCCACGAGATGAAGATGATCATCGATCTGATCTATGCGAAGGGCTTCGACATGATGAGATACTCCATCTCCAACACTGCGGAATACGGTGACTACATCACAGGACCGAAGATCATCACCAAGGAGTCCAGAGAAGGAATGAAACAGGTGCTGTCCGATATTCAGGACGGAACATTTGCCTCCAACTTCATCAAGGAGTTCAAGGCCGGCGGAAAAGCGAACTTCCTGGCAATGAGAAAGATCCAGGCTGAGCATCCGGTCAACGAGGTCGGCAGAGACCTGCGCTCCATGATGAGCTGGCTGCAGTAGCAAAGACGCCATAGTGCCGTGCGGTCCGCAGTCTGCAGGGGCATCGGCAAGGTGATCGGCATTGAAAGAGATAAAGCAGTATAGAGAACAGAAATGAGAAACTGAGAGGTTATATTATGACCAGAAGAAGTGATAATGTAACCAAAGGCGTAGAAAAGGCTCCCATGCGAAGCCTTTTTTACGCTATGGGTTACACAAAGGAAGAGCTGGAGAGACCGCTCATCGGTATCGTCTCGGCTCACAGTGAAATCGTTCCGGGGCATATGCACCTGGACAAAATAACAGAGGCTGTGAAGGCCGGCGTGCGTATGGCCGGCGGCACGCCCATCATGGTTCCGGCAATCGGAGTCTGTGACGGGATCGCCATGGGTCATGTGGGAATGAAGTATTCCCTGGCAAGCCGTGAACTTATCGCAGATAGTGTCGAAACGATGGCGAATGCCCATCAGTTCGACGGGCTGGTGCTGGTGCCCAATTGTGACAAAATCGTTCCGGGAATGGTCATGGGGGCCGTCCGGATCGACATCCCTACTGTCGTCTGCTCAGGCGGTCCGATGATGAGCGGCCTGGTAGGCGGCGTGGAAACTTCGTTATCTAAAATGTTTGAAGCAGTTGGGGCACGCAAGGCCGGTATCATTGACGATGCAGGACTGACCGAGTTCGAGCAGAATGTCTGCCCGGGCTGCGGGTCCTGCAGCGGCATGTACACCGCGAACAGTATGAACTGTCTCTGCGAGGCGGTCGGACTGGCACTTCCGGGGAACGGAACGATTCCCGCGGTGCACAGCGGACGTATCATGCTGGCGAAGCACGCCGGCATGGCGATTATGAATCTGGTGGAGAAGAATATTACTGCCCGCCAGATCGTCAACGAGAAATCTCTGAGGAACGCTCTCGCCTGCGACATGGCTCTGGGCTGTTCCAGCAATACGGTTCTCCACCTGCTGGCGATCGCCAATGAGGCGGGAGTCGCTCTCAGCATGGAGGTTTTCAATGAGATGAGCGGAAAGGTGCCGAATCTTTGTCACCTGGCGCCGGCAGGCCCGACACATATGCATGATCTGAATCAGGCGGGGGGCGTGCAGGCGGTACTCGCGGAGCTGAACAAGAAGAATCTGATTGAAACGGATCTCCTTACGGCAAACGGTCATACCGTGGCTGAGAATATCAGAAACGCCTATATTAAGACAGATGCGATTCGTCCCATTGACAACCCCTATTCGGAAACCGGCGGTATCGCGGTGATGTGGGGAAATATCGCTCAGGAGGGCAGCGTTGTTAAGAGAAGCGCCGTCGCTCCGGAAATGCTAGTGCATGAGGGTCCGGCGCGGGTCTATGACTGTGAGGAGGACGCGATTAAGGACATCTACGAAGGAAAGATTGTGGACGGCGACGTGGTCGTCATCCGCTACGAAGGGCCGAAAGGCGGCCCGGGTATGCGGGAAATGCTGAATCCCACCAGTGCGCTTGCCGGTATGAAGCTGGACAAGACGGTGGCGCTGATTACGGATGGGCGCTTCAGCGGAGCGAGCCGCGGAGCTTCTATCGGACATGTCTGCCCGGAGGCGGCAGCCGGTGGAAACATCGGTCTGCTTCGGGAAGGTGACATCATCGAGATCGACATTCCCAACGGAAAGCTGAACGCCCGTGTCAGCGATGAGGAATTCGCCGCCCGCAGAGCGGAATACACACCGCGGGAGCCGAATATCCGGCACGGATGGCTCTATCGCTATTCCAAGATGGTTGGACCGAGCTGCAAGGGCGCGGTGATGATGGAGGACTAAATCGTGAAAAGGGCATTTGTCAACGGAAAAATCTTCACCTCGGATATTTCGGGAGCGGAGTCTCTGTACGCGGAGGCTCTTCTCTGCGACGGCGGCAGGATTCTGTTTGCGGGAGCAGAAAAGGATCTTCCCGCCGGGGAATACCCCCGGATTGACCTGGGCGGCCGAACCGTGATCCCGGGATTCGTGGATGCGCATATGCATCCGGTCATGCTGGCGGATTTCAGCAGGCAGATCGCCTGCCTTCCGCCGAAAGTCAATTCCATTCAGGAGCTGATTCAGGAAATCGCCCGGGTACGGTCGGAAAAGCCAGAGGGTGGCTGGATCAAGGGATGGGGATACGATGAGGGCAAATTCGCGGAGCATCGTTCCCCGAACCGCTATGATCTGGATAAGGGATCGTCGGATTTCCCGGTGTTCCTGACCCGCAGCTGCGAGCATATCCGCTGTGTGAACAGCAAGGCTCTCGAACTCGCGGGAATTACCCGTGACACGCCTGACCCGCAGGGCGGAGAGATCGAACGTGACGAGCACGGCGAACCCACCGGTGTGCTGAAGGAAAACGCCCGGGATCTGGTGCTCCCGTTCATGCCGCCGGAGACAAAGGAAAGCACTGTGGCGTCGCTGATCGATCTGGGAAATCTCCTGACCTCTCAGGGAATCGTTGCCGTTACGGATATGGGGAATCTCCACGAGGGCGGTAATTACGAATTCTACGAGGAGGCGGTGAAGCGAGGGTTCCGTCAGAGAGTTTCACTCTACTATATGTGGGATTACTTTATGGATGACCCCTTGTTCGACATCACGCCGGAACTGATGGATCGGAACCGGCAGATCCGCATTGCCGGACTGAAGCTGATCGGCGACGGGAGCATCAGCGGAAAGACTGCATGGCTTTCGGAGCCTTATCTGGGAACGGAGGAATGCGGTTTCCCGGTATATTCCGACGAAAGTATGGAGCGGGCGCTGGAGTTCTGTAAAAGGACGGGCTGTCAGCTTTCAGTTCACGCCATGGGCGGCAGAGCCATCGACCGGGTGATCGACAGGGTTTACCCGGAGAAGGACTGGACCGACGGAAAGGTGCCCTGTCTTCGTGTGGAGCATCTGACCGAGCCGTCGGACCGGGCTGTCGCAAGGGCCGCGGAGCGGGGTTTCGGATTCGCCAGTCAGCCCATCTTTGAGTACTGTGAAATCGAGACCTATAAGAGCAATATGGATCCGGAGCGTCTTCGGCACATCTATCCGCATAGGACGATGCTGGATCGCGGCGTGAAGCTGTGTCTGTCCACGGATGCGCCTGCAACATCGTGGGCCGTGCCGTCGGATCCGTTTTCCAATCTGAAGTCTGCGGTGACGCGCTACGCCTGTGACGGGACGGATATCGGTCAGGATGAGCGGCTCGATATTGAAACCGCGATGATTTTATACACAAAGGAATCAGCGGAAGTTTCCGGCTTCGCCGGGCTGGGCGTGCTGAAGCCCGGATATGCGGCGGATTTTGCGGTGCTGTCGGACGATCTGTTTACCGTGGATCCGATGAAAATCGACGAGGTCTGCGTGGAAGAAACCTATATCGGCGGGGAGCGGGTTTACTGCAGGGAAGACCTGCGCGCTCAGAATCAGTACAGGTAACGGAATACACTCCTTGGATCCCGGAGTCGGGGTCTGAGGAGTATTTCTGCGTTCAGGGAGCGGCCGGCGAGCGGAAGGACAGCTGGAGGACGACCGGCCGGCCGCCGCAGAGGACCGCCTTTCGGACAGGCTCGTGGGAGAATTATGAACAGAGAAAAGATCTTAAAAACAATATCGGTTGCGTTATTTGTGTCGATGGCGGCGCTGATCCGTTTTAATTTTATTACGGAGGGCTTTATCGTTGCGATGTCGGTGCTGATTATGGGCATTTTCATTTATTGCTATGAGGATCTGTCTCCGATGTATATCGCAGCGCTGTCCGGAATTTTTTCGCCACTGTTCCGCCTGATTCTGACGTATATTCAGGACGGGAGACTGCAGTACACACTGGAGACAGTGCTGCCGGACATAGGTTTCTTTTTCACCTATGGAATTCTGTACACTCTGATCTATCGCTTTCTGATTGACGGTCCCAAGACGCTGCGGAACTTTACCTTTGTAATCCCGTTCTGCGACTTTTTCGGTAATGTGGGAGAGATGACGATACGGAGTATCCTGGCGGGCCATCCTTTGTTCACAGTGGAGATTCTGACCTATCTGGGAATCATCGCCCTCGTGAGGACCGCACTGGTGGTGGTGGTGCTGGTGGCGATCGAGTCCTACTCCAGCTTTCTGGTGCGCAGGGAACATGATGAAGTGTACAAACGGCTATTGACTCAGGCCTCGGTTGTGGACAGTGAGATGCGTCTGATGGAAAAAAATGAATCAGATGTGGAAGAAGTCATGAAAAAGGCGTATAATCTTTATAAGGAGGCCGGAGCGGATCCGGAGGTTCCTCACCGTTTCACGACTCAGATTCTGGAAATCGCCAAGAATACGCATGAGGTCAAGGCGGATTATCAGAACGTGATTTCTGTTCTTCAGGAGGATTATCTGGACAAGATCGGAAATCAGTCGATGCTGATGAGTGAAATCTGCAAGCTGGAGAAGGCCAATGTTATGAATTTAATCCGGCGTCGGGGATACCATGCGTCCGTCATGGTTCGAGGTCAGGCGGATTTCAAGGTGCACGACAGCTTCAAGATGATGTCGGTCATCCGGAATCTGCTGACTAACTCGGCGGAAGCCATCGGAACCGAGCAGGGTCGCATCATTCTGACACTGAGTGCCGAGGCCCGAGAGGTCCGCGGGGAAAACAGAACTCTGTATTATCGCATTACGGTTTACGACAACGGACCCGGCATCGAGAAGGAGGACCTTGACACGATTTTTCTGGACGGATACTCTACGAAATTCAACCGGGAAACGGGATACATCCAGCGGGGACTGGGGCTGAACGTTGTTCAGGATTATGTGGAAAACGTATTTCATGGAACGATCGCTGTGAACAGCAGACCGGGAAAGTTCACCGAATTCACGCTGCTGATTCCGGCGAAACAGATGGAAGAGGACTCGCAATGAAGTATTACATAGTGGATGACAATATCGCGACGGTCAAATCGCTTGCAAACATTATACGGAGCCGTGATATCGGCGAGGTGTGCGGATATTCGACGGATCCGGAGGCTGCGATGGAGGAAATTCTCGAGGACAGACCGGATATCGTGCTTGTGGATCTGCTGATGAGCGAGATGGACGGGATTTCCCTGGTGGAGCGGCTGCGGAAGCGCGGAAGCGGCTCTGCCTTTGTTATGCTCTCCAAGGTCACGGACAAAGAGATGATCGGCAACGCCTATAAGGCGGGCGTAGAGTTCTTCATCCACAAGCCAGTCAATATCGCCGAGGTGGAGAAAGTCCTCAAGAATGTGGCAGAGAAAATTAGAATGAGGAGAATCATGGAGAATCTCCGCGAGCTTTTCGGTGAGGACGGGAACAAAAAAGAAGCCGCTGAGGATGCTCTCTCGGAGGAGTCTGCGGTGAACGAGGAACTTCAGAGTCTGGACATGATCTTCAATATGCTCGGTATGCTGGGCGAAAAAGGTACCCGGGAGATCCGGGAAGTCTACGCCTGTATGAGGGACTGCGGCTGCGGCTACGACAAAGAAATTCTGAGCCGGGTGGCGGAGGAGCGGGGTGATTCTGTGAAAAACCTGGAGCAGCGTATCCGCCGTGCCATGAAGAAGGGACTGACGAATGTGGCCAGCGCAGCTCTTGCTGATTATGAAAGCGAGGTATTCCAGATATACGGAAATTATGTTTTTGATTTCAAGTCGGTGCGGGACGAGATGGATTTCCTGGAAGGAAAAAGTAAAAGCGGTGGCAGGGTCAGTATTTCTCATTTCATGGAGGGACTGATTCTCTACGGAAATTCCATCAGGTGACAGTCTGCAAATCGATGAGGTGCCGTGAAAGAACGAAAAAAACATAAATTTTCTCGCGCATGAGTTTTTTTGAGTTTTAATGAATTATCTGAATAGAATATAAGTGAGTCAGAGAGCATATGATGACGCCTGATTCCGCACCAGCGGTGAAAGATAAAACAAATCCTTCAAAAGAAGAGCGCTGTACGGGGTATGTTCGTGAGAATGTTTCCCCGCCGGCGCTCTTTGCATATATGGGGCGTCCTGCCATGACTCCGGATTCGCTGCGCACGCCGATCGTCAGGACGGGGGCAAGAGGGGGGGCAGACTCGCAGACGCGGCAGGTACAGCAGACTCGGCAGACTGCAGACGATCAGGCCTTGCGGAGACCGGACTTCCCGGGCAGACGGATATCTTTCAGTAAAAAAAAAGAAACACGCTGCAGCGTGTGTGGTTTTCTCTACCGCCAATTGTCTGATGAGGAAGGTAGTTTGTATAATCAATCAAATCAACTATTCAGGAGTATCTAAATGTGCCGGCATATTGCCGAAAGTACCTCATCAGAACAACTGCGCATAGAACGACTTATTATGGCATTTTCGTGTCGTTTTATCATGAAGGAAGCAAATGCTTCCGATGATAACAGTCTATAGTGCACTTGCCGCGGCTCCGGCGCGTCGGATGAACGGCCGGAGACCACAGGCAACTGCATGAAGTTTTTGAAGGCTGGCACCCGGGGGCGCCAGTATACTTCGAAAAACGGAGAGGGCTGTTAAATTTTTTTAATCACTTCCGATTAACTATCAATATAGTACAGCATATGTTGTAACTTGTCAACAACTATAAAATAAATTTTTGTTAAATATAAACAAATGAATTTGGGTAAAATCGGAATAATTGAGGCTGTAATCCAATCAGGGAACTGCGGCGGAACGCGGGTCATTGCGGAGAGACGAATGCGGAGATTGCGGAAAAACAAGGGTTACAGCAAATATGAGATATTTCTGCAAATAATTGATTTTTTTTAAAATCGCAGTATAATTAAAAAAACAGATGTGCGCATTTTCATGGCATTGGAAAATTTGGGAATGCTGAGGAACTGTGAGATTTTTGAGGAGGTATGAAGATGAGTCCGTTTGTATTGCAGATGATTCCGGTTTATATCATGTTTGTGATTCTTGTCATCGTTGTCATCGTGGTGATCAGATATTTCGTAAAGAAGAGCAGGGATCGGAGGCAGGGCCGGGAGAGCAGGAAAAATAATTTTGATTTGTAGTCTGCCCGCACTCTGCGGTTTGTGCAAAGACTTCCTGCAGGGTACGGCGGGTTCAGGGCTGGAGAGCAGCCCTTTTTTTGTTCTTGCATCCGCAACAGATTATGGTAAAATAATAAAAGTAATTTCATAGAGACGGAGAAGAAGAGGAGTACGCGGAAGAGCGCTCTACAGAGAGTCGGATCCACAGGCTGAGAGGTCCGGGAGAAGGCGTTCGCGGAAGGTTGCTTTGGAGTCTCAGCAGCGATAATGAAGGGTCAGGCTCGCGCATGCGGCCTGGAACAAAGGTGGTACCGCGGAGTTATTTCGTCCTTTGCATAGGAGTGCAAGGGATTTTCATTTTTTGCAGGAAGAGAGGCCGCCGGAAAAGAGGCAGCTGCGAGGGCACCGGGAAGGTCGTCACAGAGACAGCTGCGAGGGCTGTCTCCGTCGCAGGAGACATCGTCGAAAAGGAAGCCACAGAAGATATTACAACAGAAGTTATTACAGAAGAAAGGAAGTTAGAAGCTATATGGAAAAAAATCTGGCAAAGACTTATAATCCGAAGGATTTTGAGGATCGCATCTATAAAATGTGGGAGGAAAACGGCTCTTTCCGTGCGGAGGTGGATCCGGACCGGAAACCGTTTACGATTGTCATGCCGCCTCCGAACATTACGGGGCAGCTGCACATGGGGCATGCTCTGGATCAGACTCTGCAGGACGTGCTGATCCGCTGGAAGCGGATGCAGGGTTACAGTGCGCTCTGGCTTCCGGGTTCCGATCATGCCAGCATCGCGACGGAAGTGAAGGTTGTCAACAAAATCCGTGAGGAGGAAGGTCTGGAAAAGGAAGATCTGGGCCGCGAGGAATTCCTGCGCAGAGCCTGGGCCTGGAAAGAGGAGTACGGCGGACGGATCACCCGTCAGTGCCGGAAGCTGGGAGATTCCTGCGACTGGAGCAGAGAGCGCTTCACGATGGATGAGGGATGCAGTAAAGCCGTCCGGACGTTCTTTGTCAGATTATACAAAAAAGGACTGATATACAGAGGCAACCGGCTGATCAACTGGTGCCCCAGCTGCGGAACGTCGCTGTCGGACGCGGAGGTGGAGCACGAGGATAAAAACGGGCTCTACTGGTATTTCCGCTATCCGGCGGCAGAGAAGGGCGGCAGAGATATGGTCGTTGCCACATCCCGGCCGGAGACTATGTTCGGAGACGTGGCGATCGCGGTTAGCCCGGAGGATGAACGCTATGCTGATATGATCGGACAGAAGGTGATCCTGCCTCTGGTGGGAAGGGAAATTCCCATTATCGCGGACCCCTATCCTGATCCGGAGAAGGGCACCGGCGCCGTAAAGATTACGCCGGCCCACGACCCCAACGACTTTGAGGTGGGGCAGCGTCACGATCTGGAGATTATCTCCTGCATCAATCCGGATGCCACGATGAATGAAAATGCCGGGAAATATGCGGGAATGGATCGTTACGAATGCCGGAAACAGTGGGTTGCTGATCTGGAGGAAGCTGGATATCTGGTGAAGACCGACAACATGGTGATTCCGGTAGGCGAATGCTACCGCTGTCATACGGTCATCGAGCCGATGCTGTCGGATCAGTGGTTTGTGAAGATGGAGGAGCTGGCGAAACCGGCTATCGAGGCGGCGGAGTCCGGAAAACTTAAGCATGTGCCGGAGCGGTTCCAGAAGACTTATCTGAGATGGCTCCGTGAGATTCGGGACTGGTGCATCTCCCGTCAGCTCTGGTGGGGACATCGGATCCCCGCCTGGTACTGTGATGATTGCGGCGAGATCATCGTCAGCGAGACGGATCCCGATGTCTGCCCCAAATGCGGAGGCCGTCACCTGCGGCAGGACGAGGACGTGCTGGACACCTGGTTTTCCTCAGCGTTATGGCCGTTTTCTACACTGGGATGGCCGGAGAAGACGCCGGAACTTGACTACTTCTATCCGACCAACGTGCTGGTCACCGGTTACGACATCATCTTCTTCTGGATTGTCCGTATGGTTTTCTCCGGCTGCGAGGCCATGGGAGAACCGCCTTTTGAATACGTGTACGTTCACGGGCTGGTGCGGGACGCGCAGGGACGGAAGATGAGCAAGTCTCTGGGCAACGGCATTGATCCTCTGGAGGAAATTGACAAATACGGGGCGGATGCGCTGCGCTTCATGCTGATTACCGGAATTACGCCGGGCAACGATATGCGCTATCAGGACGAGCGCATCATCGCCGCGAGGAATTTCGCGAATAAGCTGTGGAACGCGGCCCGATTCCTGATCATGAATATTCAGGATGAGAAGGGTGAAATGCTTCCCATGGCGAAATGCTGCAGCGAATGCTGCGGAATGGCCTGCGCCGATACCGACGACTTCTCCTGCATCGCCCTCCGGGATGAGGACAAGTGGATGATCAGCCGGATCAATGATGCGGTCCGCTATGTGACCGACACGATGGGGAAATTCGACCTGGCTCTGGCCGGACAGAGGGTCTATGATCTGATCTGGAACGAGTATTGCGACTGGTATATCGAAATTATCAAAAAGCGCTTCTGGAGTGATGACGAGGAGGACAAGAAGACGGCCCGTTTCGTTGCAGTCTACGCCATGAAGAATATGCTGAAACTTCTGCATCCCTTTATGCCCTTCATTACCGAGGAAATCTGGAGCTACCTGCCGCACTCGGAGGAGGAGAGCCGGGGAGGAAACGGTTATTTAATCAGCGCGGAGTGGCCTGTCGCCGGCGAGGGAAAACACTTCGCCGCAGAGGAGACGATTCTGAATATGGCGATGGAGGCGATTACAGCTATCCGGAACATCCGGGGAGAAGCGGGAGCGCCGCCGTCGCGGAAACTGACTGCCGTTATCGTCGCAAAGGGAGAGGATCTCAGCCGCATTCGCGAAGGCGAACGCTACATCCGGGAACTGGCGAACCTCACTGAGATTACCTTTGCAGAAACAAAGGACGACGTACCCGAAGACGCCATGTCTGCCGTGATTGCCGGTGCGCAGATTTTCATTCCGCTGGAGGAGCTGGTGGATATCGATGCAGAACTGGAACGGCTGACAAAGGAAAAACAGCGACTGACAAAGGAAGTCGAGCGGGCTGAGAAGAAACTGTCCAATCCGGGTTTTGTCGCAAAAGCTCCGGAGAAGGTGGTCGAAGAGGAAAAGACCAAGAAGGCGTGTTACGAAGAAATGCTGGAGAAGGTGAGCCAGCAGCTGGCGAACGTGGAAAAGAAGGCGGGGAAATGAAGGCAGTAGATCGTATTCATGAATACCTGCGATTCGGCATGGTTCTGGGGCTGGAGCGGATGAATGCGCTGATGGCGAAGCTGGGTGACCCGCAGAAGGAACTGGAGGTCATCCATGTGGCCGGAACCAACGGAAAAGGCTCTGTCTGCCGTTATGTCTATGAGGTTCTGCGGGCTGCCGGCTACCATACGGGTCTCTACACATCGCCGTATCTGGAGGTATTCAACGAGCGCATTGAGGCGGACGGGGAATATATTTCCGACGAGGAGCTGGAAAACATCGCGGACAGAGTAATCGCCGCGGCGGACGAAATGGTCGCAGAGGGAATGGAATCCCCGACAGAATTTGAGATTGTGACCGCTGTCGCCTTCGTGTTCTTCCGGGAAAAGGGCTGCGATTTTGTGGTTCTGGAGGTGGGACTCGGCGGCAGAGGAGATTCCACCAACATCATCGAGAAGCCTTTATGCTCGATAATTACGTCGATTTCTCTGGATCATACAGACAGGCTGGGAGAAACGATTCCGGAGATCGCTGCAGAGAAGGCGGGAATCATCAAGCAGGGGTGCCCGGTCATCGTTGGTGCGGAGGATCCGGACGCGAAGGCCGTGTTCCGCAAACGGGCCAATGAACTGGACGCGCCGCTGTTCGATGCGGCGCGGGTACCGGTAAAAACAGTGAGAGAAACGCTGGAGGGCTGCTCCTTCAACGCGGAAATCCTGGACCGGGAATACCGGGGCGTTGAGATCTGCATGCCGGGAGAGCACCAGGTCCGGAACGCGGTATGCGCGCTTTTCGCCGTTACATTGCTGGCAGAGCAGGGAGTTCTGCCGGAACTGACGATGCGGGAAATCAAAGAAGGAATGAAGCGGGCCCGCCAGATTGGGCGGTTCGAGGTTCTGAGCCGGTCGCCTTATGTGATTCTGGACGGTGCGCATAACCCTGCCGGCGCGGCGGCGCTGAAGAAAACAGTACTTACACATTTCCGCGGGGAACGGATTCTGATGGTGACAGGGATCCTTGCCGACAAGGCGGTGGACGATGTTCTGGCTGAGTTTCGGGAAATTACCGATCAGTTTGTCGCCACAGAACCGCCGAATCCCAGAAAGCTTGATGCGGCGGAACTGGCAGAGAAACTCCGGGGACTCGGCGCCTCCTGTGAGTCAGTAACAGAGCCGGAGGAGGCCGCCCGGATGGCGATGTCCGGGAAGGACGACTGGGATCTTATTTTGTTCACCGGCTCACTGTATCTGATCGGGGCTCTGCGGGGAGATGTGATCCGGCTGCTCCGGGAAAATCAGGAGTGATTTATGGAAAATCTGGAGAACAGAAATATCAGTTATGATAAACTGCTGCAGACGATTCTGGATATCGGAGAGGAAATGGTGGTGGCAGGAGCAGAGGTCAGCCGGGTGGAGGAAAGCATCCAGCGGATGTGCCGCGCTTACGGCTGCGACCGCATCAACGTGTTCATCATCGTTTCCAATCTGCAGGTGACGGTGGAAGCGCCGGACGGGCAGATTCTGACGCATATCCGCTGCATCGAGCGGAACGACGTCAATTTCGACCGTCTGGACTATCTGAACGATCTTTCCCGTTATATCTGCGTCGTGAAGCCGGATGTGGAGCACATGAAAAAGAAGCTGGACGAGGTGATGAACCGGAAGGAGCAGCCCGGATGGCTGGGGCTTTTCGGGTGCATCTGTGCCGCGTCGGGCTTCACGGCTTTTTTCGGCGGAAGCGTTAAGGACAGTATCGCTGCGGTGGGAATGGCTGTCGTCATTGTTCTGATTACCCGGTTTCTGGCACCTCGTGAGAACAACCAGATTGTCTTCAACTTCATCACGTCGTTTCTGGCGGGTATTGCGGCGGTTCTGATGGTTCACGCGGGCGTGGGAACGAACGCGGACAAAATCATGATGGGCGGCATCATGCTGCTGATTCCGGGCATCGCCATGACCAACGCGATACGGGATATGCTGATCGGCGATATCGCCTCCGGAATGCTCCGGCTGACCAACGCACTGATTGTCGCGGCGGCCATTGCCTGCGGATTTGCGATGGCGATCGTCCTTACGGGAGGTGTTCTTCATATATGAACAGCACGAATGAACTGATTCAGATCGGCGCTGCCTTCATCGGCTCCATCGGGTTCGCCGTTATGCTGAAGATCCGCGGAAAGCAGATCCTCTATGCGGGCATAGGCGGCCTTCTGACCTGGTGCGTCTTCCTCGCCGCCTATGACGCGCTCGGTACATACTTCTGGTCCAATTTCATCGCATCTATCTTTGTCGCACTTTACGCCGAGGTCATGGCCAGGGTGAACAAAGCTCCCGCTACGATATTCCTGACAGCCGCCGCGGTTCCCCTGATTCCGGGACGCAACCTGTACAACATGATGTACGGAATCGTCCGTCAGCACTATCATATGGCGCAGACCAACGGAGTCACCGCCCTTGTGGTGGCGCTGGCCATAGGACTGGGCTTTGTGGTGGTCGCCGTTCTGATGAAGTATGTTTACAGGCTCAGCTGTTTTGCCCGGAAGCGGTGATGATCGCAGCGGGACTGAGGTGAGCATCCGTATTTCTGACGCGGTCTTGTCGTAATATCTGCCGCAGACGGCCAAAAAACTTGTCAGTCGGCCGGCTGTTTGATATAATAAAACATAAGTTTTTATTGCAGATTCTGGTCTTCAGGTATTTGCCTGTCTATGGAGAAGAGGAGTATCAAATGTTTAACAGAGACGGAAAAGACGATAACAATTACAACGTTGAAAACTATGAATTTATTAAGAAGTACTCGCCGACGGTGGGATCCCTCATTGAGAAGGAGTACAACAGGCAGAAGAACAATATCGAGCTGATCGCTTCCGAGAACTATTGCTCGGAGGCAGTTCTGGCGGCCTGCGGGAGCTGTCTCTCCTGGAAGTACGCAGAAGGATATCCGTATGTGAGAACCTCCGGGAACAAAGGCAGATACTACGGCGGAACGGAGTTTGTGGATGAATTGGAGGAGTATTGCTGCAACAAATGGAGAGAGGTATTCCATACGGACTATCATGTAAATGTGCAGCCTCACTCCGGATCTCAGGCGAATTTTGCAGGATATAAGGCGCTGATCAATCCGGGAGATACGATTCTGTCCCTGAGTCTTGACAACGGCGGACATCTGACCCACGGTTCCTCTGTGAATTTCAGCGGCAAGCTGTACAACGTGATCTTCTATGATGTGGATGACAAAGGCTACATTGATATGGAAGACGTGCGGAAAAAGGCGCTGGAGTATAAGCCGCAGCTGATTATGACCGGTGCCAGCGCATATTCCAGAATTATTGATTTCAAAGCCTTTGCGGATATTGCGAAGGAGGTCGGATGTTATTTCATGGTGGATATGGCTCATATCGCCGGTCTGGTCGCGGCAGGGGAGCATCCGTCGCCGTTCGGCTATGCGGACATCGTCACCACGACTACACATAAGACGCTGCGCGGCCCCAGAGGCGGTCTGGTATTCGGAAAACAGGAATTCGCGAAGAAGATCGACAGCGCGGTATTCCCCTATGCGCAGGGAGGTCCGCTGGAGCATATCATCGCCGGAAAAGCGGTTTGCGCTGAGGAAGCACTGAAGCCGGAGTTTAAGGAATACGCCCATCAGGTCGTGCTGAACTGTGCGGCTCTGTGCGACGAGTTCATCAAGCTCGGCTATAAAGTCGTGACCGGAGGAACGGACAATCACGTGTTCCTGCTGGATCTGTCGGAGTTCCCGTTCAGCGGCAGGGATTTGCAGGAGAGATGCGACGAGAACGGAATTACGCTGAACAAGAACGCGATTCCGAACGACCAGCGCAGCCCGATGCAGACAAGCGGCGTTCGGATCGGAACTGCTCCGATGACCACCAGAGGATATAAGGAAGATGATTTCCGCGAGGTTGCCAGAAGAATCGACAAGATCGTGAAGGAACTGGCGAAGGAGAAAGAAGCGGAAGCGAAATAGGATAATTTATGAGATGATGACGGCTGCGTCACCGGTGTGGCGCGGCCGTTCTGTAAAGGATCAGACATGAGAATTTTGTTAGATGGAATGGGAGGAGACCACGCGCCGGAATGCGTTGTGGAAGGAGCTATCGCCGCGGCGGGGCAGATCTCCGATGAAATTGTGCTGATCGGGCAGGAGGAGCTGCTCTGTCAGCTTCTGAACAGATACGGCTATCGGGGAGATCGGATCCGCATCGTTCACGCGGGTGAGACGATATCCAACGATGAATCGCCTGTCAGGGCAGTTCGCCGCAAGAAGGACTCGTCCATCGTCATCGGAATGTCGATGGTTCGGGACGGTGAGGGAGATGTGTTTATCTCGGCAGGAAGCACGGGAGCCCTGCTGGCCGGCGGACTTTTTATTCTCGGAAGGGTGGATGGCATCGACCGTCCCGCTCTTGCAACGGTATATCCGGTCATCGGTCATGAGCCGTCGCTTCTGGTTGACACCGGTGCAAATGCGGAGTGCAAGCCGAAAAACCTTTTGGATTTCGGCATCATGGGAAGTATTTACATGGACAAGGTCCTGGGGCGTGAGAATCCCACCGTCGGGCTGGTCAATAACGGATCGGAGGAGCATAAAGGAACGGCGCTCACGAAGGCCGCCCATGAGCTTCTGGACCGGAGCAGCCTGAATTTCATCGGCAATATCGAAGCCAGAGATCTGCAGGATGCGGTCTGCGATGTGATCGTCACGGACGGATTCACCGGAAATGTCATTATCAAGCTTACAGAGGGTATGGGACTGATGGTTCTGCGGGAGTTGAAGTCCAGATTTATGTCAAGCACTCGTTCCAAGATGGGGGCGCTGTTGCTCAGCGATCAGCTGCGGGCGATCAAGTCGGAGTTCGATTATGCGGAGTATGGTGGTGCGCCAATTCTTGGAGTCAAGGGCGCTCTGCTGAAAATGCACGGCTCGTCGGACGCCCGGGCGGTGGAGCAGACGATTCTGAAAGCTGTTCCGTATGTGAATGAAAACGTTGTCGGAACCATCGGGAGTGCAATGGCGGAAATTGTTGCGAGAGAAGGCGAGAACGCGGAGAATCATGAATAACACAGAATTTGAAAAGAAAATTCAATATGAGTTTCGTGACAAAGGGCTTTTAAATAAAGCCCTTACTCATAGCTCTTACTGCCGCGAAGAGGGGCTGGATCCGACTGAGAGTAATGAACGCCTGGAATTTCTGGGTGACGCGTACCTCGACGCGATTGCAGGTACAGCACTATATCGGCGGATGAAGAATGTGGGAGAGGGAAGGCTGACCCGGACGAGGGCGGCTGTGGTGTGTGAACATTCCCTGGCAAAGGTAGGAAGCCGGATCGGAATCGGCGCGTATTTTAATATGGGAAACGGCGAGAATCACTGCGGCGGAAGACACCGCGAATCGATTGTGGCGGACGGAGTGGAAGCGGTGATCGGCGCGATTTTCCTGGACGGAGGATACAACGCCGCATCAGACTTTGTTCTCAGAGAATTCTCAGACATCATCGAGGATGCCATAAAGGGCAGACTGTTTACAGATTTCAAGACGCAGGTGCAGGAAATACTGCAAAAGGACGGCACAGCCCCGGACATCTGCTATGTTCTGGATCGTGAAGAGGGCCCTGATCATGACAAAACCTTTTACGTGCATCTGACCTGTGATGGAAGAACACTCGGCTCCGGAATGGGAAAGAGCAAGAAGGAAGCGGAGCAGAATGCAGCGAAAGCCACGTTGGACGGAGGATTGATTTAATGTATTTTAAGAGACTGGAGATGCATGGCTTCAAGTCCTTCGCCGAACCGGTGGTAATCGATTTCCATGAGGGGATCACCTGCATTGTGGGTCCCAACGGAAGCGGCAAGAGCAATATCAGCGATGCGATCCGCTGGGCGTTGGGCGAACAGAGCCCGAAAGCCCTGAGGGGCGGGAAGATGCAGGAGGTCATTTTTAACGGGACAGAGAGCCGAAAACCCCGGGGAATGGCGGAAGTGACGCTGGTGATAGACAACAGCACAGGTCTTCTTGACATTGAATATAAGGAAGTTGCGATTACCAGAAGGATGTATCGCAGCGGTGAAAGTGAATATCTCATCAACAGCAACCCGTGCAGGCTGAAGGATATCCGGGAACTCATCATGGACACCGGAATCGGCGTGGACGGCTATTCGATTATCGGTCAGGGGAAAATCTCCGATATCGTCAGCAATAAGCCGGAGAGCCGAAGAGAAATCTTTGAGGAAGCGGCGGGAATCGTGGCGTACAAAACCAGAAAACAGGAAGCGGTTCGCAAACTGGACGGTACCCGGAACAATCTGGAGAGAATTGACGATATCGTCGGGGAAATCGAAGGAAGAATCGGCGGGCTGAAAGAAGACAGCGAAAAGGCACAGCGATATCTGGAACTGAAAGAACGATATCGGGAACTTGAGATTAACATTACGCTGCGAAATATAGAAAACGCGGCAGAACGCAGTAGACAGTACAAGCAGGAAATTCAGGAACTGGAGGAACAGTTGCGCAGCGCCGGAGAAAAAAAACGCGGCAGTGACCAGGAATCTCAGGAACTGCAGAAACGCAGCGCAGCACTGGATACGGTTTCCGAGAAGAATCACGAGAAAATGGTTCGGACCATCGAGGAAATCAACAGTATTACCGGTGAAAGCAAGCTGAACCGGGAGAAACTGGCCAACCTTGCCAGAGAGGAGGATCGGCTGGACGGTGAAATCGATGACTTGACGGTTCGTATCGACCGGCTGGGGCAGGAAACGGAGGAACTGAAATCCCGGAAAAAGGAAATCGAGGACGCCCGCGGTCAGGCGGAAAGAAGTCTGGAGGAAAAAGTTCTGCTGTATAATTCCATCACCTCTGAGACGAGTCGGTTCACGGAAATCATCGACGACAGCAATGAAAAGATTATCTTACTGAACGGTGAGGCCGCTTCGAAGCGCAGTGAGGCGAAAAGCTATGAAAGCTATAAGGGTACGCTGGAATCCAGAGCGCGGCAGATCGCGGACGAGAACCGGAAACTGGAGGAAGAAACCGCAGAGGACCGGAAAATACTGGAGCAGGCGCGCGAGGGCCTGAGCCGTGCAGAGGCGCGGAAGCAGGAACTCGCTGCGGAAAACAACGAAAAGATTCTTCGCCTTCGGAAGCTGGAAGAGAAAGAGCGGAGTCTGCGTGGCACTGCAGAGGAGCTGAGAATCCGAAACAACCGTGAGGAGGCGCGCCTGCGCACCATCGAGGAGATGGAGCAGAACTATGAAGGCTACAACACGGCTGTGAAATATATCATGCGCTGCGGAATCCGGGGAATAGAGGGCGTGGTCGGTGAAATGATGGAGGTCCCCCGCGGGTATGAAACCGCCATCGAGACCGCGCTTGGCGCGGCGATGCAGAATATCATCGTTGCCGATGACGACAGCGCCCGAAAAGCTATCACTGCACTGAAGGTGAACCGATCCGGCCGGCTGACATTCCTTCCGGTAGGATCCATTCGCGGAAAGAGGATCCATCCTGATGCGCGTATCAGCGGGCAGAAGGGATATCGCGGGATGGGAGTGGATCTCATCGAATTCGATGAACGTTATCAGCAGATTTTTGAATATCTGTTGGGACGTGTCGCGGTGGTGGATGATCTCAACGCGGCGATTGCCATGTCCAGAGGAAGCCGGCAGGGAATCCGCTTCGTCACGCTGGACGGGGAAATCATCAATACCAGCGGCGCGATTACCGGCGGAAAATACAAAAATCAGTCCGCAAATCTTTTGGAAAGAAAGAATGAGATCGAGCGGCTGAAACAGAATATAACGCATCACACCGATGCACTGGAGGAAAAAGTCCGGGAGCTTCAGCAGATTCTGGATGAGATTGAAGAACTTAAGCAGGGCGCGACGGACGCAGAACAGGAAATGCGGGAAATGGAACTTCAGATCGCCACCTCCGGAGAGAAAATCGCCGGAGGTGAAAATCAGCTTGCCGACGCCCGGGAGCGTATGGAAAAGAACCGTGTGGAGCTTCTTCAGATCCGGAAGGAGCTTAAGGATATGGACGAACTGATCTCCAGAATGATGACGGAGAGTCGGGCCGCGGAATCAGAAATCGAGAAAATCGGCAAGAAGGTGGAGGATCTCACGGCGGAGCACCAGGCGCGTCGGGGCGAGGTCGAAGACGCCAACGATGCCATTACTCAGGCGAGAATAGACGTCCGTACATGGGAAGAGAAAGCGTCCAACAACGAGAGGATGCTGGAACGGATCAGCGGAGATTTAGCCGCACTGAAGAAACAGTCGAAGGAAAAGGAGCAACAGCTGATCGCCCTGCGCCAGGAACGCGGGGAATTGACGGCCGGATACCGGGGAAGCGATACTCAGGTGCTCCGTCTGGAAAAGGAACGGAAGGAACTGGAGGAGAACGGCGCCGCCATCAGCCGTGAAAAGGCGCAGATCGCAGAGCGGCTGCAGCTTGTGGCGGAAGAACTGGCCGGCGCAGAGGAGACCATCAATTCTGTCCGTGATCAGAAATACCAGATGGAGATCCGTCAGGCCAGAAATGAAACGCAGATGGACAACATGAAGGATAAACTCTGGGAGGAGTTTGAGATTTCCTATGCGCAGGCAAAGGAACTGCGGAAGGAAGACTTCGCGATGACCGCATCGGTCAGAGAGAGCCGGGAACTTCGGAAGGAACTGAAGGAAATCGGCGATGTCAACGTCGGCGCGATTGCTGAATATGAACAGGTGAGTCAGCGCTATTCCTTCCTGACGGATCAGCGGAGCGACGTAGTCACTGCACTGAAGGAACTGGAGTCGATTATCGACGATTTGGATCGGACGATTACAAAGACATTTAAAGATAACTTTGACAAAGTGGAAATCAATTTCGAAGAGGTGTTCCGGGAACTGTTCGGCGGCGGTCATGCGGAGCTGCGGATGGAAAACGAGAACGACCCGCTGGAGTCAGGTATCGACATTGTAGCACAGCCTCCGGGGAAGAGGCTGCAGAACATCAATCTGATGTCCGGCGGCGAAAAAACCATGACCGCAATCGCACTTATGTTCGCGGTTCTGAAGACCAAGCCGACGCCGTTCTGTATTCTGGACGAGGTGGAGGCGGCTCTGGATGACGAGAACATCGATAAGTTCTCCGGATATCTGAAAAACTTCACCCAGACACAGTTCGCGCTGATCACGCATCAGAAGGCGACGATGGAGCATGCAGATGTGCTTTACGGAATCACGATGCCGGAGCGCGGTGTATCCAGACTGCTCAGTCTCAGGATGGGAGATTACGATCCGGAGGATTACGCAAGCTGAAGAAAACCCGGTGTGCTGCGTCCTCTCCGATCTGCGTTGCGGCACGACGTTCGGGGCAGTTTCCGCGGCCGGTATGCCATGATCCCGTCTCTGTGCGGGAGGGTTCGTCAGGACGGAAAAAAGCATAGGAGAAAATATGTCAGAGATTACAACAAAGAAAAAAGGATTTTTCGGACGGATGGCAGAGCGCATCAATGACGCCCTGTTCATGCATCAGGAAATCAACGAAGAGATGATGGATGAGATTGAAGAAATTCTCATCACGTCCGACATCGGAATGGAGACCACCATGAACATCATGGAGGAACTCAGGGAATATATCAAGGTCAACATGATCACTCTGCCAAAGAATGTGAAAAAGGCCATTGTTGAGATTATTATTCGCCTGATCGACAAAGGAGAACGGAACAGGCTGTCGGATAAGACGCCTCTTGTCATCCTGATGATCGGAATTAACGGAGGCGGAAAGACGACGACTATCGCAAAGCTCGGAAACCGGCTGAAGAAAGAGGGAAGAACAGTGATGTTTGCGGCCGCTGACACGTTTCGGGCCGCAGCGTCCGGGCAGCTGAAGATCTGGGGCGACCGGATCGGGGTCAACACTGTTATGCACCAGGAGGGAGCCGATCCCAGCGCAGTTCTGTTTGATGCGGTTCAATCCGCAAAGGCCCGGAACATCGATGTGCTGATCTGTGACACGGCGGGGCGTCTGCAGACGAAAAAGAACCTGATGGACGAACTCGCCAAGATGAACCGTGTCATTGACCGGGAATATCCGGAGGCGGCACGGGAAACCTTGCTGGTTCTGGATGCGACGAACGGTAAAAATGCGGTTTCGCAGGCGGAGCAGTTTAACGAGGCCGCCGAACTGTCCGGCGTAATCATCACCAAACTGGACGGCACCGCGAAGGGCGGCATCGCCATTACTATCGCAGATGAGTTCGATCTGCCCATCAAGTTCATCGGGACCGGAGAGGGCGTCGAGGATCTGGAAGAATTTAATGCGGCGGAATTCGCCGCTGAAGTCACGGGAGGAATCGCGGATGAGTAAACCGATTGTGGCGGTGGTCGGACGCCCGAATGTGGGGAAATCGACATTTTTTAACAGTATCGTGGGGAGAAGAGTCTCCATCGTCGAGGATACTCCCGGCGTGACCCGGGACCGCATATATGCAGAAGCGGAGTGGAACGGAATTCACTTCGGCATGATCGACACGGGAGGCATTGAGCCTGCCAGCAAGGAGGTCATCCCTGCGCAGATGAGAGAGCAGGCACAGATCGCCATGGATATGGCGGACGTCATCATTTTCATGGTAGACGGAAAGGAAGGCATGACCGCAGCAGATGAAGAGGTCGCCGCAATGCTGCGGCGCACCGGAAAAAAAGTGATTCTGTTGGTCAATAAGGTGGACAATCCGATGAATCCGCCGGATTCCCTCTATGATTTTTATTCGCTGGGAATCGGAGAGCCTATTCCGGTGTCCTCCGCCAACAAACTGAATTTCGGAGATGTTCTTGACCAGGTCTGTTCCAGCTTTCCGGAGGGAGCCGGAACAGAGGACGACGACCGGATACGTCTGGCTATTATCGGCAAGCCCAATGTGGGGAAATCTTCGCTGATCAACGCTCTGATTCAGGAAAACCGGGTAATCGTTTCCGATATTGCGGGAACGACCAGAGATTCCATCGACACGCCGTTCCGGTGGCAGGGGAAGGAATATGTTCTGATCGATACCGCCGGAATCCGGCGTCAGAGCAGAATTAATGAAGACATTGAAAAATACAGCGTTATCCGGGCCGTGGCGGCCATCGAACGATCCGATGTCTGCATACTGATGATCGATGCGGCGGAGGGTCTGACCGAGCAGGACAAAAAAATCTGCGGAATGGCGCATGAGGCCGGCAAGGGAATTGTGATCGTCGTGAATAAATGGGATCTCGTCAAGAAAGAAACCAATACCATGAGAGATTTCCGCAGGGAAATCCAGTCTGATATGCAGTTCGCATCCTATGCGCCGATTCTGTTTATATCCGTAAAGGATCACATCCGGCTGAACGAGGTAATGCAGACTGCAGATCGGGTTGCAGAGATACGCGCCGTGCGCGTGCCGACCGGTCAGCTGAACAGTCTTATGACAGACGCCATGATGATGAAGCAGCCGCCGTCGGATAAGGGGAGACGGCTGAAGATCTACTACGTGGCGCAGGTGGGCGTGAAACCGCCGCTGTTTTCCTTCCAGGTGAACAAAAGACAGCTCATGCATTTTTCATACGCCAGGTACCTGGAGAATCGGATCCGGGAGACATTTGGATTTGAAGGTACGTCGATTAAATTCGTGTACCGGGAGAAAAGAGAAAAGGATCAGTAAAAGCTATGGCAGATTACAGATTTATTCTGGCGGTGACGATCGCATATTTCCTCGGAAATATTTCGCCGTCCACCATTCAGGCCAGAATGAGGGGAATTGATATCAAGAAGGAGGGAAGCGGCAACGCCGGTACGACCAACACGCTGCGTGTGCTGGGCGCGCGGGCCGCGCTGATCACGCTGGTGGTGGACATCGGAAAGGGTATCCTGGCTGTTGCGCTGGGATACTGGATCGCGACACCGGCCGCAGCGATGTGGTGCGCGCTGGCGGCATTCCTGGGACACGTGTTCCCGGTTCTCCTGAAATTCAAGGGAGGAAAGGGCGTTGCAGTGGCTTTCGGCGTACTGCTGGGGCTGAACTGGGAACTGGCTCTTGCGGAACTGGGCATTGTGCTTCTGGCTGTGATACTTACACGGAGGGTTTCCTTCGGCTCGATCTTTGCAGCAGTGGCGTTCCCGTTCCTGTGCTGGTACATGGAGCCGGGGTTTATCTATATAGGCTGCGTAATGGCCGCTCTGGTGCTGATCATGCATCGGAGCAATATCGTTCGCCTTATTCACGGCGAAGAAGATAAAGTTAATATCAGCTGGTTTAAAAAGAAAGGTGGAGAGGAATGAAGAATATCGCTGTCATCGGAGCAGGAAGCTGGGGGACCGCCCTTGCGCTGACGCTGAGCAATAAAGGACATCAGGTGAAGATCTGTGACGTCGACCAGGCACACATCAGAGAGATGAAGGAACATCGGGAAAATGTCAAATATCTTCCGGGAATTCCGTTCAACGACAACCTTGCGGTAGTCGGCAGCACAGAGGAAGCTATGGAGGGAGCAGATATTGTTTTGTTCTCTGCGCCGGCCCAGCATTTCCGCAGTGCATTCGAGCATGCGATCCCGCTGATTGAAGATTCCATGGTGGTGGTCAACGTGGCCAAGGGAATCGAACAGGGAACGCTGATGCGTATGTCGGAAATCGCAACGCTGCTGAAGCCGGATGTGAAATATGTGGTACTGTCCGGGCCGTCTCACGCTGAGGAGGTCGGGCGGTTCCTGCCGACGACGGTGGCGGTAGCGTCAAAGGATATGAAACTTGCGGAATACATTCAGGATGAGTTCATGACTGACCGTTTCCGTGTCTATACTAACAGTGATGTCTGCGGAGTGGAACTGGGCGGAGCCCTGAAGAATATCATCGCGCTGGGTGCCGGAATCTCCGACGGAATCGGCTTCGGCGACAACGCCAAGGCAGCGCTGATGACCAGGGGTATCACGGAGATGAAGCGTCTGGGTGTCAGTCTGGGTGCGGATCCGGAAACTTTTGCGGGGCTGACCGGCGTCGGCGACCTGATTGTGACCTGCACCAGCATGCATTCCAGAAACCGCCGCTGCGGAATAATGATCGGAGAGGGAGTCAAGCCCAGCGAGGCGACAAAGAAGGTCGGCATGGTGGTGGAAGGTATGTTTACGACCATTGCAGCATATGAACTGGCGAAACGGGTCGGCGTTGAAATGCCGATTACGGAGTGCATCTATGAATGCATCAACGAGAAAATCGACGCCAGAGAAGCTGTTGAAATTCTGATGGGCAGAGATAAGAAAAACGAGATGCATATATAAGGGAGCATATGGAGAAGACATTTCACATAACGACATTCGGATGTCAGATGAACGAACACGACTCGGAAATTCTGGCCGGCCTGCTGGACGAGATGGGGTACAGAGCGGTTCCGAACAGAAAAGAGGCGCAGGTGGTGATTCTGAACACCTGCAGCGTACGGGAGAATGCGGACAAACGCTTTTTCGGCACGCTTGGGCAGCTGAAACGCAGGAAGACGGCTGACCCGGACTTTGTAGTATGCGTCTGCGGCTGCATGATGCAGCAGCAGCACATTATCGATACATTGAAGACAAAATATCCGTGGGTGGATCTGGTCTTCGGCACGCATAATATTCATCGCTTCCCTACGCTGCTGAAGAACGTTATCCGCCAGAAGGACCGGGAGATTGAAATCTGGCAGGACGGCGGAGAAATTGTGGAAGGCATGCCTGCCCGCCGCCTCTACCGCTGCAAGGCTCTGGTCAACATCATGTACGGCTGCAACAATTTCTGCACCTACTGTATTGTTCCATACACGAGAGGCCGGGAGCGGAGCCGTCGCCCTGAGGATATCGAGAAGGAGATCCGGGAGCTTGCGGCAGACGGTGTGAGGGAAGTGATGCTGCTGGGCCAGAATGTGAACAGTTACCGGGGAGAGTCAGAGGACGGCAGCGTCTGCAGTTTTGCGGATCTGATTCTGCGTATTGCGGAAATCGACGGACTGGAGAGGATACGGTTTATGACGTCCCATCCCAAGGATCTGTCTGATGATCTTATCCGGGTGTTCGCCGATTGCGACAAGCTTTGCAAGAACATCCATCTTCCGGTGCAGTCGGGCAGCAGCGAGATCATGAAACGCATGAACCGCCATTACGATCGGGAGCAGTACCTGGAAATTATACGGAAACTGAGAGAAGCCGTTCCGGAGATTACCATCTCCACGGATATCATCGTCGGGTTCCCGGGAGAAACAGACGAGCAGTTTGAAGAGACTCTGAGTCTTGTGGAGGAGGTCCGCTATGACTCCGCGTTCACCTTTTTGTACTCTCCCCGTGTCGGGACGCCGGCGGCGGAGCTTCAGGAACAGATTCCGGAGGAAGTCAAGCATAGGAGGTTCAACCGGCTGGTGGAGCTTGTGGACTCTATAAGCGCGGAAAAAAACAGCGCGTATAAAGGCAGGGTGGAGCGCGTTCTTGCGGAGGGAACGAGCAAGCGGAACCCCGGCGCGCTGTCCGGACGGACGGATGGTTTCAAGCTGGTGAATTTCAAGGGAGAGAACGATCTGATCGGCCAATTCGTGGATGTGGAAATTACGGAGGGGAAAACCTTTAGTCTTGAAGGGAGGATTGTTCAATGAGATTTTATATTGCACTGTGGTTCGCCAAGATTGTAAACGGATTAATCAATCTGATCGACAAATCCAGGGGTTCCAACTTCGCAGGAGAGCATGCGATGAAAATTGATCCGCAGATGGTGGCCCACTTTAAGGGAATCGATCCGGATCGCGTTTTGTTCATCACGGGAACCAACGGAAAGTCCACGACGAACAACCTGGT
The DNA here is from genome assembly GCF_009695915.1 of Hornefia butyriciproducens. Lineage (GTDB taxonomy): Bacteria > Bacillota > Clostridia > Peptostreptococcales > Anaerovoracaceae > Aminicella > Aminicella butyriciproducens. Next base: position 150,404 of record NZ_VUMZ01000001.1, on the reverse strand, counting down.
CAACCATATTTTCCGGGAGAACGGGAAAAAGGTGATCTCCAATCTGGAAGGTGCTAATCTCATCTACGGCGTGTGTACCGCTCTGATCAAGGCCAGCAGCCTGACGGGGAGGGTAAAGGCGGACTATTTTATCTTTGAAACGGATGAGAGGTTCGTGCCGGTGATCCGCCGGCAGCTTCCGGCGGCCAATCTCCTGATTACCAATCTGCAGAAAGATCAGGTGCAGCGCAATGGTGACCCGGATTTTATTTATCGTAAGCTGAAGGAGGCGGTGAAGGGGCAGAATCTGCGGATTTTCCTGAACAATGAGGAGCCGCGGGCCCGTGCCTTCGATGAAGACGCCCGGGAGGTGGTCAGCTTCGGCGTGGCAAGACACAGCGAAGCATTCCGGAAGAGCGGAAGCTATGTGACCATGGCGTGTCCCAGATGCCATCATAAAATCGTGTTCGACTATTATAACACGGACGGAATCGGGGCGTTCCACTGCAGTAACTGCGGTCATCGCAGTCTTGCGCAGGCGGATTATACCGTGGAGGATGTCGATTTCGAAAACCGCAGTTTCCGGGAGGCGGGTGCAGACTTTACGATGCCTTACGACACGCCCTACATGCTGTATAATTACAGTGCGGCGGTTGCGGTGGCGAAGGAGTTCGGCGGAATCGAGCCGTCAGCGGCGGCAAAGGCCTTTGCCGGCTTCCGGAACGTGGGCGGACGCTTCGAGATCATGCACTACAAAGGAAAGACCATTAAATATATGCGTATCAAGCAGGAGAATCCGGAGACCTTGCAGACCTCCATCAATGTCATGGCGGCGGATCCGAACCGCAAGATGGTGGCGCTGGGACTCTGTCCCCTCGTGGATATGATTCCTCACTACGCGGTCACCTTCTATGCCTATGACTGTGATTTTAGCAAACTGGTGAAGAGCGATGTGGAGAAATATTTCTGTTTCTCTAATCCGGTCTGCTACGATACGGCGAACCGCTTTATCTATGAAGGCGTGGATCCTGCGAAAATCACCATTGAGGATTCTGAGGACGTCGAAGTGATCTTTCGTGAAATCGAGGAGGCGGAGACGGATAACATCTATCTGATCACATGGCTTCATACCTATGAGCATATGGAGAAGTTCCTGAAAAAGGAGGGTGCCGTATATGAGTAATTTCAAAATCGCGTGGCTGTTCCCGGATACACTGTTTCTTCACGGAGAACGGGGAAACCTGCTGGCGCTGGCGCGGTTCGCACAGCTGGCCGGCTTTGAGCCGGAAATTCAGAAGGTAGATTTCACTTCAGCATCTTTTGCTCCAGAGGAGTATGACGTTATCTTTTGTGCTCCGGGAGAGATCTCATCCTTCCCCGCGGTTCGGGACTGGCTTCTGCCATACAAGGCGCGGCTCAGAGAATATGTCGACGGAGGACGGCCCATGCTGGTCACCGGCACGTCGGTAGGTCTGTTCGGGAAGCAGATTCTGCGCAGTGACGGCAGCGAGGCTGAGGGACTCGGAATCATCTTCACACAGTTTTCAGAAAACAAAGCCGTCTACGGTGATGACATTTGGTTTGAATGCGAGTATAATAACGAAAAGATGGAGATCATCGGCAACCAGATCCAGATGGGAGACCTTAACATCGTCTCGGAAAAGCCCTTCGGGCGCCTGCGGTACGGATACGGAAATACCGGAAAGGACCGGAATGAGGGCGTGCTCCGGGGAAACTCCATCTTCACGAACACGCTGGGACCGATGCTGGTCTGCAACCCGTGGCTCACGGAGGAAATTATCCGTGTGGCGGCGGCAGCGAGGGATATTACCGTCGGGGACTTCGGCTATGAGCCGGCGCTGGAGCGCAGGTCCTTTGCGACAAAGCAGAAATTTATTGAAACAAAGGAAACCGGTTTGACGAATTGCGGCAGATAAGGGTTTTATGACAGTAGGAGGTAATGAAATGGCGTTTCTGGACACATTGAAGGATGCAGCGCAGCAGATGGGTGACAGAGCGAGCGATGCGCTGGAGACATCCAAGCTGAAGGGCAAGATTAACAGTGAGAAGAAGGAGATCAACATCGAGATGCAGAAGATCGGCAAGATTTTCTTCGACAAAATCAAGTCGGGAGAGATTGAGAGCGATGAGGATCTGAAGAACATTATCGAGAAAATCGACGCCCACAATCAGACGATCGACGAGCTGAAGGAGTCGCTGGCCGCGCTGACCAACGAGGACTGAGCCGCAGACTGCGGGATATACCTGTGCCGGGACAGTGATGCGAAGATGCCGGGCCGCAGACTGCGGACATGAGCGCCGGCCGGGTCTGACTCAATATGATACTGATACAGAGGAGAGAAGTCTGTCATGACGGCAGACTTCTTTTATCGAAAGGGAGATTTATTTGAACAGAAGAGATATGATGCCGCTGTTTATCGTTATTGCGGCGATGATCGTGCTGAATATCCTGAATGGCGATTTCAGCGATTTCGGTTCCTGGGTATACCGTCAGCTGCTGATGCTGCCGGGAATCGTGATCGGGCTGACGGTTCACGAGTTCGCTCACGGACTCGTGTCGGACCGCTGCGGCGATCCCACGCCGAGGGCGCAGGGCAGGCTGACGCTGAACCCCGCGGCCCACATCGACCTGATAGGATTTCTGTGCCTGTTCTTCGCCGGCTTCGGCTGGGGACAGCCTGTGCAGATCGATCCGCGTTACTATAAACATAGGAGAATGGACGAGTTTCTTGTTTCCATCGCGGGCGTAACAATGAATTTCATTGTCGCGGTTGCGCTGGCCTTTGTCCTGCGCCTCATCATGCATTCCGGCAGCGCGTTTTTCTCCACGACTACCGGAGATGTGATTCTGAATATGGTGCAATATGGAATTTTCATCAATCTGGTACTGATGATCTTCAACCTGATTCCGGTGCCGCCGCTGGACGGCTGGGGGATCCTGACGCAGCTCTTCGATCTGGAGAAATACAGATGGTATCCCATCGTCTATCAGAACGGATTTTACATCCTGCTGGCGCTGATATTGTTCAACGTCACCAGTCTGATTCTGGATCCGGCAATCAACGGAATCTGGTCGTGGATGCTGAATACGATTGTAATCTGACGTCTTCACAATAAGTTCCGTCAGACTTAACGGATGCTGCCGGCGTTTTGTCAGCGGCGCCACGACGTACAATCCGATGAAAGAATGTGCCTGCTACGAAAAAATTATTAGCACTCTATCAAAAAGAGTGCTAATTTTATCTTTACTTTTTGAAAAACAGGGTATAGAATAAACATCAGAGATTAATACAGTCAGTCATGAGGGGGTGAATTTACCAATGAACATTGAAAGATATACACAGAATGCGCAGAACGCGGTTGTGGAATGCCAGAATATCGGCGTTTCGGAGGGCCATCAGGTCCTGGACGGGGAGCATCTGCACCTTGCCCTGCTGATGCAGAAGGAAGGGCTGATACCCAAGCTTGTGAAGTATATGGGCGCGGATCCCACGGCGATGATCGCCGATCTGGAGGCTGAGATGGAGAAGATTCCGAAGGTTTCCGGGAATGCGGACAACGTTTATGCGTCCAGACGGCTGAACAAGCTGTTTATTGATGCGGAGAAGCTGGCAGATCAGATGAAGGATGAATACGTCAGTGTGGAGCATCTCTATCTCGCTCTGCTTGCCGAGAAGGGAACGCCGTCGGCGCGTCTGTTCAGCAAGTATTCGATTACAAAGGAAAAGTTCCTGGATGCTTTGTCGAAGGTGAGAGGAAATCAGCGGGTCACCAGCCAGAATCCGGAAGAGAATTATGAGGCTCTGGAGAAATACGGCCGCGATCTGGTGGAAATGGCCCGGCAGGGCAAGCTGGATCCGGTAATCGGAAGGGATGCGGAGATCCGTCACACCATTCAGATCCTTTCCCGCCGTACAAAGAACAATCCGGTGCTCATCGGTGAGCCCGGTGTCGGCAAGACTGCCGTTGTCGAGGGACTTGCCCAAAGGATTCTGAAAGGCGATGTTCCGGAGGGACTGAAGGATAAAACTATTTTCGCGCTGGATATGGGCGCGCTGATTGCGGGCGCCAAATTCCGGGGCGAGTTCGAGGAACGGCTGAAGGCCGTGCTGAACGAGGTGGAGAAGTCGGAAGGGCGGATTCTTCTGTTCATCGACGAGATCCATAATATAGTCGGAGCCGGACGGACAGAAGGCTCTATGGACGCAGGCAATCTGCTTAAGCCGAAACTGGCAAGAGGAGAACTGCACTGCATCGGAGCGACCACGCTGGACGAATATCGCAAGTATATTGAAAAGGACGCGGCGCTGGAGCGCCGGTTCCAGAAGGTGCTGGTGGATCAGCCGAGCGTAGAGGATACGATTTCCATTCTGCGTGGACTGAAGGAAAGGTTTGAAATTCATCACGGAGTCCGGATTACGGATAACGCGCTGATTGCCTGTGCCAGACTGTCGGACAGGTATATTACAGACAGGTTCCTGCCGGACAAAGCCATCGACCTGATGGACGAGGCGGCGGCGCGGATACGTACTGAGATCGACAGCATGCCGGCTGAACTGGATGAGATCAGCCGCAAGATTATGCAGCTGGAGATCGAACGGCAGGCACTGAGCAAGGAGGACGACAAAGCCTCCAGGGCGAGACTTGCCGCACTGGAGAAGGAACTTGCGCAACTGAACGATGAAAACTCTGCGATGCGGGCACAGTGGGAAGGCGAGAAGAAAGCTATTTCCGCTGTGAAGGAAACCAAGAAGGAGATTGAAAACGTCCGTCAGCAGATGGAAGAGGCGGAGCGTAATTACGATTTGGAGCGGCTGGCGAAGCTGAAGTACGGAGATCTTCCCGCGCTGGAAAAGAAACTCGAGGCGGAAAAGGCCAAATCAGACGAGGCGGAGGAAAATCGTCTGCTGAAGGAGGAGGTCGGCGAAGAGGAAATCGCGGAGGTGGTTTCTTCCTGGACCGGTATTCCGGTGGCGAAGCTGGTGGAGACCGAGCGGGACAAGCTGCTGCGTCTGCCTGAGATTCTGCACAAAAGAGTCGTGGGCCAGGACGAAGGAGTCCAGTCCGTTGCGGAGGCCATCCTCCGCGCCAGAGCAGGGTTGAAGAATGAAAACCGGCCTATTGGTTCCTTTATTTTCCTGGGGCCCACCGGTGTCGGCAAGACCGAGCTGGCGAAATCACTGTCAGAGGCTTTGTTCGACAGCGAAAAGAATCTGATTCGTATCGATATGTCCGAATACATGGAGAAGCACTCCGTTTCCAGACTGGTGGGAGCGCCTCCGGGATATGTTGGATACGATGAGGGCGGACAGCTGACAGAGGCGGTCCGCAGGAGACCGTACAGCGTTATTCTGTTCGATGAGATTGAGAAGGCTCATCCGGATGTCTTCAACATTCTGCTGCAGCTTCTGGACGACGGCCGCCTGACGGATAATCAGGGACGTACGGTGGACTTCAAGAATACGATTATCATCATGACGTCCAACATCGGCAGCGCAGAGCTGATCGACAATATTTCCCAGGACGGGCGTATCGACCCTGAGGTCAGAGACCGGGTGGAGGGAGAACTGAAAAACTACTTCCGTCCTGAGTTTCTGAACCGTATTGACGATATCATTGTGTTCAGCCCGCTGACAGAGGAGCAGATCGTGAAGATTATCGAGCTTTCCATGCAGTCTCTGGAGAGCCGCCTGGCAGAGAGGGATATCACCCTGACGCTGACGGACGCCGCGAAGCGCAGAATCGCGGACGAGGCCTACGAGCCCGCCTATGGTGCGAGACCGGTCAAGAGATATCTGCAGAAGCATATCGAGACTCAGCTTGCGGAAATGATTATTCGCGGGGACGTCTACGACGGAACCGGCGTCACAGTGGATGCTGACGAGAACGGACTCACCTTCCATACGGAACAGGAAGCTTAACTGAATACGTACAGAACAAAGAGGCCGCGCCAGCCGCGTGCTCCGGATAACAGTTTTGAAACTGCAGAATTGACGGAGCACCGCGGCGGCGCGGTTTGTTTTGTCGTAAAATACCGGATTAGGTGGTCCGGCCTAAAGGAAGAGCCTATTTGAATTTCCTTTTGGCGGAGTTTTCCATGTGCCGTTTCATCGCCGCCGCGCCGGCCTCCGGATCTCCGTCGCCAAAGGCATCGTAGATGTCGCGGTGCTCCGCGAGCACATCCCGGAGGTAATTCGGAGCATAATAGTTTGACGGATTGCAGTGACGAAGATACAGCTGGTACGCCGACAGCTGCTGGAGCATCATACGGTTGTGAGTGGCGTGATAGATGATCTGATGAAATGCGATGTTTATGTTCAGCATTTTCGGAATGTCGTTTTTCATTGTGTAGAATTCCATGAAAGCAAAGGTTTCGTCCAGCTCGGACATTTCCTTTTCTGTTATCCGCTCAATTGCCCAGCGAACCGCGGTGACCTCTCCCTGAGAACGGAGCACATAGATGTCATGGATATCCTGCTCCGTCAGAGCTTTTACGAAGGCACCCCGGTTGGGGATGGTCATAATCAGGCCGTCTGCCTCCAGCTGCCGCAGAGCTTCCCGAACCGGCGTGCGGCTGACACCGTACTGATTGCAGATTTTGATCTCTGTAAGCTTTTCACCGTCCTCCAGCTTGCCGGTCAGAATATCCTCCTGAAGCTTGGAAAAAAGATTGCTGGATAACGGCAGGTTATTATTTTGTTCATCCTCCAGATATTGAATGATTGACATGTGTCACTCCTCGGTAATTCGTAAATTGAATATGCGCATCAGGCTCCCTCCGGAAAGTTCCCGCTGGAACCTCTCCGCCTGCAATTCCCTGCCAGAGCATCTCTGCCGGACCTGATGGGCGTGGACGGTGCTTCCGTCCCTGAATATTATACGGGAATCACAGGGCCCGGTCAAGGAGGCTGCCGCAACTGAGGGTTTCCCGACTGCTGCGCTGCACATGAGGATCTCCCGGATGTCACGCCCGGGAGATCCCTTAGTGCTGCACCGTGAGCTTCCCCAAGTGCGGCGTTTCCCGCGCCTGACACAAACTGCCGCCGGGCGGGATTCCTTGCGTTTTTGTGCATCCGGTAATATAATAGGGGGCATGGATAAGAAAAGAGTAACAAAGATTCTGGATCTGCTTGAGGCAGAATATCCGGATGCCGGGTGTGCGCTGCATCATCAGAACCCGTTTGAACTTCTGGTAGCAACGGTGCTTTCCGCACAGACCACGGATAAGAGTGTAAATCAGGTCACGCCTGAGCTGTTTCAGGCATATCCCGACGCCCGGGCGCTGGCTGAGACGGAGCCCGGAGAAGTGGAGAAGTATATCCGCCGCATCGGGATGTACAAAACCAAGTCGAAAAACATCGTTGCTTTGGCGCGAAAGCTCTGCGATGAGTACGGCGGCCGGGTTCCCAATGATTACGATGCGCTGGTGTCGCTTCCCGGCGTGGGCCGTAAGACTGCCAATGTGGTGCAGTCAGTTGCTTTTGGGGTACAAAGGATTGCGGTGGACACGCATGTGTTCCGGGTCAGCAACCGTATCGGTCTGGTCCGCGAAAAAAATGTGCTGGACACAGAAAAGGCACTGATGAGGACCATCCCGGAAAACCGGTGGACGGACACTCACCACTGCCTGATTTTTCATGGAAGAAATTGCTGCACTGCCAGGAAACCGCATTGTGAGGAATGCTGTATTGCGGCGCTCTGCGAGCAGAACCTGTAAACCGCCACGCACTGAAGCGCTGCGGTTCTGGCATGGGACCTGCATCAACTCTGCGGCGCTTCAGCTTGCAGTCGCTGTGCTAGGTCTCCAGCGTTAGCGGCCGCCGCCGTAAACTGCCACGCACTTAAAGTGCTGCGGTTCTGGCATGGGCGCTACATCGCCTCTGTCTTTGCCTTCGGCTCGCCAGTCGGGCGCCGTAAACCGCCACGCACTGAAGCGCTGCGGTTCTGACATGGGACCTGCAACAGCTCTGCAGCGCTTTGGCTTGCAGTCGCTGTGCTAGGTCTCCAGCGTTAGCGGCCGCCGCCGTAAACCGCCACGCACTAAAGTGCTGCGGTTCTGGCATGGGCGCTACATCGCCTCTGTCTTCGCCTTCGGCTCGCCAGTCGGGCGCCGTAAACCGCCACGCACTGAAGCGCTGCGGTTCTGACATGGGACCTGCAACAGCTCTGCAGCGCTTTGGCTTGCAGTCGCTGTGCTAGGTCTCCAGCGTTAGCGGCCGCCGCCGTAAACCGCCACGCACTAAAGTGCTGCGGTTCTGGCATGGGCGCTACATCGCCTCTGTCTTCGCCTTCGGCTCGCCAGTCGGGCGCCGTAAACCGCCACGCACTGAAGCGCTGCGGTTCTGACATGGGACCTGCAACAGCTCTGCAGCGCTTTGGCTTGCAGTCGCTGTGCTAGGTCTCCAGCGTTAGCGGCCGCAGCAATTTTTGTATTTTTTGCCGCTGCCGCAGGGGCAGGGGTCGTTTCTGCCGGGCTTTTTCGGAGCGTGGTAGATTTTGGATTTTTTGTATTCCTTTGAAATCCTTTTGCGCGTGTCTTCATCGAGGACGCCGGACCAGGCCTCCAGGGAGTAGAGATGAGGTGCGTCGGCCTGCCACATGTTATAATACAGTTTCTCAAAATCGACATCAAGGTCGATGGCGGAGTCCTCGGTCATGGACTCGATATCGAGGTTGTCACCGTTCTTCAGGCTGCTTTCTATGCCGTCCAGAAATCCTTCAAAGATGACCGGGCGAACCTCGAATTTTTCGGATAACTCACCCAGGGCTCCCGTCAGATGCTCGTCATGGTGCTCCAGAATATGGGAGTAGATTTTCATTTCAGCCTTGCAGTACTCGTCCCAGAACGCTTCAAAGGTGTCGTCTGTCTGGTTCTCCAGCAGGGTTTTCCAGTCAGTGTATAAACTCATTTTAATGCCTCCGTTCTCATGATGGAAATAATGTCGCCGACGATGGCGCTTCCGGTGGGCAGCGCTCCGGCTCCTTTACCGTAGAACATAACCTCGTCCACGGCGTTCCCGGTGATATAGATGGCGTTGAACTCGTTATTCACGCCGGCCAGAGGATGATCCAGAGGGATCTCCATGGGACGGATCTCGCAGCTGAGGCCGCCGTCGCCGGCTACCGCTGCCTTTGCGATAAGTTTGATTTTGCATCCTCTATCGCGGGCGGCCGCGATATCGTCCATCGTGACGCCGGTAATTCCCACAGTCGGGATATCCTGTGGCGGTACATACTGGTCAAAAGCCAGTGCCATCAGAATCGACAGTTTGTTGGCAACATCGATCCCTTCTACGTCCGCAGTGGGATCTGCTTCCGCGAAGCCTTTTGCCTGTGCGTCCTTCAGAACCTCATCGTAGGGGAGCCCTTCGTCGCCCATCTTGGTGAGAATATAATTGGTTGTTCCGTTCAGAATTCCCATGACCTCTGTAAAGACATTACCCGCCAGCGCTTCTGTAATCGCAGTCAGAGCAGGGATTCCGCCGCCGACACAGGCCTCGATGCGAATCTGCACTCCGCTGTCCTCAGCGGCTTTTTTCAGTTTGCCGTAGTTCGCGGCGACCGCCGCCTTATTCGGAGTTACAACATTTTTTCCGTTTTCCAGCGCTTTCAGCATCCAGGAACTGGACGGCTCGATTCCGCCGAGTGATTCCACAACGATGTCGATATCGCCTGCGGACAGAATATCATCCACATTCTGCGTCACGACGGAAGGATCCACACCGTGCGCTTCGATTGCCTTCTGATTGATCTCCAGGATCCGGGTCACCTCATAGTCAACGCCGGTCCGTCTGCGAATGACGTCCCTGTTGTCTCTCAGGATGTCGTATGTTCCGCCGCCGACCGTTCCCAGTCCGAGAATTCCGATGTTGATTTTTTTCATAATTCCTCCTATAACGTAGCTTTCCGGTTCATTATATAACAAATATAAAATTTTGTCTTTATCTTTTGTCAAAAAACAAGTATGATGATATCGGTCGGATATCTTCAGAGAATCAGGAAGGGAACCCGGCCGGAGCATAGGAAAACACAGGAGGAAAAAATACGCCATGGCATTGCATATCGTTTTCGTAGAGCCGGAGATTCCGCCGAATACAGGTAATATCGCGCGGACCTGTGCGGCGACGGATTCTGTGCTGCATCTGGTGGAACCGCTGGGTTTCCATATCGATGACAGGGCTGTGCGCAGAGCGGGACTGGATTACTGGCCGTATGTGAAACTGCAGGTGCATCCGGATCTCGAAAGCTTCATGGATGAGTACAGGGAGAACAGGATGTTTTTCGCGACGACAAGGGGCGGTTCCCTCTATACAGAGGTCGCGTACCGCGACGGGGATATGCTTTTGTTCGGCAGAGAAACCCGGGGGCTTCCGCGGGAATTGCTGGAGTCGCACAGAGAACAGACAATACGGATTCCCATGAGCGAAAATACTCGTCTGCGATCGCTGAATCTGGCGAATTCTGCCAACATAATTTTGTTCGAGGCGCTGCGGCAGTTAGGCTTTCCGGGGTTGAAATAGCGCCCCGGTATGGTATAATATTTGCATAAAGAAGAATGACGAAATCAGGCAGAGGAAACAATGAAGCTTGGATATGAATTAACAATAGAACAGAAACAGCAGCTGTCGATGACGCCGGAGCTGATTCAGGCAATCAAGATCCTGCAGCTCAGCAATATGGATCTGTTTGACTATGTTCAGAATGAGCTTCTGGAAAACCCGATTCTGGAAGAGGCCCATCACGACGGAGACGCGGAGCAGTCGCCGGTGGAAATCGATATCCGCGACCGGATTGCGGAAGATGACTACGATGACGGGAACGACCGCCAATGGGAAAATCATTCGGATCGGGAGGAGTACACTTTTGAGCAGTTTACGTCGGCGGAACAGACCCTGCAGGATTATCTGACGGAGCAGCTGAATTTCAGCAGACTTACCGGGCGGGACCGGCAGATCTGCAGTTTTATCATTGAAGGAATCGATGAGAACGGCTATCTGACGCTTTCCATGGAGGAAATCACAACGATGATGGACACCGACGAGGAGACGGTCGAGCGGATTCTGGGCTATGTGCATCAGATGGATCCTACCGGAGTCGGCGCCAGAAGCCTGGCCGAGTGCCTGGAGATCCAGCTGGCGTCCCGGGGAGAACTGACGGACGAGCTGGAATACATCATCGAGAACATGTTGAACGATGTCGCGGATAACCGGCTTTCCAAGATTGCCAGGGCGGTGGGAATCCGGTGCGAGGAGGTGCAGCAGGCGGTGGATCTGATCCGGAGCCTGGAGCCCAAGCCGGGACGGCAGTTTGCCAACAGCGGGGAATCCACCCGTTATGTGATTCCGGACATCATTGTAGAGAAAATCGATGGAGAGTATGTGGTTTCCAGCAATGATTCCAGTATCCCCCGTCTGATGGTAAGCTCCTACTATAAAAAACTGTCCGGCGCTGCGAAGCAGGACGCGGATCTGAACAATTACCTGACCAGCCGCTTCAATTCAGCCATGTGGCTGATCCGGAGCATCGAACAGAGAAAACAGACTATCATGAATGTGGCAGCGGCGATTGTCCATTATCAGGAGGATTTTTTCGAGAAGGGTGAAAAGTTTATCCGGACGCTGACGCTGAAGCAAATCGCAGAGGAACTGGGCGTTCATGAATCTACGGTCAGCCGGGCGATAAACGGAAAATATATGCAGAGCCCCAGAGGGGTGTATGAACTGAAGTACTTCTTCTCCAGCGGCGTGCCGGTGGCGGGCGGAGCAGGCGGACTGTCATCCAACAGCGTGAAGTCCATCATCCGCGAGATCGTTGACGGCGAGGACCCGAAGAAGCCGTACAGCGATCAGGATATGGTGGCGCTGCTGAAGGAAAAAGGAATCGAGATTTCCCGCCGGACTGTGGCGAAATACCGCGAGGGGATGGGAATTCTGTCCTCCTCCAAGCGGAGAAGATACTGAACTTAACATTGCTTTCAATATCGCAAGGATATTTAAAGAATACGAATCAACAAATACTTTATGTGCCGAAAGGAGAAAGAGAGATGGCAGCAAAGGTAGGAATCAGCGGATTTGGAAGAATTGCGAGAGTCGTGATCAGGGCTGCGCAGGATATGCCGGAAATCGACATTTGCGGGATTAATGTGAGAAATGCGAATATCGAATATATGGTATATATGCTCAAGTATGACAGCGTCTTCGGACGGTTCCCCGGCAAACTCGAGCAATACGATGAAGGGATCATCATCGATGGCAAGAAGATCCCTGTGTACAGCGAATCGGAAGCGAAGAACATTCCGTGGGATCGCTGCGGAGCGGAGTACATTGTGGAGGCGACAGGCGCCTACAATACCACAGAGAAGGCGCAGGACCACATCGACTCGGGTGCGAAAAAGGTTATTATTACCGCACCTGCGAAGGACAAGACCACGCCGACTTTTGTCTACCGCGTCAACAGCGACCAGTACACAAGCGACATGAACGTGGTCTCCAACGCGTCCTGCACGACTAACTGTCTTGCACCGCTGTGCAAGGTCGTGAACGACGAGTTCGGCATCGACCAGGGACTGATGTCCACTATCCATGCGGCGACGGCCAAGCAGAAGGTCGTAGATGCCCGCTCCCTGAAGGACTGGAGAACCGGACGTTCTGTGTTCGGGAACGTGATCCCGACCACGACGGGGGCCGCCAAGGCGGTCGGACTGGTGATCCCGGAGCTGGCGGGAAGAATGACGGGAATCGCTTACCGCGTTCCCACGAATGATGTTTCAGTCATCGACCTGAACATCGTATTGAAGAAGTCGGCATCCTATGAGGACATCTGCCGGGCGGTCAAGAAGGCTTCCGAGACTACACTGGCCGGAGTCATCGAATATGTGGATGACGAGGTTGTTTCCGGCGATTTTGTCGGCGACCCCTGCACGTCGATCTTCGATGCCAGAGAGGGAATCGAGCTGAACGACAAATTCTTCAAGCTGATCGCGTACTACGACAACGAGTACGGCTATTCCTGCAAAACGCTGGAGCTGATAAAGCATATGTATTCGGTTGACCAGTCAGCGAAAAACTAAAGGAGAAGAAAAAGGAGTACGGTTATGAAAAAGACAATACGGGATATCGACGTAAAAGGAAAAAAGGTTATTGCACGCTGTGATTTCAATGTGCCGATGCAGGAGGGCAGAATTACCGACGATACGAGAATACGGGCGGCGCTGCCCACCATCGAGTATCTTCTGGAGCACGATGCTGCCCTGATACTGATGTCCCACATGGGACGGCCGAAGGGAGAGCCGAAGATGGAATTTACCCTTGCGCCGGTCGCGGAGAGATTGTCTGAGTATCTGAAGAAAGAAGTGAAATTCAAATCTTCACCGACCGTCGTCGACGATGAAGTGAAAAAGATGGCAGAGGAACTGAAGCCCGGAGAGGTAATGCTCCTGGAAAATGTCCGGTTCCGTAAAGAGGAGACGGAGAACGACCCCGCTTTCGCGAAGGAACTGGCGTCACTGGCGGAAGTCTTTGTACAGGAAGCTTTCGGCACGGCTCACAGAGCGCATGCGTCAACCGCGGGAATCGCGGATTACCTGCCGGCTGTTTCCGGATTCCTGATTGAAAAGGAAGTAAAGTTTCTGGGAAGCGCGGTAGAGGATCCGAAGAGACCCTTTGTGGCCATCATGGGAGGCGCCAAGGTCGGCGACAAAATTCCTGTTATCCGGAATCTGATCAGCCGCGTGGACACTCTGATCATCGGCGGCGGCATGGCGTACACCTTTTACAAAGCGATGGGGCTGGAAATCGGAACCTCCATTCTGGATGCTGATAATACAAAACTTGCCGGCGAATTGATGAAGCAGGCGGAAGAGGCCGGGGTGAAAATGCTCCTGCCGGTGGATGTAGTCTGTGCCGCGGCGTTCGAGAACGATGCGGAAACCGTTACGGTGGATCGCGACAAAATGCCGGCGGATATGATGGGAATGGATATCGGACCGAAATCGGCGGAGCTTTTCGCGGAGGAGATCGGTAAGGCGGCGACGGTCGTCTGGAACGGACCGATGGGCGTTTTCGAGATGCCGAATTTCGCGGAGGGAACAAAGAAGGTCGCTGAGGCTCTGGCAGCCAGTGATGCGATTACCGTCATCGGCGGAGGCGATTCTGCTGCGGCTGTCGAGCAGTTCGGCCTGGCGGACAAGATGACACATATCTCCACGGGCGGAGGCGCTTCGCTGGAGTTCCTCGAGGGAAAAACACTTCCGGGAATTGCTGTGATTCAGGACAAATAATCTTACTGCATTGCTGAGACGCCGGCGCCGCATACGCGGTGCCGGCTGTCTTCCGTATGCAGGACGGACATAATTAATGCGTGCTCAGCTGCCGGATATGCCTGAAATGCCGATGATGGTGAGCGTATTCGGCAGCCTGCCGATAAACTGACGTCAGCGCCCGTTAAGTCCGGCGGAAACTTTCCAACGGGGACTTAACAGGCAGACACTAATTATCATCAAATGGAGGTAATCAATTATGGCTATGAGAATTCCGTTTATCGCGGGAAACTGGAAGATGTTTAAAACAAAGAAAGAAGCGAAGGAATTCGCGGAAGAGTTCAGGACGCTTTATAAGGATACCGACGTGAGAACCGCGATCTGTGCTCCGTTTACCCAGCTCGATACGCTGAAAGAGGCTTTTGCCGGAACGAGTATCGGAGTTGGTGCACAGAATGTCCATTTCGAGGACGAAGGAGCATTTACCGGAGAAATCTCCCTTCCGATGCTGAAGGAGATCGGCGTCGATTACTGCGTAATCGGTCATTCGGAAAGAAGGCAGTACTTCAACGAGACGGATGAGACGGTCAACCTGAAACTGAAAAAGCTGCTGAACGAGAGTGACATCGTTCCTATCCTCTGCGTCGGCGAGAATCTTGAGCAGAGAGAGGCCGGCAGTGAAAAGGAAATCGTAGAGGGACAGATCCGGGCAGATCTTGCCGGCATCAGCGCAGACAAGGTCGCATCCATGGTCATCGCGTATGAACCGATCTGGGCGATCGGAACCGGAAAGACCGCGACGCCGGAGCAGGCGGGAGAGATGTGCGCTGTGATCCGCGGTATCATCGAAGAACTGTACGACGAGGATACCTGCGACCGGGTAATCATTCAGTACGGAGGCAGTGTCAAGCCGGAAAACGCGACGGAAATCATGAATATGGACGAGATAGACGGAGCTCTCGTGGGAGGAGCCAGCCTGATTCCTCAGAAATTTATGGATATCATCAATTTCTGAGGCCTTTCAGGCAGCCGCTTTTTAGACAATCCGTGTGATTTGCCTAATTCAGCCACAATTTAGCTGATGAAAGTCTTGATTTTTCCGGTCTGCTATGATATTGTTTAATAGTTAAATCAGACCAGGAGGGAAATTAGAATATGTACATTGCTATGATGGTCGTTCTTGCGATCGTAAGTGTGATCCTGATTCTGAGCGTATTGCTTCAGGAGGGGAACAGCGACGGGCTGTCCGGTTCAATCGCGGGCGGTGCGGAGCAGCTTTTCGGCAAGAAGAGAGGCCGCGGATATCAGGGAATCCTGAACAAGATTACCATCGTGATGTCCGTCGTGTTCATCGTACTTTCTCTGGCGCTTGTGACGCTTGGAAAATAGAGTACGTAGAACATGAAAGAATGTGTTTAAAATTTTATTTTATATTTCTGCGTGTTAAGAGGTACTGCTGAGTACCTCTTAATGTGCGTAAAAATGGGAGGTATTATATGTTGAAGTTTGTTGCTCCTATTTGCGCTGTGATCGCACTGGTGACGGCTTTCGGGCTTGCATCGTGGATCAGAAAGTGCGGAGATGGAAACGACAGGATGAAGGAAATCTCAGGATTCATCCGTGAGGGTGCGTTTGCGTTCCTGAAGAGAGAGTACAAGTTCATGGCGGTTGTCATCGTTGTTCTCTGTGTTCTTCTGAGTCTGTTCATCAGCCCGACTACCGGTATCCTGTACCTGATCGGCGCGCTGCTGTCCGTACTCGCGGGATTCTTCGGAATGAATGTTGCGACATTGGGGAATGTCAGGACTGCTGCTGCGGCGGAGGAGTCCGGCATCGCAAAGGCTCTGAAGATCGCGTTCCGTTCCGGATCCGTTATGGGTCTGTGTGTTGCGGGACTGGGACTTCTGGGTCTGTCCGTTGTGTTCTGCGTGCTGAATCTTGCAACAGTCGTGGAGTGCATTACAGGTTTCGGATTCGGAGCTTCTTCCATGGCGCTGTTCGGAAGAGTCGGAGGCGGTATCTACACTAAGGCCGCAGATGTCGGCGCTGACCTGGTAGGAAAGGTCGAGGCCGGAATTCCGGAGGATGATCCGAGAAATCCGGCGGTTATCGCAGATAACGTAGGCGATAACGTAGGCGACGTTGCCGGAATGGGTTCTGACCTGTTTGAGTCCTATGTAGGCTCCATTATTTCCGCTATCACTCTGGCTGCAGTCGCGGTTTCCGAGGCAGAAGTGAGCGGCGCGTTTGACGAGAGAACGGCGGCCATCTTCCCGCTGATTCTTTCCGCGATTGGCCTCATCGCATCTGTTGTCGCGATTCTTTGTGTAAGAGGCAGCGAGAACTCAAGCCCTGCAAAATCGCTGAACATGGCGACCTATATCAGTGCCGTGATCGTAATCGTCGCGTCACTGATCCTGAGCAAGCAGATGCTTGGCGGATACAACTATGCTTTCGCAATCATCGCCGGACTTATTGTCGGCGTCTTAATCGGAAAGATTACCGAAATCTATACTTCAGCCGATTATCGTCATGTTAAGAAGATCGCGGAGCAGTCCCAGACCGGGTCGGCTACCACGATTATCAGCGGACTGGGCGTTGGAATGCTGTCCACGCTCTGGCCGATTATCTGCATCGCAGTTGGAATTTATATTGCATACAGCTTTGCCGGCGTTTACGGAATTGCACTTTCCGCAGTCGGAATGCTGTCCATTACAGGAATTACCGTAGCGGTAGACGCATATGGCCCTGTTTCTGATAACGCCGGCGGAATTGCGGAAATGTCCGAACTGCCGGAGAGAGTCAGAAACATTACAGACAAACTGGATTCTGTTGGGAACACTACGGCGGCGATCGGAAAAGGATTCGCTATCTGTTCCGCGGCACTCACCGCGCTGGCACTGTTCGTCTCCTTTGCGTCTGTTGCACAGCTGAAGGCGATCGATCTTCTGCACCCGATCGTCATCATCGGACTGTTCATCGGCGCTATGCTGCCGTTTATCTTCTCCGCGATGACGATGAATTCGGTAGGAAGAGCGGCGAATCAGATGATCGAGGAGGTCAGAAGACAGTTCCACGAGGACGAAGGCATTATGGCCGGAACATCCAAGCCGGATTACAAAAAATGTGTTGACATTTCAACGACAGCCGCACTGAAGGAAATGATCGTTCCGGGTCTGATGGCGATTGTCGCTCCGATCCTGGTCGGTTTCGTTCTGGGCGCAGACGCCCTGGGCGGAATGCTGGCCGGAGCGCTGGCCGCCGGCGTGCTGCTGGCCATCATGATGGCAAACGCGGGCGGTGCATGGGACAACGCCAAGAAGTATGTCGAGGAAGGAAATTACGGAGGCAAGGGTTCTGATACTCACAAGGCAGCCGTTGTCGGCGATACCGTCGGAGATCCGTTCAAAGACACTTCCGGTCCGTCCATCAACATTCTGATCAAGCTGATGACCATCGTATCGCTCGTATTCGCTCCGCTGTTCGGAAACGGACTTCTGGGCTAACGGACAGAACTATTGAAATCAAAAGGCTGCAACGTTCTCTGTTGCAGTCTTTTTCACAGAAGGGAAGAAAATGGGGAAAAAGGAAAAGGACATCAAGACGAACGCGGTGCGCATGGTGGAAGCACACGGGATCCCGTATGAACTTCGAACCTATGACGGCTCTCATGGCTTTGTTGACGGCGTAACCGCAGCGAGAGAAACCGGAATCGAGGAGGAGCGCTGCTTCAAGACGCTTGTTCTTGTGGGACGCAGCAGGCAGCATTATGTCTGTGTGATCCCGGTGGCGCGGGAACTGGATCTGAAAAAGGCGGCGCGTCATTTCGGAGAGAAGAACATGGAAATGATCCATGCAAAAGACATCACGAAAATTACCGGTTATATTAAAGGAGGATGCTCTCCGGTGGGAATGAAGAAACTTTTTCCCACCGCAATTGACGCAACGGCGGTGTCGTTCGCTGAGATCGGTGTCAGCGGAGGAAAAATCGGTCTCCAGATGGAGCTTCCGCCCCATGAACTTGCAGCTCTGGTTAACGCGGAGTTTGCGGATCTTACAAAGAAAGAAAGACCGGAGGAGGTTCGATGAACGATACTGTGAGAAAATTCGGCGGGAAGATGACAGAACTTGTTCGGTCGGAGCATTCGGTGGCAGCGCGCAGGACGCTTGCCCTCGTGTTCCGTGCCTATGGAGATGCAGTGCGCTTTTCCTCCGGCGGAGATCTGCTCCCCGCACGCAGATATGTAATGGGGTTCTGTAACAGAAAAATGGCGGATTCGATTGCCCGCCCCGGAAGGGCGGCGGTCGTCAGCCTTTTTACGCCCTGTGAAATCTTTGAAGCCCTGGGCATTCCTGTGATGGTGCCGGAAGGTCTGAGCTGCTATATGACGGCTTCCGGCTGTGACAGGGTTTTTCTTGAGAAGGCTGAGGAATGCGGCGTGCCGGAAACTCTTTGTTCCTATCACAAAATGCTCATCGGCATGGCGGAAACAGGAGTGCTGCCGAGACCCCGTATGATCGTGAACACCACTATGGTCTGCGACGCCAACCAGTTGTCTTTCCGGTACCTGGCAGAATATTTCGATGTGCCGCATCTGGTGCTGGACGTTCCGGACGCCTGCAGTGCCGGGAACATCCGTTATCTCAGCGACCAGCTCCGCGGAATGAAGGATTTTGTGGAAAAACACAGCGGACGGGCTCTGGACGAAGGAAAATTCCGTAAAACTATGCTTCGCGCATCAGAAACGCTGGAGAACTATCGCCGCTGTCTGTCGCTGAAGTCGGTGCGGTACGAATCCATCAGGATGACATATCACATGATGGACGCGCTTGCTCTGCATCCCTTTCTGGGTACGGAGGAAGGTCTTAAATATACTGAAATGCTGAAGAAGCAGCTGGCCCGTCTGCCGCTGCTGCAGCCCGGCGAGAAACGGCGCTCGCGGATCCTGTGGGTGCATATGATGCCTTACTGGCAGGATTCCATCAGTGATATGTTCCGATATCATGCAGATGCAGAAGTGGTCTGCTGTGATGTGACATTTGATAATTATTCGGTTCTGGATCCGGAGCAGCCGTATGAATCGCTGGCACGGCAGATGCTGCAGAACTCCCTGAACGGGCCTTCGGAGAGACGGATCCGAAGGGTGTTGAAGCTGGCGCGGCAGATGGATATCGACGGAATCGTCTATTTCTGCCACTGGGGCTGCAAGCAGACGCTGGGAGCTTCGGCAATGGCGAAAGAGGCGTTTGAGCAGGCCGGATTTCCTACGCTGGTGCTGGATGGAGACGGATGTGATACGAGAAATGTGCAGGATGGTCAGATGATGACGCGTATGGGGGCCTTCCTGGAACAACTGGAGGCTTTGCGATGATCGGATTTACATGTAAATACGCGCCGGCCGAGCTGCTGGCCGGTTTTGGGGCGGAGACCGGGCTGCTGAATCTGGAGGCGGAAAATTTTGATTATGCACAGGATCTGACACATATGAACATGTGCAGTCATATCAAGGCTCTGCTGGAAGAGGTTCACCGTGAAGGCATCAGGGAACTGCTGCTGGTGGACTGCTGCGACAGTATGCGCCGGGCAGCCGATATTCTGAAGGACAAACTGGACTTCTGTTTCCTGCTTGATCTGCCTCATAACGACGATGCCTGTGCCAGACGGCACTTTGCGGAGGAACTTATGCGTCTTGCGCAGGAGTATCAGACTTACAGCGGGAAAACCTTTGATTACAGACGATTCCGCGGGGCCTTTACAGGGGAAGACAGAGACGTCAGCCGGGATTTTATCGCGGTCATGGGAGCGCGGATGGGCACCCGACAGTTTGAGAACCTCTCAAAGGCAGTTCCCATGCGGCTGGAGGACTTTACCTGCAACAGCAGCCGTTCCATGAGCCCGCCGCCGGACGCACCGGCAGATACAACGGATGGAGCGCATACGAAATACGCGCCGGATAGAGCCGCTGCTCCAGGCGGGCAGGATGCAGACCCGAGATATGCTGAGGGTTCTGTGGCAGGTGCGGATGTGAATATGGATTCGCTGATGGAGTGGTATGCGGGAGAACTTCTTGCCCAGATTCCCTGTATGCGGATGGCGGATATAAAACGACGCAGAGAAATCACGGAATCACCAAATCTGAGAGGTATCATATATCATACAGTCAAGTTTTGCGATTATTACGGATTCGAATATGAAATGATCCGGCGCAGCGTTTCTGTCCCCGTTATTAAAATCGAAACGGACTTCACCATGCAGTCTCTGGGACAGCTGTCCACGCGAATCGGCGGTTTTCTGGAAAGCATGGGGATTGGAAAGGAGGCTATCGTGACAGGAGAAGGCAGATATTACGCAGGTATTGATTCCGGTTCCACCACTACAAATGTGGCAGTACTGGATCGGCAGGGAAAACTCGTGGACTATGCGATTGTCCGCACCGGCGCAAAAGCGCAGCGGGGCGCACAGAAGGCCCTCGATGCCCTTCAGATTCCGGCGGAAGAGATTGCTGTCATCGTGGCTACCGGATACGGCCGCCAGAATATTGACTTCGCAGACGCCTGCATCACAGAGATTACCTGCCACGCAAAGGGGGCATGGCATCTGGCTCCCGGGATTCGCACCATTATCGACATCGGCGGGCAGGACAGCAAGGTTATTCTGCTGGATGACAGCGGAAATGTGGCAAATTTTGCGATGAATGACAAATGTGCGGCAGGAACCGGACGCTTTCTGGAAAATATGGCAAAGGTCCTTGAAACCGATCTGGACGGGATGGGCCGGGCGGGACTCAGCTGGGAGGAGGATCTGACAATTTCCAGTATGTGTACAGTTTTCGCCGAGTCGGAGGTCGTATCGCTTATTGCGGACAATAAAGCTGTTTCGGATATTGTTCACGGCCTGAACAAATCGGTGGCATCCAAGACGATGAATCTTGTGAATCGTGTGAAGGGCCGCGGACGGTATATGATGACCGGCGGCGGCGCCAGAAACCGCGGCGTGGTCGGCTGTCTCGAGGCGCTTGTGGGAGAAAAAATCTCTGTTCCGGAAATTCCGGATCTGTGCGGGGCGATCGGCGCCGCGCTGTTCGCTCTGGAGGCCGCTGAGCAGAAAGGGAGAGACTCATGACAGTTTTATTCGGATATCTTGCAGCTCTTGTGGTCATCGGTGCTCTGATCCTGTTCAAGGGACGGGATCTGTTTCGCCCGGCGATTTCTATTGTGGCTTTCATTATTGTGTTTAGCGTCTATACCGGATATGCGGGGACGGATTCTCAAAATCTGATTATCGGCGCACTGGCCGGTCTGGTGGCCGCATTGCTGTCCGGATTTGTTCTGACGCTGGGAGTCTTTGTCAGCGGAATGATTGCAGGCCTCGGAGCCGCTGCACAACTAATCCGCTGGCTTCCTGAAGATATCGCGGAACACCGGATTCTCGTAACTGCCGTAATTGCTGTAATCGTGGGAATTCTGGCCGTGAAATGTCTGGATCCGCTGGTCACGGTTTCTACTGCTGCCATCGGTGCGGCACTGGTGGGCATCCCCTGCACATATATGGTGATGAATCTTACTGATCTGACAAAGAATATTTCGACGGAACCTTTTGATACGATGCGCAATCTGAACCGGGTCATGTTCGATGACTTTATGACACAGCAAACCATGATTATCACCGCAGTGACCGGTATTTTGTTCATCATCGGAATGGTGGCGCAGTTCCGGACCAATGATTCTGTCCGCAGATAAGGTCGAGGCTTGAGTGCTGATTACCGCCTGATGTCGAGTATCGGACAGTCGGCGACGGCGAGTATTGGGCCGCCGACCGCCGCTAGCCGTGATGAGCGGCGAGGATCAGACTGCCGCCGGCCGACGAGTGTGATGACCGACGAGGATCAGACTGCCGCCGACCAGCGGGTGTGATGACCGACGTGTTCGACTGCGGCATCCGGCGCGAGACTTGCGAATTGCGGTATTATTGTGGTACTATGATACTGTACGAGAATCTCTCAGGGGGAAAGACAAAATGAAATTGGTTTTTTATACGCTGGCGGTTTCCATGGCTCCCGTAGTAGAGTTAAGGGGCGCGATACCTATGGCCGTTGCCGCCGGCATGGACATCTGGAAAGCGTATATTATCGCAGTGATCGGAAATATGATCCCGGTACCGTTCATTATAATATTTATTCGCAGTATTTTTAAATGGATGAGAACAAAGAGTCCCCGACTGAACCGCCTGGTGAGCCGGATGGAGGCCAAGGCTGACTCCAAGGCAGCCACCGTTCAGAAATATGAAAAACTTGGATTGTTCATTCTGGTTGCAATCCCGCTGCCGGGGACCGGAGCATGGACAGGTGCTCTGGTCGCAGCCATGATGGACATGCGGCTGCGGACTGCGGTTCCGATGATTCTTTTAGGCGTCATGGCTGCCGGTATCATTGTTTCAATGATCGTTCTTGGCGTTGTCAGTATCTGAAGCAGCAGTCGGCGGACGCATCGGAGGAGTGGGGACGGATGCAGGCAATTTGTGTAAAAAAGAGGGCTGACCAGCGGCGATTTATGTTGTAAATCTCCGGATGGTACAGCCCATTTCAGATCTCTGCTATATTAATAATTTTGATGCATCAGAATAGCGGCACTGACAGCCGTATGTCTGATGATGTCAGGGAAAACTAACGGTTTTTCCATTCGGGAGCACGTTTCTCCAGGAATGCGGCCATGCCTTCCTTCTGGTCTTCGGAGCCGAAGCAGACGGTGGTAGCTTCTACCTCCAGCTGGCTTGCAGATTTCAGATCCATATCGAAGCCGTTGTTGATGGCGATCTTCGCCTGAGCGACCGCAATCGGAGCTTTGGAAGCGATGGTGTTTGCCAGTTTTTCAGCGGCTTCCATCAGCGCATCCGGTTCGACGACTTTTTCGACAAGCCCGATACGGAAGGCTTCTTCCGCGTTGATCATTTCAGCGGAGTAAATCAGATACTTAGCCATGCCTTTGCCGACCAGTCTGGAAAGTCTTTGGGTTCCGCAGAAGCCCGGGATGATTCCGAGACCTACTTCAGGCTGACCGAACTTTGCTTTGGAGGAGGCGATTCTGATATCACACGCCATAGCCAGTTCGCATCCGCCGCCGAGAGCAAATCCGTTGACTGCCGCGATAAACGGCTTAGGCATCTGGTCGATAGTGTTCATGACTTTGTGTCCGGCCTGCATCATAGCTCTTCCTTCAACGGCGTTCAGCTTGCTCATCTGCGCGATGTCGGCGCCGGCAACAAAGGCTTTGCCCTCGCCGGTGACAATCACGGCTTTCACGGCATCGTCAGCTTCGATTTCCTTCAGTGCATCCGCCAGTTCCGAAAGAACCTCGGTATTCAGTGCATTCAGCGCTTTCGGACGATTGATGGTCAGATAACCCAGATTTCCTTTGACTTCATATTTAATGTTTTCGTACATAGTTAAGACTCCCTTTCCTGTATAGAAGTTTATCGACTCTGTTAATAATATATCATTTTGCAGGTGCTTTTTCAAGAGGTGCACCACGGAAACCGCGAGGTTATGATGCGAGCTGCGAGGCGCCTGGCATAAACCAGAGCGTCTTCAGCGGGAACGGCTCCAGAGAGGCACCGGTGAAATCGTGCCTGATTGCGGCGTATCATCTGAGAATACCAGAAGCAACCTGCCTGCGGAAAAGCGGAGTGATGCAGCAGAGGCAGTGATTTCATTGCTGACGCCCAGCGAAGTGTCGTCCTGGAGGAGATACTTTGTGAGAGGATATTTCACACCACGAAGAGTGAGATCTTTCACAGAGCCGCCGTAGGCGATAAGCCCCATGTACCGGTATTTGTTCCCCGGAATATCATAACGTCCCGGCTCCAGCATGGAAACGCGGTTGTATCCGTCAACAAAGGCCAGCTCGTGCAGCTTGCCGCAGTATTTGGCTAAAAGTCCGATATTCCCCATAGTGTGGTCGAAGCGGCCGCCGAGTCCTCCGAGAATAATGATGTTCTCGCCGCCTTCCGATACGGCAAGATCCAGTGCGGCTTCACTGTCGGTCATATCCTTTTCCATGGGAAGGCGGATTACCTCACGATTTTCCGGCAGCTGTCCGGAATCGTAGTCTCCAATAAGCAGATCGGGGGTCAGTCCCAGAATTCCGGCAATCTCCAGACCGCCGTCTGCACAGATAACGCAGTCATATTGATTCTGGCAGATATCGATGTAATTAAGTCCCTCAACATGGGCGGTAATGATCAGAAAATTTTTCATTGCAGGCTCCTTCACTTATGATTCTACAATATGTCGGAGCTTGTGTCCAATACCGTTTACCGACTAAAATCGACTTTCTGCGACTTTATGCGACTTTTTACGGAATTTATTACGGAATAGTACGATTCACATTAGGATAATGATGTAAAACAATTTCTCTTTCCACTTTTTTATCCACTGCATCCGCAAAATGATGAACAAAATGTATAAAAATAAAATGAACGAATTATAAAAAACTGTTCACATCAAGAAGGTTTTCGTATATAATGGCAATAGTATTTGAAATGGGGGTACAGGAATGAATTATTACATTATCAATGAGCCCTGCGGCGCCATTCGGGCGAACGCAAGGCAGCTTATGAACAACAACTGGATTCAGGTCGTGCTGGGGGTGGCGCTGTATTATGTGCTGCTGGTCATGGTGCCGGAATTTTTTCAGAACTGCGTTTCCTTCGGGGCAATTACACAGTGGAACGGATATCTGCAGCAGAACCAGACGATTTCAGTAATCGCGGCGTTCTATCAGATGTTCTTCTCCGGCGTGTTCGTCGCAGGACTTTGCTCTTTTCTTTTATATTTTGTAAGGCTCAGGGATATCAATCCGGGATACATTTTCAATGGATTTGAATACTACCTGAAGACACTGCTTCTGATGATTGTCATGTGCGTATTCATCTTTTTGTGGACGTTGCTGCTGATCGTCCCCGGAATAATCGCAGCGTTCCGGTACAGCCAGTGTTTCTATGTTCTGGCGGACGATCCGAAAAAAGGCATTATGCAGTGCATTAATGAGAGTAAGCAGATGATGACGGGGAACAAAATGAAGCTGTTCCTGCTGGATCTGTCATTCATCGGATGGCTTCTGCTGTCTTCGATTCCTATGGCGGTTCTGATGGGAATACTCCAGCCAGACGATAATACGATATCGTATTTCGTGATCATGTTTGTCGGCATGATTCCTGTATATTTCCCGATTGCATATATGCAGACGGCGGATACGATTTTCTATGAAATGCTGACCGGACATATGAGAGCGGCGGACGGAACATCGCACAGGCCGTTTAATGAGGCTGATTATTACTGGAATAATGGTGGAGGAAACGGTTCGTCCGGAAACGGAGACAACGGATATCGGCAAGCAGCGGGGACGCCGCAGCAGCCGCAGGGAGTGCCGCAGCAGCCACAGGGAGTGCCGCAGCAGCCACAGGGAGTGCCGCAGCAGCCGCAGGGAGTGCCGCAGCAACCACAGGGGGCACCATCAATGCGTCCGCTGGAACAGGATTCGTGGACAGCAGCGCCGGCGGAACATCCCGCACCGGCAGAACAGCCGACAGCGCCGGCGGAACATCCCGCACCGGCAGAACAGCCCGCACAGACGGAACAGCCCTCGCCGGCAGAACATCCGATAAAAACTGAATAGACATCAGCAGCGTACGGTGCTGACCGTTGATGATTGAATGCTAAAATCCGCAGTCGGAAAACTGCGGATTTTTTCGGCTCTGTGTCAAATGCCGGGATGAGCGGAGCGCAATCAGATAACAGAATGGAATGTTTTCGGGCGGTATGTGTGAGACGAATGTGCGAAAAAACGGCGGAATCTCTGATCTCAGGAAACCGCCGTTTCACATGCCCGCATCCCCGGGCCTTTTTCGGGACTTTTACTTCAGGATTCTGGAGCGTACCACACCCGTAATCGCAGGAATCTCTGCGATGTCGTCTCTGGTGGAGATCAGGGCGTAGCCATAGTCGCCGCGAACGCCTCCCGCAGCGCCGCTGACGGCAACGCCGAGCCCGTTGATCGCCGCATCCACGGGATTTTCGACACCCTTGGTCAGCAGAGCAATTCTGGTTTCACCTTCGGTTTTCGGAAGTCTGACTGCAGGGAAGTTCACCGAATTGGTGATGTTTCCGTTTTCAATGTAGTCCATGATCTCCGTTACCGCAATGGTTGCACAGTTGTCTTCGGCTTCTGCTGTGGAAGCGCCAAGATGAGGAAGAAGGACGACGCCTTCCTTGCCGACCAGACCGTCGGTTCCGAAGTCCGTCAGGTACTCTTTCAGTTTTCCGCCTTCCAGTGCGGCCAGCATATCGGCTTCGTTAATCAGCTTGTCTCTGGAGAAATTCAGAAGAACGGCTCCGTCCTTCATCTGACTGAATACATCTGCATTAAACATTCCGTTGGTCGCCGGAGACGCAGGAACGTGAATCGTTATATAGTCACATTTCGGCAGCATTTCCGAGGGATCGTCCACAACATCGACGCAGCTGCAGAGCGCATGGGCAGATTTTGTACTGAAGAACGGGTCATAGCCGACCACCTTCATCCCCAGATCTGCAGCGCTGTTCGCCACCATCACACCGATAGCGCCCAGACCGTAGACACCCAGAGTCTTTCCTTTAATTTCAGTACCGGCGAACTGCTTCTTGCCTTTCTCAACGGCCTTGCTGACATCGGTGGTCAGGGTCGCGGCCCATGACAGAGCGGCAGGGATGTTTCTGGCGGACAAAAGAAGTGCTGCCAGCACAAGCTCCTTCACAGCATTTGCGTTCGCGCCCGGAGTGTTGAAGACGACGATGCCCTGATCAGCGCATTTATCCAGTGGAATATTGTTTACGCCGGCGCCGGCTCTCGCAATGGTAAGGAGATCTTTGCCGAACTCCATCTCGTGCATATCCTGACTTCTGACGAGGATTCCGTTTGCCGCAGCGGTATCGTCGATGACCGCGTAGGCATCGGACAGATGCGCAAGACCCACCGGAGAGATCTTGTTCAAAGTTGCGATATTGTACATTTTGCATACCTCCATTGACTCTTTGTTGCAGTTATTAATATAAAATTATATCATTTATATCCCGATGTTTCAAGATTCTGAACGACATTCCGGATCATCGGAAACTGAATGGCAGATCTGCGAAAAAACCATAGCAGATACCATGCAAGTATACAGCCGGAAATCTTTACTTTCAGGGAACCGGGTGCTATAATAAACCCAAAGAATCGTTATTTTTTAGATAATCTTACAGTATGGGGGATAAGTCAAATGAGCAAATATGAGAGAGTATATAACTTTTCCGCCGGGCCTTCAATGCTTCCGCTGGAGGTGCTGGAAAACGTTCAGAAGGATCTTCTGAATTACAAGGGTACCGGAGAATCTGTCATGGAGATGAGCCATCGGTCAGCGGAGTTCAAGGCGATTATTGAAGACGCCGAGGCGGATCTGCGTAAACTGATGAACATTCCGGATAACTACAAAGTCCTGTTCCTGCAGGGCGGCGGTACACTGCAGTTCTCCATGATTCCGCTCAATCTGTTGAGAAAATCCAAAAAGGCAGACTACATTGTAACCGGGCAGTGGGCGAAGAAGGCGTACAAGGAAGCCTGCAAATTCGGCGACATCAAATGTGTTGCCAGCTCCGAGGAGGACACCTACAGCTACATCCCGGAAGTCAGCAGAGAAGATTTCAGAGCGGATGCGGACTATGTGTACATTTGCTATAACAACACGATTTACGGCTCCAAATTCCCTTATATTCCGGATACCGGAGATATTCCGCTGGTTGCGGATATGTCCTCCTGCATTCTCAGTGAGGAAGTGGATGTCAGCAGATTCGGCGTGATCTGGGCAGGTGCGCAGAAAAATGTCGCTCCGGCGGGTGTGACCATCGTCATCATCCGGGAAGACCTGATCGGATTCGCACCGGAGGATACGCCGGTTTACCTTGATTACAAAACCCACGCAGAGAAGGATTCCATGTACAACACTCCGCCGTGCTGGTCTATCTATGTGGCGGGAGAAGTGTTCAAGTATCTGCTGGAGAACGGCGGAGTAGCCGCAATGCACGAGAAGGACGTCAGAAAAGCAGAGAAACTCTATGCGGCCATCGACGCCAGCCCGATTTTCAGGGGAACCGTCAGAGAGAAGGATCGTTCCCTGATGAACGTTACCTTTGTTACCGGCGACAAAGACATGGATGCGGAGTTCATCGCGATGGCGAAGGAAAACGGTCTGATCAACCTGAAAGGACATCGCACGGTCGGCGGACTGCGGGCCAGCATCTACAATGCGATGCCTGAGGAAGGCGTGGACGCGCTGATTGCGCTGATGAAGAAATTCGAGGAATCGAAGAAATAAGAGCCACCCGTGGCAGACCAGATTAATTCTGACAGAGAACGCTTCCGGAAGAACCGGGAGCGTTTTTTCGCCGTTCTGTCGGTTGCTATTTCAGCGACGGTATTGTAAAATAAGGAAAAATAAGCTTTTATCCAACATGATACCGAAAAGGAGAGATGAGGCAGTGAATCAATACACCATCCGGAGCGGCAGGATCGGAAGAATTTGTCTGGTTGTCATAATCGCGGCGGCGTTGCTTTTGTCCGCGGTGGATCCCTCTGCGGCAAAAACAGAAAAAGTGGAGAAGCCGACGGTTTACGCCGGCGGTGCGGTGGTATATTGTGAGAATACAGGAGAGACGATCTTCTCACAGAACGCGAAGCGGCAATACGATCCCTACAGCATCACCAAACTGATGACGGCACTTCTGGCCGTGCAGCATCTGCCGTTGGACAAGACTGTGACGGTCTCGGAGAAAGCGGCGGCTCAGGGCGAATCCACAATGGATCTGGTGAAGGGCGAGAAGGTCACGGTGGAACAGCTTTTGTACGGTGCGCTGCTGCTTTCCGGAAACGACGCGGCCTACGCTCTGGGGGAAGCTGTTTCGGGAAATATGACGGATTTCGTCAGACTGATGAACAAGACCGCCCGGAATATCGGCTGCAGAAGCACGCATTTCGAGAACGCCACAGGCATACAGTCGGCGGGACATTATACGACGGCGGCGGATTTCATGCAGATTACGAGGGTGGCGCTGTCCAACTCTACGATCCGCAAGGTGGCGGGAACCCGGGTCTACAGGATGGACGCGACGAACAAAAGCAAGGCGCGTACCATGAAAACTCACGTTCCGCTGGTGAACACGGAGAATTCCGGCGTTTACGCGGGAAAGACCGGGCTGTGGCAGACCGATGACTGCACACTTGCGGTGGGGTATGAGAAAAACGGACTGCAGCTGTTCATCGTACTGCTGAAGGACACGGAGGCTGAACGTACTAATGACCTGAAAAAGCTGATTCAGTATGCGGAAAACTCTGTTCAGGGAATACAGGTGGTGAAGGCCGGGAAGGAAACCGGCAAGGTCAGGATCCGGCACGGCGCGGTCACCCGTCTGCAGACTTATACTGCTGAGCGGGGATACGCCTATCTGCCGAAGGAGGGTTCCGAATCACTGATCAGCACGAAGACGGTGATGAAGAGCAATGTCCAGGCACCGGTAAAGGCGGGGCAGGTCGTCGGGTATTATAATATCTACGTTGGAGAAGATGTGGTAAACAAGGTTCCGCTGGTGGTACGGGAGTCGGTGGAAGAGGGCTGGTTCCCGTCTTACATCGGAATTTCCAACAGAGCCAGTATGATTATCGGAGCGGTGCTGCTGGGGATAATCGCATTTCTGATCTGGGCGGCGTGTATGCGTGCCAGAGCCAGACGCCGCCGGAGAGAGCTGCACCGGCGCAGGGTCATGAGAATGGCGGAAGAGGAACTGAGAAGAGAACAGGAAAGGAACCGAAGAGACTGGAATATATAAAGAGACTGGAATACACAAATGTTTGACATCAGGGAAAATCTAAAAAAACTCCCGGACTCCCCGGGAGTTTATATGCATAAGGACAGACTGGGTCAGGTGATTTACGTCGGAAAGGCGGTTTCGCTGCGCAGCCGGGTGCGTCAGTATTTCCAGAAATCCTATCAGAGCACTAGCCCCAAGGTCCGGGCGCTGGCGGCGAACATCGCGGAGTTCGAGTATATTACCTGTTCCAGCGAGATGGAAGCGCTGATTCTGGAATGCAACCTGATCAAGAAGTACATGCCGAAATACAATGTACTTCTGCGGGATGATAAAACCTATCCATACATTATGGTTACCACAGGCGAGACATATCCCCGCGTGGTGAAGACCAGACGCATTCGCAAAGACGGCAACCGGTATTTCGGACCGTACAGCGATGCGGGCGCGGTGAATGAGATCGTGGATCTGTTCAATTCCACCTATACTCTGAAACGGTGTCCGGCGCAGAAGTTTCCGAAGGGCCACAGGCCGTGTCTGAATTACTTCATCGGTCAGTGCCGGGGGATGTGCTGCCCCGAGGAACATGCGGTGAACCGGGAAGAGTACATGAAGAACATCGATGAGATCATTCAGTTCCTGTCAGGAAAGGACAAACCGCTGCTCCGAAGACTGACAGACAGGATGCAGGCGGCCTCGAAAACCATGAACTATGAGGAGGCTGCCCGATGGAGGGACGCCATTCGCGCGGTGAAGGCCTTATCAGAGACGCAGCGCGTGACGATGATTACAGATAAGGATATGGATGTTGTTCTGGCAGTCAAGGACGAAGAGCGGTCTTTTGTTGTGTTGTTTCCGGTGCGGGACGGAAAACTCAGCGGCAGGGAGACCTTTCAGATTCAGACCGATGCGGAGGACACACGCAGAGATATGGTGGCAGAATTCATCAAGCAGTATTACAGCCAGTGGGCGGTGGTTCCGCCGGAGATCCTGATCGAGGAAGAACTGCCGGAGCATGCGCTGCTGGAGGAATTCCTGAGCAGAGAAGGGCGGCGGGTGCATCTCACGGTTCCCAAGCGGGGAGACAAAAGAGCGCTACTGAATCTGACCCGCAGGGATGTTGCGGAGATGACCAAGACGCTGGCGGTCCGTGCGGAAACAAAGAGAGAACGGCAGGACGCGGTGCGGCGGGAGATGGATTCTGTCCTTGAGGCGGCGGGCAATCCGCGGCAGAACAGAAATGAACCGATCCGTGTTGAATCCTATGATATTTCCAACACCAACGGAGTTGACAGCGTCGGTGCGATGGTTGTCTTCAGCGGGATAGATAAGATACGGCGGGATTATCGGCGCTTCAAGGTGCGGACTGTGGAGGGACCGGATGACTACGGCAGTCTGCAGGAGGTTTTGTACAGGCGATACAAAAGAGCAGTGGACGGCGATCCGGGTTTTATCCGCCTGCCGGATATCATCATGATGGACGGCGGACTGGGACAGGTCCATGCCGCACAGACGGTTCTGAATGCCATGAAGCTGGATATTCCGGTGGTGGGGATGGCCAAGGATGACCATCACCGGACGAGGGCTCTGGTGTTCGGAGATGGTGACGAAATGGATCTGCGGCAGCATCCGGTGCTGTTCCGGTACGCCGGAACGATTCAAGAAGAGGTGCACCGATTTGCCATCGACTATCATCATCAGCTGCATGGGAAAAATTCCATGCATTCGGCCTTGGATGACATTCCGGGAGTGGGTCCGAAACGGCGAAATGAGCTTTTGTACCACTTCAAAACCATCGACGCGATTCGCGGCGCGACGGAGGAGGAGCTGCGCCGGGTCCCTTCGGTCACAGAGCAGGTTGCCAGAAACATCTATGAATATTTTCACTGAATTCTTGCGTCTTCCGTCGGAAAATGTTATAGTTAAAATGTATTCATATGCATAAATTTTGGAGGACACTGATATGGCTGAAAATAAAAAGAATAACACGCAGGCGCCGGAAGAGGAAGAGATGGAGGTCATCACTCTGGAGTTTGACGACGGTGAGAAGGCGGACTGCGAGATTATGGGAATCTTCGATTACAATGGTAAGGACTACGTGGCCCTGATTCCGGACGACGGAACGGACGATGTATGGATCTACGGATACGAAGAGGACGAGGAAGGCGCATTCGAACTCATCGATATTACTGATGACAAGCTGTTCGAGGCGGTTGCCAAGGAATTCGAATCCATTATGCAGGATCCGGAGGAAAGCGAGGAATAGGACGAGCTTCAACGTACAGAATGCACCCGCGATACGCAGGTGCATTCTGTTGTGTTGGAGAGTCTGATGCATGACCGTCATTTTCGCCTGCGGAATACCTGTCTCAGAAACAGCCAGGAAAAATATGTACAAAGGGCAAGTCCGCAGAATACATAGGAATCGTGATGGCCTCTGACAAGCAGACTTAGAAGCGCAAGATCAAAGACGACGAAACTGATCCCGAACCAGAATTCTTTTTTGTAAAACATAGAAAACTCCTTTAAATAATTTCAACTCAAGTATATCACAGATTGGAGCGATAGAAAATGGAAAATTATGATATCGTTATCGTTGGCGCCGGTGCCAGCGGCGTATTTATGGCCTATGAACTGACGAAGCTTGATAATAATGCCCGGGTTCTGATGTTGGATCGCGGTGCGCCGCTGGAGAAGCGAATCTGCCCGGTTAAGCTGGGAAAAACAAAGGTCTGCGTAAAATGCGATCCCTGTCACATCATGAACGGTTACGGCGGCGCCGGAACGCTGTCCGACGGGAAATATAATCTGACGACGCAGTTCGGGGGAGAACTGCATCAGTACATCGGCGTGGAAAAGGCGATGGAACTGATGGAATACGTGGATGAAGTGCTCTGCTCCATGGGCGGCGAGGATGCCAGACTGTATTCCACCGCGAGTACGGATCTGAAGACGGAGTGTCTCAAATACGACCTTCATCTGCTGGAGGCCCGTGTGCGCCACCTGGGAACGGATCGCAACGTACGCATACTGGGGAAAATCTACGATTATATCCGGGACCGTGTCGATATGAAATTCTATACTGTGGTGGATTCCATCGAGCGGAACGGAGACGGGAGATTCCTGGTGACCACATCTGCCGGAGAGCAGTTTCTGGCAGAGGATGTGGTGCTGGCGACCGGACGCAGCGGTTCCGCCTGGATGGAGAGGATCTGCGACAATTTTCAGGTGCCTCAGAAGAAGAACCGGGTCGATATCGGCGTTCGAGTGGAGCTGCCTGCAGAGATATTCCGTCACATTACTGACGAAGTGTATGAGAGCAAAATCGTTTATCAAACGGAGAAATACAACGACCTTGTGAGAACCTTCTGCATGAATCCATACGGCGAGGTCGTTTCGGAGAACACCAACGGGATTGTCACGGTGAACGGACACAGCTATGCGGATCCGTCGCTGCTCTCCGAAAACACAAACTTTGCGTTGCTGGTTTCAAATAAATTCACCGAGCCGTTCCGCGACAGCAACGAATACGGTCAGGCGATCGCCAGCCTCTCCAATATGCTGGGAGGAGGCGTTCTGATGCAGCGCTTCGGCGATCTGGTGAAGGGAAGGCGGAGCAGTGAGCGGCGCATGGAGAAATGCTTCACCCGGCCGACTCTCGCCGCGACGCCGGGAGATCTGAGTCTGGTGATGCCTAAGCGCCAGATGGACGATATCATTGAAATGATTTACGCGCTGGACAAAATCGCACCGGGCACGGCCAATGAGGATACACTTCTGTACGGAATCGAGGTTAAGTTCTACAATTCCAGAGTGGAGGTGGATGATCGTCTGATGACCAGGATTCCAAATCTCTATGCGCTTGGCGACGGCTCGGGTGTCACCCATTCTCTGTCCCAGGCATCTGCCTCCGGTGTTTATGTGGCCAGACTGCTGGCAGAAAAATATTCGCGGTCATAACGGATCCGTACTCCGGTTCCGGTGCGGAGCGCGGCAGGATCATCGCTTCCGCCTGTGCTGAATCGATTCCGTTCTGTTATGTGCAGAGTGCGGATATACCGGCCTGCCGTGCGGAACTGATCTGCGCGCGAGCCGGATTTTGTGAAGGAAGGGGAACACATGCATATACCTTCGCTGGTTATGGATCTGGCGATGATGCTCATCGTGGCAGGCATCGTCAGCATCATTTTCCGGAAACTGAATCTTCCCGTTATTCTGGGCTATATCCTGGCAGGTTTTATTACAAGCCCGTATTTTCCTCTGTTTTTCAATGTAGAGGATCAGGAAACCATCAGCACTCTCAGTGAACTGGGCGTGATCATCATCCTGTTTCACATCGGACTGGAATTTGACTTCCATAAACTGCTGAGTGTCGGGAGTACTGCGATCGTCACCGCTATTGTAAAGATGTCCGGCGTGCTCGCAGTGGGGTACTGCTTCGGAACGATGATCGGGCTGTCGCGGATGAACAGCGTCTTTCTGGGAGCGATGCTTTCCATCAGTTCTACGGTGGTGATTCGAAAGGCCTTCGATGAACTGGGCGTCGCCGGCGAAAAATACACGTCTCTCGTAATGGGCACGCTGATCATGGAGGATCTGTTCGGGGTGTTCATCATGGTGATTCTCTCATCCCTCGCGGTGAGGCAGAATACAGGAGGGACGGAGCTGATGATCCATCTGGGACTGATGGGATGCTATCTGGTGGTCTGGCTGCTGCTGGGAATTTTCCTGCTGCCGACGTTCCTGAACAAGATTATGACGCTGATGAACCGGGAGATGCTGGTGGTGCTGTCCCTGGGGATATGTTTCTGTATGGCGCTGATCGCCAGGAGGCTCGGATTCTCTGTGGAGCTGGGCGCGTTTCTGGCGGGGTCGCTGTTTGCGGGAACAAAGCACGCTGAAGAGGTGGAGGAGTCCACCTCTGCGATAAAGGACATGTTCTCCGTCATCTTCTTCCTTTCTGTCGGAATGCTGGTGGACCCGTCTGTAATCGCTGAACAGTGGACCTCGATTCTCCCGATCGCGATTATCGCGATCCTGGCCAAACTGATATTCGCATCGCTGGGGATGGTTTTGTCCGGACAGAGCCTTGGAACGGCGATCCGCAGCGGATTCAGTTTGGCACCCATCGGTGAATTCTCCTATATTATCGCATCACTGGGAATTTCTCTGGGAGTGATGGACAGTTATCTGTATCCGGTGATCGTGGCGGCTTCGGTTCTGACGACGCTGATTACGCCGGTGCTGATCCGGAGTTCCGGAAGGTTTACCGAGTTCCTGCGGGGACACCTGCCGGAAAAGGTCCTGGACAAGATGACGCAATATTCCTCCAGCGAGCAGGATAAAGAAGAGAAAATCCCCGACTGGGGCGTGTGGCTTCGTCAGTATTTTCAGAGTCTGCTGCTGTACGGGACGATAATGCTTGTCGCGGCCGTTGCCGGCGTTCATCTGGCTGCACCCGCATTGGAGAACCTGACAAATGGCATCTGGGCCGGTGTTATTTCCTGCGGGGGCATCTACATGGTCATCGCGCTGTTCCTGCGCCCGATGCTGAAGTTTCACGACAAAGTATTCACCCGTCTGTGGCTCGACAGCAAAGCCAACCGGCCGCCTATGGTTCTCCTGATCTGTATCAAGGTGATCCTCATCTCCGTCATTGTGTTCTACCCGATTCATCAGATGTTCGGTGCACACCGGTCCATTCTCTTCATCGCGGTCCTTGTGGCGATACTCGTTCTGAGCAAAACGGATTTCATTACCACTTCATATCTGGAGATGGAGACCCGGTTCCTTCGGAATCTGAATGAAAAGACCATTCACCGTCTCCAGCAGGAAAACGGTCAGCAGGAATGGCTGAATGAGGATATTAATATTTTCTCGTATTATGTTCCGGAGGATGCGCCGTATATCGGGAAACAGTTGAGTGAGCTGGAGTGGGGGAGACGTTATGACGTGCTGGTTGTAAAGATCCGCAGAGGCGAGCGGTCGATACTTCTGCCGCAGGGGAGTATGGAGGTGCAGGCGGGGGATAAGCTGTACGTTGTTGGAAATCTCGCCGCTGTCTGCAACCTGCACAAAGCACTGGACATCGATCCTCCCAGGAGGATCCGCACGCTCAGGGCTTTCATGGAGACCGATTATCCTGACACGGAGAACGCGCTGGCATGTCTGGCCATTCAGGTTACCGGATGCGAGCCGTACTGCGGCCAGTCGATTATGAATACGCAGATTCTGAACAAGGGGCACTGTATGATTCTGGGTATTCAGAAGAACGGCTATCCGGTGGTCATGCCGGATCCTCATCTGACGATCCGGAAGGACGATGTGATCTGGGTCATGGGCTCCAACAACAACGTGGGCCGCCTTGCTGCCTTCAGCGTCTGTTCGCTTTAAAGACTGAACCGCTGTGTCCTTTCCTCTGCACAAAGAAAACCCCGCGCGGGAGTCTTCCTTACGGAAGACGTCCCGGTGCGGGGATGATTTTTTGTTCGCCGGCCGGAAAACGGAGCCGGCGTTTATTTCTCCTCGTAATCGTTGGTGAGATGGAAGTGGTCCAGAACGTACAGGAGCAGTCCCATGGCCATGCCCACGACGGTAGCCAGACACATTCCGGTCAGCTTGACGGAACCGATCTGGATGTACGCGCCGGAGAGTCCGGTGATGAAGATGACCGAGGTAAGGGCAAGGTTGCGGGGACGCGCGTAGTCGATTTTTTCATCCACCATGAGCCGGATGCCGGAGGCCGCGATCATGCCGTAGAGCAGGAAGCTTACGCCGCCCATGACCGGCGCGGGGATGGTCTGAATCAGACCGGACGCCTTGCCGATGAAGGCCAGACAGATGGAGAACACCGCCGCGCCTCCGATGACCCAGACGCTGTAAACCTTTGTGATCGCCATGACGCCGATGTTCTCACCGTAGGTGGTGGTCGGAACGGAGCCGCAGAGACCGGACAGCGTCGTGGAGATTCCGTCTGAAAGCAGGGTGCTGTGGAGACCGGGGTCCTCCAGCAGATTTCTGCCGACGATTTCAGAGGTTACGACCTGATGGCCGATGTGTTCGGAAATCACCACGAGGGATGCGGGAATGATGATCAGAATCGCCTGCAGGCTGAATTTGGGGTACAGGAAATTCGGGAGAGCGAGCCAAGAGGCCTGAGCGACGTTGGAGAAGTCCACGATGCCTACCGCAAGAGCCAGACAGTAACCGACAATGATGGAAATCAGTATGGCGATGGCCGCCGCGAATCCGCGGAGCAGAACCTGTCCGAAGACCGCCATCGCAAGAGTCACCAGAAAGACAGCGGCGAACTTCGGGTCTATGCTGAAATCTTTGGCGCCGTCCGGGGCAACGATTCCGCCGTTCTGGGCAGCGTTCTTCGCCAGCTCCAGACCGATCAACGCCACAACCGGACCCATGGCGGCGGGGGGAAGGACGATGTCGATCCAGCGAACGCCGACGAATTTGATGATAACCGCGACGGCGATGAAAATCAGTCCGGTTATAACAAACCCGCCCAGGGCATATTGGTATCCAAGCTGAGGATTGTTAATGACCAGCAGAGCGGGAGAGATAAAGGCGAAACTAGAGCCGAGATATGCGGGAGATTTCCCCTTTGTGACAAAAATAAAGATAAGTGTGCCAACGCCGTTCATCAGCAATGCGATGGCAGGACTTATCCCGAGTAAGTATGGTACCAGCACGGACGCGCTGAACATGGCGAAGGTGTGCTGGATGCTGAGAGGAATGCCCCGCTTCAGAGGGACTCTTTCCTCCACCTGTATAATTTTGGAATCGTTCATAAATCCTCCGTTCTTTAATAGATTCTCACAGTATTTTTACACTCGAAGATATTATACTCATTGTGCTGATGTTCTGCAACGGTTATTTCGCGGGATCGTCCGGAAATCGCAGACTTTTTTTCATGCCGCAGTGTCCGGCGATGGAGTTTGGGAAAACACAGCGGGCGTTTTCAATCTGAGCTTCCGGATCTGTCAGAGATGGACTGTAATGAGTGAGCCAGAGCTCTCCGGCCCCGCATGACGCGGCCAGAGCGGCGGCTTCGGGAAAGGTCATATGCCCCCACTCCTTCGCTTTGTCAAGCTTGGCGTTGTCGGGATAGATCCCCTCCAGCACCATGAGATCGGCGCCTCGGCCATAGTCGCGGATGGATTCCGTCGGGCGTGTGTCGGTTGCGTAGACGACCCGGATTCCGCGGCGGGGCGGACCCATGACCATTTCCGGCGTGATGATCCGCTGACCGATTTCAATAGACGAACCGTTCTGCAGATGAGACCATATCTTTACCGGGATTTTCAGCTCGCGAGCCTTCTGCGGGTCAAAGCGGCCGCTGCGCCCGACGTAGACAGAGTAGCCGAGGCAGGGAATCCTGTGTTTCACTGGAAAGGGAGTGATCCGCATCGGTCCGGCGCTGAGGAACTGCTCTGTTTCGCCGCTGATCTCGCTGAGCATGACATCGAAGGAAAGGTCCGGTGCGATCACCATCAGGCCCTGGAGTATCCGGTACAGTCCCGCCGGGCCGCAGATGGTCAGGGGCTCCGTCCGCTCACAGTTGTTCATGGAAAGCAGCAGTCCCGGAAGTCCGGCAACGTGGTCGGCATGTACGTGGGTGATGCAGATGAGATCAATGGGCTTCAGATTGCACCCGGCCTCTGCCAGGGCAATCTGCGTGCCTTCACCGCAGTCGATCAGAACAGAATGACCTTCTGATCTGGCGTATAAACATGTGAGCCACCGGCCGG
This sequence comes from Hornefia butyriciproducens, assembly GCF_009695915.1. Classification (GTDB taxonomy): domain Bacteria; phylum Bacillota; class Clostridia; order Peptostreptococcales; family Anaerovoracaceae; genus Aminicella; species Aminicella butyriciproducens. The sequence goes on along the minus strand of NZ_VUMZ01000001.1, from coordinate 111,513 downwards.
GAAGCGGTTTCATGCCTCCGGTGCCGGCCAGACATACATCCAGCATTGGAAAACCTCCAGTCAATCGGCAGTGTGACGAACAGACAACCGGCGCATACTGCAGTCTTTAGTGCGCCGTGATGCTGCGAAAAATCCTTTGTTAGCGCCCGCCAGGTCTGATGGAGACTTAGCGGGTATATCCTGATTATAGCATAAAAAAATTAAAAAAGGGCTTTAGGTTTACAATAATCTGTGATAGAATGGTTACAAAATCATATGCGATTGAAGCACTTTGGCTGAACGAAATGGGAAAAACAACAGGGGATAATTAAAGGAGTTTTACCAAATGAAAAAAAGAAGTGTAGTGTCGATCGTTCTATTTTTGTGTCTGGGAATGTTTTTTGTACTCCCGGAGACAGCGTCTGCCGCGACAAAAAATCTCGAAATGAGTCAGCTCTCTGTCACTGCGGCAACAACGACTTCTGTGAGCCTGTCCTGGAAGAAGGTCAACGGAGCCTACGGATACTATATTTACCGCGCCTCCTCAAAAAACGGCACATATCAGAAGGTCGCCGGTCTGAAGAAGGGAAAGATTGTCAAATATACGGATACGGGACTGTCGCCGTCCAAAACTTATTACTATAAAGCGAGGGTGAGATATTCAAAGAAATATTGTAAACCTGTAAAGGCTGCAACGAGGTCGGTATCGTTTACAGACGCGGAACCGGCGGTAACCGTGGCGGTTTATAAGTCGGGAAGCAGAGTGAAATGGAAGGCGGTGAGCGGCGCCACGAGCTACCGCGTTTACCGCGCGACCTCATCAGGAGGAAGCTATTCCAGGATCGGTACAACGAGCAGCTCCAAGCTGTATTACACCGATTACAGCGGCACCTCCGGAAAAACCTACTATTATAAAGTCAGAGCGGCGAAGTGGAAGAGCGGGAAATACACCTATTCCCGATATTGCTCCGCAGTGAAATTCAGGACAGTGTCACGGGTGTTTGTCGCCTGCGGACACGGAACCGATATTTTAGGCGCCTGGGACAGTGGCTGCACCTACAAAAGCATGTCGGAAGCGGGTCTGATGCTGCCCATCACCAAATCAATGGTTAAATATCTGCGGGCGTCGGGAGTGTATGTATACACAGATGCGGACGCGAACAACAATAAGAACATGCTGGCCTGCGTCAAATGGGCGAACAAGAAACGGATCAGTGCCTATATGAGCATTCACTGTGACTGGCGTTACGCGCCGACGGGAACTCTGCCCCTGTATAAGAGCAGTGCGGACAAAAAACTCGCGCAGGCGCTGAACAAGGGCGTCCGTTCCAATGTCAGCATTGCGACCCGCGGTCTGAGCTATCGCTGGGATCTTTATGAGCTGAGCGCGCCGAAGGCTCCGGCAGCCTGCATCTTTGAGACAGGGAGCATCAGTAAGGACTATAAGAAATTCAAGAAGCACGACGCCTACGGAAAGGGTCTGGCGAAGGGCATGTGCTCCTATCTGGGCGTGAAGTTCGCCGATTAGGAGCTGCGGCCCGCAGGTGGAATCCGCCGATTCGCAGGTTTGTGTTGACTAATCCGGAAAAAGTATTATATTATTAATAAAACAAAACAAGCGGGAAGGTCCATTTCGGACCTTTCTTTCTTTAAGAGACAAAGTTAGTCATGTCTAACTGTGCATTTGGAAAGGAGAAGAGATATGAATGTATTGGAAAAAATCGCATGGGGAGCGGGCGGACTGCTTCTGGGAACTGCTGGGAAAGCAATCTTGACCAGCCGGGATGCGAAGAAGGTTTACACGCACTGCACGGCTGCTGTGCTTCGTGGAAGAGACTGCATTATGGAAACAGGAGACGCGATTCGGGAGAACTGCGGTGACATTTACGCCGATGCCGAGGATATCAATCATGCCCGTTATGCCGATGCGGAGAAGCAAAAGGTACAGGAGGCTGAGGCGATTCTGGCCGCATATAAAGAGAAGGAAGCGGAAGCATAATGCAGTATCTGATACTTCACGAATCGAGACAGCGGATGCGTCTGCGCGTTCCGCGTCTGAACCTGACCCTCAGGGAGGCGGATATCCTAGAGGCTTATTTGAACAGTCTGAGCTTCGTGAAGAGCGCCCGCGTCCATGAGCGCACGGGTGATGCGATTGTGTTCTTTGTGAACAAAGGCGCAGGTCGGCCGGCGTTGCTGAAAGCGCTGGACAGATTTTCCTTTGTTGACGAGAGCATTGCTGCCCTCGCTCCGGAGCATTCTGTCCGGGCGATGAACCGCAGATATCAGGAGAAGATGACGGCGCTGATTCTGGGGAGGGTATTCCGGAGTCTGTTCTTTCCAAAGTCTCTGCAGATCGTATGGACGGTCGGGAAGAGCGTCCGCTTTCTCGGTATGGGGCTGAAATCCCTGTTGCGGGGGAGGCTGGAGGTTTCGGTGCTGGACGCTGCGGCGATTGCGGCTTCCATGCTCCGGGGCGACTTCTCCACAGCGTCTTCTGTGATGTTTCTGCTGCAGACCGGAGACCTTCTGGAGGACTGGACTCACAGAAAATCTGTGAACGATCTTGCCGGCGCCATGTCTCTGAAGGCTGACCGTGTATGGAAACGAACTGACGAAGGAGACGTGCTGACTGACGTGTCGGTAATTCGGCCCGGTGACAGAATCGTTGTGCGGACATCAAACGTGATTCCGCTGGACGGAAGGGTTGTTGAGGGAGAAGCCTCTGTCAACCAGGCGTCCATGACGGGTGAGTCGGTTCCGGTGATCCGCAGACCCGGCGGATATGTCTATGCCGGCACCATAGTGGAGGAAGGCGGCTGTGTTATTGAAGTCACCAGAGCGACGGGCAGCGGACGATATGATCAGATCGTCAGGATGATTGAAGAGTCTGAGAAGTTGAAGTCCGGCACTGAGGAGAGGGCGTTCCATCTGGCGGATCGCCTAGTGCCGTATTCCCTCGGCGGAGCGGCGCTGACCTGGCTTCTGACGAGAAACATCGACAAAGCGGTTTCCTTTCTGATGGTGGATTTCTCCTGTGCACTGAAATTGTCCATGCCGCTTTCTGTGCTTTCGGCAATACGAGAGGCAGGGGAGCATGATATTTCCGTAAAAGGTGGAAAATTTCTGGAAGCTGTGGCGGAGGCGAAGACGATCGTCTTCGACAAAACCGGAACGCTGACACACGCGACTCCTTCGGTTGTCGATGTCGTGACCTTTGACGGTACGGATGCGACGGAGGATCTGCGGATCGCGGCCTGTCTGGAGGAGCATTATCCGCATTCGATTGCCAACGCCATCGTCAGATGTGCCGGAGAAAGGGGAATACGTCACGACGAGATGCACTCTAAGGTAGAGTATGTAGTGGCGCACGGGATTTCCAGCAGGCTGGAGGGCCATGAAAAAGCAGTCATCGGCAGCTATCATTTTGTCTTTGAAGATGAAGGCTGCGTGATTCCGGAAAACAAAACAGAGAAATTCCGCCGCCTTCCCACAGAGTATTCACATCTGTTCATGGCCATCGATGGGCGTCTGAAGGCCGCGATATGTATCTTTGACCCCCTGCGCGGGGAAGCGGCAGAGGTGGTGGATGCGTTTCACAAGCTCGGACTGAACAAAGTCTGTATGATGACTGGTGACAATGAGCATACGGCATCCGCAATTGCGAGAAAACTGGATCTGGATGAATATCATGCGGAGGTGCTGCCGCGGGACAAGGCAGAATTCATTCAGAGGGAGCATGAAAAAGGGCGAAGGGTCATCATGATCGGAGACGGCGTCAACGACACGCCGGCGCTTTCGGAAGCGGACGCGGGAATCGCCGTCAGCGACGGGGCGGCTATCGCAAGAGAAATCGCGGACATAACAATTTCTTCCGACAGCCTGTGGCAGCTTGTGACCCTGCGGAAAATCAGCCGGGCCCTGATGAAACGCATCAATGAGAACTATCGGTTCATAATCGGATTCAACGCGAGCCTTATCGCATTCGGCGTGCTGGGAATATTGTCTCCGGCGACCTCCGCGCTGCTGCATAACGGTTCGACCCTCGTGACCGGAATCCGGAGCATGAGCAATCTGCTGAAGGAGGATGAAGATGAAAAAGCATAAATTTTTCGCGATGGCGACGATTATCTGCTTCTCTCTTACCGTTCTGACGGGATACAGGAAACAGTAGTCTGTCATCTTCTGCGATAAAATATATTGCAGAAAACGCATAAACAAAGTACATAACAAACGAGGCTGCCCGGAGGCAGCCTCGTCATCATTCTGAGGAGTCATTTATTATGAGTTTGTGTGAATCTATGTATGTCTGTGTAAGCTTGTAAGAGAAATATGAGTCATTTCTCTTTAGCGAATGCCTTAAGCGTTGCTTTTATTTGTTCGCATTCAGTCCTGAAACAGCGCCGTGGAGAGATATCTGTCTCCGGTGTCCGGCAGCAACACGACGATATTCTTGCCCTTTGCTTCAGGACGCTTTGCGATTTCAACGCCCGCCCATACTGCCGCGCCGGAGGAAATGCCGACCAGAACGCCTTCGTTTCTGCCTACCAGTTTGCCGGCTTCAAATGCGTCGTCGTTCTCGACGGTGATAATCTCGTCATAGACGCCGGTGTCTAGTACGTCAGGAACAAAGCCCGCGCCGATGCCCTGAATCTTGTGGCTTCCGGCTTTACCTTCCGACAGCACAGGGGAGGAGGCAGGTTCGACCGCGACGATTTTCACGTCCGGATTCTTTTCCTTCAGATATTTTCCGACGCCGGTGAGAGTTCCGCCGGTACCTACGCCTGCGACAAAGTAATCGACTTTTCCGTCAGTATCTTCGTAGATCTCGGGACCTGTGGTTTCATAGTGCGCTTTCGGATTCGCCGGATTGACGAACTGTCCGGGAATGAAGCTGTCGGGTGTTTCCGCGGCCAGCTCGTCGGCCTTGGCGATTGCGCCTTTCATTCCTTTTGCACCCTCTGTGAGCACCAGCTCGGCACCGTATGCCTTCATGAGCTGACGTCTTTCGATGGACATGGTCTCCGGCATTACGATGATGATGCGATAGCCTCTCGCCGCGGCGACAGACGCGAGTCCGATTCCGGTGTTTCCGGATGTCGGCTCGATGATTACGCTGCCCGGCTTCAGTTTTCCGGAGGCTTCTGCGTCATCGATCATCGCTTTCGCGATACGGTCCTTGACGGAACCGGCCGGATTGAAGTATTCCAGCTTCGCCAGAAGTCTAGCGTCCAGTTTCAGTTCCTTTTCAGTGTTTGCAAGCTCAAGAAGCGGTGTTTTTCCGATCAGCTGATCGGCGGATGTGTAAATATTTGCCATTGTTTTCTCCTTTGCATTATCTGCAGTATCTGCCTATGTGTAAAAATGTTCTGTTTCGGTGCGGCATGTCTGCCGCATCCGGCCATCTGCCTGCGAAGGCAGGAAAGATTCAGTTCCATTCAGTTAAACGCTGCGACATCGGAAATACGCTTCCATGTTGCGGAACGGCATTCGATTCATTTTTTATTACCCACCTTTCCGATATGTTAATGTGATTATACTCTGCGTATATTGCTTTGTCAACAGGAAAATGAAAAAACCACAGATATTTTTTGAGGTCTCTGCAGGTCGGATAAAGACCGCGGTTTCGGGATAAAACCGGCTCCGTCAATTTCCCGCCGAGGTTGACAGCCCGGCGCAGGCAAGGGTATAATTTATGGCATGTTCGACAGAGACGGCCGCATGTTCCGCGGAGCGTCTTCCGGACCGGAATATTAAGAGCAGGAGTATGGTATGAAAGCATTGATCGCGATGAGCGGCGGAGTGGATTCCAGTGTAGCCGCCTGGCTGATGAAGAACAAAGGATATGAATGCATTGGCGCTACGATGCGCCTTTTTGATAATGAAGAGGCGGGGATTTCCTGTGATCGGACCTGCTGTTCTCTGGACGACGCCGAGGACGCCCGTTATGTCTGTAATAATGTAGGAATTCGTCATTATGTGTTTAACTTCCGCGCGGATTTCCGAAAGCAGGTCATCGACCGGTTCATTCACTGTTATGAAGAGGGAGGAACGCCCAATCCGTGCATCGACTGCAACCGATTCCTGAAATTCGACCGTCTGTATGAGCGGGCGAAACTCCTGGACTGTGACGTGATCGTGACGGGGCATTACGCACAGATTGAGCGACGGGGAACTCGCTGGATACTGAAAAAGGCTGTTGATGAAAGCAAGGATCAGAGCTATGTCTTGTACACCATGACGCAGGATCAGCTGGCTCATACGCAGTTTCCCCTGGGCGGGCTTCATAAGACGCAGACCCGCGAAATCGCGGAGAGGCAGGGCTTTATCAATGCGAAGAAGCATGACAGTCAGGATATATGTTTTGTTCCGGACGGCGACTACAGCGCGGCGATCCGGCGCTTTACGGGAAAGGAATATCCTCCCGGAGATTTTGTGGACGTGCAGGGGAATGTTCTGGGCAGCCACAAAGGAATCATCAGTTATACCATCGGCCAGAGAAAGGGGCTTGGGCTGGCGTTGCCGGCGCCGATGTATGTGCTGGAGAAGAACGTGAGGGAAAACAAAGTGGTTCTCGGAAAAAATGAAGACCTGTTCCGGCGGGAACTGGAGGCAGAGGACTTCAACTGGATCGCATACGAAGAGCCGCCGGCGGAGCTTCATGTAAAAGCGCGGATCCGATATAATCAGAAGGAACAGCCGGCAGTCGTGACGCCTGTGGGGAAGGACCGGGTTCATCTCATGTTTGACGAGCCGCAGCGGGCGATTACCCCCGGACAGGCGGTGGTGCTCTATGACGGCGACGTGGTTGTCGGCGGCGGAACCATAATCTAGGGGGTGGTTTCTGTGGACGAACCGAAGAATGCGGAGCCGGTGAAACGGATATGCGCGGGACTGCTGGCCCATGTGGACGCCGGTAAGACTACCCTGTCGGAGGCGCTTCTTTACAAGGCGGGGGAACTCCGGAAGCCGGGAAGAGTGGATCACGGAGATTCCTTTCTGGACAGTGAACCGCTGGAGCGAAGCAGAGGGATTACGATTTTTTCCAAGCAGGCGCGGCTTTCCCGGAACGGGACGGACATCACACTGCTGGATACGCCGGGTCATGTGGATTTCGCGGCGGAAACGGAGCGGGCTCTGTCTGCGGTGGACTGCGGGATTCTGGTGATAAGCGCCAATGAGGGAGTGCAGCCGCACACCGAGACGCTGTGGAAACTGCTGCGGAGATACAGGATCCCGGTATTTATCTTTGTAAACAAAATGGATCTTGCGATATACCGGAAGGAGGAGATCCTCGGGGAACTGCGGACCCGGCTGGGCGTCGGCTGCGTGGACTTCCGGATGCAGAGCCGGGAGGCGCTGGAGGATGCGCTGACGCTGAACAGCGAAGCGCTGACCGAGGCGATGCTCACAGAGGGGACGCTGTCGGATGAAGCAATTGCGTCGGCTGTTTCCAGAAGGGAGATTTATCCCTGCTATTTCGGTTCTGCCCTGAAATGTGAGGGGATCGATGCGCTGCTGGACGGGTTGGTCAGATTCGCCCCGGCGCGCTCTGCGGGAGAAAAATTCGGCGCCAGGGTCTTCAAGGTTGCCAGAGATGAAAACGGAGAGCGGATTACCTTTGTGCGGATCACAGGCGGTCGGCTGGCGGTCAGGGACACGGTGGACGGCGGAAAAGTCCATCAGATCCGTCTCTATTCCGGTATGAAATACAGGACGGTGGAGCAGGCAGAGGCAGGTATGATCTGTGGACTGACCGGTCTGACCCTGACGAAAGCGGGCATGGGTCTGGGGGCGGAGGAGGACGCCGGAGAGGAAATTCTGGAACCGTTTCTGTCCTGTCATGTGAGGTTTCCGGACGGCGTTGATGCGCACCGCGGACTGCAGGATTTCCGGCAGCTTGCGGAGGAGGATCCGAAGCTGGACGTCAGCTGGGACGAGGCTGCGGGAGCGGTTGCGATACGGATGATGGGACAGGTGCAACTGGAGGTTCTGACGCATCTTGCAGAGGAGCGGTTCGGCTATCGCGTGGAGTTCGACTCCGGAAAAATTGTCTATAAAGAAACCATGATGCCGGAGGCGGAGACGGTGGAGGGAGTCGGACATTTTGAACCTCTGCACCACTACGCGGAAGTTCATCTGCTGCTGGAGCCCGGAGAGCGGGGGAGCGGCATGACGTTCCTCACGGACTGTCCGGAGGATGAGCTGGATCGGAACTGGCAGCGGCTGATTCTGACTCATCTGCGGGAACGGCAGCATCGCGGGGTTCTGATCGGCGCACCGGTGACGGATCTGAAGATTACCCTTGCGGCGGGGAAAAGTCACCAGAAGCACACCGAGGGCGGAGATTTTCGGGAGGCCACATACCGGGCGGTACGTCAGGGACTGATGCAGGCGGACTGCTGTCTGCTGGAACCCTGGTTTGAGTACAGGCTGGAGGTCCCCGCGGAAAATACAGGGAGAGCCATGGCGGATGTGAAGAGGATGCATGGAAGTTTTCAGGAGCCGGAGCGCGCCGGGGAAATGACGGTGCTCCGGGGGAAGGTACCCGTCTCTGAAATGAGTGAATATTCCCGAGAACTTCAGAACTACACCGGAGGCAGAGGACGGCTGAACTGTATTTTGTCCGGGTACGAACGCTGTCATAATGAAAAAGAGATCATCGAAGCCGCGGGGTACTGTCCGGAGCGGGATGTGGAAAATACGGCGGATTCCGTGTTCTGCTTCCATGGAGGCAGTGAAATCGTAAGCTGGAGGGACGCACCGGCGCATATGCACCTTCCGCCTGTTCTGGCACAGAAAGCGGCAGGACAGGATGCGCAGGGTACAGCGGCGGAGCAGCTGAGAGTCATGGCGCGGGAATACAGCCGGAGGGCGGCCGACGACCGGGAACTGATGGCGATTTTTGAACGGACATATGGTCCGGTGAAACAGAATCCCCTGACCGCACCGGGGGCGACTCGCCGGAAAAGACCGGAGCGGACCGGGTTTGAACCGGTGCAGAAAGAGGTAAGAAAAGTAAAGGCATCCGGAAACCGGAGACGGTTTGTTCTGGTAGACGGCTACAATCTGATTCACGCCTGGCCGGAACTTGCGGAGCTGGCGAAAACAGATTTCGGCGCATCGCGCGACCGTCTGATCGAGATTCTCTGCAATTATCAGGGTTTCACACAGGCCCAGGTGATCGTGGTCTTTGACGCCTACCGGGTCAGGGGAGGAACCGGTTCCCGGGAGCGGGTGCGGAACATCGACGTGATTTATACAAAGGAAGCGGAAACCGCGGATATGTACATCGAGAGGGTGACGCATGAGATTGCGAAGGAAAATGACGTGCGGGTCGTCACTTCGGACGGCCTGGAGCAGATGATCATATTGGGACATGGCGCGACACGGACATCATCGAGGGAGTTTGTTGAGGAAATAAGACTCATCGATCAGGCGATCCGTGATGTCATGAACACTGTAAACTGAGAGACTGGAGGACGAAAATGCAAAAGGACAATTCATGGGAACTGTATTCGGACGCACAGATTGAAGAGTGCGATTGCTTCTGCGAGGGTTATATGGACTTTCTGAGCCGCTGCAAGACGGAGCGGGAATGTGTCAGGCAGATTGAGAAGGATCTTGCGGAGGCGGGCTACCGGCCGATGGACGAACTGATCCACCGCGGCGAAACGCTGAAGGCAGGGGACAAAGTCTACCGCGTCAATATGAATAAGGCGGTGGTGATGTTTCATATCGGGAAGGAGCCCGTTGAAGAGGGAATGAACATTCTGGGCGCACATATTGATTCTCCGCGAATGGACGTCAAGCAGAATCCTTTGTACGAGGACGGCGGCTTCGCGTATCTGGACACGCATTATTACGGAGGAATCAAGAAATATCAGTGGGTGGCGCTTCCGCTGGCACTTCACGGAATTGTAGTCCGCAGGGACGGCAGTACCGTTGAAATTGCGGTGGGGGAGAAAGACAGCGATCCGGTGTTCTTTGTTTCTGATCTGCTGGTTCATCTGGCGCAGGAGCAGATGGAAAAAAAGGCGACGAAGGTGATCGAGGGCGAGGCCCTGGACATCATCGTTGGGAATCGCCCGCTGAAGCTGGAGGAAAAAAAGGACGATAAAGACAGCAGGAAAGAGAAGAAGGATCCGGTCAGGCAGGGGATTCTGAAGATCCTGAAGGATGAGTACCGCATCGATGAGGAGGATTTTGTCTCTGCGGAGCTGGAGGTTGTTCCGGCCGGAAAGGCGCGGGAAGCCGGTCTGGATCGAAGCATGATTCTCTCTTACGGACAGGACGATCGTGTCTGCGCATATACCTCTTATCAGGCTATGCTGCGGGTCCCGGAGGTGACGCGTACGGCCTGCTGCATCCTCGTGGACAAAGAAGAAATCGGCAGTGTCGGCGCCACCGGCATGCAGTCGAAGTTCTTTGAGAACACTGTGGCGGAACTGCTGGAACTCATGGGCGGCTATAATGAACTGACGCTGAAGAGATGCCTGGCAGCCAGCACCATGCTTTCCTCCGATGTCAGCAGTGCTTTCGATCCGACCTATGCATCAAGCTTTGATAAGAAGAACGTGGCGTATCTGGGCGGCGGTATGGTGTTCAATAAATTTACCGGTGCCCGCGGGAAATCAGGCTCCAACGACGCGAATGCTGAATACATCGCGCATCTGAGAGATATCTTCTTCCGGGAGAAGGTGAACTTCCAGACGGCGGAGCTCGGCCGTGTGGATCTGGGCGGCGGAGGAACTATAGCATACATTCTGGCTCTGTATGGAATGAATGTCATAGACAGCGGCGTCGCGGTGCTGAATATGCATGCACCCTGGGAAGCGACCAGCAAGGCGGACGTATATGAAACCTTGCGCGGATATGTGGCCTTTCTCAGAAATGCGAAAAGGGTACAGGGGTGACGGACGATGATTCAGGATATTGCGCCCCTGACGTTTCATAATCAATATCGAAGACGGCTGCCGGGACCTCACGACCAGGTTCTGATCTATCAGGGAGAAAGTGTGGCGGTGCTCCGCGGCGGGAACGGGGAGCTGAGGCTCCCCTCACGCGGAGATCTGGGGAATGCGGCAGATGAGGATTTCCGCTATCTGTTTGACATCAGCGGAATAGGATATTTCCTGTATCTGGAGAAGATGCCCCGGGCGTATCGGAATTCTGTGGAAAGCGTCAGAAAGCTCCGGCAGGAGAAGAACAAGGATATCTGCTATGCTGTCGCTACGGGTTTTCAGCTGTATGTATGGTATAGGGATAACCGCTACTGCGGGCGGTGCGGAAAAAGGACGGAGCATTCTCCGGATATGCGGATGCTGAAATGTCCTCACTGCGGAAATGAGATCTATCCTAAAATCGCGCCGGCGGTCATCGTGGGAGTGAAAGACGGGAACCGTCTGCTGCTGACCCGGTACGCCGGAAGAGCTTATAAAAGATACGCTCTCGTGGCGGGGTTCAACGAAATCGGAGAAACTCCGGAGGAGACCGTGCAGCGGGAGGTCATGGAAGAGGTTGGCCTAAAAGTCAGGAACATACGCTATTACAAAAGTCAGCCCTGGGGCGTTGACAGCGATCTGCTTCTGGGATATTTCTGCGATCTGGACGGGAGCGATCAGATACGTCTGGATCATGATGAGCTGGAGACCGGAGAATGGTTTGAACGTGAGGAAATTCCGGTGGAAGATGATGGGATCAGCCTCACCCGCGCAATGATACGGGCTTTTAAGGAAGGAGAAATCAAATGAAATACGATGTGATTATTATAGGAGCGGGAACAGCCGGAATGACGGCGGCCGTCTATGTGCAGCGAGCCGGACGGCATGCACTTGTTCTGGAGGGAAAAGGCTACGGCGGTCAGATCACCAACGCAGGAGAGGTGGAGAACTATCCCGGGATTCCGAGGATCAGCGGAATAGACTTCGGAAAATCGCTGTATGATCAGATGACGGCGATGGGAGCGGAGTTCCGTGTCGAGCGGGTGACATCTGTTACAAAGACAGGAGCGGGTTTTTCTGTGACTACCGGTGCGGGGAAATATGAGGCTTCGGCTGTGATTCTTGCGACCGGGGCGAAAAACCGGACACTGGGAATCGACGGAGAGACGAAACTGACCGGATCGGGCGTTTCCTACTGCGCTACCTGCGATGGGAACTTCTTTCGAGGTAGAGATGTGGCAGTAGTCGGCGGCGGAAATACGGCACTGGATGATGCTGAAATTCTGTCCGGCATCGCCGGCAAGGTATACCTGGTGCATCGTCGGGATTCCTTTCGCGGCGCGGCTGCGACGGTGCAGCGCCTTGCGGCTCACGAAAATGTGGAGTTCGTTCTGGAGAGCGTGCCGGTGTCCGTAAACGGCGGATTTGCGGTGGAAAGTCTGACAGTAAAGAATGTGAGAACCGGGGAGGATCGCGTTCTGGAAGTTGCCGGCGTGTTTGTCGCCATTGGACAGGAGCCGGACAATCAGGCATTTTCCAATGTGGCAGAGCTTGATCGCGCGGGATATATTGTTGCCGGTGAGGACTGCATGACGAGGACGGCGGGACTGTTTGCCGCCGGAGACTGCAGAACCAAGAGCCTGCGTCAGCTGACGACTGCGGCCGCCGACGGATCGGTTGCCGGTGTGGCGGCGGTGGCCTATCTGAATGCGCTGTAGCTTTTGGCAACTTTCCGATGCTTTTTGCAGTTAAGCTGTGAATTTTTGTACTGGATATGATATAATGACTTTACCGACTATCATTTTTCATATCGCCGGAATTCCGGTGACAGAAAGAACCGGAGGAAGGGCACATGGAACCGAAATACAAGAGGGTACTGCTGAAAATCAGTGGAGAGGCGCTGGCCGGAGAGACGAGGACCGGCATTAACGAGGATATGACCAACAAGGTGGCCCGAGAGATTAAACAGCTGATCGATCTGGGCGTAGAAGTTGCAATCGTGGTCGGCGGAGGAAATTTCTGGCGGGGCCGCAGCAGCAAGGATATGAACCGGGAAACAGCTGACTATATCGGAATGCTGGCGACGGTGATGAACTCTCTGGCGCTGCAGGACGCTCTTCTGGCGCAGGATGTACCGGCGAGAGTGCAGACCTCCATCGAGATGCGCAAGATCGCGGAACCGTATATCTGGCGCAGAGCTCTGAAGGAACTGGGAAGAGGCGAGGTCGTGATCTTCGGAGGAGGAATCGGAGAACCTCATTTCTCCACGGATACCGCGGCGGCTCTGCGGGCGGTGAACATCGGCGCAGACATGATTCTTCTGGCGAAGAACATCGATGCAGTGTATTCGGATGATCCGAAGACGAACCCTGACGCGGTGAAGTATACGGATCTTGCCATGAAGGATGTCATCGACAGGGGACTGAAGGTCATGGATCTGACGGCGGCTACGATTTGTATGGAAAATAATATGAGGATACAGGTTTTCGGCCTTGCGGAGGAAAACAGTATGGTTCGCGCAGTATGCGGCGAGAATATAGGCACTTTGATCAAATAGAGTTGGAGGTACGACAATGAGTCATTCACGGAAGAATATGGGCGAGAGAATTGAGAAAACCAAGTCCGTTCTGAAGGAGGAACTGAACACGGTAAGGGCGGGCAGAGCCAATCCTGCGCTGCTGGACAAAGTAATGGTGGAATATTACGGAACACCGACACCGCTGAAAAATCTCAGCAACATTTCAGTTCCCGAACCGCGGATCCTGATGATCACCCCCTTCGATCCCAAGTCTCTGGGTGATGTGGAAAGAGCGATTAATGCGGCGAATATCGGTATCACGCCGAACAACGACGGAAAGAACATCCGCCTGGAGGTTCCGCAGCTGACAGAAGAGAGAAGAAAGGAACTGACCAAGACCACCCGCAAGATGGGAGAGGATGCCAAGGTTGCCATTCGCAACCTGAGAAGAGAGGCTAATGATGCGCTCAAGAAGCAGCAGAAAGCCGGCGAAATCACTGAGGACGACCTGAAAGAGGAACTGGACGCGATTCAGAAACAGATCGATCAGGCGGTCAGCGATATCGACGAGATGGTCACGGCCAAGGATCGGGAGATCCTCGAGGTTTAAGTAACAAAAACTGGTTCGGTGTGGCTGCGGTTGCAGCCACATTGATTTATGTTGGAAGCGCCGCCTCGCGGCGGCGCTTTTCGGATATTGGAGAATAATGCTGGATTTAGACAGAATGCCGACCCACGTCGCAGTCATCATGGATGGCAACGGCAGATGGGCGAAAAGAAACAATGTGAGCCGGCTGAGCGGGCACAATGCCGGCATGAACGCCATGAAGGAAATCGTGCGCCGGGCTTCGGATCTTGGAATCCGCTATCTGACCGTATATGCCTTTTCCACGGAAAACTGGAAACGGTCAGAGGAGGAGGTTTCGGGGATATTCAGACTTCTGGTGAAGTTTGTCCGGCTGGATCTTGCGGAACTGGACGAAAAAAACGTCAGGGTCAGGGCTCTGGGGGATTACAGCGTAATTCCCGCGGCGGCGAAAAAAAGCCTGGAGGACACGCTGGAAACCACAAAGGACAACACGGGAATGCAGTTCAACATCGCACTGAACTACGGCAGCCGGAATGAGATCACCAGGGCGGTGAACAGCATCGTGCAGGATGTTCGGGAAGGTCGTCTTCAGGGAGAGGTTACAGAGGAAATGATCAGCCGACGTCTGTATACCGGAGAGGAATGCGGAAATGTTCCGGATCCGGATCTGATCATCCGCACCAGCGGAGAGGAGCGGCTGTCCAACTTCCTTTTGTGGCAGAGCGCCTACAGCGAGTTCATCTTCACGGACACGCTGTGGCCGGATTTCACGCCGGAGGAGTTTGAAACGCTGATTGAACGGTACCAGAGCCGTGACAGAAGATTTGGAGGACGAAAATAATATGAAGACGAGAATCATATCCGGATTTTGTATGGTCCCGCTGGTGATCCTGGTGTATCTGGGGAGTTACTGGCTGGCCGCGCTGTGCATCTTTATCGGTTTTGTCGGCGTGAGGGAGTTTTACAACGGATTTCGGAATATGGACATCCATCCGTCCATGCCCATCGCCGGCGTCGCGCTGTTCGCTCTGTATCTGATCAACGGACTATGGCCGGGGCAGCCGGTGCTGATCATGGGTTGGCTGACTGCAGTGATCATGGCAGGTTCCCTGTATATGTTCAATGTGGAAAAGAGGACGCCGACGGATGCGATGGCAACAATCATAGGAATTATCTATATCGAATTTTTCTCTTATCATTTTGTCCTGATCGATCAGAGCGGTCCTTATCAGATTATGGTATGGCTCTGTCTTCTCTGCGCTTTCGGATCTGATATCTTCGCGTATTTCACCGGGGTGTTCCTGGGAAAACACAAGATGACGCCGCATCTGAGCCCCAAGAAAACCTGGGAGGGCGCGGCCGGCGGCGTGATCGGAAGCGTTCTGGTATGCGGATTGTTCGGATATTTCCTGTGCCCGGAGTATCTGATCCATTGCCTGATCATCGGGTTTGTCGGCTCGCCGGTTTCCATGTGTGGAGATCTGACAGCTTCTGCATATAAGAGGAAGATGGGGATCAAGGACTACGGCAAACTGATCCCGGGGCATGGCGGCATAATGGACCGGTTTGACAGCGTCTTCTTTACGGCGCCGTTTGTGTATTACTATATTGCCATTGTAATGGTTCATTTTCAGCTGGGATAAGATGAAACAGGAGTGAGCGATGAAAAAGGTAACGATTCTGGGCAGCACCGGTTCCATCGGAACACAGGCGCTGTCGGTGATAGATGATAACCCCGGACTCTTTCAGGTCGAGGCGCTGACCTGCGGGCGCAATACAGAACTGTTCCGCCGGCAGATCGAACAGTATAAACCGAGGCTTGCCTGCTGTGAACGCCGGGAGGACGCGGCGGAGCTCGCCTGGGAATTTCCGGGAGTTTCCTTTGTTTACGGAGCAGAGGGACTGGAGGAGGCTGCGGTGTCGGACTGTGACATCCTGCTTAACGCCCTGATGGGGATGCGGGGCCTCGTTCCCACTTATCGAGCCATTGCCGCGGGTCATGACATTGCGCTGGCGAACAAAGAAACGCTGGTGGCCGGCGGAGCCGTCATAATGAACGCCGTGGAGGAAAACGGCGTAGCGATGCTTCCTGTGGACAGCGAGCACAGTGCGATTTTTCAGTGCCTCGAGGGAAACCGGGGCAAGAAGATCCGCAGGATCCTGCTGACGGCTTCCGGGGGACCTTTCCGGGACTGGACCGCGGAGAAACTGGCGGATGTGACGCCGGAGATGGCGCTGCAGCATCCGAACTGGAGCATGGGACGGAAGATTACCATCGATTCTGCGACCATGATGAACAAAGGCCTGGAAATGATTGAAGCCATGTGGCTTTTCGGCGTGGGAATCGATAAGATTCAGGTGCTGATTCATCCGCAGAGCGTTATACACTCCGGTGTGGAATTCGCAGATCGTTCTGTTCTGGCGCAGATGGGCGTTCCGGATATGAAGATCCCCATCAGTGTGGCGCTGGGATATCCGGACCGTCTGGAAACAAAAGGAGAAACTCTGGACTTCTTTGGAGCGGCTTCAGAGCTGACCTTCCGGCGGCCGAATCCCCGTGTGTTCCGCTGTCTTGATCTGGCGATTCAGGCTGCGCGGGCAGGCGGCAGCTGCCCGGTGGTGCTGAACGCCGCCAATGAGGTTCTGGTTCAGGCGTTTCTGGACCGCAGGATCGGATTCACCGATATCGCCGACGGTATCGAACGGATGCTGAATCGGCATGAACGGGTTGAGGAGCCTGAACTGGAGGAGATTCTGGAAATCGACGGGGAAACGAGAAGAGAAACAGAGAGTAGCATATGCTGACAATTATACTGGCAATTGTTTTATTCGTGCTTTTAATATTCCCGCATGAGCTGGGACATTTTGTCGCGGCGAAGGCGGTGGGCGTCCGCGTCAACGAGTTCGCCTTCGGCATGGGGCCTGCTTTGTACAAAAAACAGGGCCGGGAAACGCTGTATTCCATACGGGCGTTTCCTGTCGGCGGCTATTGCGCGATGGAAGGGGAGAATGAGGAATCAGACGAGGAAGACGCATTTGTCAACAAACCCGCATGGGCCAGAATCACCGTGCTCGTGGCGGGCTCGGCGATGAATGTGCTGATCGCGATTCTGGTTCTGTCCATAATGTTCGGCGTCATCGGTGCGGCGACGACAACCGTCGACCGGGTGCAGAAGGGAATGCCGGCGGCAAAGGCCGGCCTCTCCCGGGGAGACAGAATCGTTTCTGTAGACGGCAGGGAGATTCAGAAGTGGAGTGATCTTTCCACGGCACTGTCGGGGAGCGATGATACGCGCAGTATCACTGTGACGCGGAACGGAACTGAGAAAACGCTCTATGTCACGCCTGTGAAGCAGGACAGCCGGTATGTGATCGGTATTACGCCGATGGTGACACACAGTCCGCTACTCGCCGTCAGAAACGGAATCACGGGCTCCTGGTCGATGACCCGCAGTCTGTTCGGCGCACTGAAACAGCTGGCGACCGGTCACGTGAAGGCGGACGATCTTTCCGGTCCGGTCGGGATGGTTTCGCTGGTTCACCAGACGGAAAAGGCCGGTCTGATTAATTTCTTCTATCTGGTTGCGCTGATCAGTCTGAATCTGGCGATTTTCAATATGCTTCCGTTTCCTGCGCTGGACGGGGGACGGATCCTGTTCGTGATTATCCGGCTTTTTACCGGAAAAGCGATTACGGACCGGCAGGAAGCAGCGGTTCACGGTGCTGGGATGGCGCTTCTTCTGCTTCTGATGATCTTTGTTACATGGAATGATATTGAGAGGCTTCTGACATGAGTAAGCAGGTAATGGTGCGTGATGTCGCAGTGGGCGGCGGTGCACCGGTTTCAATACAGTCAATGACGAATGCGGATTCCCGGGATGAAAAGGGAATCTGTGAGCAGGTGGCCCGCCTGACGGATGCAGGGTGTGATATCATACGCATCGCTGTGCCGGACCGGGAGGCGGCGGAGGTTTTTGCGAGAGTACGACGGAAAACGGATAAACCGCTGGTTGCGGATATTCACTTCGACTACAGGCTGGCCATCGAGGCAATCCGGGCCGGAGCGGACAAGATTCGCATTAATCCGGGGAATATCGGAGACGACGACAGAGTAAGAAAAGTGGTGAAGGCGGCGAAATCGGCCGGGATACCCATCCGTGTCGGCGTAAATTCCGGCTCCCTGGAGAAGGATATTGTGAGGAAAAACGGTGGAGTGACGGCAGAGGGGCTTGCAGAAAGCGCTCTGAGGAACGTGAAACGTCTGGAAGATATGGATTTTGACGATATCGTCGTTTCCATGAAGGCCTCAGATGTCCGGATGAATTACGAAGCCCACAGAATTGCCGCTGCGAGGACGGAGCATCCTTTCCATATCGGAATCACGGAGGCGGGAACAGTGCGCCGCGGAAAGATCAAATCTGCGGCCGGAATCGGCGGTCTGCTTCTGGCGGGAATCGGAGATACAGTTCGTGTGTCACTGACCGCAGATCCTGTGGAGGAGGTTGTGTTCGCCAGAGAACTTCTGGAATCTCTGGGCATCCGGAAAAGCCGGTATGACCTGGTGTCCTGCCCGACCTGCGGGCGTACCGGGATTGATCTGGAAAGCCTTGCGGAAGAGGTTGACCGCAGGCTTTCAGCAATGGAAGATCTTCCGTCCGGTCTGAAGGTCGCAGTCATGGGCTGTGCGGTGAACGGTCCCGGAGAAGCGGCGGAGGCTGATTTCGGCTGCTGCGGCGGCGACGGGAAGGGCCTGATTATCGCAAAGGGAAAGGTAATCGCCACAGTCGCGGAGAATGAACTGGCAGAGGAACTGATCCGTGTGATCAGGGAAAACGGAGGGGTAT
This sequence comes from Hornefia butyriciproducens, assembly GCF_009695915.1. GTDB lineage: Bacteria > Bacillota > Clostridia > Peptostreptococcales > Anaerovoracaceae > Aminicella > Aminicella butyriciproducens. Next base: position 92,640 of record NZ_VUMZ01000001.1, on the reverse strand, counting down.
GAACAGTTTATTTGAAAACAGCATCAACTGGGAGCGGTTCTCCGGTACAGACCGGGAGCAGATCCGGTGCGAGATCGAGGATGCTTTCGTCCATGGCGAGGACTATGGATTGAATGTTAGAATCGGTCTTAATTTTGTTATGTCCGCAGAGGAACAGAAAAAGGTGAAGGATCTGCTGGCGATGGCGGTACCGGATGCACTTTCGGTGAACGTATATTATGATTATGACTGGGAAAATCTGGCGACGGATCGGATGACCGCGCTTCGGGACCTGATTCCGATTCTGATCGAGCGGTGTGATTCCTCGATGACGAATGCAGTGAGGGCGGGCAGCATCGAAATCGACGAGGACTGCATACGTATCGGCGCTCTGGGACGGATTGCGACGGATCACCTGAACAGCTGCGCTGCGAGAGAACTCGAGGGTGAAGTGCGCCGTGCGATGAATCGGCAGTACCGCGTTTTGTTCTATAATGACGAGGAGAGTTACGACGAGGCGGAGAAAGCTCTGGAACAGCACGCCAGGAGAGAAATGAAGGAGCACGCCGCAAGGTCGGAGAAAGCCGTGAAGGCAGTGAAATCCGCACCCGCGCCGAGAGCCTTTACACTTGAAAAGAAAACAGATCGGCGCAGGGGAGGCCGCATGCTTCTGACGAAAAATCTGGGCGGGACTGTGACGCCCCTGAAAGATCTTCAGGCTGATACCGGAAGAGTGACAGTGGCCGGTACGATTTTTCATGTGGATACAAGACCGGTCCGGAACGATAAATCGCTGATCATGCTGCTGGTCACAGACAAAGAATTCTCCGCCAAGCTGAAATTTTTCATAAAAAACGACGAATGGGAGGAGATCGGCAATAAACTGAAGGCGGGAACGTACATCACAGCAGCAGGAGAAACGGAGTGGAACCGGTGGGATCACAGTCTGGACGTGATGGTCCGGGCGATTGAGATCGGAGAGGCTCCGCGCAGACAGGACAATTACCCGGGAAAGAAGAGGGTGGAACTTCACGCGCATACCAAGATGAGCGATATGGACGGCCTGAATGATGTGGATAAACTGGTGAAGACGGCGGCTGACTGGGGACAGCCGGCGGTGGCGATCACTGATCACGGCGTGGTGCAGGGATATCCCGATGCGCTTAAAGCGGCGAACAGTTGTACGGAAAACGGCAATCCGATCCGGGTCATCTTCGGTATGGAAGGATATGTTTTCGAGGACAGAGACCGTATCGACGAAGATGGAAACATCGACTACAAAGGAACCAAACAGGATCCTGTCCGCACCAGCCATATCATTCTTCTGGTGAAGACGCAGGCGGGAATGAAAAATATGTACAAGCTGGTTTCCACTTCTCATATTAATTATTTCTATCGCCGCCCGAGGCTTCCCAGGTCTGTGATTCAGAAGTATCGAGAGGGAATTATTCTCGGCTCTGCCTGTGAAGCGGGAGAGGTCTACCGGGCGGTCCGGGAGGGACTTCCGGAGGCAGAACTGGAGAAGATTGCGTCCTTCTATGATTATCTGGAGATCCAGCCGCTGATTAATGACAAGTTCATGATTTCCGACGATCGCTATCCGCAGGTCAGTGACTGGGAGGATCTGAGAAATATCAACCGCCGGATTGTCGCACTGGGTGAGAAACTGGGGAAACCTGTGGTAGCAACGACGGACGCCCACTACGATGAACCGGAATCGGCGATCTACAGGAATATCATTATGAAGGGTAAAGGCTTCAAGGATGCGGAAAACGGCGAGGGACTGTATCTGCGGACGACGGAGGAGATGCTGGAGGAATTCTCCTATCTCGGCGAGGAGAAGGCGTATGAAGTTGTAGTGGAGAACAGCAACCGTATCGCGGAAATGATCGACAGCGATATTCTTCCGGTGCCGAAGGAAAAGTGTCCGCCGAAAATCGAAGGGGCGGAGGAAACGCTTCGGACCACGTGTATGAGCCGCGCCCATGAAATCTATGGGGATCCGCTGCCCGAGCCGATTCAGGAGAGACTGGACACGGAACTGAATGCGATTATCAAAAACGGTTATGCGGTAATGTATGTGTCAGCGCAGATGCTGGTGAAAAAATCTCTGGAGGACGGTTATCTGGTAGGTTCCCGGGGATCGGTCGGCTCTTCCCTTGCGGCCACCATGGCGGGCATTACGGAGGTCAATCCGCTGAACCCCCATTATATCTGTCCGGAATGCAAGCATCTGGAGTGGGGAGATATGGATCTCTACGACTGCGGAATAGACATGCCGGAGAAGAACTGTCCGAAGTGCGGCACGGTTATGCGCAGAGACGGCTTCACCATCCCGTTCGCCACATTCCTGGGCTTCAAGGGAGACAAGGAACCGGATATCGACCTTAATTTTGCAAGTGAGTATCAGCCCAGAGCGCATCGGTACGTCGGAGAAATCTTCGGAGAGAAGAATGTTTTCAAGGCCGGAACCGTCGGAACCATCGCAGAGAAGACAGCGAAGGGCTTTGTCCGCAAATTCGCGGAAGAGACGAATAGGGAGATCACTGAGGTGGAAATCGATCGCCTCGCCGCCGGATGTGAAGGTGTCAAACGGACGACCGGACAGCATCCGGGAGGAATCGTCATCGTGCCGGACGACCGGGAAATCTATGAGTTCTGCCCGGTCCAGCGTCCGGCAAATGACTCGAAATCGGATATCACGACGACTCATTTTGACTACCATAAAATCGATCAGAATCTGCTGAAGCTGGATATTCTTGGGCACAATATCCCTTCTATGATCCGTCAGCTTCAGGACATGACCGGCGTAGACCCTCTGAGTGTCGATCTGTCGGACCGGAAGGTCCTGTCTTTGTTCAACGGCACAGAGGCGCTTGATATTAAAGATCCGGACTATCGTTTCACCCACGGGAGTTATGCGATTCCGGAGTTCGGGACGTCTTTTGTCCGCCAGATGCTGGATGACGCCAAGCCGGACAAGTTCGCGGATCTTGTGCGGATCTCGGGATTTTCCCATGGTACCGATGTCTGGCTGAACAACGCACAGGACTACATCCGCCAGGGGGTGGCCACCATGCGCGAGGTGATCTCGACACGTGACGACATCATGAACTATCTGATTCTCAAGGGGATCGAGAACGAAACCTCGTTCAAAATAATGGAGGACGTGCGGAAGAACCGGCCGCTGAAACCGGAGCAGCTGAAGGTTATGAAGGAGCACGGTGTTCCGGACTGGTACATCGATTCCTGTATCAAGATTCAGTACATGTTCCCCAGGGCGCATGCGGTGGCATATGTGATGATGTCCTTCCGTATGGCGTGGTATAAGGTGTATTATCCGTCGGAATTCTATGCCACAGTGTTTTCCAGTGATGTCACAAATTTTAATGCGGATGTTATTCTGCGGGGAAAACAGGCGGTGCTGGACCGGATGGATGAAATTGATAAAATGGGAAATAACGCATCGGCCAAGGAAAAGGATGAGAAACTGGTGCTGGAGATCGCCTATGAAATGTACGCCCGGGGCTACAAATTCCGGAACGCGCGTCTGGGCGCATCCAGAGCGCTGAAATTCTGGGTGGAGGACGGCGAGGTGCTGCTGCCCTACGCGGCCTTCAGCGGAGTGGGTGAGACAGCTGCCCGATCGCTGGCAGACGCTTATAAGGAAAAACCTTTCGACACCATTGAAGAGGCCATGAACAGGGCAAAGATTTCAAGAGCAGTTGTGGATGTGCTGAAGGAGCACGGAGTGTTCGGAGATCTGCCGGAGACTGATCAGCTCAGCTGGGCGCTGTAGGCCTGCGGGAAGTTTGAACAGGGTGAAACCGGCGCACCCGTTGTGCTGTTCTGCAGAAGTAAAGATGATATTATTTATGCATAAACTTTACGGAAACAGACAGGAGGGTGCATATGATGAAGAACAAAAGCGAAACAGGAAACACAGGAAGCAATAGAAGAATCGACGGCGATTATGTATGGTACATGTCTTATGGAAGCAATATGTTTGAGAAAAGATTCGCCAGTTATATCGACGGCGGAGAATTCAGAGGGGGAGGAAGCCGGCATGAGGCATGTGAGGATAAGTCGGCTCCGCGCGCAGTTCGGGCCTGTGAGATACCCTATGACATGTATTTCAGAAATTCGTCCTGCTCCTGGGACGGCGGAGGCGTGTCGTTTCTGGATATCATGAAGCCCGGCCGGGCGAAGGGCGTGGCTTATCTGATTACCCGGGAACAGTTCAGTCATGTTGCCTGTCAGGAAAACGGAGGCTGCCCTCCGGAATTCAGCCGGGGATGGTATGATACGGTCGTGTCACTAGGCATCATGGACGGATATGAAGTGCTTACGATTACGAACGGAGAAACGGAGAATTACAATGTGCCGTCGGAGGCCTATCTTGAAACTCTCCGGGCGGGGCTTCGGGAGCATTTTCCCGAGATGACGGAAAAAGAAATCTGCGATTATCTGAGCCGCTGTATACGTTGACAGGCCGGCCGGTATATATGCCGCCGGGGTGCGCTGAAAATCAGTTATTTTCAATATTCTCGTGTAAAATGCGCGGGAATATTTTTATTAATGCGTGCTCAGCTATTGAATATGCTTGAAATATCAATAATACAAAGAATATATTTGACTTGACGAGAAATTGTCGATAAAATTTTATTCAGGGAGCTGCATTACCATGAGGCAATGCTGAATAAGTGTTTGTGGAGGAAGTACATATGGACAGCGAACAAAGAAATATCTGCGGCGGGCGCAGTTCCGCCTTCTTCATTGCTATATTGGCAGTGGTGTGCTTTTTTTTCATGAATGCCAGTAAACTGCCGGCGTATGCTGAAACAGGCCCTGAAGTAACTGTTCATACACAAAGTGAAATCAGGGAATACATAAGGAAAAACAATGCATATGCTGCGATACCAACCGCATTTGATGTCATGCCTGTAAAAAACACGAAACGGGGAGCCCTCAGTGATGCCGGAAAACGATCAGCGCTGGCAATGGTGAACAGCATGCGTTATGCGGCGGGGCTGGATGAAGTGACGCTGAGCGATGAGCAGGGGAATCTGGCTCAGGCAGCGGCCTTTGTCAGTTATTCCATTGGGGAGCTGACCCACACGCCGGCGGAGAACAGAAGCAAGCCCGGCTCTATGTCAGACACGGACTGGAATGACGGGGTACGGGGCTGCTGCTCTTCCAACCTGGCGTGCGGATACGGAAGCCTCAATACGGCTGTGCTTGCATGGAGCGATGACAGTGATGGATCGAATATTTCGAAGGTGGGACACCGCAGGTGGCTGTTGAATCCGTCGATGGGAACTGCGGGATTCGGAACTGCGGACGGCTATTATGCGATGTATGCTGTGGATATGTCCGGGCGCGGAACGCAGACCGGAGTGGCCTGGCCGGCACAGAATATGCCGGTTGAGTATTTTCATGGAGACGAACCCTGGAGCATTTCTGTCGGACAGAGGGTTACAAAGGAAAATGTTGCAGTCACGCTGACACGTATTTCCGACGGGAAAGTATGGACCTTCAGGGGAACTGACGCATATGAGGCGTCGGATTCCGGAAAATATTTCAACGTCGATAATGATGAATATGGAAAACCCGGCTGTATCATTTTCCGCCCGGACGGAGTTGAAGGATATAACGCCGGGGATCGGTACATGGTGGAGATTACCGGGGCGGCTGACGATACAATCAGATACAGCGTGACTTTTTTTGATGCTGTTGAAGAGACTGCCGTCAGTTCAGGTATGGCCGGAGCTTCCATGGCTTCGGATAATGATGCGGGAAGAGCAAACGGAGTGCCCGGTACAATGCTGACCACTGAAGAGCTGGACGCGGCTGTCGCCGAAATCGGCTCCGACGAACTCAAAGGATCCCCGTATCATCTCCTGCAGTTTAAATCAACGTCTCAGAGCAGGCACTCTGTTAAGCTTTCCTGGAAAAAGATGAAAGGCGCGAAAAAATATATCATCTACGGAAACAGGTGCGGAAAAAAATACAGGTACAAAAAAATCGCTGTTGTATCAGGGTCAGACCTGAAGGTTAACTCTGCTGCGAAGAAAAAAATAAAGAAGGGCTCCTGGTACAAGTTCCTTGTTTTCGCAGCTGATCAGAATGATAATATCCTTGCGGCATCAAAAACTGTCCATGTGTGTACTGCAGGCGGAAAGTATACGAATGTCAAATCGCTGAAACTTGTCAGCGCGAAGAAAACTCAGACCGCTCTGAAGAAACTGAAGATCGGCAAAAAGTACAGACTTAAAATTCATCAGACCAGAGCCTCCGGAAAACGGAGACTGAAAACTCATCGCGGCCTTCGGTATGAATCATCTGATTCCGGCGTGGCTTCTGTCAGCAATAAGGGAGTGGTCAGGGGAAAACGTAAAGGAATCTGTCATATTTATGTTTATGCACAGAACGGAGTACGGATTTCGGTGAAAGTGAAGGTCAGATAACCCGCTCCGGCACTTTGCGGGGACGGAACATGCAATTGCCGGAGCGCGGCTGTGCGTCATGCGGTATATATGCCGCTGGGTCGGCATCGCGCCGCTCAGCATGAATTTTGCTGTGCGGCGCCGCAAAATCAGTTATTTTCAGTATTTTCATTGACATGGACCGGGATTTGTGATAAGGTAAATGTGCTGGAATTTTATACTGGCAGGCAGCAAGAGTGGGCGAAACCCACTCTTTCAATTTTGTTAGAGGGAGTATCAATGGCAAAGGAATCGATGAAAGAGCTCGTCGGCCGGCTGACGGCAGACTTTCTGGCCGATCAGGGCCTGGAGCTGTATAATGTTGAATTTCGCAGGGAGGGCCATGACTGGTACCTGCGGGTCTATATCGATAAACTGCAGAAAGAGCAGGATGGGACGGACGTATATGTGAGTACAGACGACTGCGAGAAGGTCAGCCGTTACCTGTCCGACCGGCTGGATGAGGAAGATCCCATTCAGCAGAATTACATTCTTGAAGTCAGTTCTCCGGGGATGGACCGGCAGCTCTTCGAGAAGAAGGATTATGAACGCTTTGCGGGACGGATCGTCGATGTGAAGCTGTACAGGAATTTTGAGGGAAGCAAAGAGTTTCAGGGCGTTCTGCTCGGCCTGAGGGACGGATGCGTTGCGATTCAGCCCGAAGACGGCGCAGAACTGTCCTTTCCGCTGGAGCAGGTGGCAAAGACCAGCCTTGCCGTGATCTTTTGAAATATTAATTGGAGGTAACCATAGATGAACAGAGAATTTATCGAGGCCATGGAGCAGCTCGAGAAGGAAAAACACATTTCCAAGGATGTCCTGCTGGAAACCATTGAGTCGGCGCTGGTCTCCGCATACAAAAAAAATTACGGAACGGCGCAGAACGTCCGTGTGGTCATTGATCCGGACGACGGTGAAATCGCGGTGCTGATGCGGAAGGATATCGTGGCGGAAGAGGATATCGAGGACGATATGATTCAGATGTCTCTCGAAGAGGCGCATGAAATCGACCCTCGCTATGAGATCGGCGACGCGATCGAGTTTGCCGTGACGCCCAGAGATTTCGGCCGTATCGCCGCACAGACCGCCAAACAGGTGGTGGTTCAGAGAATCCGCGAGGCGGAACGCGGCATGGTGTATGACGATTTCATCACCCGTCAGGGAGAAATCATAACAGGAACCGTTCAGAGAAAGAGCGGCGAGACCATGTTTATCAATATCGGGCGTGCGGAGGGAATTCTTTCCGCGAACGAGCAGGTTCCCGGAGAGCATTTCAAGGTACACCAGCGCCTGAAGGTCTATATCATGGATGTCAAGAAGACTACCAAAGGTCCGCAGGTATTCCTATCCAGATCGCATCCGGGACTGGTGAAGATGCTGTTTGAACTGGAGGTTCCGGAGATCCAGGACGGTACAGTGGAAATCAGAGGAATTGCCAGGGAGGCCGGATCACGGACCAAGATGGCGGTTTATTCAGAGGATGAGAACGTCGATCCGGTAGGCGCCTGCGTCGGAACCAGGGGCAGCCGTGTTCAGTCCGTTGTGGATGAACTGAACGGTGAGAAGATCGACATCATTTTCTGGAGCGATTCTCCGGAGGAACTGATCGCCAATGTGCTGAGTCCGGCTACGGTGGAAGAAGTGATCATCGAGGACGAGGAAGAGAAGACGGCAACAGCGATCGTTCCCGATTATCAGCTTTCTCTGGCTATCGGCAAGCAGGGGCAGAACGTGCGCCTTGCTGCGAAAGTCAGCGGATGGAAAATAGACATCATGAGTCATACGCAGTATGAGGAGGCTCTTGCGGCTGCCGAGGCGGAATACGAGGAAGAACTGGAAGAGGCCGGGTACGAGGAAGAGCCGGAAGAGGCCGGGTACGATGAGGAGTTCCCGCAGGAGGAATCACCGGAAGTGCCGGCGGCGGATTATGAGGAAGAACTTACGGAGGAAGAGCCGACTGAGATATCGGAAGATGAAGAGCCGGAGGCTCCTGACGAGGAACCGGAGGATATCGCCGAACCGGCAGAGGAAGAAGCAGAAGACGCCGCAGAACCGGAGGAACCCGGAGATGCTGAAGACGCAGCGGCCGTAGAAGAGCCTGACGAAGAGGTGGGTGAAACGGTTGAGCAGAAAGAAGAGTAGCGACAGGAACAGAGTGCCCATGCGCCGATGCATCGGGTGCATGGAATCAAAGCCGAAGCAGGACCTGATCCGCATAGCTTTTTACGAAGGGGAGCTGAGCGTGGACCCGGGAGGAAAGGCAAAGGGACGGGGTGTATACCTTTGTCGCAACAGAGAATGCGCTGCCCTGGCGAAAAAGAAAAACGCACTGCAGAGAAATTTCAAACAGAATTTTTCCGGCGAAACCATAGATCGGATTTTTGAGGAGCTGCTGAATGCTGAGCAATAAACTGTCCGGTTATCTGGGGTTTGCCACAAAGGCAGGCAGGCTGCAGACCGGATATAATACATGTCTGTCGCTGATTGAAAAGAGACGAGTCAGATTATTGATTGTTGCGGAAGATTCATCGATGAACACCGTGAAAAAAATGTCTCAGAAATGCAGGACGAATGGAACAGACGTAAGAATTTTCGGTACAAAGAAAGAATTATCAGGGATCACGGGCAGAGGCGAAAGCAGTGTGTTCGCCATTACAGACAGCAATTTCGCCAGCGTGATCCGACAGGAGATTGACCGCATACAATCAGAAAGAGAGGTGTTCTAATGACGAAAAAGGTATTTGAACTTGCCAGAGAGATGGGTGTCTCGAGCAAGGACCTTATCGGAAAGGCGGAGAGCCTCGGCATCGACGTGAAAAACCACATGAGTGCATTGTCGGATGCCGATATAGATAAGATAAAGAGCGGGGCCGGGAAGCCTGCCGCAAAGAGCACATCCAGCGGACGCAAGGTGCCGGTGGGACGCCCGATCGTGGATGAAGAGTTTCTGGCGAACAAAAAGAAACCCCCTGTCGGGAAGCCGCTGGTCAACGAGGAAATGCTGGCCAGAAGGGAAAAGGCCAAGGCGGAGGGTAAGACGGATACAGCCCCGGTGAAGCCGGTTGTGGAGGATTCATCTGTCGAAAAACATTCTGCGGATACAAAGGAAACTCCCTCGGTGAAGAAAGCTCCGGAAAAAGAACCGGAAAAGAAATCCGGGAAAAAGCCGGAACCTGAGAAGAAGGCGGCCCCTGCAAAGAAACCGGCAGAGAAAACCGCAGCCGCAAAGCCTGCCGCAGAGAAGCAGGCGCCGGCAAAGAAGGAAGCCGTTAAGGCTGTACAGGATAAGAAGGCGGCAGAACATCCGGAAGCCGGGGACGCAAAGGAAACAAAGGCGCCCGCAGAGACAAAAGAAGTGAAGAAGGAGCACGTCGTCAAGACCGTGGCGTCAGAGCGTGCAAGTATGCCGCGCATCAAGATTATCTCCAGAGCGAAGGATCAGAAGAAGGCAGAGGCTGCGAAGAAGTCTTCAGACGGACGTAAGAGCGATGACGGACGCAAATCCTCCGACCGCAGCGGCCGGAGGACCGGAAATGACAGAAAGAACGACCGTCGGACGAAAAAGAACGGTGACGAACGCGGAAACCGCCGGAGAGGCGGCGCGGAAGGCGGTGAAGGCCGTGATTCCCGCGGAGGAAATCGTCCGCAGCGCAATGGCGGAGGAAACCGTTCGGCCGCACCGGCGGCAGGAACCGGCGACAGCAGGAGCGGAAAAGGCCGTCGTGACGACCGCCGCAGCCACGTACGCCGTGACGATCGCAATAAATTCTCCAAGTTTGAGAAGAAATCGCTGGAGAAAAAGGAAAGAAAGAAATACACCAAGCCGAAACAGGAAGTGGTCGAGGAGGTCGTCGAAGAAACGCTGCCGGAGGGCACTATCCGTGTGAACGTGCCGATCACGGTAGCCGGATTCTGCGAGCAGGCGGAAGTCTCCACATCCAAAGTGATCATGACGCTGATGAAGCTGGGTATTATGGCTAATATCAACCAGAATATCGATGAAGATACTCTGATGGTACTGGCAGATGACCTGGGAATCAGCGTGGTCGTCGGACAGGTTGAAGAGGAAGAGAAAGAAGAAGGCATCGAGGACTTCAAGGACAGAGAGAAGGATCTGAAGCCGCGTCCGCCGATTATTACGGTAATGGGCCATGTCGACCACGGAAAGACTTCTCTGCTGGACGCGATCCGGAAGACAAACGTCACGTCCACTGAGTCCGGCGGAATCACACAGGCGATCGGTGCATCCGAGGTCAGCATCAACGGTCAGAAGATCGTGTTCCTCGATACGCCGGGGCACGAGGCATTTACTGCCATGCGCGCCAGAGGCGCCCATGTGACGGATATTGCTGTGCTGGTTGTCGCGGCGGATGACAGCGTCAAGCCGCAGACGGTTGAATCCATCAGCCATGCGAAGGCGGCGGGCGTTCCGATCATTGTCGCGATCAATAAAATGGACAAGCCCGGTGCCAATCCCGATCTTGTCAAAAAGGATCTGGCTGACCACGGCGTTCTGGTTGAAGACTGGGGCGGCGATGTGATCAGCGTGCCGGTATCGGCCAAGACCGGAGAGGGCATCACGAACCTTCTGGAAATGATTCTGCTGCAGGCGGAGGTTCTGGAACTGAAAGCGAATCCGAACCGTCTGGCTATGGGATCGGTTATCGAAGCGCGGCTGGACAGAGCCAAGGGCCCTGTTGCATCTCTGCTGGTTCTGAACGGAACCCTTCAGGCGGGTCAGAGCATCGTTGCCGGAACCTGCTCCGGAAGGATCAGACTGATGGTGAATGACAAAGGAGAGGCCATTAAAAAGGCAGGCCCGGCCACTGCGGTGGAAATTCTGGGTCTGACCGATGTGCCGCAGGCCGGAGACGAATTCAATGCGGTTCGTGACGACAAGGTGGCGCGCGAGATCGCTGCCCGCCGTCAGGAGAAACTGCGTGAAGAGGTTCTTGCAAAGAATTCCTCAATGACACTGGACAAACTGTTCAGCCAGATTCAGGAGGGAGATGTCAAGGAACTGAACCTGATTATCAAGGGTGATGTCCAGGGCTCCGTGGGAGCGCTGAATTCTTCGCTGGAGAAACTGAATAACGAGAATGTCAAGGTGAATGTGGTGCATTCCGGCGTCGGCACGGTATCCGAATCCGACATCATGCTGGCGGAAACCTCCGATGCGGTCATTATCGGATTCAACGTACGGCCGAGCACTGCGGTGACCACGATGGCGGATCAGAAGGGCGTGGAGATTCGTCTCTACCGCGTCATCTACGATGTAATCAACGATGTGGAGGCCGCGATGAAGGGCATGCTGGATCCGGAATACCGGGAAGAGGTTCTGGGCAAGGCCGAGATCCGGGATACGTTCAAGGTGCCCGGAGTGGGCGTTGTGGCCGGAGCTTATATCACGGAGGGCAAGGTCGTCCGGAACGAGGATATCCGTCTGGTGCGTGACGGTATCGTCATTCACGAGGGAAGGATTTCCTCTTTGAAGAGATTCAAGGACGATGCGAAGGAAGTTGCTCAGGGTTATGAATGCGGAATCGGTATCGAAGACTATAACGACGTGAAGATCGGTGATGTCATCGAGTGCTTTACGATGGTGGAAATCGAACGATAGCCGGATGGCAGACGGGCAGTGATCGAACGACAGCCGGATGGAAATTGAACGATGAAGATAAACGGTGATAATTATGGGAAAAGGTTACAGACAGGGACGGATCGGTGAGGAAATACGGAAAATCATCAGCCGGATGCTGCTCCGGGAGCTGAAGGACCCGAGATTGTCGGGCATGATCAGTATTACCGGCGTTGACGTGACCCGGGATAACAGCTATGCCACGTGCTACGTGACGATTCTGGATACCTCCGGAGATGAGGAAAGGGAACACGAACGTCAGGCACAGGCGATTGAAGGACTGGAAAGCGCCAGGGGACTGATCCGCCGGGAAATCGGAAAGGAAATCAAGCTGCGTCATGTGCCTGAGCTGATTTTCAAAATAGATCGGTCCATGGAGTACGGACGGCACATAGACGAAGTAATCCGGGAACTGGAGCATAATGATGAATAACGACAGTCTGAAGACAATCAGCGGGGTTCTGTCCGGCGCGGAGCGGATTCTCCTGTTTCCCCACATCAATATGGACGGGGACGCACTGGGATCCGCTGCGGCGCTGTGCCATGTGCTGCGGCGCATGGGCAGGGAAGCCTTTGTGCTCCTGGAGGATAAAATTCCGGACAATCTCGCATTTCTCGACCGCGGATACTGCACCTTCGATGCTGACCGGATCGGGGAACCGGATCTGTGCGTCTGCGTGGACTGCGGTGATGCCGGACGGTTCCCGAAACGCAGGGAGGCGTTTATGCGAGGAAAGACGACGATGTGCATCGATCATCACGCCACCTCCGATCCCTTCTGCCGGTACAACCTCATCGACCCGGGAGCATGCGCCACTGGGGAACTGATCTATAAAGTAATCTGCGCGATGGGACAGGAAATCGACAGAGAAACGGGTGAAGCCCTGTTTGCGGCTATCACCACGGATTCCGGAAATTTCCAGTATTCCAATACGACAAAGGAAACCCATGAGATCGTGGCGTCTCTGTATGACTCCGGACTGGACGCCAACGGAGTCAGCGTGAAAATCTATGAGACTGTGAGACTGGAAAAACTGAAAATCCGGGCCCGTGTGCTGGAGAATATCACACTGTACGGCGGCGGCCGTCTCTGCATAGGCTTTGTTACACAGGAAATGCTGAAAGAAACCGGCGCACTGATGGAGGAGACAGAAGGGGTCGTCGCAGAACTGCGGTCTATCGACGGCGTACAGATCGCGGTCTTCATCAAGGAAGAGGAAGAGCGTCTCTGCAAGGTCAGTCTTCGGGCGAAGAGCGTCGGGGACGTAGCGGAGATCGCGGCGGCGTTTAACGGCGGAGGACACAAAAAAGCGGCCGGATGCACGCTGCACTGCACTCTGCGTGAGGCAGAGGAAAAGATGCGCGCGGCGGCTCTGGAGAATCTTGAACGATATGACAAATGACGGAATTATTATAATCAATAAGCAGCAGAATATGACTTCTCACGATGTGGTGGCACAGGTCCGCCGGATTTTCGGTATTCGCAGGATCGGCCATACAGGTACGCTGGATCCCATGGCGACAGGGGTTCTGCCGGTGTGCGTGGGACGGGCGACCCGCATTATGGAATATCTGGATCTGGATCTGAAGGAGTACCGCTGCAGCATGAAGCTGGGCCGCAGAATGGATACCCAGGACGTCTGGGGGCAGGAAACGGCGCGGGTTTCTCCGGAGAGAGTGAATCTGATTCGCCGGGAAGACGTGGAGGCGGCGTTCGCAGCTTTTCACGGCGTGATTTCCCAGACGCCCCCGATGTATTCCGCGGTACGTGTGAATGGGAAAAAACTGTATGAGTACGCTCGTGCCGGAGAAACGGCAGAAGTAAAAGCGAGGAAAATTTATATCGACCGTCTTGCAATTGAGGCGATGGATCTGGGTCGCGGATACGAGAGTACCGTGACTTTTTCTGTGAGGTGCTCCAAAGGAACGTACATCCGCGCCATCTGTGAAGAGGCGGGAGAGCGCCTGGGCGTTTACGGAGCAATGTCCGCGCTGATACGTGAGGCTTCCGGTGCATTCAAAATTGAAGATGCGGTAGAGCTGGCGGAGCTGGCGATGATGGACAAAGAACATCGGGAGCGGCTTCTGCTGAATATTCCGGATCCGCTGGTCCATTTCGGTGAACTGGAGGTACAGGAATACGACGCCAGACGTCTTCTTAACGGGCTTCCGGTATGGATCGATCACTGCACATTCGGAAGCGAGCCGGAATACCGGAATAAAGAGTTTCCGCTGCCGATACGCCCGGAATTCCGCCGGGCCTACAGAGCGTTCGGACCGGTGGAGGGAAAGAAGACTTTCCTGGGCGTGGTATTTGCGGATGAAGCTTATGAGAACGTAAAGGCAGACAAGATTTTTTATACGAGAGGTTGACTGATTTGATTATTTTTGAAGAACTCGATGAGATCAGAGATATGGAGCCGGCGGCAGTCGCGCTGGGAAATTTTGACGGCGTGCATCTGGGGCACCAGAAGCTGATCAGCAAGGCGGTGGAATGTGCGAAGCAGAGAGAACTGAAATCTGCGGTCTTTACTTTTTCCAATCATCCCAGAGACTTGCTGCCTAAGGCGAAGAAAGTAAAGTCTATTTTGTACAAAAATGAAAAAGCGGAGATCATCGAATCACTGGGGGTGGACTATCTGATTAACATCCCGTTTACCAAAGAGATTATGAATATGGATCCGGTGAGCTTTATTGAGGAGATTCTGCTGAACCGTTTACATATGAAAGCGGCGTTCTGCGGTTTTAACTATCGGTTCGGTAAGGAGGCGGCAGGAAATCCGAGAGTTCTGGAAAACATCGGAATTGACCGCGGCTTCACGGTTTACGAGATGCCGGCCTACAGGATTAAGGGAAACGTGGTGAGCAGCTCGCTGATCCGGACAATGATCGCTTCAGGTCAGGTGGAGCGCTGCAAAACCTATATGGGCAGAAATTATGAAATCGGAGGCGAGGTCGTTGTTGGAAACCGGCTCGGACGCAAGCTGGGATTTCCGACGTCTAATCTCGTCATCGATCCCGATATGGTCACGCCACCCAACGGCGTCTATGTGACCTACTGCGATTACAACGGTGTTCGCTATCCGAGTGTGACGAATGTGGGAAACAAGCCGACCATCGGGCGGTACGGAAAAAATGTGGAGACGCATATCTTCGATTTTGACCGCGAACTGTACGGAAAAAAGATTATCGTGGAGTTCCTGAAGAAGACCCGGGATGAGGTCCGGTTCGATGATGTGAAGGAACTTTCAGAGCAGATCGTCCGCGACTGCAGGGAAGCGAAGGAATACCACGAGATGCTTGCGGAGCAGGAACGGCAGGAGCAGGAATTTTCCGCGGCGGCGCGGAAAGAGAAAGCGATGCCGGACGATGATGAGAACCGGGAGGACAGGTGATGAAGGAACTTCTGATGGGAAATGAAGCTGTAGCGCTGGGAGCGCTGGCGGCTGGCGTTCAGGTGGTCTGCGGCTATCCGGGCACGCCCTCGACTGAGGCACTGGAAACCGTTGCGAAGAGGAATCCGGGCGGCGTCTATGTGGAGTGGTCGGTAAATGAGAAGGCGGCCGCGGAGGTCGCGGCGGGTGCGTCCTGCAGCGGAGCACGGTCTATGGTCACCATGAAGCAGATGGGGCTCAATGTGGCGGCGGATCCGGTCATGTGTGTCAATTATCTGGGGGTTCGCGGCGGAATGGTCATCTATGTAGCGGATGACCCCGGACCGATTTCCTCGCAGACGGAGCAGGACACCCGGAGCTTCGGACGGTTCGCCCATATTCCGGTGCTGGACTGCAATTCTCCGGAGCAGGCGTTCCGCCTGACACAGGATGCCTTTGTTCTCTCTGAGGAAAAAGGCTGCCCTGTGATCCTGCGGAGCACCACCCGCGTCTGTCATTCATGTGCGGTCATCGATGTTCCTGAAATTCATGCTCCCGGGGGAGCATCCGGCTTCGAGAAGGATCCGCGATGGGTCATCTTCCCACGGCTTTCCTATGAGAACAAAAAGAAACTGATTGCCCGGGAGAAGCTGCTTGAGGAGGAGTTTTCAGGATATCGGGAAAACCGCATCAGCGGATCCGGCCCCATCGGTATCGCCTGCGGCGGAATCAGCTGCGCCTATGTGAGAGATGCGATTGCGGAAATCGAAGGATATGAGGAGAAATTCACTCTTCTGGAAATCGCTTCACCATATCCGTTCCCCCGGAAACTGGCGGAAAAATTTCTGAATGCGACGGAGCAGACCATCGTGTTCGAGGAACTGGATCCATATATTGAAGATGCGCTGACGGAGCTGTGCGGAAGCGGGCAGCGGACAGGGAAGGTTCTGGGAAAGCGGACAGGCTCTGTTCCTGTGGCGGGAGAATTGTCTGCCCTTAAGATTCAGCAGTGCCTGGAGAAGAACTTCGGAATCCGGGGAACGCTGAAACCGGGAGAATTTCCGGATGCGCCGGAGATGCCGGTTCGGCCGCCGGTGCTCTGTGCGGGCTGCCCTCACCGGGGAGCGTTTTATGCGGTGAAACGTGCGACAGCAGGGAGAAAATCGGTATACTGCGGCGACATCGGCTGCTATACCCTGGGGAATGCGGCTCCTCTGGACATGGTAGATACCTGCTTGTGCATGGGAGCCGGAATCACCATGGCGCAGGGAATCCGGCACGTGGATCCTGATACGCTGTGCTTTGCCTTTGTCGGAGACTCCACATTCTTCGCCAGCGGAATCACAGGTGTGGTCAACGCAGTGTATAACCAGGCGGATATGATTCTCGCCGTGCTGGATAATTCCACTACGGCGATGACAGGGCATCAGCCCCATCCCGGAATCGGGCTTACGATGATGGGAACCCGGAGCCGCCCCGTGGATATTGAGCAGGTGCTCCGGGGCGTCGGCGTGACCAGTGTGCGGACAGTAGATCCGTTGAATCTGAAGGCTTCTGAGGAAGCGGTCCGGGCGGCTTCTGAGGAGGAAGGCGTGCGCGCTATTATTTTCCGATCGCCCTGTATCGCTGTCACAAAACCGAAGGGGTGCATGGAGGTCCGGGAGAAGGACTGCATCGGATGCAGAACCTGTATCGATGAGATCGGCTGTCCGGCGGTACTCATGAAGAACGGCACAGCCTTCATCGACGGCAGCCTGTGTACGGGGTGCGGCCTGTGCGCACAGCTCTGTCCGGCGGACTGCATTACAATGGAGGTGAGCAAATCATGAAGAATTGTCTTTTGTGCGGCGTCGGCGGACAGGGAACGGTGCTCGCTTCCCGGATTATCGCTGCGGCGGCCATGGCGAAGGGACTGGACGCAAGAACGGCGGAAACCATCGGTATGGCGCAGAGAGGCGGCAGCGTGGTCAGCCATGTGCGTATCGGAGAGGTACCGGGAGAAAAAGTCACCGGACCGCTTGTCCCGGAGGGAAGCGCAGATGTGCTCATCGGATTTGAACCCGGGGAGGCGGCGCGGAATCTCCGATATCTCCGGCCGGACGGAGTGGTGATCGTCTGTGGGCAGGAGGTACGACCTGTTACGGCTTCCCTGGGACAGAGTGGATATCGGGGCGAAGACGCGGTGGTGTATCTGAAACAGAAAGCTGCGCACTGCTTTGTCATAGACGTGGAACGAATCTGCGGGGAGTGCGGCTCTCCCAGGGTGACCAATGTAGCTCTCGTGGGCGCGATGGCCGGAACCGGCGCGATGTCGCTGACGGTTCCGGATGTGGAAAAGGCGCTGGAAACCCGTCTCAGACCGTCACTGCTGGAGATGAACAGAAAGGCTCTCATAATGGGAGCAGAAGGAATGAATCAGCTATGAAAATGAAACAGGAAGCGCTGGAACAGATCCGGGCGCAGATGAAGAGAATGAAGGAAGCGAAGGGCTTCTACGCGAAAAAGCTGGAAGGCGTCGAGCCGGAGGATATCCGGAGTCAGGAGGATTTTGAGAAGCTGCCTTTTTCCGAAAAGGCAGATCTGAGGGACGCTTATCCGCTGGGCCTTTCTGTGGTTCCGGAGGAAAAGATTGTCCGGATCCATTCCTCCAGCGGCACCACCGGAACGCCGGTCATCATTCCTTACACGCAGAAGGACGTGGAGGACTGGGCGGAGCTGTTCCGCCGCTGTTATGAGATCGCGGGGATTACGAATAAAGACCGCATCCATATTACGCCGGGTTACGGTCTGTGGACGGCCGGCATCGGATTCCAGCTGGGAGCGGAACGGCTGGGAGCCATGGCGGTTCCCATGGGGCCGGGCAATACGCCGAAACAGATCCGGTTCATGGAGGATCTGCATACGACAGTGCTTTGTGCCACCTCATCCTATGCGCTGCTTCTCGCCGAGGAAATCGAGAAGCGTGGAGTCAGGGACCGTCTCAGTCTGCGGAAGGGCGTCATCGGTTCGGAGCGCTGGGGCTCCAAGATGAGGGAGCGCATCGCTCATGAGCTGGGGGTGGAGCTCTATGATATCTACGGACTGACTGAGGTCTACGGACCGGGAATCGCGATCAACTGCGAATATAATACCGGCATGCATTACTTCGACGATTTTTTCTATTTTGAGATTATCGATCCGAAAACCGGAAAGAATCTGCCTGACGGTGAGCTGGGTGAGCTGGTCATCACAACTCTGCAGAAGGAGGGTGCTCCGCTGATCCGTTACCGCACTCACGATCTGACGCGTATCATTCCGGACGACGTTCCCTGCCCCTGCGGACGGACGCTGCCCCGCATAGATGTGATTCTGGGACGGACGGACGACATGGTCAAGGTGCACGGCGTCAATATGTTCCCGGGACAGATCGAGGACGCTCTGAAGGAGGTTCAGGGCGCCAGCAGTGAATATCAGGTGTTCATTGATCACGAAAACGGGAGAGACAAGATCACTCTGTTCGTGGAAACCGGGCTGGAAAAGGATGGCTACAAGGAACTGGAGACGCAGATCAAGGCGACCGTCAAATCCCGTATCGGTGTGGCGGTTATCCCTAAGGCGGTGGAGATCGGAGACCTGCCCAGGAGCGAGAAGAAGACCACGAGGGTCTTCGATTACCGGTATTAGGAACTGCTGTCCGGCAGGCGTCTATTCCGATGAGTGGTGATTCTCGGCCGGGATCAGTCCTCCGGACAGAGTTGCAGACCCTTCTGCGGTGTCGTGAAAATGAGACTCCGGCGCCGCGAAAAGTTCTTGCAATAGGGTAACGCCTATGGTAAAATACATTGGCGGAAATACTACCTTCAGCTTGGTTACGCGCTGACTCCGGCGGTGACTCAGTGAAGGCGTATGACATCAGAAAGGAGACAGAAACATGATTACAAAGGAAAAGAAGCAGGCGATTATTCAGGAATATGCTACGAAGGACAATGACACGGGTTCTCCCGAGGTTCAGGTCGCTATTCTGACAGCCAGAATCAACGAGCTGAACGAGCATCTGAAGGAGCACAAGCACGATCATCATTCCAGAAGAGGTCTTCTGAAAATGGTAGGTAAGAGAAGAAACCTTCTGAACTACCTGAAGGAAGCGGATATCGAAAGATACAGAAGCCTGATCACTCGTTTAGGATTGAGAAAGTAGTACTGGAAAAATTTAGGCGGGGTAACTACCCCGCCGATTTTTGTAGATATGGTAAAAAACGAGCAATAAACAGGAAGGAGTTGTTTATTCGAAATGGCAAGATTTACAGATTACAGAACATTTAAGATGGCGATCGGCGGAAGGCTGCTTCAGCTTGAGATAGGCAAGGTGTGTGAGCAGGCGAACGGACAGGTTATGGTAAGATACGGGGAGTCCGTCGTCAACGTTACAGTGTGCGCCTCCAAGGAGCCGAGAGAGGGAGCGGATTTTTTCCCGCTGACCTGTGATTACGAGGAGAGAATGTACGCCGCGGGAAAGATTCCGGGCGGATTTATCCGCAGAGAGGGAAGACCCAGCGAGAAAGCGATCCTCAGCTGCCGGCTGATGGACAGACCGCTGAGACCGCTGTTCCCCAAGGGTTTCTATAACGACGTCAGCGTGGTGGCGACGGTCATGTCTGTGGATCCGGACTGTGAGACGGACGTCATGGCTATGATCGGATCATCGGTTGCGCTGGCGATTTCCGATATTCCGTGGGACGGACCGACCGGATCCGTTCGCGTGGGACGGGTGGATGGAGAATTCGTCATCAACCCGACGCTGGAGCAGAGAGAAGTAAGCGATATCAATCTGACGGTAGCCGGAACCGGCGAGGCTATCATGATGGTAGAGGCCGGCGCGGAGGAAGTGCCGGAGAGCGTTATGCTGGATGCCATCTTCTATGCTCATGAGGAAATCAAGAAACTGGTTGCCTTCATCGACGAGGTGGTGGCCGAGGTAGGAAAGCCGAAAATGGACATCAATCTCATCACACCGCCGGAAGAACTGGAAGCAGCAGTCAGAGCCTTTGCCACGGACAGAATGAATACCGCGCTGCATACTCCCGACAAGCTGGAGAGACTGGACAATATGGATGCCGTCGAGGTGGAGACACAGGAGCATTTTGCGGAGGAATTCCCGGAAGGCGAAAAAGATATCGCGAGTATTCTGTTCCAGATCACAAAGGAATGTATGCGCGCCATGGTTCTGGACGAGGGCGTGCGTGTGGATAACAGAAAACTGGACGAGATCCGTCCGGTCTGGTGCGAGACGGGTCTGCTGCCGAGAGTACACGGCACGGGACTGTTCAAGAGAGGGCAGACCCAGGCTTTGTCCGCATGTACACTGGCGCCTCTTTCCGAAGTGCAGCGCATCGACGGACTGACAGAGCAGACGGAGAAACGTTACATTCACCACTACAATTTCCCCGGATATTCCACCGGAGAACCGAAGCCGCCCCGCAGCCCCGGACGCCGTGAGATCGGACACGGAGCTCTTGCAGAGAGAGCGCTGCTGCCGGTGCTCCCGGACAAAGAAGAATTCCCCTACGCGATACGCGTGGTTTCGGATATCCTGTCCTCGAATGGTTCTACGTCGATGGCCTCCACATGCGGATCCTGTCTGGCACTGATGGATGCCGGCGTTCCCATCCGCAGACCCGTTGCGGGCATTGCCATGGGACTGATTGAGCGCGTGGAAGAGGACGGAACCAGCAAGATGGCAATTCTCAGCGACATTCAGGGAATGGAAGATTTCATGGGCGATATGGACTTCAAGGTAACCGGAACGGAAGTGGGCGTCACTGCCATGCAGATGGATATCAAGGTTCACGGCCTCTCCAAAGAAATCATGGAGCAGGCGCTGAGACAGGCCCGTGAAGGCAGAATGCACATCATGGAAATCATGAAGGAGGAAATCGCGGAGCCGAGACCGGAGCTGTCCAAGTATGCGCCGCGCTGCATCTCCATGACCATCGATCCGGATAAGATCCGCATCGTCATCGGACCGGGAGGAAAGACCATCAACAAAATCGTGGACGAATGCAATGTCAAGATCGACATTGACGAAGACGATCTGGGACTGGTCACCATCTATTCCGAGAACATGGAAGGCGCGGAAGAGGCCCGCAGACGCATCGAACTTCTGACCAAGGACGTTGAGGTCGGCGAAGTCTACGAGGGTACCGTTATGCGCATCATGAACTTCGGTGCATTCATCGAGGTTCTGCCCGGCAAGGAAGGTCTGCTTCACATCTCCAAGATGGCGAAGGGCCGTGTCGAGAGAGTGGAAGATGTGATGAACATCGGCGACAAAGTCATGGTCAAGGTTTACGAGATCGACAAGCAGAACCGGATCAATCTGGTTCGTGCGGATCTGGACAAATAAATTTCAGACAAAAAAGGGGCTGCCGCACCGGCTAAACCGCATCAGAGTGATATGCTCTGACCGGGGGTGCGCAGCTCCTTTCTGTTTGCGGTTATTCTCCGGATTCCGCCGTCTGCTTTGCGCCAATCCGTCTGTCTCGGATTCCGCCGATTACGCTTCGGATTCCGCCGTCTGCTCCGCAGACGTCTGTCTGCGGGAAATCCGGCGGCAAAGGTATACGAAGGGTGTGTCCGCAAGACTGGTGACGATGAAGATCACGTAGGAGGAAATCATGATTGAAACCAGAGTCCCCGCAGGATAAGTGCCCGCAAATGCGAAGAGCGGATAGAGTACGGTGTTCAGCAGCTGGGAAACCAGTGTGGAACCGTTGTTCCGCAGCCAGAGGAAACTGTCTCTGTCGTGAAATCTCTTTTCGGTGAAGCCCCACCATTTGTGATAGAGCCATACGTCAAAGAACTGGACGATGATGTATACGGCGAGTGAGGCAGCCATAAGCCTCGGTGTATGGGAAAAGACCGTTCTGATGGCAGGCATCGCGAAGTCGCCGGAGGAGGGCGTGTACAGGAGCCAGGAGGAGGAGATGACCACAAAGCACAGGGATGTGGCTATCCCGATGCGGACGGCCCGCTTGGAATCCTCCTTTCCGTATATCTCACTGACGATGTCGGTGACCAGGAATGTGGAGGCGAATAGGATATTTCCCAGCGTCATTTCCATTCCGAAAGCGCGGACCAGAATCAGCACCTCGATATTCGCCGCAATGGTGGCCAGTGCGATCCACATATACAGTCCGTGCTTCCCCAAAAGACGGTAGCAGACCACGACGGCACTGTACTCGACGAGAAGCGTAAGAATCAGAATCAGTTCATTTGTCAGCATTTCATTCTCCTTTTCTGAGCAGAAAAAAACCGGCGTCTGGGAACCAAAAAACGCCGGGCATATCATACTCGTTTAGTCCGTAGTTTTGTTTATAGACAGGATGGTTCCGAACTGTCTTATGCAATTGCAAATCCTAATATACCATATTTGCGCGAGTTTGTCACGGAACTTGTGCGAGTTTGTCGCGAGAAATTGCCGGACGGCAGGGATCACGGAGCGGCGATGTATGGCGGGAAATCGCCGGACGGCGGAATTTCTGCTGTTGAACGGCGGAAAAATCGTGTATAATGGCAGTATCACGCTGCGGAGTGTCTCTGTATGAACCCCGGAAGAAAAGAACCGGTACTCTGGCGCCTGTGCGGTATGGTATCCGGCATTCAGATGCTCACAGATACCGGGGATTCGGCTGTTCCGCGGCAGAATGGAGAGAATTTTATCGATGACGATTATTTTGTTTGCGGCGCTTTTTCGCCGATTTTTCTGATGATCCGGATATACCGGATGGACAAGATTGAAAGAGAACCGGGAGGATTGATTCTGAAGCTGTTCCTGTTCGGCGCTGTCGCCGCTATAGCGGCGGGCGGGCTCGAGAGCATCTTCGAGGGCGTGCTCCGGGCGGTATTTTACAAAAATTCGCTGGCCTATCGGTTGGCGCTGTATTTCCTTGTGGTGGGCTGGACCGAGGAGGGAGTCAAGCATTTCGCGCTGAAACGAGGTAGTTGGAACCATCCTGCCTTTGACTACCGGTTCGATGCAGTGGTGTATTCTGTGGCGGCGGCTCTGGGCTTTGCGGCGTTTGAGAATGTGGGCTATGTGTTCGCATACGGACTGAACGTGGCGCTGGGACGGGCGCTCACGGCGATTCCCGGACACTGCATTTTCGGCATTTTCATGGGGTATTACTACGGAACGGCAAAGCATTTTGCCGTCCGCGGGGAACCGGAACGGGCGCGGCTTTATCAGCGGGTAAGCATCCTCATGCCGGTTCTGATGCACGGATTTTATGACTTCTGTGCCACCTCCGGGAACGGAGCGGCCAGCGGCATATTTCTGCTCTATGTTATCCTGCTGGACATCGTGGCCTTTACCCGGATTCACCGGTATGAAAAGGAGGATCGCAGGATAGAGGCATAGGCCGGAGTGAATGCCGGCGATGTCAGGCGCTGCGGATTATAATTTGTGATAAAAAACCATTAACAAATGGAGTTTTTTGTGGTATAACATAAAAGGAAACATTTGAAAGGAGAAAAACAATGGCTAAAAATATTGACTGGTCTAATCTCGGCTTTGAATATACACCGGCCGACTACCGTTATGTTGCAACCTGTAAGGACGGAAAGTGGGACGAGGGCGGACTGTCCGAGGATCCAAATTTCATGATCAATGAATGCGCGGGTGTGCTTCAGTATGCGCAGGCGTGCTTCGAGGGCCTCAAGGCGTATAAGACGGAGGACGGCAGGATTGTGACGTTCCGTCCGGATCTGAATGCGAAGAGAATGTCGGATTCCGCAGCGAGGCTGGAGATTCCGCCTGTGCCGGAGGAATTGTTTATGAAGGCGCTGGACACCCTGGTAAGTGCCAATAAAGACCTGGTTCCGCCTTATGGAAGCGGTGCGACGCTTTATGTACGTCCGTATGTTTACGGCAGCAGTCCGGTTATCGGCGTGGCTCCGGCGGAGGAATATACCTTCCGGATGATCTGTATGCCGGTAGGTCCTTATTTCAAGGGCGGAGCGAAGCCGGTGGTCGTGAAGATCTCAGATTATGACCGGGCGGCTCCCCACGGAACCGGCGGCATCAAGGCGGCTCTGAACTACGCTATGTCCCTGTACGCAGGCATGAAGGCTCATGAGGAGGGATTCGCGGAGAATATTTATCTGGATCCCGCTACGAGAACCAAGATTGAGGAGGCCGGCGGCATGAACGTGATTTTTGTGACAAAGGACGGTTCGCTGGTTGTGCCTAAATCCCCGTCGATTCTGCCTTCCATCACCCGCCGCAGCCTGGTTGTTGTCGCGAGAGACATCCTGGGAATGAAGGTGGATGAGAGAGAAGTCACGCTAGCTGAGGTTCCGGATTTCGCAGAGTGCGGATTGGTCGGAACGGCGGCTGTCATCTGTCCGGTTGGCAAAATCAATGATCACGGCAGAGAAATCGCGTTCCCGAGCGGAATGGAAAAGATGGGACCGGTTCTCTCAAAGCTGTATGACACCCTGACGGGTATTCAGATGGGAAGACTTGAAGCTCCGGAAGGATGGATTCACGAAATTAAATGAGATTCAATAAGGATACGGAAACAGATGCGGAATTTGAATGAATATCTTGACAGCACGCTTCTCCGGGCGGATGCGACGGCGGCGCAGATCGCCGCACTGTGTCATGAAGCGATGGAATACAAGTTCAGGGCGGTCTGCATTCCGCCCTGCTATGTAAGTCTCGCGAGGGATATCCTGAGGGGAAGTGACGTGAGGATCGCTACCGTCATCGGATTCCCCCTGGGGAATTCCGCGACAGCGGTAAAAGCGTATGAAGCGGAGCGGGCTGTCGGGGACGGTGCGGATGAGATCGATATGGTCATGAATATCAGTTATTTCAAATCAGGCCGGCATATTGACGCCAGAGACGACATCCGTGAGGTGGTTTCCGCTGCAGCGAAGGGCGGAGCAATCGTCAAGGTGATTATTGAGGCTTGTCTGCTGGATGAGGATGAGATCCGCGAGGCGTGCAGACTTGTAATGGAAACGGGAGCGGCCTTTGTGAAGACGTCTACAGGATTCAGTACGGGAGGCGCCGCGGCAGAGGATGTTCGTGTCATGAAGGAAACGGTCGGCGACCGGCTGAAAATCAAGGCGGCCGGCGGCATTCGGGATCTGGCGGCGGCCGGAGAGCTTATCGATGCGGGCGCGGACCGTCTGGGCTGCAGCGCGGCTGCCGATGTCATGGAGGAATGGAGGGAATCCTGAACCGGGATTTCAGACCGGCACCGGGACTCCGTGACTAACCGGGATCGCAGAACACAGACAAGAATACGAATCAGAGCCGGAAAAACGGAGTGAAGCAGAGTTTCAGACCCGTCAGGCCTTTGCGAGACGAAAATGTCTTGCGGAGCCGGGCGGGTTATTTTTTCGGGTTATTTCTGTTCTGCAGAAAGAATCTCCGTCAGGGCGCGGATGATGTACCGGTTTTCCTCCTCAGTGCGTACTGCGATGCGGTAAAAATATTCGCCGTGTTCCGGGCATCCTTCCAGTCCGCGGTAATTGGAACAGTTGCGGATCAGCACGGAATGCTTCAGCAGAAGCTCGTCAAGTGGTATGACGCTGCGGAAGAAAATGTAGTTCGCCTGGGAGTCGTAGGTTCTGAAGCCAAGCCCCAGAAGAGCAGAAATGAGTTTCTCCCGCTCCAGTGCGACGAGAACCCGGGTCTGATCCTCCAGATCTGTAAGGGTCAGAGCGGCAATTCCCGCTTTTGCCGCCGGCGTGGAAACCGGCCAGGTCTGCATGCATCCGTTTACTGCTTCGGCGTCCTCCGGGCTTCCGCACAGGCAGAAGCCCAGCCGGAGCCCTGCCATCGCGAACAGTTTGGTGAAAGATTTCAGAATGATTACGTTGGGAAGAGATTCGATCCGGGGAAGCACCGTATAATTTTCCTCGCCCAGAACAAAATCCATGAAGCATTCGTCAATCAGCATGCGTGCGCCGCTGCGGTGGCAGGCGTAGATTATCGAGGTGATTTTCTTCTGCTCGACCGGAATTCCGGTGGGATTGTTGGGCGAACAAAGAATCACCATATCGTATCCGCCGGTTTCAATCTGTCCGATGATGCCATCATCCAGATGAAAGCCGTTCTCCTCCTTCAGAACATAATAATCAATCTGACATTCCGCAAGCTTAAGAGCTTCCTCATATTCGCTGAAGACAGGTACCACCAGAAGAGCCTTTTCCGGTCGAAAGGCCAGGATGATGCGATAGATCAGATCGTCGCCGCCGTTCCCGCAGCAGATATGTTCTGTGCTGACGCCGGTCCGCCTGCAGATAGCCTCCTTCAGTTCCCGCATGTCCGGATCCGGATAACATTCATATTCGTCGATCCCGTCCAGAACCGCCTGCTTTACTTCCGGCGGCATTCCGAGAGGATTCAGATTCGCAGAGAAATCCAGAACCCTGCCTTTGTATTTGTATATATTGCCGCCATGCTTTTCGATTTTCAATCCATTTCACCTCTTCTCTCCATTCCGGAGACAGCTGTTCAGAATATGAGTTGCAGCGGTTGATGTATGCCGGCGTAAAATATGGTCGGATTACATACTGCAGAACTGCGGATTCACTGTTTCCGGCGCTCATTAAGTCCGGCAGAGACTCAACGAGCAGCCACTAAATTATACACCGCAGAGCGGGGTTCGCGCAACTGCCGGATGAGAAGAATTACCCGGTCGGAGGAAACAGGGACCCGGCACAATTGACAGACCGCGCCGTGTACCATATAATAAACAGAGATATCGACGGCGGAATCAGGTGCGAATCCTGAACAGTCCTGCTGCCGTGAGGGTCGAGTCTGATGCATGGGGAAAGCCCGGTCACTGGAGCGCGCGGCTCCGGGAAGGCGCATAGAGACGCCGGAGATCCGAGTCGGAAAACAATGACGCCGGTATTGAACCAGAAAATCACAGGCGATGAATTTCAGGTTGATACTGCTCGGATACGGGACATTCAACTCCTTCATTTGCCTGGAAGGAGTTTTTTTATGCAGGAAGAATACGACGTAGTGCACGGGAAAAAGCTTCGACGCGGGTACACGACGGGAAGCACGGCTGCGGCTGCGGCGGCTGCCGCGGTGGAAATGCTTTTGTCGGGGCAGGCAGTCCTTCACGCCGGAATCCGTCTCCCTGGCGGAGAGCGGGCGGTTTTCGACATCGAGAACATCGAGATCACGGAAGGCAGGGTTGCGTGCTCGGTTACAAAAGACGGCGGGGACGATCCGGACGCCACCACGGGGCTTGCGATTTATGCTGAGGCGTCTTGGCGGAAGTCGCCCGGGGAACAAAAGATTATGCTGGAGGCCGGCGAGGGCGTCGGGCGGGTCACGAAGCCGGGGCTTGCGTGCGCAGTGGGGGAACCGGCCATCAATCCCGTACCCCGGAAAATGATTTTGGAGAATGTGGAACGGATTCTGGACCGCAGCCGGTGTGAAACTCCGGTGCTTATCCGGATTTCAGTTCCCGGAGGACAGGAGGTGGCGAAGAAAACCTTCAATCCCCGGCTTGGAATCCTGGGCGGTATTTCGATCCTGGGAACCACGGGAATCGTGGAGCCCATGAGCGAGAAGGCGCTCATCGGTTCGATTCATGTGGAGATCGACCGGTGCGCCGCGGAGGATCCGGAACGGATCCTTATTGCTCCGGGAAATTACGGAAGAACATTCTGCAGGGAGACGCTGGGGCTGGATATCGGCCGTTCAGCGCAGATCTCCAATTATGTGGGGGAATCGCTGGACTATATACGGTACAAAGGTTTTTCAGAGGTTCTTCTGGTCGGGCACGCCGGGAAACTGGTGAAAATCGCGGCCGGAGTAATGAACACCCATTCCTCTGTTGCGGACTGCAGGATGGAGGTTATTGCGGCACACGCCGCGGCGCTGGGAGCATCGCCCCGCACGGTCGGGGAACTCCTGGAATGCGTAACGACAGAAGAAGCCTTCCGCATCGTTCGGGAAGAGGAATATTATGAGGCGCTGAAACGCCGGATTCTCGGCAGAATGCTGCACCATCTGAGGGCTCGCCTGCGGGAGGAAGTCCGTATTGAGGCGGTCATGTTCACGTCCATCGGCGGAGAGGTGATAAAGAGTGACGGTGCGGACCGGCTGATACGGGAGATTCGGCAGCAGCAGGGCGTAGACAGTATGACATGAATATCGAGTATATAGTATAAGAGTATGGATATCAGAGAGCGGAGGAAAATGTATGATTTATTTTATCGGAGCAGGTCCGGGAGCGGAAGATCTCATTACAGTCCGGGGCGCACGGCTTCTGGAAGAGGCGGATGTAATCATTTACGCAGGGTCGCTGGTCAATCCGGCGCTGCTGAAGAGGGCGAAGCCGGAATGTGAAATTTACGACAGCGCCGGCATGACGCTGGAGCAGGTTATTTCGGTGATGAACAGCAGCAGGGACCGCTGTGTGGTGCGCCTTCATACGGGTGATCCCTGTATCTATGGTGCGATACGGGAGCAGATGGACCGCCTGGAGGAGCTTGGAATCGAGTACAGTTATGTGCCGGGAGTCAGTTCCTTCATTGGAGCGGCGTCCGCGCTGAATGCGGAATATACTCTGCCGGATGTGAGTCAGACAGTGATTCTGACCAGAATGGCAGGACGGACACCGGTTCCGGAGAAGGAGGAAATATCTTCGCTGGCGCAGCACGGGGCGACCATGGTCGTTTTCCTGACATCAACGATGCTGGAGGAACTTTCCCGAAGATTGATCGAGGGCGGCTATGCGCCGGATTCCCCTGCGGCTATCGTATACAAGGCGACTTGGCCGGATCAGAAGGTGATTCGTACGACCGTGGAAAATATTCCCCGTGCGGCAGAGGAGAACGGAATTCACAAGATGGCCCTGATTCTGGTGGGAGGATTCCTGGGCGACCGGTACGAGCGGTCCAGGCTGTATGATCCGGGCTTCAGTCATCAGTTCCGGGAGGCGGAAAAATGATCGGAATCCTGGCCTTTACGGATACCGGCAGGGCGCTGGCCGGGAAGGTGGAGGCGGCGCTGACTTCCGAATCCTCCGCAGAACCGGTCGATCTCTTTCGCGGAGACAGAGGAACAGCGAGGGAATTTATCGAGGAGCATTTTCGTGAATACGACCGTTTCCTCTTCATCGGCGCAGCGGGGATCTGTGTGCGTCTCATCGCGCCTTATATACAGAAAAAGGACAGGGATCCTGCGGTGGTCGTGATGGATGAACTGGGGCAGTTTGTAATTCCGGTGCTTTCCGGGCATATCGGAGGAGGAAATCGATTCGCGAGGGAACTGGCGGCGTTGACAGGAGCTCAGCCGGTGATCACCACTGCAACCGATCTGCACGGAAAATTTGCTGCAGATGTCTGGGCTGCAGAGGGCGGATGCCGGGTTTTGAACACGGATGCCATTCGGTATGTATCCGGAGCTGTGCTGAGGGGTGACAGAATCGGTCTATGGCGAGGGCCTTTTCCCCTAGAGGGTGAACTTCCTCCGGAACTTGCGGATGTGCGGACGGAGGAAGATGCAGAGCGGTATGAGTGCGGAGTTTCCGTGAGTCTGTCCGGCGAACCGGAGCCTTTCGTGCATACGATGAAGGTAGTTCCGCGCATCGTCACCCTGGGAATCGGATGCCGTCGGAGCACGCCGGAACAGAGTCTGGAGCATTTCGTGGAAAGGTTTCTGGCAGAGCATCACATTCATATCTGTACTGTACGTCAGATCGCTACGATCGAACTGAAAAAGGAAGAGGCGGCGCTTGTTGCCTTCTGCCGGAGACACGATGTACCCCTGCGGATTTTTTCCGCCCGGGAGCTGATGGAGACGGAGGGCGCCTTTCATCATTCAGATTTTGTGGAGAAGATAACAGGAGCGGATAATATCTGCGAACGCAGCTGTGTGCGGGCAGCGGAAGGAAGGCTGCTTATCCCGAGAACCGCGGAAAACGGTATAACCATGGCCGCGGCAGTAAAAGATTGGAAGTGCAGGTTTTGAAAAAAATATTTGTTGTGGGTATAGGGCCGGGAGAGGCGGCGTATATGACGCCGGCGGCCGGAGCCGCCATCGCGGAAAGCGATGTAGTAGTGGGCTATACGCTGTATGTGGAGCTTGTGCGTGATCTGTGCGCCGGCAAGCTTGTGGAATCCACACCGATGAAAAAGGAAACAGACCGGTGCAGAATCGCACTGGAGCATGCCCGTAAGGGCCGGACGGTGGCCTTCGTGTGCAGCGGAGACGCGGGCGTTTACGGGATGGCAGGCGTAATGTGCGAAGTTGCGGAAAACGACCCGGACATTGAAATCATAACTGTACCGGGTATTACGGCTGCCTGCAGCGGCGCGGCGGTTCTTGGCGCACCTCTTATTCATGATTTCGCGGTGATCTCGCTGAGCGATCTGCTGACGCCCTGGGAGACCATAGAGAAACGGCTGCTGCTGGCGGCAGAGGCAGATTTCGTAATCTGTCTGTACAATCCGAAAAGTATGAAACGCAGAGATCATCTGGACAGAGCGGTGGAGTACATCGCAAAGAGCCGATCCTGGGAAACGCCCTGCGGATACGTGAAAAACATCGGCAGGGAGGGAGAATACAGCCGGCTGTGCACGCTGAGGGAACTGAAAGATAACGAAGATATTGATATGTTCACCACGGTTTTTGTCGGCAACAGCGGCACCCGGGTGATCAATGGAAGGCTGGTGACACCCCGTGGCTATCAGATCTGAGCGCATTGCCGTTTTCGCGGGAACCCGTGAGGGACATGACCTGGCGCGCTATCTTGCCGACACCGGCCGCCTGGAGAGAACGGATTTTTTTGTTGCCACTGAATACGGAAGAAACGCTCTGGAAGATGTCCCCGGTGTCCGTGTCATTGCCGGACGAATGGACCGTGAAGCGATGGATAAGTGTTTCCGACGCAGGGGTTACCGGCAGATTGTTGACGCCACGCATCCTTATGCCGCGGAGGTGACGGAAAATCTCCGTGCCGCAGCTGAAGACTGCGGTATAGCATATATGAGGCTTCTGCGGGAAGAAGAGGACTATGACCGGAACAAAATACGGTTCGTCGATTCTCCCCGAGAGGCGGCGGCGCTGCTGGACGACGAAGATGAGAAATTTCTGCTGACGACCGGCGCACGGGATATCGGCGCGTACGCGCAGGTAAAGAACCTCCGGCAGAGAGGCTGCGCCCGGGTTCTGCCTGCGGAGGAATCTCTGAGGGCCTGTCTGGAGGCCGGGTTTTCCCGGGAGAGAATCATCTGCATGCAGGGTCCCTTCACCAGAGCAATGAATATCGCCACCATGGAGCAGTTCGGCTGCAGCGTTCTGGTGACCAAGAGCACCGGACGGGCGGGAGGCTTTCCGGAAAAGGCGGCGCTTGCAGAGGAAGGCTATCGTGTAATCGTCATCGGCAGGCCGGAGAAAGAAGAAGGTTTTACTCTGAAGGAAATCATAGAAAGGCTGGAAATCGAATGAAAGTGAAGGTCATTGGCGCGGGTCCGGGCGATCCGGGAATGCTGACCCGGAGGGCCCGCGAGGCCATCGCAGCGGCGGACCGGGTGTACACGTCAGACCACTTGCTGAAACTTGTGGAGAAACTGACCGACCGGGGAGAGGTCAGAAGCGTCGGAGATACGCTTGAGCTTATCCGCAGAAGTGCCGGCAGCGGTGAAACTCTGGCTGTCGTTGCCAGCGGAGATACAGGATTTTACAGCATCGCCTCGCTGATTCGGCGTGACGCACCGCCTGCTGTGGAAGTGGAATTCCTTTGCGGAATCAGCAGCATGCAGTATTTCGCCGCAGCGTGCGGATTCGGATATGAGGAGATGAAACTGGTGAGTCTTCACGGACGCGAAGGCTCACTGGTCCCGTTCGTCTGCTATCACCGGCATGTGTTCGCGCTGACCGGCGGAGCGGCATCGGCGCAGGAACTCCTGAAGGAACTGTGCCGGTACGGACTCGAGGATGTAAAGGTATACGCCGGAGAACGTCTTTCCATGGCGGACGAAAATATCACGGAGGGGACGGCATCAGAACTTTCGGAACGCAGCTTCGATCCCCTGACAGTTCTGATCCTGGTGAATGAGAGCCCGCGGGATCCGGAGAAAACCCTGTCTGACGGAGACTTTGTCCGGGGAAAAGCGCCGATGACAAAGGAAGCCGTGCGGGAACTTTCGCTGTCCTGGCTGGAGATCCGTCCTGCAGAGACGATCTGGGATGTTGGTGCGGGAACCGGAGCGATGACCTGTGCCATGGCGCAGAGAGCCAGGGAATCTTTTGTATTTGCCGTTGAGAAGAATCCGGAAGCAGTGGAAACCGTCCGGCAGAATATGGACAGGCTGGGGATACGAAATATTCAGATCGTCTGCGGGGAAGCACCCGCGGAGCTGGAACATTTCCCCGCGCCGGATCGGGTCTTTGTCGGAGGCTCCTCCGGAAATCTGAATGCGATTCTGGATCTCGTATTCCGAAAAAACAGGAACGCGTGCGTTCTGATCACCGCAGTGACGCTGGAGACTCTTTCGGAAGCGGTTTCCGCTCTGAATGAACGGGGAAAGGAACCGGAGGTTCGTTGTGTCAATGTGGCAGATGCCCGGCCGCTGGGACGGTATCATCTGATGAAGGCGGAGAATCCGGTTTATCTGATCAGGAATGTCCGGTCTGTGAAGAATGAAGAGGGGACTTGTGATGAAGGATAGTATTCCGCGGATTTTAATCGCAGGGACAGGCTCCGGATGCGGAAAGACGACGGTGACCTGCGGACTTCTTTCGGCGCTGCGGCAGTCGGGAACGCGAACTGCAGCGTTTAAATGCGGCCCGGATTACATCGATCCTATGTTCCATAAGGAAGTGCTTGGCGCAGACTCCGGAAATCTTGACCTGTATCTTTGTGGAGAAGAGACGGTAAAATATCTTCTGGCGCGTGGCGGACGGCGTGCTGAATTGACAGTGACGGAAGGAGTCATGGGGCTCTACGATGGGCGGGGCTTCAATGATGACCGGTGCTCCGCCAATCATATTTCCCGGCTGACGGAGACCCCTGTGGTGCTGGTCGCCGATGTGAAAGGGAAAAGCCTTTCGCTTGCGGCCGAACTCAACGGATATGTGAATTTCAGAGAGAACCGGATCCGGGGCGTTATTTTGAATCACTGCTCTGCAGCTATGTACCCGGAGTATGCGGAACTGATCCGCCGGGAAACCGGTCTGCCGTGCTTCGGATATCTTCCGAATGTGCCTGAGGCCGAGGTGGGCAGCCGTCATCTGGGACTGATTACAGCGGCGGAGATTGCGGACATTCGCCAGAAGATGGACGCATTGGGGAAAGTCGCCGGAGAGTGCCTGGATATGGATGGGCTGCGTGCGCTGGCGGAAACCGCGCCGGAACTTTCATATGAGGAGCCGGAGATTTTGCGGGAAATTTCTCCGGGAGCGAGATATCCGGTTGCTATAGCGAAGGATCGGGCCTTTTGTTTCTATTACCGGGATGCGCTGGAACTTCTGGAGCAGATGGGGGCTGAACTGATTCCTTTTTCGCCCCTGACAGATTCTTATCTGCCGACGGGCAGCTGCGGACTGATTCTGGGCGGAGGGTATCCGGAACTCTACGCGGAGACGCTTTCCGGAAATAAAACTCTTCTGAAGGAGATCCGGACCGCAGTGCGAGGCGGCCTTCCGACTTATGCGGAGTGCGGAGGCTTCATGTATCTGGGTCAGTCGATCACCACGGTGGAGGGCCGGTTTCCCATGGCGGGTGCGATTCCGGGAAACAGCCGTGTGACCGGACACCTGGTGAGGTTCGGTTACAAAGAACTGACAGCGCGTCGTGACAACCTGCTGTGCCGCCGCGGGGGAAGGATCCGCTGTCACGAGTTCCATTACAGCGACACGGATGATTACGG
This sequence comes from Hornefia butyriciproducens, assembly GCF_009695915.1. Taxonomy (GTDB): domain Bacteria; phylum Bacillota; class Clostridia; order Peptostreptococcales; family Anaerovoracaceae; genus Aminicella; species Aminicella butyriciproducens. Next base: position 58,273 of record NZ_VUMZ01000001.1, on the reverse strand, counting down.
AGACGGCTTTGAGGCGGTGAACAGCCGCGGCCGTTCCTGGGAGACCGGACAGGTGAGCCCGTCCCTGTATGCCGGATATCCGCATCTGCATCTCTGGGGGAATCCGGAATTCGCACGGTCCTTCATGGACGCGGTTCGGAGAACAGCGCAGGGAGAGGGAGGCATAACATGGAAATAGTGTGGGTGCTCCTGGCCGGATTCGCGTTGGATCTGCTGCTGGGGGATCCCCGGTGGATGCCGCATCCCGTGGTCGGAATCGGAAAGCTCATCACTGTCTGCGAGAGATTTTTACGGCGGATATTTCCTGATACGCCCGAAGGAAAGAGAGCGGGAGGTTTTTTTCTGACACTGACAGTAGTCGGAGTTTCCACAGCTGTTCCCGTAGCGGCAATCTACGGCGCCGGGCTTGTCGATATGCGGCTGAAATACGGACTGGAAATTTTCTGGTGCTGGCAGATATTTGCGGCAAGATCACTGAACCGGGCTGCGGACCGTGTCCGTGCGGAAGTGGAGAACGGAGATATCAGCGCTGCGAGAAAATATCTGTCCTGGATTGTTGGCCGGGATACGGCGCAGCTGGATTTCCCCCGGATTATCCGGGCCGTCTGTGAAACTGTGGCGGAAAACTGTTCGGACGGGGTGATCGCCCCTATGTTCTATATGGCAATCGGCGGCGTGCCGGCGGGGTTTTTCTACAAAGCAGGGAACACGCTGGATTCCATGGTGGGATATAAGAACGACCGGTATATCGATTTCGGACGGGCATCAGCACGCTTTGATGATCTGCTGAATTTTGTCCCCGCACGAATCACCGGATTCATGATGTGCCCGGGAGCCGTTCTGGCGGGACTGGACGGGAAAGCGGCGTTTCGGATCTTTCGCCGGGATCGCCTTCGTCATGCGAGCCCCAACGCGGGGAATCCGGAATCAGCCTGCGCCGGGGCGCTGGGCGTGCGTCTGCTGGGGGACGCCAGTTACTTTGGAAAGAAATACAGAAAGGATACGGTGGGAGACGACCTGCGTCCCATTGAGGCGGAGGATATCACCCGGAGTTGCCGGCTTATGCTGACCACCTCGGCACTTTGCCTGGGGCTTATGTGCGGAATCCGGACACTGGTATTCCTGTTTCTGTTCTGAGAGGAGAGATTATGGCAAAATCAATGATGGTACTGGGAACCTGCTCAAACGCGGGAAAGAGTTTGATTACGGCGGGAATCTGCCGCATTCTGACCCGGGAGGGCTTTCGTACGGCTCCTTTCAAGGCGCAGAACATGGCGCTGAATTCCTGTATCACAAAGGACGGGCTGGAGATGGGACGGGCGCAGGTCATGCAGGCGGAGGCCTGCGGCCTGGAACCGGACTGCAGGATGAATCCGGTGCTGCTGAAGCCCACCAGCGATCGGGGTTCCCAGGTGATTCTCAACGGAAAGGTTTACGGCAATCTGTCCGCCCGGGATTTCTACGCACGCAAATCTTTGTTCCGGGAGGAAATACGCAAGGCCTACGAGTCACTGGCAGCCGACTATGATGTCATCGTTATGGAGGGGGCGGGAAGCCCCGCGGAGATCAATCTCAAGGAGGAGGATCTTGTTAACATGGGGATGGCGCGTATGGCGGATGCGCCGGTACTCCTGGTGGGCGATATTGACCGGGGAGGTGTGTTTGCGTCGTTGGCCGGAACCATGCTGCTGTTCGATGAAGAGGAGCGTGCAAGGGTCCGGGGCGTGATCATCAACAAATTCCGGGGCGATCTGGATATTCTGAAACCGGGTCTTTCTATGCTAGAGGATATCATTCACGTTCCGGTGCTGGGCGTAGTGCCGTATCTGGATGTGGATATCGATGATGAGGACAGTCTTTCGGAGAAATTCACCCGGAGGGATCCGGAGGCGGTGATCGATATTGCAGTGGTTCGGCTCCCGCGGATTTCAAACTTTACGGATTTCAACGCTCTCGAGTATATGGAGGGTGTCGGCGTCCGCTATGTGCGGAATCCGGGAGAACTGGGGGATCCGGATATGGTGATTATTCCGGGGACAAAGAACACTATGGCCGATCTTCTCTGGATGCGGCAGTGCGGAATGGAGGCGAAGATTCTGAGATATGCGTCCCGCGGGAAACCGGTCTTCGGTGTCTGCGGCGGGTATCAGATGCTGGGGCAGCGCCTCTCCGATCCGCTGGGAGTGGAACACGGAGGAACGCTGGACGGCATGAAACTTCTTCCGCACAGCACAGATTTCGCTTCGGAGAAGGTGACCCGGGAAACATCCGGGTGCCTGTCTCCGGTGACCGGGATATTCTCGAGACTTTCCGGAAAACCCTTCGAGGGCTATGAAATCCACATGGGTTCTCAGGAGAGCCGGGGAAATATCATCAACGAAGGGAATGTGTACGGGACATATATTCACGGAGTCTTCGACCGGCAGGAGGTCGCCGCGGAGGTCATCCGGGCGCTGTACCGGGAACGCGGAATGGAGCCCGGCGAGGTCAGATCCTTCGATCTGGCGGAATACAAGCAGAACCAGTATGACCTGCTGGCCGAGGGACTGAGGAACGCACTGGATATGGAAAAAATCATGGATATGATACGATAAGGAGGAACTCGTGAAAATAGAAAATATCAGACCGGGAGACATAGAGGCGGAAAGCTTCCGGATTATCGGGGAACTGCTGGGAGACCGGAAACTGGATCCCAGATATGAACACATCATCAAGAGATGCATCCATACGTCGGCGGATTTTGATTACGCAGACAGCCTGTATTTCTCGGAAGGCGCGGAAGAACGCATTGCCCGCGGGATCCGGGAAGGCGCGGTGATCGTTACGGATACAAAGATGGCACAGGCGGGAATCAATAAGACCAGAATCGGAAAATACGGAGGACAGGTTCTTTGTTATATAGGAGACAGCGATGTCGCAGAGGAGGCGAAAAGCCGGGGACTGACGCGGTCCTATGTGAGCATGGAGAAGGCTTCCCGTCTGGGACGTCCGGTGATCTTTGCAATCGGAAATGCTCCTACCGCTCTGATGGCGATCTGTGACCTGGCAGAGGCCGGACAGCTGGATCCGGTGGCGGTGATCGGCGTTCCGGTGGGTTTTGTCAACGTGGAGGCCAGTAAGGAGCGGCTGATCCGATCCGGCATCCCCTGCATCGTTGCCCGGGGAAGAAAGGGCGGAAGCAACATCGCGGCCTGCATCGTCAATGCGATTCAGTACAGTCTGTGATACCGCAGCACAGAGTACAGCCGGATATACCGCAGAGTCCGCGGAATTTCGGGACCTGAACGGGGAATGTCCCGGAAGGAGGAAGACCGGTCAGGAGCAGAAAAGAAGGTCCATTCGAAGAAGAATTTTGACAACTGTGAGCATTCGGGCTATAATAGATGGACACTGTACGGGTAATTTGTCATTTATTATGGGGGGGACATTATGAATAATGCAGTCCGGGTGATCCGGATTCTGAAGTGGGCCTGCTTTCCGCTCGGATACATTATGTATTACGTTACGAGAAGCAGCTTCGGACCGTATATCGCCATCGCGCTGAGCGTTGCAGCGATTGTCGGTTTCTGGTATCTGATGCGGCAGGAGGAACTGCGTCTGACAGCCAGGGACATCGCCTATGAAATTCGCGATGTGATAATGACACGCTATGGATTTGAACATCTGATTGAAATCAAGAGGATGAAGAGCAATGTAATCGTGAGGATTTATGTAATCCGCGCGGGAGAAAAACTGCAGGAACTGAAGACGGCTGTCATGCGGAGGCTGACGGAACAGGGGTACCGGGACCGCATCATCGCATTGCAGGTGGCGGATATGAACAGCAAGGAGGAACTGGGAGCCCATCAGAAGAGGATGAATCTGCAGCTTGTGGAGCTGCTGTCGCGACAGAACACGCGGCGTCAGCATCACGGAGAAGGCTGAAGGAACACGGGAGAGAGAATTAAACATGGAAATCGAACTGAAATATTTGATCGGAGAGAACACAGAGATCGATCGGATTTTTAATGACGACTTCATTCAGAGCATCCGGGATGACAAGGACGAGGAAATGATCCGGATGCACGCCGTTTATTACGACACTGAGGATGATGCGCTTGCAGAGCATTGCATCGCGCTTCGCATCCGAAGGGAAAACGACTACTATATTGGAACGCTGAAATGGGACGGCACCAGTGAGAACGGGATGCACCGCCGGCAGGAGGTGAACATTCCGCTGAACGAGGAAGACGTACCGGCTGTGCCGAAAGCGGATATCTTTCAGCCGTGCGGCGAGATTTACGACGAGATCTGCCGGATTCTGAAAGGACGGAAACTGGTACCGCGGGTGGAGATGACTTTTGTACGCAGGCAGATTCGACTGGACACGGGAAAATCCATCTGCGTGCTTTCCGCGGATCAGGGCGAGATTCGGGGCGGAGATCGGGAAATTCCGGTTCGGGAACTGGAAATCGAGCTGCTGACGGGGTCTGAGAAGGAAATTATGGCCATCGGAGACCGGTTATCGGCCGGATACGACCTGAAACCGGAGGATAGGAGCAAGCTGGAGAGGGGTTTCCGGCTGATCCGGTGAAGAAAGTCGATAAATCTTGACCGTTTCAACAAAAATAATGGGTTAAGATGTTTACTTCAGCCGCATTTGAGTGTATAATATTATAATTCATGTGCGGTTTTTTTGTGCCGCCAAATAAATACGACAAGCTTTTAAATTAGGAGGATATACGAGGATGAAAACGACACTTGTCTCGAAGGAAAACAATGAAGCGAAGCTGACGATGGATTTTACAGCAGAGGAATTTGAAGAGGAAGTCAACAAGGTCTACCGGAAAAACCGCAATCAGTTTCAGATAAACGGCTTCAGAAAGGGCAAGGCGCCAAGAAGCATCATCGAGAGGCATTACGGCGAGGGAATTTTTTTCGAGGATGCCATCAATAACATGTTTGGCGATCACTATCCCGGGGCAATAGAAGAATTAGAGCTGGAGGTCATTGACCGTCCCCAGGTGGATTTCAGTGAAATAGGAAAGGGAAAGCCGGTGACCATGACAATTGATGTCAAACTGTTCCCGGTGGTTGAAGTGAAGGACTATAAAGGCATCGAAGTGGAGCAGCTGAAGAGCGACGCTTCTCACGAGGATGTGGAGAAAGAACTCGAGAAACTTCAGAAGAGAAACGCCCGCATGGTTGTCGTTGACAGACCGGCGAAGGACGGCGATACGGTTCTGTTGGATTACGCGGGATTTGTCGGTGACGAGCAGTTTGCCGGCGGAACAGCGGAACGGCAGGAACTGAAGCTGGGATCCGGAACCTTCATCCCCGGATTCGAGGAGCAGCTGATCGGTGCGGTTACCGGTGAGGATAAGGATGTGAACGTCACTTTCCCGGAGGAATACGGCGAGAAATCACTGGCCGGAAAGGATGCGGTGTTCCACTGCAAGATCCACGAGATCAAAGAGGAACAGGTACCGGAGTTGGACGACGAGTTTGCCAAGGATGTAAGCGAATTCGATACTCTTGAGGAACTGAAGGCGAAGACAAAGGAAGATCTGGAGAAGGCCAGAGAAGAACAGTACCGGAACATGGCGAAGGACGCCGTCGTAAATCAGGTCTGGGAAAACAATCATATCGAGGTTCCCGCATCCATGGTGGAGGATGAGATCACACAGATGGCGCAGGAACTGGATCAGCAGCTGAGATATCAGGGACTTTCTCTGGAGCAGTACTGCCAGTTCACCGGTAAGGATATGGCGGGCTTCCGGGAAGACGTCCGGGAGGACGCGGAAAAGAGAGCGGGAACCAGAATCGTTCTGCGCTCCATCGGAGAGGCCGAAAATCTTGAGGTTTCGGACGACGACGTGAATGAGGAGATGAAGCTGGTCGCCGAACAGTACGGAATGGATCAGGACAAGGTTCAGGAAGCGCTGGCGGACAGCATGGACTATTTCCGGAAGGATCTGATGGTGAAAAAGGTAATCGACATGCTCTATGACGAAGCCAATGTCACCATGGTCGACGCACCGGAACCGGAAGTGACCGAGGAGAATAAAGACGTTTCGGAAACCGCGGATGACGCTGCGGCGGAGGAAGAGAAATAAGCGAGGGATAAGAACAAATGGCATTGGTACCTTATGTAATCGAGCAGACCGGTATGGGGGAGAGAAGTTATGATATTTTCTCCCGCCTTCTGAAGGACAGGATCATCTTCCTCGGTGAGGAGATCAATGATGCGGTGGCCAGTGTGGTCACGGCGCAGCTCCTGTTCCTTGAGGCTGAGGATCCGGAAAAGGACATCAGTATCTATATCAACAGTCCGGGCGGTTCCGTCACTGCCGGAATGGCAATCTATGATACGATGAACTATATCAAACCGGATGTCTCCACCATCTGCGTCGGGATGGCGGCCAGCATGGGAGCGTTTCTGCTGTCCTCAGGCGCGAAGGGAAAACGTTATGCGCTTCCGAACGCAGAGGTGCTGATTCACCAGCCGCTGGGAGGCGTGAACGGTCAGGCCTCGGATATCGAGATCCACGCACAGTGGATTGTGAACACCAAGGCGAAACTGAACCGCATTCTCAGTGAGAATACGGGGCAGTCGCTGGAACAGATTGTAAAGGATACGGATAGAGATCACATTATGGAAGCGCAGGAGGCCTGTGAATACGGGCTGATTGATAAAGTCATCGCTTCCAGATAACGAGGGAAAAATGGCTGATAAATTTAATGATTTGACAAATGAACTGAGATGCTCCTTCTGCGGAAAGCCTCAGAGTCAGGTGAGACGGCTGATCGCTGGACCCGGCGTATACATCTGCGACGAGTGCGTTGAAATGTGTACGGACATCATTCGTGAGGCCGCGCTGGAAGCGCAGGAGGGTGAGAACGCATCGGTAGACCGTGACTCCAGAAAGCTTAAGAAGCCGAAGGAGATCTGGCAGACTCTGTCAGATTATGTTATCGGACAGGACGAGGCCAAGAAAGCGCTCGCCGTGGCGGTCTACAATCATTATAAGAGGATTGAGGGTCTTTCCAGAGCGGAGAGCGACAGCGTGGAGCTGCAGAAGAGCAACATCGTGATGATCGGACCGACAGGCTCGGGAAAGACATTGCTGGCGCAGACACTAGCGAAAATCCTGAACGTGCCGTTCGCGATTGCGGATGCAACGGCGCTGACTGAAGCCGGATATGTCGGAGAGGACGTGGAGAACATTCTGCTCCGACTGCTGCAGGCGGCGGACTACGATGTGGAAAAGGCGCAGAGAGGGATTATCTACGTGGATGAGATTGACAAAATCTCCCGGAAAAGCGAGAATCCGTCGATTACACGGGACGTCAGCGGCGAAGGTGTACAGCAGGCGCTGCTGAAGATCCTGGAGGGAACGGTTGCCAATGTGCCGCCGCAGGGCGGACGGAAGCATCCGCACCAGGAATTCATTCAGATTGATACCACCAATATCCTGTTTATTTGCGGAGGAGCCTTCGACGGGCTGGACAAAATTATCCAGAGAAGAATCGGAAACAAGGTCATAGGCTTCAACTCGGATGTGGAGCTGACCAAGGTTGAGGAGAAGGATCTGCTGTCCAGAGTGGAACCGGAGGATCTTCTGAAATTCGGCCTGATTCCGGAGTTTATCGGAAGACTGCCGGTAATCGTCACGCTGGAGGAGCTTACGGAAGAGTCGCTGATCCGCATCATGAAAGAGCCGAAAAACGCGCTGATCCGTCAGTATCAGAAACTGTTCGAGATTGACGGCGTAGAACTGGAGATTGAGGACGGTGCGGTGCAGGAGATCGCCCGCAGGGCAATTGCCAGAAAGACGGGAGCAAGGGGACTTCGCAGTATTTTTGAAAAGGCCATGATGGACATCATGTACGAGATTCCGTCCAGAGACGATATCGAGAAGTGCATTATCACCAGAGAGACGATAGCGGAGCATAAAGCGCCGAATCTGGTATTGAAAAGTGAAAGCAGTAAGAAGGATCCTAAAGCAGATGCATCTTAACAACAGGGCGACGGAATGTCGCCTTTTGCATAATGGAGGGGTTAGATGAACGAAGAATATAAAAATACAGAACAGATGGAGACCCTGGAAGGAATGATACCGGCGGAAGAGGAAGAGTCCCGGGAGGAAGTTGTACGGGAAGTGCTGCCCTGCATTCCGCTGCGGGGAGTTTCCATCTTTCCGCACACCGTTGTGCATTTTGATATCGGCCGAGAGAAATCCATCCGTGCGCTGGAAAATGCCATGGCTTCCGACAAACTGATGTTCGTGGCGACGCAGAAGGATGAGAATATCCTGATTCCGAAGGTCGAGGATATGTATGAAATCGGCACTGTGGTGCGTGTCAAGCAGATGCTGAAAATTCAGGGAGATGCCGTTCGCGTACTTGTGGAAGGAATCTGCCGCGGCAGCATCGATCAGGTAATAACAGAAGAAACTTATATTTCCGCAACAATCAACCGTCTGGAGGAGGACATTCGCGAGGAAGAACTATCGCTGGAGGATAAGGCCGCGATGCGCATCATCCGAGAGGAATTTGTGGAATACGCAGCGCTGACCTCACAGATTACAGACGAGGTGGTCGACAAGACACTGGCAGTCACAGAACCCGGGCCCATGATTGACAAAATCGCCAATGAGCTCTTTGTCAGCTGCGCAAGAAAACAAAACATTCTGGGTGAACTGAATTTCTCCGAAAGACTGAAGGCACTGACAGAGTTAATCGGAGAGGAAAACGAGATCGCTGTGATTGAGAAGGAACTTTCGCAGAAGGTCAAAGAGAATATCGACAACGGACAGAGGGAATACTTCCTCCGGGAGAAGCTGAAAGCGATCCAGACAGAACTGGGCGTTGAGGAGGATGCCGGTGCGGAGTCTGCGGAATGGCTGGAGAAACTGGACGAATTGAAGCTGGATGAGAAGGTGGACGAGAAGGTTCGCAAGGAAATCAGCAAGTTCTCCAAGATGATGCCATCTTCGGCAGAGAGCTCGGTAATCCGCAATTATGTGGAAACCATTCTCGATCTGCCCTGGAACAAATCCTCCCGGGTGAATTCCAATCTGAAGAAGGCGGAGAAGATACTGGAGGAGGATCACTACGGCATGAAAAAGGTCAAGGAACGCATCCTGGAGTACCTGGCAGTGGTGCATCTGTCCAAAGCTATACGGGGTCCGATTCTGTGCCTTGTAGGGCCGCCGGGAGTCGGAAAGACGTCTATCGCCAGATCCATTGCGAGAGCGACGGGAAGAGAGTTCATCCGTATGTCGCTGGGTGGCGTCCGGGATGAGGCGGAGATCCGCGGTCACAGAAGAACCTACATCGGCGCGATTCCGGGCAGGGTAATCAACGGAATCAAGGACGCCGGAACGAACAATCCGCTGTTCCTATTTGACGAGGTGGACAAAATAGGTGCGGACTTCCGGGGGGATCCGGCTTCGGCACTGCTGGAGGTCCTGGATCCTGAGCAGAACAATACCTTCACCGACCATTTTCTGGAGATCCCCTTTGACCTGAGCAAGGTCATGTTCATCACCACAGCCAATTCGGTGGATACGATACCGGAGCCGTTGCTGGACAGAATGGAAGTGATCGAGGTTCCCGGGTATACGGAACAGGAAAAGGTGAAAATCGCTCAGAAATACCTTATCCCGAAGGAAATCAAGGCTAACGGTCTGAAAAAGGAAAATATCAGGATCTCGGAGAACGCTCTTCACGATCTTGTGAACTACTATACGAGAGAGTCCGGCGTCAGGAACCTAGAACGGAGCATAGGAAGCGTCTGCCGAAAGGTGGCCAGAAGAGTGGTGACTGAAAAGGGCAGAACCTACAATGTGACCCCGCGAAATCTGGAGCGCTATATGGGGAAACACATCTTCCATTATGACGTACTGGAGGGCGAAAATCCCATCGGCGTAACCACCGGAATGGCCTGGACCCGCGTTGGCGGCGACACGCTGAAAATCGAGACTTCGGTGGTCCCGGGGACAGGAAAGCTGAACCTGACGGGCCAGTTGGGCGACGTGATGCAGGAATCGGCGAAGATCGGCGTCAGTTATGTGCGCAGTATCGCAAGCCGGTACGGTATCGAAGAAGATTTTTACAAAAAGTATGATATGCACATCCATGTACCTGAGGGCGCCGTTCCCAAGGACGGCCCGTCGGCGGGAGTTACCATGTGCACCAGTGTGGTTTCTGCGCTGACAAAGACTCCCGTTGACCGCGAAATTGCCATGACCGGCGAGATTACGCTTAGGGGGAAGGTTTTGCCGGTAGGCGGTATCCGTGAGAAGGTTCTGGCTGCGCACCGGGCAGGAATCCGGAAGATTCTTCTGCCGAAGGAAAATGCCAGAGACATCGACGAAATTCCTCAGAGCGTAAGACGCGACCTGGATTTTGTGCTGATCGAAGATGTGAAAGAGGCGCTGGAGAACGCCCTTGTTAAATAGAACGGGAAATGCTAAAAATCAATAAATCAGAACTGGAGGCCGTTGCGGTACGTCCGGCTCAGTACCCGCCGGACGGCTCGGCAGAAATCGCTTTCGCCGGCCGCTCCAATGTGGGAAAATCATCACTTTTGAATCTGCTGACCGGCCGAAAAAACCTTGCGAGGGTTTCGGGCGCGCCGGGAAAGACGAGGACCATCAATTTTTATCGGATTAATGACCGGTTCCGTATCGTGGATCTTCCGGGATACGGATACGCGAAGGTGTCAAAGTCCGTGACAGAGGACTGGGGACAGATGATGGAAAGGTATCTCGGCACCCGGGAGGGGCTGCGGTGCGTGATACAGCTGGTGGATATCCGGCACGCACCCACCCGCCAGGATCTGCAGATGTACGAGTATCTCCGCCATTACGGTCTGGACGGGATCGTCGTGGCGACCAAGGCCGATAAGGTCAGCCGGAATGAACAGGCGAAGAACCTCGCCGGGATCCGGAAAGAGCTGAAGCTCGGGCCGGAGGATATTCTCCTTCCGGTATCCGCGCTGAAACGAACCGGCACAGAACAGCTTCTGGACGTGATCGAAAAGGTTCTGGAGGAATAGATGAATTACCTTGGATTGCGGATCCTGCTGAACAGGCTTCGGGTCATTCCCTATTTTCTCAGGGATAAGACAGTCAAAAAAAGAAAAAAACTGCTGGTGATCTTCGGAATCATCTATGTCCTGGCACCCATCGATCTGATTCCGGTATTTCCCCTTGACGATATCATCCTGTGGATTTTCATCATCTGGAATCTGAAAGATGAGCTGGATATTTACTGGAAGGGGGATAAAAACGGAGATCTGTCAAAAAAATTCCGTGACAAGAATATAGTGGATGGTGTAGAATTTAGTGTAGTGGACGATGACAGCAGGGAAGATGAAACGGGGCCGGAGACGGATCCCGGGAAGTAGGAGAGAGTATGGCGAAAGAAATCGTCGGAAATATTTTATATACAGAAAAAGACATTCAGAAGCGTGCGAAGGAACTGGGAAAGCAGATCTCCAGGGATTATGAAGGGCAGGAACTGATCATGCTCGGAACGCTGAAGGGTGCGGTCATGTGGATGAGCGAGCTGATGAAATATGTGACGTGCGACGTGAAAATCGATTTTGTGTCAGCGTCCAGCTACGGCTCCAGCACCACGAGTTCCGGAATCGTCAAGATTACAAAGGATATCGATATGAATATCTATGACAAGAATGTTCTGATCATCGAGGACATCGTGGACACCGGGACGACCCTGAAGTATCTGAAGGAGTACCTTTCCGACCGGAATCCCCGATCTGTCCGAATCTGCACCATGCTGGACAAGCCGTCCCGCCGCAAGAATGATCTTGTGGCCGACTATATCGGCTTCGAGGTTGAGGACCTGTTCATAATCGGTTACGGACTGGACTACGACCAGAAATACAGAAACCTGCCGTATATCAGTTATCTGGAATCGACAGGCATCTGATTTCCTGAAGTCCGGAACAGGCCCGGCTGCTAAGCCCGACCGCGGTTTCCCGGAACCCGGATGATCCGGCTTTTGGGTCGGTCGAAATTAAACTGAAAGTGTCTGCGCTGCGCGCCCGCATATCCGCGGGAACGGAATAATACGGACCGGCGCACTCCAAAATATAATTTTATCCAATGAAAAGAGAGAGAGGTAATGACAATGGGTTACAAAATCAAGGTGAATGCTTCAAACAAGCACATCCACCTGGATCAGGAAGATCTGGACACATTATTCGGCAAAGGCTACGAGTTGACGCTCAAGAAGGAACTGATTCAGCCGGGTCAGTTTGCTTCCGAGGAAAAGGTTGACATCGTCGGCCCCAAGACCACATTCAAGGGAATCCGCGTTCTCGGGCCATGCCGTAAGGATACACAGCTGGAACTTGCATTGACAGACTGCAGACAGATTGGAATCGACGCTCCCATCCGGGAATCAGGAGATGTTCAGGGAACGCCGGGATGTAAGATTATCGGACCGAAGGGAGAGGTTGATCTGGAATACGGCGTAATCGTTGCCAAGAGACATGCTCACTTCCATCCGAGTCAGGCAGAGCCTCTCGGAATCAAGGACGGACAGATTCTGAAACTGAAAATCGAGACTCCGGACAGAACCACCATCTACGATGATGTCGTTGCAAGAGTCAAAGACTACTATACCGCAGAGGTCCATGTGGATACAGATGAAGCAAACGCCGCGGCAATGGGCGGCGGCATTGAAGGAGAAATTCTTCTGGACGAGTGAGAAAAAACGACGGGGATAGGCATTCTTTGCCTATCCCGTTGTTTGTAGGAGGAACCATGGTTTATTTAATGCTTGCGGAAGGCTTTGAGGAGGTCGAGGCGGTCACCGTGGCTGATCTTCTCAGGAGAGCGGAAATTGAGGTAAGCACCGTATCAGTTTCCGGAAACAAAGAAGTATCCGGTTCTCACGGAATCAGTGTACGGGCAGATCTGGAACTATCGGAGGCAGAGCTTACAACGGCCGAAATGGTGGTGCTCCCCGGTGGAATGCCGGGAACCGTAAACCTTGCATCCTGCCGCCCGCTGACCGACGCCCTGCTTGAGCGGGCCGGAAACAGGAGGCCGGTGGCAGCCATCTGCGCCGCGCCGATGGTTCTGGGTCAGCTCGGTATTCTGAAGGGGAAAAGAGCCACGATATACCGGGGAATGGAAGCTGAGCTCTGCGGTGCGGAGCCGGTGAACGAGAAGGTAGTGACTGATGATTTTGTGATCACGTCGCAGGGACCGGGAACCGCGATGGATTTCGGTCTGGCGCTGATTGCGTTCCTGAAGGACAAAACAGCCGCGGAGGAGGTCCGCGAAGGTCTTCTGTACAGATAACACAGATGAGAGGGCGGATGACCTTGCGGCAGGCCGCCGAATATACTCTTTGTCTTACAGATATTTCAGGCGCATTCGACGGCAGAACACGCAGTATAATAGGAGAGCGAAAATGGGACTGAAAATGGATCTTCATATCCATTCAACCTGCTCGGACGGGACGATGACGCCGGTAGAGCTGGTGAGAAAATATTATCAGGAGGAGTACGGGCTGATCGCGCTGACCGATCACGACGGCATCGACGGCATAAAGACAGCGCAGATCGCCGGCGAAGCACTGGGAATCAGTGTCATCTCCGGAATTGAACTCGGAACGGAACTGCCGGACGGCCCGGAACTCCATATTCTGGGCTATTACATCGATATCGGGAATCCGGCGCTGAACGAGACACTTGCGGAACTGAGGAAGACCCGGGCGGAACGGAACAGAAAACTTCTGGATGTGCTCCGTTCGATGGGATACGATCTGACGGAGGAGGATCTGAAACAGCGCCCTGATCAGGTTTACGTGGGGAAGCCGAATTTCGCGCTTGCCCTGCAGAAGAAGGGCTATGTGAAGTCACCGGAAGATGCATTTGCACCGGGAAAATTTCTTGAATCGCCGGAAGCCAAGGCTGTCAGACGTGAACGGATCACAGCACAAAAGGCGATTGAGTTAATTAACGGAGCGGGAGGAATCGCTTCTCTGGCGCATCCGATGAAAATAAAAGGCATCGGCGAGAAAGGCTCGGAAGACTTCTGCCGCCGCCTGGAGGAAATTGTGAAGCAGCTGAAAAAGGCGGGGCTCAAGGGTCTCGAATGCTTCCATCCGTCTGCGACTCACGAGCAGGGGATTGCGCTGGTGAAGCTGGCGGAGAAATATAAGCTGCACGTCACTGAGGGATCGGATTATCACGGTCCGGAGTTTGAACCACATCAGTAATTGTATGAAATGCCAGAAACCAAAAGGAGATGATGAGACATGGCAGAGGTAAATTTCATCAGGCACAAAATCGCGGCGGCGATACGGACAGAAAAGGATTTCAGCGCTGCACTCCGGTCGGAGGTGGATATGATTTTCCTGCTTCATTCGAATATCATGACGTTGACGCCCAGCATCCGGGAGATCCACAGTGCGGGCAAAAAGGCCTTTGTGCACGTGGACTTCGCTGAGGGCATCGGAAAGGATCGCGCGGGGCTGGAATACCTGAAGAAACAGGGAGTGGATGGGATCTGCACGACCCGCACCAACCTGGTGAAGATCGCGAAGGACCTGGGAATGATCACCGTTCAGCGTTTTTTTATGATCGATTCTCATTCTGTGGGAACGTCGCTGGATTCCATCAAAATCTCCAGACCGGACATCGTTGAGATTATGCCGGCTATTGTAACAAAGAAAATCAGTGAATTCTCTTCACTGGTTCAGGTTCCCGTCATCGCGGGCGGACTTGTGGAAACAAAAGAAGAAGTCAAGGCGGCCCTGGAGGCGGGTGCGTCGGTGGTGTCCACCGGTGAGACCGGACTCTGGACGCTGAATATAGATTAGAATATAATCGCTGAAGCGGATTGAAACAAACCTGGAGGTGACTACTATGAAAATCATGTTCTGCGGAGCGACTACGGGAGTTACAGGTTCCTGTCATCTTCTGAAGACGGAGAACCATAATGTACTTCTCGATTGCGGGCAGTTTCAGGGAGGGAAGGCGCAGGAGGCCTTGAACGCTGATCCGTTCCCGTTTGAGCCGTCCGAGGTCGAATGCATGATACTGAGTCATGCGCATATCGATCACTGCGGGCGGATTCCCCTGCTGGTAAAAAGAGGTTTTCGGGGCAAGATCTATTGCACGGATGCGACAGCCGACCTGCTGGAAGTCATGCTGCTGGACAGCGCGCATATTCACGAAATGGACGCGCAGTGGCAGAGTAAGCGAAATCTGAGAGCCGGAAAACCGCCGATTGATCCTTTGTACACCACGGAAGACGCACAAGAGGCCCTGAAATATGTGGAACCGATTTTATACGATCAGCAGATCCGTCTCAACGACGATATGAAAATTGTGTTCAATGACGCCGGTCATATCCTGGGCTCCGCAATTACGGAGATATGGGTCACTGAAGGGGAACGGGAGAGTAAGATCGTGTTCTCCGGAGACCTGGGGATGAAGAATCGTCCGATTCTGAGAGATCCGGTCACGATTAAAAAAGCGGACTGTGTGATCATGGAGACGACATACGGGAACCGCAACCATGCGCAGAATTCCATGAGCGTCAAACAGCTGATCGATATCATTCTGAAAACGACCAGACGGGGCGGAACCGTGGTGATTCCGTCTTTTGCGGTCGGACGGACTCAGGAACTGATTTATGAACTCAACCGGTTTTATGAGAAGTCCAGCCCGGATTACCGCCAGGAACTGGATAAAGTCGATGTGATCGTGGACAGTCCGATGGCGACCACGGCCACGGAGGTTTTCCGCAACAACGCACAGGTTTTTGACGAGGAGACAAAGGCTTACATTATGAAGGGCGATAACCCGCTGGATTTCAAGAATCTCCGTTTTACCAGGAGTACGGAGGAATCCAGAGCGCTGAACACGGATCACACACCCAAGGTGATTATATCTGCCAGCGGAATGTGCGAGGCAGGCCGGATCCGTCATCATCTCAAGCATAATCTGTGGGACGCCAGAAACAGCGTGATCTTTGTGGGATATCAGGGCGAAGGAACGCTGGGTCGCTCCCTGATCGAAGGGAAAAAGGATATCACGCTCTTCGGTGAGGAGGTTCACGTCAACGCGGAGATCTATAATCTGGAAGGCTTTTCCGGCCATGCAGACCAGAACGGTCTGCTGGAGTGGATCAGCGGATTTCAGCAGCCGCCGCGGCAGATCTTCCTGGTTCACGGCGAAGAACAGTCCAAAAAGGATTTCGCTAAACTGATTCACGACAAGCTGGGATATGATCCCATCCCGGTTCTGGGGAACTCTGAGTTCGAACTGGATATGAATGATGTTCGCGTGCTGAATATGACGGAAGCGGTACAGACTGCCGCTGAGGATGAGGACGTGCAGAAGGTTCGCAGCAAAATTTCGGAAATCGAAACGGAGTTGGAAGGAATTCTCTACAACACCAGTCTGGCAATGAGTCAGTCTATGTCGGAGGAGAAACTGGTCCGGATCAACAATGTTGTTCAGGAACTGGAGAAGGCAACGATCAATCTGGGTACCGCAGTCAATCAGCGTGAGGAGCCGCCTCGGCCGTAACGGCAGCCGGAAACGCCGCGAACCTCGACCGTAACTACCTGAAATGCGACAGCTGCGGGAGAAATACCGGCACGGCTCTGAGAAAATGATTGACTTTGACAATACATCTATGGCATAGTAGTTTCCACAAAGAGTGCGGCGCCGCCATTGGAACTTCCGACGGGAGGTTTCGTGTACATAATATTAATAAAAGGAGGAAGTATTATGGCAAGAGAATGGCAGCAGCGTAGATTCGCGGAATATGTAATGCCGGATGCGGTGTATTATCAGAGCCTGTGGGCAGTTCGGGATCTGGCGAGGATGGAGAAGCGGGTCAGAGAACTGGATCGGGAAATTACAGGCGACGGCTGCAGCGCCAGTATTGTCCGAGAAGGCCGGCGGGATTATGCTGCGATCCGGCCGACGGAGAAGAAGGCAGTGGAGAAGATTACGCTGGAGAAGCGGGTGGAGGCCATCCGCAGGGCGCTGGATACAGTGCCGGAGAATTATCGTGATTTTGTGTATGCGAACATTGTGTACAAAAAACAGCCGGTCGGGTACCAGACGAAAATCTGGAAGATATGGAAACAGCGGTTTCTGTTCCATGTTGCCAGGAATCTGTCGATGATGTAATTTTATTACATATCTGACAAAAAAAGTATTGTAAGGGGACGAAAATCGTGCTATGATAATACTGTAGATAAATGGAACTGATAACGAAAGGAGGAAACTCCTGCGTGGAAAAGGACTGTCTCAGGATGGTCCTTTTTCTGTTGCGGGAAAATGCTATGGACTATCAGAAATTCAGGGATGAAATCGTGAAAAAGATTCGCGGGTATCTGCCGGAGGAGTATGCCGGATGGGAGATGAAAGTGGAATTCATCCGCACGAGGCGCGGCCGGCGTGAGGCTGTTCTGATTGGAAGCGGTGAAGACGGAACTGCCGTGCCGACTCTCTATATCGATATGCTGTATGAGTGGTATCAGTCCTGCGGGAGTTTGGAAAAAACGCTGCGCTTTGCCGCAGAATTCTATGTCAGCGGCATGAGGTACGGACGGGCCATGTCAGAATGTATGCGGCCGGAACCCCGAGAGGATGGAATCATTATGGCGCTGATCAATACGGAGCGGAACAGGGAACTTCTTTCGGATGTGCCGAACCGCTCCTGTCACGACATGTCGATCATCTATCGCTATATGATTCCGCTTCCGGATCGGTCATTTAATGCGGTTACAATCACAAATGCGCTGGCGGAGCGCGAGGGACTCAGTGAAGAACGTCTGTACGAGCTCGCGATGGAAAACACCCCCAGAATGCTGCCGCTCTACACTGAAAACATCGGCGAAAACATCAATGTGCTGAGCAATGACCGGGGAATCATCGGAGCGGCCGCCATGCTTTACCGCGAGTCGCTGGCGAACATTTCAGAGATGATGGAATCGGATCTGTATGTGATTCCGTCATCTGTCCATGAGATTATTACACTGCCGGTAGAGGATGCGTCTGCGGACAAGCTGAGGAAGATGATCTACGAGGCGAACCGTACCGTTCTTGAGGCGGGGGACATGCTGTCTGATACACTGTATTATTACAGCAGGGAGAACAAAACAATGAGGCCCGCACTGTGATAAAATCAGTGTCCGCGCATCAAGTCTCCGTCGGACTTAATGGAAGGCGCTGGGGGAAGGTCTTCTGCAGCGCCGCGGTGCACAATCCGGTGGAAGTGTGCACCGGATTGTGCACCGGGCGGACAACTATTAAACTCCGCGGGCTGCGGATTCAATGTGCGTAGGTGCAGGATTAATGCGGATTACACGTTGAACAGGAAGGTGATGATATCTCCGTCCTTTACGATGTATTCTTTGCCCTCTGAGCGCAGCAGGCCTTTCTCGCGGGCTTTCGTCATACTTCCGTCGCATTCTGCCATCAGCGTATCGTAGTTGATGGTTTCGGCGCGAATGAAACCTTTCTCAAAGTCAGTATGGATTTTTCCCGCAGCCTGCGGAGCCTTCGTTCCGTTGGTAATGGTCCAGGCCCGCGTCTCGTCGGAGCCGGTGGTCAGGAAAGAAATCAGATTCAGCAGGCGGTAGGAGGCCTTGATAAGCTTGTCCAGACCGGATTCGTCGATATTCAGTTCCTCCAGGAAAAGCGCCTTTTCGTCGTCGTCCAGCTCGGAGATCTCCTGTTCGATTTCCGCGCAGATTACGACTGCCTCCGCACCTTCCCCTGCGGCAAATTCGCGGACGGCGGTCACGTATTCGTTTTCGCTGCCGTCTGCGGCGTCTTCCTCGGAGACGTTTGCAACATAGATGATCGGTTTATAGGAGAGAAGATCCAGAGTCCGGACGAAGTCTGCCTCGTCTTCGTCCAGTTCCATCGCGCGGGCAGAGGTTCCGCTGCTGAGGAAATCGTAGACCTTCTTCAGGATTTCCAGTTCTCCAGCCAGTGCTTTGTCGTAACGGGAGCCTTTTTCCGTTTTCGCGATGCGCCGCTCCAGAAGTTCCATATCCGACAGGATCAGCTCAGTGTTGATGGTTTCAATGTCGCTCAGCGGATCAATTTTTCCGGACACGTGAACGATGTTTTCGTTCTCAAAGCAGCGGACGACGTGGACGATAGCGGCGACTTCGCGTATATGTCCCAGGAATTTGTTTCCGAGACCCTCGCCTTTCGATGCGCCCTTGACCAGCCCCGCGATATCGCAGAATTCTATGGTGGTATAAATCGTCTTTTTTGATTTATTCAGATCTGAAAGGACGCGGATTCGCTGATCCGGAACTGTGACGACACCGACATTGGGTTCGATGGTGCAGAACGGGTAGTTCGCCGCTTCCGCACCGGCCTTTGTTATCGCGTTAAACAGCGTGCTTTTGCCTACGTTCGGCAGGCCGACGATTCCTAATTTCATTCTTGTATGCTCCTTTGCTGAATTTCTTTGTAGTTTAGTACGAGATATAGGATGAGGCAGGCGATGAAAACGACCGCGCTCAGAACCTGAGCCTGGCGGAAAGGCCCGATCATCAGGCTATCCGTTCGCAGATGCTCCACACAGAACCGCTCGACTGAATAGAGCATTCCGTAGAGCAGCGCGATCTGACCGGGAAATTTCCGCCGCCGGTCAACCCACAGAAGGAACAGAAACAGCAGAAAACACCAGATCGATTCGTAGAGAAAGGTGGGGTGAACTGCCTGCCCGTTCACGATAATTGCCCAGGGAAGGTCAGTGGGACCGCCGTGCGCCTCAGAATTGAAAAAATTTCCCCACCGTCCTATGGATTGCGCCAATGCCACTGACGGAAAAATCAGATCGGCCAGTTCGAGAAACGGGATGTTTCTTCTATGACAGAAAACCAGAGCAACGATGAGACCGCAGATCAGTCCGCCGTGGATTGCCAGTCCGCCATTCCTGATATGAAGGATCTCGGCCCAATTTTCCCGGTAAAGATCCCAACGGAAAATCACGTAGTAGAGTCGTGCACCGACAATGGAAACGGGAATCATCCATAAAGCGAAGTCGATGATGCTGTCGCTCTGAATGCCGTGCTGCGGTGCTCTTTTATAGCACAAAAGAATGGCCAGGATAAATCCTGTGCCGATTAGTATACCATACCACATGATGTCGATGCCCGCAATCGTAAAAGCGACCGGCCCGGGTGATGTCATGATGTGCCTCCTGTATAATGGGAATTCGTTTTAATGCATGCCGGCGTACATTGTACATTGCATCTGACGGATGCATGACAGTCAACTGGTGCGGGTCGGCGACTGCCGCCTGAGGTGTACGCGGCACTGCAGCAAGTACTCTGCACGCACGATTAAGCCCGACGGGGCTCAATCGGTACGCACTTATTATACCGCGGCAGACCGTGGAATTCAAGAGGCACGGGAAGCTGGGACGTAAGGCAATGAAATTCGGTGAGTGCAGCAAAGAAACGAACGAAACGACTGAGTGTAGGACGCATCAGATGTATCATATTGCGGACGTTTTCGTTGACAGAAACGGCTTCTTTACTGTGTTGTCGAGCCTCGATGAAAAGTATTGCAGAAAATCCCGAAAAAACTGTTGACACAGTAGCGGAATTTTGGTAGTATATTTCTTGCAGTGATTCAAATTACTGCGATGTGGCGGTGTAGCTTAGTTGGCTAGAGCGTCCGGTTCATACCCGGAAGGTCGGTGGTTCGACTCCACTCGCCGCTACCATATCTGGGCGTTTAGCTCAGCTGGGAGAGCATCTGCCTTACAAGCAGGGGGTCATAGGTTCGAGCCCTATAACGCCCACCAGATATGGCCAAGTAGTTCAGTTGGTTAGAATGCCAGCCTGTCACGCTGGAGGTCACGAGTTCGAGCCTCGTCTTGGTCGCCAATTTAATATCATATATGCTTTGCATTTGCAGGGCATATATGATAGAATAATTTACAAAAGAAAACAGATACGCAGGTAATTTTGTGAAGTGCAAGGCGCACGGGTGAGGAGCGAGCGGAGCGTGCTTGTGCACGTGAGCGAGGACGAAGCCGAGCAACACCGCAATTCGCAAAAGAAAACAGATACGCAGGTAATTTTGTGAAATGCAAGGCGCACAGGTGAGGAACGAGCGGAGCGTGCTTGTGCACGTGAGCGAGGACGAAGCCGAGCAACACCGCAGTTCGCAAAATTAACAAGTATGGTGGGTATAGTCAAGTGGTTAAGACATAGGATTGTGATTCCTACATGCGTGGGTTCGATCCCCACTACCCACCCCATTGATGGGGTATCGCCAAGTGGTAAGGCAATGGATTCTGATTCCATCATGCGCAGGTTCGAATCCTGCTACCCTAGCCAATTCACAAGCCAGGATGCAAGTGATTGCATCTTGGCTGTCATCATGGCGACATAGCCAAGTGGTAAGGCAGAGGTCTGCAAAACCTTTATTCCCCAGTTCAAATCTGGGTGTCGCCTCCACAGAGAAAACCGTCGGAAATATGTTCCGGCGTTTTTTCTTATATACAAAGGAAACGGGATGGAAACTGAACCCGTTCAATCGCAGGATCTGACATGATCACAACGTAACCGGATCAGCGTAACCGGCCGTCGACTGATGGAATGGCGGAATACAGCGGAATATAGAAGAACCATAAACGGGCATGCCCGGTTGCACCGGGGAATAACCCTTTGACCTAATAGGAGTTGCCATGAAATCCAAAAAAATAGCAGATTCTGCTACATTTCACGAAAAAAATCCGAAAATGTGGCAGGCCTGATCATCATCTAACTCGAGTTAATCTACTTTAATCGCAATCAGAGTACGAATCAGTACACCTGCCAACTCGGCCGGCTTATGCCTCCGCTGCACAGTCGGACAGAATCATGTCCAGATCCTCGCGGCATCCGCCGCACTTGTTTCCTACATCCATGCTCTCGCAGAGTGTCTTCAGATCCGTAATCTGATGTTCCCGGATAAAGTCTTCAACTTCTCCGCGGGTTACGTGGTGACAAAGACATACTTCGTATTCTCTTGATTTTTTGTCCATAAAAATATTCCTCCTGCCAGCATTATAGCATATAACTGATGTCTGCAAAACAGGAGCTTTTGTATAAAGGGAAAGTTTCGGCAGATTTCGCAGGCGGAGTCGATCCGGCGCTGAAACGGTCGCTGTAAACGGGAATTTTCTTTGGAAGGTCAGCGGAAATATGATACAATAGTGACGCGGTCGTACGAATCGAGCTGCAGAGGAGGAAAAACAGATATGCTTATAAATAAGGACAGTGCTTCAAACGGTAATGAGGAGTGCAATACGGACAACAACGAGAAACGATTCCTGGGAATTCTGAAGGAACTTGAGATCACCGATTATAACTGGCATGAACATGAGGCGTTGTTTTCGGCGGATCAGGAGGGAGCGGAGGAACTGATGTTTCCGGGACTCAATCTGAAAAATCTCCTGATTAAGGACAAAAAGACAGAGGAATTCTTTATGGTGGTTCTGGAGGATCATCGCAGAATGGACCAGAAACATTTCAAACAGGTGGCGGGCTGGCACAAAAACCGGTTCGCCACCCCGGAGGAAATGTGGGAACTGCTGAGGCTGAAGCCGGGATCGGTGACGCCCTATGCGCTGTTTAATGATACGGAGAAGAAGGTTACGGTTGTACTGGGAAATGAGATTGTGACTGCAGACGATGCGGAATGGATTAACCTTCATCCGTGCCGGAATACAGCGACGGTTTCCGTGCACAAGTCGGATTTTTACAGAATTCTCGAGAAGCTGGGGAATCCTGTCATAGAGGAAAAATCGATAGAATAAGACGGGGTGGATCTTCGCAGAAACCAAAAGAAAACGCCACTCGCAGGGTGGATTCGGACGAGAAATGTTGCTCCGGCCGATGGTGTTACCCATCAGCCGGAGCAACTGTTTTATGCTTCTCCGGTTCTCCCGGGGCGGCGTTTTTCGTGTCAGGTGCATCGCCGGTCACGTGCTTTGCGGCAGCGCGGTCGATTATCGTATGCCGGCCGTCGTGCAGCGGCTGTTGCGTATCAGTCAGGTGCATCGGCGGTCAAGTGGAATCAAAACGGCGTTCGATGTGCGCCGGCCGTTATTCTCCGACCTTCATGCTGCCGGTTTTCATGGCGCGGATGTGCCAGGAGAAGGCTTCGTCCAGAAGATGCGGCGTCTGCAGCTTGCTGGTGGCGCAGGCTCTGTCGAAGTAGTCCTTCAGCATGTCTTTGTAGTCGGGGTGGGCGCAGTTCTCGATAATTCTGACTGCCCGCTGTTTCGGTGTCAGGCCGCGGAGATCTGCGTAACCCTGCTCTGTGACAATGACCTGAACGTCGTGCTCGGTGTGGTCGATGTGGGAGCAGAAGGGCACGATTGAGGAAATCGCGCCGCCCTTGGCTACGGATACGGTCGAG
The DNA here is from genome assembly GCF_009695915.1 of Hornefia butyriciproducens. Taxonomy (GTDB): domain Bacteria; phylum Bacillota; class Clostridia; order Peptostreptococcales; family Anaerovoracaceae; genus Aminicella; species Aminicella butyriciproducens. The sequence goes on along the minus strand of NZ_VUMZ01000001.1, from coordinate 34,842 downwards.
AAAATGCTTATCGCAGCGTTTCTGGCGAAGTCTCCGCTGCCGCCGATGCCGTTCATCATGGAGGAGCCGTTGACGTGCGTGGAATTGACATTTCCGTAGATATCGCATTCCAGGGCGGTGTTCATGGAAATGACGCCCAGACGACGGATGATTCCCGGATTGTTTGAAATATCTTCGGGGCGGAAAATCAGCTTTCCCTTATACAGGTCACATTCCTCATCGAATTTCGCTTTCATTTCCGGGGAAGGGGTGATGGCGGTGGTGGAGGCGCAGGTGACCTTTCCGGCCTTGATGAGCTCAAGCATGGAGTCCTGCACGACTTCGGTGTAGCAGGTCAGATCATGAAATTCGGACTCAAGAAGTCCGTACAGTACCGCGTTGGCGACGCTTCCAACGCCGGACTGGATGGGCAGGAGCGTGTCATCCAGTCGTCCCGCCCGGACTTCACCGTCCAGAAAGTCGATGATGTGATCGGCGATTTTCTGCGAATCCTCACTCACAGAACCGAGGGGACGAAGTCCGTCCTGGATGTCAGTAATGACGATTCCGCAGATTTTGTCCCAGCCGCATTCAATGTACGGAACACCGATGCGGTCGTTAGGCTTTGTGATATCAATAGGCTTGCGATGCGGCGGATTCGGGAGAACAATGCAGTCGTGCATTCCCTCCAGGCCCATAGGCTGAAGGGTGTTCAGCTCGATGATGACCTTGTCGGCCTGCCGGACGATGGCCGGCGTGTTTCCGACTGAGGTGGTGGGAACGATACTTCCGTCTTCGTTCAGCGCCAGCGCTTCTACAATGGCGATTTCTACCTTCGGCAGTGCGCCGTAATTGATGTACTGCGTTGAATGAGAAAGATGCATGTCGATATAGTCGCACTCGCCTTTGTTCACCGCAGCACGGAACGTTGAGTCCGTCATGTAGGGCATACGCATACCCATAATTCCGGCTTCCGTCATTTCAGTATCGATTTCCGGTCCAAGAGATGCGCCGGAATAGACGTTAACCTTGAATTTCTCGCCTTTTTTCCCGCGCTCGGCCAGAGCGTGGGGGACGGCCTTCGGATAGCCTGAGGCGGTGAACCCGCTGACGCCCAGGGTCATGCCGTCCTTAATCATAGCGGCGGCCTCCTCCGCGGACATGATAAGGTCATACGCCTTTTCGCTTCTGAGTCTTTCCTTTACCTTTTCATCAACTTCCATGACTACGATACCTCCTCAGCAAATCATGCGTTAATTTTTTGTCGAATGTCAGTACCATAATAACACGAATCAGAAAAAGACACAACGACCTGCTTGTTTTTTCGGGCGGTTAATGTATAATGGCAATGGAGGTTGAAACGGATATGAGGAAAACAAAGATAATCTGCACAATCGGTCCGGCGTCCCGCAGTGAGGACATGATGCGCCGGCTTCTGCTGGCCGGGATGAACGTGGCCAGAATGAACTTTTCTCATGGCAGCCATGAGGAGCACAAAGAGAATATCGACCGGTTCCGCCGCGTCCGTGATGGGCTCGGAATTCCGGCGGCGGTGTTGCTGGATACGAAGGGCCCTGAGATCCGCACCGGTACGTTCCGGAACGGCGAGGCCGTGCTGCAGGACGGTCAGGAATTTACGCTGACCACAAAGGATGTGGAAGGAACAGGGGAGATCTCTTCTGTAACATATAAAGACCTGGCGAAGGATCTGAACGCCGGGGATACGGTACTGATCAACGACGGAATGATTATGCTCAGGGTAAAAAGCACCACGGATACAGATCTGGTCTGCGAGGTGGTTCACGGCGGAAAGATCAGCGATCACAAAGGTATCAATGTGCCGAACGTGGATATCAGCATGGAGTATCTGTCTGATCAGGACAAGTCCGATCTGCTGTTCGGAATCGAGCAGGATGTGGATTACGTCGCGGCTTCTTTTGTACGCTCCGCTGATGATGCACGGGCGATTCGAGCGTTCCTCGATGACAACGGGGGAGAGAGGATCAAACTCATCGCCAAGATAGAGAGTACCCAGGGTGTCGCAAATTTTGAAGATATTCTGCAGCTGGTGGACGGTATCATGGTTGCCCGGGGCGATATGGGTGTCGAGGTGCCGTTCGAACTGCTTCCCGGCATTCAGAAAAGGTTCATTCGCCGCTGCGTACAGCAGGGGAAGATCGTCATCACTGCGACACAGATGCTGGAGTCGATGATTACCAGTCCGGTGCCTACCCGGGCGGAGATTAATGATGTGGCGAATGCGGTGTTTGACGGAGCGTCTGCCGTCATGCTCTCCGGAGAGAGCGCTGCCGGAAAGTATCCGGAAGAGGCCGTCGCAGCCATGGCGCGTATTGCGGAGCAGGCGGAGGAAGATGCCAGGACGGTGACCAGCAGAGAAAAATGGCTGGCGATGGATTCCCGGGATATCACTAACGCGGTGGGACACGCCGCCTGCACACTAGCAGAGGACATCAGCGCCAAAGCGATTCTGGCCATCACATCCTCCGGCTATACAGCAAATAAAATCAGCAAGTTCCGCCCGGAACTGCCGATTATCGGATGTACGCCGGACGAAAAGGTTTACCATCAGATGGCGCTGTTCTGGGGCGTTGAGCCGCTGATGGCCAATTACCGCGAGGAATTGGGTGATCTGTTCGGTCACTGTACCCGCAAGGCGATCCGCAGCGAATGCATCCGCGAGGGAGATACAGTAGTTTGTACCGCGGGGGTGCCGGTCGGAGTTTCAGGGCGCACAAACGCCATCCGTGTGGTTGAAGCGACGCTGGAGTGATGCAGCGCCGGATTGCCGGACTGAATAGAACGTGAAAAAAAGGACTGTTGCGTGCAACAGTCCTTAATTAATGTCATGTAATTAAATATTACTCCTCAGGTGCCTCAAGATCGTCTTCGCTTTGGTGCTCTGCCAGTACCCTTTCGTACTCGGCGAAAATGGCGTCTTTGATTCGAGTTCTCGTTTCAGAGGTGAGGGGATGTGCGATATCCCGGAAATCTCCCTCGCCCATCTTACGACTGGGCATGGCGATAAACGGACCGTTCTGACCCTCAATTATCTTGATATCGTGGACAACAAACTCATCATCGAATGTGACCGAAACAATCGCTTTCATTTTGCCTTCCGCAGTGACCTTGCGAATCCTTACATCAGTAATGTTCATCATGGCCTACCTTTCTGGCTTTTATAATTATTTATTATATTATACACAATATCAAGCGAATCTGCAACCCGCATTTGCGGAAAATCTATACCCTGAATCTGCGCAGATTTAACGGACGCGTTTGCAGAAAGCCGCAATCCGGTGTTACGGATGCGCTTACGGAAAAATATTTTCTGTAAATGCAGTGGTTCGGGCTATCTGAAAATATCGGGATTCGGGCGCACGTCAATGGTGCGCTTTTCTTCATCTACGTCTCCGAGATAGACTGCGGCTGTGTAATTCCGTATTTTCTTTTGTTCAGGCGTCTCGCTGACGATGGCGATGCCTGCACCGACGACCTCCGCATCAAATTCGGCGAGCAGATCCGCAATGCCTTTGGTGCTTCCGCCGCCCCGCATGAAATCGTCGATGACCAGGGTACGCGATCCGGGACGAACCGCCCGCCGGGACAGCGACATCTTCTGTACGCGGTCATAGGAGCCGGAAAAATAATTGATGCTGACCGTCGAGCCCTCGGAGACTTTCGCCTCCCTGCGGCAGATGATCAGAGGGCGATGCAGCTGATGCGCCACCATGGTAGCCAGAGGGATTCCCTTTGTTTCCACCGTCGCCACATAGTCCACGTCGAGCGCCCGGAACTTTACGGCGAACAGGGTTGCCAGGCGGCTGACCAGCTCGGTGTCGTACATGATGTCGGACGTGTACAGGAAGCCTCCGCCCAGAATTCTCGCCGGATCGCGGAGCCGATTGCAGAACTCGTCCAGCAGAGGCGCGACGGCCTCGTGCGTGGTGTCGGGAACAAAGTGAACGCCGCCTCTGGCGCCGGAAATCGTTTCGATGAACCCTGATCCCGTCGCCTCCATGGCGGACGCTGCAATATTGATGTCCTCGCTGATGCTGGACTTCGCCATATGAAAAAGGTCGCAGAAGTACTGCAGCGGATATAGCTTTCCGGGCGTGTCAGAAAGTGTCTTTACGATCACGCCGATGCGTTCTGTTCGTTTCATTCATTCCCTCCGGATGCTGTGGCCTCCGGGAACCCGGCGGCAGCGCGGATTCCACAGACTGTTTAAAATAATATTATTGCTTTTTGCGGAAATTGTAAAGCATTTTTGGAGACGGTATGGTATAATATCAAGAGTTCTGTTCGGACCGGTTCTGAAGCATGCACCCCCCGGAAATCTGCTTTTCGGGGTTATTACGGCGCGGTTCATTCAGGCATGGTCGCAGATGTAAGATATATCATCGGGGAAGGGAACCAGTTATGATTGATTTGAAGAAATACAGAAACATACATTGTATTGGAATCGGCGGCATCGGACTGTCAGCCATCGCGGAGATACTGGTATCGAGAGGGTATCACGTGACCGGCTCGGATATGAAGCCGTCGGAAATGACAGAGAAACTGAAGAAATCAGGTATTACCATTTACATAGGCCATAGAGCGGAGAATGTCGAGAATGCAGATCTCATCATCTATTCAGCAGCGATCGCCGAAGAAAATCCGGAAATCATCCGCGCCAGAGAAAAGAAGATCCCGCTGGCGTCCAGAGCGGAAATCCTGGGAACACTGATGGATGAATATGAGTCAAGCGTGGCGATCAGCGGAACCCACGGAAAAACGACAACGACTTCTATGGTTTCTCTCGTTCTGGAGGCCGCGGGACTGGAGCCCACGATTCTTGTCGGCGGGCAGCTGGATGAGATCGGCGGGAACGTGAAGGTTGGAAACAGCCCTTACTTTGTGACGGAGGCCTGCGAATACAGGGACAGTTTTCTGCAGCTCCGGCCGAAAATCGAAGTGATACTGAACATCGATTCAGACCACCTGGACTATTTCAAGGATATCGACCATATTGTCCGGTCCTTTGACAAATTCGCCAGAGCCGTTCCGGAGGACGGAAAGATTATCGCTTACGATTCCAATCCTTTTGTCAGTGAAGTGATTAAAGGACATGCAAATGTGGTGACCTACGGATATAATGAAAATTCCACTTATCATATTTCAGAGGTAAGGTTTAACAGCGAAGGGATGCCTTCATTTTCAGTGAGCCATAACGGTGTGAAACTGGAGCATGTGCAGCTGAATGTGCCGGGGGAGCATAATATCCTGAATGCGGCGGCAGCTTTTGCCTGCTGCCATGTGCTCGGCGTTGATGCAGATCTGATCGCAGGAACTCTGGAGTCCTATCACGGAACGCAGCGCCGGTTCGACATTATCGGTACGACGGACAGAGGCGTAAAGGTTGTCGATGACTATGCGCACCATCCGACGGAGATCAGGGCGACGCTTTCAGCAGCTCATAACATTCCGCACCGGAAACTCTGGTGCCTCTTTCAGCCTCATACTTACACCAGGACCCTGGCGCTGTTTGATCAGTTTGCGGACGCTTTTGAGCAGACCGACGTTCTGATTCTGGCGGACATCTATGCAGCCCGGGAAAAAGACATCTATAACATCTCTTCCAAAAAACTTGCTGAGGAGATACGTCGGGAGCATCCGGATAAAGAAGTCTACTACATGGACAGTTTTGATAAGATCGCAGACTATGTCCGGGAGCACGCAGAGGACGGAGATGTGGTGATCACCATGGGTGCCGGCGATATCTACAAGGCCGGGAAAATGATCATGGAGCAGGACAAAGAATAAATACGGAATATATAAACTTATGACAGAAGAAAAACTATGCGGAGAGTGAGATGAAATACAGCGAATATCAGGAAAAGGAAGCGGAGAGGAAACGCATCGCTGTCGCACACCTGGAAAACGGCGTTGACTTTGCGGATATCGGCAGCGTTTATATCGATGAGGCCGTACAGATCGGAGCGGGCACGTTTATCGGTCCCTGTGTTACCCTGGAAGGAAATACGGTAATTGGTGAGAATGCGAAAATCTATCAGAATACGCGCATCCGGGATTCTGTCATCGGCGATGGTGTGGAAATCCAGAGCAGTGTGGTACTGGAGAGCAGCATAGGGGAAGGGAGCAAAATCGGTCCCTTCGCATATGTGCGCCCAGGCTCCGAAATCGGCAGAAACTGCAAGATCGGGGATTTCGTAGAGGTTAAGAACTCTACCTTCGGAGACGGATCCAAGTCGGCGCATCTTACCTATATCGGGGATTCTGACATCGGCGAAGACGTGAACCTGGGATGCGGTGTCGTTTTCGTCAATTATGACGGCACCCATAAATTCCGGTCCTCGATCGGCGACGGCGTGTTCATCGGCTGTAATTCCAACATCATTTCACCGATCCGCATCGATGACGGTGCCTATGTGGCAGCCGGGAGCACAATCACGCAGGATATTCCGGAGGATGCGCTGGGTGTGGCGCGGGCGAAACAAAAGAATATTGAAGGCTGGGCGACCCGCCGCGGCCTTTATAATAAAAAGAAGAAGTAATCGCAGAAGATCGAAGTTCATGGAGGAGAGGAACAATGAAAAACAGCGCTTTTTCTGACTACAAGCTGTTCGCAGGCAATTCGCACCCCCGTCTTGCGGAGGAAATCGCATCCGTTATGGGAAAACCTCTGGGAAAGGCGACGGTGACGAAATTCAGCGACGGGGAAATTTCCGTCAATCTCTGGGAAAGTGTTCGGGGAGTGGATGTCTATATCATTCAGTCCACCTGCGCCCCTGTCAATGACAACCTGATGGAACTGCTGATCATGATTGATGCAGTCAAGAGAGCCTCGGCCGGACGGATCAACGCAGTGATTCCCTACTACGGTTACGCGCGTCAGGACAGAAAAGCCAAGGCGAGGGATCCGATTACCGCCAAGCTGGTGGCAAACCTGCTGGTGGCGGCGGGCGCCGACCGTGTTCTGACGATGGATCTGCATGCCAGCCAGATTCAGGGATATTTCGATATTCCGGTGGACCATCTGGTAGGAATGCCGATTCTGGCGAAGTATTTCAAGGAAAAGAATCTGGAGAATGTCTGCATCGTCTCTCCGGATCACGGCAGCGTGACCCGGGCGAGGAATATGGCGGAATACTTTAACTGCCCCATCGCTATTGTGGATAAACGACGTCCGGAACCGAACAAAAGCGAGATTATGAATATCATCGGGGAGGTCAGAGGAAAAAACTGCATTATCCTGGACGATATGATCGATACTGCCGGAACGATTACCAATGCGGCGAACGTCATCAAGGAAATGGGCGCGGAGAACGTCTACGCAGGCGCGACCCACGCTGTTCTTTCCGGGCCGGCCTTCGACCGGATCGAGGCTTCTGCGATTAAAGAACTGGCGCTGCTGAATACAATACCGATGGATAAGGAGAAGAAGCTGGACAAGATGACCGTTCTGTCCGTGGCGCCGCTTTTTGCGGAGGCTATGACCAGAGTATACACAAACGGATCTGTCAGCAAACTGTTTGACTGATATGAGTAATGAACCATTTATCATCGTCGGCCTGGGGAATCCCGGGCCGAAATATGAAAATACGAGACACAATCTCGGCTTCCTGACACTGGATCACCTCGCGGAGGAGAACGGAATCTCCGTCAGCAGAATCAAATTCAAATCGCTGACAGGTGCGGGGAACATCGCAGGACACAAGGTTGTGCTGGTCAAGCCGCAGACGTATATGAACCTCAGCGGAGAGGCAGTGAGGGAGGCTGTTTCCTTCTACAAAATTCCGCCGGAGCATCTTATCGTCATCTACGATGATCTCGATATTCCGACAGGGAGCATCCGCATACGCAGGTTCGGCAGTGCCGGCACCCATAACGGAATGCGTTCCGTCGTACAGCAGCTGGGAACAGACAGGTTCCCCAGGATACGCGTCGGTATCGGCAGCGGACGGAAAGAGGAACTGATATCCTTTGTGACCGGAGGCTTTCGCAGGGAGGAGGTTCCGCTTCTGCGTCAGGCTGTGGAAACGGCATCCAGAGCGGCAGAATGCATCGTTATCGACGGCGTGGATCTTGCCATGAACCGCTATAATACCAAAAAGAAGGAGAAGAAAAAAGGGGAGCATGCTCCCGGAGAGCAGGATGAATAAACGAGGAATCATCGGGATATCGGGCGTGTCTGAGAGTCGATCGGCGTTTATCATATCCGAGAATATAAAAAAAGAATCGGGGAAAAGTCTGATCATCGTCGCCACAGAACCGAGAGCGAAGCGGCTTGCGGATGATCTTTCTTTTTTTACCGACAGAAATATACACGTGATGCCGGATGAGGATCAGGTGTTTTTGCGTTACGAAGCGAAGAATCATGACCTTCTTTTGGAACGTCTGAACGCCATGAAGGCGCTGCGCGGGCAGGAGGACTGCATCGTGGTGGCTCCGGCCGCCGCGGCGATCCGGAAAACCATGCCGCATCGGCTTTTTGAGTCCGGAAAACTCAGCATCACTCTGGGCGAGGAGCATTTCCTTGTGGATCTGAAGGAGACACTGGTGTCCCTCGGATATGAGCGGATGAGCCTTGTGGAGGGACGCGGTGAGTTCAGCATGCGGGGCGGAATTCTGGATGTTTTCACGCCTGATGCGGAGAATCCGTTCCGAATTGAATTTTTTGACACCGAGGTGGATTCCATTCGCGAGTTCGATATTGACACGCAGCGTTCAGTCCGGAGCCTCAGGAGCGTCGAGATAGGCCCTGCAGAGCAGATGCTTGCGGATAAAGAACTGTTCGCCAGGGCTTCCGAGCGGGTGCGACGGACATATACGGCGCAGGCGAAAAGGCTGATGAAACGGGGGGAAGACAGCGAGGAAGCGGTCCGGAGACTGGAGAAGCGCCGGGATGAGCTCTGTGAATACATCGATAACCGGATGAATGTACAGCTGCTGGAAAATTATCTGCATTATTTTTACGAGGATCCGGAATACCTGTGGGATTATCTGGACAGCGGGACGATTTATGTCGATGATCCCGACCGCATCGGCGAGATGCTGGACTCCAGGACAAAGGAACAGAAGATGGATTTTCAGGTCATGCTGGAACGGGGTGAGATTGTTCCGGAGGACATGGAACTGATGACCGGCCGGGAGGACTTTCAGAAGATCTACCGGCACGGCCCCGTTTATCTTTTGTCCCCCTTCCCCAAACAGATCCGGGGCGTCGAAGCCTACGAGTCTCTCCACAGTTATCAGAGTGCGCAGATGATGAATTTCAGCGGGCATATGGAACTGCTGGAATCAGAGCTGAAGGCGTATGTCAAAAAGGGTTATGAAATCTGCATCACAGCGTCTACGGAGGAGCGCCGGAAAAATCTGATCGAATTCTGTGACCGCTGCGGCGTCGTCCGGCAGGTTCGTTTCCTGCGGGGGAATCTGACGACAGGTTTTGACTTTATCGACCGCAAGCTCTGCTATATCAGTGACAATGATATTTTCGGAGAGCGGCAGCAGAGCCGACGGCGGCGAAAGCAACGAAGCGACGGCCAGAAACTTGAAAGTTTTACGGATCTGAAGGCGGGAGATTTCGTGGTGCATGAGAATCACGGAATCGGAAAATTTCTGGGAATTCAGCAGCTGGACATCCAGGGAGAGAAGAAGGACTACCTGAAAATCAAGTACGCCGGAAACGACACTCTGTATGTACCGGTGGAGCAGTTCGATATCGTGCAGAAATACATCGGTTCAGATGGGGTCACGCCAAAGATCAACAAACTCTCCAGCGGCGAATGGAAACTGACCAAGGCGAGAGCCCGGGCAGCCATTGCGGAGATGACTCAGGAACTGGTGCAGTTGTACGCAGAACGGGAAATGGAAAAAGGCTACGCCTTCAGTCCGGACTCCATCTGGATGCGGGAATTCGAGGATGAGTTCCCATACCAGGAGACGGAGGATCAGCTGCGCTCTATCGAAGAGATCAAGCAGGATATGGAAAAGCCGAAGGCGATGGATCGACTGCTCTGCGGAGATGTGGGCTTCGGTAAAACCGAGGTGGCAGCCAGGGCACTGTTTAAATGTGTTGCGGATGGAAAACAGGCGGCGGTTCTGGTTCCGACTACAGTGCTGGCGAACCAGCATTTCTACACGCTGCGCGACCGTTTCGAGCATTTCGCGGTACGGGTGGAGATGCTGTCCCGGTTCCGCAGTGAGGCGCAGCAGAAGAAAATCCTGGAGGATCTCTCGGACGGAAAAATCGACATCATAATCGGCACACACAGGATTCTGTCCCGGGATGTAAAGTTCCGGGATCTGGGTCTTCTGGTCATTGACGAGGAGCATCGGTTCGGCGTCCGACACAAGGAGGCGATCAAGAAACTGAAGAAAAACGTAGATGTGCTGACTCTGACGGCTACGCCGATTCCGAGAACACTGAACATGTCACTGACGGGAATCAAGGATATGAGTCTGATCGAAGAGCCTCCTGAGGATCGTTATCCGGTGCAGACATATGTGATGGAACAGGACGACCTCGTGATCCGGGACGCCGTGAAACGGGAACTGGATCGGGGCGGACAATGCTTTGTTATCTACAATCGTGTTCGCGGCATCAGCCAGCTTGCCGGGCGCATCGAACACCTGGTGCCTGAGGCCCGTGTCGCGGTGGGGCACGGCAGGATGAACGAGCAGGCTCTGGAGAATGTGATGCTTGATTTTGTCAATCATCAGTCGGATGTACTGGTGGCGACGACGATCGTGGAGTCGGGCATCGATGTCCCCAATGCAAATACGCTGATCATCATGGACGCGGATCGTTACGGTCTGGCACAGCTCTATCAGCTGAGAGGACGTGTCGGCAGATCGAACCGGATGGCGTATGCCTACCTGATGTATCAGAAGGACAAGGTGCTGACTGAGGTCTCGGAGAAGAGACTTCGGGCGATCCGGGAGTTCACCGAGTTCGGTTCCGGCTTCAAGGTGGCCATGCGTGATCTGGAGATCCGGGGTGCAGGGAATCTTTTGGGAGGCGAGCAGTCAGGACACATGATGAACATCGGTTATGAACTGTACTGCAAGATGGTGGAGGATGCGGTGCGTCAGCTGAAGGGCGGCGAACCGGTCAGCGAGACAGAGGAGGACACCTCGGTGGAACTCGCTGTTTCCGCCGCAATTCCGGACTGGTACATTGAGAATGAATCCCTGAAGCTGGGAATGTATAAAAAAATCGCTTCTGTGCGTACGCCGGAGGATGAGCAGGAAATGATCGACGAATTAATCGACCGGTTCGGCGATGTTCCGAGAGAGACGCTGAATCTCATCAAGATTTCGCAGATACGGGGCATGGCGGAGGAACTTTCTGTCAGGAGAATATATGAACAAAATAAGCGGATCATTTTCTCCTTCGCTGAAAAAAACCATCTGACTCCATATGCGATTTTCAGTATCAACGATGCATTCAAAGGACGGGCATTTGTCCACGGCGGCGTCGAACCGTTTATCAGGATCCCGATGATCCCCGCCAGAAAGCTGGAGGATTGTCTGGAACTGCTGACTATAATCAAGGAAAACAAAGGAGGAAACGAAAATGCTGTTTAAGAATATCACGATTCTGGACGAGGATTTCAACGTGCGCGAAAATATGTACGTCGGAACCTTCGGAAGCCGGATCCGCCTGATTTCAGACAAAGAACCGGAATATGCGGAAAAATACGGAGAAGTCTATGACGGAAAGGACCGGCTGCTTATGCCCGGCTTTTATAACGCCCACGGACACAGCCCGATGGCACTGATGCGGGGATACGGCGAGAACCTGACACTTCAGGACTGGCTGGAGACCCGGATTTTCCCCTTTGAGGCCAAACTTGATTCTAATGCGGTCTACTGGGGTACGCTTCTCTGTATGATGGAATCTCTGCGTTTCGGTATTGTATCTACTCAGGATATGTACTATTTCACCTCCGATATGGTAAGGGCGGTCGCGGACAGCGGCGCGAAAAACAACATCAGCCGTTCGCTGACGAATTTCGACGGGACTCCCTTTGAACAGATGGAGTCGGTCCGGGAGATGAAGGACGCCGTCCGGAATTACCACGGCGCAGAGGAGGGCAGAATCCTGATTGACGCCAGTCTTCACGCGGAATATACATCTGACGAGCAGACGGCCAGGGGGCTTGCAGCGTATGCAAAGGAAGAGGGAATCCGCATGCACGTGCATGTCTCGGAAACAAAACGTGAGCATGAGGAATGCAAGGGCCGCCGCGGGGGTCGCACGCCGGTGCGGTATCTGGCGGACTGCGGCATCTTCGATGTGCCGGCCACAGCGGCGCACTGTGTGTGGATTGAAGGAGAAGATTATGACATCCTGAAGGAAAAGGGGGTAACGGTCGCCACGAATCCGGTCAGCAATCTGAAACTCGCCAGCGGGATATGTGACAGCGCTGCGCTGCTGAGGGCGGGAATCGGTCTGGCCGTCGGCACGGACAGCGTGGCTTCCAACAATTCCCTGAATTTCCTGGAGGAGATTAAAACACTGGCTCTCGTGGGAAAAATCAAGGCCGGAGATCCTACTGTAATCACGCCGCGTCAGGCTTTGTACGCCGCCACGAGAGGCGGAGCTCTGGCGCAGGGACGGACGGACTGCGGTCTTCTGGCGGAGGGACAGAAAGCTGACCTGATCGTGATGGATATTTCTCAGCCGAATATGCATCCGGTTCACGATATGGTCAACAATATCGTCTATTCCGCCGCAGGGAGCGATGTGGTCCTGACGATGGCGGACGGAAAAGTGCTTTACAAAGACGGAGAATATGCTACAATCGATAAAGAAAAAACTGTCTTTGAAACGGAGAAGGCTGCAAAGGGGATTTTAGCGCAGCTTTAGTATTGGAGATTACTGTATGTCAGATTCAAATGAAAAGAAATTCCTGAAGGGCGCGGCCATTCTGGCGGGGGCCGGTGTTATGATCAAGCTTCTCGGGGCGGTCTTCCGGATTCCTCTGACCAACTGGATCGGCGACGGGATGACGTATTACAGTGTCGCTTACGCGATTTACGGAACGCTGGTGGTCATCGGCACCGCCGGCGTTCCGGTGGCGATTTCCCGGCTGGTCTCGGAGAGCATCGTGCAGAGACGCTACCGCAACGCGCACAAAATCTTTCACGTGGCGACGCTGTTGCTTCTGGGCGTCGGAACGGTCTGCTTCCTCGTCTGTTTTTTCGGAGCGGATATTATCGCCCGGGCGGTGGGAAGTCCCAAATCCGCGCTGGCGGTGAGGGCTATGGCACCGGCACTGTTCTTTGTGCCGCTGTTTTCCTCCTTCCGGGGGTTTTTCAACGGCCGGCAGAATATGAACCCCACGGCGATTTCTGAAATCACGGAGCAGCTGGTGCGCTGCGGCGTGGGTCTCTCGCTGGCGTATGTGTTTGCCTTCCACTCCGGGGATATGGTGAAGGCGGCGGCAGGTGCATCCTTCGGCGCTTCGGCGGGCGCGATTGCCGGTCTGGCGGTCATCGCACTGATCTTCCTGCTGAACCACAAAGTATTCCGGCAGAAAATTGAATATGGAGATCCGATGGTGGAGGACGGAAAATATCTGGCGAAGAAAATCACGATGATTGCCGTTCCCATCATCATCGGATGTGAGATTATGCCGATTATGACCCTGATCGACACGTCAATCGTGATGAACGTGCTGCAGCAGACAGGATGGAGTCGGGCGGCCACAGAGCATATGTACAGCCTCTACGGCGGTTACTGCAACCCGATTATCGCTTTCCCACAGATCTTTACACAGGCGGTGGCGGTCAGTCTGGTTCCGGCGATTTCCAGAAATTTCGCAGTGAATAACGCGACGGAGGTCAATGAGACGATCAAGCTGGGCTATCGGACGACGATGATCATGGGCTTCCCGTGCGCCTTCGGACTCTTCTTCCTGGCGGAGCCGATTCTTAAACTGCTGTATTTCGAGCAGCCGGAGTCCTGTCGGGAGGCGGCGCCCATCATGATGCTTCTCGCCATCGGCGTGATCTTTCTGGCGCATATGCAGACTTCGACCAGTGTCCTGCAGGCGATCGGAAAGCAGATGATTCCGGTGAGGAACCTGGCGATCGGATGTGTGTTCAAGGTGTTCGTGACTTATTTCACCGTCGGCATTCACGTGATTAATGTGAAGGGCGCTGCTATCGGCACCCTGGTGGCATATTTTGTCGCGATGACGCTGAACGATATTTCTGTGCACAAGTATACCGGCGTCCGGCACAACATCAGTCTGACGTATCTCCGGCCGCTGATCGCGGCGCTGCTGATGGCCGCCTGGGCTCTCGGGGTGTACAAAGGAATGATGATTATTCTCGCCGGTCACAGCGGGAATATGGCAAATGCGCTGTCTGCGGCGGTGGCGATTCTGACAGCAATGGTCATTTATGTCATCCTGATTTTCGCGGTCAGGGCAATTACGCCGGAGGAACTGGAGCGCATGCCGGGAGGCAGACGTTTTGCACGTCTTGCAAATAAATTCGTCCGACGCTGAAGACCGTGCGCGGGAGCATCGGCAGCGCATTGACGGCGAAGAGAGCCGGACCGGAATTTGTCACACTCAAAAGGAGAAGTTCATGGATACATCAGACCTGAAAAAGAAATACGCGCCGCTTTATGAACCGGCGGAGGAAGAGGGCGGGGCGTGCCGCCGTCTATTTGAGATCGTCCGGATTCTGCGGCGGGAATGTCCATGGGACAGCGTTCAGACCCACGAGTCGCTGAGGACCTGTATGATCGAGGAGGCCTATGAGGCGGTGGACGCAGTGAACAAAAATGACACGGCGAATCTGAAGGAGGAACTGGGCGATGTCATGCTGCAGGTGGTTCTGAATTCTGTTATCGCAGAAGATGACGAACGGTTTTCCGCCGTGGATGTGATCAACGGGGAATGTGAGAAGATGATCCGCCGGCATCCCCATATTTTCAAAGAAGATAGCCTAAAAACTATTGACAAAGTCCTTGAAAAATGGGAAAATGTGAAGAGTGAAGAGCACGGTGATTCCATGTTGGCAGATCGGCTTACAGGAGTGCCGAAAGCGTTGCCGGCATTGCTTCGGGCCAGCAAGGTGCAGAATCGCATCGGGCAGCTGGGTTTCGATGTTCCATCGGAGGCGGACCTGCTTGATCAGATGAGCTGTGATCTTGGCAGGATTCGAGAGTGTGCGGATCGGTCTGTGAGCGATGAAGCAATTGCGGAAATGTATGGAAGACTGCTCTTTTCAATTGCAGGTGCGGCGAGATGCAGAAATGTCGACCCTGAGGACGCACTGAATCGCTTGACGGATGAATTTGTCAAAAGGTTTGAAGCTGTCGAGAAAAAGGTCTCCGCGGAAGGCAGAGATGTTGTCAGGATGTCGCTGGCAGAGATCGAAGAGCTTGGGGATGAGCTTGAAGGATAAGTTTGTCGCCTCAATCAAAGTTTAAGGAGGATTTTATAATGAACAAGGCTGAATTAGTCGCTGCGGTAGCAGAGAAAACGGAATTTACAAAGAAGGATGCGGAAGTTGCTATTAACGCTTTCCTGGCTACGGTCGAGGAATCCCTGGTGAAGGGTGAGAAAGTCCAGCTGATCGGCTTCGGAACATTTGAGACCAGAGAGAGAAAAGCTCGTCAGGGCAGAAATCCGCGCAAACCGGAAGAGGTTATCAAGATCGCAGCTTCTAAAGCACCTGTTTTCAAAGCCGGAAAGGCTCTGAAAGACGCGGTTAACAAATAATTCAGATACAATCACAGGGGCAGCGTGGCTGCCCCTTTTGTAATGACCGGAAAACACAACCGCAATTAATGCGTGCTCAGCTACCGAATATGCTTGAAATATCAATAATATAAAGAGCATATTCGGTAGCCTGCCGCAAGGTTTTCAAGCGTTTCATCTGAAAACCCTGCGGCAGTGGGATTCGGAAACGGCCGAATCCCTGAGCACAAGCATCAATTAGTGTTTGCCGGCGCACCCTTCCGTTGGATGGTGCGCCGCGGCGCTGCTGACAAACTGCCGTCAGCGCCCATTAAGTCCGACGGGGACTTAATGAGCAGACACTAATTATAATAGAAAACAACCAAGGTTTCAGTAACGGGAGGTTACATTGAGAGTCGATAAATTTCTGAAAAATTCAAGAGTAATCAAGAGAAGAACTGTGGCGAAGGAAGCCTGTGATCAGAACCGCGTCACTGTTAACGACCGGCCCGCAAAGGCCGGTACGGATGTAGAACCCGGAGACGTTATCCATATCGAATTCGGAAACAGTTCAATTACCCTTAAGGTCGTCGCCGTACCGGAGTCGGTCAGAAAAGAGGACGCCTCCGGGATGTATGAAGTTCTGGAGTAAGGTTTCGCACTGTGCGCCGCATGCAGCATGATGTGTATTCGGCGGTACGAAAAAGGTGCTCCGGGTAGGCGCCGAAGGGGTGCGCTGCCGAAGCACCGTTGGAAGTCCGGCGGTGCGGGCGCCTAAGCGTGCTGCCGGAGCACCGTTGGAAGACCGGCGACGTGAGCGCCGGTACTATTTGTCTAAAGCAGTAATATACGCGCGCATCTCGCGTTTATAATCCTCTACTCCCGGCTGGTTGAACGGGTTCACCCCGGAGAGCAGGGCGGAGACGGCGCACTGTGTCTCAAAGTAGTAGAGCAGCTGCCCTGTCACATTTTCATCAAGTCTGGGAAGGCGGATGGAAATTACCGGAATTCCTGCCTTCACATGAGCGTCCTGCACGCCTTTTTCTGCGCAGAGATTGATTTGCTGGATTGTTTTTCCGGCAAAAGGTTTCATCGCGAGGACCGGGATTTCTACATCCTCCGAAGTCTCGTCTACTGTGATGAAGGTCTCAAAGAAACACGGAGTTCCCTGCTGAAGGAACTGCCCCATAGAATGAAGATCGCGGCTGAACATCAGGGATGTCGGGAAGAGCCCTTTGCCGTCTTTCCCTTCACTTTCTCCGAACAGCTGCTTCAGCCATTCTCCGAAATAAGCGAAGTACGGATCAAAAAACTCATAGACCTCGATGGTTTTTCCGGCGTCGGCAAAGGCCTGACGCGTGATGGCGTAGTCCAGACCGTCGCTGCGGAAGGTTTCCCGGGAGCACAGAGCCCGGGCTCCGTTCATAATGGCCCGGATATCGATTCCGGCAACCGCGATGGGCAGAAGCCCCACCGGCGTCAGCACAGAATACCGCCCGCCGATGTCAAGGGCTAGATCGAAAATCCTCGATCCCTCGGCGACTGCCATATCAAACAGATAATTGGAGCGATGTTCCGTGACTACATAGGTACGGGCGGCAGTCTCTTCCGGACCGTATTTTTCCAGCATAATCTCTTTGAAAATTCCATATGCCGACAATGTTTCCGTGGTCGTGCCGGACTTGGAAACCACGCAGAGACACAGGTCTGCGTCGCCGATTTCCCGCAGAAGATCGTGAATGTATCGCGCGTTGAAGTTATAGCCGGCGAACAAAACCCGGGTATCTGCTTCAGGAGACTGCAGAAGATCTACGACGGCCTTAGCTCCCATGAAGGAGCCGCCGACGCCCAGCACCAGAAAATAGTCGCATTTTCCCCGAATTTCCGCCGCCACATCAATCAGTTCATTCACGGCAGCATCACTGAATTCCAGAGGATCTCTGACCCAGCCGGTGAAATCCAGCTCGCCGGACCAGAGCCGGTTCAGAGCGTCCTGCGCCTCGCCGCGCCGCCCCTCAATTTCTGACGGGTCGATGCCCGTGTTCTTTAAATCAACTTTTATGTCCGTTCTCGTTTCCATATTCGCACCTCGTTTCTTCATTCCAATCTGCCGCTGCTGCGGAGAACTGACGTCAATCTGCCGCTGCTGCCGGCTGCTCCGCCGGCGTCGATCTGCCGTTGCCCAGCCATTGTCTCGGAGCGCCGGTGCCCAGTTGCCTTGATTCCGGAAACTCCGGCTTGCAGCTCGCTTCTTCATAACGATGATTTGAATTTATTATATTCTTCTGTGTTATAAAAGTCCAGTTTGTGTTAAGATTAATTGTAATCGGTGTCATACTGCCGGCCCGCTTTCGGGTCTGACGGATGCGCTGAACATGCATAATCATGATAAAGGAGAAATTGAAATGCGCAAAAGTGGAATTTTGCTGCCTATATTCGCGTTGCCTTCCCGACACGGTATTGGGGGATTTACAGCGGAAGCGCGGACTTTTGTGGATCGTCTGGCAGCGGCAGGTCAGAGCTGCTGGCAGATTCTTCCGCTCGGCCCGGTGGGACGGGGTAATTCGCCCTATCAGCCGGTTTCCTGCTTTGCGGGTGAGACAGCATATATCGATCCGGAGGCGCTTCGCAGCAAAGGATTGCTGAGTGCCGCAGACATCGCGGAGCTGCTCCCGGCGTCTTTGAATTTACGCGAAGGTGAACGTATCAATTATGATGTTGTACTTCCGGCGCACAAAGCCCTTCTTCGGCGCGCCTTCGGCGCCTTTCGGCAGAGGCTTTTTACCGGCGGGGAAAAGGAGGCTTACGAACGTTTCTGCGAGGACAACAAAGAGTGGATCGATGATTTTTCTTTGTATATGTCGATTCGTGATGCGCACTGCGGTGCGGACTGGCCGGAGTGGGAAAGCCCTCTGCGCTGCCGTGATGAAGCTGCGCTGACGCAGATGAAGCAGGCGCTTGCTGCAGATCTCGAATTCTGGAAGTGGACGCAGTATGAATTTTTCTGTGAATGGGAGGAGCTGGCTGAATACGCGCATGGCAGGGGAATCGAAATTATCGGAGATGTTCCTATTTACGCGGCGTATGAGAGTGCGGACTGCTGGGTGCACCCGGAACTGTTCCAGCTGGATGAGGAGCGCCGCCCGGTGAATGTGTCAGGCGCGCCGCCGGATGCTTTCACGCCGGAAGGGCAGTGCTGGGGGAATCCGCTGTATGACTGGGAGCATCATCGGAGCAACGGATACCGGTGGTGGCTTGCCCGCCTTCGTCAGAACTTCCATTTGTTCGATGTGATTCGGCTGGATCATATGCGCGGGTTTGAGTCATATTATTCAATTCCGGCGGATACTCAGAATCCTCTGGACGGACACTGGGAGAAGGGCCCGGACATGGACTTTTTTCATCAGGTGGAACGGGAATTTCCGGCATCGGGGTTCATTGCCGAGGATCTGGGTTTCCTGACGGAGGACGTGTTCCGGATGATACGGCAGACAGGATATCCGGGAATGAAGATTCTGCAGTTTGCCTTTGACTCGGATGAATCGAATCTGTACCTTCCCGACCGCTATGATACAGATCATTCTGTGGTTTACACCGGAACCCATGACAACGATACGACGCTGGGCTGGTACCGGAGCATCGCGGATTATAAACAGCGGTTTGTCACCTGGTATCTGAAAAAAACTCTCGGAACGCTGACCAGATTCCGCGGGAGCGAAGTATCGGCAGATGCTCCGGAAAGCCCGGGCGGCGACATACCGGCGACAGGCGAGACTGCCGAGATACCGCTGCCGGACGTTGAAATCCTGGAGTCCGCAGATGCGCTGTCCGGGATGATAGAACTGGCGCTTTCCACCCGCTGTGAGACATGTATTCTGCCGATGCAGGACTGGCTGGGTCTGGGGAGCGAGGCCCGAATCAATCTGCCCGGAACGCCGGAAGGAAACTGGGGCTGGCAGATGCAGGCAGGGGCTTTCGATGAATCACTGGCTAAACGAATCGCGATTCTGACCGGGAAATACGGCCGGAAACCGTCGTCGTGCCCCGGAACACCGTCGGAAACCCTATGCGGAGAGCGCACCGATGACGAAGAATCGTCGCCGTGCTCCGAGAGACCGTCGGCAGACGGAAAGGAAGCAGACCTTCGCTGCCGCCGGCCGAGAGCGCTGGTTCTCGGCTGCCTGAGTATCGACATCTGTCCGCGGTTTGTGAGCCGGGGCGCAAAAGATTTCTCCGATGTGATCCATCCCGGAGGCATTACCCGGATTCTGGGCAATGACATCTGCCCCGGCGGTTCTGTCGCAAACACGGGGATTGCCATGAAACTGTTCGGCGTGGACCCTGTTCTGTGCGGTAAAATCGGGCAGGATGATTTCGGAACGATGCTGAAAAATATGCTGGTTCGAGGTGCCGGGCAGGATTCTCTGGCGGGCATCGTTGAGGACCCTGCGGCTGCGACTGCGTACAGCCTTATTCTGGCGCCGGAGGGACTGGACCGGGCAATTCTGCAGAATCCCGGTGCTAACGATGCCTATATGGAATCGGAACTGGAGCTGGAGAGGTTCCCGGATTGCCGTCTGATGCATTTCGGGCATCCGCCGACGATGCGGCATTTTTATGAAAATGCAGGCTGGGGTCTTGTCAGTGTTTTCCGAAGAGCTCGTCGGGCCGGTCTGGCAACTTCACTGGACCTCTGTGCGGTGGATCCTGATTCTGACGCAGGCAGGGAGGACTGGGAGATGATTCTGACCAATGTGCTCCCGCTGGTGGATTTCTTTGTGCCCAGCATTGACGAGCTTCGGTACATGCTCCGTATGCCGAACGCATCGCCGGAGGAACTCGCCGGGGCCAGCCGCGGACTGGGAGCGCGTAATGTTTTGATTAAATGCGGAGCGGAAGGCATGTATTTTGAAAACTGTGATGATATGAGCGATATCTGCAGCCGGCTCGGGTTTGCGGACGGCGCGATGGCAGACTGGGAGGGCGCCCGCGGAATGCGTTGCGCTGAACCCGTGGAGCGGGAAGTGTCGGGACTTGGCGCAGGTGATACTTCTATTGCTGCGTATCTGGCTGCGATGCTCCGCGGATTTCCCTTTCGGAAATGTGTCGATCTGGCGGCGGCAGAGGGGGCGCTCTGTGTCACAAAACCAGGAGCGACGGAGGGCTTGCGTCCCTTCGAGGATCTGTAAGCGACCGAACGGCTGTCTGCGGAGGAAGCGCTGATTTTGTGACGAATCCTTCACATTAATTACGAAAAGCAACAAAAAACCCTCTAACGGACGTCACAATAAACCTGTATAGTAATAACTGTCAAAAGGAATTGCATACAACCTTAAAACATTCTTTTCAACATTCTTTCTCAAAACTCAACACTTGCAGAGAGCCATCGCGTGAAGCGGTGGCTTTCTGCATTAGTGATATTCCAAGTTCATTCGATGGATGGGCACGCATTAGGCATGCGATTCGGGTATATCATAAGGAGATCAGTGAGAATCAAGGCAACGATGTCGTAACAAATGTCGCATCAAATGTCGCATCAAATGTCGCATCAAATGTCGTAACAAATGTCACATCAAATGAGGATAAAGTAATTGCTCTGCTTAGACAGGATGGGAAAATGACGGCAAAGGTTCTGGCAGCATCTCTGGGACTGACGCAGCGGCAGGTGCAGAGAATATTAGCAAAGCTGAAAGAAAGAAACAAGATAATCCGTCACGGTGCCAGCAAGAACGGATACTGGGAAGTAACAGATTGATGGAGCCGTTGGAATGAGTATTAGCGGACAAAAACCTGGACACATATAGGGCTAAAGCGAACCACCGGCTCAGCCGGTGGTTATGATTGACGAGAATCGGCGCCGTGCGGCCGATTCGGGAAGCTGTGTTAGTGCTTTATTACTTCAGAAGTCGGCTTCCGGCCTCCTGAATGGCGGTCAGCCGTGATTCGGCAATGGAGGCGTCCGCGCCCTTTGTCATAACGTACAGCTTGACCTTCGGTTCGGTGCCGGAAGGGCGGATAACGGCGGAACATTCGTCCTCCAGCTCGTAATACAGTACGTTGCTTTTCGGAAGGCCTGTGGGCTCGGGGACTTCGGCTTCGTCGTATGCCGCGCCGGTGCATGCGTTTCTGGCGGTGCAGGCACTGGTATCTGCGTCGGGGCATGCGGTATCGGCGCCGGTATCCGCGCCGAGGCGGCGGATTTCACCGGCCTGGTAGTCGCGTATCCGCAGTACGGGTAGGCCGATGGATGCCGGTGGGTGGTGACGCAGGTCCTTCATTATCTGAGTCATTTTTTCCTGTGCGCCGATGCCGCTGAACTGCACGGAGACCACTGCTTCGCGGTAGAAGCCGTAGCGGCGGTACAGCTGCTGGAGCGCCTCATAGAGGTTCATGCCCATGGTTTTGTAGCGGCAGGCCATTTCTGCGATGAGCATGCTGGCCACCATCGCGTCCTTGTCCCGGGCGTAGGTGCCGGCGAGGTAGCCGTTGCTTTCCTCGAAGCCGAACAGGAAGGTGTAGTCGCCGGTGCGTTCGAATTCCTTGATTTTTTCGCCGATGAACTTGAAGCCGGTCAGCGTTTCGAACAGAGTGACGCTATTTTCCTCACATATTTTCTTCGCCATGTTGGTGGAGACAATGCTCTTCACAGCGGCGGCGTTCTCTGCCAGTGTTCCGGATTCACGGCGGGCGGTGATCAGGTAGTCCAGGAGGAGGACACCGATCTGGTTGCCGGAGAGAGTCTCATAGGAGTCGCCGTTTCGCACAACGATGCCGCACCGGTCTCCGTCAGGGTCGGTACCGATGATCAGATCCACATTTTCCTTTTTCGCCATACGGATAGCGAGGTCGAAGCCCTCTACATTCTCTGGATTGGGGGATTTGACCGTGGGAAAGTTTCCGTCGATGACCATCTGCTCAGGAACGGTCAGGACATGTTTCATGCCGAGCCGCTTCAGAATCTCCGGTACGATTTTGTGGCCCGTGCCGTGGAAGGGCGTGTAGATGATCCTGAATGTGTCCTGTACCTGCTCTACATAGCGGCGTCCCACGGACTGCTCCAGAACTTTCGCCATATATTTCTCGTCCATTTCCGCGCCGAGCAGAGTAATCATTCCCGTTGCGTCCGCGTCTTTGCGGGGCATTGTGCGTACGTCCCGGAAAATATCATTTTTGTCCATGGATGCGGAAACCTCTGCGGCGTGCTCCGGGGGCAGCTGCGCGCCGTCAGACCAGTAGACTTTGTAGCCGTTGTACTCCTTTGTATTGTGGCTGGCTGTGATGTTGATTCCTGCGATGGAACCGGTTTCGCGGAGCGCAAAGGAGAGCTCGGGCGTCGGCCGGAGACTCTCGAAGAGGTTGACGTGAATGCCGTTGGCAGCCAGAACGCAGGCGGCCTCCGAGGCAAATTCCGGACTGTTGTTGCGGGAGTCGAAGGCGATGGTGACGCCGCTTCCAACCTCTTCACCGCAGCGGTTGATCAGGTCTGCGAGCCCCTGTGTCGCATAGCGGACCGTATACGTGTTCATGCCGTTCAGTCCGGCCCGCATGACGCCCCGCAGTCCGGCCGTTCCGAAATTCAGCATACCGGAGAACCGATCCGCCAGTTCCTCCGCGTTGCCGCGCAGCGCCTCCAGCTCGTTCTTTGTGGCCGCATCGACACAGTCGCTGGCAAGCCACTGTTCATATTTCTCCATGTAATTCATAACTCAGACTCCTTCCTCGTCCTCCGCGAGAATCATGACTTCTCCCGGGAAGACAGTTATCTTTTCTTCCTTCTTGCGTTCGCCGGTCAGAAGATCTACCCGGATACTGTCCAGAAACAGCGTCGCTTCCCGCTCGCCGCAGTTGGCGCAGGTGATAAGACTTGAGGGCCTGCTGTCCAGATGGTCACGGTCGGAGAATGCGTCGCCGTACCAGCTGTCGACGGAATCGAACCGTTCAAAGGCATATAACCCCTCGATAGAGGCGATTGTCCGGTAGCGGCCGCGCTTGTAAACAGGATGGGATTTCCGGATTGCAATGATTTTCCGGTACCATGCCTGAAGGTCTTTGTTCTCCCGTCCCCAGGGATAGCAGGTTCGGTTAAAGGGGTCTTTATATCCCTCCGTTTCGGCTTCATCTCCGTAATAGATGCAGGGGACACCGGGGAGCGTCATCTGAATGACCACGGTGATTTTCAGCATCCGGAGACCCCGTCGCCGCTCTTCCTCGGTCAGGTGGGTGTTTGCCTGCTGCTCGCGGGAGGGATCGGGTCCCAGATCCCGGCCTGCCAGGGCCGTGAGGATGCGGACACTGTCGTGCGTGCCCAGCAGATTCATCAGACTGTTCACCACATCGGAGGGGTAATTCTCCATAATCTGATCCACCGTGGCAGCCATCTGCCATGCATTGCCGTTGCGTACAAAATCAATGATGCCTGCGCGGAACGGATAGTTCATGACGCTGTCCAGCTTGTCACCCTCGAAGTAGTTACGGCGGTCCCCGTAAGAGATTTTATTGGAGGCGTCCTCCCAGACCTCTCCGATTATGATGGAATCCTGCTTCTCCGACTTTGCCGCGCGGACAAGCGCCTTCAGAAAACCGGTATCCAGTTCGTCCGCCACATCCAGACGCCATCCGCTGGCGCCGGCCCGCAGCCACCTGCGGATGATGCCGTCCCTGCCGCAGATGAATTTCTGATAGTCCGGGTTTGTTTTGTTCAGGCGGGGCAGCGTATCGATTCCCCACCAGGATTCATAGGTGTCGTTCTCGTGGAAGTAATACCAGTCCCGGTAACGGGAATTGACATTGTGCCATGCACCGCCTCCGCCGAAGTGACCGTATTTGTCAAAGTACACAGAATCGCTTCCCGTGTGGGAGAACACGCCGTCGCAGATTACCCTGATTCCCCGGGACATGGCGTCCCGGCAGAGTGCCCGGAAGTCCTCTTCCGATCCGAACATCGGATCGATCTGGGAGTAGTCGCCGGTATCATATTTATGGTTGGAGTAGGCCTCAAAAATCGGACTGAGGTAGAGGCATGTCACTCCGAGCTCCTGCAGATAAGGGAGCTTCTTGCGGATTCCTGCCAGGTTTCCGCCGAAAAAGTCCCGGTTATAAATTTTGCCGTCCTCCGGCTGCCACTGCGGAACGCCGCCCCAGTCATCCCGGCGGATTTTGGTGGTGAGAGGAATGCCGTGATCGGGTGTCCCGTTTTCGCCGGCGGCGCCGCGTTCCTCTGCAAGGGCGCGTTCCAGCCGCGGGTTTTCCCCCTGTGCGAATCGATCCACAAAGATATGGTAATACACGCCTCCGAAAATCCATTCCGGGGTTTCATAGCTTCTGCGGTATACGGTCAGCTGCCAGCTCTTTGGAAAGTCCTGGAGCTCAGCCCGGTTATCATCGGCGCGACCGATCTTCATCAGCCGGTTCGGCGTTTCCACCTGAAAGTGGTACCAGTAGAGTCCGGTGTCCTCCACCGGAAGACTGACGCTGTATTCAATGTAGTTGTCGGTTTCTATCGGTGTCTCAGTTCCCGCCATTTCATAGTAGGCGGGGTAGTGATGGCGGTCATAGAGCATGACGAGCCGGACGCGCCGGGGACACAAATCCCGGTCCACGAGGATGCGGACTGTCATGTTCATTCCGGAACGAAGCGCTCCGTAGGGAGATTTATATCGCTCGTCTCTGGAATTAAATACTATACTGGTCTCTTTCAATTATCCATACACTCCTGTCATACCTTGATGTCAGATTATCAGGCGGCGGACGGTGTTTGCGGCATCGTGCGCTGGTGCGGGCTGCCGCTGTTTACTGGCTGCGGTGCTCGCCGCCCGCCGCCGTTGTTTGCTGTTCGCTGCGCTATGCGCCCACGAATACTGCCCCGGATTTTGTCAGATTACGGCTCCATACTTGACGACAAAGGGGTGAGTGATGTAGCCGGAAAGCATTCGCTTATCGTTGATGATCACGTTCTTGTCCAGTATTGCGTAATTGAGATGGACATGTTCTCCGATGGTGGCGTTTCGCATGACCACAGAGTTCTCAATCACAGAGCCTTTCTTGATGTGTACACCCCGGAAAATCACGGAATTGCGAACCTCGCCCTCGATGATTGTGCCCGCTGCGATCAGGGAATTTCTGACATTGGATCGGGGACCGTACCAGGCCGGAGCGCTGTCGCCGACGCGGGTGATGATGGGGCGGTTCTCCTGATGGAAGAGCTCGTCCCTCAGGTTAGGATCCAGGAGATCCAGACTGCTCTGCAGATACGCTACAACATTGTCGAGGTACAGCAGCGTTTCGCCGGTTACATAGCCCATGATTTTCCGATCCTTCAGATGAGGGATCAGAACGTCCCTGCGCCAGCTGGTCATTTCCCGCTCGGAGTTTTCCAGAAGATCCAGCAAATCCGTCCGCCGGACGATGTAGATATTGGCGCCCACGACGGCTCCCTGCAGAATCGGTTTCCGGTTGATTTCAATGTTCTGGATACGGCCGGTGGGATCCATCAGATATTCTGTCGTCGGGATGCCGACCTGCTTGTTCCTGGGGTTCCGGGTGCAGAGCACGGTGATATAAGCATCGGTCTTGATATGATAATCCATCATGGCCGCAAGGTCGATGTTCCCGACGCAGGTGCTGGAACAGGCGATGACGTATTCCTCGTCGCAGTTGCGCAGGAAGGACACGTTTGCCTGCATGGCCTCCAGAATGTGCTCGTAACGGTCTCCTCTGCCGTGATAGGAGAAGGGCGGCAGGAAATGAAGCCCGCCGTTCTTGCGTTCCAGGTCCCATTCTATGCCGGAACTGACGTGATCCATCAGGCTCTCATAACGAGAGTTTGTGATGATTCCCACATCATGGATCCCGGCGTTGGTGATGTTGGACAAAAGATAATCCACGACCCGGTACCGGGCTCCAAAAGGAAGCGCGGCCATCGTGCGTGTTTCCGTAAGTTCGTTGATTTCCACTTCATAATTATCCGCAAATATAAGTCCTACGGCATTCATGACTTTCCTCCTTTCTTCCTCTATATCCGGTCTCCGGTCAGAACCTCGCCGGCTTTAACGGTCTGGCGGCTGCCGATGCGGCAGTCGTTGGCAACCACCGTCAGATCGCAGGAATCCTTGCTGCCGCCGACGGTGGCGTTTTCCCCGATGATGGTGCCGTGGTCGATGATGGCATATTCCACATGGGCGCCGCGCCGGATCACAACATCGCTCATGATGATGGAATCCTTGATGGACGCACCCTCTTCAACAATTATGTTATTGAAGATTATAGAGTCCTCGACCCGGCCGTCCAACTCGTTGCCGTCGCCGCAGTTACAGTTCAGAACTTCGCCGTGTTCTCCCACATACTGAGGATGATCGAAACTGTGACGATAGTAGATCCGCCAGCCCGCATCATTCAGAGGGAGTTCGGGATCTTCGCCGAGGGTGTCCATGTTGGCGGCCCAGAAGGAAGAAAGTGTACCGACATCTCTCCAGTAGCCTTTGTACAGGTAGGCAAAGAGTCTCTGATCGTCCCGGAGCATGTTGGGAATAATGTTTTTCCCGAAATCGTTAGAGGATTCCGGATCCTGTTCGTCTGCCTCCAGATAGCGAATCAGCTTGTCGGTGTTGAAAATGTAGACTCCCATGGAAGCCTGCGTGCTTTTGGGGTGCTCCGGCTTTTCTTCGAATTCGATGACACGTCCCTGACGGTCTGTGTTCATGATGCCGAACCGGCTTGCCTCCTCAGGCGCGACATCGATGACTGCGATGGTGCAGTCCGCCTTGTTGTCAATGTGCTCCTGCAGCATCATTTCGTAATTCATTTTGTAGATATGGTCGCCGGACAGGATCAGCACATAGTCCGGATCATAATTCTTGATGAAGCGCAGATTCTGATAGATGGCGTTGGCTGTTCCCCGGAACCAGTCTGCTCCGCCGGCCGCCTGATAGGGGGGCAGAACATGCAGACCGCCGAAGCGGAGATCCAGATCCCAGGGTGCTCCGGTGCCCAGATAATCATTGAGTTCCAGCGGCTGATACTGAGTGCATACGCCTACCGTGTCGATGTCCGAGTTAACGCAGTTCGACAGAGAAAAATCGATGATCCGGTATCGTGCGCCGAAGGGAACTGCCGGCTTGGCCAGCGTCGCGGTCAGAGGCGACAGGCGGCTTCCCTGGCCCCCGGCCAGGAGCATTGCCACACATTTTTTCTTTCTTGACATAAATCATCCCTCCTTTTCGAGAATGATCGCGGAGAACTTCGGCAGAGGTATTGTGATATGCTGTGCGTATCCGTTGCATCCGCCGTCGACGACATGATAGACGGTTTTCCGTCTGCTCCCCGTCCCGCCGCTGCGTTTCATGTCGGTGTCGATCGCACGCCGGTAGGCAGAAGCGGCGGGAACCCCGATGTCGAACTCCGGAAAGTCCTTTCCGGAAAGATTCAGGGCGATGAGCACCGCCTTCTGTTTTCTGCTGAACCGCATATAAGTGAAGACATTGTCGTCGGCGTTGTCGGCATCGATCCAGCGGAAACCGTCGAAAGTATCGTCGGTTTCCCAGAGTGCGTCGGTATCGGTATAATAGTGGTTCAGTTCCCGGACGAAGCTCTGCAGTTTGCGGTGCTTCTCATAGTCCAGCAGCAGCCAGTCCAGTTCCCGCTCCTCATTCCATTCGATAAACTGACCGAATTCAGCGCCCATGAAGGTGAGCTTCTTGCCGGGGTGGGTGAACATGTAGGTATAGAAGACCCTGAGCTGGGCGAATTTGTCCTCGTATTCGCCGGGCATTTTGTCCAGCAGAGATTTCTTCCCGTGCACCACCTCGTCATGTGAAATCGGAAGAATAAAGTTTTCGCTGTATGCATAGGTGATGGAGAATGTCAGCTTGTTGTGCGATCCTCCGCGCCACAGGGGATCAGTCTGGAAATACTGAAGTGCATCGTTCATCCATCCCATGTTCCATTTGAAGTTGAACCCGAGGCCGTCCACCGAGGGCGGTTTGGTCACGCTAGGCCAGGCGGTGGATTCCTCTGCGATGGTGAGGACGCCCGGATAGTTCCCCAGCACGTCCCGGTTCATATTCTGAAGGAAGGCAATCGCCTCCAGATTTTTGTTCCCTCCGTAGCGGTTGGGGCGCCATTCTCCGTCTCCGCGGTCATAATCCAGATACAGCATCGCCGCCACAGCGTCTACCCGCAGCCCGTCAATGTGATATACGTCGCAGTAGAAAAAGGCGTTGGAAATGAGGAAACTGATGACCTCCGGACGGCCGAAGTCGAAGGCGAGGGTCCCCCAGCCCTTGTGCTCGCGTTTCAGCGGATCGCTGTCCTCGTACAAAGGATACCCGTCGAAGGCAGCCAACCCGTGTTCGTCTCTCGGGAAGTGGGCGGGCACCCAGTCCAGGATTACGCCGATCCCCGCCTCATGAGCTTTGTTCACAAAGTACCGGAAATCCTCCGGCGTGCCGTAACGCGAGGTCACGGCATAGTACCCGGTGATCTGATATCCCCATGAACCCTCGTAGGGGTACTCCATGATGGGGAGCAGTTCCATATGCGTATATCCCATCCTTTTGACATAAGGAATCAGCCGCGCAGCCAGTTCCCGGTAGGAATAGAAGGAACCGTCCTCCTTGCGCCTCCAGGAGCCCAGATGACATTCGTAGATGTTCATGGGCGACCGGTAGGGGTTGCAGCTGTCTCTGCGTTTGCGCCAGGCCAGATCGTTCCAGCGGAAGGGCTTGCAGGGATCCCAGATCACTGAGGCACGCATGTGACCGTCTTCAGGTCCTCCGGCTTCTGCGCTGAATGCGTAGGGGTCGGCTTTATAGACCTGCTTGCCGTGATCGTCGGTGATCACATATTTATACAGATCGCCCTCCCCGGCGTTGGTCTGAACTACTTCCCAGATGCTGTCATCTTCTTCGAGCCTCTGCATAGGACTAGCGGACGGATCCCAGTTGTTGAATCCGCCGACCAGAGCGACCGCCGCTGCACGTGGGGCCCACACCCGGAAAACGACTCCGGATAATCTGTCTCTGCGCGTTCCGGCAGAGGTCCCGGTCCCGGCCGGGGAAGGCTGTTCTCCTCCCGGAACGGTTTCTGCGCCCCGGACATTCACATCCTCGGGAGTGAGGCCTACTCCGCTGCCGCCGAGAATATGCGCTCCCAGAAATTCATAGGCCCGGTAATCCCGTCCTTTGTGGAACAAAAACCGGTGCTCTGCAATGCTCTGTGCTCCGGCTCTCGGAGCGGATGCCGGTTTACTCTTTTTCTTTGCACTCATAACAAACTCCTTCCCCTAAGTCTATAACTTAATTTTACTCGATTTCCGATACGAGTTCAATAAGCGGACATTGTTTTTTGACGGTTTTCCGCAGGGATTTGCAGTCTGAAAGAACCTGATGTATAATGAGTTTCTACGGAACAGGTCTTCGTAAGACCAGGACCGCGGGTTCGCCGTGCGCCTGCGGCGCACAAATAATTGAAAGGAATCATTATGGCAGATAAAGTGAAGAAGAAAACTGCGACGGAGGAGAAACCGGTTACGAAGACTTCTGCGGGTAAAACCCGACCCAAACCGCGCAGACGCGTGGCCCGCAGGGCAGAAACGCCGCCCACCCGGAGGCTGAGCGTACTCTTTGTGACACCGGAATGCGCCCCCTTTGCCACCTCCGGAGGTCTGGGAGAAGTCGCGGGATCGTTGCCGGCCGCACTGAACAGGAGCCGGAAGACAAGGATGGACTGCCGGGTCATTCTGCCGCTGTACGGAAAAATCAGCGACGAATACCGCGGAAAAATGAAATTCCTCGGAGAGGGCAGAGTCCCGGTGGCCTGGAGAAATCAGTACATCGGCCTGTTCGAACTGAAGAGGAACGGAACGGTTTACTATTTCATCGATAATGAATACTACTTCAAGCGTGATGGGCTCTACGGCTATTACGATGACTGCGAGCGTTTCGCATATTTCAGCCGTGCTGTGTTCACCGCCATGGAAATCGCGGATTTCCATCCGAATATCATACACGCTAACGACTGGCAGTCCGCTCTGGTGCCCATATACCAGAATTCTCTGGTGCGGAAGGCCTTTACCAGGACGGTGTTCACGATTCACAACATTGAATACCAGGGACATTACGGAAAAGACGTTCTGGAATCCTGTCTCGGCCTGCCGGAGGACCAGGAATATATTGTAGATTTCCGCGGCGACGTGAATCTGATGAAGGGCGCCATCGAGAGCTGCAATGTGCTGAGCACGGTCAGCCCGACATATGCGCAGGAGCTGAAGGACCCTGTCTTTTCCTTCGGCCTTGACGAGATCATCCGCCGCAATGAGCATAAGCTGACCGGAATCCTGAACGGCATCGATGTCAGGACTTACGATCCGGCTCGGGATCCGCTGATCGCCGCGAATTACAGCGAGAAGGATCTGTCCGGAAAGGCGGCCTGCAAACGTGCTCTCCAGGAGGAACTGAGGCTTCCGACCAGAGACGTTCCGATGATTACACTGATTTCCCGGCTTGTGCCGGCGAAGGGCATGGATCTGATCATGCATACACTGGACGGAGTTCTCCGGAACAATGACGTGCAGTTCGTCATGCTCGGCACCGGAAACGGCGAATATGAGAACTATTTCCGGAGCCTGCAGTACAATTATCCGGATAAGGTCTGCTCCATGATCGAGTTCGATACCGCCAAATCCCACCGCGTCTACGCGGCCGGCGATATTCTTTTGATGCCGTCCAGATGCGAGCCCTGCGGACTTTCCCAGATGATCGGATGCCGATACGGCGATATTCCGGTGGTCCGGGAGACCGGCGGGCTGAAGGATTCCATCAAGGACTGTACGCTGGGAGACGGCAATGGATTCACCTTCGCAGATTATGGCGCAGAGAGCTTTTATCACGCGGTGATGAATGCAGTAAGCCGCTGCGGGGACAAAGACAAATGGGAGCCGCTGGTGCGGCACGATCTGTCGATGGACTTCAGCTGGAGGAAGGCGGCAGGACAATACATCCAGATGTACGAGTCCATGATGGAGCAGTGACAGAGCACAGCCAAAGCAGCGCCATAACGAGAATGGAGCGGCGACATAACAACGACAAAATCAATCAATAATGAAGGGAAGGGTATAAATGGCAGAGAAAAAGACAACTGAGAGAAAAACGGCAGCGAAGGCCTCTAGGACCGGAACTGCTGCGAAGAAAGCGAAATCCCCCAAAACGGATAAGACGACGAGAACCGGAGCCGCTGCGAAGACAGCAAAGACGAAGGCGGCGAAGGCGAAAGCAGCGAAGGCCGTAAAAAAGGTGGAAGAAGCCGTGCTTGAGGTGAGAGAAGAAGCAAAACTGAAGGACAGACTCAACACCGTCCTGGAGTATGACCTGCACACCACCCCGGAGGAAGCCAGCGCCCAGCAGATGTACAAGGCTCTGGCCCGTGTGGTCAATGAGCAGCTGCGTCAGCGCTACATCGATTTCAAGAAGACAAAGGAAAAAGCAGAGCAGAGGGATGACGTTAAAAAAGTCTATTATATCTGTATGGAATATCTGATGGGCCAGTCTCTGCGAAATAATCTCTTTAATCTCGGCGAGATGGAAGAGGTGCGGGAAATTCTGGAGGGCTCCGGCCTGACACTGGAGGAGGTGTTCGACTGTGAACCGGATGCCGGCCTCGGAAACGGCGGTCTGGGACGCCTCGCAGCCTGCTTCCTCAGCACGATGACAACCGACGGTTACGACGCTACAGGATTCTCTCTGCGTTACGAATACGGCCTTTTCAAACAGAAGATCGTCGACGGCTGGCAGGTGGAGCTTCCGGACAACTGGCTGCCCGGCGGTCATGTCTGGCTGAATGAGAACGCAGACGATCCGTTCGATGTAACATTCTACGGAACCTATCAGGAATACTGGACCGAGGAAGGACTGAAATTCAACCTGGAGAACCCTCAGGTGGTGCAGGCTGTACCGTATGACATGTACATCTCCGGCTATGAAACGAAAACCACGAACAAACTGCGCCTGTGGAAGGCCGTGGACTCCGACGGTTTTGATATGGCGACATTCAACAGCGGTGACTTCACCAGGGCGGCGCAGAAAAACAACAGCGCCGAAGTAATTACCAAGGTTCTGTATCCGGCGGACAATATTGAAGAGGGAAAAGAGCTGCGGCTGAAGCAGCAGTATTTCATGGTGTCAGCGTCCTGCCAGAACATCGTTCGGGATCATTACAAAATTTACGGAACACTGGACAATTTCCACAAGAAGAACGTGATCCACATCAATGACACGCATCCGGCTCTGAGTATTCCGGAGCTGATGAGGATCTTCATGGATGACTACGGCTGCTCCTGGGATTATGCATGGGAACGGGTAGTCAATACCGTGTCCTACACCAACCACACTGTTCTGGCGGAAGCGCTGGAGAAGTGGAACGATTCGCTGGTTCGGGGACTGATGCCGCGGATCTATGTTATCATCCAGGAGATCAATCGCCGCTTCCGGGACGAGATGAACCAGAAGTTCCCGGGGGACTGGGGAAAAATCGATTATATTTCGCCGCTTGGGGATAATCAGGTTCGTATGGCCAATCTGGCGGTGCTGGGCTCCCACCGGGTCAACGGTGTATCTGCTCTGCACTCCAAGATCCTCCAGGATGATCTGTTCCACGACTTTTATCTGGCGGATCCGGATAAGTTTACCAATGTCACGAACGGAATCGCATACCGGAGATGGCTTTGCCAGTCTAACCCGGGTCTGGCGGAACTGCTGGATGAGACCATCGGTCCCGATTACAGAACCGATTACCATCGTCTGGCAGACTTTGAGCGCTTCGTCCGGGACGAGACAGTTCTGGATCGCCTCGAGGAAATTAAGCATGCCAACAAAGTGCGCTTCGCCGACAAAGTTAAATCCGTACAGGGCGTTGACCTCGATCCGGATTCCATTTTTGTCGTCCAGGCCAAACGACTGCATGAATACAAGCGGCAGCTGCTGAACGCTCTGCGCATCATCAGCCGCTATCAGGCGCTGAAGGCGGATCCGAATCTGGATATGCGGCCGGAAACCTATCTGTTCGCGGCCAAATCCGCACCGAATTACTATCTGGCGAAGTCGGTGATTCAGTTAATCAGCAAAATCAGTGAGGAAATCGAGCAGGATCCCCGGATCCGCGAGAAACTGAAGGTTGTATTCCTGGAGAATTACAGTGTCTCCATGGCGGAGCATCTGATGCCCGCGGCTGATATTTCCGAGCAGATTTCGACTGCAGGGAAGGAGGCCAGCGGCACCGGCAACATGAAACTGATGATTAACGGCGCGGTCACCATCGGTACGATGGACGGGGCAAACGTAGAGATCTATGATGCTGTTGGACCGGAGAATATTTTCATCTTCGGAAAGCGAGTCGAAGAGATCCGGAAGATATTGTCAGAGGGATACAACTCCGGCGCCGTTTACAGTAATGATCCGGTTCTGAAAGCTGCTGTGGATCGTCTGAGCGAGGGGTTCGCCGGCATGAGCTTCCAGAATCTGAAGGACTACCTGCTGAAGCCCGGGTACAGCATCGCCGACCCGTATATGTGCCTGCTGGATTTCGCAGACTACTGCCGTGTCCACGATGAAATGTTCGCCGTATACGAGGACCGCAGAAGATGGAACTCCATGTCCGTCGTGAATATCGCGAAGGCGTACCGGTTCGCCGCTGACAGTTCGATTCAGAACTATGCGGATCAGATCTGGAATACCCGTCCGGTTCTGTCAATATAATCAAGGCAATATTGACAGGCGTAGCCGGATATATAGAAATCCATACGGCTGTTGCTCTGCGGCAGGTCACCGGATATGCTCTTTGTCTTATTGATATTTCAAGCATATTCGATGACTGAGCACACATTAATTGTCAGCAGCGGCGCAGAACCGACAGCTACAAAAATTTGTGATATTACACCAAAACATGTGCACCTTTTTGCGGCCTGAAAACAAGTTAAAAAAAGGTAAAATAAAATCAAAAAAAGCGGTTGACGAAGAGGTAAACAGGTGGTAATATATTAAATGTTCGCGGCACACGCGAGCACGGAAAGCCTTGAAAAATGAAGGATTTCCGGAAGGACCTAGAAAACCACATAGACAGGAAACGAAAGTCAAACAAGACAAAA